>PBEC01000001.1:0-796 GCA_002717515.1 Flavobacteriales bacterium
TTCACCATCTTCATTAAAAAGTATGGCTAGATTTTGACCATCGTTTTTAATGTGCAAAGAGACTTGAGAATTTGCTCCGAATTCCATGTCGATAACACCATTTTTTAGGGTATAGGTACCGTTTCTGTTTCCGGCAACTGGACTTTTGATGCTAACCTTACCTTCCTTGAAAGATATTTTACCATCTTCAAACAGCGATGTAATTGATTGAATCATTGCTTTGTTTTGATTGTTCAGTTCAGCTTTCCCTTCAACGAGTTCACCAAATACCCAATTTCCCTCAACTTTTATTTCTTGAGGCGGTTGACAAGCAACCACAGTTAGTAACACTAAGAATGTGTTTAAAATTATTTTTTTCATAGTTTAAATGTTTATACGAGTTAAATACGTATTTCATCATAGGTTACATCCGAAAAAAATATTTCGAAAAATTAATCTAAGACAATCTTTACTGGAACTGTATATAATAGAGATACAGGTTTGTCAAGTTGTTTTCCAGGGATTAAAGGAGGAAGTTTTTGAACAGCTTTTACAGCCGCATCGTTCAGATGTTTGTGAACCCCTTTAATGACTTTAACTTTTTCAACATATCCTTTGGAACTTACTACAAACTGTACATAGACAACTCCTTCTAATCCCATTTCCTGGGCGATATCAGGATATACAAANGCNTCNCTNATTTTTNTNTCNAACATNTGCCTNGTACANCGATCTCNNTCAGAATTNTTTCCTGANGCACAANTNTTATAATGAGGCATATTTTTNACAAANGTNAANGGAACNGCNTCNANTTCNT
>PBEC01000001.1:801-170957 GCA_002717515.1 Flavobacteriales bacterium
TCNTCNTCNTCNGGACCTTCNTCAATTTCNATATCTTCNTCATCNTCNTCNTCAAANTCNTCNTCNTCTACNTCNANATCGTCTTCAACAATTTCTAATTCAGGTTCTTGAGGTGGTTTTTGTTGCGGAGGTGGAGGCGGAGGTGGAGGCGGAGTAACAGGTGCAATCAATGGAGGAAGTTCTTCTTCGAAAACATCTATGCTTACTTTGAAATCATAAGAAACCTTATCGTAAGATTTTATTGTAAAGGCTAAGAAAACCAGTCCTATAATACATACGAACCCAATTCCTCGGAACACGTGTTTAACTTTTTCAAGGTTAACTTTGTCGTTTTTTCTGTTTTCCATTTATGATATGTTTACACCTTATAAACGTTAATTAGGCCGTAAAATTACTAAGTAAATCATTTGATTCATACCTGTTACAAATTCATAAAGTATAATTTACAATAAGTTAACATATCNATTTGATGATTCTAAATCTTTATTTTCTCTGTATTTCTTGAAGTATTAATTTTAATTTCCTGGTTTTTTATAATTTTTACATCTTTGATTAAGATTTTAAATCACTATACTGAATGGACTTTAGTTATATCGACTTGGTAATTTTAATTCCATTGCTATATGGTATGTATAAAGGATTTACAAAAGGGTTGATATTAAGTTTAGCAACTTTGTTGGGTTTATTTTTGGGTATATATGGAGGGGTTAAGTTTTCTCATATTACTGCTCAGTTTTTATTGCGTTATTTTGAGATCGATGTACCTTTGATTGCTTTTTCTGTGACATTTTTAATGTTACTTGTAGGAGTGTATCTTTTGGGAAAAATTTTAAGTAAATTCATCGACGTTTTAGCTCTGGGGTTCTTTAATAAAGTAGCAGGAGCTCTTTTTGGCGTTTCCAAAGTTGTATTGATTTTATTGGTTTTACTTTTGTTTTTCGAGAATATTAATCAAAAATTTAGTTTAGTGGGAGAGGATGAAATAGTTAAATCTCAGCTGTATACATTCCTTAAACAAACTTCTGAAATAGTATTTCCTTATTTTGAAGAATTCAAAGAGAATACCATCAATTAAGTAAGGTTAAATATTTTATTTAATCACTAATCCGTTATCTTTGTACAATATTTTATTATTCACACACAGATTGAATCTGTTTTAAATTAAAATTATGGCTGAAGTAGCTACACTAAAAGAGCAATTTGAAGAGGCAAAAGCAAAGAATTTAGCATTGGATATGACTAGAGGTAAACCTGGTTCAGAGCAATTGGACTTAACATTACCGATGTTAGATTTAGTGACCTCTTCTGATTACAAAACGGCAGCAGGAGCTGACTCCAGAAATTATGGGGGATTGGATGGTATTCCCGAAGCAAAAGAGTTGTTCAGGGAGTTTTTGGAAGTATCCTCAATTAATGAAGTAGTCGTTGGCGGAAATTCTTCACTCACTTTAATGCACGATACAATTGCCAGGTGTATATCTCACGGTAATGCATCCTCTTCAGCTCCATGGGGTAAATTAGAAAAGGTAAAGTTTTTATGTCCGTCTCCTGGTTACGATCGGCATTTTGCCATATGTGAGCATTTTGGAATAGAAATGATTACGGTTGAGAATAAAGACAATGATTTAGACATTGACAAAATAGAGGAATTGGTCGTTTCAGATGATTCAATTAAAGGAATTTGGGTTGTTCCTAAGTATGGAAATCCAACAGGTACATCAGTTGCTGATGATGTTGTTGACCGTTTGGCAAAGATGGAAACGGCAGCCAATGATTTCAGGATTTTTTGGGACAACGCGTACACGGTTCATCACTTGTCGGATGATATTGACGTTATTAAGAATGTTTTTGAGGCATGTAAATCCTCTGGAAATGAAGACAGAGTATTTATTTTGGGATCAACCTCCAAGATAACTTTTGCTGGAGCAGGTATTGCCGCAATCGGAGGTTCTGAGACAAACATGAATTGGGTTAGAAAACACCTTTCCATTAGTACAATCGGTCCTGATAAGATCAATCAAGTCCGTCATACAAGGTTTTTTGGCGGGTTTGCCGGGTTGAAAGAGCACATGAAAAAGCACGCTGAACTGATAAAACCAAAATTCGAGATGGTCAATTCAATACTTGAAGATCGTTTGGGTGGAAAAGGGTTAGCGAGTTGGACAAATCCTAAGGGAGGATATTTTATTTCCTTAGACACCAATGAAGGATGTGCAAAAAGAGTTGTTGCGTTAGCGGCTGAGGCCGGGGTGAAGTTAACAGCTGCAGGTNCAACGTTNCCTTATAAAAACGACCCTAGAGATACCAACATAAGGTTAGCGCCAACATTACCTTCAATAGAAGAAATACAACAGGCAATGGAGATTGTTTGTTTGTGTATTGAAATTGCTGGTAGCGAAAAAAATGCTTAAAATAAAACTGTTTTTTTAAAGAATAAGGCCTACTGTAAAAGTGGGCTTTTTTAATTTTAAAAATCAATTGCGTTTATTTGCAAACAGGTTAGTTTAATTGAATTATGAGTTGTAAAAAAATTATAATTTTTATCCTGTTAAGCCTAGGTCAAATGGTTTATGCCCAGAAAGACACGTTGAGGGATAAAGTTCCTTTTTCTGTTTCTTATTATGGCAACACTCTTGTTCATAAAGGGTTTAAGTTAAGCGCGGATTGGATTTTATTGGAAATAAAAAAAACTAAAATCAAAAAAAAGAGTCAAAAGGTTATTAGCAAAAGAATTTACACTACTCCAAATATCTATTATTATAAACACGTAAAATCACATGATGCTCTTCAGTTGGGATTGGATGTACTTTCGAGGCGATCAAATCATAAAGGGTGGTTTAGGGAAGTGGGTTTTGGCTGTGGTTATTTGCGAATATATAATGTGGGAGATACATACACTGTAAATGCTGATCAGAATTCAGTTGTTAATCAGAAGTATGCTTCTAGAGGATACTTTACAGTAAATAGTTCCTTTGCTACAGGACNTAAAATTCAACTACAAAACAGTTCGTATTTAACACCTTTTTTGCGTTTGAATGCAGGGTTTGTAATGAATTATAATTCAAGTTTTTTATTGAATACATCTCTAGAATTTGGGGTTAGGTTTGCTTTTTCATACAATCCTAAAAGAGGTAAATATTTAATCATTGAAAAGACAAAGGATAAACAAAGGAAATGAAAAAATATGTTCATATTGTTTTGTTGGTAGTCTGTTTGGCTTCGTGTAAAAAAGCAGATTTAACCAAAGTTGATGAAGTATTTTGGGTGAGAAACCAAGGAGCGGACATGCCTGTTCATATTCACGGAAATCTTACCAATTCGATTGTTTTATTAATCGTTCATGGTGGTCCTGGTGGCAGTGGACTAGACTACCGTTGGGGAAAGTATACCGTTCCTTTAGAAAAAAAATATGCAGTTGCATATTGGGATCAGAGGGGGCAAGGTATGAGTCATGGGAAATATACCGATGCTGATTTAACTGTTGACAAGATGGTTTCAGATTTAGATGCTGTTGTTCGAGTTTTAAATAATAAATATGATGATGCTAAAATTGTTGTTTTAGGACACTCATGGGGCGGAACACTCACTGCAAAATACATGGTGTCAGGAAATGTTCACAGCAGTGTTTCGGCTTGGATAGAATCCAATGGAGCTCATGATATACCTAAGTTAAATCGAGATGCTATTAATATGTTTAAAATGGTTGCAAACGATCAAATTACACTGGGAAATAATATTTCTAACTGGAGTGAGGTTTTAGATTGGGCTACTTCTGTAGACACAAATAACATATCAGAGGATGAGTCTTTTGAGATCAATAGTAAAGGCTTTGAGGCGGAAAATTGGCTTACTGAAGATGGTTTGATAAAGGCTAGTGAATCAGGGGGTAATGAAGTTCCGTATTTAACGGGGCCAGTTAATCCATTAACTTCTTTAATTTCAGGAGGGATTACTAATTTTAAATTATCTCCTGAAATAGAGCAACTTTCTTTAACTGATCAGCTTTATAAAGTGACAATTCCCACTTTAGTTCTTTGGGGAAGATATGACTTTGTTGTTCCTCCAACACTGGGTTATGATACCTATAATAATATCAGCTCAACGAAGAAAGAGATTGTGATTTTTGAAAAATCGGGTCACTCACCAATGTCTAATGANTGGGAACCTTTTTCTGATGCAATTATTTCCTTTATTGATTCTTTGTGAGTAGAATTTTCTTTTTTCTCGGTTAGTAAAATCAATTAAATAAAATTGGATATCTTGCAGTCAATGAAATTTGAAGAATTTGATTTAGCTCCTGAAATTATTGAGGCAATTAGTTATATGGGTTTTGAAACTGCCTCACCAATTCAGGAAAAAGCAATACCAGCTGCAATAAAGGGAAAAGATGTTTTGGCTGTAGCCCAAACTGGAACTGGAAAAACGGCTGCTTTTACGTTGCCCGTTTTGCATAATATTTTGCAAAATAAAATAACAGGAACAAGCACTTTAATTATAACGCCTACTCGTGAAATAGCACTGCAAATAGATCGCCAAATTCAAGGATTTTCCTACTTTTTAGGAATTAATTCTTTAGCAATATATGGAGGGGGAGATGCTGATGAATGGGAACAGCAAAAAAAAGCATTGAGAGATGGAGTTGAGGTAATTGTTGCTACTCCAGGTAAATTGCTTTCACATTTAGGTATGAATTATGCCAAAACGGATAAAATTCAGCATCTAATTTTAGATGAAGCCGATCGGATGTTGGATATGGGTTTTTTGGATGATATCAAGAGAATTATTTCTAAGATTCCTAAGAAAAGACAAACACTTATGTTTAGTGCAACCATGCCGCCTAAGATTGAGGGTTTGGCAAAGCAAATTTTGAATGAACCCGAATTCATTAGTATTGCAATTTCAAAACCGGCAGAAAGTGTTTTTCAAGGCGTTTATTTAACGTATGAGAATCAAAAAACTCCCTTAATCAATCACCTGATTTCCGATCAAGAGGAGTATAAAAGTATATTGGTATTTACCTCAACCAAGAAAAAAGTAAACGATATTGTCCGAGGGCTTAGAAACAAAAATTATCGAGTAGAAGCAATTTCATCGGATTTTGAACAAAGCAAGCGTGAGGAAATAATGACTGAGTTTAGGGCGAACAAAATTAGGGTTCTTGTAGCGACAGATGTTATCAGTAGAGGAGT
Organism: Flavobacteriales bacterium; assembly: GCA_002717515.1. Lineage (GTDB taxonomy): Bacteria > Bacteroidota > Bacteroidia > Flavobacteriales_C. The sequence goes on from PBEC01000001.1 coordinate 5,991, forward strand.
CGATATTCCGCAAATAGATTTGGTATTTAACTATGATGCTCCAGGAAATGCTGAGGAATATGTTCATAGAATTGGTCGTACAGGAAGGGCGGGAGCAGAAGGAGTAGCTTTGACTTTAATTAATGAACTTGATATGGAAAAGTTTGATGCAATAGAAAAACTGATTGAAAAAAAAGTTTACAGAGCTCAAATGCCTGATTTTATTGGTGAAGGTCCAAAATGGAAAGTTAAAGTTAGAAGAGCAACAAAAGGAAAGAAACCTTTCCGAAAATAATGCGATAAAAAACGTCTTAATTTACTTGTTTCTTTAGTAACTATAATTGAGGGCAACTAATCTTATCCACTCTTTTTTGGTGTCTTCCTCCTTCGAATTCTGTTTTAAGGAAGGCATTGACAATTTCTAAACCATATTCTTCAGAAATATAGCGTGCCGGAATTGCTAAAACGTTAGCATTGTTGTGGAGTCTGGTCATTTCAGCTAATTCTGGTTTCCAACAAAGTCCTGATCTAATTCCCTGGTATTTATTAGCTACCATATTCACTCCGTTCCCGCTTCCACATATTACAATTCCAAATGTAAAATTTCCTTTTTCTACCTCTCTGGCAAGTGGATGGATATAATCAGGGTAGTCACAACTTTCACTTGAGAAGGGACCGAAGTCTTTGATTTCAATACCTTTTTCTTTCAATGTATCAATGACCTTAGTTTTTAATTCGAAACCCGCATGATCTCCTCCGATAGCTATTTTCATTTTTTGTGATGTTATTTGAGGTAAAAGTAACTATTTTAGTTTCGATTCGATGCTTAAAAGAGGTTTTATTATCACATGGTTGTTGGTTGGAATTACAATTTCGATTCCTCCTTTTTTATTTTTGATTGAACTCTCAATGTTCTTTTTGGTTATTTCTTTTACATTTCTCATATTCATTACAATTCAGTATTTAACTCAATTAAGGTTCTTTAGAAATTCCTACGGAATTGGTGACGGAAAAAAATATCTTTTAACTCAATTTAAAAAAGAGGTACTTTTTTCTTTTGCTGTAGGGTTAATTCAGGTGTTCATAATTTCTATTACTGGTTATTTTGCTTTACCCGCATCGTATGATTTTAAAATGTTGAATATTTATGCTTTGTGTATTGGATTGTTGCAACCTTTCCTGTTGATTTTTTTACACAGACTTTTTTATTTAATTCAACAAAATACTTTTTTAAAAAAAGAAGTTCACAGCTTTCAAAAATTATCAAAGATTACTCAAAAGAAAACTCTGCAAGACTTGGTAAGTCCGCACTTTTTATTTAATTCATTGAATACTGTAGCCAGTATTACGTCTGAAAATCAAGATGAAGCGATTGAATTTGTCGAAAAATTATCTGATTTGTATGAATTTATTTTAAAAAATAATGAAAATCAATTGATTGAATTAAGTGAGGAATTAGAGATTGTTGAAAAATACGGGTTTTTAATTCAAACCAGATTTGGTGATTTTTTTAATTTAAAAATCAAAATTTCTCAAAAACATCTGAGCAGTAAGATACCTCCCTTGACCATACAGAATTTAGTAGAAAATGCAATTAAACACAACTCAGTCACTCGAAAAAAACCTCTTAAAGTGATTGTTGAAGTTGATAATGGGTATGTAAAAGTTGAAAATAATATAAACCCTAAAAAAACACTTAAAAGTGAATCCACTAAATTAGGTCTTAGTTATATTAAAAATCAAGTTCATCAATTCTCCTCAAAAGAAGTTCGTGTTATTCAAAAAGACGGAGTTTTTCGAGTTGATATTCCCTTAATCAATCATTGATTTAAGGTTGTATATTTTTCAATATTGTTTATAAATTAGCCAAACAAAAGTTATTCAAACGTGAAAATCCTAATTATAGAAGACGAAATTCCTGCTGCAAAGCGTTTGGAAAAGTTAATTTCGGAATGTAGACCTGATGCTCAAATATTAAGTGTAATAGATACGGTTGAAGATGCCTTAGATTGGTTTCGAAGTGAAGAAGAACCAGATTTGGTAATTTCTGATATTCAACTCGCAGACGGTATAAGTTTTCAAATCTATGAAGAATTGAATTTAGAATGTCCAATTATTTTTTCAACCGCATATGATCAATATGCTATTAAAGCTTTTGAATTGAATTGTATTGATTATTTATTAAAGCCTTACAGTAAAGATGCGCTCCAAAAAAGTTTTGATAAATTGGATAAATTTTCACCCATTCAGCAGAATTTCCTTAAGGAATTGGATTTGACTTCATTAGTCAAGCAGTTTTCTAATGGAAACGTATATAAACAAAGGTTTCTTATTTCTAAAGCAGATGCATTGATACCAATTTCGATTGAGGAGATTGCCTACATCTACACAGAAGACAAAGCTGTAATGATTAAAACTATCGAAGACAAGAGTTTTTTCATAAACTATTCTTTAGATGATTTAGAAAATCAATTGGACCCGGCAAAATTTTTCAGATTAAACAGGCAGTTTATTACAAGTATTCGAGCAATATCTAAGATTTCACAATATTTTAACGGGAAACTTAAGGTGGAATTAAAACCCGTTCAGGACGGAAAAGTAATTGTCTCAAGGGCCAAAACGCCACTTTTTAAAAGTTGGTTGGAAAAATAGTTTTAATGTTAATTCTTTTCATTTTTTCAGATGATCCTCACTTTTAGGGGATACTCTTTTGAATCTTTAGCAAGAAATATAACTATGTGCTCATTTGTTTTCTTGTTAAATAGATGTTATTTTTGTTTAATAAAAGATTATATTTTTTGAACAAATTACCTACAACGTTTTCCATTAAAGATTTAGAAAATCTTTCGGGTATAAAAGCTCATACCATTCGGATATGGGAAAAACGGTATAATATTCTGATTCCGGAAAGAACCAATACAAATATACGTTCCTATAACCTTGCAAATCTTCAAAAATTACTCAACGTCACGTTTTTGTATAACGCAGGATTAAAGATTTCAAAACTCGGAAAATTATCGAACGATGAAATAAAAGAAGCTGTTCTTGACCTGGCGGCAAAGAAGGGCGACAAAGATTATTACCTGGATGAACTTAAGCTGTCCATGGTTACTTTTGATCAATTTAAATTTGAGCAAACATACAGTAAAATGATATCTGAGATGTCGTTTCGTGAAATGTTTACGGAAGTTTTTATTCCGCTTCTTGAATATATTGGTTTACAATGGTTGTCAGACAGTATTACCCCCTCACACGAACATTTCGTAACCAGTTTGATTATGCAAAAGCTTTTAATCAATATCGAGAGAGTTCAGTCCGTTCAACCGAATAAGGGAAAAGTGTTTGTACTTTTTCTACCTGATAATGAAATCCATGAGCTTGGCCTACTTTATTTAAATTATGAATTGTCTCGAGAAGGGCACCAGACGATATACCTTGGTCCAAGTGTGCCTATTGCCAGTTTGGAATCAATTGTTGCCTGTTATCCTGAGCTATGTTTTGTTTCTTATTTTACAGTTTCGCCTCCAAAATCAGAAGTAGACTCTTATCTGAAGGCAATAGATGAAACCTTATTAACCAGGCATGATTTGAGTTTAAACTTACTTGGTAAGAATGCTCAAGAAGCTACATATAGTAGTGATAGAATTAAAGTGTTTAATGATGTTGTGGATATGTTAAACAAAATTACTGTTTAAAGTTGGCTTATTTTGAAAGCTTTTCTTATTTTTAATTAAATGCAATCAGTTACAATTATAGGATCAGGATTTTCTTCGTTATCTGCAGCATGTTATTTGGCTAAAGAAGGAAATCGTGTTACAGTGTTTGAAAAAAATGATCAGTTGGGAGGTCGTGCCAGAGTTTTAAAACACGAAGGTTTTACTTTTGATATGGGACCGAGTTGGTATTGGATGCCCGATGTTTTTGAAAATTTTTTCTCTGATTTCGACAAAAAGCCGTCCGACTATTATTGTCTGGAAAAACTGAGTCCTGCTTATAAAGTTTTTTTTGATGATTTTAAAGACGTGGAGATTCCTTCAACGTTTGAAGACATTATTGATGTATTTGAGAAAGAGGAAAAAGGAAGTGGTGAAGAACTTAAAAGCTTTATGAAAGATGCTGCTTACAATTATAAAGTGGCTATAGAAAAAATTGTTAATAAGCCCGGTTTTAGTCCTCTTGAGTTAATTACTCCTGAAACGATTTTAAAGGTTAATCAATTTTTTACAAACATAAGTTCTAAAATTCGCAAAAAGTTTAAAAGTCCTAAACTGATACAAATTCTGGAATTTCCAGTTCTTTTTTTGGGCGCAAAACCTCAAGATACGCCCTTGTTTTATAATTTCATGAATTATGCAGATTTTGTATTGGGAACCTGGTATCCTCAAGGAGGTATGGTGAAAATTGTAGAGGCGATGGTCTCTTTAGGGAGAGATTTAGGAGTAAAATACGTTACGAACGCTGATGTTTCGAAAATACACACTAAGGGTAATGTTGCTATTGGTGTGACAGTCAATAATGAATTTTATCCATCGGATTTTGTGTTGAGTGGAGCCGATTATGCTCATACAGAAACTTTATTGGAGGAGAAGAACAGACAATATTCCAAAACTTATTGGGAGAAAAAAACTTTTGCTCCATCTTCGCTTTTGTTTTATGTGGGATTCGATAAAAAATTGAAAAACGTAAGGCATCATAATTTGTTTTTTGATAAAAGTTTCGATAATCATGCTTCGGAAATATATGATAATCCCAAATGGCCGAGTGACCCTCTTTTTTATGCAAGTTTTCCAAGTGTTACCGACTCATCGGTTGCGCCAAGCGGGAAAGAATGTGCATTTTTTTTAATTCCTCTTGCTCCCGGTTTGCAGTATGATGAAAATCTGCCCAATAGGTATTTTCAGATTATTATGAAAAGACTTGAGGAGCAAACCAATCAAAATTTAGAAAGTCATGTGCTCTTTAAAATACCATTTTGTGTAGAGGATTTCAAAAACGAATATAACTCATATAAAGGAAATGCTTACGGAATGGCCAACACCTTAAGCCAGACTGCTTTTTTACGTCCCGGAATAAAAAGCAAAAAAGTCAAAAGGTTGTTTTTTACTGGTCAATTAACCGTTCCTGGTCCGGGTGTTCCTCCAGCGTTAATTTCTGGAAAAATCGTTTCGGAACAAATCAGTAAAGAAACCCTTAAAATCCCTGTGTCATGATTCACTTATTCGATGATGTAGCTTTTCAATGTTCGCAGAAAGTAACCCATGGTTACAGCACCTCTTTTTCTTCTGCTGTTAAAATGTTATCTCCAGCCATTCAACCGGCTATTCATTCAATATATGGTTTCGTTCGATTTGCGGATGAAGTAGTCGATACTTTCCACGATAAGGACAAGAAATTATTACTGGATAAGTTTGAATGGGATTTTTATCAGTCATTGGAGATGGGAATAAGTTTAAATCCAATACTACACTCGTTTCAGAAAACAGTTAAAGATTTTAACATTGATATAAAATTAGTAGATGCATTCTTAAAAAGTATGAGAATGGATATCGAGAAAAAAGATTACAAGACTAAAGAGGAGTATCAAGATTATATTTACGGATCTGCTGATGTAGTTGGATTAATGTGTTTAAAAGTTTTTGTGAATGGAAGCGAAGAAGAATATAATAAACTAAAGCCTACTGCCATGAGGTTGGGTTCTGCCTTTCAGAAAGTTAACTTTTTAAGAGATTTGAAGAACGATGCGGAACTCTTGCAAAGAAGTTATTTTCCGGATGTGGACTTAAAGAATCTAAGCCCCGAAGTTAAAGCTCAAATAGTTGAAGAAATTAAAGCGGATTTTGATGCGGCTTATGAAGGGATAAAACAACTCCCTCCTTCATCAAAATTCGGGGTATATACAGCTTATAAATATTACAAACAACTTCTAAAAAAACTTCAAAAAACTCCATCCAGTAAATTGATGGAAACCAGAATTAGAGTTAATGATTATCATAAGTTTGGCCTAATGTTGCAATCTTATCTCAATATTAAATTAAATATTGTTTAAAAGCTCCTAACATACTTATGAAGGAATCTCTAGTCATACACGTAAATGAATTTGATGAAGTTTTAGGATTTTATCCAAAACTACTTGTTCACGAAAAAGCAATGCTCCACAGAGCCGTTTCTGTTTTGATTTTCAATTCCAAGGGTGAGTGGTTGCTGCAAAAAAGAGCCGAGACAAAATACCATTCCGGAGGCTTATGGACAAATACATGTTGCACCCATCCTTACCCCGAGGAAGACATAAAATTTGCTGCAGAAAGAAGGTTGATTGAAGAGATGGGTATGCGTGTCAAATTAGAAAAATCATTTGATTTCATATACAATAAAAAACTAGATAAGGGTTTAACTGAACATGAGTTTGATCATGTTTTTATTGGGTATTCAGATTCATTACCTGAACTAAATCCTGAAGAGGCCGAGGATTGGACTTACTTAACGACCGATGAATTAGAATTGAGTATGAAAATTGAACCGGAATCATACACGGAATGGTTCAAAATACTATTTTTAGAAGCCCGTAAAAAAGTGAAAATTTTAAAAAAAGCCATATGATGTTTTGGATAATAATCTTCTTGACATTTTGCTTAATGGAGGGGGTAGCATGGTTTACCCACAAATATGTAATGCATGGGTTTTTGTGGGTACTCCATAAGGATCATCACACACATGAAAATACGGGGTTTCTTGAAAAAAACGATAGCTTTTTTTTGATTTTTGGATTGCCAGGCGCTTTTTGTACCTTTTTCGGCTCAATGTTTTCCAACTCTATCGTATTGGCTATTGGTCTTGGTATTACAGCTTATGGTTTGTGTTACTTTCTTGTACATGATGTATTTATACATAGAAGACTAAAATGGTTAAGGAAAGCAAACGGATGGTACTTTAAAGGAATTCGAAGGGCACACAAAATGCATCATAAACATAGAGGTAAAGAGGATGGAGAATGTTTCGGAATGCTTTGGGTGCCTTTAAAATATCTTAAATCTGCAAAATCCAAATAGGTTGAAAAAAGCCATTATCATAGGAGCTGGTGTTGGTGGACTTGCGACTGCAATTCGATTACAATCCAAAGGATATCAAGTTTCTGTTTTCGAGGCGAATAGCTATCCCGGGGGTAAACTGACCCAAATTGGAAATAATCAGTACAGATTTGATGCGGGTCCCTCGCTTTTTACAATGCCTGAAAAAGTGAATGAGCTTCTTGATATTCATGGTGGAACATCTCCTGTTTTTCATTATGAAAAATTAAATGAGGTGTGCAGGTACTTTTATGAAGATGGTACAGTAGTCAAAGGTTGGGGAGATCAAAATATGTTTGCTCAAGAAATTAAAAACAAACTTGGAGTTCCTGAGAAAGTGGTTTTGAATTATCTTTCTAAAACTGAATTTATTTTTAATTCCGTTAACAGTTTATTTTTGGAAAAATCTTTACACAAGGTTAAAACTTATTTTTCATTTCATACTTTATATTCCTTCTTAAAGCTTCCTTTTTTAAATGTTGGAAACACAATGGACGAGGTAAATAAAAAACACCTCAAAAATCCTAAATTAGTTCAACTTTTCAATAGATATGCCACATACAATGGATCAAACCCATATAAGGCTCCAGCTATATTGAATTTAATTCCACATCTTGAATTTGGTAGGGGGGCGTTTTATCCAAAACAAGGAATGCATTCTATCACCAATACCTTATTTCAAAAAGCTACTTCAATGGGAGTTCAGTTCCATTTTAATGCTCCAGTAAGCAAATTAAATACTCTTTCCACTCATGTCGATTCTGTTCAAATTGGAAATAAGAAATATTATGCTGATTTGTTTGTTAGCAATATGGATATAGTTCCTTTTTATGAAAAACTATTGGCAGATAAACAGCAGCCAAAAAAAATAATAAAACAAGAAAGATCCAGTTCTGCACTCATTTTTTATTGGGGTGTAAAAAAGGAATTCAAAAACCTGATCCTGCATAATATTTTATTCAGTCAGGATTACAAAGAAGAATTTGAATTTATTTTTAACAAATCAGATGTTTATCATGATCCAACCATTTACATAAATATATCTTCGAAATTTTCCTCTGAAGACGCACCTAAAGGGAAAGAAAATTGGTTCGTAATGATAAACGTTCCTGGAGACAAAGGTCAGGATTGGGATGATTTAATATCCAGAAGCAGGAAAAATATAATCGATAAGATCAATAGGAATTTTGGAGTTGATTTAGAGCATTTAATTGAATTTGAAGACGTTTTACACCCGAAATTAATCGAAAAAAAAACAAGTTCATTTCAAGGTTCTTTGTACGGTACTTCGTCCAACAATAAAAAATCGGCTTTTTTCCGTCATCCTAATTTTAGTAAAGAATACAGTAATTTATATTTCTGTGGAGGTTCAGTTCATCCTGGAGGAGGCATTCCTTTAGCGTTGTCGTCTGCAAAAATTTTAAGTGAGTTAATCGATTGATTGTAACAAAAAATCATATTATACCTATTCTTCTTTTTGTTTTTTACACAGTAGGGATTATAGGCATCTCAATTCCTCAATTTAGACTACAGGTTATTGGATTAACTCCTCTTAATTTACTTTTGACGGCCTTTTTGATGCTTTGGGGAATGAATGGTTTAAGCATGAAGGTATTTTACGCAATTTTATTTTCATTTCTAATTGGTTATACCATAGAGGTGTTTGGAGTTGCATCGGGTATTTTATTTGGAGAGTATAATTATGGAAAACCTCTAGGGTGGAAATTTTTAGATGTTCCTGTAATAATTGGCGTCAACTGGTTGATTCTTAGTTTTTCTTCATTGGGATTTATTGGGAAATTTATCATTAATCCATGGTTGAAAGTTGTTTTTGCATCATTGTTGATGGTTGCTCTAGATATCCTTATAGAACCCGTTGCGATTCATCTTGACTTTTGGACCTGGGCAGAAACGGATGTTCCCTTTCAAAACTACTTGATGTGGTTTATTGCGGCATTAGGAATTAATTCCATTGTTTGTTTTTTAGTAAAGGAAATAGATTTTAAAACTAGTGCATTTGTGTTTTTATCTCAAGTCTACTTTTTTACGTTTCTTAATTTAACTATTTAATGGGATTTTTAGAATCAAAATACTTATATCTTGGTCTCTTAATTTTGTCAATTAGTTATCCTCTTTTCCAGAGTTTTGAATGGCGAATAAAATTGTATAAAAATTGGAAACCTTTGTTTATCTCCATTTTTTTCATGATGCTTTTGTTTATTCCATGGGATGTTTGGTTTGCCAAAGAAAATATTTGGTGGTTCAGTAGCAACTATACAGTTGGAATTAAATTTTTAAACTTGCCCATTGAAGAGTGGTTGTTTTTTATAATTGTTCCTTACGCCTGTGTTTTTATTTATGAAGTCCTTAATTTTTATGTTAAAAAAGATTTTTTAATTTCTTATGCAGGATCAATTTTCATTGTTTCCGGACTCCTCCTGTTAATACTTTGTATGTTTTTTTATGACAAAACATATTCTCTGGTCACCTTTTTTCTTAGTGGAATAGCTTGTTTTTTTATGGCATATAAAAAGCCACCTTGGATGGGACGATTTTTACTTGCCTATTTGGTTTCATTATTACCCTTTTTATTGATTAATGGAGCGTTAACAGGCTCGTTTACCAGTTCTCCGGTTGTGAATTATAATCCAGATGAAATCATTGGTTTTAGAATACTTACAATACCTATCGAGGACAGTATTTATAATTTTTTAATGCTTCTCATAGTTATCTCGTTATTTGAGAAATTCAGACTGGAAAAAACGTATTGAGTTTAGCATAATTTAATTTCTCTATTTATGAAAAAGGTTCACAGCTCGTATCGGATATCAAGAGGGATTTTTGAAATGATGAGGTAAGAGAAGTATTGTATTTAAAAGCAAAGTAAAATGGTCATATTTACCCACATGTCTTTGTACTTGCTTATAAAATTTTTACCTTTAGGGCTTTTCAAAAATCAACAAAATACATGAAGTTATCAGCTTTTAAGTACGATTTACCAGAAGAATTATTAGTAAAGTATCCTACTACTCACAGAGACGAGTCTCGTCTCATGGTCGTTCATAAAGATACAGGTAAAATTGAACACAAAATATTTAAGGATGTCCTGAGTTACTTTGATGAAGGAGATACTTTTGTTTTTAATAATTCTAAGGTTTTTCCAGCTAGAATGTATGGTAAAAAGGAAAAGACAGGAGCAAAAATTGAGGTGTTTTTATTAAGAGAATTAGATTCTGAAAGTAGATTGTGGGATGTGCTGGTTGATCCTGCCAGAAAAATCAGAATTGGTAATAAATTATATTTCGGTGAAAACGAAGAGTTTGTTGCTGAGGTTATAGATAATACAACCTCAAGAGGAAGAACATTAAGATTTTTATACGATGGTCCGTATGAAGATTTTCGAAAAAAGTTATACGACTTAGGTGAAACTCCTTTACCTAAGTATTTAAATAGAGAGCCAGAGTTTGAGGACATAGAGCGTTATCAAACGATTTATGCAAAAGAAGAAGGTGCTGTAGCGGCACCTACTGCTGGACTGCATTTTTCCAGAGAGTTGTTGAAACGTTTTGAAATCAAGGGAATAGATTTTGCCGAATTGACCTTGCATGTAGGTTTGGGTTCATTTAGAATGGTTGAAGTAGAAGATTTAACAAAACACAAAATGGATTCAGAGGAAATTATAATACCTCAATCTGCTTGTGATATTGTTAACAATGCCAAACAAAATAAAAAGAGAGTATGTGCTGTTGGAACGACAGTAATGCGCTCCATTGAAACCTCTGTTTCTACATCCGATACGTTAAAACCCTACACAGGCTGGACAAATAAATTTATATTTCCTCCTTATGATTTTTCTGTTGCAGACAGTATGATTACTAATTTCCACATGCCAGAAAGTACTTTACTTATGATGACCTGTGCTTTCGGTGGTTATGATTTGATAATGGAGGCATATCAGGAAGCAATAAAAGAAAAGTATAGGTTCTATTCATATGGTGATGCCATGTTAATCATATAAAAATAAAAGTCTACCTTTTGGTAGACTTTTATTTTTTAAGTACAATTCTTCCACAATAGGCATGTCCCTCGCGATGAAGTATTTCAAAATCATACTTCTCTGATAGCATATCTCTTATTTTTTCTGGATCATAGTATGCCCAGTTGAACCAATCGTCGCTTTTGTTTTTGTATTTGAGTCGAAATTTTACAAATCCAATATATTCTAAATTCATAGGTAAAAGAATACTTCCGTCTTCTTGTTCATAGCAAAAGCTTATGTCTGTTGAATCAAATAGTATTTGACCTCCGTCATTGAGAATCATAAACGATTTTTCTATGACTCTGTGAAATGAATTGATGTCTCCTCCAATCCCGATACCATTCATCATGAATAGAATAGAATCGTATTTTTCATTTGTTTCCCATGAGAAGAAATCCTCTTCAATAATTGATTTTAAACCTCTTTCAGCTGAGGCTTTACAAAGCCCGGGAGAATAATCAAGTAGTGTGGCATTAATTCCACGCTCTTGAAGATATAAACAATGACTGCCTACACCTCCCCCTACATCAAGAACTCTACCTTTTGCAGAATCTAAAGCGATCTGCTCGCATTTTGGCATTTCTTTAAAGGTTCTGAATAGATGTTTTACGGGAATTATATCATCTTCCATAGTTTCTGATTCAACATATATAAATTCATCAGAAATACCCTTTAAAAAATCCAATGCTGCTCGACCAAATGCATCCATATTTTAATGTGTTGTCATACAAATTTAACTTTTAAACACAATAATTGTGGATTAAACATTTCTTAAATCATAAAGTTGGAAGTTAAACGGCGTATTATTGTAGTATTACAACTATGCGCTCAATACAATTCTTCATTTTTTCGTTTCTATTTTTAAGTAGAGTATTTTCTCAAAATGGTCCAGATGTTGTTTTGCCCGATACCATAAAACCTTTGTATAAAAAGGTTATGATTATTCCTTTTGAAAAAAACATGTACTTGTGTCCCGTCCAAACTCATTTGGCTCAGGAGAGCAGAAAAACGCACAATGAAATTGTTCAGTTTTTTCGTGAATCAACAGTTCTTGAACTTCAAAATCAATTTTTGTACCGCTACAATACTGTTTCATTATTACACTTCAATGATTCCAGTAAAGACCTTTATAAGGCTTACGATGCGATATCCTATAAGTTTGAAATTGCCCCTGTGGAGAAGGAAGAGGAGCCACCTAAAAATGCAATTGACAAAGCAAAAAAAATATTTAAGAAGAAAGAACAGAAATCATCAAAATTTCAAAGAGGTTCTACCAATGACGGACAAATTGTTTCGTTAAAAAATACCGATCAAAAGTTTGCAAGTGTAGTAGTTAAAAAGAAAGAAAACTTATCCTATTTAAGTAAAAAATACAATACAGATTTGTTTGTTTACGTTACGGAATTTGACATTGAAAATGATATGAGTGATCCTTCAGCTTTCGTAAGTGGTGATTATAAGAGATTACTTAAACTTCATTTTAGCATGGTAAATGCCAAGGGAGAAGTTGTGGAAAAAGGAATCGTTTCTATACCTTTTCCAAATAATCAAAACAACATATACAAAATACGTACATTGTATCTTCCTTTGGCTGCGAAAAAAATGATGGAAAAACTTCCCTATACGCCTCAGCCTATGGTTCAGGATAAAAAGGGAAAGGCTGTTAATGCTTTAGATAAAGTTAAGCGCTAAAACTAAGAACGAATTACCTTCCGTTAAAATCACTCATTACTCTTTCAATGGGATTTGTTGTAAATGATTTAATAAGGTCTGAAACAATTTTAATACGTTCTTCTAATATTTTTTTTTCTTCAGAGTTCCATTCACCCAAAACATAATCAACTTGTTTCCCTTTTGTGAATTCGGCTGCGATACCAAATCGTAATCGAGCATAATTCTTGGTGCCTAAAAGCTCTTGAATATTTTTCAGACCATTATGACCACCATCACTTCCTTTACTTCTGAGGCGTATTTTACCAAACGGAAGTGAAAGTTCATCTGTGAGGACAAGGAGTCTTTCTTGAGGTATTTTTTCGTGTTGCATCCAATATCGAATTGCCTTTCCAGACAAATTCATATACGTAGATGGTTTCAAGCAGATTAAGTTTCTGCCTCTGTGTTTTATTTGAGCAACATCTCCTAAACGTTCTGGCTTAAAAGAAGAATTGGACGCATCTACAAATGCGTCCAATATCTTAAAACCAATATTATGGCGTGTTTCTTTATATTCAGAACCAATGTTACCTAATCCTACGATTAAGTATTTCATGATGAGTCAAATTATTCTTGTGCTTCTGCTTCTTCGTCCGATGATGATGACATTCTTGCCGCACGAGTAACTTGAACTCTAGCCACAACAGCTCCTGGGGTATTTAATATTTCATATCCATCCACTTCAGGAAGATCTTTTACCTGAATAGAATCACCCAATTCTAATGATTCAACATTAACAGTAATTGTTTCTGGAATGGAATCTGCAGACCCTTTTACTTTTAATTTTCTTAGAATGGTTTGAAGTGCACCTCCTCCTACTACACCTGGTGCTAAACCTTCAGTTTTTACTGGAATCATAACGGTAACAGGTTTACCGGCTGGTGCTAATAAAAAATCTGCATGTGTTAATGCATCTGAAACAGGGTCAAACTGAGTGTCCTGAAGAATCGCATTAAACTTTTCTTTTCCTAAAGCTATTTCAGTAATATACGCATAGGGAGTGAAAAGTAACTGCTTGAAAGATATTTCGGGAGCTGAGAAATGAACAGGATTTTCTCCTCCATACAATACACAAGGAACATTTCCTTTCGCTTTTTCTAAAGCAGCGTATTTTTTTCCTAAGTTTCCTCTTTCCTCTCCTTTAATTTGAACAGTTTTCATAACTTATAATTTAAACTTTTATGCAATAAAATGTTTGCTAATCGATTGTTGACTTAATAGGTTCTCAATAACAGTTCCAAACAAATCAGCAACTGTGAGAACTTTTATTTTTGAATTTTCTTTAACCAATGGTATAGTATCTGTTGTTACTAATTCAGTAAGAACAGAGTCAGAAATTCTTCCATGGGCAGGGCCGGAAAGAACAGGATGTGTACAACAGGCCCTAACGCTTTTTGCACCATGCTCTACCATCATTTTTGCAGCTTTTGTTAATGTTCCAGCAGTGTCAATCATATCATCTATTATTATTACGTCTTTATCTTTGACGTTCCCAATAACAGTCATTGATGCTACTTCGTTCGCTTTTTCTCTTTGCTTATAACAAATTGCTAAATCTGCATCTAAATATTTCGCATACGCATTAGCCCTTTTTGTTCCACCCGTATCAGGAGCAGCGATTACTAAATCAAGGCTTTCATTGTTTTTTATTTTTTCAATGTAAGGCAGGAATATTGTGCTGGCAAATAAATGATCCACTGGAACTTCAAAGAAACCTTGGATTTGGTCAGCATGTAAATCCATAGTAATAACTCTTGTTACTCCAGCAGCCGACAAAAGATTGGCAACCAGCTTAGCTCCAATAGATACTCTTGGTCTGTCCTTTCTGTCCTGACGTGCGAACCCGTAATAAGGCAAAACTGCAATTATGTTTGCAGCACTTGCTCTTTTAGCAGCATCAACCATTTGTAATACCTCGAATAAATTTTCGGTTGGAGGCATTGTGCTTTGAACAATAAAAACATCTTGTCCTCTCACCGACTCTTCAAAAGAAGGTTGAAACTCACCATCGCTGAACCTGAAAATCTGAACATTTCCAGTAGTAGTTCCTAGCTTTTCGGCAATAGAGTCCGCTAATTTCTTAGTAGCTGAGCCAGCGAAGATTTTGAACTTATTTGACATAATTACTTGTAATACAAAAACAAAAGCCCCAAAAAGGGCATGCAAAGGTAAATAAATAATTTTGATTATTCTAATGAGAAATACCAATAACTCTCATATATTTTTTGATTTAAAATTGTGGGGTAATTATGTGCTGCAGTTGTATTATATGAGCTTGAATTATAAAATATATTGAAAACCTAAAAAATATGTTTAAATTTGCACATCTACTTAGAGGCCCAGGTGGCGGAACTGGTAGACGCGCTGGATTCAAAAT
The DNA here is from genome assembly GCA_002717515.1 of Flavobacteriales bacterium. Lineage (GTDB taxonomy): Bacteria > Bacteroidota > Bacteroidia > Flavobacteriales_C. Next base: position 21,163 of record PBEC01000001.1, read on the forward strand.
CCAGTTCCTTCGGGAGTGCGGGTTCGATTCCCGCCCTGGGTACGATTACGGGGATTTTTCATATTTATGAAAAGTCCCCGTTTTTAATTTGTAATGAGCTGAACAAATCCATTCAATTCATATCTCTCACCTGAAAGGTCGTTGTAATTGAGTATCCAGTAGTATGTTCCGTTTGGACAAATATTTCCTGTCTCCATGTTATCGCCGTTCCAGTTTGGAAGAATGCCCTCAGAAAGGTAAATTACTTTACCCCATCGATTCAAAACTTTAAAGTTAATTTCACGAATATTTGTCATAAGGAAATTAATTGACTCCGTGACCGTTTCCATAGGGACAAAAGATTCGTTGAAGCCATCTCCGTTAGGAGTGAAAACGTTCGGCATTGTTATTGTAATTTTTGGACAGAAATCAAATAAAACTACTGTGTCCTTTCCTATACAACTATGAGAGTTCGTTTTACTTACATAATATACATCGGCATCAGTGACTTCGATATTACTTGTTGCTTCTCCAGTTGACCAAACAATATTCATTCCTTCGTCGTTGACAATCGATAAACCTTGTTGCTCTGAAGTCATTTCACAAATTGAAATGGAATCGCCTTCTGCAATTTCTACTTTTGGATTATCAGAAACTGTGATGTTGATTGTATCTCGACCATAACAACCTGCATCATTAATTACAAGTACTTCATATACACCGGTTTCTGTCACTTCAAACACATCAGCTGTATCAACGGATTGCCATATTTCTAAATTAGTGAAACTGGCGTCGAGGGAAATGGAAGTTCCAGTACAGATGGTAGTGTCGATTCCAAGATTCACAAATAATCTTTCTCCCTCAAATACCCTAATTGTATCTGAATTATGACACTCGTTTGAATCAATAACATCAACCCAATATAATCCCTGACTGAATATTTGTTCCTCACTCTCTGAACCTCCTGTACTCCAGGAATAGTTATTGAATTCTGAATTAGCAACTAAAAATAAGGGTGAGAATTCGCAGATTTGAATAGAGTCTTCTCCAAGATTAATATTAGGGAGGTCGTTTACGGTAATATTTGATGAATCGTATCCAAAACAACCATTAGCATCTGTTACTCTGATTGCGTATAAATTTGTTTCGTCAACAACAACCGTATTTGTAACGTTGTCACTATTCGTCCAGGAGTATGAATAATAATTTGAATCAACTTCAAGAGTAATTGATGACCCCTTACAAATTGAAGTATCTTGGATATTAATTTCGGGTGAGGGACTTACGAAAGTATCGATTCGTAGGGTGTCATAATTAATACAATCATTAGCATCTTTAACGATGATTGAATAGACTCCCTGACCGGAGGTTTCTAAATAGTTGCCTGTTGATGAATCGTTCCACAAATACGTTATTGCGGATGGTGTATAGGCATTTATGATGAAATTATTTTCTTTACAAATTGTAGTGTCGTTGCCAAGAATTATCTCCGGAAGTTGGTTTACTATTAGATTAATTGTGTCATAATTTACACAGTTGTTTGAGTCGGTAACAATTACATTATAATTTCCGGAACTGCTTATTTCTATTGTTGAATTAAAATATCCATTGCTCCATGACCAACTGTTTCCTTCTTCTACAACCAAGGTTAAAATACTTCCTTTACAAATTGAAGTATCGCTTCCCAATTCTACTTTTGGTAAAGGATTTATAATTAAATTAATCGTGTCGTAGCCTACACATCCATCGGAATCTGTTACTCTCACATAGTAGTTTCCGGGAGAGTTTACTGTAATTGAAATTGATGAGTCTGTAGTGTTCCATAAAAATTCAGACCCAACATTTGCATTAAAAGTTATGGTCTCATTTTCGCAAATAGAGGTATCGTTACCCAATTCTATTTCGGGGAGTTGATTTATGGATAATTGTATTGTATCAGTATTTACACATCCATTGGAATCCATAACGGAGACACTATAACTATTCGATGTGTTAACCGTTATTGACTGAGTGTTTTCTCCCGTGCTCCAAAGCCAAAAATCGCCATCCATTGCTATAAAAGTAATACTGCTGTCTATGCAGATTGTTGTGTCATCACCAAGATCAACTTGTGGTAATTCATTAATTTTTAAAAAGAGTGTATCATTGTTAATACAGCCATTTGAATCTGTAATTTGCACGTGATATTCTCCGGTTGTGTTTACATTAATAGTTCTTGTTGTGTCACCCGTACTCCATATCCAATTTGTACCGTTAAAAGCATCGAAGGTAATCGTGTCTTTTGAACAAATGGATGTGTCGTTCCCTAAAGTAATTTCAGGTAAGAGATAAACAGTGGCAATAACAGGAGTTCTTGATGCAGAGGAACATCCCATTGGTCCAATTGCTTCAGCGTAAAAAATTTGAGAAGACGTAATTTGACCTGAATTCCATGGAGTTCCTGTTCCTAAAAGATTTCCTTCAGTTTCACTATCGTACCAATTGACGCTGTTGTTTTCTGAAATTGCTTCTAGAATAATAGTTCCAGGTCCACAATTATCTCCATCTTTTGTAGAGGAAATTAAAGGAAGTTCAATTGTTGTAATAGTAGCCTCCGTAGAATTTAGTGGAGAGCATATTCCTTCTTGAACTAAGGCTCTGTATTGTGTGGTTGTACTCAGATTTTCAAAGGATAGAGAATTAGTTGTGTTGGCAATTGCATTTGAAGATGACCAGTTATTGGTGGAACTTTCCCAACGAATTATGTTGCCGGTATATCCATTTAGGGTTAAAATACCCGAGTTTGTCCCTGAACATACATTTGTATCCGAACTAACTGTGCCAGGATTAGTCGCTGTATTGACCGTGATGGTTGCTTCTGAAGAATTGTCAGATGCGCAAATTCCCGATTGTATTACAGCCCTGTACTTTGTTGTTGTGTTAAGGTTTAAATAAGAGAGGGAGTTGGTTGTGTTGGAAATTGTATTTGAAGATGACCAGTTATTGGTGGAACTTTCCCAACGAATTATGCTACCGGTATAACCACTCAGTGTTAAAGTCCCCGAATTAGAACCTGAACAAACATTTGCGTCTGAATTGATTATACCACCTACAGTTTCAGGATTTACGGTAATGGTAGCGTCAAAAGAGTTTTCCGAGGCACATACTCCTGATTGAACTACGGCTCTATATTGTGTGGTTGTATTCAGATTTGTAAAGGATAGAGAATTAGTTGTGTTGGCGATGGCATCTTTAGATGACCAATTGTCAGTGGAGCTTTCCCAGCGAATTATGTTACCGGTATGACCATTCAAAGTTAAGGTGCCTGAATTAGATCCCGAACAAGCGTTAGCATCTGAATTAACCGTTCCACCTACAGTTTCAGAGTCTACAGTAATGGATGCTTCAGAAGATATATCAAAGGCACAAACTCCCGATTGCACTACAGCTCTGTACTGGGTTGTCGTGTTAAGATTTGAATATACTAAGGAATTTGTTGTGTTGATAATTTGATCTGTGGATGACCAGTTGTTGGTTGTGCTTTCCCATCGAATTATGTTACCGGTATAACCACTCAGTGTTAAGGTACCCGAATTGGAACCCGAACAAACACTAGCGTTTGAGCTAATAATACCGCCAACAGTTTCAGGGTTTACAGTTATAGTGACTTCTGAGGAATTTAACTCTGCGCAAGAACCATCCTTTACTACCGCTCTATATTTTGTCGTTGTAGATAAATTTGAATAAGATAGCGAGGTGCTTGTGTTGGCAATTACATTTGTGGATGTCCAGTTATTAGTTGTACTTTCCCATCTTACGATGTTTCCATTATGACCACTTAGATTTAATGTCCCAGAATTTATAGAGGCACATACTTCAGCACTTGAGCTAACAGATCCTCCTACTGTATTACAGCCAACATAAGCTGAACATGATGCAAAATTAAGTCCATTTGAAAAAGGAGTTTGGTGATGTGAACACCAGGATGGATTCCCGTTACCGTAGCGAGTACCATTACTACAAATAAGATAACTAAATCCACAACCTGATATGTCTGTGGAGGCATAAGTTACATAACCAGACGTGCCTTCCATTATGGCGTTACCTGTCAGTTTCAGTTGTCCTGATATGTTTATTTCTCCACCATTGACATAAACATTTGTATTACCAATGGCAGAAAGATTACCATTAACGTTTACTTCACCATTTAAGTAATGATTTACACTTGATGTGGAAATACTATAATTTCCACTGATGTTTAAAGTTCCGTTGATTGTAACATTAGAGGGTGAGCTGTTTGCAAGAAAAGAACCTGTAACAATTAAGGTTCCCCCAGCATCAACTATTAATGTACTGTTGTGACCCATATTTAAATTTCCCGAAATTGTTAATGTTGCTCCGTTTCTGACACGAATTGAGTTGCCGTTTGTTATCGAAAGGTTCGTTGATGTGATTTTGTCGTGAAAGACTTCAACATCAACTGTCCCGGTCCAATGTGTTAAGTTTGGTATGCAATTACAGTCCCAGCCGCTTGATGAGTTCCAATTTATAGTTGTTCCATTTGAATTAGGAGAACCGATTGCCGAATCAAAAAACATCAAAAAGAATAAGGATAACCACAAACTTTTGTTTATGGTTAATATCTTTGGTGTGAAGTATTTCATTGATACACTCTGTCTCATAATATTAATTCAACGGTGGAGTTGAAAATAAGTTCTTTCGGGAGTTTGCGTTCGATTTCTACCTTAACTAATAAAGGCAACTTCAAACGAAGTGACTTTGTTATTTGTAACTATTTTGAATAGGCTCATTGCACTACTATGAAAAAAGTTATTTCGCTATTCTGAACAGCTACAGTTTTATTGAGTTGTTGTGAAAATACTATTGAAGAAAAACATGTTTCTTGTCAGAAAATATCAATTCCTGTTCTTGAAATTTAAGTTTCTTTTATTAATCCACCAATAAAAGGTTTAAATGTTCCAAAAAAATCATTTACCCTTAACGCACACTTAGGCGACACTTTATTTTATTTCAAATCTTTTGCTGAAACTCCACCTATAATTACGTCCTCTAAAACATGTTCTCCATCTAGTATTTTTACAACGGCGTAAGCATTTTCTTTATTTGAGTTTATATTGGCTTTTTCGTATTCTATTTCTGCATTTAAAGCCTCATTTTCGTTCATATAGAATCTATCGAATGGCAATGTATAACTAATTGTTTTTCCAATAGTACCTCTGTGGTAGATGTAAACTTTCATCTTGAGGAAATCTCCATTTTCTGGTCTGCTTTTACTTATACCATTTACCTCTGCATATCCTAAAGAATCTTCTTTTATAGTAAAAAAAGCCATTTCTCCATTTTCCCACTCTTCTGTATTTTCAACTTCAATTGGTTTTCTGTCAAAATTTAAGGTTATGTATTTCCCCCTGAAAGGGTCGTAAGGATCAATCGGGCGAGTTTGGAATTTGTAAATTTCTCCACCCTTTGAAACAGATTCTTTTTTGTAAATCATAGAAATAGGTACTGCAAGTTGTACAATTGCAACAAATATGAACAGTATTAGAATTGTCTTTTTATTGATTTTCATTTTTTCTGGTTTTAATTATTTTTAAGTTACTAAGCAGAAACCCAAGACCTAATGCAAGGAATACGATTCCTCTTAGAAGTAAATCCATTTGGTAGTCGAAAAATCTACAGCTCACTAAAATGCTTATAATAAGCAGTCCAATATTTAATTGACCCAATCTGTTATTCCTTAATCCTAAAAGGACTTTTTGAATTCCAATTATTAGAATTAAAGCATTTACAATAATTGCCGATATAATTTCCGACTGGCTAAAGAAAAACACAAAAGTAACAGGAATAAAAGCCATGGATAATTGATCTTTCTTTAATTCGCTAAACAATCCTTTTTTTAAGATGATTACTAGTAGTAATGGGATTGATATTAAAAAAAGACTAACCCATTCTTGTCCGAAATCCATTTTGTATGTTATAAATTCATCGGCCACTTCATGAAAGCTAATCATTGTCAGCATCACTAATATTCCAAGCGATCCAATTAGCTTCAATCCATTTCTGACGTTGGATTTATCTTTCCAGGATTTTGAATTACCAATCCAAATAAATAATGTGAAAAGCCAGAAATAACTTAAGAACAAAAGTTCATCATTACTTTGCTCAAAAGCACATAAACCTATTGACAAGGCAGATGGAATTATCCAAGATGCAAGATTTATATAATTACTGTTTGGTTCTTTTTTATTAAGGAATCTAAAATGGGTTAAAATTAGTACCAACGTTACCATGTAAATTATTATGGATAACACATCTCCATCCAATATTACATAGCTTGTAGATATTATTGTTGCTAGAAAAGCAACCATAGATGACCTGAAAATCAGTAATAAAGGGAGTGTTAAAAACAACCATATTTGCATGAATGAATCCAAACTACCAACAATATTATAAATTTGAGAAACCATCGAAATTGATAGTCCAATACAAATAAATAGTAAAGATCCAATTCCTTCTCGAGCGGCTAAATTATCCGGTTTTTTATAAATAAAGTAACCACCTGAAATTTGAGTAATAGCTAAAGGTGCAATTGCAACAATTGTTTTAGCAATTTTCGACATTTCGTCCCAATTATGTGCAAATAAAAGAATAAGTCCCAGACCTATTAGTATTGATCCAATAACTGAATAAATAACGGTTAGTCGACTTGATGATTCTTTATTTTTACTCTTATAATAATTGGAAATATCTAATGCAGTTTCAGGGGTAATAACCCCCTGATTCTGCAATTCATGTAATTGGTTAAAAATTTTCATATTATGCTAATAATTTTGTGTCTCTAGTATTCTTTTGAACTGCGATTGCACTAAATATTGCTAGTAAAAAAGACATGGCATAAAACCCTTTTTCACTTCTCAATAATTCAGCGTTCCATAAACCAATAATCAGTAATGTTATTGAAGCAAGAGTTGTAAACCAGCTAATTCCGTAATACATGTCAGTGACAGGTATTCCCTCTGATTTATCTCGAACACATTTTTGAACGGAGATAACAGAAAAGAGTCCGAAAAGTAAAATAGTGAAATAATATCCTTTTTCATTTAATTCCATTACCGCATTCCAAAGACCAATACAGTAGGAAACCACACCAACTCCTAGGGTTAACCACGAAGCACCTATAAATGCTGGAGTTGGTTTTAATGCATTAGTATTGTCGTTTGCTTTAAGCGTTTCAAAATTAGTTTCTTGATTTTCCATTTTTTTTGTTTTGAATTGTAAATCAAAGTTGCAGAATGAAAAGCTTAATTAAAATCTGAATAATTTTAAAATGTTATGATATAAATTGTCTTAAAATATTTTAACTTTCTGTTAATCAATTTAAAATTGTCTTGAATAGTTTTTTTGAAATACTCGAAAAAGATCAGAAAAGTAGGTTTGTTAAATTCCTTAAATCAAAGAATAAGGTAAATGAGACAAAAAATGTAGAGCTATTTTATGCAATCGAATCTTCTAAGGAGAATAATATCCAAAAGCAGATTGGATCTAATGCATATAGGGGTTTGAAAAAACGGTTAATAGACAACTTAATAAATTTTCTTGCTGAGGATTTGATTCGAAAGGAAGTTACCGAAGAATTAAAAATAATTAAACAGCTCGTTGTTGCAAGAAAGCTAATGGAAATGAATTATTTCCGTGAAGGATTTAAATTGCTTAATAAGCTTAGATTAAGAGCAGAAAAAATAGGTTATTACTCCTTAATTAATGAAATATACCATACTCAAATTCAGTTTTCATTTCATGAATTGGCGCCAAATCAAGATCAATTGTTTCAGAGGCTGTTGTCAAATTCAAAAGCTCAATTAAATCAAGAAAAGCTCAATATGGCTTTTGCAAAGATTAAAAAGGAAATTAAGCAGACCTCTAATGTAAAAGATTTAATACACTCAGTGTATAAGAAATTTGAAGTTGATTTAAATGAAGGGTTTAATTTTAAATCACTTTATCAATTGGCTGAATTAGCGAATTCAGAAGGTGCTTATTCTAATGATTATTATTCTGTTAATCTATTTTTTGAGGACAAAGTAGAGGAGGTTATAGGTTCCAAATTAGACTTGCCAAAGCACTATACTTATAAAGCAGATTTATTGTTGACACTTGCCAATATTTATTTACGAAAAAGAGATTTTGTGAAGAGTGAACAATACATTCTAAAAGCTAAGTTGGTTTTAAAGAATTGTTCTTTAGAGTTTCAAAAAGTAAGAGATTTTCAGGTTAAAACTCTACAAGGATTACGTTTAACCTATTCAGGAGAAATAGACACCTCAATAGATTTACTTAAAGACCTTGATTCGAAAGATTTGAAATCCGCTTACGCTAATCTTGTGTTGGTATCTAATTTGTTTCTAAAGGGAAAAATTAAAGAGGCAAAGTCATTAATTGGAAAATACTATCGTAGTGATAGTTATTATGAAAATAGTTTAGACAGAGAATGGGTGTTGAATAAAATTTATATTGAAGTAATTATTGCTATTGAAACAGGAGATATTGATTACGCTGAGTCGCGAATGAATAGTTTGATAAGAAGATATGGAGCATATTTAAAATCTTTGCCGCAATCTCATGTGTTACCATTTGTCAAATTAGTTCGTTATTACTGCAGATACCCAGAAGAAATAACCTCTGAAAAGTTTTCTACTAAAGTGGATATGACGATTAAGTGGAAACCTTCAGAACAGGAAGACCTTTTTCTTATGACCATTTTCGCATGGTTAAAGTCAAAGATGCAAAAGAAGAATTTATACGCGGTTGTTATAGAATTAGTATCAAATTCAAGTGACAAAAAAAACCTGTTCTAATTATAATAAAGTTCTCTTATAAATATTTTAACCTTTAGCATCTCCAGGATAACGAATGTTCTCCACCATGTTTTGTACTTCAGTAGGTGGTTCTGGAGTAAACTTAGAAACAATAAGGGTGATAATAAAATTTAAGACCATTCCAACAGTTCCAAAGCCTTCCGGGGAAATTCCAAATAACCAGTTTTCAGGCGTATTTAAATTAACATTTACAAACTTGAAGTAAATTATATATGCCAAAGTAGAGGCTAATCCGATGAGCATACCACAAATCGCCCCTTGCTTATTAACTTTTTTGGAAAATATCCCTAGAATTAAAATTGGAAAAAAGGAAGCGGCTGCTAATCCAAAAGCTAGTGCCACGACTGCTGCCACGTAATCAGGAGGGTTAATTCCGAAATAACCAGCAATGAGTACAGCCCCTATTGCAGCTAGTCTGGCAGCATATAGCTCTCCTTTTTCAGAAATGTTTGGGTTGATACTTTTTTTAATTAAATCGTGTGCAACTGAAGTGGAAATCACTAATAACAATCCAGCGGCAGTTGAAAGTGCAGCAGCTAAACCTCCGGCTGCGACAAGAGCAATAACCCAATCTGGTAATCCTGCAATTTCAGGATTAGCAAGAACCATAATATCTTTATCTATGTAAAGTTCGTTTTCCCCTTTGATTATTTTATTTGATACTACTATTTCTCCATTAAAACCTCTTTTGAAATCTCCATTATCAAGCTTGACAAAATTAGGTTTTCCTTCAAATGGTTTTCCTTTTGTGTATTGAATTATACCATCTTGATTTTTATCTTTCCAGGCAATTAATCCAGATTTTTCCCATTTTCTGAACCAATCAGGAGCCTCTTTGTAGGATGTGTTAGGAATTGTGTCCAAAAGATTTGTTCTTGCAAATGCAGATACAGCAGGAGCGACGGTATACAATATTGCAATAAAAAATAATGCGTAAAGTCCTGATTTACGAGCGTCGCTTACTTTAGGAACGGTAAAAAATCGTACAATTACATGGGGTAATCCTGCCGTACCTACCATAAGAGCCATTGTGATAAAAAAGGTGTCCATTGTATCCTTTTTTCCAGTAGTATATTTATCGAAACCTAGTTCAGTACTTAATCCATCTAATTTGTCCAAAAGTGAAACGCCGGGTTCATTGATTAAGTCGCTTCCAAATCCAAGTTGAGGAACAGCATTGCCTGTTAGCATAATTGATATGTAGATAGCAGGAACTGAAAATGCAAAGATTAAAACACAGTATTGTGCCACTTGGGTGTAGGTAATTCCTTTCATTCCTCCTAAAACAGCATACAGGAAGACAATTGCCATTCCAATGATAACACCCAATGTGATGTCAACTTGCAGAAACCTACTGAATACTATTCCCACTCCTCTCATTTGACCAGCAACATAAGTGAATGATATAAATAAAGCGCATACAACAGCAATTATCCTGGCTGTTTGCGAATAATAGCGGTCTCCAACAAAATCAGGGACAGTAAACTTTCCAAATTTCCGTAAGTAAGGAGCTAATAATAATGCCAAGAGAACATATCCTCCAGTCCAACCCATCAGGTAAACTGATCCATCTCTTCCGCTAAAGGAAATAATTCCTGCCATTCCTAAAAATGATGCGGCACTCATCCAGTCGGCTGCGGTTGCTAACCCATTGGCCAGAGGAGACACGCCGCCACCTGCAACATAAAATTCTTTCGTTGATCCTGCTCGTGATCGTATTGCAATTGCAATATATAGGGCAAAAGTTAAGCCTACAATTATATACGTCCAAACTTGTACATCCATTCTAAAGTAAGTTTAGTGATCTGAGGTTGAGATTTCTTTTTCTTCGATATTGAATTCTTTATCGAGCTTGTTCATAAGCCAAACGTAAAGCCCGATTATAATAAGAAAAACGTATATGGCGCCCTGTTCAGCAATCCAAAAACCAAGTTTAAACCCTCCCAACCTAAATCCATTAAAAAATGAGTTTGAGTCTTCTACTGTAATACCTTCAGGAGTTTTTTTTACACCATCTAAATAATCCACAAGAACAATTCCTAGTATAAAAGAAGAAACAAACCATATTACAAGTAGAAAAAAGAGATAACGAAGGTTTTTTTTCCAATATCGACGTTTGTCTTGTGGGTTCATTTTTTAAAATTTGGATGGGCTAATATAAAAAAAAGCCCTAATATCAATAGTTTCCTGTAATCTTAATCGAATAATCTGAGTTTCTTTATGTTATTCAAATATATTCTTCAATAGATGGGCAAGTGCACACTAAATTTCGATCTCCAAAGGCGTCATCTATCCTTGAAACAGGAACCCAATATTTATTTTGTAGGGTTTGGCCGTTTGGATATGCGGCTTTTTGTCTTGAGTATGGATGGTTCCATTCATCAGAGATTAAAATTTCTGCTGTATGTGGTGCGTTTACAAGAGGATTATCGTTTTTGGGATAAATTCCGTTTTCGATTTCTTTAATTTCGTTAGCAATTGTAATCATAGCTTCTGCAAAACGGTCAAGTTCTTCTTTTGATTCACTTTCTGTTGGTTCAATCATCATTGTTCCTACTACAGGAAAAGAAATTGTTGGAGCGTGAAATCCAAAGTCAATTAATCGTTTTGCAATATCCGTAACAGTAATATCCGAATCTTTAAACCCTCTACAATCTACTATCATTTCATGCGCAACAGTATTGTTTTTACCTGTGTAGAGTATAGGATAGTAATTTTCTAGTTTCTTTTTTAAATAGTTGGCATTTAAAATTGCAGATTCAGTAGAGGATTTCATGCCTTCTGCCCCTAACATTCTACAATAGCCAAGAGAAATTATTGCAATTAGAGCACTGCTATATGGCGCTCCGGCTAAAGCATCTATTCCTTTGAATCCACCAGTTTTCACAACAGGATGACTGGGTAAAAACGGAGCTAAGTGTTGAGCAACTCCAATAGGACCCAACCCAGGACCACCACCACCGTGAGGAATAGCAAAAGTCTTATGTAAGTTTAAATGGCAAACATCGGCTCCAATAGTTGCAGGGTTTGTTAACCCGACTTGTGCATTCATATTTGCACCGTCCATGTAGACCTGACCTCCATTTTCATGAATAATGTCTGTAATTTCAATAATGGACTCTTCAAAAACACCATGTGTAGAAGGATACGTTATCATCAAAGCACCCAAATTCTCTTTGTGCTCTATGGATTTGTTTTTTAAATCTTCTAAATCAATGTTTCCATCTTCATCGCAGGATATTACGATGACCTTAAATCCCGCCATAATAGCACTTGCAGGATTTGTTCCATGGGCTGAGGATGGAATTAAGCATACGTTTCTATTGGACTCACCATTGTCTTCATGATAGGCTCTTATTACCATTAAACCAGCGTACTCTCCTTGGGCTCCTGAATTGGGCTGCAGGGTTACATCTGCAAAACCTGTTGCGGTTTTAAGAGCTTCTTTTAGGTCATTAATAATTGTCGAGTAACCAGCTGTCTGGTTAACGGGAACAAATGGGTGTATGCTGTTGAATTCTCGCCAGGACAGGGGAATCATTTCGGAAGCGGCATTGAGTTTCATGGTACATGATCCTAAAGAAATCATTGAATGAACTAGTGATAAATCTTTATTTTCAAGTCTTTTTAAATATCGCATCATTTCAGTTTCCGAATGATACTTATTAAATACAGGATGTTGTAAATACTGTGATGATCTTACAAATTCAGATTGAATTCCCGTTTTCGTCGAAAATTCAAAATTATTTTTTCCAAATACTTCTAAAATGGATTTTACGTGAGTATTTTTTGTTGTTTCGTTCAATGAAATTAAAACAAGGTTTTCTATTCCATAGTAAAAATTTATACCAGCTTCTTCGGCATCTTTTTTAAGGGATTCTTTATCTTCTACAACAACAGCTAAGGTGTCAAAGTAATTTTGAGAAATGACAGTGTAGCCTTGATTTTCTATACCATTTTTTAAAGCTCTTGTTCTTTTTGCAACATCTGAAGCTATTCTTTGAATCCCATCTGGGCCGTGGTAAACAGCGTACATACTGGCCATCACGGCGAGTAGAGCTTGAGCGGTGCAAATGTTTGAAGTGGCCTTTTCTCTTTTTATATGTTGCTCTCTAGTTTGAAGAGCCATTCGAAAGGCGGGTTTACCATTCTTGTCTTTACTTACACCTATGATTCTCCCAGGTATATTTCTTTTGAAGCTTTCATGAGTCGCAAAAAACGCAGCGTGAGGTCCTCCGAATCCAATTGGAACACCAAATCTTTGAGTAGTTCCTACAACAACATCAGCGCCAAATTTGGAAGGTTCTTTAATTAAGGTTAAAGAGAGAATATCAGCGGCTACTATTAAAAAACCATTGTTTTCATGCAGTTGTCTTGCAGATTCTTGATAATCCTCAATTTCTCCTTTAACATTAGGGTATTGAACAAAAGCGCCAAAATATGAGCCGTCAAGATTTGTACTTGTTATCGACCCTACAATTAATTCAATTCCAAGAGGTTTAGCTCTGTTTTTTAGTACCGATAATGTCTGAGGAAAAACACCTTCATCGATAAAGAATTTGTTAATACCTTCTTTTACAACAGCCCTTTTTCTAGAGTTGAAAAGCATAATCATGGCTTCAGCTGCGGCTGTTGATTCATCGAGTAATGAAGCGTTTGCTATAGGTAACCCCGTTAAATCACTAATCATAGTTTGGAAATTTAGTAATGCTTCCAAACGACCCTGTGATATTTCTGCCTGATAGGGTGTGTATGCAGTATACCACCCTGGATTTTCAAAAACATTCCTGAGAATTACTGATGGTGTTTCGGTGTCGTGATATCCTAATCCGATATAAGTTTTAAAAACCTTGTTTTTTCGTGCAATTCTCTTAACATTGGCCAACCATTTGCTTTCTGTGATTGTTTTTGAAAACTCTAAGCCGGATGTTAATCTGATTTTACTTGGAATGGTTTTTTCTATGAGCTCATCCATTGAATCATAGCCAAGTTCTTTTAACATTAACAGTCTTTCATTTTGGCTTGTTCCAATATGTCTTTGGGTAAATAACATCTGTAATATTTTACTTACAAAAATAAAGAATCGCAACATTTTTTCTTTGCAATTTTTTCAACCTATGTTAATAACGTTTTATTGAATAGAAATAAATATTTAACCGGCCGAATTCTTTTATTACATTTATAGATTATGAAACGTATTCGAATTGCAGTTGTATTAATCTTATCTATATTAAATTTAGCTTGTAGAAAAGAAGGTTCTGAAAAAGTAAATCAAGATGAAATATGGATGGATTATCGTTTAATTTATAGTGGTGAGCATGATTCTACTTATTCCCGGGTAAGTTTCAGGCATGGCAGTAAACAAGGGGAGTCATTAAAATTATCTTCTCGTTCTTCAATAACTATTAACGACGATAAGCCATTATTCAATGGCGGATTTATGTGGTATCAATCTGTTGTAAAAGGTTTTGATTCCTTGTCCATATTTAATTATGAAGATGTTGATGGTAAGGTGTTTACAAATAATATTCAAATCTTAAACTCAATAGATCTGCCAGAAATTGACACGATTTATAAAGATTCTTCAATTTACTTTCCGTGGGTGGGGAACCCTATCGAGGAAGATGAAGTGATATGGCTTGTGGTAGGAGAGCTTGAGGATAAAATACCGTATATTCCCATTGATTCTGTAGGGAAAAATGGGTTATTTATTAACACAGACAGCATAAAAGGACTGCCTTTGGGTGATGTTTCCATTCATTTTGAAAGGTGGTATAAAAATCAAGTTGACGGGAATTCTGTTGGTGCAATTGGTTATGGACACTACATTTCCAAAAAGAGGCAGGTTCATTTAATTAATAACTAAGTGGTTAAATGGTTCCAGACTAAATTATTCTCAAATCCCCTGCTAATAGCGTACTTTGCTAGTTTTTGTTGTCTGATAAATTCATTTTCTTCATTCAAAAGCCCCTCTTTTTTTTTCAGAATTGATTCGAGTGTTTTCAAATACTCTTCTTCGTCGATTTCTTCAAAGCCTTTTCGAATGCAATATTCCGATATGTTCTTATATTGTAAACTTTGCCTAATCTTAATTCTACCCCATTTCTTTTGGCGAAATTTTCCTCGAACAAAACTTCTGGAAAATCGTTCTTCATTGATAAAATTTTCCTCAATAAGACAACAAATAATATTTTCAATGTTTTCAACAGTCAATTTAAACTCTAACAGTTTTGTTCTTACTTCTGTTTGACATCGCTCCTGATAGGCGCAATATTTTTTAATTTTTTCTAAAGCTTCATTATGTGTCATTATGTAAAAAATAATTAAGATAAAAATTCAAGTAAAATTGTTAATTTCGACACATGGCAAAAACATTATTATCGTTTCTGGTTTTTTTATCTACTGTTAGTCTCGCTCAAGATACTTTGATTTTGTTAAATGGAAAAACAAAGTTAGTTGCAGTTGAGAAAAGTGATTTTGATTTTGTGTTTTATAAAAAAATTAAGAAAGACGGTAAATTAGGGAAGAAAAAGAAAAAGAATTTAGATCATGTGTTTTCTATAAACAAAAAAGATACGACTTTATATGTTTATCAAAAGGATTCGTTGCTTGATAACTTTTGGTCAATTGGAGAAATGAAAAGTTATCTGGAGGGAAGACGTCAGGCCAGAAAACATTTTAAACCGTACAAAAATTTGTTAATTGGAGCTGGTGTTGGAACAGGTATTGCAATGTATTCTTTGTTTCCAATAAAGTACGGGAATAAAGAAAGTGTAATATACCTGAGAGACACTATCACAAAT
This sequence comes from Flavobacteriales bacterium, assembly GCA_002717515.1. Lineage (GTDB taxonomy): Bacteria > Bacteroidota > Bacteroidia > Flavobacteriales_C. The sequence continues at coordinate 36,821 of PBEC01000001.1, forward strand.
AGTGTTGTTAGTGTTAGGTTTGAAGATTATCAATCCTTGACTTTACCTTTGCCGTACTGGGAAATTATACCATTGGGGATTTATGCGTATTATTCAGGGACATCTTCTGATGAAAAAAAATTTAAAGCGGATGATATGGGGATGTTTTCAGATGAAATGTTCCTTATAGGATATCAGGAGACGGTAATAGATCGAAAAATTTATTCTTCTGTGGGTTCAAGTTTAGCATCGTTTTTCACAACAATTTTGGGATATATGATATTTGACCCAATAGAAAATTAGTATGCTTAGGCAACCTGTTAAAAGTTGGCTCGTTAAGAGAATAACTACCTATTTTAACCTATATATATAATTAGGGGCGGAAATTTTCGTCCCTTTTTATTTTTATAGATTTTATGCTTATATTTGCAAGGTGTTGAAAAAATGAGTGAGGGGACGAGAGTCCCCTCTTTTATTACTTAAATGATACCTGAGAGTAAAATAAAAGAGTTGGTTCAGGCAAGAATTGAGGGAACAAAATTGTTTATCGTTGATATCAATGTTAGTCTTTCCAATAAAATTAATGTTCTTATCGATGGTTATGATGGCGTTACGATAAGTGACTGTATTGATGTAAGTCGAGGTGTAGAGCACAATTTGGATAGAGAAGCTCAAGATTTTGAATTGGAAGTTTCTTCTGCTGGTTTGGATGCACCTTTTGCAGTTTCTGAACAGTATAAAAAAAATTTAGGTAAAGAAGTTAAAGTATACACACACGATGGAAGAAAACACGAGGGGGAGTTGTGTTATTTTGATGAAGAAAAAATAATAATCACTTATCAAAAAAAAATAAAAATCGAGGGGCGAAAGAAAAAAGAATGGGTCACTCAACGAGAGGAATACTTTTTTGAAAGCAGTGAAAAAGAAAAAAAAATTAGAGATACAAAAGTTATAATTTCCTTTAAATAAGTATAATATGGAAACAGCTGGATTAATAGAATCGTTTCAAGAATTTAAAGAATTCAAAGACATCGACAGAGAAACGTTGATGAAAATTTTAGAAGATGTTTTTCGAAACATGATTCAAAAAAAGTACGGGTCAGACGACAACTACGACTTCATTATCAATATTGATAAAGGAGATTTGGAAGTCTGGAGAAACCGAACTATTGTTGAAAAAGGAGAGGTTGAAGACGACAATAGAGAAATCGCTTACGAAGACGCAATTAAAATAGAACCTGATTTTGAAGTTGGAGAAGAAGTCTCTGAAGAGGTGAAATTATTGGATTTTGGAAGAAGAGCAGTTCTTTCAGTTCGACAAAATTTGATTTCAAGAGTTTTGGATATAGAAAAAGAGGACTTGTTTGAAACGTATAAGGAAAAAGTTGGAACCATCGTTACAGGTGAAGTTTACCAGATTTGGAAGAGAGAGATATTGATTTTAGATGATGAAGAAAATGAATTGATTCTACCAAAGTCGGAGCAAATTCCAACAGATTATTTCAAAAAAGGTGATAATGTAAGAGCCGTTGTTTTGAAGGTTGAAATGAGAAACAACAATCCTCAGATTATTCTATCAAGAACTTCTCCTGTATTTTTGGAGAGATTGTTTGAAGGGGAGGTTCCTGAAATTTATGACGGTTTAATTACGATTAAGAAAATTGTTCGTGTACCTGGTGAGAGAGCAAAAGTCGCTGTAGAGTCATATGATGAAAGAATTGATCCGGTTGGTGCTTGTGTAGGGATGAAGGGAGCCAGAATTCATGGAATTGTAAGAGAATTGGGTAATGAAAATATTGATGTCATTAATTTTTCAGGAAATGATTCTTTATTCATTTCAAGAGCATTAAGTCCTGCAAAAATAACCTCAATTAATTTAGATGATGAAAATGGAAAGGCTGAAGTATATTTGAAGCCCGATCAGGTTTCATTGGCTATTGGAAAAGGTGGGTTTAATATCAAATTGGCAGGTGAGCTAACCGGATATGATATTGATGTTTATCGAGATACCGAAGAAGAGGTTGATGATGTACAATTAGATGAATTTACCGATGAATTAGACGGTTGGGTGATTGCTGCTCTTAAGTCTATTGGATGTGACACGGCAAGAAGTGTTTTAGAAATTCCTGTTGCTGATTTAGTAAGAAGAACAGATCTTGAAGAAGAAACTGTTAAGGAGGTTGTAGATGTCCTCGCTGCTGAATTCGAAGACTAAAGGGAATTGGATATATTTGTTAATGATTAACGCACTTAAAAAATAAGTGTGAATTTTTAAAACTTTTATAGGTTTTAGTTTATGGCTGGGAAACCAAAAAGATTAAGTAAAGTTACTAAGGAATTTAACTTGGGTTTAAGTACCGTTGTGGATTTTCTTCAAGAGAAAGGATTTGAAGTGGAAAGTAATCCGAATGCTAAAATTTCACCTGAAATGTATGATGTTCTTTCTGGAGAATTTCAAACGGAGAAGAAAGTAAAGGAAAAGTCAAAAAATATCGAGGTAAAGAAGCCGATAAAAGAGACTATTTCCATAGAAGAGGAAAAGCCAAAAGCTGAGGTTTCAAAAGAAACTGATAAAGCCTCCGAAAATGAAACTCCTCAAGTTGAAGTGGATTCTGTTTCCGAAAGTCAAATCTCAGATTCGGTTAAAACTGAAGTTTCAAAAGAAAAAACAGAGCTTAAAGTTCTTGGTAAAATTGAATTAAAAGAGGACAAAAAAGGGAAATCTTTTAAGTCTAGTAAAGAAGACGTTTCTAAAAAACAGGCTTCAAAATCGGATCAACCAAAGCAAAATTCGGAAGCTGAAGCTGAAACCCAGAAAGCTGGCTCTGATAACCAGACTGAATCCGATTCAAAGGATTCTCCTCAGGACGATTTCATCAAAGTAAAAACTGCTAAAATCGATGGGCCAAAAGTATTGGGTAAAATTGAACTTCCTGTCGAGAAATCAAAGAAAAAGCCTGTAGCATCAAGCAATGATGGTGATAAGAACAAGAAAAAACGAAAAAGAATTCGGAAAGGTCCCGTTGCCCCAGACCAAAATTTGCAATCCGGAAGAGGGGGTAATCGAGGCGGTAAGGGACGCGATGGAAGAAAATCAAGAGAGCCCAAAGTAGAATTAACGGACGAACAAGTTAAAAAGCAAATACAGGAAACACTTGCTCGTTTGAGTGGTGGTAAAAAGAAAAATCAGTCTGCTAAGCAAAGGAGAACAAAAAGAGATGAACACGCAAGAAGAGCAGCCGAGCAAGAGGCACAAGCTGAGCTTGAAAAGAGTATTTTAAGAGTAACCGAATACGTTGCAGCCAGTGAGCTTGCTAATTTGATGGACGTATCGGTAAACGATATAATCTCTGCTTGTATGAGTTTAGGTCATTTCGTTTCCATCAACCAAAGACTCGATGCAGAGATTATTCAAATGGTTGCAGAGGAGTTTGGTTTTGAGGTAGAATTTGCTTCCGCAGAGGACACAACTACGGTAGTAGAAGAAGAAGATGCTCCCGAGAACCTAAAAGAAAGAGCTCCAATAGTTACCGTTATGGGTCATGTTGATCACGGTAAGACGTCTTTGCTGGATAATATCCGTAAAGCATCCGTTGCAGAGGGTGAAGCAGGAGGAATTACGCAACACATCGGTGCGTATTCTGTGAAAGTTGAAACAGGACAAAGAATCACATTTTTAGATACACCAGGTCACGAGGCTTTTACAGCAATGAGAGCCAGGGGAGCGAAAGTAACGGATATTGCGATCATTATAATAGCAGCTGATGATTCGATAATGCCTCAAACAAGAGAGGCAATTAATCATGCTCAAGCTGCAGAAGTTCCTATGGTTTTTGCCATCAATAAAATAGATAAGGCAGGAGCAAATCCAGATAAGATAAAGGAAGAACTTTCTCAAATGAATATTTTAGTTGAAGACTGGGGAGGTAAATATCAGTGTCAGGAAATATCTGCGAAACAAGGAGTAGGGATTGATGAGTTGCTGGAAAAGGTACTTCTTGAAGCCGAATTAATGGAGTTGAAAGCCAACCCTGACCGATTGGCTAAAGGAACAATAATTGAGTCAGAATTGGATAAGGGTAGAGGTTATGTATCAACATTACTTGTGCAATCGGGTACTTTGGAAATAGGAAGCATATTGGTTGCAGGTTGCTACTCAGGAAGAGTAAAAGCAATGACGAATGAGCACGGAAATAGAGTTACCGTTGCAGGTCCATCAACACCGGTTCAGCTATTAGGTTTAAATGGTGCTCCACAAGCTGGAGATGTTTTTAACGCAATGGAAGAAGAAAAGGAAGCTCGGGATATTGCCTCCAGAAGAATGCAGTTGCAAAGAGAACAAGGTATTCGAGCTACTAAACATATTACTCTTGAGGAAATGGGAAGACGTATAGCTATTGGGGATTTCCAGGAGCTAAACGTAATTGTTAAAGGAGATGTTGATGGTTCCATAGAGGCGCTTTCAGATGCTTTACTCAAGTTGTCTACTGAACAAATTCAAATAAATATTATTCATAAATCCGTTGGTCAAATATCTGATACAGATGTGCTCTTAGCAACAGCATCGGATGCTATAATAGTAGGTTTCCAAGTTCGTCCATCTGCTTCAGCTCGAAAATTAGCAGAGCAAGAACAAATTGACATTCGATTGTATTCGATTATTTACAAGGCAATTGAGGAATTGAAAGATGCAATGGAGGGAATGTTAAAACCTAAAATTGAGGAAAAGGTTGTTGCAAATGTTGAAGTAAGAGAAACGTTTAAAATATCTAAGGTTGGTACAGTTGCGGGTTGTTATGTGTTGGATGGAACTATATCAAGGTCAAGTAAGATAAGAATTATTCGAGATGGAATAGTGGCTTGGACTGGAGAATTAGCTGCTTTAAAGCGTTTTAAGGATGATGTTAAAGAGGTTAAATTTGGATATGAATGTGGTTTGAGCTTATTGAATTATAACGATATTCAAATTGGTGATGTATTAGAGGCATATGAAGAGGTAGAGGTTAAACAAACGCTTAAATCTTAAATTTGGTTTTATGCTATTTTGGTATGATATCTGAATGTAGTTAAAAATGAAAAAACTTATTTTAATCGGACTTATTTTTTCTTCTCAAGCCTTATTGAGTCAAGAAGTAAATTTGACCGATTCATTACACAGTGATACTTTATTAACTGATTCTTTTTCTGTTCAAAAAATAATTTCTCCAGGAGATTACGTAGAATATGTAGATTCCTTTTATTATGCAACAGAAGCATTGCAAAAAAAAATAAATTTCAGTAAATGTCCAAGATTAGTGAATGGCTATCGTGTACAGCTTTATTCATGTTCCGGACAGGATTGTAAAGAAAAAGCAAACAAATACTACAACCAGTTTCTTATTGCATTTCCGAATATTTCCGTTTATAAAATGTGGCAGGCACCAACGATAAAGGTCAGGGCAGGAGATTGCCGAAATCGATTTGAGGCCGAAAAAATTAAAAACGAAATAAAAGATGATTTTCCATTTGTTTTTATTGTGCCTGACCATATTGAATCTCCCTATAAAATTGATTGTGAGGATATGAAATTTAGCAAATCAGATTCTCTCCTAATTCTTCCTTTGCGAAATCGATAAATTCTATGAGCTTCATCAATTTGCTCTAAGTAGAATATTGAAGTTTACTATTCTAAAACTGTCAAACTTTAATACAACATTTCATTCTTAATGACAGTTTTATGACATTTATACGTCTGTATAACATGTTGTTTTTCAATGGTTTAAATCAATATGTCGCTTACTCTTTATTTATTTAGAATCATTTTAAATTAGATATTTTTACTGAACTAGATTCTCAAATCAAAGATAATGAGCTTCAATTGTGTTATTTTTGCAGTCAAGACAGATTGGTTCCAATTGAGAGAAAAATTAATAAGAGAATGATGAAACAGTATACAAACGCAAAGCGATTATTTTCATCCTTTTTACTGCCGGTGTTTTTCACGTTATTCATCGGTTCTGTTAACGCCCAGGGTAATTATGAAGCGGGAGCAAAATTGTTCGACGCAAACTGTAGTTCATGCCATAGTGGGAATTTAACCAAAGACGCTACAGGTCCCGCTCTTTTTGGTGTAGGGGAAAGAGTTCCAAAACCAGCTAATGAGTGGCTTTACAAATGGATTAAAAACAATAATACATTAAGGGCTTCAGGAGATGCTTACGCCAATAAAATATTTAAAGATTGGAACGGAAGTGCTATGTCCGCATTCGAGTGGATGTCCGATCAACAGCTAAACGACGTTATTGAATACATAACAAAATGGGAGCCAAAAACAAAACCCGCCGGTGGGGAAAATGCTTTGCTTCCATGTATTCCGATGAAAGAACAGGAAGATGAGTCGTATTCCTATTTGTTGTTTGGAATAATAGGATTTTCACTTTTGGTGATTGTGATTTTCACTGGAGTAAACCGAACTCTTAAAAATGCAGTTGCAGTTAAAGAAGGTAAAGAAAAGCAGGAGAATAAATCCTTTCTCGAGGCAATTGGTCACTTTGCTGTTACTCAGAAAATAAAATTTGGATTATTGGTCTTGTTTGTTCTTGGAGGTTTTGGTTCCCTTGGTTGGGATGCTTTAATGAGTATTGGTGTTTCCGGTGGTAATGGTTATGAAAAGACTGAGAATATTGAAAATTATCATCCTTCACAACCTATTGAATTCCGTCATGATATTCACGTTGCTCAAAATGGAATTGACTGTAAATATTGTCATTCAGGTGTCTTAGAGTCTAAACATGCATTAATTCCATCTGCAAACGTTTGTATGAATTGTCATAAATATGTTAAAGAGAAAGAAGATTGTCCTGAATCTGCTGCGAAAATTCAACAAATTTACGATGCTGTAAAATTTACACATGGAAAAGGATACTATGATTTAAATGAAAACGGTGATACCGTTAGAGATGAAGCAGGGGCTATTGTTTATCATGATGTTCAAGTTGACGAAGGTGATCCAATAGAGTGGGTTAAAGTACATAATCTACAGGATTTTGTTTATTTCAATCATTCTCAGCATGTAGTTGTTGGCGGGTTAGAGTGTCAAGAATGTCACGGTCCTGTTCAGGAAATGCAAACGGTTTATCAACATGCGCCACTAACAATGGGTTGGTGTATTAACTGTCACAGAGAGACTGAAATCAATCAGACTTTAAAATTCTCTGAAAAACCAAACGGATATTACGAGAAAATGCACGACGAATTTAAAGAGGCTTACAAAAGAGATAAGGATTTCAATTTCACGGTTGAGAAAATTGGTGGATTGGAGTGTGCAAAATGTCATTATTAACGTTAAGCAATAAATAAACATTAGCAATTTAAGCTATGGCTGATACAAAAAAATACTGGAAAGGAATTGAGGAGCTAGAGCAAACTCCTGAGTTTGTTGAGTCAACTCAAAAAGAGTTTGCAGAGTATGTACCTGTAGAGGAGTTTATAAGTGATTCTGCTGAAAATTCTTCTGAAACAAGTAGAAGAGATTTTTTGAAAGTTTTAGGTTTCTCAGTTACTGCAGCGACTTTAGCAGCTTGTGAAGCGCCTGTGACAAAATCCATTCCTTTTTTAAATAAACCAGAAGATTTAACTCCTGGTGTAGCGGATTATTATTCTTCGACTTTCTTTGATGGTTACGACCTGGCTTCAGTGCGTGTTAAAACCAGAGAAGGACGTCCCATATTTGTTCAGGGTAATTTGTCTTCACCTTTTTCTGGAGGAGGAATTAATGCCAGAATAAATTCATCTGTTCTTGGGCTTTATGATTCCAAAAGAGCGAAGGGACCGGCTAAAAGAATTGGTAATGCATGGGCTAAAAATGCATCTTGGGGAATTATTGATAAAGAAATTAAATCCGCATTAAGAAGTGCTGCATCAAACGGGAAAAAAGTTGTTCTTTTGACCGGTACGGTTATTTCTCCGGTAGCCAAAAATGCAATAAGTGCTTTAAATGCTAATATTGGAGCTCAGGGGGGTGAATTTGAACACGTAAGCTACGATGCTATATCTGCTTCTGGTATATTGGATGCAAATAATAAGTCATTTGGAAAAAGAGTTTTGCCTACCTACAACTTCGATAAAGCAAAGACAGTTGTTAGTTTTGCTGCAGATTTTTTAGGGAATTGGCTCAATGCTCTTCAGTATACTAAAGGTTTTACAACCAATAGAAATCCAGATAACGACTGGATGGTAAAACACTATCAATTTGAAACAACCTTGTCGGTGACGGGTGCAGCTGCTGATGTTAGAGCATCTATGAAACCATCAGTAATCCCTGAAGCTGTAAAATATCTTTACAATAAGTTGGGTGGGAATGTTTCCGGAGATGTACCACCAAATATTGCTGCAAAGCTCGATAAAGCAGCTCAAGAACTGTTAAGAAGTAAAGGAGAGTCGTTGGTTGTTTGTGGTTCAAATAATGGAGGACTTCAGCTTTTGGTGAACGCCATTAACGAAAAGTTAAACAATTATGGTTCAACAATAGATATCAACAAAGAGGTTTACACTCGATCCGGAAGCGATGTTCTGTTTTCTAAGCTCGTTGAGCAAATGAACGACAAGAAAGTTGGTGCTCTTATTATTGCTGGTATTAATCCTTCATATGTTGCCCCAGCTGCATTTAATTTCAATACAGCTGTTCAAAATGTTGAGTCAGTAATATACACGGGAGAACGCTTTGATGAAACTTCAGAATATGCAGATTACTTTGCTCCTGATTCTCACTACCTTGAATCTTGGGATATACTAAATCCATCCAAAAATGATTACGGTTTTGTACAACCCGCTATAAATCCTTTGTTTAAAACGAGACAATGGCAAGAATCTTTACTAAAGTGGTCTGATTATAATGAGGATTTTGACCAATATGTTCGTTCAGTAGGACTCTCTATTCTTGGTTCAGAATCATCTTTAATTGACTTAATACACGATGGTTATGTCTCTCTGAAAGAGTCTGACGAGGAGGTTTTTGGTTCTGTTCAGTCAAAGGTTTTACCAATTACCGAATCAAATTCTGAAGATGAAGATGATTTTGTTTCTCAAGAATGGTTATCCAACGCTGTTCGTCAATCAACCGTTGAACAAGTTGGGGAGTATGAACTAGAGTTGTATGTTAAAACTGGTTTAGGAAATGGTGAATATGCTTTCAATCCATGGTTGCATGAGATGCCTGATCCCATTTCAATGATGACATACGATAATTACATCACAATGAATCCAGCTGATGTAATGAAACTATTGGGTCTAGAGGATACAAAAGCCAACAGAAGACACGCGTTATACATTGGGCAAGAATCTCCAGCCAAAGTTGCTACTATAAAAGTTGATAATCAGTCCCTTACATTACCCGTTGTGCCTCAACCTGGACAAGCTCGAGGAACCCTAGCAATTGCTTTGGGTTATGGTAGAAAAGGTACTGAAAATTTTACTAGAGAAGAATGGTTGGGTGATTTATATGATGAATCAAATAACGCCAATAATACGATTGGAAAAAATGCCTTTCCTTTACTACAAAAGGATATTTGGACAAGTAACACGATTTCTGATGGTGTAACTATTCAATTGGAAGAAGGCCTATCTTATCCAATGGCCACTACTCAAACCCATAATACAATGATGGGTAGAAAATTGGTTAATGAGGTAGATTTTACAACTTACAAAGAACAAACAGGTAGGGCCAAAGAAAAAGGAGGGTATAATGAATCGATTTTAATTGCAGATGCATACGGAGACAAAAAAACAACAAAGGAGCTTGATTTATGGGAAGAACATGCTATAGACTTAGGTCACAGATGGGGTATTTCCGTTGATTTGAATTTATGTACGGGTTGTGGTGCATGTATTACAGCTTGTCATATAGAAAATAATGTTCCTTTGGTTGGTAAAGATGAGGTTAGAAGAAGTAGAGAAATGCATTGGATGCGAATCGATAGATATTACTCTTCGCACATCGAAAATGATGAAGGTCCAGAATTAGTTGATCAACTAAGTGATTTAAATACTATCGACGAATATTTACAAGCTGAAGTTTCTGATTCTGACGATAATGTTAGGGTTTCATATATGCCTGTAATGTGTCAGCATTGTAATCACGCTCCTTGTGAAACTGTTTGTCCTGTTGCTGCTACAACTCATTCAGACGAAGGTTGGAACCAAATGGCCTACAACAGATGTGTTGGAACAAGATACTGTGCCAACAACTGTCCTTATAAAGTTCGTCGATTCAACTGGTTTCAATACGATGACCTTAACATACCTGCATTCCCTGATTTTGCAAAAGTCAATTACGCTCAAGATGATCTTGGAAGAATGGTGTTGAATCCTGATGTTGTAGTTCGTTCAAGAGGGGTTATGGAAAAATGCAGCATGTGCGTTCAGTCCATTCAAGCTGGTAAGCTTAAAGCTAAGAAGGCTGGAAGACCTGTTGAGGAGAGCGATATTGATGCAGCCTGTTCTTCAATATGCCCTGCAGAGTGTATTACTTTTGGAGATTTGAACGATACCAATCACAAAGTAAACAAAATGAAAGACCATGAAAGAGCATACTTGCTCATGGAAGAGGTTGGTGCTCAACCGAATGTTTACTACCAAACTTTAGTTAGAAACGTAGATAATAAATTATCATAAAAATAATCATCGATGCACGTCGTAGAAGCTGAAATAAGAGAACCCTTAATCCTTGGAGAAAAGTCATACAATGATATTACTGAGGATGTTTGTGCGCCAATTGAAGGTAAAGCAAACGCAATGTGGTATTTTGTATTTGGAATAGCCGGGTTACTCGCACTTTGGGGTATAGGGAATATACTCTACACAATAGGAGTTGGTATAGGTGTTTGGGGATTAAACAAAACCGTCGGTTGGGCTTGGGACATTACCAATTTCGTTTGGTGGGTAGGTATAGGGCACGCCGGTACATTGATTTCTGCCGTATTGCTTTTATTCCGTCAAAGGTGGAGAATGGCGATTAACCGTTCTGCAGAAGCGATGACTATTTTTGCCGTAATGATGGCAGCTTTGTTTCCAGGTATTCACATGGGAAGGATTTGGCAAGCATATTGGGTTTTACCGCTTCCGAATCAATTTGGTTCTCTATGGCCTAATTTTAACTCTCCCTTATTGTGGGATGTATTTGCTATTTCAACGTATTTTTCAGTTTCCTTAGTGTTTTGGTACATAGGATTAATTCCTGATTTTGCAACAGTTAGAGATAGAGCCATCAAGCCGTTGCCTAAAAAAATATACTCTATTTTGGCTTTCGGTTGGTCAGGTAAAGCCAAACATTGGAACAGATTCGAGGAAGTTTCATTGGTTCTGGCAGGACTTGCCACTCCTTTGGTATTCTCAGTACACTCAATAGTATCCATGGATTTCGCTACATCCGTTATACCTGGATGGCACACTACAATATTCCCACCATATTTTGTTGCCGGAGCTGTTTTTTCTGGATTCGCAATGGTCTTGACCTTAATGCTTGTAATGAGAAAAGTTTACAGGCTTGAGGATTACCTTACCTTAAAACATGTCGAGTATATGAATATCATCATTATGCTTACAGGTTCTATGGTAGGAGTTGCATATTTAACTGAGTTATTTGTTGCTTGGTATTCTGGAGTGGAATATGAAGGATATGCTTTTATGAACCGAGCAACCGGTCCTTATTGGTGGGCGTATTGGTCAATGATGACATGTAATGTGATTTCACCTCAGTTAATGTGGTTTAAAAAAATTAGAAGAAACCTTGTTATTACGTTTATATTGTCCATTGTAGTAAACATAGGAATGTGGTTTGAGCGTTTTGTAATTATAGTTACATCTCTTCATAGAGATTTCTTACCGTCCTCATGGACTCAATTTCATCCAACTTATGTTGATATGGGTGTTTTCTTGGGTACCATTGGATTGTTCTTTGTTTTATTCCTCCTTTATGCGCGTGCATTTCCTGTCCTTGCATTGAATGAGGTGAAAACCATTTTGAGATCTACTGGTGAATTTGGTGTAAAAGATAAAAAAGTTAAAGGTTAAGAATACAAAGATTTCTCATTATGAGTAAGATTTATGCAATGTATGATGACGATGCTACTCTCCTTCACGGTGCAGAGAAGCTTGTTTCAAAAGGTGTCCGTATTAAAGAAGTTTTTTCACCTTTTCCTATTCACGGTATTGATCCGGTAATAGGCGTAAGAAAAACACGGTTAGCAATTTGTGCTTTTATTTATGGACTAACTGGTATGTCTTTAGCCATTATTGGAATGTATTATTTCATGATTTATGACTGGCCTATGAACATTGGTGGTAAACCTAATTACTACATGTATCAGAATATTCCAGCGTTCATTCCTATTACTTTTGAAGTTACGGTACTTTGTACAGCGCATGGAATGGCAATCACCTATTTGCTAAGAAACAAAACCCTTCCAGGGATAAGTGCTAAAAACCCTGACCCAAGAACAACAGATGATAAATTTGTAATGGAAATTAACGTGAACGAGGCCGGTATGGAAGAAGAAGTTTTGATTAACGAACTTAAAGACTCGGGAGCGATTGAAATTAATAAGGCATAAAGGAAAAAAGATGAATTTTAATTTAACCAACATCCCTAATATTCTAAAAAATGGCTTCATAGCTTTGCTGTTTTTAGTATTTGGTTTAGTATCATGTACAGAAAATCCAGACAGTCCTGGAGTTGAATACATGCCTGATATGTATAGAGCTACAGGATATGAAGCTTACTTAAAAAAGTACGATATAGATTCTGCTGATTTCTTTAAAAGAAATTTAGATAAGTTTGGGTATGATAAGGCACCGGATTCTCTTAAATTAGCAATCAAACAAGAAGTACAAGAACTATACAATGTTTTCAGTGGTGGCCTTGTAACTCGTAAACCTGTTAAAGGAAGTATAGCAAAAGGTAAAAAGCCTTTTTCAATACCAAAGGGCGACAGATCTCTTGCAAAATCTGTTAAAATGCCACTTCCTTACTCTGAAACATCTGCCCTTGTTGAAGGGAAAGCTTATTACGGAATGTTTTGCGTTCATTGCCATGGTCCCAAAGGAGAAGGTAAGGGTTCTTTGATAAAGAAAGAATTGTTTTTAAAACCACCTGCTTACAATAATGGTTCAACTAAGGAATTAACTCCAGGAGAAATTTACTATACCATATATTATGGAAAGGGAATGATGGGATCACATGCCTCACAGATTGTTGAGGAAAAGAGATGGAAGATTGTTCAGTATGTTCAAACTTTACAAGGAAATTCATTGGAAGACTTACAATCCAATAATGTAGAAGAATAAACAACTGCAACTTCCTTGTGTGAAGTTTAATTGAACTAATTTTAAAATAGATTAAAACACCATAAAATGGATTACGTTTTTTCGAAAAAGTCAAAAAATATAACTACAAGAGTAGCTTTAGCAGGCCTTATTATTTTCGTGTTGGGAATTATATTTGATGGAAATGATTACAGTTCGTTGGTTGCTGATGATGGTCACAACTATGGATTTTCTCAAAGAATTTGGGTAGCATTACTTTCAAACGGTATTTTCTTTTTCTTTATTTCATTATCTGTTTTGTTTTTTATTGCATTACAATATGCAGCAGAGGTTTCATGGTCAGTTGTATTCAAAAGAGTTTATGAGTCAATGCTTTCTGCTTTACCTCTTATGGCTGCTATTATTTTTATAATAATTGTCATAGGACAATTCGGTGGACATCATATATACCATTGGCAACATTACGACATGTCTCTTGAAGAGGGAATGTCAGGTTACGATCACTTATTGGATCATAAATCATTTTTCTTTAATCCACTTTTTTATTATCCTGTTTTACTTCTTTTTATGGGAGCATTTGTTCTGTACTCATGGTATTACAGGAAGCAGTCTTTGTTGGAAGATCAAGAAGGAGGTACACGAATCCATTTCAAAAACTTCGCAATGTCTGCCCTTTTCCTGGTTATTTTTGGATACGGATCATCCGTAATTGCATGGCAGTTGATTATGTCCGTTGATGCTCACTGGTTCTCAACTCTTTTTGGTTGGTATGTTTTCGCAGGAATGTGGTTGGAAGGTATGGTCTATGCTTTAATGCTGATTATTTATTTAAAAGGTAAAGGATTGTTAAAAGAAGCTAAGGGCGGTCACATTCACGACATGGGGAAATGGGTATTTGCGTTAAGCTTCTTATGGACGTATATGTTCTTTTGTCAATTCATGTTAATATGGTATGCAGATATTCCTGAAGAAGTTACTTATTTTCAAGCACGGATAAATGATTATTCAGTAATATATTGGATTATTTTCTTTGTTAATTTTGCGATTCCAATGCTATTTTTAATGGATGCAGATGCAAAAAAGAAAAAAGGGCTTTTAGTTATGGTAGGTTGTATTATTTTCTTTTTCCATTGGTTGGATGTTTTCATTATGATCAGTCCTGGTGCAATGAAGACAGAGGCTGGAGTTGGTTTCATTGAAATTGGATCGTTTCTCCTTTTCTTAGGCGTCTTTACATATATTGTTTTGAGATCGCTTGCTTCAAGACCATTATTGGTTAAGAATCATCCTTATTTGGAAGAAGGAAAGCACATTCACCACCATTAAAAAATTGGATTCAAAAAGATAAAGAATTATAAAAGGTAAAAAATGGGATTAGTACTTACAATTATCATATCGGTTTTACTTGTAGGGGTTGCATTTGCAAAAATTCTTCAGGCAAAAGAATTGGTTGACGATCTTAAAGATCAAGAATCAGAATTCATAACCCGTGCTGAAATAAAAACAAACGCTCTTGGATTACTTGTTTTTGTAATCGTAATGTTTGTATTACTTATTGCTCAAATTGTGGCATGGAACAAGTACATGTTGCCTTCTTCTGCATCCGTACATGGTGAAGAAATTGACACGCTAATGAATGTCACTAACATTTTAATTTTGTTTGTTTTCTTCATTACTCAAGCACTACTATTTTGGTTTGGATATAAGTACTATTTCAGAAAAGGTAGAAAAGCGTATTGGTATCCTCACAACAACAGTTTAGAATTGGCGTGGACTATTGTTCCTGCTACTGTTTTAATTCTTCTCATTACATACGGTATGAGTACTTGGGGAAAAATTATGAACCCCGAAGGAGAACCAGATGTACACATTGAATTTGTTTCGGAACAATTCAAATGGACAGCTCGATATGCTGGGAAGGACAATAAATTAGGTGAAGCTTCATTTGCATTATATGGTAAAAATGCACTGGGTATTGCTACTGAAAAATCCATAAAAGACCGTCTCAATGAATGTTACAAAATGGTTGTCGAATTGGTTGATATTGATTCAACAAAAACGGATTCAACCCATATAACTGTATTTGGTAAAAATCATTGGGAGAATGTAGTATTCGGTTCTAATGATCAAATAACTAAATCTTATTCTGTTGAAGAGTTTGAGCGATTAACAAAAGTCTCAAAGTTGCTGGGATACTCTCCTGAAAAGCAAATCGTATTTGATGGATTAAGACTCGATTCTTTAAATTATGAAGGTTTAATTTCAGAGGATTGGAATCGTTCCGGTAATCTTGATGTTGTTGAGAGTAGTTTAAAAAACTACAGAGCTAACATTTTGAGGTTAAAAAGAATGCAAAAGGATTATGAAAAAAATCCTCAGAAATACGACAACGGTAAAGATGATATCGTGATTTCCGGAAATAGAATTGTAATCCCAAAAGGTAAAACAATTAAATTTCAACTGCGTTCCAAAGATGTTATTCACTCGGCCTATTTCCCTCATTTTAGAGCTCAAATGAATACTGTTCCTGGGATGAAAACATACTTTACTTTCGAACCAAAAGAAACGAATCAGGAATTTTTTGACAAAGCCGCTGAAGAAGGTAAAGTATACATGCATATAACAAGGGATGATGAGGGCAACATTCTTTCCAAGGAAGAAAGACTAGGTTCGACCGGTTACGTCCTTGTGTGCAATAAAATATGTGGTGCTTCTCATTACAATATGAAAATGTTTATCGATGTAGTTGAACCAGAAGAATTTGACCAATACTTAAATGATTTAACCTTTGGTAATGAAACCAAGTCAATACCAGTATCGGTTTTTGAGAAAGATTAGAAATAAAAAATAATAGCTTAACTGAAACAGTCATGGGAGGAGCACATCATCACGAGACATTTATAAGTAAGTACATATTCAGTATGGACCACAAAATGATAGGAAAGCAATTTCTTATCACAGCCATATTTATGGCAGTAATTGGAATGGGAATGTCAATTTTATTCCGTTTACAATTGGCTTGGCCTAAGGAAGGTTTTGCATTTGTTAACTTTTTTCTTGGAGATAAGTGGGCACCTGAAGGAGTACTTGATCCAAACATGTATTTGGCATTGGTTACAATTCATGGAACTATAATTGTATTTTTTGTATTAACGGGTGGTTTATCCGGAACATTTTCAAACATTTTAATTCCATATCAATTAGGAGCCAGAGATATGGCATCCGGGTTTTTAAACATGCTTTCCTACTGGCTATTTTTCCTTTCGTCGGTCATCATGATTGCTTCATGTTTTATTGAAAGTGGTCCTGCATCTGGAGGTTGGACGGTTTATCCTCCCCTTTCTGCCCTCGAAAAAGCTATGCCCGGTTCTGGACTGGGAATGACTCTCTGGTTGGTTTCAATGACTGTGTTTATTGCATCATCACTTTTAGGGTCCTTAAATTATATCGTTACCATCATTAACCTTAGAACAAAAGGTATGACAATGGTTAGAATGCCACTTACTATTTGGTGTTTCTTCATTACAGCAATATTAGGAGTTCTTTCTTTCCCTGTTTTACTGTCGGCCTGTCTTTTATTAATGTTCGATAGGTTATTGGGTACATCTTTTTATTTGGATTCCATTTATATTGGTGGTGAGCCCTTAGCTCAAACCGGAGGATCGCCAATTTTGTATGAGCACTTATTTTGGTTTTTAGGTCACCCTGAGGTATATATCATATTGCTTCCTGCACTTGGTTTAACATCGGAGGTTATATCTACAAACTCAAGAAAGCCAATATTCGGTTATAGAGCAATGATTTTATCGATTTTAGCGATTGCATTCCTTTCCTTCATTGTTTGGGGACACCACATGTTTATGACGGGAATGAGTCCGTTTTTAGGGACAGTATTCACTTTTACAACCCTATTGATTGCAATCCCTTCTGCTGTTAAGGTATTTAATTATTTAGCTACTATGTGGAAAGGTAATTTAAGATTAACCACGGGAATGTTATTCGGTATGGGAATGGTTTCCCTTTTTATATCTGGTGGTTTAACAGGTTTGATATTAGGTGACTCTGCGATTGACATTAATGTGCATGATACGTATTTTGTTGTAGCACATTTCCATATTGTAATGGGTGCAGGTGCTATTTTTGGTATGTTTGCAGGTGTTTATCATTGGTTTCCAAGAATGTATGGTCGATTAATGATTCCTCAACTTGGATATCTCCATTTCTGGATTACGTTTGTTGGTGTTTATGGAGTATTTTTACCAATGCACTTTGTTGGTTTAGCTGGTGTTCCAAGAAGATACTATACTAATGAAGAATTTGAAATGTTCGCAGACGTTCAGTTTATAAATGTTATTATAACACTCTTTGCCATTTTGGCTGCTTTGGGTCAGATTATATTTATTTTTAACTTCTTTACTTCAATATTTAGAGGAAGAAAATCCAATCAAAACCCATGGAAATCCAATACTTTGGAATGGACAGCTCCTATTGAAAGAATTCATGGAAACTGGGAAGGTTCTTTACCTGTTGTTCACAGATGGCCATACGATTACAGTAAGCCAGGTTATGAAGAGGACTTTGTTCCTCAAACGGTTCCTTTAAAAGACGATGAACACGATGGACATTAATGTATTATGACAATAGATATAAATAAAAAAGGAGCAATTTGCTCCTTTTTTATTTTCGATACTATTTTTCTTCTCTTAGAGATATTCCTCAAATGCACCTTTTAAACTGTCTGCAATTAATGTTGCAGGTGATCCTTCAATGTTGTGACGTTCAATCATGTGCATTAGTTTACCATCTTTAAACAAAGCCATAGAGGGCGATGAAGGAGGGTATGGTAATAAATATTTTCTTACTTGATCAACAGCTTCTTTATCGAACCCCGCAAATACAGTTACCAATTTTGGTGCTTTAGGGTGTTCTGCAGCAATTCGTGCTGCAGGTCTTGCGTTTCCAGCTGCACAACCGCAAACTGAGTTTATGACAACTAATACACCACCTTGGCTTGAAATTGCGGAATCAACTGCCTCTGATGTTGTTAAATCTTCAAAACCGGCATCGACCAGTTCTTTTTTCATGGGTAATACTATTTCAGCTGGGTACATAATTAATTTGTTGTTTTAATGCTACAAATTTAATTTAAAGATTGCAGTGTAATACCATATTTGGTTACTTTTTATATTTAATTAGTTGTTTTAACACAATAGTTTAGAAAGACATATAGATTTACTTATTTTTGTAAAAAAACATTACTAATGTCCCAGCTTAAAGTTTACAATACTCTAACAAGGAAGAAAGAAGTTTTCAAACCGATAAACCCTCCTCATGTTGGGATGTATGTTTGTGGTCCTACGGTATATAGTGACGTTCACATAGGTAACTGTCGAACAATTGTTTCTTTTGATGTTATTTACAGGTATTTACAACATTTGGGCTATAGCGTTCGATACGTTCGAAATATTACAGATGTAGGGCATTTGGAAAACGATAGTGATGAAGGAGAGGATAAAATAGCGAAAAAGGCCAAGCTGGAAAATGTTGAACCGATGGAGGTTGTACAGCGCTACACGAATGGTTTTCACGAGGTTGTAGAGATGTTGAATACTTTAAAACCTAGTATTGAGCCGACTGCTACTGGTCACATGTTAGAGCAAATTGAGTATGTTCAAGCCATCATTAGATCGGGTTATGCTTATGAATCAAATGGTTCTGTTTACTTTGATGTTGAAAAATACTCTGAAAAATATAATTATGGCGATGTTTCGGGACGAAAAATTGAGGATTTAAAAAACAATACTCGAGATTTAAAAGGACAAGGTGAGAAAAAATGTCCT
Organism: Flavobacteriales bacterium; assembly: GCA_002717515.1. GTDB lineage: Bacteria > Bacteroidota > Bacteroidia > Flavobacteriales_C. The sequence goes on from PBEC01000001.1 coordinate 55,939, forward strand.
TTGGATTTTGTAATATGGAAAAGAGCAGATCCTAAGCATACTATGCAGTGGAATTCTCCCTGGGGGAAAGGCTTTCCAGGTTGGCATTTGGAATGTTCTGTGATGAGTACAAAATATTTGGGCGACGAATTTGATATTCATGGAGGGGGAATGGATTTAAAATTTCCACACCACGAATGTGAATTGGCTCAAAATACTGCCTATTCTGGACAATCTCAATCGGTTAAGTACTGGCTTCATTCCAATATGCTTACTTTGAATGGTGAAAAGATGAGTAAGAGTACTGGACAATTCTTTTTACCGAAACAAATTTTTGAGGGAACAACCGAACTTTTAGAAAAGGCATACTCGCCAATGGTTGTTCGTTTTGCAATGATGCAGTGCCATTATAGATCGACAATGGATTTAAGTAACGATGCCTTATTTGCCGCCGAAAAAGGATTAGCGCGATTAAAAAAAGGATTAGAATCAATCGATATTTTAAAGGACGGTGACCAATCTTTTCTTGATGTAAACCTTATTGAAGCGTCGCTTGAATCCGCCATGAATGATGATTTTAATACACCTGTTCTGGTTGCTAATTTATTCGATGCAGTAAAGCAAATAAACTCCTCAGTTCAGAATGAAAAACCTATAACCCAGGAAGACCGCCAGAAACTTAAAGGTTTATTTGATGTTTATGTTACTCAAATTATGGGAATTCAATTGATTGAAAGTTCAAAATCTTCTGACGATTCAAAAACAATAGAGAATGATTTAATTCAACTTGCTGTTGATCTAAGAAATCAAGCAAAAAAAGGAAAAGACTGGGAAACATCGGATTTAATTCGAAACGAACTTACAAAACTCGGTATTCAGTTGAAAGATTCAAAAGACGGTACAAAATGGTCAAAATAAGTAAGTTCATACTTTTTAAGCTGAGTTTCATTTGCATTCTTTTCATTACCTCTTGTTCAGAAGCTGAGGAATCAAAACAAAAAAAAACCAAGCCTTCCTTTGAGTTGGTCAAAATTCCTCAGGTTAATCAAGATTCTGTTTTTTCTTTTGTCCAGAAACAAGTGGATTTTGGTCCAAGAGTCCCAAATTCAGAAGCTCATAAACAGTGTGCCGATTGGATGGTCAAAAAACTCAATGATTATAATTTTAAAACAATTGAGCAGAAGGGTGTCCAATTGGCCCACGATGGTAAAAAGTTGGCTTACAGAAATATTATAGGTCGTTTTGGTTTGGACAAGAAAAAGCGGATTCTTTTATCTGCACATTGGGATACTCGCCCTTGGGCAGATCAAGATGTTGAAAGAGTAAATGAACCAATTGATGGCGCAAATGATGCGGGAAGTGGAGTGGCAGTAATTTTAGAGATAGCTAGGGTTTTAAATTTAAAATATCCGAGTATAGGTGTTGACGTAGTACTGTTCGATATTGAAGATTATGGAAAGTCCAACGAAACATTTTGCTACGGATCTCAAATTTGGTCGAAGGATACTCGGTTGGACTCCTTAGTTCCCGCTTATGGAATCAATTTAGATATGGTAGGTGATCCTAACGCATTATTTCTTTATGAGGGATATTCTCAAGAATACGCACGTTCTATTTTGGATAAAGTGTGGAAAACGGCCAAACATATGGGGTATGGAAGATATTTTAAAGTTATTCCGGATGTTCAAATTATTGATGACCATTATTATGTAAATCAAGCTGGAATACCTTGTATAGATATCATCCATCGAAATCCACAATCCGGAAGTTTCGCTCATTCCTGGCATACGCACAATGATAATATGGACAATATTTCTGCAAAAACTTTGAAAGCCGTAACGGAGGTTGTTTTACAAACAATTTATAGAGAAAAGTAAGCGCTTTTCGTTAAAAACCTGTCGATTTATTTAATGAGCTGACTTCTTTTTCAAAAATGTAGATAACTTAATTCATTTGTTAGTGTTTTATTGATTACAAAATCTAAAATTATTATCTGTATTGATTAATTTGCATATTCAGAAATCAATATATTCAATCCATTTTTATGGCTAAAAATAAACTTTTCTTAATCGATGCATTCGCCATCATATTTCGTTCTTATTTTGGTTTTGGAAACAATCAAAGATATAATTCTAAAGGGTTAAACACGTCAGTAACGTTGGGGTTTTGTAATACATTACTTGAGGTTTTACAAAAGCAAAAACCATCTCATATTGCCGTTGTATTTGACGCTCCGGGAAAAACATTCAGAAACGATATGTATCCTGAATATAAAGCCAATAGAGATGAAACCCCAGAGGATATAAAGACATCAATACCTTTTGTTAAACGTTTGATTAAAGCGTTCAATATTCCAATTATCGAAAAAGTAGGATTTGAGGCAGATGATCTTATTGGTACAATAGCTAAAATGGCTGAGAGAGAAAACTTTCAAACTTTTATGATGACGCCTGATAAGGATTTTGCTCAGTTGGTTTCAGAAAACATTTTCATGTACCGTCCCGGTAGAGCAGGTAAACCAGCTGAAGTTTGGGGAATTCCAGAAGTTCAAGAAAAGTTTGAAGTTCAAGAACCTACTCAGGTGATTGATATTTTGGGACTATGGGGAGATTCTTCAGATAATATCCCTGGTATTCCTGGTATTGGTGAGAAAACATCCAAAAAGCTTGTAAACGCCTATGGTTCAATAGAAGGTTTGCTAAAGAACACAGATGATTTAAAAGGTAAGCAGAAGGAAAATGTAATCAATTTTGGGAAGCAAGGTTTGCTTTCCAAGAAGTTAGCTACAATAATAGTTGATGTTCCAGTTGATATTGATTTTGAAGCCATGACCATCAAAGATTGGGAAAAAGAAGCTTTGCTTGATTTGTTCTCTGAAATGGAATTTAGAACTTTGGCTAAAAGAGTTTTAGGTGCTGATATTTCCTCCACGGGTAAATCTTCAGCAGTTGTTCCAACTACTTCAAATGGACAATTGGATTTGTTTTCTTCAGTTGAGGATTCGATTGAATTGGATGAAAACCTACCTGATGGGAATATAAAAACCATAGAAGATGTAGTATACGACTATCGATTAATTGAGTCTGATTCAGAAATTAGCGAGCTCATAGATATGTTGGAACAACAATCTTCGGTGTGTTTTGATACAGAAACGACGGGATTAAATGCATTAACCGCAGAGATTGTGGGATTGTCGTTTTCATGGGAGGCTCATAAGGGCTTTTACGTATATATCAATTCTGGTGATGAACAGCGAGTATTGGATTTATTCAAGCCTTTTTTCCGAAATGAAAAAATAATGAAGGTGGCACAGAATATTAAGTATGATATTAATGTGTTATTGAAATATGGTGTTGAAGTAAAAGGAAAGTTATTCGATACAATGTTGGCGCATTACTTACTTCAACCTGATATGAGTCATAGTATGAATTTTCTTTCGGAAACTTATTTGAACTATAGGCCAATATCTATTGAGTCTTTGATTGGAAAAAAAGGGAAAAATCAAAAAACAATGCGTGAGGTCGATAAGTCTGAACTATTAAAATATGCTGCAGAGGACGCCGACGTTACTTGGCAATTGATGCTAAAATTGAATCCTCTGCTTGATCAAAAAGAGGTAAGAACGTTGTTTGAAGACATTGAAATGCCTTTAGTTCCCGTTTTATCAGCAATGGAAAATAACGGGGTATCTCTAAACACAGAAACGTTAAAAGAGTTATCGGTTGATTTGGATTTTGAAATTCAAAAATTAGAAAAGATGGTTTTTGAGCAAGCGGGAGAAGTTTTTAATTTATCATCACCAAAGCAATTAGGGGTTGTTCTTTTTGAAAACATGAAAATTGATGTAAAGGCAAAAAAAACAAAATCAGGACAATATTCAACATCTGAGGAAACTCTACAAAAGTTGGCTGGAAAGCATCCGATTATTGATAACATTTTAGAATTTCGTCAGTTGAAAAAGTTAAAGTCTACTTATGTTGATGCCTTGCCTGAATTAATTAATCAATCAACACATAAAATTCATACTACCTATAGCCAAGCTGTTGCTGCTACAGGTCGTTTGTCGTCAGTTAATCCTAATCTTCAAAATATTCCCATTAAAACGGAAAAGGGAAGAAAGGTAAGAGAGGCCTTTATACCCAGTTATGGGAATGAACTTTATGCTGCAGATTATTCTCAGGTGGAATTGAGATTGATGGCTGAAATGAGTGGAGACGAAAATATGGTTGAAGCATTTAAAAATGGTAATGATATACACACTGCAACTGCGTCAAAGGTGTTTAATGTGCCTATGAATGAAGTGGATCGAGTAATGAGAAATAAAGCCAAAATGGTCAATTTTGGAATCATTTATGGTATTTCTGCTTTTGGTTTAAGTCAGAGGTTAAATATTAAGAGAAAAGAGGCTAAAGAATTGATTGAGGGATATTTTTTGAACTATCCTGGAATAAAGAAATTTATGGAAGACTCGGTGAGTCTTGCTAAAGAGAAGGGGTATGTTGAAACTATTTTTAAACGAAAACGCTTTTTAAAAGACATTAATTCTAAGAACGCTGTTGTAAGAGGTTATGCTGAGCGTAATGCAATTAATGCACCAATTCAAGGGTCCGCTGCAGATATAATAAAGGTTGCAATGATTAATATACATAAAGAAATAGTTGAGAATAATTTAGAATCTAAAATGATTCTTCAGGTTCATGACGAATTGGTTTTTGACGTAGCTCCTTCCGAGAAGGATAAAATTGAAAAAATTGCTTTAGAACAAATGAGGAATGCCGTAAGAACATCTGTTCCGTTAGAGGTCGAAGGTGCTTTTGGTTCAAACTGGTTAGAGGCGCATTAATTTATTCCGATACTTTTAATTTGAAACCTGTTCCGTGAACATTAATTATTTCAATTTCTTCATCTAAACTTAAGTATTTTCTCAATTTAGTGATGAATACATCCATACTTCGTCCCTTAAAATAGTCGTTTTCACCCCAAATTACTTTCAGTGCAAGGTCACGAGTTAGTAATTTGTTTTTGTTTAAACACAATAGTCGTAAAATTTCAGCTTCTTTTTTAGTTAGATGCTTGTTGAAGTCTTCACAAGATAATTCTTGGTTTTTATAGTCAAAATTGTATTTTCCTATTTTAAAAACATCTTTTTTTTCAACAGTATTGGCTTGGATAGAAAAATGTCGTTTAAGTAATGCTTGAATTCTCAAGCTTAGTATTTCCATATTAAAAGGTTTTGTTATATAATCGTCAGCACCTATTTTAAAACCTTGAACTTTATCGGGGTCCAGTGATTTTGCGGTAAGAAAAATCATTGGGATATTTTCCTTCAGTGTTTTAATTTCCTGTCCCAACTGGAATCCATCTTTTTTAGGCAACATAACATCTAAAATACACAGGTCGAATTTGTCCTTACAGAATGCTTCAAATCCAGTAACTCCATCTTTTGCCCATGTAACTTTATATCCACTTAATTGAAGGTTGTCTTGTGTAACGAAACCTAAGTTTTCATCGTCCTCAACCAATAGAATGTTTGCTTTAATCATTTTTTAGTTTTGTTTTTTGGGTACAATCAGTTCAAAAGTTGTGCCCTTATTTTTTTTACTGCTTACTCTTATGCTTCCAGAATGCATTTTTACAATTTGATCAACATAACTTAAACCAATTCCAAACCCTTTTACATTGTGAATATTACCTGTTGGAGCACGGTAGAATTTTTTAAATATATTTTTTATTTCTTCTTTTTCCATTCCAATTCCATTATCGACAACTTCAATTGAAAATGTTTTCTCTAAATTTTTGATTCTTATTTTAATATTTGGTCCACCCTCTTGACAGTATTTTATAGCGTTATCTATGAGGTTTGATATTGCATTGCAAAAATGATGCTCATCTACTTCTGCAAACAAAGTATCTCCTTCTATTGTGTAGCTTCCTTTTTTATCTTCCAGTAGTAATTCATAGGGGATTAAAACTTTTTTTAAGAGATCTGAGATAGAAACGGTTTGGAAATTTAATCCAAAGTTTTTTTCCTCAAATAAGGCAAGCTGAAGAACTCTTTCTACTTGAGTTTTTAATCGTTCATTTTCTTGATTAATTATTTTGGCATAGTGTTGTAATCTTTCAGGTTGATCAATTATGTCTTTATTATTTATTACGTTGCTTGAAAGTGAAATAGTAGATATAGGGGTTTTCAATTCATGTGTCATATTATTTATAAAGTCTGTTTTCATTTCGTCTATTTTTTTTTGACGCATAATTGTAATAATCACGTAGATAAAGAAGCCAATAATTCCAAAAATTACTATACCTGACGCTACACCAATATTTAGATGTTTTTTTAATGGATTTAATTCTGGGAAAATAACACCAAAATTATAACTGTTAATGTCCCAGTTTACCCCGTAGTCTTCGGCAGAGACGTAGTTTTCATTTGAGGACCCTGAATGAGAATATATTACACTGTCGGTAAAACAGTCGTATATTGCTATTTTGTAGGGGTAATATAATTCTTGAGCTAAAAATTCAATTTGAAGAAGGGAATCTATTGTTGTTGGATTAACAATGTCCTGGACTTCTACAACATATGAATTGTTATTCAGTTGTTTCACCAGATGAATTTTGTCAATCTTTGAGTGATGAATCAATTTTAGTTTATATCCGGCATTGAGCAGTCCTGTTTTTACTTTATAGTTGAAGTGTTGATTTTCGATTTTGATTAAGTTTTTTGCCCAAAAAAATTGTACAATAAACAACAATAAAATCGAAAAAATACCAGTAATTATTATTAGGTTTAAGGTTCCCTTTTTCATTATTAATTAAGTTACTAAAATTTTATGCAAACAATACTCATAATAAATTCGTATAATTCAATTCGAAAGATAATTTTTCAAATTAAATTGATACGATTTTATACCACTTTTGTTTTTGTCTTTTTATCACTAAGTGTACTAAGTCAAGCCGATAAATACGTTAATTATATTAACTCTAATACTGCTAGGAAACATATCGAGTATTTAGCAAGTGACGATTTAGAAGGTCGAGAAGCGGGTGAAAAAGGTCAAAAACTAGCTGGAGCTTATTTGATGCAAAGTTTCTCCAGCTATGGACTTCCTCCAATTAAGGGAGAATATTTTCAACGATTTAATTTAAGAGTTTCAACTCCTCAAAATATATCTCTAATGATAAATGGTGATACGCTTCGCTATTTTGAAGATTTTTTACATAATTCTGATTTTATGGATTCTGATTTTCAGGGTGCTCAATCTGTTTTTGTTGGATACGGAATAGAGTCCGATGAATATAATGAACTGGAAAATATAGAAATCAAAAATAAGGTTGTTTTCATGTTGGAAGGTATTCCTAAATTTAAGAAATCAAAACATACTTCATTTAAAAAAGAGTCGATTTCAGATTGGATTGATAGGGATAAGAAAATAACTAGGATAGTTTCAAAGGGGGCACGAGCAGTTGTAATGATTAATCCTAAAATTGACGTATACAAAAGAATTTATTCTCACTCTTTTAATTCGTCAAAAATGATGTTGGGGACGGATAAATTTAAAACAAAGATTCCATTATTATTTATTTCGGAGTCCAAAGCGGATAGTTTATTGAGGGAGGGTGGATTACTAAAAGGTCTCAAGAAAATAAAAAATAAAATAGATAAAAAAGGAGTTCCTCTCAGCAGTCAATTGAGTTTAAAAATTGGAATACAATCCAATATTATAAAAACTGATATTTCTTCAGAAAATATTTTAGGGTATGTTGAAGGAAGTGATAAAAAAGAGGAAATCATAATTGTTACAGCACATTACGACCACCTCGGAAAATACAACGGTAAAATTTTCAATGGGGCAGATGATAATGCATCAGGAACAACTGCTCTATTAATGATGGCACAAGCATTTGCTAAAGCTAAAGAGGAAGGGAACGGACCAAGAAGAAGTATTTTATTCATGCCTGTTTCTGCAGAAGAGAAAGGCCTTTTGGGAAGTAGATACTATTCTGAAAATCCAATTTTTCCTCTTAAAAACACAGTGGCAAATCTAAACATTGATATGATTGGAAGAGTTGATGAAGATCATCATGATAATAAAGGAAATCCTAATCCAAATTATGTTTATATAATTGGAAGTCATTTTTTAAGTTCTGAATTGCATCAAATAAATGAAGAACAAAACGATATTCACACAAAATTACAATTGGACTATAAATTTAATTCCATTGATGATCCGAATCGTTTTTATCAAAGATCAGATCATTATAATTTTGCAAAACATTCGATTCCAGTTATTTTTTATTTTAATGGAGTTCATGAAGATTATCACAAGCATACAGATACGATTGAAAAAATAGATTTCAAAAAAGTTTCTAAAATTACTCAACTGATATTTTATACGGCGTGGGAATTGGCTAATCGAGAAGAACGAATTTCTCTGGATTAAAAAAAGGGAATTGCAATCAATTCCCTTTTTTCAAGATTAAGATTAAATTTTTTAGAATAAAAATCCGAGTTTAAATTGTCCAACAGCCATAGGCGCAAAGGACATAGAACTTCCGTTTTTTTGTGGGTCAGAAGCTGTAAAACCTTCTTGATCACTTTTTATTTTTGTAGAAAGATTTGATTTAAGTGTGAGACCGTAATTTAATTCAGTACCTAGATATAAAGATTTTGTAAAATAGAAATCAAAACCAGCGATTCCATTTAACGACAAACCAAAATAACCGGGTGTATTATCACCTGAAGAACTGTTTGAGGTTTTTGTGTAAACAACTTTATTGTCTATTGTTTCAGTTTCTTCTCTAAAAGAATTTGTTTGATAATCTATAACTAATTCGCCTCCAACATAAGGAGAAAGTTTGTTTGTTCCAGAGAAATGCATTTCATAACCTGGAGCTAATTTAAATCCAAATGAAGATGTTTTTTCTTTAAGTTCAGGAGTATCTGTCGAGTCAACACCCATTTGAGTTATATTGGTATTCGAATTTGAATTAAGATTCACGTTAAGTCTAAGAGCTGCGTTTTCTGAAGTGAAATAACGAAATTTAATACCATTTAATGTTATAGGAGAATTGTTTAGGGATAGAGGAACCAATTGTAGTTCAAGGTTTCTGTCTCCACTAGAAAATTTAAAGTTTGAGGTTTGTCCATTCTGCGCTGAAACATTTAATGCTAACATTGTCGCTGCCACCATTAATGTTTTTGTTATCGATTTAAGATTCATAATAAAAAAAAATTAGTTAAAAAATTAGTGTGTAAAATTATGTTTTTATTGGTAATAAAAAAAATAATTGTTTAAAATAAATTTAATTTTAAGAAATGTTGTTTTGATATAATTACCAGCTTGCCTTGAATTGATCAATGAATCGAACATCGTTTTCAGAAAATAAACGAAGGTCATTGATTTCATATTTTAGCATCGCAATTCGATCAATACCAAATCCAAAGGCAAATCCAGAGTACTCCTCGGGGTCTATATTTGCGTTTTTAAGTACGTTAGGATCTACCATACCACAACCTCCAATTTCAAGCCAACCTGTGTTTTTACAAACCTTACAACCTTTTTGATTGCATAAGGTACAGGATACATCCATTTCCGCAGAGGGCTCTGTGAAAGGAAAATAAGAAGGTCTTAATCTTATTTTGGTGTTTTTTCCGAAATATTGCTGAGCAAAATAAAGCAGCGTTTGCTTCAGGTCTGCAAAGGAGACATTTTTATCGATATATAAACCTTCTACTTGGTGGAAAAAACAATGCGCCCTGGCACTAATCGCTTCATTTCTATAAACCCTTCCCGGTGTAATTGTTCGAATGGGTAACTCTTGAGCTTCCATTACTCTCATTTGAACAGAAGAAGTGTGGGTTCTTAGCAACCAATCTGGATTTTTTTCAATGAAAAAAGTATCCTGCATATCTCTTGCTGGGTGTTCTTCTGGAAGATTTAGGCCAGTGAAATTATGCCAATCGTCTTCTACTTCCGGACCTTCAGAAACTGTAAAGCCAATTTTTTCGAACACTTCAATAAATTCCTCATTTACTATACTTAAGGGGTGTCGGCTTCCTAAAAGGACATTATCCCCTGGTAGTGATAAATCTATGCTATCAATTTCATTATCTTTTTCATCTATATCGCTCATGAAATCATCAAATTTATTCTGAGCTTTACTTTTTAGTGCGTTAATAGATTGACCTACTTCTTTTCTTTTTTCCGCAGCAACGTTTTTAATTTCAGAAAACAAATCTTTAAGGATATTTTTTGAGCCGAGGAATTGGATTCTAAATTTTTCCAATGCTTCTTTGTTCTCAATTTTAAACTCCTCGATTAGTCGGTTTATTTCTTTGATCTTATTTTCCATTACTCTGCTGAGTTATTTGAATTAAAGTTTTCTTATCGTCATTTTAACGTCATCATAAGGACGGTTCATGTTGTCTTTTTGAAGCGTAGAGATAGAGTCAATAATATTTAACCCTTCAATTACTTCTCCAAAAACGGTGTAATCCATATCTAAAGAAGGTGTTCCGCCAATGGAATCGTAAAGTGCAATTTGATCAGGAGAATATTTAAATTCATTTCCAGAAAATAGAGAGTCGATCTTAGTTTGTATAATCGTACCGTAATAATTTATGCTGTCTTTTAACCCCAATTGACGAACCCTGAAGAAGTTGTTTTTAAGTTGGTAATTATCTGGATCGTTTAGGACTTTTGACCCTAAAGCTCTTTTCTTCATGGCGTCTTTACGCATAGATAGGGACTGTAATGCTTTCTCAGTAACTTTGGTTCCGTCAACAATATAAAACTGACAACCTGAAGATTCTTTTTGAGGATTCACAGCATCGGATTGTCTTGCAGCTGCTAGTGCCCCTTTTTTGTGAATGAGATTAGGGTTAAATTCAGCAGGAATTGTGTATTTGATATTTCCCATTCCAAGTTGCTGTCCGGGTTTTGCATTTTTTGAGGTTGGGTCCCCTCCTTGAATCATAAAGCCGTCAATAATTCTGTGAAATAATGTTCCGTCGTAAAACGAGTCGGCAACTAATTTTTTAAAATTATCTCTGTGTAGCGGCGTTTCATCAAAAAGTTTAATCGTCATGTCTCCAAATTTTGTGGAGATTATGTATGTGTTATTGTTTGCGTTCAACTCATTTTCTGAATTGACATTATCTGAGTTAGAGTCTTTGGTAGAGCCGCACCCGAAAAATAGTAAAGATGCGTTGACCACTAAAATGGTTTTTTTAATTACTGAAATATTCATGCTGCAAAATTAGCCATTTAAGGGTGGAATGTGAATTTTTAACGAAACAAAATTTTATTATATTTGTTCAACTGTAATGAGTCTTAGTAACCCCATTACCTTATATGCAAGTAACTATGAAGGCTGTTAAATATATCTTTTTTGTAATAACCACAGGTTTTATTGTTGGCTGCACTCCATCACCAACTGAAGGCATTGTGTCGGTAATTGATTTAGCAAGTAACACTCCTGTGCCAAATGCTGAGGTTGAAATTTATGTCGATGATCCAAATAATGCAGATGCTGGTTTTTTTCTTTGTAATGAGTACGAAACTACGGAGAGAATGCTTTATACAACCAATGCTGGAGGAGTAACGGAAAGAATATGTTTCAAATTACCAGCTGTTTTAAAGGTAAGCGTTAAAGCTTCTTTTGGAGATACAATATTTGGAGGTAAAACAGGTTCTACTACATTATCCCTTGTTGAAGGAGAAACAACAACAGTAGTTTGTAAAATATCGAACTAAGCTAGTAGATTTCTCCGAAATATTCCAAGATTCCTTGTTTCATTAACTTCAATTGTTCACCTGATTTTAGATTTGGTAATGGTTTTATTGTTTCATAGTATGGCCATCCGTCTTGATCTGAATGTGAAAGCTTGTAAAAACCAAAAGGTTCTAAAATTCTGCAGATTGCAATGTGCATGATGTCCAATTTTTGATCCTTTGTAAATTCCTGAGCTCCTTTTCCCAGTTCTTGAACACCAATTAGAAACAGTATGCCTTGAATATCGAGGTCTCCTCCAAAATTGATTTCTATCTTGCTTTTAAGTTCTTTCCATTTCTTTTCAAAATCACTATCAATCATAAAACAAAACAAAGGTTAAAATGCCCATTTATTAGTAAATGGGTTAAAAACGTTCAGTCCAAATTTAAACATATTAAGTAAGTTCGAATAATTGGAATATGCAATTGTGTAGTAACACCCAAATTTTAACTGAGTATCTCCCATTTTAAACGGAGTTTCTACACCGTAGTAAACTTCAGAATGTTTGAGATTGTTATCGTTAATATAAAGTATACCTCCTCCAGCTACGGATTCAAGCTTAGTTTTTTTAAGACCGGGTAATTTTTTTATTATTGCTCCATGAAAATGATGGATGAAGTTTAATGAAGCGTAATTTTCAAGAGACCTATATGTTTCTCCAAGCAACTGAAATGTATACAAAGGGTGGGAGAAAAAGTAATTATCGGTTCCTCTAAAAAATGAATAGTTTGGTAATTCAACTTCTCTGATTGATAAATATTGACCATATCCAGCTTTAATTTTAGAGGTTCCTAACAAACTTAGTTTATAACTGTAGTCAAAACCACATGTGATTTTTTGATAATTAATTTTCGAATTAAATAAATTGGGTATTCCGTGTTCCCAGCCAAAGAGAAAGGTTGGCCATTTACTGCCATAAATGATTTTTTTCCTTCCGTCCATTCCAAATTTTTGGTTTGGGGTAAAGTTGATCTGAGCTTTCAAATTAAATTCCTGATAATTTTCAAATTCTAATGGTTCATTGTTGTTTGAAAATAATTCCTTACTCCAATTTGATAGAGATAGGTTTGATATCGAAGATCTTTTAAAGAAGTTTAGGTCAATGTCCAGAAAGAGACCATTTAATATCTCGCAAAAATGCCCCACTTTTAGAAAATCATTTTTTATAAAATTTCCTCTACTGAATAAGGAAGATAAATTTTGCATGTAGGTCAACATTTGATATTTTCTTCCACCACTCAACTTAAGTTGAGCGAATTTTTTTGGGGCATAGGTATATTTTATATTTACGTCGCTTAGCAAGTCTTTATTGTTGAAGCCATAATTGATTGTTGTCTTGATAAAAAAATCGTTTTTATTTTTGAATGTTTTTAACAGTTGCCCTCCTAATGCATGTCGGTAACCACCAATCCCAAATATTCTTGCCTGTTCAATGAGCGGATTAATTTTCCATTTTAAACCATTTAATGTGTTGTAATGATCAATACCTGTAAAAGTGACTTCCCAAAAATTTGTTCTGTTTTTTAAAGAGTCCTGTCTTTTTATATATTTTTCAGACGTTTTTAGCCTGGATATTGCAAGTGAAGTCTCTATGAATTTTTTTTCTTCATCGCTGAGTTGAATTGACCGCTTTTTCTCCCAAAATGTTTCCGAACGAATATAGGCTGAATCAACTACTAATTGAGTGAGGTTGCTGAGTTTTATTTTTGCATCGGAAAAAGCATAATTTGAGAATTTTGAATAAACCGTACCGTGATGTGGGGTTAATTGCGTGTTGGAATTATAGTAATAAAAGAATTCTTGTCGGTCCAATACTCTCCGATTATTGGATCGAGAAAATCTTTGATATATTTTGAACGACTTGAATTTGTGAAGTCTTTTTCCATTCATTTCAAGTTCAGTTGAAACGATGGCCCAGCTGCTGTCCTCTACTTGAATAACTCCTTTAAAAACAGATTCTTCAGGTCGTTTTGGCGTAACTTTAATTTTATGAATGAGATGGTTGTTTTCCCGATATGATTCTATGTATGAATAGTTGTAGCTTGTTAAAGCAAGTGTTCCCAATGGCGAAATAAAAGGGTTTTGTCCGAGCTTCGGAACAAGTATAGTAGTTCTATAGAAATTAAAGTTACCGTCCGAAATATCATTGTAAAATAGATTAGATTTAGATTTTATATCCATTAATCTTTGAGTTTTAAAACTGCCCCATTTTTTTGTGTAAAGACTTTTTGGTTTTTCTTGAATTGAAAAATCTTTCAACCCTAATTTTGTTTCTTTCCATTTTCCTTTTGAGTATTCGATTTTTGAGTATTTTTCAGAAAAGAACAATTGTATTGTGTCTATCGAACTTCTTCCTGATGTTTTTTTTCGATCTAATGTGGATTTTGTATACAAATTAGCTGAAAAAGATTCATTGTGATAATCGTTTTGATTTCGATTTTTAATTACATTTTTGATTATGTTTTTTGCTAATGTTTTTTTATTTGAGACTGTTATTATATCCAGCTGTTGGTTTGAGTGTTCAAGATAAACTATGGGATTTGAGAGAAGTAGTTTTGCAGAAATTGATTTTTCTTTGAAACCATTGCTCAAAATCACTAAAGTATCTTGCAATGAATTTACAACCAATTTGAACTCTCCTTTACTGTTTGCAAATGTTCCATTGCTTGTACCTTTTACATATACTGTGGAGAACGCCACAAATTTATTCTTATGCATAATGGTTCCACTCACCTCCTGAGAAAAGGTAATTTTTGAAACGGTCATCAACATTAGGAAAAATATTCGCATTTTAGCGAAAATAAATTAAACATTATTGCTACCAAAGAATACTTAGATGAATGAATTAAATAAACAGTATGAGTAAGTTAATTCTTATACCAACACCTATAGGTAATTTAAAAGATATAACACTGAGGGCTATTGATGCAATTCAATCCGTTGATGTTCTATTGGCAGAAGATACACGGCATACAGGCAAATTATTAAAACATCTTAAGATTGAAAAAAAAATGTTGCCTTATCACGCTCACAATGAACATAGATTAATGGAATCAATTGTTGACAAAATTAAATCTAAAGAAATTGTTGGTTTGGTTTCTGATGCTGGAACTCCGGGGATATCTGACCCAGGTTTCCTTTTGGTTAGAGAGTGCGTTAAAGCTGGTGTTCACATTGAAACCTTGCCTGGTCCAACTGCCTTTATTCCTGCTTTGGTAGGTAGCGGTTTGCCTTGCGATAAGTTCTATTTTGAAGGATTTTTACCTCACAAGAAGGGACGTCAATCCCGATTGAAATTTTTAGCAAATCTGCCCTGCACAATTGTTTTATATGAATCACCTCATCGCTTGATTAAAACTTTGGAACAAATCTCCGATATTCTTGGGCAAGATAGAAAGATATGCATAGTTAGAGAGTTAACAAAAATTCATGAGTCCTTTCATCGTGGAGATGTGAGTACTCAGCTCGAATATTTTAAAAAAGTATTACCCAAGGGAGAAATTGTAATTGTAATAGGTGGAAATGGAATTTAGATATAGACTATGTCTAAATAAGTAAATGATATTGTTATGGCTTAACAGATTGCTTAACTTTAAAAAAAAATACTAAAATGGTTTCGAAAAGAGTAGAAGAAGCACTAAATAAACAAATTTCTCTTGAAGGAAATTCTTCACAGTTTTATCTGGCAATGGCATCTTGGGCGGAAAGTCAAGGTTACAATGGTACAGCCGAGTTTTTATACCGTCAAACTGATGAAGAAAGGCAGCACATGTTGAAACTCATTAGATATGTTAATGAAAGAGGAGGTACCGCAAAAATACCTTCTATTGATGAACCTCCTGTTGAATTTGAGGGGTTGGAAAAAGTATTTGAAATGTTATTGCAACATGAATTAAAAGTTACAGCCGCAGTTAACAGTGTGGTGCACATATGTTTAGAAGAAAAGGATTATACCACGCATAATTTTATGCAGTGGTATGTAAGCGAACAAATTGAGGAAGAGGCAACGGCCAGAGGAATTTTGGATCGAATCAAGCTTACTGGAGCTGAAAAAGGTGGTTTATATCTCTTCGACAGAGATCTGGAGAACCTTACAGGTGGGAGCATCTCTGTTCCCGATGCTGGTAAGTAATTTAAACTGAAAACAAAACAAAGGCCTGAATTCTCAGGCCTTTTCAATTAATGGACAGGAACTAAAATAATCCGTAACTTTCGAAATTCAATTTATGGTAGTAAAACGGGTTAAAATACTGGCTATGTGTCTGATTGGTGTTCAGTCTTTTGATGTGAGAGCAGGTGACTATGTAAAATCAGATCGTTTAATTTTTGATTTTTACAGTCCTAAGTGGGTGAATGCTCCCTTTAACGTAAATTCGGAACCTACTTTTAGTTTTACAGCTTCATGGGGCAAAGACATTCCCTTCAATTCTTCGAGGTTTTCTTTTTTTTATGGATTAGGATATGATTTTAGTAAAGTTAATAATAACCTTAATTTAAAGTCTGTACCCGCCTCAGAAGGGGCATTAAGAGAAATGGGAATTCGTGTTCTAAACGTTCCATATTCCTTAAACAGGTTAAGTACACAGTATATAGAATTTCCTTTGGAAATAAGATTTAGAACACAAACAAAACACCCTTTAAGATTTTATCTTGGTGGGAAATTAGGTTATATGACTAGATCCTCCTACAATTTAGATGAAGGAAATGGTTTTACTTACAAAAGAAAAAGTTTAAGTGAGCTGGATCGCTTGAAATATGGTACAACACTTAGATTTGGATGTGGAATGGTTAATTTTTATGCTTATTACGGGTTTAATGATTTAATGTCCTCTGAAAAACAAACAGGAATTAATCAGTTGTCATTTGGATTTACTTTATTGGCTAATTAAAAAGGTAAAAAATCCCGAACAGTTCACAACAAAATCCTAAACAAAATCCTGCGATTAACTGTTTGGCATTATGAGCTTTTAGCCTTAACCTACTGAAGCCTATTAATCCAGCTATTAAAAAAGAAACGGACAAAGGGTATAGTAAAACGTCCTGGTTAAATTTGGAAAGAAAACTTAAAATACCAGTTATACCTCCAATACCAATCATATGAATGCTTATTTTCCAAAATAAAGTAACAACGAATCCTAATAATGTTGCAAACATCCCAAAGAAAATAAAATAGAAAATAAGTCCGTTCAGAGGTAATTCCTGTTCATATCTCAAATAGTAATAAGCACCAAAATAACAAAAGCAAGTTAGTAAAAACGGTATGGATCTTTCCTCTCTATTGGGCATTTTTAAGGAGGAAATAATTTTCAATTTTTTAAGAGCTAATGCAATTAAAAGAGGGGCAATACAGGTAGCCAGGAACAAAATTGAAATTGTAAAAAGCGCAACTGTTTTATCCGAATCCGTTGAATAGAGGTTAAACCCCGGTATTTTACCTAGATAGAAAACTAAAATCATTCCGTTTGTAGGCATGAACAACGGATGAAAAACGTAGGATGTGAAACGAGCTAAATACTCACTATATTTATTGACTTTATAAAAATAATAAAAAGACCAAAGTATTTGACACTAGTCTTTATCCTGCATTCAAATTTCTTTTCGTAGTCGTCCAACAGGAATACTCAGTTGCTCTCTGTATTTTGCAACGGTCCTTCTTGCAATTGGATACCCTTTTTGTTTTAAGACCTCCGCTAATTTTTCATCCGTTAGAGGTTTTCGCTTATCCTCTACACCTATTGTATCTTGTAAAATCCTCTTTATTTCTCTTGTGCTAACTTCTTCACCTTCAGAATTTTGCATACTTTCTGAAAAAAAGGTTTTTAATAAGAAAGTACCGTAAGGAGTTTGTACGTATTTACTGTTTGCAACTCTGGAAACTGTTGAAATATCCATATCGATTTTGTCGGCTATATCCTTTAAAATCATAGGTTTAATTTTAGTTTCATCACCCGATATAAAATATTCATATTGTAAATCAGTAATTGTTTGCATAGTTTTTAACAAAGTATTTTGTCTTTGTTTGATTGCATCAATAAACCATTTTGCAGAATCTAATTTTTGCTTTACAAACAATACCGCGTCTTTTTGTGCTTTTGTTGCTTCTTTTTTTTGAGCTTGATATCCTTTTAATAAATTTTTATATTCTCTACTTACTTTCAAGTCAGGAGCATTTCGACTGTTTAGAGTTAAATTTAATTTACCGTCCTCAATAGTTAAATGAAAATCGGGAACAACGGCCTGAGAAATTCTTTGAGTTTCATTCATTGAACCGCCAGGCTTTGGGTTCAATTTTAAAATTTCATCTAAAGCGAGCCTTAGTTCCTCTTCTGTAATTTCAAACTTTTTAATAATTTTCTTGTAATGTTTTTTTGTAAACTCATCAAATGTTTCATCAATGATTTTTTCTGCTAAATAAACGTTTAAATCGGATCTGTTTTTTCTTTTAATTTGAATCAATAAACATTCCTTTAAATCTCTTGCTCCTATACCAGCTGGTTCCATATTTTGTATGGATAAGAGCAATTTTCCAAGTTCTTTCTCAGTAGTTGTAATGTTTTGATAAAACGCCAGATCGTCCATTATTGATAAAACATCTCTCCTTAAATATCCTGCATCGTCTAAATTTCCTATGAGGTGTTCAGCAACAACTTTTTCTTGTTCTGATAGTTTTAATAATCCCAATTGTGCATTAAGAGCCTCATGAAAAGATTTTCCCATTGATAGAGGCATGGATTTTTCATCTTCATCAGCTCCTACATTTCTAATAGATGTTTTATAAGAAGGTACTTCGTCGTCTGAAATGTATTCTGATAAATCAAAATCTTCTCTTTTATTTTCATCATTATAGCCATCGTCCTGATGATCTTCATGGTCAATATCTTTCTCGACATCTAAACCTTCCTCCAGAGCAGGGTTACTCTCTAATTCCTCTTTAATTCTTTGTTCGAGGGCGATTGTTGGTACTTGCAAAAGCTTCATCAACTGTATTTGTTGAGGTGAGAGCTTTTGCAACAATTTTTGTTGTAATGATTGTTTTAACATCTTGACCTTTCTGTTAGTATTTCCTTACGTTGATTCATAAATTTTGTTGAGTATCAACACAAAAAAATAATGATTACAAGCGGAATGAAACAATATCTATGCCGTTTTTTTAAATATCTGATTATTAATACGTTACAATATATCTATTTTTTTCTCGTTTATTCTTCCAAAAGATGATTTTTTTAAAAAAAATGAACAATAAACATCAGATATTGAAAAACAAATTATCAAAAGCGATGTAAAATCTTTTGATATAACATATTTTGGCTATTGTCTATGAAGTGGTTTAAACGAATTTTCTTACTCATTACTGGTTTGATCGTTCTTTTTGTGGGATCTGTTGCGTTTATTGGGACACAATATGAAAAAGAGATTATTGACTATGTTAAGCATGAATTAGGAAAACAACTCAATCGAGAAGTTAAAGTTGGAAAGATTGAATACAGTTTATTTTCAAGTTTTCCGAATGTATCTGTTGACTTAATAAATCTTGAGACGTACAGTTATAAATTGGGAGATGTCCCTTTTGTAAAATTGAATAAATTACACTTGGTTTTTGATATTATCCCGTTGATTCAAGGTGAGTTTGAAGTTGGGAAAATCATATTGGAAGAGGGGGAAGTAAATATTATTTACAATAATAAAGGAGACGGAAATTTCAATATAATTAAGGACAGCCCCAATACAAGTGCTTCAAAAAAAACGTTTAGTGTTGAACGAGTACAACTTAATAACGTTAGTGTTTCTTATCAAAATTGGAAGGAAGGAGATAGTTATAAAGTCGATTTTGATGATTGTGTAGTATTTCCAAGTTCTATTATAGATTCTGTTAAAACAAAAGTTGAACTAGTTGGTAATGCTCCATTTATTAGCGTTGGAAATTATGTCACAAAAAAACCGATTAACCTGGATGGTGAACTACAACTCCTGGTAAAAAAAGAATCACTGAATTTTAAATACTACGGACAGTTTGGTTCAGGAGAGGCCAACTTAGAGGGCTGGGTTGGATTTTTAAATACTAATCAAAAATGGGATTTTAAGTTTGAATTATTAAATCAAAATACAGCCGATCTTTTAGCTACTTTGCCAAATGAATTTAAAAATTCGACATTAAGTTCTTTAAATGGAAACCTTTCAGCAGAATTTACAATGAAAGGAGAAAAATCAAAATCAAAATATCCACCTATAAATGTAGCGTTTAATTTTTCGAACGGACTATTTCAGGTGGAAAAAGAAAAGTTTTCAAAAATATTTCTAAAAGGTGTTTATTACCAGCCGAATGCGAAAAATATTTCA
This sequence comes from Flavobacteriales bacterium, assembly GCA_002717515.1. Lineage (GTDB taxonomy): Bacteria > Bacteroidota > Bacteroidia > Flavobacteriales_C. Next base: position 76,033 of record PBEC01000001.1, read on the forward strand.
GGAGCAACTTTCAAAATTGATAACTATTCGTTGAATTATAGCGGTATAGATGTTTCTGGAAATGCAAATATAAAAGAGTTGAAAAGACCTATAATATCAGCAAAAGTTCAGTCAAGTTTAGATTTGCATCATCTCCATGATTTGATTTTGAAAGATGAGTTTAAAGTTCTTACAGGGAGTGCTTATTTTGATATGAATTTATCAGGAAGGTTAGTTGAAATTTTTCAAAACCAGAAAAAAAAGGATTTGAAATTGTTCAAATCCAGTGGTAGTATAAACCTATCTAACGTGAAGGTTCAACCTGTCGATTTTGATTATCCAATTGAGATAAAAAATGGAAAACTTGACTTTAGTAATTCAGATTTATTACTGGATTCCTTTACGGGAAAAATATTGTCGAGTTCTTTTTCAATGAATGGTAGAATAAAAAGTTATTTGAAAACAATTTTTGAAGATGAACCCCTATCGTTTGATGCAGATTTAAAAATGGATAAAATGATTTTAGATGAATTCGTTTCAGATACTACTAGTCATGAAAGTTCCGAATATCAATTTAATTTACCTAAGTCTATTAGATTAAAAACTAATCTTGAATTGGGTGAATTTAGGTTTAGAAAATTCATAGCAAATCAAGTTGTGGGTCAAATGAGTTTAAATCATCAGGAATTATCTTTTAAAAATGTATCTATGAATACATGCGACGGTACGGCTCACATAGTAGGTGTTGTTAACGCTGAAAAACCCGATAAAATACTCTTTAACTGTTCTTCAGATTTTCAAAATATAGATGCGGAAAAAGCATTTGCCCAATTTGAGAATTTTGGTCAAGATGTTTTGCTCCAAAAACACGTAAAAGGAAGGATATCAATCAAATCGATTCTGCGGGCAGAATCTGATAAACAATTGAATGTTTTTGAGGAAAAAATTCAAACCGAATCTCAATTGTTAATTCACAATGGAGAGCTTATTTCTTTTGAACCCCTTGTAGAATTACAAGAATTTTTAAAGGAAGAACTGAAACTAAAATTTAATTTGAGTCATTTAAAGTTTGAAACGTTAAAAAACAATATAAACATTAATAATGGAGTAATTACGATTCCCGAAATGGCGATACGTTCAAGCGATATTAATTTAGATGTTTCTGGAAAACATTCTTTCAATCAAGACATTGATTACCTTTTAAAAATCAAACACAATGAAATTTTTAAAGCGAATAAACAGAATAAAATAGATGCAGAATTTGGAGTAGTTGAGAACAATGATAAAACTGCAACTCTTCCCTTGAGAATGAAGGGAAATATAGAAGATCCTAAATTCAGTTATGACACAAAAGAAAAAATAAATTTGATTTCAAAATCCTGGAAACAAGAGGGTCAACAAATAAAAAAGGTGTTTATCGATGAATTTGGAGGCATTTTTAAATCAAAGAAAGATAAATCAACTAAGGATGAGAGTGATCCTTTGAACAATTCCTCATCCAAAACACAAACTATAATTCATTGGGATGAGGATGAGGATGAGGATGAGGATGAAGAATAAAAGATGAATATTTACAGAAAGAAACAATGGTGGAAGGTTTTTTTGCTAATTGGGGCAATTATAATTGCTTTTGCATCTTTGACTTACACAAACTCTCTTGTAAAAAGGCTTGCGAAAGAGGAGAGTAAAAAAGTTCAGCTTGTTGCTGAAGCAACAAAAAGGCTTATTTCAGAGTCGGGAGACATTACTTTTTATCACGACATCATTATTGGTAATTCAACTGTTCCCGTAATTTTGGTAGATGAAGGAGGAAATGTTATTACATGGAGGAATTTAGATTCAATTAAAGTTTTGGACAATCCTGGTTATTTATCGAGTAGGTTGATGGAAATGAAATCCAAAGCAAAGCCAATAGAAATACCGGTTTTTGATGGTGAGAAGCAGTACATTTATTTCGAACACTCCATACTAATAGATATGCTCGCTTATTATCCTTATATGCAGTTATCTGTAATTGGTTTATTTGTAGTCATAAGTTATTTTGCATTTTCAAGTTCAAGAAATGCTGAACAAAATCAGGTTTGGGTGGGGATGTCGAAGGAAACGGCACATCAATTAGGTACACCGCTATCTTCTCTATTGGGTTGGGTTGAGTATCTGAAATCAACTAAAGTTGATTCTTCAATTGTTGAAGAAATAAGTAAAGATGTTTCAAGATTAGAGACAGTTACAGATCGATTTAGTAAAATTGGCTCAGATCCAAAATTTGAAAATGTTTCAGTTAAAGCAACTATGGATAACGTAATAGATTATTTGAGATTGCGAATTTCAGATAAAATCAAAATTGAAATAGAAGGAGACGAAGAATATTATTTAAATCTCTGTGTCCCTCTTTTTGAATGGGTAATTGAAAATCTTACAAAGAATGCTGTTGATGCGATGGGGGGGAATGGTGATTTTTTAATTCGAATTAAGAAAATAGATCAAAAATTGATGATTGATTTTTCGGATACAGGAAAAGGTATTCCCAAAAACGATTTTAAAAAGATTTTTAAACCCGGTTTCACTTCAAAAAAGAGAGGATGGGGTCTAGGGCTTTCACTGGTGCGTAGGATTATAGAGGACCATCATTATGGAAAGATCTATGTTAAATCTTCTGAAATAGGAAAGGGAACTGTTTTTAGAATAGAGATGCCGATTTGATGAATAGACCAGACTCTATTCTATGAAAGGGTTCTATATATAGTTCATTATCCGACTAGTTTAAATATTTCTGTAAGTCAAAACCTAAATCTGACCTGAAATACTTTTCCTCCCAATCAATAATTTCTGTGTTTTTATAGCTTTGCTTTAATGCTTCATTGAAATCTTTACCATAAGAAGTTACGGCTATGACTCTGCCGCCATTCGTAAAAACCTTCCCGTTATCTTCTTTTGTTCCCGCATGGAATATGATTGAACCTTCAGTTTTATCTAAACCTGAAATTTCATGACCTTTTTCATAAGCTTCCGGATAACCTCCTGAAACCATAATTACTGTTGTTGCAGACTTATCTTCAAACTCAACCTCAATATCCCTTAATTTTTCATCTGCTACGGCTTGCATGATTTCAAGAAGATCGGTTTTAAGCCTGGGCATTACTACTTCTGTTTCGGGATCTCCCATTCTTACATTGTATTCCACTACTCTTGGGTTTCCATCATCATTCATTAACCCAATGAAAACAAATCCCTTGTAGGGAAGGTTTTCTTTTTTAAATCCATCAATGGTGGGGATTACCACTTCCTCTTCTACACGTTTCATAAAATTATCATCAGCGAAAGGGACCGGTGATATTGCTCCCATCCCTCCAGTATTTAATCCTGTATCACCCTCACCAATTCTTTTGTAATCTTTCGCTTCAGGTAAAATCACATAATCTTTTCCATCTGTAATAACAAAAACAGATAGTTCAATACCACTCATAAATTCTTCGATAACAACTTTCCTGGAAGCATCTCCAAATTTAGCGTCAGCAAGCATTGCTTTTAATTCTTTTTTGGCCGCGGTTAAATCATTAAGAATTACAACTCCCTTTCCTGCAGCTAAACCATCCGCTTTTAAAACATAAGGAGGGTTTTGCGTTTCTAAGTAATTTAGTCCTTTTTCCAATGTTTCTTTGGTAAATGACTCGTAGCCTGCTGTTGGAACATTATTTCTTTGCATAAAACGTTTTGAGTACTCCTTTGAACCTTCCAGCTGGGCTGCTTCTGCCTGAGGTCCAATAATAGGAATGTTTTTGATTTCTTCATCTTTCAGAAAAAAATCAACAACACCATTCACCAAAGGATCCTCAGGACCAACAATTACAAGGTTGATATTGTTTGCCAATACAGCCTTTTTAATTTCATTAAAGTCGTTTACATCAATATTGAGATTTTCGGCAAGTTCTGTTGTCCCTGCATTTCCGGGTGCTACATACAATTTTGAGAGTTTTGGGCTTTGTGCTAATTTCCAACTAATGGCATGTTCTCTTCCTCCAGATCCAAGTACTAATACATTCATACAAATCAAATTTTTACTAAATTAATAAATATGTTCTTTTCCTAACCTAAAGTGTTTATTGCAAAAAAAAAATATCATCACGAATTTAAATTCTGATTACGCCAAAAGCATACTCGAATTGTTCTAATGAGTTGATTTAAAGTAATTTGATGAATTTCATGAAATAAACTATTAATAATTTGTGTGGTTTAAATTAAACTCGTACTTTTGTCGCCCATTTTTCTGCAAAGTGCAGAGCTAATTAAAACTATAGTATAGTGGATACATTAAGTTATAAAACAATTTCGGAGAACGCAGGAACAACGAACAAAGAATGGTTACTTGTTGATGCAGAGGGACAAACTTTAGGACGTTTAGCTTCTACGGTTGCAAAATTAAGTAGAGGTAAACATAAGGCGGGATTTACTCCTCATGTTGATTGCGGTGATAACGTTGTTGTTGTAAACGCCGATAAAGTTTCACTATCTGGCGATAAGTGGAGTGAGAAAAGGTACATAAGATATACTGGTTACCCAGGTGGTCAAAGGGTTCTGTCTGCAGAACAGTTGTTGGAGAAACATCCAACTGCCTTAGTAGAAAAAGCAGTAAAAGGAATGTTGCCTAAGAATAAATTGGGTAACGCTATTCATAAAAATCTATTTGTTTACGCTGGGGCAGAGCATAAACAAGAAGCTCAAAAGCCCAAAGCAATTAATATTAACGATATTAAATAAAAAGAATGGAAGTAGTTAATACTATCGGAAGAAGAAAGTCTGCTGTTGCAAGAGTTTACCTTAAAGAAGGAAACGGACAGATTACTATCAATGGAAAAGATCAAAAAGAATATTTTACATTGGAACAGTGGTTGTTTAAATTGAATCAGCCTTTCGCATTAACGGATCAAGAAGGTAAATTTGATGTTACTGTGAATGTTAAAGGAGGTGGATTTACAGGACAGGTTGAGGCTATCCGTTTAGGTATATCAAGAGCCTTAGTTCAGCTTGATGAAGAATCAAAGCCGGCACTAAAAAAAGAAGGGTTGATGACAAGAGATCCAAGGATGGTTGAGCGTAAGAAGCCTGGTCAGAAGAAAGCGCGTAAGAAATTCCAATTCTCGAAGCGTTAATAGTAAACTACGAATTAAAGAATTATTTAGAATATGGCTACTGCAAATTATAAAGAGTTATTAGAAGCTGGGTGTCATTTTGGACACTTAACAAGAAAATGGAATCCGAATATGGCTCCTTACATTTTCATGGAAAAGAATGGGATTCATATAATTGATTTAAACAAAACTGTTGCAAAACTTGAGGAAGCGTCGGCTGCTTTAAATCAAATTGCAAAATCAGGTAAAAAGATTCTTTTTGTTGCTACTAAAAAACAAGCAAAAGATTTAACGGCTCAGAAAGTTGAACAAATTAACATGCCTTTCATTACTGAGAGATGGTCAGGGGGGATGCTTACCAACTTTGCAACTGTAAGAAAAGCAGTGAGAAAGCTTAATTCTTTGGAAAAGATGGAGAAAGATGGAACTTTTGAAAAGATTTCAAAGAGAGAGCGTTTATCTAAGTCAAGACAAAAAGATAAGTTAAACAAAACGATTGGTTCTATTTCTGATTTGAATAGGTTACCAGCTGCCTTATTCATAGTAGATATTCATAAGGAACATATTGCTGTAGCCGAAGCAAAAAAGTTGGGTATTCCAACATTTGCAATTGTTGACACAAACTCAAACCCTAATGAGGTTGATTTCGCAATACCAGCAAATGATGACAGTTCTGCATCTGTAGCAAAAATTTTAGATGTGGTTTGTTCTTCTATAGCAGCAGGTTTAGAGGAAAGAAAGGCTACTAAGGAGGCTGCAAAGAAAACTGAAAAAGTAGCAGACGAGAACGAGGCTTAATTGATATAATTATACATTCAAAAAAAGATAAAATGGCAACTGCTGAAATTAGTGCAAAAGATGTTTTCAAATTAAGAAAGCAAACTGGTGCTGGTATGATGGATTGTAAAAAGGCATTACAAGAGTCCGATGGTGACTTTGATGCAGCAATCGACTATTTAAGAAAAAAAGGACAAAAATTAGCAAATAAAAGAGCTGATAGAGAGGCTTCCGAAGGGTATGCTTTAGCCAAGGTTTCCGGTAAGAAAGGTTATCTTCTTGTGCTTAATTGTGAAACAGATTTCGTTGCAAAGAATGAGGACTTTGGAAAATTGGTTGAGTCCTTTTTAGATGTAGCGATTGAAAATGGTGCTTCCAATTTGGAAGAATTGCTTTCGTCTTCAATTGATGGAATCACTGTTGCTGAAAAGGTTACCGAACAAACTGGTGTAATTGGTGAGAAATTAGAATTATCTTATTACGAAGTTGTTGAAGGAGAAACGGTTTATGGATACAATCATCCAGGAAATCAAATAGCAACTCTTATAGGTTTAAGTGAAGAAGTTGATCAAATTTATGCTAAGGATTGCGCTATGCAAGCCGCGGCAATGGCTCCTGTTGCAATTGATGAGGAGGGTGTGTCACAAGAAATCATCGATAAAGAAATTGAAATTGCTAAAGAATTACTAAGACAAGAAGGAAAGCCTGAAAAGATGATTGACCAGATTGCTCAAGGTAAATTGAAAAAGTTTTTCAAGGAAAACACCCTGTTGAACCAAGCTTTTATTAAAGATAATAAGAAATCTATTAAGCAATATTTAGCAGAGGCCTCAAAAGATCTAACGGTTGTTTCAATGAAAAGATTTTCAATGAAATAAAAAACAATAAAATAAAAAAAAGCTACCAATCAGGTAGCTTTTTTTTTGCTTGTTAATTTCTATTCTAATAATTATCAAAATAAAAGAAATAAACTTTGTAATTTAACCCTTCAGAAAGAGCTCTTATTCGAGATTCTGTAATAAAATAAATATTAATGAAGTATAATCGAGTTTTACTAAAGTTGAGTGGAGAGGCTTTGATGGGAAGCGGAAATTACGGAATAGATCCCAATAGATTGTCGGCATATGCATCTGAAATAAAAGCCGTTGTTGATAGCAATGCTGAGGTTGCCGTTGTTATTGGTGGTGGGAATATTTATCGAGGTATGCGAGCTGAAAAAATGGGGATTGACAGAGTACAAGGAGATTATATGGGAATGTTGGCTACTGTTATAAATGGCATGGCACTACAAGCTGCATTGGAGGGGATTGGAGTGGATACTCGTTTACAGACTGCAATTAAAATGGAGCAAATAGCAGAACCATATATTAAGAGAAGAGCGACTCGACATTTAGAAAAAGGAAGAGTTGTTATTTTTGGTGCAGGAACCGGAAACCCATATTTTACGACGGATACTGCTGCAACATTAAGAGCTATTGAAATAGGGGCAGATGCAATATTAAAAGGAACTCGAGTTGATGGTATTTATACTGCAGATCCTGAGAAGGATAGTGATGCAAAAAAATACGATAAAATTTCTTTTTCAGAAGTTTATGAAAAAGGATTAAATGTCATGGATTTAACTGCATTTACTCTCTGTAATGAAAATAAATTACCAATAGTAGTTTTTGATATGAATAAGCCTGGTAATTTAAAAAATGTTCTATTAGGAAAAGAAGAAGTAGGAACTTTAGTTGAATTTTAAATATAATTGTTATGACTGAAGAAGTACAGTTTGAATTGGAGTCTGCACAAGAAGCAATGCAGAAATCATTAGAAAGATTAGATCAGGAGCTAACAAAAATTAGAGCAGGTAAGTCAAATCCATCAATGCTTTCAAGTGTAAAAGTTGATTATTATGGAGCTCTTACACCTTTGGCTCAGGTTGCCAATGTAAGTACACCTGATACAAAAACATTAACGGTTCAGCCTTGGGAAAAAAGTATGTTGGAGCCAATATCAAAGGCGATAATTGATTCGAATTTGGGTTTGAATCCGCAGAATAATGGAGATGTAATTATTATTTCCATACCTGCACTTACAGAGGAGAGAAGAAAAGATTTGAGTAAACAGGCAAAAGCAGTTGGAGAGGATGCTAAAGTTGCCATTCGATCGGCACGTAAAAACGCCAACGATGGAGTTAAGGCTCTAAAGGATGACGGGTTACCAGAGGATGCTCAGAAAGATGCTGAAACAAAAGTTCAGAATTTAACCGATAAATATGTCGCAAAGGTAGATTCAATTATTGCTGCCAAAGACAGGGATATTATGACGGTATAATATAAAATTATTGTAATGAAAATATATTATAAAAAGCTCTCTATTAGGGAGCTTTTTTAATAGTGTATCCCAAGGTTATTAACAACTTTTCAACATTATAAGAAAAACACCTCACATTAATTGAGATAGCGTAGGATAAAGCGTAAACTTGTACTCTATTCCAAATTATTTATCCAAATGACTGATGTAAAGATTAAAAGTGCCTTAATTTCCGTATTTGATAAAGGAAATTTAGAGCCAATCGTTAAGAAATTAAATGAACTGGGAGTTGCAATATATTCAACTGGAGGAACTCAAACTTTTATTGAGAGTTTAGGGGTTGGTGTTGAAAGAGTTGAAGACTTAACGGATTATCCCTCCATTTTAGGTGGGAGAGTTAAAACGTTACATCCAAAAGTTTTTGGGGGAATATTGGGAAGAAGAGATTTAGACGCAGACAAAGAGCAAATGGCTCAATATTCTATTCCAGCAATCGATTTAGTGATTGTAGACCTCTATCCATTTGAGGATACAGTTTCTTCAGGGGCTACGCATTCCGATATCATAGAAAAAATAGACATTGGAGGTATATCCTTAATTAGAGCTGCAGCAAAAAATTACAAAGACGTAGTTATTGTCCCTTCTAAAGATCAGTATCAAAAATTGATGAACTTATTAGAGGATAAAGGGGGGATAACTTCTGAGGAAGATAGAAAGCAATTTGCACTTTCGGCATTTAATGTTTCATCACACTATGATTCTGAAATTTTCAAATATTTTGATGGTGATAATCAGTCGGCTTTAAAAGTTTCCGAACTTTCTTCTCAAGTTTTAAGGTATGGAGAAAATCCGCATCAAAATGGAGCTTTCTTTGGAGACTTAAATCAAATGTTTGAAAAATTACACGGAAAAGAACTTTCGTATAATAATCTTTTGGATGTTGATGCCGCAGTTAATTTAATTGCAGAGTTTAAGGAGACTACCTTTGCAGTATTGAAACATAATAACGCATGTGGAGTTGCCTCCAGGTCAACAGTTTTAGAGGCTTGGAAAGATGCCTTAGCGGGCGATCCTGTTTCTGCTTTCGGAGGTGTTTTAATTACAAATGCTAGAGTAGATAAATCAACTGCTGAAGAAATACAAAAATTGTTTTTTGAAGTTTTAATAGCCCCTGCATACGATGAGGATGCTTTGCCCGTTTTAAAATCCAAGAAGAATAGGATTATTTTGATTCAAAAGGATATTGCATTGCCAAATAAATCCGTTAGGACAGCCCTTAATGGAACTTTAGTTCAAGAAAAGGATTTGAAAATGGAAACAGTAGATGATTTAAAACCTGTTACGAATAAAATTCCTAGTGATGCTGAGAAAAATGATTTAATATTTGCAGCAAAAGTTTGTAAGCATACTAAATCCAATACAATTGTTTTTGCAAAAAATAATACACTGATTTCAAGTGGTACGGGTCAAACTTCAAGAGTTGATGCTTTAAAACAAGCTGTAGAAAAGGCAGAGTTGTTTGGGTTTTCATTAGATGGGGCAGTTATGGCTTCGGACGCTTTTTTTCCATTCCCTGATTGTGTGGAGTTGGCGAATAATGTAGGTGTTAAAGCAGTAGTTCAACCGGGAGGTTCGATTAAGGATCAAGATTCTATAGACTATTGCAATGCAAATGATATTGCAATGGTAATGACAGGAATTCGTCATTTTAAACACTAATTGACGGTTGGTCTGTTGAAAAAAACAGAACAAAATAATACAAACGAATACTTAAGTGAGTTATATTTAAAATATGGGTCTTTTTAGTTTTTTAAACCAGGAAATAGCCATCGATTTAGGGACGGCAAATACCTTAATAATAGAAAGTGATAAAGTTGTAGTTGATGAACCGTCAATTATTGCAAAACACAGAACTTCTGGTACAGTTATGGCCATTGGCAAGCGAGCAATGCAGATGCATGGAAAAACTCATGAAGAAATTAAAACAATTCGTCCGCTAAAAGATGGTGTAATTGCAGATTTTCAAGCTGCAGAGGAGATGATTAGAGGTTTCATTAAGATGATTAATGAAGGGAGGAAAAAAATGTTTGGGCCTTCTAATATTCGAATGGTAATTTGTATTCCTTCAGGAATTACTCAAGTTGAAATGAGAGCGGTTAAAGATTCTGCAGAGCATGCAGGAGCAAAAGAGGTGCGTTTAATTCAAGAGCCAATGGCGGCTGCGATTGGAATCGGAATTGATGTTGAGGAGCCTCAAGGTAACATGGTCATTGATATAGGTGGGGGTACTTCAGAAATTGCGGTAATTGCTTTAGGAGGTATTGTTTGTGATAAATCCATTCGAGTTGCTGGCGATGAGTTTACAAGCGATATTGAGGATTATATGAGACGTCAACATAATATCCTTGTTGGAGAGAGAACGGCGGAAAGAATTAAAATAGCTGTAGGTGCTGCAATTCCAGAATTGGATGAACCTCCAGTTGATATGGCCGTACATGGACGAGATTTAATGACGGGTATACCCAAGGAAATTGAAGTTTCATATTCTGAAATAGCACACTGTTTGGATAAATCGATTAGTAAAATTGAGGCGGCTATCTTAAGTGCGCTTGAAATGACACCTCCTGAATTATCTGCAGATATTTATAGAACAGGTATATATTTGGCAGGAGGAGGTTCAATGCTGAGAGGTCTGGATAAGCGAATTTCTCTTAAAACTAAACTACCGGTTCATGTTGCTGACGATCCTTTGAAGGCTGTTGCGCGAGGAACAGGAATAGCGTTGAAAAACTTTGACAGATTCCCGTTTTTAATTAAATAAAATATAATGAATATCAAATGGCCGTAGTCGAAACGTATTTTTGATTACGGCTTTTTTGTAGAAAATAATAGGTGTGATAAATATTTTAGCCATATTAAAACGATTCCATTTTCAAATTCTGTTTGCTTTGCTTTTAATTATTGGGTTAGGTTTAACAATTCAACAAAAAAATTATCAAAGAACAAAATTTATCAATTCAGCTAACTTTCTCTCTGGAGGTATTTATTCTTCTTTCAATAATATCGAGGACTATTTGAATCTCAAACAGATCAACGATGAATTACAGGCTGAAAATGCATTATTACGTTCTGAATTGATAAGTTCTTTAAAAAAGATCAATGGAGAATATTATCAAAAAGATGATACACTCTACAGTCAAAAATATGTTTATAGAGTAGCTGATGTGATTAGTAATAGTTATTCCAGACCTACGAATTATCTTACCTTAAATATGGGAAGTAATGATGGAATTATTGAGGAAATGGGAGTTATTTCACCTTCTGGTGTAGTGGGGATGGTGGGGGCAGTCTCAGATAATTACAGTACGGTAATTTCCTTTTTACACCCAAAAACAGTCATCTCCTGTAGGTTAAAGTCTTCCGGAGTATCGGGTCTTCTCAAGTGGACAGGAAAAGACATTTCCGAGGCTCAAATAAATGATATTCCAATTACAACCAGAATAGAGAAGGGAGATTCTGTTTTAACATCGGGTTATTCGTCAGTTTTTCCGGGTGGAATATATATGGGTCATATTAAATCTTTTGAAAAAGATTTAGAGAGTCAAACTCAAAAAATAACAGTTGATTTAAGTATCGATTTCTCTTCATTGAATAAGGTTTACGTAGTTGAAAATTTATATAAATCAGAATTGGAGGAATTAAACAAAAAAACAGCCCAATTAAGTGAGTAATTCATCAGTAAGATATATAGTAATTATTGTTGGCGTCCTTTTCTTTCAGCTTATTGTACTGAACAGATTAAATATTTCACAAAATATACTGCCTTTAATTTATCCAATCATTTTGCTTACACTTGTTCGCAATATAAACGGATCATTATTGCTATTAATTGGTTTTATTCTTGGTTATGTTATGGATGTCTTTTCAAATACTGGTGGTGCACATGCTGTTGCGTGTACGGTACTTGCATTTCTTCGTCCATTTTTTCTTTCGTCCATCGGGCCAATGGATATGGGGTCAGATCAAATTCAACCTTCTATAATAAGTTTTGGTATTAAAAATTTTGCGGTCTATTCTTTTTTTCTTTTAGCAATTCATCACGTTGTTTTTTTTCTTTTGGAAGTTTTTTCGTTTAATAACTTCCCAAATACCCTTCTTCGAATAATTTCAAGTTTACTGTTCAGTTGGGTTTTAATTATGGCTCTACAATTTTTATTTAACGGTAGAAAGAGATAATGGCAACTTTAGAATCGAGAAAATATCACATTTATATTCTTTTTGGCTTTTTCTTTTTAGTGTATCTGTCTCGATTATTTTATGTTCAGATTTTTGCACAGGATTTTTTTGAGACAAGGGCAGAGCATGATGCTGTTGATATTGATATCGATTTTCCTCCAAGAGGGAATATATATGATAGAAACGGAAAGGTTTTAGTTCAGAATGAAATCGCTTATGACATTATGATTACCATGAGGGATTTCAAGGTAGATACTCAAAAGTTTTGTGCTCTTCTTGAAATCGACACTTCTATTTTTAATCACAAGATTAAAGAGATTAAGAGTAAGAAAAACAAAGGGTACTCATCGTATATTCCTCAGGAATTTATTTCTTTAATGAAAGCAAATAAATTTGGTGGTATAAAAGAAAGACTTTTCAATTACAAGGGTGTTTCTGTTAAAAAGAGAACAATTAGAAATTATCCAAAACCTATTGGAGCGCATGTTTTGGGATATACTAATAAGGTCTCAAGTTTTGACCTTAGGAAGGATAAATATTACACAGCGAGAGATTACAAAGGAGCTTCGGGGCTTGAATCCTATTATGAAAAGGAACTTCGGGGGCGAAAAGGTGTAAGGAGGTATCTGACAAATATAAAGGGGGAAAGAATCTCTTCATATCTTCAAGGTGCTCTTGATACGATTTCTATTGCAGGTAAAAACTTATCTACAACACTGGATTCTGATCTTCAAGAGTATGGAGAATTTCTTATGCAAGGAAAGAGAGGGGCTGTTGTCGCTATTGAACCCAGTAGCGGTCAGGTTTTAGCTCTTATAAATGCACCTACTTATAACCCCAATTTATTATCCGGAGGAGAGACGGGAAAAAATTATAAAATTTTAGAGGCTATGGAAGGAAACGTCTTATATCAAAGGGCTATAAAGTCACGTCAACCGCCTGGTTCAATTGTTAAAACTATGCAAAGTGCTATTGCTTTGGATGTTGGGGTAGCAAATAAATATACTGCCTATCGATGCAACAAGAATCTGGTAGGTTGTCACAACCATGAAAGCCCGATCACTTTACCACAGTCTATACAGCATTCTTGTAATCCTTACTATTATCACTTAGTAAATAAAATTTTCACTAAAGGACGAAAAGGCAATATGGCTCAATTGAGAAAAGGAATGGATCAATGGGAGAAGTATGTAAGGTCTTTTGGATTTGGAAGTACTTTGGGGATAGATCTTTATGGTGAGAAAGAAGGGAATGTTCCCGACAAAAGAGAATACGATTTAATTTACGGTAAAAACAGGTGGAATTGGAGAACCGTTTATTCTATTGCAATAGGTCAAGGTGAGTTTTCAGTGACTCCATTACAGATGGCCAACTTAGCTTGTATAATGGCCAATAAAGGGTTTTATTATCGACCTCATTTGGTTACAAAAATAGGCGAACAAAATATTGTAATTGAAGACTCTCTGTTCCAAAAGAAAACTTTGGTAGACTCTCTTCATTTTGATATTGTTCATAATGGTATGCAATCTGTTTTAGAGGAAGATGGAGGTACCGCTATTCGCTCAAGAATCCCCGGTTTAGTTGTTTGTGGAAAAACAGGAACATCGCAGAATCCTCACGGCGATGATCATTCGGTTTTTATAGCATTTGCTCCCAGGAAAAATCCAAAAATTGCTATTGCAGTTTTTGTTGAGAATGCAGGGGGAGGGGGAGGAACAGCTGCTCCAATTGCAAGTTTAATTATTGAAAAATATTTAAAGAAATCAATAGAAAGAAAAGAACTGGAATCAGAGATGGTCAACAAAATATTTTTCGAACAATAAGTGAAGAAAAGAGGAGATATATTACAAAACATAGATTGGATTCTAATAACTCTCTATCTTGTTCTATGCCTTATTGGTGTTGTTAATATTTATGCGGCAGATTTTAACCCATTAAATGGCGATTTTTTTGATTTATCCAATAGAAGTGGAAAACAATTCTTGTGGTTGGGGGCATCTTTGGTTATAGGTATAGTTATAATGTCTTTCGACAGTAAGTTTTTTAGAACGATCTCGCCTATTGTATACGTATGTATAACAATACTTCTATTGTTTGTTATTTTCCTGGCTAAAGATGTCAAAGGAGCAAGAGCTTGGATAGATATTGGACCGTTTAAATTACAACCTGCAGAGTTTTCAAAATTTGCTACGGCACTTTTTTTAAGTGCTTATTTGGGAAATATAACACGTACAAAAAAAATAGAAGAATCCTCGATAGAGGATATAGGGAAAAGATTAAGTAGGTTCATTAGAGGAAAAAAAGTCTTTTCCATTTCTGATATTGATTTTTATGGACAACTTCTTCCGATTGTTATAGTGTTAATACCAATGGCATTGATATTAGGCCAAGACGACACAGGTTCTGCGTTAGTTTTTAGTTCATTTTTCTTTGTTTTTTACAGAGAAGGAGTTATTGGTCGAATTTTCATAATTGGTTTAATGGCAATAATCCTCGCAATAATTACACTTATGTATGATAAGCACGTTGCTTTTTCTGCATTAGGTGTTTTAGCAATCTTGGTTTATTCATCCTACATCAAAAGCACAAAAATTGCCATTGGAACAATTTCAAGCTTATTTGTTTTTTTGTTGTTCATGGCTGTTTTTGATTGGAATACGTCTTTAAATACATATATTTTGTGGGGATGGATTTTAGTCAATTTGATTGTTTTGATGAGTATTCCACATTTATGGAAAAGGATTGAGCGTATTGTTATACTTTTTGGATTGGTTTTGTCCATGGGTTATGTAGGTGTGCTCGAAAAGGCGTATACAATTCTTCAACCCCATCAAAAAGAGAGGATAGAAATTATTTTTGGAAAAAGGCACGATAAATCAGTTAGTTTTCAAACGGATCAGTCTTTAAATGCAATAGGGTCGGGAGGTTTTTTGGGGAAAGGTTTTTTAGAGGGAACTCACACAAAAGGTAAATGGGTTCCTGAACAAAGTACGGATTATATTTTTTGTACTGTTGGAGAGGAATGGGGACTAGTTGGCACATCGATTGTTATCTTTTTATTTATTGCACTGATTTTTAGAATTGTACAAAAAGCTGAAATGCAGCGCTCTAAAATGAGTCGAGTCTATGGCTATTGTGTTGCTTCAATTTTTTTCGTTCATTTTCTAATTAATATTGGAATGACAATTCAGATCATGCCTGTTATAGGAATTCCATTACCTTTTATGAGTTATGGTGGTTCATCTCTATTTGGTTTTACAGCGCTTTTATTTCTATTTATTAAATTCGATTCTCAGAGATTGGATGTTCTTTAGAGTACGAGTAAATTACAGCCTCTGATTTGTGCGTGATCGATTCGTCCGGATACTGTAAACCCTTTTTTTTCTGTTACCGTTCCGAGATCATCAGTAGCAACAAATGAACAGCTGTGTAAGTTCGCAAGATCGATTAAATTTAATGCTCCTTTTCCAGATTTATAACTTGTTAATGGATCGTTTGGTTCTCTCACAAGAGCTTTTAGCCAAGGTGGTGTTTTGAATACATCTTTTTGATAATAGGCCTGAGATAATAGTTCAGTCATCCCGTATTCAGAATGAATTGCTTTAGGTTGAAGGGTTTGTTTTAAAACATGATGCAGATCCTCTCTAGTTAATTCTTTTCCTCTTCCTTTCATTCCTCCTGTTTCAATAACAATTGAATTTCTGAGTTTGATATTTTTCTCAGCCATTTGAAGAAGAGCAAAGGTTACTCCAAAAACTATTTTAGGATTTGGGTCACACTCAAGATATTTTATGAATTCAGTAGTTAAGTTTAACTGAAATTTGCTGTCGTTATTTTCAGATCTTTGTATAAGATTCTGAACCATATAGATTAATGATGAATCGTCTCTTTCCAAATAACTTGGTAAAAGGCCAATTATAGAATTCTTTCTCCAGTTTGGGTAGAAATAATTAAAGGTTGTAAAGAAGCTTTTTTCATAGAGAGTTAAATCTTTAATATAGTGCTTACTTGTATTATTTCCGGTTGTCCCACTGCTTGAGAAAACCATCTCTTTTTTAAAATTGCCGGATTTTACTGTTTGGGTTTTAAAAAACTGGATAGGGAGAAAAGGAATTTTTTCAATTTTATTGATTGCATTGAGTTCAATATTAAGCAAATTACAATATTGATTATAAATGGTACAGTTTTGATATTGATACTCGAAAATTCTCAAGGCTAAATTTTCAAACTCTAAATCACTTTGAATATCAAATATTTTATGCTCAATATCGTTTAAATTCATTTACTTTGGAAAACGTGTGTACAAAAGCAAAAATATCACTATTAATTGGATGTGCAATTTTACTCTTTAGCTGTATCAAAGACGATAATTTTGATGCTGTCCCATCTATTGATTTTAAGGAATATACAGTATATGTTAATTCTTTAAATAGTGTTGATTCAGCTCTGTTTAAATTCTCCTTTACCGATGGAGATGGAGATTTAGGTAGTCTTAATTCAGATGAGTTCAATTGTTTTTTGATTTATGAGGAGATGCATGGAGATTCCATTGTCGCGTTTCCTGAGATTGCCCCAAGAGAATATAGTTTACCGAATTTAACACCAAGTGCTCGTGACAAGAATATTGAGGGTTCAATTTCATTAATATTGAAACCAGCACCTATTTTTAATATTAGTACGGATAGCGTATACAGATACACCTGTTACGTTATAGATAGGAAAGGTAATAAGAGCAACACGATAACTTCAGGTTGGAACGAAAAGTCCAACTAAATTTTCAGCTGCATCGCTTCGGAAACATTTATTAAGTGGTCTCCAACTTTTTCACAAGCCATAAACAAATCTCTGTAGTGCATTGCAGATTTAAAATCATATTCTCCATTTTCTAATTCTTCAATGTGAGAAACTCTTAGTTTACTTTGAAGTTGGTTGTTTTGATTTTCCAAATCGATTGCTTCATCAATAGAGTTTGCTTTAAACTCATTATCAAGATGTTTTTGCACTACTAAAAATGTTTTGTCTATTAATTCAAAATAGCCGTAAAGTTTATTTCTTTGAGACTGTGTAAACCATATTTTATTGTCTCTCTTTTTTTCAAGCGTTAACGCCATTCTGAAATAGATGTCTCCAACTCTTTCAAGGTTGGATATTATTTTGTGAAGTGCTTGAATTCTTAAAGACATATTTTCAGTTAAAGCACCTTGTCCGATTTTAACAAGGTATTTTGCGATTTCTTCTTCAAATCGATCGGTGACTTCTTCAAAGTTCTTGATTTTTCCCGCAATTTTTTGAAACGATTTATTATCGTTTTCTTTAACAAGATTTCTAATCAGGTTATTCATTTTTGAGGTAGTTCTTGCAAATTGTTTCACCTCTTTTTTCGCTTCCATTAGGGAAAGTTCATTTGAGGGTAAAAGTCCCTCACCGATATACCCTAGCTTAAATACTTCATCTTCTTCACCTTTTGATTTAACCATTTTTGTAGCTGTCTTAACTAGCCAAGGGATGAACCAAATTAAAAGTAAAACATTGGTAATGTTAAAAAGGGAATGAAAAATAGCAATTCCTGTTCCTCTACCCTCTGGTGATAGAATGTCTGTACTATCTCTCAAAATATTTTCATTTACCCATTGAATGATGGGAGGTAAATCAATAATGAAGCTAATCAAAAGAATCATCCATACAACACCTATGATATTGAAAAGAGAGTGAATTCTTGCCGCTCTTTTGGCATGGACGTTTGCAGGAATTGAAGCCAGCCAGGCAGTTATGGTGGTTCCTATATTTTCTCCCAATACCATTGCTGCAGCAATTTCAAAAGGAATAATTCCACTGACTGCTAATGTAATGGTTAAAGCCATGGCTGCACTTGAGGATTGGAGTATTACTGCAATTAAGGTACCTACACCAACAAAAAGAATATTTGAAAAAAAGCCACCATCAGCATAAGCTTGCAAGAAATTTAATACTTCAGGATTGTTTTTTAAATCCGGAACAGCATCTTTCATTTCATGCAACCCCCAAAACAAAATGGCAAAACCTAAAATAAATTCACCATAAAATTTAATTTTTTTTCTTTTTGCAAAAAGCATAGGTACTGAAAGAGCAATTAGCGGCAGACAGGCGGCGCTAATGTTAATGTCAAAACCTACTTTATCAATAATCCAAGCAGTGATGGTTGTGCCTATATTTGCCCCTAAGAGTATACCTGCTGATTGCGTAAGCGAAACTAAACCTGCGTTAACAAAACTTACAGTCATTACAGTTGTTGCTGAAGAGGATTGTACAAGAGTAGTTACCATAAAACCAGATACAACACCAAGAAAGTTGTTTTTGGTCATGGCACCAAGAATTTTTTTAAGGCTACCACCTGCCGCCTTTTGTATTCCATCGCTCATCATTTTCATTCCGAAAATGAAAAAAGCTAATGCACCTAAAATACTTAGTATGTCTAAAATTTCTACATTCATTATCCTTTCAAATTAAGCACAGCATGATTGTAATATCAATAGCACGTGCAACTTACACGTTTCAGAATGCAAAAATACGGAAAGTACGTGAATGTTTGGGGATTAAATTTGTAAACAAAAGGTTAATCTTCCTAAAAAGATACTTTTTAGACTAAAAACATCAATCAAAAAATTGATTTTCAAAAACTTATGTGTTTTTTTTTAGAAAAATCATTCTTTTAGTTTGGTTTGAATTAGTTCATTAAGTTAGAAGGTTTAACAATTAAGATAGGTATTAATAAATTGGTATATGATTATAGATAGAAGGATTAAATTTATTTTCAATAAATTAGGTTCATGGAGGAAACAAAAATATTAATTGTTGACGACGAGAAAGATATATTAGAATTTGTCGGATATAATCTAGAGAATGAAGGCTATACTGTAAAAAAGGCAAATAATGGTTATGAGGCGATTGAATTAAACAATTCTTTTAAACCCGATATAATTATACTTGATGTAATGATGCCCGACCTGGACGGTATTGAAACTTGTTATCAAATTAAACAGGATACAGGAAATAATAATCCTAAAATAATTTTCTTAACGGCTCGTTCAGAAGATTATTCCGAAATTTCAGGATTGGAGGCAGGTGCTGATGATTATATAACGAAACCTGTTAGACCTCGTGTTTTGTTGAGTAGGATAAAGGCAATCATGAGAAGAGGTCAACAAAATGAAGAGGTTAAACCAAAAGTCAGTTATGGGGAGTTTACAATTGACTGGGATAAATATATTGTTGTAAAAAATGATGAGGCCAGAACATTGCCAAGAAAAGAAATGGAGCTTTTTGGTTTACTTTTTTCATCTCCAGGAAAGGTGTTTGATCGGGAAACGATAATGAAACGAGTTTGGGGGTCTGAAGTTGTTGTTGGTGATCGAACGATTGATGTTCATATCAGAAAGTTAAGAGAGAAGTTTGGTGAACATTATTTCGAAACAGTGAAGGGTGTTGGGTACAAATTTGTGTCGCCTGATCATGTTTAAAAAAACCCTGCATATTACTCTTTTTTTTAGTGCATTTGGATTTTTGCTCCTTTTGTCCATATTGCTATTGGTTACGGACGTTACTTTTTTCAAAGTATTGCTCATTTCTTCGCTCATAGGCATTATTTTATTTTTTACTTCTCAAATTTTATTGGATAAATTCATTTTTGGAAGAATGAATCTGTTGTTCGATAAAATATTGAATATAACCTATGAAAGGAAGGTGTTAAACCTTCTGGAAGACCCTTTTGATTTAATCGATTCAAAAGTAAATATTTATTTAGAGAAGCAGGAAAAAGAAGAAGAAACATTAAATGAACAACAGAAATTTAGAAGAGAGTACATTGGTAACATTGCACACGAATTGAAAACACCAATTTTTACTGCCCAAGGATATATTCTTACTTTACTGGACGGAGGTCTTGAAGATGAAAGAATAAATAGGGATTATCTTAAGCGTGCAGATAAAAGTATAGAAAGAATAATCGATCTTTTGGATGATTTGGATTTGATTACAAAATTAGATTCAGGAGAATTTCCATTAGAAATTGAAACCTTTGATTTGGTTCAGTTGTGCAATGAAGTAATTGACTCCCTTGAATTGAAAGGAAAGGAACGAGATATAAAAATTGGTTACTTAAGAGTTCCCAAAAGACAAGTTTTTGTCGATGCAGACAGAAATCGAATTTTTCAGGTTCTGTCTAATTTAATTGTGAATGCTATAAAATATGGTAGAGACGGTGGTAGTGTAGATATTAGTTTTAATATCATGAGTGAACAGTATGTTTTAGTTGAGGTAATTGATGATGGACTTGGAATAGACGAAGATAATTTGCTTAAAATTTTCCAAAGATTCTACAGAGTGGATAAAAGTGGAGGTAGAAAGTTTGGAGGTTC
Source organism: Flavobacteriales bacterium (assembly GCA_002717515.1). Classification (GTDB taxonomy): domain Bacteria; phylum Bacteroidota; class Bacteroidia; order Flavobacteriales_C. The sequence continues at coordinate 96,845 of PBEC01000001.1, forward strand.
CGGTTTAGGACTTTCAATAGTTAAACACATTTTAGAGGCTCATGAACAAACATTGAATGTGAATAGTAAAGTAGGTGTTGGATCCACTTTTTCATTTACTTTAAAATTAGCATAAAGTTAAAAATAAACAGTTTTTAACGGAGTATTCTAATTGTATTTACCCTGCTGTTTTTAAGAATAAATTAAGTAGTTTTACCGCACATAAATGATATCTGTTGAGTCAATAAAGGCCCCAATTGCCGAGGAAATGTCCCTTTTTGAAAAAAAATTTAAAGAGGCTATGAAAGGGAATGCCCCTTTGTTGGATAAAATCACTCATTATATTGTAAAGCGAAAGGGAAAGCAAATGAGACCTATGTTTGTTTTTTTGGCTGCGAATTTATGTGGAGGTGTCTCGGAGAGAAGTTATAGAGCAGCTAATTTGATTGAAATGATTCATACTGCAACATTGGTGCACGATGATGTTGTAGATGATGCAAACAAAAGGAGGGGGTTTTTCTCCGTAAATGCACTTTGGAAAAATAAAATTGCGGTTTTGGTGGGAGATTTTTTACTGAGTAAAGGATTACAGTTGGCAGCACAACATAAGGATTATGATTTTCTTGAAATTATCTCAGAGGTTACTAAACAAATGAGTGAAGGAGAGTTGCTCCAAATAGAAAAGGCTCGACGACTGGATATTAAGGAAGATATTTATTTTGAAATTATTCGTCAAAAAACAGCGACTTTAATTGCTGCATGTTGTGCAACGGGGGCTTCTTCAGCTGGGGCAAATGAAGATGAGGTTGAAAGGTTACGATTGTTGGGAGAAAAAATAGGAATCGCTTTTCAAATTAAAGACGATTTATTCGATTATGAATCTTCTGTATCTCTAATCGGAAAGCCGGTTGGAATTGACATCAAAGAGCGTAAAATGACGTTGCCTTTAATTTATGCCTTAAATAATTCATCTAAAAAAGATAAGCGATGGATGATCAACATTGTCAAAAATCGAAATGAAGATCAAAAAATGGTTACTCAGTTGATTGAAAAAGTAAAAGTCTCTGGAGGCATTGAGTATACAAAAAAGAAAATGTATCAGTTTCGAGAAGAAGCAATGGGAATTATTAAAACTTATCCCGACACTCCGTCACGACAAAGTTTAATCGACTTGATATTGTACACTACTGAACGAAATAAGTAAAAAGGGGTTAATGTTTGTTCGCCAATTGACCACATGCTGCATCGATATCTTTACCTCTTGATCTCCGTACATTCACAACTAAACCTTTATCTTCTAAAGACTTGACAAATGCATCTAAACGTTCAGGCGTTGTTTGTTGAAATTCACCGTCATCGATAGGGTTGTATTCAATGATGTTTATTTTACAAGGTAAATTTTTAGAAAAATCGGCTAATTCCAATGCGTCTTCAATGGAGTCGTTAAAATCTTTAAAAACGATGTATTCGAAAGTTACTCGTGTTCCAGTTTTGTTGTAAAAATATTTTAAAGCTTCTGATAAAGAGTCCAACGAGTTGTGCTCGTTTATCGGCATAATTTTATTACGTTTTTTATCGTTTGCGGCATGCAGGGACAAAGCCAAATTAAATTTAACTTCATCATCTCCAAGTTTTTTAATCATCTTTGCGATTCCAGCCGTAGAAACTGTAATTCTTTTTGGAGACATTCCCAAGCCCTCATCTGATGTTATTTTTTCGATGGACCTCATCATTCCTTTATAATTCAACAAAGGTTCTCCCATGCCCATATAGACAATATTGGTTAGAGGTGATTTGTAATTCTGTTCTGCTTGTTTTTTTATGTGGACAACTTGATCAAATATTTCGTCAAAGTCAATGTTTCTTAATCGATTTAATTTTCCTGTAGCACAAAATTTGCAGGTTAGACTACATCCAACTTGTGATGAGATACAGGCAGTCATTCTGTCTGATGCAGGAATTAAAACACCTTCCACAACATTTCCATCCGATAGTTGGAAAGCATTTTTTATCGTTCGATCTGAACTGATTTGACTGGATTTTATTGTAACTGAAGGGATTAAAAAGTTTTCTTTTAATTTTTCCCTAGTTTTAACAGATAGGTTGGTCATCTCATCAAAGCTTTGCACGGATTTTTTCCAAATCCATTCATGTACTTGTTTTGCCCTGAAGACTTTTTCACCAATTTCAATAAAAAAAGGTTTCAATTCTTCAATCGATAAATGTCGTATGTTTTGTTTATTGTTCATTAATCTTTGCAAAGTTAAGTTATTATAGTTTGTAGGTCAATTTCATTTTTTAAATGAAGATTTAAGATGTAATTTTACCAGTATGAAAATATTGAGTAAAATTATAACCATACTTATTTTCTCAGGAATTTTTCTTTCTTCTTGTAAGGCTCCCCCTTTGGGGACATATGTTGATCCCTTATATTTAGATGATGAAAATCCTGATGCGAATAAAGATTCATCGAGAAAAAAGAAATAATCCAACTTAATCAAATTTATTCAATGTCTGACAGATATACGGTTACTACGGCACTTCCATACGCTAATGGGCCTCTTCACTTAGGTCACGTTGCAGGCGTTTATATACCCGCTGATATATATGTAAGATATCTTCGTGCCAACAATAAAGATGTAGTTTTTATTGGAGGAACTGATGAACATGGTGTTCCGATTTCCATTAAGGCTAAAAATGAGGGCGTTTCGCCAAAAGAAATAGTTGATCGATATCATAACATTATTAAAAAATCTTTAGAAGGTTTAGGCATTTCTCTTGATTTTTTTGGTCAAACCTCTTCTTCGAATCATTATGATGTTGCGACGGAATGGTTTCAAAAATTGCACAAAGACGGTGTTTTTTCTGAAGAAGTTTTACAACAGTATTACGATGAGGAAAATAAGCAATTCCTTGCGGATAGATACATTACAGGAACCTGTCCAAGCTGTAAAGATGAAGGTGCTTACGGTGACCAATGTGAAAAATGCGGAGCCTCTCTTAGTCCTACGGAATTGATTAATCCAAAATCTGCATTGAGTGGAAATAAGCCTGTGTTAAAAGAAACTAAGCATTGGTATCTTCCTTTGAACAATTTTGAACCTTGGTTAAAAGAATGGATTGAAAAGAAAAAAAACCTTTTAAAAGCTAATGTTTATGGTCAAGTTAGGTCATGGCTTGATGAAGGTTTACGCCCTCGAGCAATTACTAGAGATTTAGAATGGGGAGTTCCAGTTCCAGTTAAAGGTGGAGATGGAAAAGTTTTATATGTTTGGTTTGATGCGCCGATTGGTTATGTTTCGTTTACTAAAGAATTTTTAGAAAATGATCCAAAAAGAAATTGGGAAGATTATTGGAAAAAAGATGGAGGATCTAAGCTTATTCATTTTTTGGGGAAGGATAATATAGTTTTCCATTCTATAATTTTTCCAAGTATGTTAAAGTCAATGGGTGATTATATATTACCGGAAAATGTTCCTGCAAATGAGTTTTTGAATTTAGAAGGGGATAAGTTTTCAACTTCAAAGAACTGGGCTGTTTGGTTGGACGATTACTTACAAGATTTTCCTGATAAAACGGATTTACTCAGGTACGTTTTATGCTCCATTTTACCCGAACAAAAAGACGCTGATTTTACATGGGCTGATTTTGTAGCAAAAAATAATAATGAGTTGGTCAACAATTTTGCAAACTTTGTTCATAGGTCACTTGTTCTCACAAATAAATATTGGGGAGGAATTGTTCCCGCTCAAGGAGAATTAACAGATTTTGATAAAGAAATTCTTGAAGAGTTAAAAAAATATCCGTTTAAAATATCTGATAGTATTGAAAAACATAGATATAAGGAGGCTCTTTCGCATTTAATGAAATTATCTGCCCTTGGGAATAAATATCTTACTGAAACCGAGCCGTGGCAACATATAAAAGAAGATGAGGGAAGAGTAAAAACAATTTTGAATATTTCCCTTCAGGTTACAGCTGCTTTAGGTGTTTTATCAGGTCCTTTTTTACCAAAAACATCAGAAAAATTGCTTGCAATGCTCAACTTAACGTCTCTCAAATGGACGGATGTTTCGATAAATAATATAGCAGCTGGTCATAAAATTAATGAAGGGGTTCATTTGTTTAAGAGAATGGATGAGAAAATAATTCAGGAACAAAGAGAAAAATTAGAAAAAGCGAAGCACGAAGCGGAGATTTTAAATCAAAAGATGGAACCACAAAAGGAAACGACTACATTTGACGAATTTCAAAAAATGGATATAAGAGTTGGGACAATTGTTGAAGCTCATAAAATTAAGAAGGCCAAAAAATTACTCAAATTAAAAGTAGATACCGGAATTGATCAAAGAACTGTTGTTTCAGGAATAGCTCAATTTTTTGAACCGGAGGACATAGTTGGAAAACAAGTTTCAATTTTGATAAATCTTGCCCCAAGAACCATGTTGGGGATAGAATCAGAGGGTATGATTTTAATGGCGGAAAACAATCAAGGAGAGTTACAATTTGTTTCCCCCGGTTCACCTTTTGAAAATGGGGCTATAATTGCTTAAATTGTATCCTTAATGTAAAAGCGGAATATTGGAAAATTTAGATATCGATATTTCAAATTCAAAATTTAAAACACAATTGTCTCTTATTATTACTAATTTTTACAATGAGTAAATTCGGAACAAAGGCCATTCATGCTGGTGCAGAACCAGATTCGGCGACTGGCGCTATAATGACTCCCATCTACCAAACTAGTACATACATACAAAATGCTCCTGGAGAACATAAAGGTTATGAGTATTCAAGAACATTAAATCCAACACGGCATGCATTGGAGAAAAATTTAGCCGCATTAGAAAATGGAAATTATGGACTTGCTTTCTCAAGTGGTTTAGCAGCCATGGATGCTCTATTAAAAACATTTAAACCCGGTGATGAAATTATTTCATCAAATGATTTATATGGAGGTTCTTATCGTTTGTTTACTAAAATTTTTTCCGATTTAGGTCTCAAGTTTCGCTTTGTAGAAATGGATGAAATTAGTAAGGTTGAATCCTTAATCAATGCTTATACCAAAATGATTTGGATTGAGACTCCAACAAACCCAATGATGAATATTATTGATATTAAGGCAGTTTCTAATCTTGCAATAAAACACAATATTTTGTCGGCTGTTGATAATACTTTCTCGTCTCCTTATTTACAGAATCCTTTGGATTTAGGAGCGGATGTTGTTGTTCATAGTATCACAAAGTTTATTGCTGGACATAGTGATGTAGTAATGGGTGCAATTGTTTTAAATGATGACACATTAGCCAATAAGTTATATTTTATCCAAAATTCATGTGGCGCTGTTCCTGGTCCTCAGGATTGTTTTTTAGTATTAAGAGGAATAAAAACTTTACACGTTAGAATGGATCGTCATTGTCAAAATGCGATTCAGGTGGCATCTTTTTTAAAGAATCATCCTAAGGTGGAAAGTGTTTTCTATCCTGGTTTATCCTCGCATCCAAATCACGAGGTTGCAGTAAGTCAAATGAATGATTTCGGAGGAATGATTTCATTTATTACCAAGGGAAACAGGATAGAAGATGCAAAAAAAGTGATTACAAGTACTAAAATTTTTAGTTTAGCAGAATCCTTAGGGGGCGTAGAGTCATTGTGTGGTCATCCCGCTACTATGACACATGCCGCCATACCAAAGGAAGAAAGAGAAAAGTCAGGTGTTGTTGATGCTTTAATTCGATTAAGTGTTGGTATTGAAGATGTGGAAGATTTAATTGAAGATTTAAGTCAAGCACTAGAAAAAATATAGATTATGAGAGGAACAAAGTTTTCGGTAATTGGAATGGGTAAATATGGTAGATCTATTGCTCAAATATTAAGTGATCGAGGGGCCGAGGTTATTGCTATTGATAATAGAGAAGAGTATATTGAAGAGGTTGAAGATATTGTTGCTTTGGCCGTTACAATGGATGCCACAGATGGAAAGGCCTTGGAGTCCCAAAATATTCATGAAAGCGATGCTGTTGTGGTTGCAATAGGTGCTAATTTCGAGGCTCTTTTGTTGTGCTGTGTTCAGTTAAAAGAATTAGGTGTTAAGAGAATAATAGCTCGATCTAATGATGAAAATCAAAAAAAGATTCTTCAAAAAATTGGAATAGAGGAAATTCTTGAGCCTGAAAAGGAAATCGGAGTATTGGTTGCCGAGCAATTAATAAATCCGAGTATTGTTTCTTTTTTACAACTTCCGGACGATTATGAAGTCGCAGAAATAAAACCTCCAAAAGATATTGAGTCCCGAACTGTAGAGGAAATTGGCTTAAGAAGTAAGTATCGCTTGAACTTAATTACCATCAAGCGATGTTTTGAGGAAGACAATGGAGATTCAGTGGAGGTAGTTCAACACATCCTAGGGGTTCCGGCATCGAATACAGTAATTCAACATACCGATACTTTAATCGTTTTTGGAACATCAAGGGATATTAAAAGATTTATAGAGATCAATAATTAAAAAAACATCTATTTAATACAATAATGAATTGATTTTATTGTTTTCAATTAAAAATCAATAATAGAAATGAAAGTATTAAAGTTTTTAGCCGTATTAATTGGTCTTATAATTACAGCTACCGGCTTACAGTCTTGTAAAAAAGATGAGCCCAATAAACCCATAATTACTAAAGAGTGTTGTGAGATCAATATTACCTATTCGGAAGATGATGGTGGAGAAACAATTTATGGGAAAGTATGTGATGATGGTTATCAATATTCTAAACTTACGGAATCAAATGGATCGATTATTACATATACCTATAACTGGAAACAGGATTCCAGCTATACCTGGGATTATTTTAAAACCTCAGTATATTCTTATGGTGGTACATGTGAGTTTGAGTAAAATATTTAATTTGTTAGAGGTTACATAAGTAGCCTTTTTTGTGATTTTATTTAACCTCCAAAATCGTTTTTGTTAAAAAAAACATCAAGATAAAAAGCCAAACATTTGGTCAGTAAAGGCTTTTTATTGTGTTCGTAGAGTATCGATAAAAATCAAAATATTGAGAAAATAAAATAATGGAAAAACATTAAATGTTAATGAAGTAATAAAATGTTTTTATATTTTTAAGATCTAAAATAAAAAAAATGAAAGTATTAAAGTTTTTAGCTGTAATAATTGGTGTTTTAATTACAGCTTCCGGATTGCATTCCTGTAAAAAAGATGAGCCCAATGAACCTGTATTGACCAAAGAGTGTTGTGAGATCAATATTACCTATTCGGAAGATGATGGTGGAGAAACAATTTATGCGAAAACATGTGACGATGGTTATACTTATTCTAAATATACTTACTCAAACGGTGAAACCTACACTTATACTTATAACTGGCTAGAGGAGGATTCCACAAACACATGGGATTACCAGAAATCTATAGCTTATGAGTACGGTGGAACTTGTAAGTTTGAGTAAAATACTTGATTTTTTAGAGGCTGTGTAAACAGCCTTTTTTTATTTATGAAGAAAGAAACCAAATATGAAGACGTAGGTTACGCCTTCATATTAAAAATTCTCAGGGGGATAATTATCTTTTTCTCTAAAATTGTAGGATATTTTAAAAAGTGGGAAGAGAAAATTCGATTTCAAAAATTTAAGTTGGCTTTTGGTGAAAGAGACGATGATATTTATATTTCCACTTATCCCAAGTCCGGGACTACTCTGACTCAGGTAATATTATACTGTTTGACAACAGATTCTAATATGAAATTTAATCATATTTATGACGTTTCTCCTTGGATAAGAAACGCATCCTTTCTTAGAAAACAACCTGTTGATTTGCCCAGTCCAAGAATAATTAAAACACATGATGAGTATAAAGATTTTAACAAAAATTTAAAAGGTAAAATAATCTATGTGTATCGAGATGGCATGGATGTAGCCGTATCTCAGTTTAATCAGCAAAAAAATTACAACGCACCAAATTTAGAATTTGATTCTTTCCTTAGGAATTTTTTGAAATCAAAAAAATGGTTTAAGCATGTTGAGTTATGGATGAAGAATAAAAAACATCTTCCTATCCTCTACATAAGGTATGAAGACTTGTTGCGTGACAAAAGAAAAGAAATAAATAAAATAATTGAATTTTGTGGCATTAAATGCTCAGAAGCGGCGATTAAGAAAGCAATTAAGTATAGTGACTTTAAATACATGAAAGCCAATGAAACTAAATTTGGAGACCAGCCTACGGAAAAAAATAAAATTTTTAATCAATTCATAAGAAAAGGAAAAAGTGGTGAAGGGAAGCAAAAATTTTCCGATTCACAGGTAAAAGAATTTACACAATTGTACAATGAAAATTTAAAAGAAACATTTGATAAAATTTTTTAATAGTGAGAAACTTTTTGAAGATTATAATTTTAATTTTTCTAATTTCAATATCCGTCTTACTTACTTTTGTATTAATCAATCAAAAGGATATTCAATCAAAGCTGGAGAATACCAACCGATTGTTGTTCAATCAAAAAATGGAGTTAAAAATTTCAGATTTATTAAAGAAAGACTCCTTAGATATTGTTTTAGGGGAGTACAATGCAGACAACTCGATAATTATTTATTTAAGATATGGGTGTAGTGCTTGTGATGAATATTACAAGGAAACATTGTCTAAATTTAATACACAGATTCTTAGTGATTTCAAATTGAGTCTTACATTTAGGTTTTTAGCTCACGACAGTAAACCTGAAATACTGAAATTTTCGGAAACAGTATATCAAGCTCAAAGAGAAGGTTTTTTTGGTGATTTCATGAATGAAGTTTTTCTAAATAAAAGGCCTTTCAGGAAATCTTTTGAAGAGTTAAAATCAAAATATCATTCAGATTTAAAATACCTTGATGTTAAAGAATATGTTCTGAAAAAATCAAGAGATGCCCGTAATCTTAGTGTTTTATCCACACCAACAAGCTTTGTCAACGGAAAAAGAGTTACGGGGTCGATCAGTAAAGAACGGTTGATACAATTATTAAAAAAATAAAAGTTACTTTTTAATAATCTCAGTTGTGTAAATTTTTCCGTTGTGGTCAATCTTAATGTAATAGAAACCAGAAGGCAGATTTTCAAAAGAAATGTTTTCGGTAAGCCTTACATTGCCCTTATTTAGTATTCTTCCTTGTGCGTCAAATAGTAACCATCTTGATTCATCTGACAAACTATTTTGTTCTTCTTTGTGCACAATTAGTTCTTTGATTACCGGATTAGGGAACAAATTAACCCCAATGGCATTGAGGTCATCAATTCCTGTACAAAGGTCAAAATTTGCAGTTACTTCAACTCTCGAGCTTGGACAGTCGTTTATGTCCTCTTTTACCTTCCAGTTGTAAAAGTAGTAGTAATATTTTGTTTCAACTCCAGTTGCAGTACTTTCATAGATTGAAGCAATATTTCCAACATCGTAGGGATAATTTGATACGTTGTTATTTCTGAAAAGAGCCACACTGTTAGAGTTTATTTTTTCACAGGAAAGAGTATAACCTGTACCAATATTAATGGACCAATTCAATGAAACAACACTTTTCCCATCGGGTATATTTACGTTTTCATCATAAATGATATCATCATTTAAATTCTTTAAAACAAAGTTTCTTTCACCTGCTCCTTGAGCATAAACTTCAAAAGACATTAAAATCATATCTTTTGAAACATTAAATTTTATTCCATACCCTCCCGCATGAATTCCACCAGAACTTTCGCTCGTGTCAGCGACCGCTCCATACACAATTGTGTTTTCTGTTGAAGATTGTTCTACATAAAATGTTGTGTCGGAGGATAATGTAGAAATAAGACTGTCTCCAATATGTATAGGAGTTTCGTCTTCCTGATTAGCAAACCACCTCACTTCATGTTCAGGATTATTTACAGTGAAAACTACTGTTTCTCCTTGGGAACAAAATATTTGATTCTCTACTGAAGGTGACTCTGCTGTTTCTCTTGTAACAACTTCTATCTCTTCCGATTCTAAAGTATCTTCTGATGTTGTAATACGAACGGAATAGTTCCCTGATTCAAGTGCTGTATATAAATTTGAATTTGCCCCATCAATATCTAAACCATCTTTAATCCACTGATAGTTATAGTCTGAGTTGTTTATAGCTTCTAAAACAACATTTTCATTAGAACAAAAAGAGAGTGCGGATTGAGCTGAAACAGCAGCATTAATTTGGTTGGCTGTTTCGTAGGTGGGAGCACTCCAAGCACCTCTTCCATAGGTTCCTGCATATATTCTGTTATTTACTGAACTTATAATTAATTCATTTACTCTAACATTGGGTAGGTTGTCCTGAAAGTCTGTCCACTCATCCATAGAGCTTTTTATATAATAAACTCCACTGTACATACCAACATAGATTGCATTTGAGTCGTTATCTGCTATGGCAACACAATTTGCAGAAATATTTGGTAGATTATGTTTCATTCCTGTCCAAGAGGCTCCACCATTGGTTGATAAGTATACTTTGCTTGATCCATTTGATGCAATCACTACTTTTTCGGGATTGGAGGGATGAATATCTATATCGTTAATTCTACCCAATGAAGTAGTTAAACTGGTCCAAGAAATACCTCCATCAATTGATTTGGATAAATTGGACCCTTTTGATGCAAACATTATGTCGGGGTTCGATTCCGCCACTTTAAGTACATTACATTTCCCACTTCCGGTTGGAGTTCCTAAATCATATCCTGTCCCAGATGCAAAGGAGTATTTTTTTACAGCTGTATATCCTACATAGAATACATCTGCCTCCTCCGGGTCCTCGCAAACAGGGGTAACCCAATTTCCATCTTCATCCTCTACATATGATCGAGAGATTCCACCATTGGTCGTTTTGTACAAACCACCATTCTGAGAAGTCCCAACTTGATTGTTGGAGTTAAACCTACTGACATACCCATCCATACCATCAGCTCCCAACCATTCTTGCCAACTGTAGTTTGAACCATAGGTCGAAACTGTTCCATTATCCTGTGCTCCACCCAGTATTTTTGTTGGATCTGTTTCTGATATGTCAATCAGATAAAACTGACGTGTATTCAAACCAATACTTAAGTCAGTAAATGAACTTTCAGAGTTTTTTCCTACACTTATTCCTCCATCTGTTCCAGTGTATAAAGTGCTGTCAGCCCACTCCAAAGAATGTATGTCTGCATGAATGTATTTTACACCAGCGCTACTATAAGTCCAGGGGACATATAATGAAAAACTGTTTCCCCCATCTATTGAACGATAAAGTTCAAATCCTCCCGTATAGATGAGGTTCGGATTTTCGTTGGAAACAGCGATATCAAAGCCATACCAACCATATCCTCCAAAATAATCTGTTTCACTGGTGTGAATAGAGGTAAAGGAGTTTCCTGAATTAGTAGATTTATATAAGGTTTCAAATTCGTTTCCGCTTGTTGTTGTAAGCCAAACGCTATTGGGTTGAGCATCAGATACAGCAAACCGAGAGTATGTTCCTGATGGACCTTCTATTTCACTAAAAGTCACTCCATTGTCGATCGATTTAAAAAAATTACTCCCCGATGCATAAACAATATTCGAGTTACTGGGGTGATATTCTAAATCCAGAGTATTTTCATTACTTACAGAAGAAAACGAGTTCCCTCCGTTTGAAGATCTAAAAATCCCATATGATCCACATGCCATTACAATATTGCTGTCTATTGGGTCAGGTTTAACACGAACTGTTTTAGTATACGTGATTTTTTCCCAGTTTACTCCCCCATCAAGAGATCTATATATTCCTTTATCGGTTCCTATGAAGTAGGTTTGATTGTTATGAGGAGATATGGATACAGCAAGTATATCTAACGTTGAAAGGTGGTCGGTAAGAGGAATCCATGAATCGCCACCATTTATGGTTACCCAAACCCCTCCTGTTGGAGCTCCTGCCAGAATATGATTTGGGTTTGAAGGGTCAACCGAAATACATTCTACTCTACCTAAACCCGGATTCCAACTTGAAGTTGGGTTTCTAACGGAAGGGCCTAGTTCTGTCCAAAGATTATTTTTCTTAGTTGTAAAGGAATGCCCTTTTAAAATTGCATTCTTTTTAAACTTAAGTACTTCAATATCGGATTGATTTCTCCATTGAATGGAGTTATTTTGGTCGGCATCTTTTAATGCAAAATACTCCCACCTTTTATACTGTTTGTATCCTGAACCTTTGCCTTTGTATTTGTTTTCGAAATATTTTTCAGCTTCTTTTTGAATTTCAGTTACTGTATAACCTCCATTGTTTATCATTTCCCAATGTTTTTGGGCATAGACAACAGGGTAGGTGGAAATTAGAACAACTATGGTAATAATTACTTTCATGATTTCAGTTTAAGGGTAGTTTTCTCATATTATTTAATATATGAGGCTATACAATTTACTAAAAAAAAATGTTTTTGAAGAGTTTTAATCGTTTTAGTTCGTTGATTTCGTATGATTTACAATTGTCAAAATTGCAATAAGGCTTTTTGTTGGTGGTTTCTTTTAGAATTGTATTTTTCCTCAAAAGCTTTTTTATATTTTTGATTATATACATGAGTAAACGATTCGGTAAACAAGATAAAGTAAAAGGTAAAAAAGCAGTTTCGAGGATATTTGAAAATCCTAAAAGTTCAATTACGTTGTTTCCTTTTAAAGCATTTTATTCAATTTCGAAATCTAATAAATCAAATGTAAGATTCGCAGTTTCTGTACCCAAAAAGAAATTTAAAAGAGCTGTTGATCGAAATAAAATAAAAAGATTACTGAGGGAGGCGTTGAGGCTTCATAAGTCAATTTTAGATGAGTGTCTGACCAAACAAAATATTTCATTAGACGTTATGGTATTATACAATTCTGAAAAAATGCCAAGTTATAATTCTGTAGAAATTAAAATAAAAGAAATCCTAAAGCGTTTGTGTTTAGGTATTCAATCTTATGAAGAAAAATAAATACTACATCATTTTTGCAATATTAACTCTTTTTCTAATAAGTTCTTTTGGTGATGAAGAGAATACCTCTGATCGGTTCGAGATTGGCAAAAACTTAGATATTTTCACTGAGTTATACAAAGAAGTGAATCGAACTTATGTCGATGGAACTCAGCCGGGTGATTTAATGAAAACAGGTATTGATGCAATGCTTGAGAGTTTAGATCCATACACTGTTTATTACCCTGAATCTGATATAGAAAGTTACAAACTAATGACAACTGGTCAATACGGTGGTATTGGTGCGAGAATTAGAAAAATAGATGATTTTGTGGTTGTTGGAGAACCCTATGAAGGGTTTCCTGCACATAAAGCAGGTTTGAAGGCTGGTGACGTTATTTTAAAGGTAGATGGTAATTCTGTTAAAGGAAAATCAACGAGTGATTTAAGTAAAATTTTAAAAGGAAATCCAGGAACAGGGTTGACCATGTTGATAAAACGTCCTGGTTCTGATGAAGAATTTGAGGTAAGTTTTAAAAGAGAGAAAGTTCAAATTAAGAGTGTTCCATATTATGGTATGCTCAACGATGAGGTTGGATATATTAAAATGACAAGCTTCACTAGAAATGTTTCCAAGGAGATAAAAGATGCATTTTTTGATTTGAAAAAAAATCAAGATTTTCAATCATTAATATTTGATTTACGAGGCAACCCTGGTGGGTTACTTCATGAAGCGATTAAAACGGTTGAATTGTTTGTAGCAAAGGGACAAAAAATTCTTGAATCAAGAGCTAAGATTAGTGAGTGGACAGATACTTACAAAACGATAAATCCTCCCATTGATAAAAATATTAAAATCGTTTTTTTGGTTGATGGAGGCTCTGCATCAGCAAGTGAAATTGTTAGTGGGGTAATGCAGGATTTTGACCGGGCTGTTGTTTTAGGTAGAAGAACTTATGGTAAAGGACTGGTTCAAGTGACTCGTAAATTAAAATATAATACGAGTATAAAAGTAACGAAAGCTAAATACTATCTTCCGAGCGGAAGATGTATTCAGGCTATTGATTATTCCAAGAGAAACAGCAACGGAAAAGCAATGAAAACACCTGATTCTTTACTTGCGAAATTTACCACAAAAAGAGGTAGAGAGGTATTGGATGCGTCGGGAATTACACCAGATATTATTGTCGAAAAGAAAAGATTGGACAAGGTTGTTCTTGCTCTATTATCGAACAATCTTATATTTAATTATGCTACTCAGTACGTTTTAAGTCATGATACTATTTCTTCAGCAAGTCAATTTAAATTAACCGATGCTGATTACGATAAATTTATTGATTATTTGAATCAAAAAGAGTATGATTTCGAAACAAGCACAGATAAGAGTATTGAACTGTTAAAATCAAAAGCAGAAAAAGAAAGTTTGATTGATGAAATAACTTCTGAAATAGAAATTATGAAGAAAAAATTGATGGAGAAAAAGAAAGAGCAAATTCATCAACAAAAAAAACAAATCAAAAAATTATTGGAAGTCGAAATAGCGACTCGATATTATCTTCAAAAAGGAAAGGTTCAAAACAATCTGAGTGATGATCCAGACGTAGAAGAAGCATTGAGAATTTTGGAGGATAATAATCGTTATCAAACAATTTTATCAGAACAATAAATAGAAGTGCTTAATCATAAGAAAATTGCATTTTATATTTTTTATTTAGGTCTATATGGCCTTTCAATAAGTATACCTGTTTCTAAATTTGGGACATCAGTAGGTTTGATTTTAATATCTTTTTCGTGGTTTTTGGAGTGGAATTGGCGCGAGAAAATAAAATTATTGAAAAAAAATAAGTTGCTTTTAACTTTATCCTGTAGTCTCTTTTTAATTTTTGTTTTAGGTCTTTTTCATTCAGAAAATACAGCATATGCTCTAAAGGATTTAAAAATAAAAGCTCCAATTTTGATTTTACCGATTATTTTTGGTTTATCTGAAATAAAACTTGAGCGAAAAAAAATAATAACAGCAATCACATTGTTTGGAGCATCTGGCATAACAGCTTCAATTATAGGGTTTGTTCTTTATCATCTCAGGTTGCAAGAGGGAGAGGTTGTCAATTTAAGAGCAATGTCGCCTTTCATAAGTATGATAAGACTCTCTTTGATACTATGTTTTACTTTTGGCTTTTTATTGTGGGCTATCAATAATTTATTTACAAAATGGAAATGGTTGCTTCTCATACCAAGTGTCTGGATCGTTTATTATCTTGTAAGTGCCGAAAGTTTAACAGGTATTTTATTATTGCCTATCGTTTTTACGTACTTTCTGTTTTTCCTTTTTAAGAGAAATTTAAAGTTGGCAATGGCTCTGATTACAGTTCTTATTGGTCTTTTTATATGGGTAGGGTTTGAATTAAATGACATTAGAGTTATGATTTTTAAGAATCACAATTCAGAATTAATGCATCAAACGTTAAATGGTAGATATTATAGCCATAATTTAAAAGCGACTTTTCGAGAAAACGGATATCTTGTTTTTGATAATTTTTCTAAAGAAGAATTGGAAAAAGAATGGAATAAAAGAAGTGAAAAAAAATATAAGGAGTCATTTAATGAGTATAAGTATAGTTCGATTTTAATGAGATACCTTTCTTCAAAAGGTTTAACTAAGGACTCTGTTGGAGTTTCAAAATTATCCGATTTGGAAATAGAAGCCATTGAAAAGGGAGTCACAAATGTATATTATGTCAATAGAAATCCGATATTTAAGAGACTGCATGTTGGTGTTATGGAAATTAAAGACGCCATAGAAAACAATAGATACGAAGGCAGGTCTATTGCATCAAGATTTATGTACGCAACAACGGGAATTCAAATTTTCAAGGAAAATTTTTGGATTGGAGTGGGAACTGGAGATGTTAAAGATGAATTTTTAAAAAAATATTCTGAAAGTAGTCTTTTTAAAAAGGGGTGCGATAAAAAATCTCATAATCAATACATTACAATAGCTTTGAGTCTTGGAGTGTTCGGTTTTTTGACATTTACAGGAGCATTGATATTATTGCTCAAAAAGTATTCAGGTACCATAAAATATCTTTTCATCTTGAGTCAAATTATTTTGCTTTTAAGTATGATCTGGGAGGATACCATTGAAACACAAGCTGGGGCTACAATTTTTTCACTTCTACTGAACGTTTTTCTTTTTGAAGATAAAGCCCAACCGAATCAAAGTTAGCATGATTCAGTTGTGCTGAAAAATAAATATTGTTTTTTTAACTTGTAAGGAGCTTAAATCCTCTTCCGTGCATATTAACAATTTCTAATTTTGGATCTGCTTTTAGATACTTTCGAAGTTTCGTAATATAAACATCCATTGATCGTGCATTAAAGTAACTATCGTCTTTCCATATTTTATTTAAGGCAACTGAACGCTCCAAAACATCGTTTTTATTTTCGCAAAGAAGTTTAAGTAAATCTGCTTCTTTGCTGGTTAGTTTTTGTTCATTATCGACATTGTCTTTTAGTATTCTTCTGTCGTAATCAAAGTTTAAAATTCCTAATTTGAAGTTTTTTATATCTGCATTAACTGAAGAGTTTCCTTGAGTTCTTCTCAAAATTGCTTTAATTCGCATGAGTAACTCTTCCATCGAAAAAGGTTTTGTTAAATAGTCATCGGCACCGCTTTGAAAACCTTCAATTTTATCTTCTTTTAGAGATTTAGCTGTGAGAAAAATAATTGGTATTTGTTTGTCCGTATTTCTTATTTCTTTGGCTAAGGTAAACCCATCCTTTATAGGCATCATAACGTCAAGAGCACATAAATCATATGAGCCTTTCAAGAAGGCCTTAAGTCCTTTGTCCCCATCTGTCTCAAGTTGACAATTAAATCCCTTTGCGATTATGTACTCCTGTAATAAAGATCCTAAGTTTGGATCATCTTCAACTAATAAAATATTTGTTTTATTGCTCATCTTCATTAAGTTTAAATGGTAAGTGAATACTAAAGGTTGAACCTTTTCCTATTTGACTTGATACTTTAATTGTTCCCTGATGTTTATCGACTATCGCTTTCACATAACTTAAGCCCAGTCCGAAACCTTTAACATCGTGGACATTTCCGGTAGGAACTCGGAATAATTTATCGAATATTTTTGTGATGTTTTCCTTCGAAATACCTATTCCACAATCCTGAACTGCAATTACGATTCCGTTATTCAAATTTTTCGTTTTTATTTGGATTTTTGGTCCATTGGGAGAGTATTTTATAGCGTTGTCGATTAGATTGCTGATTACATTGGTTAAGTGTACTTTGTCGGCAGTAATATTGGGCATTTCCGCGTTTAATTGAGATGTAATAGAACCATTGGCAGCTTCTATTCTTACGCGTGCTTGACCGATAACATTTTGAATTGTTTGATGAACATCCAATTCATAGAGTTTAAGTTTAAAATCACCCTTATCTAAAACAGCACTTTGCAAAACATTTTCTACAAGAGTACCTAACCTTTTATTTTCGGAGTTAATTACATTGACATAATGTGTTGTTTTTTCAGTTGTTTTAGGGATGTCCTCATCGTTCAAAACTTCACATGCTAGTGAGATCGTAGAAATTGGTGTTTTTAGTTCGTGGGTCATATTATTGATAAAGTCATTTTTGATAACAGCTAGTTTTTTTTGTCGAACAACAGTGGCAAAAGTTATCCAGAAGGTAATCAAAATAGCGAGAATGAAAATAGATGAAAGAGTAATAGCCGGTCCTACCGAGCCTATAAGATAGCCTCTCTCTTTTGGGAAATAAAGACTTAAAAAATCATTGTTGTTGTAAAAAAATGAAGGTCCTTGAAAAAGCTGAACTGTGTAAGGTGATTTTAAGAAATTATCTGTGTCAATTCCTTTTTCTTTAACTACTAATCGGTTGTTAGAAAACAAACCAATGTGAAATTTAGTTTTTATCCCGTGATTTCTAAGCTCTTTTTTAAGAATTTCAGCGAGTGAATGAGGATTGATGTTTTCTATAAGTTTTCCGTAGCTTCCAAACGGAGAAAAACCAATATTGTAGTTTTGTGGAGATGTTTTTATTCTATTGAATGTATTGAAGGGATCTGTTTTGCTCGTGTTGAAGGACTTTTGTATTACGTTTCCTTTTTCGTCTTTGAGTATTTGTGTTGTTTTTTTTAAAATTTTCCCATCCGCAGTTTCGTAAACATTTTCTTCTTCTAGCTCAAAAGAGAATCTTTGGGATTTATAATTACTGTCTACCAAAGTATGCGTTTTGATAGAAAAAATCATACCATTACTCTTTTTTGCATTTTGGCGAAATGACATTTGCTCTGCTTGTTCAAGTTTTTGAGCAGAGATGTTCATAGCTCGAAGAACGTCTTTTTGAAATTGCTGTTCCTCGAGTTCTATTGCGCTACTCAGCCAGTATCCTTGAACAACAATGATACCAACCAGTGCAACAGTCATTATTGAAACGAGCAGTTTGAGGTACTTTTCCTTCACAGTGTAAAGTTAAAGTTAAAAATCAGTCAAGTAAAAGTGCTTAACTTTTTTTAACTCAAAAAATACCATCATTTTTCAGTTCTCCAAATTGTGTAGGGTGTTGGGGAGATATAAAGATTAAATTTTACTAAAACCGGTATACTTTTGAAGTACTTCTGGAATACAGATGTCTCCATTTATATCTTGATTGTTTTCAATCAAAGCAGCCATTATTCTAGGTAATGCCAAGGCAGAGCCATTTAATGTATGTGCCAGCTGAGGCTTTTCTTTATCTTTTTTGAATCTCAGTTTTAAACGGTTACTTTGATAGGTCTCAAAATTAGACACAGAACTAACCTCAAGCCATCTTTCCTGAGCGGTTGAGTAAACTTCGAAGTCAAAAGTTAAAGCAGAAGTAAGTCCTAAATCTCCTCCACATAATCGTAAAATTCTAAAAGGTAATTTTAGCTTTCTGACTAACTCTTTAACGTGCTCTACCATATCATTAAGTACTTGGTAGCTTTCATCAGGATGCACTACCTGAACAATTTCGACCTTATCGAACTGGTGCAATCGATTCAATCCCCTTACCTCTTTACCGTAGGATCCTGCTTCTCTTCTGAAACAAGGTGTGTATCCACAGTTTTTTTTCGGCAGTTCATTTTCATTTAAAATCAAATCTCTATAGATGTTTGTTATAGGAACCTCTGCTGTCGGTATCAAATATAAATTGTCTCCAGTAACATGGTACATTTGACCTTCTTTATCGGGTAGTTGTCCGGTTCCGATTCCAGATGCTTCATTAATTAAGAGTGGTGGAATAACTTCAGCATATCCTGATTTTTCAGCTTCATCTAAAAAAAAGTTAATTAACGCACGTTGCAATCGAGCACCTTTTCCTTTATAAACAGGAAAACCTGCTCCCGTTATTTTAACCCCTGTTTCAAAATCAACAATATTCTTTTTCTTTACGATTTCCCAATGCGGTTTAGCTCCCTCGTGAAGAATTGGTATAATACCCTCACTGTAAACTTCTTCGTTGTCTTCTTCTGTGCTTCCTGATGGAACAGTAGTATGAGGTACATTTGGGATCTGGTAGAGTAAGTTTCTAAATTTTTCCTCTATGTTATTCAACTCTTCCTCAAGATTCTTCTGCTCAGTTTTCGCCTTTTGAACTTCTAATTTTGCAGCATTTGCCTCTTCAATTCTTCCTTCTTTAAATAACCCACCAATTTCCTTGGACTTTTTATTTCCTTCAGCTCTTAAGTCTTCAACTTTAACAATTGAAGTTTTTCTTTCAAGATCGAGATCAATAATTTGCTGAACAAGAGTTTCCGCATCAAGGTTTCTTTTTTTTAAACCTTCAATAACTTGTTCTTTGTTTTCAAGGATATGTTTTACTTGAAGCATAGTGGTTGATTTTTTGATAAAAATAAATTAATAATGAGGTTTTATTATCTTAAATTGAGAATAAATTTGAAAAAAAAAGGCTACTCACTTGAGTAGCCTTTTTACCTTTTCAAGTGTTTCTTAAGCCTGAGCTTCAACCGAAACAAAAGATTTGTTGTTTTTCTTTTTCTTAAAAACTACTTTTCCATCAGATAAAGCGTACAATGTATGGTCTTTACCAATACCAACATTTTCACCTGGATGGTGTTTAGTTCCTCTTTGGCGAACGATTATGTTACCTGCGATAACTTGCTCTCCTCCAAATTTTTTAACTCCTAAGCGTTTCGACTGTGAGTCTCTTCCGTTGTCCGTAGATCCAACTCCTTTCTTATGTGCCATTTCTTAAAAATTTTATTAGTTAGCAGAAATTGATTCAATAGTAATTTGAGTGAACGCTTGTCGGTGTCCATTCAGTTTTTGGTATCCTTTTCTTCTTTTCTTTTTAAAGACCAATACCTTATCTCCTTTAACGTGTGAAACTACCTTTGCAGTAACTTTCGCACCTTTTACAGCTGGGGCGCCAACATTTACTTTACCCTCGTTATCTACTAAAAGAACTTTTTCGAAATCTACTTTCGCACCTTCTTCAGCATCCAAACGATGTACAAATATCTGTTGATCTTTCTCTACTTTGAACTGTTGCCCTGCTATTTCTACAATTGCGTACATAATACAGCTTTTTTGTTAATTACAAATTTTGGGTTTGCAAAGGTAGTTCAATTATTTTAAAATAACAATCTGTTGAGTGTTTTAGAATTTGTGTTCCAATTGAAATAGTTTTAATGATAATCCAAATAAACAATTGTTATAACAAATATTTGGTTTTTAATTGATATTATCGTTAATTTTAGAAGGAAATAAAATGGGATTCCCGAATCCGTTTTGATTCAAAAAATTTAAAGATGAAAAAAGCTTTGTGTTTTATTTTGATTATCACTCTTTTTGCTTGTGATCAAACAGTTAAGAAGTCTTCGTTAGAGATTAAAATAGAAGGAATGTCGTGTAGCCACTCATGTGCACCATCCATTCAAAAAAAATTAATTGAAACAAAAGGAGTAATTGATGCTAAGGTAATTTTTGAACAAAAATCCGCTTCGGTTATATTTGATTCCAACGTAACATCTAAGAAAGAAATCGTCCAAAAAATTGAAACCATATACGGTGGAACGTACAAAACGACAGAAGTTATTGAACGAAAAGTTAATAATTCGGACGAAAAAAATAAGAAGTCTGAAGAATCCAGTTCAGTTGAATTTAATTTGTCAAAAACGAACGTTTCTCATTCTTCGGGATTTCAAATTCCAAACCTTTTCAATCTTTTAAACTCTATTCTTAACTAATTAACTATAATAGATAGGTTTGTAGTTTTAATCACATTATTTTTGTGTTACGTAAGAATGATTTTCAATGGCCATTAATTTAGGGTATAACCGTTTAACCAAGATTACAATATTCCTTTCCATATTTGTGGTGTTTGCCGGGAGTATGGTAAAAGTAACTGGTTCGGGAATGGGCTGTCCTGATTGGCCCAAATGTTTCGGCTATTATATTCCTCCGTTTGACGAAAGTCAGTTGATTTGGAAACCTAATTTTCAGTATTATTCAGGAGAGATGATTTTCTGGAAGGGTGATTTGTTGAAAGCAAATGATGATTTTTCCTCTGAAATGCTTTTTAATCTAAACAATTGGTCGATTTACGATAAGCACGATTACCACGTTTACAATCCGATTCATACCATTATAGAATACGTCAATCGTCTTGTTTCGGTTTTACTGGGGTTGTCCGTTATTTTAATGATTTTATTTTCTTTCAAATCAATAAAAAACAGGAAGAGCAATATATTGTTTTCCTTTTTAGCGTTACTACTCATCGGTTTTAACGCTTGGTTGGGTAAATTGGTGGTTGAAGGCGTTCTCGATCCAGGCGACATCAGTTCACATATGTTAGCTGCTTTTGCTCTTATAATGGCGCTTTCTTTTACTCATTCACAGAATAGTCATTCACAATCATTCATGTATTCCAGAAATTATAAATTACTCCAAATTGGATGTTTTATATATTTACTCTACCAACTTTTTATTGGTGTTTTATTGCGACAAACTTTCGATACCTACTCCGATATATCAAGAGAGTTATGGGTTGAAAATGCTGGGATTAATTTTCTTCTGCATCGCTCATCATCTCTGCTTTACGCCGGTGCAGTAATATTCATTTATATGATACTGAAAAATGTTTCTAAAAAATCTTTTGAATGGAGAAATTTCAGGTGGATTATTGTTTTAACAATTGCTGAAATTATATCAGGTGCTGTTATGGGGTATTTGGAAGTGCCTAAGTTTGCACAGCCTTTTCATGTTATTGTTAGTTCTATATTATTGTTGGTGCAAGCTAATTTATTTTTTAAAATTATATTAAAGTCAAAACAAAATGGTAGAGAATTGGAAAGAATCTAAAGGTTTTTTATCCAGAGAATTCGAATTTAATAACTTTCAAGAAGCATTTGCATTCATGACTAGAGTTGCATTTTTAGCAGAAGAATTGAATCATCATCCGAATTGGAAAAATGTATACAATAAAGTATCTATTCATTTGACGACTCATGATGCCGGAGAAGTAACTCATAAGGATTATGAATTGGCAAACGCTATTAATAAACTAGTTTGATTATTTTTTTTTAATTATATAAATAACAGAACTGCATTTCTCCGGATGAATTTTTCCTTTTAATGCAAATATAATTCCCTTGTACAGGCCAAGAAGTTTTTTTCCGGTTTTATATTGTTCGCTTAGCATAGAGACGTACACTGCATCAAGAGGCATTGAAATGGTTTTTTGTACTCTAAATCCATGGCAGTCCATTAATTTTTTTATGGTTGATGGATTGAAGTGCCATAAGTGAATTGGAATGTCCCAAGCAGCCCAATATTCTTTGTAGTATTCCTGATCGAACGATTTGTGGTTGGGAACAGCTACAACAAATATGCCATTAGATTTTAATATCGAGTGGATTTTTTTTAAATAGCCATTTAAATCGTGAACATGTTCCAAGACATGCCACATTGTAATTGCGTTAAATTTTTCAGGAGGAAGATTATAAAATTCAAATGTATCTCTCACTTTAAGATTGAATTTATCTTTGGCAAAACCCCTGGTTTGATCATCTTGCTCAATCCCCTCTCCAGACCAACCTTTTTCAATCATTGTGTTTAGAAAATAACCTGTTCCTGTTCCAATATCCAATATGTTTCCTTTCTTTAAACCCGTTTCTGAAATAATCAGATTTCTTTTTTTCTTCAACATATAACTTCTTGCAAAATGATAAAGTTTAAAGAAGAAGCTTTTCTGAGTATCGGAGTGAGAAATATAGTTTTCACTTTTATAGTATGGTCCAATTGACTGTTCGTCAGGAACATCTTGTGTGAAATTAAAACCGCAATCAGAACATTCGAAAACTGTAAAAGCTTCACCTGTGTGCGAATGGTCCTTTAAAACGATAGTATCCTTAATGTTCGTTGATTGGCAAACCAAACAACTATTACGATGGAGTGTGCCCATTATCTATATTCAGTGATAAAATCTGTAATTAATTGAAAAACTTCATTGTATTTTGAGAGGGTCAGGTTTTCACCTGTATCATGAACATCATGGTATGCTTTTGATCCACCCATCGTATATAAAAATATTGCTTTTACTCCTTTCTCGTCAAAAGGATGATGATCACTGTTTGCCGCTTTCCCTCTCCGCTTAATTTTTTTTACGTAATTTTTTTTATTGTTTATTTTTTGGAAAGTCTCATAAACGTTATGGTTTTTAACAGCATTTACCATTGTTATTCCATCATCTCCAGTTCCCATAATATCTGTATTAATTTGAAGAATAATTTTTTTTAGCGGAAAATATGGGTTTTTTACATAGAATTTGCTTCCCAAGAGACCAACTTCTTCGGCGCCAAAAGCTATAAATAAAATTGAGAATTTTGGTTTGTTTTCAGGTAGAGAGTAATGTCTTGCTAAATCAATTATCATAGACGTTCCACTGGCATTATCGTTTGCTCCAGGGAAAATTGCATTTGTTCCCAGCATTCCTATATGGTCATAGTGAGCTGAGAAAACTATAAAGGAATCAGGGGTTTCAGTTCCTCTTATGTAGCCTAGGACGTTTTGAGTTATTTCGTCTTTTTTCAAGGTTGCATTAATATCTAACTCGATTGTTTTATCGGTATGTGAAATCAAGTTTTGTTTAATGTAAATAATTGGATGACTATTTTGGTATTGACTTATGCCCCAGGTAAATTTTTTGTTTTGAACTACAACAATTCCTTTTGCATTAAATTGATTGGACATCATTCCATTCACAAAGGCCAATTGAATAGAGTCAGTTATCTCTGTTTTGTCTATGACCAGGAATGAGTTTTTAAAATCTCTTGAATTGAATTTTGTCATTTTTTTTCTGTTTCCAATTGATTTAGGGTCGAACCAAATCAAGTCAAACTTTCCTGAGACTGCAGGGCAGCTTGGGTTAACAATAAAATCAATTCCAGCATTTATTAATCTCCCATCGATGGTGACCTTTGCATTTCCACCAAATGTATTAACATGAATTTTAAATTTTTGTTTGTAATCGGAGTCAAAACCGTTAAGACCAAATTCTTTGAATTTTTCAGAAATATAATCAGCAGCTTTATTGTGCCCGTTTTTAACATATCCTCTCCCTGCGTAATTTTCTGATGTTAATATTTTTACTATCTCTTTTGCGAAAATTTTATTCTGGCTTTGGAGATTGAAGTAAAAGAGTATGCTTAAAATTAATAGACGATAATTCATAGTAGGCTAAATTACAAAAAATATGCCCCTATTGGTTGACTGGTTTTGGATTGAATCTACTGTGGTTATATTTGCAATGTGGAAAGTCTAATTCAAAAAATTGTTTCAAAATTGGAACAGTCATCCTCGACGATCGCTATTGAGGGGAACGGAATTTCCGTCACTAATGCAGAATTGCTTCAGAAATCGAGAGATTACGCATATGGGATTTCACAAAAAGGAGTAGAGGACTCATGGATTGGCATTTCTACCAATTTGGGCTGGGAGGTTTACTCCGCAATACTTGCCTGTTGGATTACAGGTAATGGATATGTACCTATTCATTCAGACTTTCCCAAGTCAAGGGTGCGACAAATTGTAAGTCAAACGAATCTAGAATACTGTATTGGAAATTCCTTTGTGAAAGAAATTTCTCCTTCTAAGGGCTTTAAGGAGAATATAAAAAAAGGCCAAAAAGCATATCTTATGTTTACCAGTGGAACGACAGGAGTTCCAAAAGGAGTTCCGATTTCTCAGGGAAATTTAGAAGCTTTTGCAAACCATTATCTTCATCATAAAAACATCAAATTTACAGCTCAAGACAAGTTTTTACAAAGCTATGAGCTTACATTTGATGTGAGTGTATTTTGTTTTTTAATGCCCTTTTTGGTGGGTGGAACCTTAGTTATACCACAAAAAACAAAGGTGAAAAACCTGGGATTATTTAAAGCAATTCAAGAATACGATGTTACGGTGACCAGTTTCGTACCTTCGGTAATTCGGCTAACCAAAGAGTTGCTTCCTAGAGTTGAATTCCCAAAATTGAGGTATTCTTTCTTTAGTGGTGAGCCATTAATTGGGGATTGGGCAAAAGTATGGATGCAGTCAGTTCCAAATGCAGAAGTTTACAATTGTTATGGACCAACTGAAACGGTTATTGTTTGTACAGAAGAACTATTGAATGACTTAGATGATACGTATTTTAATACTGATTATCCCTTGCCTTTGGGAAAAAAATTTAAGGGCATTAATTTAAAAATCATTGATAGAGAAATCGTGTTTTCGGGAACTCAAACTTTTGGGGGATATTTAAATCAGGAGTCTGTTTCACTGTATTACTCAGGTGATTTGGCCCATTACGATAAGAATGGAAAACTTATTTTTGAGGGCCGAAAAGACAATCAAATTCAATGGAACGGATATCGAATTGAGCTTGATGAAATAGATAGAGTACTTTCTAATCAATCTCCTGGTTGGATAAAAACAGTGTTTTTTAAAAAAGAAGTAAAACTTATTGTTTTTACGAATCAAGATAAGGAACAAATCCAGACATTGATTAAAAATTCATTTCCCGATTACTATAAACCGTCATTAGTTTTTCAAATCAAAGATTTACCCTTGAATATTAATGGTAAGCTGGACTTGGCTAAGCTTAAAACGAAGGTTTTTTTTGATGAATCAAGCACTCAATGAGAATATATTTAATGTTTATATGAGTCTTATAAGTCACATTAAAACAAGTATTATCTTTGCATAATGCTTATCGACGAGCAAACCATAAAGGATTTAGAGTTTGATGTTATAAGAAGTCGCCTGGCTGAACAATGTAAGTCTGAGAAAGCGAAAATTAATGCATCAAGAATAAAACCTTTTTCTTCCTTAGAAAATGTTCGTAAAGAGTTTGATGTTCTACACGAAATTCAAACGATTTATAAGGATGAAGAAATAAGTTTTCCTCATTCATCATCCGGAGATATTGACCATGCGCTAAAAGTTCTAAGAGTAGAAAATGGGGTATTGACTTTAGAAGAACTTATTCGTGTTTTTAAGTTGTGTCTAGGAACAGATACATTGGTTAAATTTGCTAAGAAAAACAAGGGAAAGTACCCTAAAATTTGGGAGTCTTGTGAGCACATTAACAGGGTGCAGGATATCATTAAATTAGTGAGGTCTGTATTAAATAAACATCTTGAAATTGATGACAAAGCTTCGTCCGAATTGGATGCAATTAGAAAACAATTGAAGTCGGTTAAAATTGAAATCGATAAGAATTTTAACAGAGTTCTTAGGCAATATAAAAAAGAAGACATTCTTGATGCAACTGAGGAAACTTTTTTGGATAATCGAAGATTATTAGTTGTTGTATCTGCTCACAAAAGAAAAGTTCAAGGAAAAGTTCATGGTGTAAGTGGAAAAGGAAATTTTAGTTATGTTGAACCTGGTGTTAACCTAAATCTTAATAAACAGTTTGATAAATTAATCATAGAGGAAGCAAATGAAATATTTAAAATACTAAGGGAGATTACTCTTTTGTTAAGGTTGGAAAAGAGTAATCTGAAAGCTTTCGAACGACTCTTAATTCGTTTTGACCTTTTTAATGCGAAAATACAATTTTCGGATAGTTACAAAGGATCGATTCCGAAAATGAATAATGAATTAAACATGTATTGGGAGGAAGCGTTTCATCCAATTTTGTTGTTAAAAAACAGAGAGATTGATGAGAGCACCGTTGCTCAAAATTTTCATTTACATAAGAATCAGCGCTTTTTGGTAATTTCGGGCCCAAACGCTGGTGGAAAGTCAATTACACTAAAAACAGTAGGGTTACTTCAGTTAATGTTTCAAAGTGGATTGCCCGTTCCTGTTAAAGCAATAAGTGAGTTTTGTTGGTTTGACACTGTTTTGTCTGATATTGGAGATAATCAGTCGATTGAAAATCAATTGAGCACATATAGTTATCGCTTATCTCGAATGAAGTTGTTTCTGGATGAAATTAATGAACGTTCCTTAGTGCTTATGGATGAGTTTGGAAGTGGTTCGGATCCCGAGCTGGGTGGAGCTCTGGCTGAGGTCTTTTATGAGGAGCTTTACGAACGAAATTGTTTTGCGGTAATTAATACCCATTATACGAATATTAAAATTTTAACATCTAAAAAGAAAGAGGCTGTTAATGCTTTTATGTTGTTTGATACAAAAAAATTAAAACCACTATACAGGTTGTCTATTGGTCAGCCTGGATCGTCTTTTACTTTTGAAGTTGCTCGATTAAATGGGATTAGTGATGATTTAATTAAGCGTGCTCAAAATAAGGTTTCCGATTTAAAAATTAATTTGGATAATTTATCATTGTCTTTACAAAAGGAAAAATCAAAATTTAATAAAGCGAATAAACTTCAAAATAAAGCTACTCAGGAGTCTAGAAAACTCATTAAACAGTATGATAATAAATTGAAAGATTTGTATGAGAAATCGAATCAACAGCATAGGCATTTTGAGCAACAAAGTAAGTTTTTAAAGGTTGGAAAAAGAATATTTGATTTAATTAAGAGACATAGACTAGACGAAACGAACAAGGAATTAAATGAGGCTGTAAAAAAATTTGTTGCAATCGAAAAGAAAAGGGCTTTACAGGTAAAACAGGCTCCTGTTCTAGATGGCAAATTGAAGGCGCCCAAGATTCAGAAACCGGTTGTAAAAGAAATTCTTCCGAAAGATTTTGAAGAGGAGGAGAAAGTAAAATCCGTCCAGCCTATGAATGTAAAGGTTGGATTGAGAGTTAGAATACCAGGGTACACTAAAACTGGAGTTATACAATCAATTAGAGGAAGTCATGTAGAGGTATTGGTAGGTAACTTTATTGTAACTATTAAAATTGCTGATCTTTCTGAAGTGGAAGGTTAAAATAATTTAACACCAAAAAAAACAGTAAATGGCAACGATTAGTGAATTAAATTTTAAATTTCTAAGAGAGATAAAAAACAATAATAACCGTAACTGGTTTGCTCAAAATAAATCTGTATATCAACAGCATCAAGATTTATTAGTGTCTTTTGCTGAGAAAATGATGGTTCGTTTGAATGAACATGATAAAATAGAATATAGAAGTGGGAAAAAGACTGTTATTCGTGTATATAGGGATATTCGATTTTCAAAGGATAAGTCACCATATAAAACATACTCTGGTATGGGGTTTAGGCGATCAACTCAATTGTTACGCGGGAGTTACTATATTCATTTAGAACCAAGTAAAAGTTTTGTTGGTGGTGGATTTTGGGAGCCTAGTAAGGAGGATTTGTTAAAAATTAGAAAAGGTATTGAGTCGGATGAATCTGAGTTTCGAAAAATAGTTTCTTCTCAAGAATTTGTTTCTGTTTTTGGAAAATTAAAAGGCAAACAATTGAAAACTTGTCCAAAAGGATTCAGTAAGGATTCAACTGCAATTGACTTATTGCGATTTAAACAATATATATTGACAAAAGAGTTTTCGGATGATGATGTAATTTCGTATGATTTTTTCGACAGGGCTCACGAGGTGTTCAAGTCCATGCGCCCTTTTTTGGATTTCATGAGTTATTTGTTAACAACAGATGAAAACGGTGTCCCACTTTACGAATAAACTATGAGAATTGATAAATACTTATGGTGTGTTCGTTTGCAGAAAACGAGATCGAAAGCTACTAAATTTATTGAGGCGGGTAATGTCAAGATTAATGGCGAGGAAATAAAAAAGGCAAGTAAAGAAATAAAGATAGATCAAAATATTTCAATTCGTTTTCAGCCCATATGGAGAACATGGGAGGTCTTGGATATTCCCAAGTCAAGGGTTGGAGCCAAGCTTGTTCCTGGTTTAATTCGAGAAATAACTCTTGAAGAAGATTTGGCAGTACTGGAGGAGGTTCAAAGACAAAATCGCGAAAATAGATTGAAAGGTATGGTTGGCCGACCAACAAAAAAGAACCGAAGAGATTTGAATGATTTTTGGGGGGATTAAGTGGTAATTAAAATAGTAACATCTTGGTCTTGAATGGCAATTACATCTCCAATTATTAATTTACATCTTTTTCTTGTTTCAATTTTTGAATTTCGTAAAATATGACCATCACTAATCATTTGATTTGCAGCTCCGCCTGATTCTGCAATACTCAGAAGTTTCAATAGTTTATTCAGTTCTATGTGTGGTTTTCCTTTTAGGCTAAATTCCATGATGTAAAGATGTGAAAAATATTCAAAATACCTTTCTTGTTCAAGAAATATCTTTTAAATGTATTTAAATAGTTGTTATTCAATACTTTATTGATTTTTGAGTGTTTTTAGATTATGTGTTAGTTAATCCTTTTTGCTTGAGATACTCTTAATTAAGTGTCATCTTTGTTTATGCGATTTTGCAACGACGCTATTTAAGGTCGGTTTAAATTTAAAAAGTTGGTTAAGTTTTTTTAACCCATGATGATATAAAAGAAGCATTCTTTAATGCATAGGGTAAAGATTGATGGCTATCAATCTAGTTAAGGGGTGAGCGGGGTTAGGCTCCCGCTCACAATTTTAGCTTCTTTCGAAAAATAAGGGTAAAGATTGATTTAAATCAGTCTAGTTAAGGGGTGAGTGGGGTTAGGCTCCCACTCACATTTTTTCATACCTGTATTATATTAAATCCAAAATTTAAAAAGCAACATTTCACTCCAGTAATTTTTTAATTGCATCGTATATCATTTTTGAGCTGATTTTTTTTATGCATCCCTCAGAGGATTGCTTACAGTATTTACCATGTTTTGAACAAGGTTTTTTCGAAATAGGAGAAATCACAGTTAAAGATTCTTTTTTTGTTAAGTAAGGAGAAAAGCCAAGCGATGGTTTTGTGCAACCCCAAAAAGAGAGTATTGGGGAGTTAAATGCCGAAGCAATATGCATCATGCCTGTATCATTTGTTAGAACAAGCTTACTTTCTTTAATTAAATAAGCCGATTCTTCAAATGAAGTATTTCCACAAAAATCAAAGGTGTTTTCTGAACAGGTTTCTTTTAAAATTTGTTGACTCAATTTTTTGTCTTCTGATCCTCCCAACAAAATGACTGGTAAATGGATATGAGATATCACTTCAGAAATTTGAGTGGAGGATAATTTTTTGTTTTCATGAGTTCCGCCAATACACCAAACGATGTAATCTTGATTAGTATCAAAATTAACTTCAGGTGAACCGCTTATGAAATAATCAATTCCTTTTTTGTCATTTTGAACATTTAGATTTTTTAAAGATTCAAAATATCGATCTACAACATGATTTTTTAGTAAGTCAACACCAAAATTGATTAGAAGAAACCTTTTGAAATTTTTTTTGAGGTAAACATTGGATTTTACGTTCAGTTGTGATCGGATTTTTAAGGATCTTAGGTTGTTTTGAAGATCAATAATTCGGTCGTATTTATTCGATTTTAAAACATCAAGAAGTTCGGTATTATTTTTATTTAGAGCATATATTTTGTTTATGTAAGGATTTGAGGTTAAGAGGCTTTTGTAATTTTCCTTCGTAAGGAAATCAATCTCGGTATTAAGTTGTTGTTTTAAGCATCTAATTATTGGAGTAGTTAAAATGATATCTCCAATTGAGCTATATCTGATTATTAATATTTTAAGTTTTTCTTTCACTCTTTGAATGCAAAATTAGATAAATAATCTTTTGGCTTTAAGTCCTCTTCACCGGACTTTTTCCGGGACAAAGTTATTATATTTACATCCATAAATTTTACGGATGGCACAGAATTTAAGTGAGCAGGAACTTCAAAGAAGAGAAAAGTTAGACCGATTAAGAGCTTTAGGCGTTGAGCCTTATCCAGCAGCAGAGTTTAAAGTTGATTGTTCAGCTGAAGATATATTAAAGAATTACGAAAGCAATAAAACACTTTATAAAGCAGTAAGTTTTGCGGGTAGAATTATGAGAAGAAGGATGCAAGGAAAGGCTGCATTCGTTGAAATGCAGGATGTTTCTGCGAGAATTCAAGTATATTTTAACCGCGATGAGATTTGTCCAGGTGACGATAAAACCATGTATAATGAAGTGTTTAAGAAACTTATTGATACAGGTGATATTATTGGAGTTAAAGGTTATGTCTTTACAACTCAGGTAGGAGAAATCACGATTCACGCCAATGAATTTGTATTATTAACAAAATCGGTTAAACCTCTTCCTCAACCAAAAGTTGATGCGGAGGGTAAAGAATATGATTCATTTACTGATCCAGAACAGAGATATCGTCAGCGTTATGTTGATTTAAATGTGAACCCTGAGATAAGAGAAACTTTTGTTCAAAGAACTCAGTTGGTGAATACCATGAGGAGCTATTTATCCGAGAAGGGATATTTAGAAGTTGAAACACCTATTTTACAACCCATTTATGGAGGAGCCGCCGCACGGCCATTTAAAACTCATCACAATACATTGGATATGACATTGTATTTGAGAATTGCTAATGAGTTGTATTTAAAGAAATTGATTGTTGGAGGATTCGATGGTGTTTTTGAATTTGCCAAGGATTTTCGTAACGAGGGAATGAGTAGGTTCCATAATCCAGAATTTACTCAAATGGAACTTTATGTTGCTTATAAGGATTACAACTGGATGATGGATATGGTTGAAGAGATGGTTGAAAAAATAGCACTAGTTCTTCATGGAGATACAAAAGTTCAAGTAGGTGAAAATGAAATCAACTTTGCTCGCCCT
The DNA here is from genome assembly GCA_002717515.1 of Flavobacteriales bacterium. GTDB lineage: Bacteria > Bacteroidota > Bacteroidia > Flavobacteriales_C. The sequence continues at coordinate 128,992 of PBEC01000001.1, forward strand.
TGGAAGCGTTATACTATGTTTGAGGCTATTGAAGAATATACAGGAATTGATATTTCTGAAATGAATGAGTCTCAATTGAGATCCACAGCGGAAAAATTAAATGTACCCGTTGATGCAACGATGGGTAAAGGAAAATTGATTGATGAAATTTTTGGAGAAAAGTGTGAGGGGTTATTAATACAGCCAACTTTCATTACCGACTATCCGGTTGAAATGTCTCCACTGGCAAAAAAACATAGAGAAAAAGAGGGACTCGTGGAGCGATTCGAATGCATATGTAATGGAAAAGAAATTTGTAACGCATATTCTGAATTGAATGATCCGATTGATCAAAGAAAACGATTTGAAGAGCAATTGGAGCTTGGAAAGCGAGGGGACGATGAAGCTATGGTTCTGGATGAGGATTTTTTGAGGTCTATTGAGTATGGTATGCCTCCTACAGCTGGTCTTGGTATAGGGATTGACCGCTTAGCAATGATTATGACTAATTCCAGTTCAATTCAAGATGTTTTATTTTTTCCTCAAATGAAACCTGAAAAAAGAGGTCCTGAACTTGGAGAGAATGAAAAGTTAATTTATGAAATTGTAAAAAAGGAATGTAAAATCGAATTGGGCCTTTTAAAGGCTCAAGTTGATTTGAGTAATAAAAAATGGGACAAGGCTATAAAAGGGTTGGCCAATCAAGGGTTAACCAAAGTAAATAAAACTGATCAGGGCTTGTTTATAGAGTTGGTCGGTTAGTACTTAATATATATCCATGCCAAAAAGTAAATTTAATTTATGTTGTCGGATTCAAAAATAGCAATATTGGGCGGTGGAAGTTGGGCGACAGCTTTGGCTAAAATCATTCTTAACAATACAAAAAATATAAATTGGTGGGTCCGAAGACAAGAAACAGCAGAACACCTTTTAAATTTTGGTCATAATCCGAATTACATATCTTCTATTGAATTTGATCAATCCAAATTGAATGTTTCCACTAACTTAAAAGAGACGATTAATAATTCTGATGTTCTTTTTTTGGTAATTCCATCCGCTTTTCTTCATACTGAGTTTGTAAACGCAAAAATTACAGCTGAGGACTTAAAAGACAAAATAATTGTTTCCGCAATCAAAGGTATTATTCCAGAGTTTACGTTAATTCCGGCAGCGTATTTAAATGATCAGTTTAGAGTGGAGTACAACAATATGGCGATTGTCGCAGGTCCATGTCATGCCGAAGAAGTTGCTCATGAGCGGCTATCTTATTTAACTATCGCAACTCCAACTCGGGGAAGAGCGCATGCAATTGGTGATTTACTGAAATGTCGTTATATAAATGTCAACCGAAATGATGATTTAGTAGGGACTGAGTACAGTGCAATTATGAAAAATGTTTATTCTATTGCAGCTGGCATTTGTTTTGGCATCGGATACGGAGATAATTTTATGGCTGTTCTCATATCCAATGCAATTCGTGAAACAGAACAGTTTGTTGATTGTGTATATCCTAAGCATAGAGATGTGAAAACATCAGCCTACTTGGGAGACTTACTCGTAACGGCCTATTCGCAATATTCTCGAAATAGAACTTTTGGTAATATGATAGGGAAAGGATATTCAGTAAAATTTGCTAAGTTGGAAATGAAGATGGTTGCTGAGGGGTATTATGCTTCTAAATGCGTTAACGATATTCAAAATAAGTTTGAATTGAATCTTCCAATAGCTGATGCGGTATATCAATGTCTGTATGAAGGTAAGAATCCAAAAAAAACATTCAAAGCCATACAGAGTCTCTTGAAATAGAAAATATTACCGTTTTATCTTAGGATTTTTTTTGGTTTTCCCGCTTTGAACTCTTTATGGTAATAAGGCTCAAAATATGCTGTATCTTCAAAATCCTGATTTTGAAATTTTTTAAAAGCAAGAGGAATAAGGTTTTTGGCGGATGTTTTTTGTTCTGGAAGATAAGTCCATTTAGGATTAACATACTCCTGTGCTTTTTCGGCTCCATCACCAAAATAATAAACAGATTTTGTACTAATATCATCAAATGGTTCTTCATCCAAAATTCTCGAGTGAACAGACTTAATTATATTGCCAGATTGATGAATCGAACAAAATACTTCAATTCTTCGAGCGTCAATCATAGGTATTAATGTTGCTGTTTCCTCAACTTTATGGGCGACAGAGTTAGCCATTGCTGATAAAGTGTCAATAGCAATTAGTGGAATGTTTAGTCCGTAACATAGTCCTTTAGCAGCAGAAACACCAATTCTGAGTCCTGTGTAGGAACCCGGACCTTTGGAAACGCAAACTGCACTTAAGTCTGATGGTTTAATAGCTGAATTTAAAAGGCACTTTTCAATAAATAAGTGCAGTTTTTCGCTGTGCGATAAATCATCAGAGTCCAACTCAATAAGTTCAATTAAATTGTCTTCTTTACTTAGAGCTACTGAGCAAACTTTTGTTGTTGAATCTATGTGTAAGATATAATCCAATTATATTAGGTTAATTAAATGATAATTCTTTTTCCCGTTTTGAACTAAGATATAGTAATCCTGAATAACGTCTTCTGAAGACACTGTTTTAGTATCTTGGACTTTAGTTTTGTTTACAGCCACAGCATTATTTTTGATGGCTCTTCTTGCCTCACCCTTAGATGAAAAAATAGGGGCATGTTCTGAGAGTAAATCGATAATACCGACTTGATTTGCTATGGTTTCTTTGGGTACTTGATGTTTAGGAACTTCATTTCCTATCGATTCTAAAGCTCCTTTTGATAATTTTCGAACATTTTCTTCTGTTGTTTTTCCGAAAAGAATTTCAGAAGCAGCTTTTGCATTGCTTAAAGCTTCTTTCGAGTGAACTGTAATTGTAATGTCTTCAGCAAGAGTGTTTTGTAGTATTCTGGTGTGAGGAGATTCGGCATGTTTTTCAGCAATTTCAGCAATTTCCTTCTCTCCTTTCATTGTGAAAATTTTAATTGATTTTAGAGCATCTTCATCCGATTGGTTTAGCCAAAATTGATAAAATTTATAGGGTGAAGTTCTCTTTGAATCCAACCATATATTTCCTCCTTCTGATTTTCCAAATTTTGAACCATCAGATTTTGTAATTAATGGACATGTTAGTGCAAAAGCTTCTCCTCCTCCTAATCTTCGTATAAATTCTGTTCCTGTAGTAATATTTCCCCATTGATCAGAACCACCCATTTGAAGTTTACAATTCTTTTCTTTGTTCAAATGATAGAAGTCATATCCTTGAATCAACTGGTATGAAAATTCGGTAAAAGAGATTCCTGTTTCAAGTCTTTTTTTTACGGAATCTTTACTCATCATGTAGTTTACAGTAAGGTGTTTTCCTGCATCCCTCAAGAAATCTAATAAAGAAAAATCTTTAAACCAATCGTGGTTATTCACAATTTCAGCTGAGTTTTCTCCACAATCAAATTCTAAGAAAGATTCTAATTGTGATTTAACACCTTTTAAATTTTTTTGGAGTATTTCTTCAGTTAAAAATTTTCTTTCTTCTGATTTTCCTGATGGATCACCTACCATGCCAGTTGCCCCTCCAACAAGAGCTAAAGGTTTATGCCCTGCGTTTTGTAAGTGTTTTAGCATCATAATTGAAACCAAATTACCAATATGAAGAGAATCCGCAGTCGGATCAAATCCAACGTATCCAGTAGTCATCTCTTTCTCCAACTGTTCTTCTGTTCCAGGAGTGATATCATGAATCATTCCTCTCCATTGCAATTCACCTACAAGACTCATATTAAAAATTTTAAGCAAATTTAATATATTTCACTCACTAAAAGTTTATTATGTCTAATTTTACACTATGATTTTAGTCACAGGTGGAACGGGTTTAGTGGGAACGCATTTGTTGATGAATTTACTCGAAGAAAAAACTCCTATTCGTGCAATTTATCGTTCAGATCAATCGTTAGAAAAAGCTCGGAAAATATTTTCATTTTATAACATCGATTGGCACCTCGTACTTCAAAAAGTTGAATGGGTTAAATCCGATATCCTAAACCCTGAAAAATTAACTGATGTTTTTCATGATGTTGATTACGTTTATCACTGCGCGGCAATGGTTTCTTTCAATAAAAAAGATAAACACAAGCTCTTTAAATTCAATATTGAGGGAACGGCAAATATTGTTAACTTGAGTCTTGAGTATGGCGTTAAAAAATTGTGCCACGTTAGTTCTACGGCAACAATAGGAAAGGCAGCTAATGGAGGTGTCAGAAATGAAGAGTGTATGTGGGAAAACAATAAATCATTGTCCAATTATTCGGTTTCAAAATATTTTTCTGAAATGGAGGTTTGGAGAGGGAGTGAGGAAGGTCTAAATGTTGTTATTGTTAACCCTTCAATTATAATTGGTCCTGGAGATTGGAATCAGTCCAGCTCAAATTTATTCCTTAAGGTTTGGAAAGGGTTGAGATATTATTCAAAAGGAGTTAATGCATTTGTTGATGTTCGAGATGTTTCAAAAGTCATGGTTCAATTAATGAAAAGTTCTATTAAATCAGAGAGGTTCTTAATTATTGGTGAAAATTTAACTTTTCAGGAGCTGTTTAATGAAATAGCGAATTCCATGGGTAAAAAGCTTCCTTCAATTGAGGTGAAATCATGGATGGCTAATTTAATTTGGAGAATTGAGGCGATAAGGTCATTTTTATTTGGGTCGGATCCATTGGTTACAAGGGAGGCTTCTAAAAGCGCTTTAAATGTAGTGAAGTATTCAAATCAAAAAATAAGGGAATTCCTAGATTTTGAAATTACTCCAATTCATGAATCAATTGAACATACCAGTAGTATTTTTTTACGGGATTATTCCTCTTGATTTTTTTCAAGTCTTTTTATCAATTCAGCTTCTACTTTTTGATATAGTTTTATATTTTTCTCTGGCCTTAGTGAATAGTAAATAATTGTGGAATCAAACTTTACTCGTTCAATTTGATGCTTTTTTAGAATGCTTTTGTAGTGTTTGTGTCGAACCAAGTTGTTTCGATTATTACTTATTACTCCTTGTTTGGCGGCTGCATCAATAATGTGAAAGTCGCATAGCATTAAAATGAGTTGCTCTTCAGGTATTATGTATTCATTTGTTTCTGTTGTTGAACAACAAAAACAAAGTAAAGTAATCAAACCGAAAATTGTATTTTTTTTCATAATCATAAACAAGTCAAATATAACCATTGAGCTCTTTGTGTCGAAGAAAATAGAGTTTAATTTGATAACTAAAATTTTAATACTAAATTTATACAGTCCGAAACATAAAAACGTATGATACGTATAAGTCTTAGGTTTTTATGTTTCAGAAATTAAAATTGGTACGGGCTTTGCACTGATTGTTATGTACCAAGTAAAAAATAAAAAAATGGAAAGAATTACATTAATTACATTATTGTTTATCGCTGGATTTACATTTAATTCGAACGCGCAGTGTGTGAAAGGAAATTGTTACAACGGTAGTGGAACGTGGCAGTTTGCTAATGGTGATAAGTACGAAGGACAATGGGTGGACTCTAAAATGCATGGAAAAGGAAAATATGAGTTTAAAAATGGCGATCGATACAACGGTGATTTTCACAACAACAAAAGAGACGGTTCCGGAACTTATGTTTGGAAAGACAAAGGAATCTACATAGGTCAGTGGAAAGATGATAAAAGAGAAGGTCAGGGTACTTTTAAGTGGACAAACAGCGCAACCTATACTGGTTTTTGGAGGGACGACCAAATTATCAATATGGATGTTAACACGGTGACCGACACTCAAGAACGTCCTACCTTTGGTAATTAGTAGCAGTTTTTGTTAAAGAATAAGAAAAGAAATTTAAACCTCAACTAAAGTTGGGGTTTTTTTTTGTTGTTAAATTAAGAAAGGCAAATCATTTGATTTGCCTTTCTTAATTATTATAAAATTATTGTAGATTAATTATCTCTCTGATTTTGCTGTTTTATTCAAGACGCTAAGCCAATATGCAAATAAAATTACCATTACGATTAAGAAAAAGTAATTTGCTGCCCAACCTAAAAACGGAAGAACTTCAAAAGTCCCGTAAAATAATTTATGTAGAAACTCTACTATACCGTTGATATTCATATCAGTAATTTTTACAAATATAAAGTGAATAATATTATTATGCGAATTTAAAACTGATATTTATACATCTGAAAAGAATATTTCTAATTTTGGCAAATGTTAGTTTCTCAAATAAGAAGTACAAATCCGTTATCCTCTATTTTATTTATTTTTCTTTTTTGGATTCTTAATACAGTTTTTGAGCTTCGAGAATTGTTTCTCCAATTTCCAAATTGGAATCATTTTCCTTTATTTGAATTTTTCTGTGCTCAATTATCGATTCTAGGTATTTCCATATTATTGAATAAAGTACTTCAAAAAAATAAGCTGGTTGGAGTAGGAGATGCTTTTTCAGGTGTTTTGTTTCAGGTGTTTGTTCTAGGGCTACATAGTTTACATCTTTATTATAAAGAATTGATCGCTTTATTTTTAATATCCATGGCCATCAGTAGGCTAATTAACTTGTATAATGCTCATAAGAATTATATTAAGGAGTTTGAGATTGGGATTTTATTTGGTTTGTCCGCTGCAATTGCTCCCGGTTTATTACCTGTTTCAATTATGATGTTTGTTGGTACTGCTTTAGTGGTCCCTTTTTCATGGAGAGATTTTGTAGTCTCTTTGTTCGGTTTTATATGGGTGTTTTTCGCGAAATTCTCTTTGTTTTACATTTTCGAATTTTCAGGAAATGAGGTTTTACCGAATTTGCTTTTTTCGATTTCAAACGTTGATTTTGATTTTAATATTAGTTCTCTTTCTATTCTTTTTATTTGTATTGTTCAACTGATTATTTTCATGCGAATTTTTTTGATATTAGAGAAAAGAAACATTAAAGAGAGAGTTTTTTACAGGCTTTGGATATGGACTTTGGTTTTTCTATTTCTATCTCTTATGTTCTCCAGTATCAATTTGAATAAAGCTATTTTAATTGTCTATTTAGGATTGCCTTGCGCTATTTTTGGTTCAGAATTTTTTCCAAGTAAAAGAAAATTAAAAGGGTATTGGAAAAAAGAAATTCTTCTTTATACCATGGTTGCAATTCAAATCGTAATCAGAATGAATTGAATAAATATTATATCTCGTTTGCATTTACATCTGAAACTACAAAATATCTAGGGTCATCAATGTTGTTTTCAATAACGTTTGAAAAAGAGGTATTGGCTTTTAATAAAATGTTTTTACAATCCTGACTCAAATGTGTTAGTTTTATCGATTTTTCTGCGGTTTTATATTTTTTAACAATGGCTTCCAAAGCCTCAATTCCAGAATGATCAGATACTTTTGACTCCATAAAGTCAATTTCAACTTTTTCAGGGTCATTGTGAACATCAAACTTTTCATTGAACGCTGTTATTGAGCCAAAAAACAAAGGTCCCCATATTTCATATACTTTTGTGCCATCTTTTTTTACAGATTTTCTGGCTCTAATTCTCTTCGCATTTTCCCAAGCGAACATTAAGGCTGAAACAATTATTCCGCTTACTACAGCAACGGCCAGATCCTGCCAAACAGTAACTGCTGTAACCAAAATAATTACAAATGCATCTGTTTTTGGAACAACAAAAATTGTCTTAAAACTTTTCCAGGCAAACGTTCCAATTACGACCATAAACATTACACCTACTAAAGCTGCAATCGGTATGATTTCAATTAGGTCAGATAACCATAAAATGAAAGAGAGCAGTCCAAGTGAGGCTACTATACCAGATAATCTTCCTCTACCACCGGATGACACATTAATCATGGCTTGCCCTATCATTGCGCATCCTCCCATTCCTCCAAAAAAACCATTGATAATATTCGCAAGACCTTGACCAAAACTTTCTTTATTTCCTGATCCTTTTGTCTCTGTGATTTCATCCACCAATTGAAGAGTCATAAGTGATTCAATTAAACCTATGGCGGCAAGAATTGTTGCCCATTTAAGAATGAAAAAAATACTTTCAGGGTTCATAATGTGATTGAAGTACCCATAAAAAGGTATTTCAAAAACTGGTAAATTTGCTGCCATTGTAGCTTTATCATCTCCTTTTGATTGAAGGAAACTTAAAACATTGTCCGTTTCAATACCTCCGAAATAAACAAGAGCTGTAACAGTTGCAATAGCAACTAAACCTGCTGGGATTTTTTTTGTAAGCTTTGGAAGTCCCCACATTATAATCATTGTCAATGCTACAAGCCCGAGCATTGTCATCATTTTTTGTCCTTCAAACCATGAGTCATCTGGATTTTTGAACATTGTGAATTGCGCAGTACAAATAACAATTGCTAAACCATTTACAAATCCAATCATAACAGGATGAGGAATTAGTCTGACCAATTTTCCCAATTTTAATGCACCGAAAAGTATTTGCATAAGCCCCATCGTAATTAATATCAAAAAAAGGTAGTGAAGATGTGGGTTTTCGAGTCCGTCGGGTCCCATTTCTTTTGCAATAGGTAGGAAGTCAAACATTACAACAGCTAATGCTCCAGTGGCTCCTGAAATCATTCCAGGACGTCCTCCAAAAACAGCAGTAATTAATCCCATCATAAATGCTCCATAAAGGCCAATTACAGGTGGTATATCAGCAATAAAAGCAAAAGCAACAGCTTCTGGAACAAGAGCAAGTGCTACAGTTACGCCCGAGAGCGCATCATCTTTAATCGAACCGTTGGAAATAAACCATTTAAGTAACATATAACTAGAATTTAAGCGCGCAAAGTTACGGTTTTAGAATTCGGTATCAAATGCAAGTGAGTATTTATCCTGCCCAGTTATCTCTATCAAGGCTACGGAATTGAATGGCTTCGGCTATATGGTTGGGATGAATATTTTTTTGATTATCCAGGTCGGCTATGGTTCGTGCAACTTTTAGTATTCTATTGTAAGCTCTTGCCGACAAGTCAAGCTTATTCATAGCATTTTTTAACAAAATTTTACATTCTGAATTTAATTTACAGCACGATTCCAGTTGATTAGAGTTCATTTCTGCATTACAATTCACCTTTGTTTTATTATACCGTTTAGTTTGTATTTTTCTTGCACTTACAACTCTTTCTCTTATTGAATTACTTTTTTCGGAAGGTTTAGAGTTGGCCAGTTGCTCAAATGAAACTGGAGCTACTTCAACATGTAAATCTATACGGTCCAACAGTGGTCCCGAAACTTTGTTTAAGTATTTTTGAACACTTCCTCCAGGACATATGCATTCCTTTTCTGGATGATTGTAATATCCACAAGGACAAGGATTCATGCTTGCTACAAGTGTTAGGCTGGCTGGGTAATTAACCGAAAATTTAGCTCGTGAAATCGAAACATTTCGGTCTTCTAAGGGCTGTCTTAATACTTCAAGAACAGTTCTTTTAAATTCTGGTAATTCATCAAGGAAAAGTACTCCATTATGAGCCATTGAAACTTCACCCGGTTGAGGATTTGTTCCACCGCCTATTAGGGCAACATCCGAAATCGTATGATGGGGGTTTCTAAATGGTCTTTGAGCTACAAGCCCATGTTCTGTTCCTAATTTTCCTGCTACAGAGTGTATTTTGGTCGTTTCAAGAGCTTCATAAAGTGTCATGGGAGGTAAAATGGATGAAAATCTTTTAGCCAACATAGTTTTTCCAGCGCCTGGTGGACCAATTAAAATTAAATTATGCCCACCTGCTGCCGCAATCTCCATGGCTCTCTTAATGTTTTCTTGTCCTTTCACATCTGAAAAGTCAAATTCAGGATTGTTAAGGTTTTCGATGAATAAATCTCTTGTGTTTATGCATATTGGTTCAGTTTTTTTAGATCCATTGCAAAAGTCAATCACTTCTGTAATATTATTAAATCCGTATACTTCGATGTCACTAACAATAGCCGCTTCATTTGCATTTTCTGTGGGTAAAATTATTCCTTTAAAACCTGATTTTTTGGCCAAGATTGAAATGGGAAGAGCTCCTTTTATAGGTTGGATTTTTCCATCAAGAGACAATTCTCCCATGATTAAGAAATCTTCGATTTTATCTTTTTTAATTTGATCGGTCGCACCAAGTATTCCAAGTGCTATTGGTAAGTCATACACAGCTCCTTCTTTTTTTAAGTCTGCAGGAGCCATATTTACTACTGTTTTTTTTTGAGGGCTGTGAAAATTTATGTTTTTTAATGCCGTATCTATTCTGATTTTTGCTTCTTGGACAGCTTTATCGGGGAGACCTACTAAATAAAAATCTTTTCCTTTTGAAACGGAAACTTCAATTGTTATTAATCTTGCGTCAACTCCTTGAAGGGCACCACCATATGTTTTTACCAACATAACTTATTCGTTTAAAGTAAATCTATTGTTTATGGTGATTTTTTATTGTTTACCTATTGAGATTGTTCAAACCAAATATGAGAATTTGGAAAATTGGTTAATATTGGCAATAATTTGTTAATTTTGAAAGCTTAATAGGAATGCTCTTTTTGGCAAGTCTTTTGTAAATGAGTAGCTAAACTAAAAATTAAGTACAATGAAAAAAATAGTGTTTGGATTGATATTGTCTGTTCTTTCAACAAGTATTAGTGCAGGAGATGGAGACGGAGATAATTGTTATGAGGCATACAATAAAAAATTTGCTGAGAGAGGAGCAAATGAAGTAAAAGATGGTTGGTATGAAAATGTCGTTATTACTTTTCGTCAAGGTAATCAAGCCGATTGTGTTTTGGGAAAGGTTCAAGTTGAAGCAGGAGCTGTTACTCAAATGTATTTAAAAAACGTAGATGGAACATACCAAATTTTCACGAAAAAATGGAAGCATGAAGATAATAAGTCGATTGTTTCCAATGGAATTTCAAAGTCAAGATTAACAATTGATGGTGAGGTTGTAAATGTTATTTTCACTACTTCTATTAAACCTCCAAAAAAGAAAATTGCTGTAGCTCCAAGTCCTGATGATTTGTAAAAAAAATGGGAAAGGCTTAGTTTTAACTAAGCCTTTTTTTTAATCAATAAAACGTTTTCCGATTTCTGAGTATTCTTCTATTCTTCTATCTCGAAAGAAAGGCCAAATTTGTCTTACCTTTTCGGATTGATTCAGAAAAATTTCAGTTGTTGTTGTTTGTTCATTTTCATCTGCTTGATAAATGACTTCTCCTTGCGGTCCACAAATAAAACTATTTCCCCAAAAATGAATTTTACTTTCAGAATTTTCGGAAGTTTCAGTGCCTACTCGATTCACACAAATTAATGGGATTCCATTGGCAATAGCATGTGATTTTTGAATTGTTTTCCATGATTCAAGTTGTGTTCTTCGTTCTTTGAGGTTATCTTTTTCATCGTAACCTATAGCCGTTGGATAAATTAAAATTTCAGCTCCTCTAAGTGCCATTAAGCGTGCGGCTTCAGGGAACCATTGGTCCCAGCAAATTAAAATACCCAAAGTACCTACAGATGTTTTTATGGGGTTAAATCCCAAATCTCCCGGTGTGAAATAAAATTTTTCATGATACCCCGGGTCATCAGGGATATGCATTTTTCGATACATTCCAGCAATGGAACCGTCTTTTTCAAAAACTACTGCTGTGTTATGATATAGGCCGCCTGTTCTTTTTTCAAATAAAGACGATACTAAAACAACATCGTGTTTCTTGGCTAGATTAGAATAAAATTCTGTTATTGGTCCTGGTAGTTTTTGAGCAAATTCGAAATTTTTGACGTTTTCTGTTTGACAAAAGTATAGGGAGTCATGAAGCTCCTGTAGAACAATTAGTTCAGTATTCTTATCTGCTAATTGTTTGATTTGTTTTTCTATTTTTGATTGGTTCTCTTTTTGGTTTTGAGTACAACTCATCTGTACAATACCAACCTTTAACGTATTTTCCATTACAACAAAGATACGTTTAAAACATTTTTAGCAACTTGCATAGTGATGCAATGAAGAGATCCATTTTGCTTAATGATTTCTTTGCAATTAATTCCGATTACGTCTCTTTTTGGAAATGCTTTTTTTAAGGTTGAAATGGCGTTTAAATCATTTTTATCGTTATAAGTTGGAACCAGTACTTTTCGATTTGTAATTAAAAAATTAACATAAGTGGCTGGCAATTGTTTGTTTTTATTGAAAATAGGTTTAGGGAGTTTGACAGGGATTAAACTATAGTTGTTTTTTTCTGCAATTTTTTTTAATTCTTTTTCGAGTAATTTCAGTTCCTCTGAATCATCTATGGAGTAAACGATGGTTTTTTCATTACAAAATCGAGCCAATGTATCTACATGAGAATCAGTATCGTCGCCATTTATATAACCGTTTTCTAGCCATATTATGTTTTGAACTCCAAGTGAATTGGATAGTGTCTTTTCAATTTGAAATTTGTTTAGATTAGAGTTTCTGTTTTTGTTAAGTAAGCACTTTTTAGTGGTTAAAATAGTGCCAAGACCATCGGAGTCTATCGAACCACCTTCAAGAACAAAATGATTATAGTTGAAATTAACGCGTTTAAAAAGACCTTTTTCAAATAATTGTAAATTGATTGAATTGTCTTTTTGATAAGGATGTTTTTTCCCCCAACCGTTAAACTTAAAATCAGTTAGACATATTGTTTCATTGTTTTTTACTGATAAACCAATGTAATCTCTTGTCCATGTATCGTTGTAATTTGCGAGGATTATTTTAATATTTTTTTGGACTTTTAAAGCGAATTTATTCATCATCTTCTTGCCCCTTGATAGGATGATTACTTTTTGATGATCAGCAATTTCTTCAACAATTTTAATGTAGGTTTGTTCAACTTTTAATAAGTTGTTTTTCCAATCGGTATCTTTGTGCGGCCAAGCAATTATTATGGCCTCTTGATGTTCCCATTCTGCAAGTAAAACCTTATTCATAGATTAAAATTAGGATTAAAAAAAGTTAAATACATCTTGAATTATTTTTTTAAATCTATTTTTAAATTAATGAAGAACATAAGAAAACGACTTTATCGAGATAATTCGTATCGATTGTTAGGTGGCGTTTGTTCTGGTCTAAGTTTTTACTTTTCAGTCGATAGAGGTTATGTTAGGTTGATTTTTTTTTAAGCTCCATTTTCTTTTTAGTTACCATTCCACTTTACGTTATTTGTTGGGCAGTAATACCAAAAGCAAGAACAAATATTGAGAGAAGTGAAATGAAAGGGGAAGATTCAGTTACTCAAGATTGCGTTGAAAAAAAAGAAACTAAAACAAAACAAAATAAGAACAATAGGTCGAATAGTTTTCCGATATCAAGTTCTCTGAAAAAGATTGTCTTGACCATGATTTTGTTTTTTTGTAGTTTGATTCTTTTTGTAATTTTTGGACTATCGCTTTCATTTCCATTTATGATTGAGCTCTTTCGAGATTTCAGCTTTATGCCTGATTTCAAACAATTTTTGATTGGTATTTTGGTCGGAGAAAAAGCCTTTACCATAAATTCTATTTCTACTATTCTTTTAATGACTTTACCTTTTGTTGCAGGGGGTATGTTTTCACTTTGTAGGTTACAAAAATTTGCTGTTAAAAGAAGTTTTTACAATTATGTAGGACTTGCATGGGTGACTTCTTTGGCGATTACTTGTCTAGTTTGAATAATGTACTTTAGAAAAATCTATATATTGAATTTGGTTCAGTGACAAACCTTTTATGTTACTGTTTATTAATCTATTACTTTCTTCATACCACAAAACTGCTATTGGACATTCTTCCATCAAAAGGCGTTCTGCGGCTGCATAGCTTTTATTTGCATTTTCTTCATCAATAGATTTTCTTGCCCGATCTAAGGTTCGATCAAAATCTTTATTTGAGAATCGAGTTGTGTTGGGAAAAGAAGGGATTTCTAAGGATTGAGGAACGGTTTTTCCATAGAAAATATTCAGAAAATCTTCAGGACTTGAAAAGTTAGCTTTCGATTTTGAAATATACATATCGCCCTTAGCATACCTTGCCTTTTCAATTTTATATCGCTCTGGTACGATATTTATTTCTACGATGATACCCAATTCTCTCTCAAGTTGAAACCTTATTTCATCCGCGATTCCAATTGATTTGTAGTCATCTTCACTTACATCCAATTGAAGTGGGCGTATTGAATCAAATCCAGATTTCAGAATAAGCTTTTTGGCAGTATCTGAATTGTAGGAATATCCATTAACTCCATTTTTTCGGTAGTTCGGAATGTAGGGGTGTGTAATTCCTGAATCGCCAATTTTTCCTCTTGTTTCTCCAAATACTTTTTGAGTAATCTCTTGCTTGTTTAACGCAAAGCTGATAGCCTTTCTTATTTTTTTGTTTTTAAGAACATCACTATTTAAATTAAACTCTATGTAGTTGGTGCACAAAAAAGGTGCGCTTTGCATCATAACTTCATTGTCAAATTTTCCCTTGTAGTCTCTGAAAACTCTTCTTACGGCCTTAAAGGGTAAATTTAAAACCATACTTGATTTTTTTTCTACTACATTTTTTATTTGATGTTTAATTCCAATTTCAAAATCAATACAAATACTATCTAGGTATGGAAGACGTATTCCATTTATGTCTTTTTCATGATAATGTTTGTTTTTAATTAAAACCTGTTGATCGTGATAAGAATCGAATTTTAAAGGAATAAAAGGTCCTGTACCTACATAGTTTTCGTGACCATATTTTTCGACAGCCTCTTTAGCTACGATTGAAAAGTTAATTCCAGCTAGTCTTTTCAGGAAAAGACCATTTGGTCTGTGCAATTCTATTTCTATTTTATTTTTTCCAATCGCTCTTATTCCGGATATTTCACTCGAAGAACCATTAAAATAATCTTCAACTCCTTTTACAACCCCTTTCAATGTGTTATAATAACCTCCATTAACCATTTGTTTGGTACAAATATTCTTAAATGTATAAATTACGTCATCAACGCATACTTTTCTTCCTATTCCTTTTTCAAAGCATTTATTGTCGTGAAAAAAAACATCATCTTTTAGAGTAAAGGTGTAAACAAAAGTATTTGGATTAAATTCAAAGGATTCAACAAGGCATGGCTCAACCTCTAGGTTTTCAGAATTTAGTTTTACTAAGCCCTCAAAAATTTGGTTTGCTACAAGGGAGGTACTTGCATCACCAATTAAAGAGGGATGTAAGTTATGGATTCGGTTTTGTGAACAGAAACTAAAGCTTCCTCCTGTTTTGTTTGAACGCGAATTTTCTGAACAAGACAAAATGAAGAAAATAAATAAAAAAGGAAAAAGTTTAACAGTGGCTTCCTTTAACTTTCGTTTCAAAACACTTAATTTTTTTAAATACCCAACACAAAATAAAGTTTTAATGGTGTAAAAAACAAAAAAGGATTTTTTTTTGGCATTTTTTTTGACTGTTAAAGATGCTTTTAATGTATTGATATTTTTGATATTTTTAGCTTTTGTTTTATTATTGTAGTTTTTTGCGAGATATAAAGAACTCAAGCAAGAACATTTAGGTATGAAAAAGACTATAGGATTACTTTCAATTATATTGACAATTTCACTAAGGATTTCTGCCAATCAGGAAATGATTATTGAAGGAACTTATCAAGGTGAAAACTTATATGTGCAAAATCCATTTGCAAGCTCAGGAGTTGGTTTTTGTGTTACAAACGTTATGGTAAATGGTCAACAATCAATTGATGAAATTAACTCTAGTGCATTTGAAATTGATTTTTCAAGCTATCAGTTGGTTAAGGGGGCTCCGGTTAAAGTTAAAATTGAGTACAAAGATGATTGTTCACCAAGAGTTTTGAATCCTGATGTATTAAAGCCCTCAAGTACCTTTGTAATTTCCAGTATGAACATAACACCCGATGGTTTGTTTACTTTTTCAACAACTAACGAATCCGGTCAGCTGCCATTTGTGATAGAGCAGAAAAGATGGAATGTTTGGATGAAAGTAGCTACGATTAATGGTAAGGGCCTAGAAGGGAAAAATGATTATTCAATTCAGCTTAAGCCTCATTCAGGAAAAAACATTTATAGAATTAAGCAAGTCGATCATACAAGAAAGCCTAGGTACTCTCCTGAAAAAAAGCTCATTAAATCCTCTGTTAAAGAAGTTTTTATCGCCAATGAAAATCCATTGAAAATTGAAGGAGTTGTTCAGTTTACCGATGAATCAGGAAATGAGGTTTCTACACTTTATGAAGTATGGAATACGACAGGTGTTATTATCCGAAAAGGGTTTGGATCTAAAGTAAACTTGTCTGATGTTGAAAAAGGTGAGTATTTCGTGAGATACGACAACAAAACGGATCAAATAAAAAAGATATAATGAACTTTTAATTTTAATGAAAAGGCGTTTTCAAAGACGCCTTTTTTTGTTTGTCAACTATAATTCGAGCATTAGATAATAAAACGGAACTAGAAAATTATAGGTTATGTTTACAGGGATAATTGAAGATTTGGGAGAGTTGATAAAAAAAGAAAAAGAAGGCGATAATGTTCATTTTACTTTTTCCTGCTCATTTACTAATGAGTTGCGAATTGATCAAAGTATAGCTCATAATGGTATTTGTCTAACAGTTGTAGATATCGATGGTGAAAAGTATACTGTTACAGCTATTGACGAAACTCTAAAGAAAACAAATATAAGGAAGCTTAAAATAGGCGATAAAATAAATCTTGAGCGCTGTATGAAACTTGGTGCTCGTTTGGATGGTCATATTGTTCAAGGCCATGTTGATCAGACGGGGTATATTGATGAAATTAAAAATGAAGAAGGAAGCTGGAAGTTTTATATAAAGTACGATTCTTCACAATCTAACATTACAGTTGAAAAAGGTAGTGTGACGGTTAATGGAACAAGCCTTACTGTAGTTGATTCGGGGCATGATTTTTTCTCAGTTTGTATAATCCCATACACATATCATCATACGAATTTTCAGTATTTAATAAAAGGTTCAGAAGTCAATTTGGAATTTGATATTATAGGTAAATATTTAACTAAATTATATCGAATGTATTGAAGGTGTTTTTAAAAAGATGAATATCATGTGTTTTGATGTTTGAAAAAAATATTCTTAATCGTTATAAATTACACTTATTGTAGTAAATTTGTTACCAATTATATAGTTATGAATAATCCTAAAGCCAAAGAGCTACTTAAAAAAGTTGTCGTTGATGTAGAGGCAGAAGCATCTATTGAATCAATAGGAGAACAGTTGTTAGAAATTAGAAATATAGCATTAGAGCTAAACGATCCTTTAGTTGTTAAAACACTAAGAATAATAAAAGAAAAGATTGAGGAAGATGAGTCCTTGGATTTCGATATCGAACTAGAAGTTCCAGAAGAGGACTTGGAAGAGTATGAGGAGCCTGATAATCATTTATCTCACCTATTGAACTTATTAATTGATTCTGATAATAAATACAACAGAGAAGAGATTAAATGGTACAGAACAGCAATATGGGAAGAAATTTATTAGTGCTAATAAAAATAATAAACAAAAAAGCCTCATCTATTGAGGCTTTTTTGTTTATTTACGCTTGTTTTTTTGATTGAACTTAAATTCTAAAGATTCTAAATAGTCACAATAAATTATTTACAATTATTAAATAAAAAAATATAAAAGGCGAGCCAATTGGTAGGTCTTTTTTGTATGTTTATATTTGAATCAAGTTAAATTAAAATTTTAAAATATGGCATTTGAATTACCACAGTTACCATACGCCACAGACGCGTTGGAACCGAACATCGACACTAAAACAATGGAGATTCATCATGGAAAGCACCATGCTGGATATACAAACAATTTAAATAATGCAATTGCCGGTACTGAGCTAGAAGGTGAGTCCATTGAAAACATTTTATCCAATATAGGATCTCATAGTACTGCTGTTAGAAATAATGGTGGTGGATTTTACAATCATTCATTATTTTGGGAGGTAATGACACCTAATGGAGGAGGTAATCCATCTGGAGGACTTGCTGAAGCAATTAATGAAGCTTTTGGTTCCTTTGAAGGGTTCAAGGATGAATTTTCTAAAGCTGCTGCTACTAGATTTGGTTCAGGTTGGGCTTGGTTGATTGTGGTTGACGGAAAACTTCAGGTTACTTCAACACCTAATCAGGATAACCCTCTAATGGATGTTGCAGAAGTTAAAGGCGTTCCGATTTTAGGATTGGATGTTTGGGAGCATGCATACTACTTGAATTATCAAAACAGAAGACCTGATTACATTAATGCTTTTTTCAACGTTGTTAATTGGAGTAAGGTTGAAGAGCTTTATAATGCGGCATAAAAGCTGATTTCTTATGATTTTTTTGATAGGCAAAACTTCCTCAGTTTTGCCTTTTTTTTAATACTTTGTGTAAGAAATGAGTAAGTTTGGTGGTGAGTCTGAACTTACCCCAAGCAACTTGACTTGGTCAGGATTATTTCCTGGGAAGGGGTGGGATATTTCAAAATCCATTAGATTAAATTCATTGCTTTCCAGAGCTTTATTCACCTCAGCATTAGATATTTGAAAAGAATATGAATTGTCTTCTGAATTTAAAAATCCACTTTTATATGTTCTGATGCCTAAACTACTCGTGTAAGTAAAAACCAATTGTTCAGGAAGAGTGAAGCTGGAATTATCAACGGCGTATATTATGAGATCGAAATCAGTAACTAAGTAATTTGAAGAATCGTTGTTGAACCAGTTTTGTACTGTAGGGAATTTAATTTTACCGTTTGATCCCGATAATCCTTGAACATAAAAAGCTTGTTGACCAAGCGTTGAATCATTAAAAACATCTTTTACCTCAGAATCATTAAAATCATGATGAAACTTGGCAAATATATTTCTTTCATTTTCTACAGAATAGACTATATTATTGTCGTATATATCATCCATACCATTAGTTGTGGAAAAAGAAAGGTGAATTGAAATTCCCTTTGGGTTTAATTGATAAATTGCACCTTCATTTATAGAAGGAGGTGTTGAGGGGACAATGTATATACCACCAAAAAAGCTTTTGAATGCATCGTTTGATAAATAGTCCTCGTTATCACTAGTCATCAGGTGATGGGCTGCTGAATAATCTAAGTTAAATTGATAAACACCTGAATCTTCAACGTTAATAAAAATTGAACCTATTTTTTCTCCCACAGTTAGAGAGTCAAAATTGTAGTAAACGGAATCTTCATTTACATGTTCATCAATCTTATAAATCTCGAATTCCTGTGAAATATTTTTCCCATAAACATTTGATATCTCCAACTCAATATAAAATGAGTCTATTTGATAGTTTGAACTGGGAAAAGTTCTGTTTAAACTATCGGGAATTAGGCTGGAAAATATACTGCTTTCTGACAAGCCTGCTTCACTGGTGTTGATACTTCCTAACATACTTGAGCTTTTCCCGGAGGTGATTACTGAATCTAACTTTTTTGAGTAAGTAACAATGTGAAAAGTGTCGTTGATTTCTGCTGCAATTTGATTGGGATTTTGTGAAATGTCGGCACCTATATTGGATTCATCTTTTTTACATGAAAAAAGGGCTATGAATAAACACAGCCCAATTGAAAATAATTTTAATGGTCTCATAAGTTGCATATGTTCATATTAATTATCCGATAACACAGAATCGTAAAAATTATTGTATTCTTCAACGTAAGATTCTTCAGTTTGAAATTCAAGTAATGGTTTGTCCATTTTTTTGATTTCTTCTTCAAGCGTGGAATCAATACCATCACTTCCAATAATTATTCCATCGGACCACTTAGCTGCGTATTTATATACTTCTGTTGCAGTAGGGTTTGATAATTCTGCAACATCCTCTAAATCAACTCCATCTAATATAGCTTTGTTACCAAAGTTTTTGTTCAATTCATCTTCAAAACCGGTATTGTAAATGGAAAAAATGACTTTAGATTTAGAGAATATGGGATCTTCATTAAATACCTTTTTAATATACAATGGTACGAAAGCATTCATCCATCCATGACAATGAATGATGTCAGGAGCCCAACCTAGTTTTTTAACGGTTTCCAACACACCTCTACAGTAAAAGATAGCTCTTTCATCGTTGTCTTCAAAAACGTTTCCAGCTTTATCCTTAAGGCCAAATTTTCTTTGAAAATATTCCTCATTATCAATAAAATAAACTTGCATTCGAGCAGCTTGAATAGAGGCAACTTTTATAATTAGAGGGTGATCATTGTCATCGATAATTAAATTCATTCCGCTGAGACGTATTACTTCATGCAGTTGATTTCTTCTTTCATTGATGCATCCAAAACGAGGCATAAATGTCCGTATTTCTTTACCTTTTTGCTGGATTCCTTGTGGGAGATTTCTTCCTATTTTAGCAATCTCGGACTCTTCGATGTATGGCAACATCTCTTGATTTATAAATAATGCTCTCTTCTTCATTCGACTTTTTTTGTTTCCCTTAAAATAAAACAAGCAGGTTGTAGCGGTACTAGAAGGTGCAAAACTAGTTAAAATATACTTTATTTTCAATAATTGGTCGCAATTAATTAGGGTTTTATAGAAAGTAAAATTTTATTCTTTCTTAAGTTTGTCATCGATACCATGAATGTATTAAGAACTTTGGAAGATTTGAATCTGTTTGTTTCAAAAATAAAACAAACGGGAAAAACAATTGGATTTGTTCCAACAATGGGATTTTTACATTCAGGGCACATTTCTCTAATTCATCTTTCGAGAAAGAAAACGGAAGTCACCATAGCAAGCATTTACGTCAATCCTTCACAGTTTAATGATTCAAATGATTTTGAAAAATATCCCAAGAATGAAAAAAATGACTTAGCCTTATTAGAACAAAATTCATGCGATGCAGTTTTTATTCCAACTCGTTTAGAAATAGAATCTTTGAAAAAAGTATCTGTTGATTTAGGTGATTTGGATAATGTTATGGAAGGAAGGTTTCGTCCAGGCCATTTTAAAGGGGTTGTTGAAGTCGTTTATCGTTTGTTTTCTGTAGTTAAACCAGATAAAGCCTTCTTTGGTGAGAAAGATTTTCAACAATTATTGGTAATTCAAAAAATGGTTTCTGATACCAAGCTGCCTATTGATATTTTGGGAGCACCAGTAGTCAGAGAGTCAAATGGATTGGCAATGAGTAGTCGAAACTCCAGATTGAGTTTTGAGGCAAGAGAAAAAGCAGGTTTTATTTTTGAAATCTTGAACAGTTTTGGTCAAGTAAAGAGAAGCGTTTTAGAGAATCGATTACAAGGTTATGGATTTGAGCTGGAATATTTGGAGACTCATTGTTTTGGCAATCAAAATCGATTGTTCATTGCTGGGGTATATGACGGAGTTCGATTAATTGATAACATTAAAATCAAATAGAATCGTAGCCTTCATCTTTTAACAAATTTGATGCTTCTGAAGCTGAAACGGCAAGTTGATCGCACATTTCATTGTATTTATTTCCCGAATGCCCTTTTACCCAATGAAATTTAACGGTATGGTTTCTATATACTGTTAAAAATCTTGTCCATAAGTCAATATTCTTTTTGCCTGAAAATTTTTTTTTCTCCCAACCAAATACCCAGCCTTTTTCAATAGAATCGACTACGTATTTCGAGTCCGAATATACTTCAACTTGGCACTTTTGATTCAGCGCCTCCAATCCAGCAATTACAGCCAAAAGCTCCATTCGGTTATTTGTAGTTAATGAGTATCCTTGAGAAATCTTTTTAATGTGTTTTCCTGAAATTAATACAGTTCCATAGCCTCCTTTGCCTGGATTACCTTTTGCTGCTCCATCTGTGTAAATAATTACCTTTTTCATTTCTGTAAATATTTGTGAATGGTTTTTGCGAAATTTTCATGCTCAATCTTCAAAACGATATCGGCTATTTCCTCAGGAGATTTACAAGATTCAATTTCAACAGATTTTTGAAATATAATTTGACCTTTATCGTACTCTTCATCAATAGTATGAATAGTAATTCCGGAAGTTCTTTCTTTCGCATCAAATACTGCTTTGTGAACATTCATTCCGTACATTCCTCTACCTCCATATTTTGGGAGTAAGGCGGGGTGAATATTGATTATTTTTTGAGGGAAAGCCTGTAAAAGGTGTTGAGGGATTAACCAGAGAAACCCTGCAAGCACAACTAAATCAACTCCTCTGGAAATTAACAGGTTGGAAATTTTTGAATCTTTGTAAAAGTCATTTTTTGAAATATTGATTACTTCACAGTCCCAGTTTTTTGCCTTACTAATTACTCCTGCATTGAGGTTATTAACAACAATACAGTCAATTTTTGCAAAAGGGTGTTCCTGGAGATATTCATGAATTTTTTGTGCGTTAGATCCACCACCAGAAGCAAAAATAGCAAGTTTTTTCATCGATTTTTTTTGTTTAAAAAATTCATGTAAAGTTAAAGTTTATTATCTGTTTAGCTTATTTATACAATAAGTTATTCTCAAATTGTTAATAACACGAGTTGTATATTATTTGAATAATTATCAAGAAATGTTTTTCTTTGCGACTGTAACTTTAAAAAATTTAAAAAATGTCTGATATCGAATCAAGAGTAAAAGCAATTATCGTTGATAAGTTAGGAGTTGATGAAAGTGAAGTAGCTCCAGAAGCTAGCTTTACAAACGATTTAGGAGCTGACTCGTTAGACACTGTTGAGCTAATAATGGAATTTGAAAAAGAATTCAATATTGCTATCCCTGATGATCAAGCTGAAAAAATCGGTACTGTAAAGGAGGCGATTGGCTATATTGAAGAAAATGCAAAGTAATTAATCATTTTAACTTATTTATGGAGTTAAAGAGAGTTGTTGTAACAGGTCTTGGTGCACTTACTCCTATAGGGAATACGCTTCCTGAATATTGGGAGGCCCTAAAGAAGGGAGTAAGTGGAGCTGCAAGAATTACTTACTTCGATCCTAAGCATCATAAAACACAATTTGCTTGCGAACTCAAAAAATTTGATGTGAATGAGTTTATTCACCGAAAAGAGGCAAGGAGAATGGATAAGTTTAGTCAGTACGCAATGGTTGTTACTGATGAGGCTATTGTTGATGCAGGGTTAACAGAAGGTAGTTTTAATCCTGATAGAGTAGGAGTCGTATGGGGTTCCGGAATAGGAGGTCTTGAAACTTTTCAAGATGAAGCACAAGTTTTGCTGAAAGCAAGAGAAAATGATCAGGGTCCTAAGTTTAATCCGTTTTTTATTCCTAAAATGATTGCGGATATTGCCCCTGGTAACATCTCAATAAAGTATGGTTTCAGAGGTCCAAATTACACCACTGTCTCTGCGTGTGCATCTTCTAGTCATGCTCTTATCGATGCATTCACGTATCTTCGTTTAGGAAAAGCTGATGTTATTGTAACAGGAGGTTCAGAAGCGGCTGTTAATGAAACTGGAATTGGAGGGTTTAATGCCTGTCATGCTCTTTCAACGAACAATGATAATCCAGAAACGGCTTCTCGACCTTTTGATTCTACTCGTGACGGGTTTGTACTCGGCGAGGGAGCGGGAGCAATTGTTCTTGAAGAATATGAGCATGCCAAAGCTCGAGGTGCTAAAATCTATGCTGAAATTGTTGGTGGAGGTATGTCCGCGGATGCTCATCACATGACTGCCCCTCATCCTGAAGGTTTAGGAGCAAGAAATGTAATGAAATATGCTTTGGAAGATGCTGGTTTGTCAATTGATTCAGTCGATTACATAAATGTTCATGGTACATCAACACCTCTTGGCGATGTTGCTGAGTTGACTGCAATTCAGAAGGTTTTTGGTGAGAAAGCATACGATTTAAATATCAGCTCAACGAAGTCAATGACAGGTCATTTACTTGGAGCAGCTGGAGCTATTGAAACAATAGCAACTATAAAAGCTGTTCAGGAAGATTTTGTTCCTCCAACAATTAATCATTCAACTCCGGATGAAAATATTGATGCTAAGCTGAATCTTACTCTAAATAAGGGTGAATCAAGAGAAATTAATGTGGCCATGACAAATACATTTGGATTTGGGGGTCATAATGCCTCAATTGTTGTTAAGAAATACAAAGATCAGGTTTGAACTTAAAATCATTTTTTAGGGTTGTATTCTTAAAAAGAAATGAGCTTACAATAAAAATTAAAAACATCGTTGGTTTCTATCCCAACGATGTTTTTTTGTTTGAAAAGGCATTAATTCATAAGTCTGCAGTTTATGACCATTCCTCTGATTATTCTGAGAGTAATGAGCGACTTGAGTTTTTAGGTGATGCAATTTTAGGTGCTGTTGTAGCGGATTATTTGTTTAAAGAATACCCTAAAAAGGATGAGGGGTTTTTAACAAAAATGAGGTCTAAAATAGTGAGTAGACATTCATTAAACGAGCTTGCTAAAAAGATCGGTTTGGATAAAGTTGTAATTGCAAAACTCGATAAGAAAAGTAAAACAGATTCAATTTATGGTAACGCTTTTGAGGCTCTAATCGGAGCTATTTATTTGGATAAAGGATCTAAATCTTGTGAGAAATTTATCCTCGAGAGAATAATATATCCTCATATTTCCTTGGATAAATTAGAAAATGAAGAAACCAATTTTAAATCTTTGATAATAGAGTGGGCTCAAAAAGAAAAAAGAGAGCTTGTTTTCGAAATCATAAGTGAACTTGGAGAGGGAAGAAATAAAATTTTTGAAGCTTGTGTGAAATTGGATGGAGAAGAAATTTCCAGAGGTAGGGAAAAATCAAAGAAAAAAGCAGAGCAAATAGCTGCTAATCAATTTTGTAAAAAATTTAAATTGTTAGATGAGTAAGCTTATTTTAGATGTTGATTTTGATTTTGACTTTTCGTTATTTGGTATTTCGAGTCATGTAGCAAATTATAGACTTGCGTGGGGAATGAATAAATTATTTGAAATCGATTTGGAACGCGTTGATGATGTTGATTTATCATTTGGTTCCAATAAGAGAGGGAATTTTAGTTTGTACCGATTCGAAGATGAAGAGAGTTATATAACTTTTCATCTTTTATCAAATCGATGCGATGCAGGTTATCTTATACCAGAACTTAAACAAATAGATTACTTTATTCAGTACTGGGGACCAATGTCTCACAGTGAGTTATCCTCATTTAAGGAAGAGCTAAGAAAAATCCCTTCAGTGTTAGCTTCCGTACAAATTGACCCCATGGATTTGAAAAGCAGAAATAATTTGCTTTTTTAGTTTATGTATATCTTTTTTGAAAGGTGGTTTTTTAGTTGTAAATCACAGGTAATACCTAGAATTGTTTAAGTGTTATGTAAAACGAAATTGTTATATTTACGCTCGTTTTATTTAGAAAACTAAACCAAAATTACATGGAATTAAAGAGAACAAAAATTGTAGCGACTTTAGGTCCTGCTTCATCATCTGTTGAAGTAATAAAAGAGATGTATGATAAGGGTTTAAACGTATGTCGTATAAATTTTTCTCATGGTGATCACAGTATTCATGAAGAAAACATAAAGCGAGTACAGCATGTTAATGATGAGATTAATTCCAACATAGCAATCTTGGCAGATTTACAGGGACCCAAATTACGTGTTGGTGTCATGGAAAATGAGGGTTGTGAAATTAATAATGGAGATAAAATTACTTTTACAAATAAAGAATGTGTAGGTACTGCTAAAAAGGTGTATATGACCTATCAAAATTTTGCTCAAGATGTAAAACCAGGTGAATTAATACTTATCGACGATGGAAAACTTGCTGTAAAAGTTGAGTCTTCAAATGGTATAGACGAGGTAGTAGCTGTTGTTGAGCATGGAGGTGTTTTAAAAAGTAAAAAGGGAGTTAACCTTCCGAATACCAAAATTTCTCTACCTTCCTTAACAGATAAAGATCGAGAAGATCTTGATTACATATTAACGCAAGATATAGAATGGGTCGCTCTATCCTTTGTTCGATCTGCTCAGGACATAATTGAACTTAGAGATTTAATTAAAAAGGCGAATAAAAATTTAAAAATCATTGCAAAGATTGAAAAACCAGAGGCGATTGATGATATTGATAATATTGTTAATGAAGCAGACGCAATTATGGTTGCTCGTGGAGATTTAGGAATTGAGGTGCCTTATCAAGATGTTCCATTGCTGCAAAAAATGATGGTAAAAAAATGTTTGAAAGCTTCAAAACCTATTATTGTTGCTACACAAATGATGGAAAGTATGATTGATGGAATTACTCCTTCAAGAGCTGAGGTAAATGATGTTGCTAACGCAGTTATGGATGGTGCAGACGCTGTAATGCTCTCTGGTGAGACTTCCGTGGGGAAACATCCCGGTTTGGTCGTTGAAACAATGAGTAATATTGTCAAAAAAGTAGAAGAATATGACGATATTTACAATCACGACTATCTTCCGATTTATCGAGAGGAAAGGTTTATATCCGATAACATCTGTGTGAGTGCGGTAAACCTGGCTGAGAGAGTGAATGCCAAAGCCATTATTACAATGACCGTATCGGGATATACTGCTCGTAAAATATCTTCCCAGCGTCCGAGAGCATTCACATACGTTTATACAAGTAATAAAGCTATTTTGAATATGTTAAATCTCGTATGGGGAGTTCAGGCTTTTTATTACGATAATACAACATCTACGGATAAGAACATCGATGATATACAAAATTCTTTGATGGATAAAGGCGTTATAAAAGAAGGAGATTTCTTTGTAAACATAGCTTCAATGCCTATTAAAGAAAAAGGAAAAACGAATACCTTAAAGTTGAGCCAAGCTTAGTACTGTAATTAACAATATATTTTTAAATAATTAAACCTCGTATTAACTTTTGTTTCTATGTCTATAAATGTTGATTTTCTTAGAGACGTTTGTGAAATTCCCGGTGCCCCAGGTTTTGAGAATAGAATTAGGCAATTTGTTTTTAATGAGATTAAAGACTTGGTTGACGATGTTACGACAGACAACATGGGGAATCTGATCGCTGTAAAGAAGGGGGGGAGTTCAAAAAAGCTAATGGCGGCTGCTCATATGGATGAGATTGGTTTTGTTGTAACTCATATTACCGATGAAGGCTTTCTTAAGTTTCATACATTAGGAGGTTTTGATCCTAAAACATTAACTGCTCAAAGAGTTATTGTTCATGGTAAAAAGGATGTTGTTGGAGTAATGGGAACCAAACCCATTCACGTTATGACAGCTGAGGAAAAAAATAGCGCTCCTAAACTTTCCGATTACTTCATAGATTTAGGTATGAAAAAAAAGGAGGTCGAAAAAATAATATCTATAGGCGATTCTATAACAAGAGAGCGAGGTTTGATTGAAATGGGTGACTGTGTCAATTGTAAATCACTTGATAATCGAGTTGCTGTTTTTATATTAATTGAAACTCTTAAAGTCCTTAAGAATAAGGAAATTCCTCATGATTTTTATGCGGTGTTTACTGTACAGGAAGAAGTAGGTATAAGAGGAGCTCAAGTTGCAGCGCTTGCTATAAATCCTGATTATGGGATATGCATTGATACAACGATTGCTTTTGATACTCCTGGAGCCTCAGATCACGAAAAAATAACATCCCTAGGAGAGGGGACTGGAATTAAAATTATGGATTCGAGAACAATTTGTGATCAGCGCATGGTAAAATTTATGAAAAGAACAGCAGAAAGCAATTCTATTAAATGGCAACCAGAAATACTTACAGGGGGAGGTACAGATACCATGGGACTTCAACAATTTACTGCTGGTGGAAGTATTGCTGGGGCAATATCTGTTCCAACTCGGCATATACATCAAGTAATAGAAACTTGCGATAAATCAGACATTAAAAATTCAATTGATTTATTGGTGAGTTGTATTCAAGAAATAGGAGAATACGATTGGTCGTATTAATCATCAATAACCACGTTCATCAATCCAAGCCTTTACCATTCTGCTGAAACTAATTTTAAAATTTATGTTTCGTTTTAATTCATAAATTTCGTCAGAGATTGTTGAATGAATCTTTTTGAATTCAAATTCTTCACTAAGCAAATTATTTTCTTCTCCGTAAATCCATACTTCAGAATTTTGGTACCGATATACGATTTTTGGAACACCATAAATTATATATATCATTCCTCTGTCTGTACTCCATCCAGGTTGATTACTTGAAAACAACTTGTTAGCGTTAGAAACTTCTGAATAATAGTTTCTTATTAAGTTTCTTGCGCGCTCTTGATTACCTGCAAGGGATATCCATTCTTTTTCAAAGGATCTTTTTGGGTTGTTATCGCTCAGTAAATTAATATAATTGGTCTTTTCTAACAAATAGCCTAGCGCCCCATTTGCATTTTTAATTGAGCTTATTTTTGGAAATGAAGAGTTTAAGGAAAATACAGAGAAACCTTCATTTTTTGAGGTATCTGTTATAAAATGATAGTACCCATTTTTTAGAGGTGGAAATGTGTAATCACCGGAATCATAGATAAACCAGGTTGAATCAGGAATACTTTCTAACTTTAGCGAGTGAGTAACCTCGTATGGCATTGCTGCACATGTTGTTTTGTAAGGGAAAATCATTACTTGAATTGGGTTTTCATAATTTTCGGGAGGACTAATGCTAAAAGAATCTTTTTGATAAACCGTAAAATTAACGACATCTTTATTTAGAGCCCTGATTTTAAAATATGATCTATCGCTTCTATATTTTTTTCGAAGTGTTTTAACTTTTGATGTTTTATGTGAGCGATTTTCATCGACTAAGTATATTTTTACAACGTAATTATTTCCAATTGGTGCAAAAAAATTTATTGTATGTAATTTTTTTTGTGTGTTTTTTTTCTGTGTAAGCGAAAAATAAATTTTTGATGTATCTAAAGCTTCTTTGTCGCTATAATCTTCAAATACTTTATAACCAATTGAGTATCGAGCAATATAATTTCCTGAATTCGTTTTACTAAAAAGCAAGTCATTGGCATCAATTTGCACAAGAGCAGACGAAATAGAATCATTTATACTTTGAAAAGATACATTCAATTCATAGTTTAATCCACTTGCTTGATACTCATTTGATAAATCAAACTCATTTAGTCTTAATGCGCTGCTGCAAGAAGTTAATAACCAACAAATGAATAGGAAAACGCTATTCTTCCAGATATCTTTCATCAATTTTTTTTGTTGTTTTTGCTCCCAGTTCCTTTATTTTTTCAATCCTACTGACAATATTTCCTTTACCTTCATATAGTTTTTTTTGAGCTTCGGAAAAGTCTTTAGATGTTCTATCTAAACTTTTTTCAATTTTACTTAAATCGGTTACAAATCCGACAAATTTATCGTATAGCTTTCCACTTTCCTCTGCTATTTTAAGAACATTTTTATTTTGTTTTTCCTGTTTCCATAAAGATGAAATTGTTTTAAGAGTAGCTAAAAGCGTACTAGGACTGACTAAAACAATATTTTTGTTCCAAGCGTAATTAAATACCTCAATATCTTCTTTAACAGCTAGTCCAAATGATGCTTCAATTGGTACAAAAAGTAATATGAAATCGGGTGTTGTTATACCTTTTGCCGTTTGGTACTTTTTTTCACTTAATTGTTTGATGTGATTTTTTACGGATAATAGATGTGATTTTAAGTGTCGTTCTTTCTCTCCGTCATGACTCGAGTTGACATATTTTTCATATGCAATTAGTGAAACCTTCGAGTCAATAATAATATGTTTGTCATCGGGAAGATATACAATGGCATCCGGTTGAATTCGTTCTTCATCAGAATTAGTTAAACTTACTTGAATATTATATTCGACTCCTTTTTCTAAACCTGAACTTTCTAAAACTCTTTCCAGTATAAGCTCACCCCAGTTTCCTTGAAACTTATTATCTCCTTTTAGGGCATTCGTTAAATTTGTTGCCTCTTGAGAAATCTGTTGGTTCAATGCAGTGAGTTGCTGAAGTTGCGCTTTAAGAGAGGCATCTCTCGCAATGTTATCTTTGAGTTGATTTTGTACCGTTTTTTCAAAGGATTCCAGTTGATTTTTGAATGGTTTTAATAAACTATTATTGTGCTCTGAAAAATCTTTTGACTTTTCTTTTAAGATTTCCGTTGCAATGTTTTTAAATTCTACCTTTAATTGTCTTTGAAGTGCTTTTGTTTCATCCTTGAACTCGATTAATCGTTCATCTAAATTCCTCACCTCTATTGATTTTTTTGCAAGATTTATTTCTGCTTTTTTCAACGCATCTAAAGATTCATTTCTTTTTTGTGATTCATTTGAAATGATATTTTTCTGTTCATCAATTTTTTCCTTAAGTTGAGTATTCAGAAGTTCTTTTTCCGTTATTTGATTTTCAAAAGCACCCAATACCTTGTAGGAGGAATATTTACCGATAAAAAAACCGACTCCAACTCCAATAATAATACCTAAAAACAAAAACCACGATTCCATTTTTTAAAGATACAAAAATGAATTTCCCTTTAAACGTTAAGAATCACAACCTTAAGACCTTTTTCTACCAACTTAAAAAGTTCTAAAACTTCATGATTCGTCATTCTGATACATCCATGAGAAGACGGTTTTCCAATTAAGCCTTCTTCAGGTGTTCCATGAATGTATATCCGTCTTGTATACGAATCAACATTTCCTCCAAGATTTATCCCAGGTTCTAAGCCTCTTAACCATAATAATCTGGTAGTCACAAAGTCACCTTCAGCAGAAACTGGATAATGCTCAAGGTCTGCTTTTTCTCCTGTATAAACGCCCCCTTTAATTATTCCTCGAAGTGGAACTCCCTTTCCTATTTTATTTTCAATTTTATGAAGACCAAGTGGCGTTTTTTTGCTGTTGGCTGCAGATCCTATACCATATTTACTTGTGCTGATAGGATATGATGTTATCATTTTATCATGTCGAATTAAATATATTCTTTGTTGTTTAATTGCTACAAATAAAAGCTCCTTGATACTATGCTCGGGATAAAAATCATCACAATATTCTTTGACAAAAAATAAAACGTCATTTTCAGTAGGAGACTGCTTACTGAAACTAAGAGAAAGTAAAATTAAAACTGTAAAAAAGATTTTTCTGCAATGCACAAAATCTTTTACTAGTGAAAGTTGAATCTTGTTTCAACATTTTTGACTAAAAAAGATTAATAAAACCGAAATGTATTTTTGCACTTGAAAAATTAAACCGAGTGTCTTCAAATCTTCCCAAGGCATAACTTATGGAAAATATCCCCGGTTTAGCCTGGAAATTTATTCCCGCACCAAAAGCACTAGTTTGATTTGTTTTTTTTTCAGTTATTGTTGATTTTTCAATAAAAGATTGATCGAAAAATAAGTTTAAAAATGAATTTTCTTCAAAAAGAATCTTGAGTTCTGTGGTGAAAATAGAATAATTTGTTGCAAATATAGATTGTTGGTCAAAGCCTCTCAAAAGTCGAAATCCTCCAAGTCGAAATAAGTCATTATCTAATAGGTAATCATTAAATTTAAATCCTGAATTATTGGCTAATTTTAAACTAATTAATCTCCATATGGGCAGATATCCTTCGATTTGAATTTCACCCTGATAAACCATTGATTTTTCTGGCACAAAAAGGGAAGATTCAATTTCATTCGTTTCTGATATGGGTATAACTATTTTATTATTTTCTTTATTACCTATTATTTTCTTAAGTCCAGATTTGGTCTCTAACATTAAATAAAACCCTTTTCTAGGATTGTATTTATAATCCAACCAGTTTATTAATAGGTTTAATCCATATGTGTTTTGATTTCCGTTTATGGATGTTAAATTAGACTTTGATAAATTTTCCGTGGACAATTGATTTGTCGTTTCATTTTCCCAAAATCCTGTGAAAGATTGTTTTGCAGAAAAATCATATTTAATACCTACCCTGTTCTTGTAGTTAATGAACGAAGTGTCCTGCTTTAAAAGATTTAAAGAATGATAAATACCAACAAAACTTTGAAGGATAAATGGAATTTCTTCTTCCGTGTTTAGTTGCTGAGATTCTGTTTGCATTCTTTTCCAATTCATCTTAATTTTTTCTCCATACCCAAATGAGTTTCCTAAATGCAGCTTGAGGTCACCAGTAATCACTAACTGAGATTCATCTCCGGTTAAAACACTACTTGTATTAGGTAGTATTCCAATTATTCCATTGATGAAATTTGCTGATTTTTTTTTCAAATTAAGTTGCATCGAGGCTTTGTTTCCAAAAAACGCTACTTTTGGTTGTTCGATTATGGTTACGAAAGGCAATTCTTTTAGCTTGTTATATGCTTCCTTCAATACTCGCTCATCGTATGGTTTTCCTACTTTTATTCCAAGATAATTTTCTAAGTAATAATTGTTTAAGTTTATTTGTCCGAAAATAGATAAAGTGTCCCATGTAATTTTTGGCCCAGGTTTTACATCTAAATAACCTGATATCTTTTCTTGTTCTAATGAAATACTGTCCAAGTTGACACTCACAAACGGATAGCCGTTTCTTTGAAAAAAATCAACTACATCGTCAATCCTAAGTATAATATTTTCGGGAGTAACTAGTTTGTTCTCCCAGTTGCTTAATACTGATTTCGGAATATCTATTCCTTTATGAATTAAATTTATAGTTTTCCAGGAGTATGGTTTTCCAAAAGTTATATGTGGTATGAAAAATATTGAATCAAAAGTAGTTAAGCTATCAAGAGAAAATTCTAGTAATCCTTTGGAATAAGATTCTTTTTGAATATTCAGCAAATCATTATTAAAATCACTCCACGAATCGTATACTGAATCGGGTTCATGCTTAAAATTCACAAAAGATTTCTCTGGCCAATTTATGTGGATTTGACCAAAAATTAAATGTGATGAAAACAATATAAAATAAGTTAATCGATTCATGTATTGTTCGGAGACCAGTTAACAGGAGAAACTCCTGAAGATTCTAAATAATCATTACATTTTGAAAAAGGCTTACTTCCAAAAAAACCATTGTGTGCGGATAATGGAGAAGGATGGGCAGATTTTATAATGAAATGCTTTTCTGTATCTATAAGGGATTCTTTTTCTTGAGCATATTTGCCCCATAAAATGAAAACAATGTTTTCTCTTTCATTTGAAAGTAAATTTATTACGGAATCTGTAAATTTTTCCCAACCTTTATTTTGATGACTTCCAGGTGTTTTAGCACGAACTGTTAATATTGAGTTCATTAAAAGAACACCTTCCTTTGCCCATTTTGACAAATTTCCGGATTTTGGTATTTCCAACTTTAAATCTGAATTTAGTTCCTTGAAAATGTTTCTCAAAGAGGGCGGAAGTTTGAATCCTTCTTCTGTTGAAAAACTTAAGCCGTGTGCTTGATTTACGCCGTGATACGGGTCCTGTCCAATAATGACTGCTTTGACATTTTCAAAGTGAGTTTGATTAAAAGCTTCAAAGATTTTTTCTTCATCGGGATATATCGTTTCTTTATTTATTTCCTGGGTTAAAAAAGCATTTAAAGACTCAAAATAAGGAGATTTAAATTCGTTTTGTAATTTAACCAACCAAGAGGGATGTAGCTTCTTTTTTAAATCCATCATCAATAAATTCAATTAATGATTAAGAACAATAATTCAATAAATATTGAAAATAACTCAATTTTTGAGCAATTTAGTATGTAATAAAAGTAGTAAGATGGATTGGATAAATTTAAATTCTATTGAACAATTAACTGAAATTGATGAAAATTCACATTTAAAAACTC
The DNA here is from genome assembly GCA_002717515.1 of Flavobacteriales bacterium. Classification (GTDB taxonomy): domain Bacteria; phylum Bacteroidota; class Bacteroidia; order Flavobacteriales_C. The sequence continues at coordinate 162,658 of PBEC01000001.1, forward strand.
AAATTATTTTTAAGCACAGTACCCGTTGTAGCATCAGTATTTTCGCGAAAAGAATATTACGTGACGAATATACCGATGAAATAAAAAAAAATGCAGATGTTTATTATTTGGATTTGATTGCCTTTAGAGAGGTTAGTAACAAAGTAGCTAACCATTATTCTGTAGTGCATGAATCTCCCCAGATTTTGGTGATAAATAGTGGAAACTGCACCTATCATGCATCACATGCTGATGTCTCTTTTAGAAATATAGTTATATCATAACTGATGACCAAAAAGGTAGATATGTTTTAAAACAAACAAACATTGGAATGAAGAATTTTCTTATAATCACTATTGTAGTTACTTCTTACCTAGAGGCTTTTGGACAAAAAGAAGACCAAAGGGATCACACCGTTGGATACCATCGTATTTTATATTCGGGAATTCAATTGAATACAAACGGCTATGGTTTTGGAGTGACAAAGGGTGTTCATAAAACTGTTAGAATAAAAAAACTTTATGATTTTGGTTTTTCTACATTAAAGCATCCCAGAGAAGTAAGGATGCTTTCTTCAGGTGGTGCTGAGGGGTTTGTTTTTGCAAAAAAAAATAGAGCGTACAATTTTAGGTTTGGATCTGGAAAGCATAAAGTTATTGCCTTTAAACCATTGGGCGAGGGTGTTGAATTGAAAGCTATTTATTCAATTGGTATAACAGCAACTTTTCTAAAACCTATATATTATTTTATGGCATATGGTAACCAGCAANATGTTGATTTGGAAAAATTTGATGAAGAGCGTCATAATGTTTATAATATAGTAAAATCAGGTCCATATTTTAAGGGCCTCAAAGAGATTGATGTACAGCCGGGAATTTTCGGTAAATTAGCTTTGAATTTTGAATATGCAGCTGAAAGTACTTCTATAAGAAGCGTTGAAGTAGGGGCTATTGTTGATGTATATTATAAAGATGTTGAGATTTTAGCATTTGCAGATAACTATCCTATTGTTGTAAGTTTGTATTTAAGCTTTCAGTATGGGAAGAAATGGTATAGATAAATAGAGAAGGGAATGGCGGAGCAAAAAGAGAAGAAAAGAGTAAGTTTTAAGAAGCCAAAATGGTTACGAGTTAAGCTTCCTATTGGTGAAGAATATAAGAAGGTAAGAAAACTGGTAGATGATAACAACCTTAATACGATTTGTCAAAGTGGAAACTGTCCTAATATGGGAGAATGTTGGGGCGCTGGTACGGCCACCTTCATGATTTTAGGTAACGTTTGTACCAGAAGTTGTGGCTTTTGTGCCGTGAAAACAGGAAAAGGGGAAGAGTTAGATGAGTGGGAACCGGTTAAAGTTGCGAAATCAATAAAAACAATGGAAGTTAAGCACGCGGTTATCACCTCGGTTGATCGAGATGATTTACTGGATGGTGGAGCAGATCATTGGGTTAAAACTGTTCAGGCGGTAAGAAGAATTAGCCCAGGTACAACTATGGAGACTTTGATTGGAGATTTTAGAGGGAAGTGGGATGATTTACAAAAAATAATTGATGTAGCTCCAGAGGTAGTTTCGCACAATATCGAAACTGTAAGGAGATTGTCCAGGCAAGTAAGAAAGCAAGCAAAATACGATAGGAGTTTGGAGGTTTTACTTCGTTTAAAAAAAGGAGGAATGAGAACGAAGTCAGGTTTTATGGTTGGACTTGGTGAAACAGAACAAGAGGTTTTCGAAACCATTGATGACTTAGCCTCTGTAAAGGTTGAAACTGTTACCATTGGACAATATTTGCAACCAACGCCCAAACATCTTGAAATTGTGAATTTTGTAACTCCTGAGAAATTTGAGGAATATAGACAATATGCTTTAAGCAAGGGATTTCGTCATGTTGAAAGTTCACCTTTAGTTAGGTCGTCTTATCATGCAGAAAAACACATTCATTAAAAATAACCGATAACCATTGAAAAAATTTTTCTTCATATTCTTTTTACTTTTCCTGTTAGGAATTAAAATTACCCTACAGGAAAATAGAATACGAAAGACTATTAATCAGGAATACGAGGGACACGCTAACGCAAGAGAGTACTGGAAAAAANGAATTGGAACATTTCGTTCTGAGGAAGATTTTATAAAATCCATTGAAAAAGCAAGAAAACAAATTTCAGGAATACCAAGAAGGAGAACATTAGGATTGGACTGGAAAGAATTGGGTCCAAACAATATAGGAGGAAGAACAAGAGCCGTTTTAATAGATAATCAAAATCCAAACTTAATTTTTGCTGGAGGCGTAGCTGGTGGTCTTTGGTACAGTAGTGATGCAGGATTAACCTGGAATCAAACTGAACCTGGTGATTTAGCAGAAATTTTAACGGTTAATTGTATCGCTCAGGATGAGTTGGGGTATATTTATTATGGTACAGGAGAAGGTGTGTTTTATGGAGATGTTGGTGAACAAGCCCCCGGAACAGTCGGGTTTGGTTACAGAGGGAGAGGGGTTTTTAGATCTACTGAGCCCCACGGTACGACCTTTATGCATTTGGAAAATTCTTGGTTTGGAAAAGAAACAAAAACGGTTGCGGTCAATTCCATTTCTTCAGATGGTATAGGTAATATTTATGCTGGTGCAAAAGGAAAATTGTACCGAAGTGAAAATCGAGGTGAAATATGGAGTGAGGTTAGTACTACTTCCAATAATCAAACTATTTCGGGCAATGTATATGATGTAAAGGCCCTTTCAGATGGAACGGTAATTTTGGCAATGGGTAATGACTACTATATTTCTCCAAATGGTAATTCTTACTCTTTNNAAAANATATCAAGTCCCTCNGGTGTGTTAACACCAGCNNCAGGAAGATCTGTAATTGCAATTGCACCCTCTGACGAAAATATAATATATATATCTCGAGCCAACTCCAATGATATTTTCGATGGTCTTTTTAGGTCAAAAGATAAGGGGCAAAGTTGGGAGAAAATAGTAGAGGGAGGAAGTGTTATTTTTGCGCCTTTTACCGGAGGAGGAGGGCAGGGTAACTACAATCAATGTCTTGCTGTTTTCCCTGATAATCCAAATAAAATTTTACTAGGAGGAATTGATGTGTATGAATGGGAAGAAGGACAAAATTGGAAAAAACTGTCAAGGTGGTATGCAACATGGGGGGAAGATGATTATGTACATGCAGATATACACACTTTTGCTTTTCATCCAACCAATCCCAATCTTTATTATATTGGGACAGACGGTGGTGTTTTTGTAACCAAAGATGGTGGTGAAAAATATCAAAGACTAAATAGAGGTTATAATGTGACTCAATTTTATGGTGTTTCTTTTGGAGGAAATGGAGTTGTTTTGGGTGGGACACAAGACAATTCAAATATATATATTGATTTTAATGGAAATACAGCTCAAAGTGGAGAAATTCATAACAATGGTGACGGTGGATATTCTGCTATATCCCAATTGCTTCCAAATGCCTTTTTTTTAGAAAGTCAGTTTGGACAAATAAAAAGAGACAATTCCAAAATGGATTCCTATTCTGAGTTTTTTTATCACGAAGATGCAGGTGTAAGCACGGGCGAGGTTGATTACGATTTTCGTTGGAGTGAATTCATAACCCCAATTCACCTATGGGAATCGGCTCAAGATACCCTTGTACCCGATACTGTTCAATATATTTCCACTGCTAATTTTGCTGTTGGCGATACTTTAATAATTAATTCAAACATTACAGATCTAACTTTTGATTACAGGCTTGAATCACCTTTAAACACTGGAGATACTATGCAAGTTAAAGTGCCAAAACAATCAATGTTTGTTTATGGAACCCACCAGGCAGTTTATATATCTAGAAATGCCATTGATTTTCTGGCAAATGTAAAATGGATAGAATTGTCAACTGAAGGTTGCTATTTCAGTCCATTTAGTCCTGGATTTGGTCCAACATGTCTCACTGTATCAAATGATGGAAATATTATATACTATGGAACCGATTTAGGTGAGGTTTATAGAATTTCAAATGTTTCAAAAGTCATCAATGATGAAACTATAGATAGTGCAGTTGTGACTAAAATCGCAGATATTGATAAATCAGAAAGTTCCGTAAATTCTTTCATTACAGATATTGCTGTGGATCCGAACGATAATGAACATGTAATAGTAACAGTTGGTTATTATGATCAAACGACCAACATATACGTTTCAAATTCAGCTGCATCTACATCCAATGATTCAAGTTTTATCTCTGCTTCGGGGAATTTACCTCAAATACCTATTTACTCTGCTATGATTGAAGAAGCGACCGGAGTTTATATAATTGGAACAGAGTATGGATTGTTTTCCAGTTCAGATAAGGGGGGGACCTGGTACCAAGAGTTTCAGGGCCCACCACAATGTCCAGTCACAATGATTCGACAACAAACTTTTAAAGGCTCTCAAAATCGCGGTCAAATTTACGTGGCTACTCATGGAAGAGGCCTTTTTACAACATCTGATTATACGACTTCAACCAATCAATTATTAATCTCAAAGGAAAGAAAGGATCTGGTGGTATATCCAAACCCTTCAAATGACGTGTTAAATTTTCAATTTGAAAATATAGGAGAAGAGTTATTACATATTCAGGTACTTAATTCTCAAGGTCAATTGATATTGAGTAAAAATCAAAGAAATGCAGTTTTGGATGTGTCCTCTCTTTCAGTAGGAAATTATATACTGAGTGTCCAGTTTAAGGGTGATAAATATTTTTCTCCGTTTATAAAAAAATAATTACTTTTCGATCATTTGTATAGCGATATAGCTCATGAGTCCTATAGACGTCCTTAAAGATTCATGTTCAATATCAAAAGTATTAGTGTGTAGGCCTGAATTAATTCCTTTCTTTGAATTTGCTATTCCCAATCTGTAAAAACATGAAGGGATTTTTTGAGAATAAAAAGCGAAGTCTTCGGATGTCATTCTTAAATCCAGAGGAAAAACATTTTCTTCACCTAGAAATTCATGAGCAGCATCCCAGGCTTTTTGAGTGGTTTCATCATCGTTTGTTAAAAAAGGATAACCATCGTGTATATCAAAATCGCAACTTCCACCCATACCATCCGCAATTGATTCTGCCATTTTTTTCATTTTGACTTTAGCTTCTTTCCTCCATAATTCATCAAAGGTTCTAAAAGTTCCCTTTATTTTCACTTCATTTGGAATTATATTTGTCGCACCTAAACCTTCAATGTGACCAAATGTCAAGACCGAAGGAATTGTAGGGCTAGCGTTTCTGGAGACTATTTGTTGTAAAGCAACAATGATATGAGAGGCAAGTAAAATAGAATCAATACATTTATCAGGAAGTGCTCCGTGTCCACCCTTACCTTTCACAGTCACGTAAATTTCATCCGCAGATGCCATATACATCCCTTTTTTAAAACCAACTTGCCCTGCCTCTAGTTGAGGGTAAACATGTTGACCTATAATCAATTCAGCATCTGGATTTTTTAGAGCTCCTTCTTTAAGCATTAGTGAAGCTCCACCTGGAAGAATTTCTTCTCCAGGTTGAAAAACAATTTTGAATGTTCCGTCGAAAGATTTTCTTAAGTCATTCAGAATTTTACAAACGCCGAGCATTGAACTTGTATGTACATCATGTCCACATGCGTGCATAACTCCATCGTTTTTTGATTTATAGGTCACTTCGTTTTTTTCCAAAATAGGTAGGGCATCAATATCTGCACGAAGAGCAATTACTTTTTTTTCAGGATTTTTTCCTTTTATGTGCGCTACGATTCCTGTTTTTACATACTCGTCTGAGTATTCAATACCATTTTCTTCTAGGAATTTTTTTATGTATTCGCTGGTTTTATACTCTTTGAAAGAGAGTTCCGGATGTGCATGAAGATGTTCTCTATGTTGAACAACTTCTTCATAATATTTGTCGGCTAACAGTTTAATTTTATCCTTCATACCGTATTTTATATCTAAATCAAAGATAAAAGTTTCTTGCTTGAAATAATATGAACATACAATTAAGGTCGCAAAAACATTTTTCAAATTTAAAACTAAATTGAAATTTCTTATCTTCATGGAACTAAAGAACGCCATGAAACCTTATGTAAAAAGTAAGATTTTAAACGGTTTGGGAGAGATAGAGTTTTATCATCCCAAGAGCAATTCGTTGCCTGCTTTACTATTGAATAATTTATCTGAAGAAATAATAAAGTTGGGTGAAGAGCCCTCAGTTAAATGTATTGTTTTAAAAAGCAGTGGAAAAAAAACCTTTTGTGCAGGAGCTTCTTTCGATGAATTATTGTTGATAAACAATGAAAATCAAGGGAAAGATTTCTTTATGGGATTTGCAAAGGTAATTGCCGCCATTAAAAATGCTCCAAAAATAGTTGTTTCTGTTGTACAAGGTAAGGTTGTGGGAGGAGGATTGGGATTAGTTTGCGCATCGGATTATGTTTTGGCTCATAAGTCTGCGGATCTTAAATTGAGTGAGCTCTCAATTGGAATAGGACCTTTTGTTATAGCACCTGTTCTCCAAAGAAAATTAGGGTTGGCTAATTTTATTAATTTATCATTGAACCCAAAACAATGGAAATCTGCAACATGGGGTTTAGATAAAGGAATATATTCAGAAATATTTTCTTCACACGAAGTCTTAAATATAAGGTTGACGGAATTGGTAAAAGATTATGTAAACTATTCTCCGGAAGCAGTTCAAGAAATCAAGTTTATGTTTTGGGATGGATTTCACGAATTAGAGAAAGATATGGAAAAAAGAGCTGCTCAGTCTGGTCGTCTCGTTTTATCTGATTATACAGTTGAAGTATTAAAAAAAATAAAGTTCAAAGAATGAATGTTCTCATAACGGGTTGTTCAAGAGGAATTGGTAAATGTATGCTTGAACTTCTTTGTAGTTCCACACAAGTAAATATTATTTATGCCTTGACAAGTAATTCGGAGATTCGATTCAAATCCAAAAAGGTTAAAAAAATTCATATTAATTTTCTGGAACCCAATTGGGAAGAGAAGTTAAAAGGGTCAATTCAACGCACGGAACTCAATATAATAATTAATAATGCGGGATACCTTTATAATGGCAGTATTGAGAGTACACCTAAATTGGAAATTGAAAAGATGTATCGCATTAATTACTATGCTCCTTTGAGAATTATACAATCGTTACTTCCCAATATTAAACTGGGTAAGGCCCATATTGTTAATATTGGTTCAATGGGAGGATTTTCGGGTAGTGTTAAATATCCCGGGCTTTCAGTTTACAGTTCAACAAAATCAGCCTTGGCAAATCTATCGGAATGTTGGGCTGAGGAATTGAAAGATTTTGGCGTGCGGTCAAATTGTGTGGCTTTAGGTGCTGTAAATACTGAAATGCTTAATATAGCCTTTCCAGAATATGAAGCGTCTATTTCTCCTGAAAGCATGGCTGAAAAAATTATTGATTTCGCATTAAATTTTGGAAATATAATGAATGGAAAAATTGTTCCTTTTTCATCATCGACTCCATGATTGTTATTATTGGTAAAACTTTTTTTAATGTTAAGTCATTAAAAACTAGGTTCTTGTAAAATAATTATATTTTTTATTTCAATTTATTTGTTTGTTAAGGATTACTTGATGTATCTTTGCCCTCCCGTTTTTGGGAATACGTTCTAAATATCTTTAAATCAAAAATGAGATAAATTAAATTTTATTTCATTGGCGAATTAAAAATATTGTATATCTTTGGCGCCCCGTTTGAAGTAATAGACTGGAAAGTTTCTGTGAAGCATACAAGCGAAGACGCTTACAAAAGCGAGAAAAAAAAGAGATATCGTCATGTATTAAATATGTGACAAGAAGATATAAAGTTCTTTGAAAGATTGAAAATAGAAGCAGCGTTTACTTATAAGTGAGAACTTATGGTAACAATAAGTCAGACAAAATTTAAAATTTCTTTTACAACGAAGAGTTTGATCCTGGCTCAGGATGAACGCTAGCGGGAGGCTTAACACATGCAAGTCGAGGGGCAGCATTTCTAGCTTGCTAGAAGATGGCGACCGGCGGACGGGTGCGTAACGCGTATGCAACTTGCCTATAACTAAGGGATAACTCAGAGAAATTTGCGCTAATACCTTATGTGATCATAATGACGCATGTTATAATGATTAAAGAATTTCGGTTATAGATAGGCATGCGTCCTATTAGCTAGTTGGTAAGGTAACGGCTTACCAAGGCGACGATAGGTAGGGGGCCTGAGAGGGTGATCCCCCACACTGGTACTGAGACACGGACCAGACTCCTACGGGAGGCAGCAGTGAGGAATATTGGTTATTGGAG
>PBEC01000002.1 GCA_002717515.1 Flavobacteriales bacterium
ATCAAAATCTATAATTACGAAGAAAAAAACAAGTCTCAATCAATTATAACTTTAAAAGTAGAACATGACTCATATTATGAAACATATTTAAATGTTAACTACAATTAATGAAAAAACTAATTTGTATTTTTTCAATATTACTTATTACAGCATGTACCACTACTTCCAGTTTAATGGAACATGATAGTAGTAAATTTTTCAGACACCCTCCTTCGATAATTAAAAATAATAATAGCTATTTCATAAAATGGAAATATGCAGACCCACAAATTGGGCTATTTTTTATGACACCAAGCTTTAAAGAAGAAAACAATAAATTACTTGTTTATATCTCAACAACCTCCAGTTCTGGGTACCTTAATAATCAATACGCATACTTCGAAATTGCCCGAAAATTTCATAATCATATAAAACAAGACTCAGCGTTTTGGATTAACCCAGACAAAAGCCTTTTTAAATTAAAAATTACAGACGCAAATAAAGAAGACCTTAAAAGAATAAAAAAGTAATTAACACAGGGGTAATTGCAAAAGCTTTGGGTGGGTTCTCCCCTTTTATTTATCTTCGGTTCGTAAGCAATTTTCCTACGCAATAGACAAGTTCCGCTGCGCGTCACATGTCTAAAGCTTCAGAAAATTACACAAACAGTTAGCGTTAATTCAAATTTGCATTGGAAAAGGAAAAGGAAAATATAAAAACTCAGTTCTTGAAAAAACTAGAGTATTACAAAAACAATAAAGGCATTTCATTTCTCGATCATCCAATCACTCGTATTACATCAGTTCAAAATCTACTAGAAAAAAATGAATTAGAGGTATTGGTTATTAATAATTCCAAAAATGAAAAAATAGTAATAACAATTATGAATATTTTCATCATATCTAGCAATGGAATTGAAAAAATAAAAGGTAATGAAATAGCCGACTTAGATAATTTAAATTTTATTGATTCAAAGCCAGACGAACAAGACAGTTTGATTAGAAAAGCAATTAAGAAGTATAAATTCCGCAAGCATTCTGGAGAATATAAATTAACAAAAAAAGACAATTCTTCCTTAATAATAAACTTCAAAAAAACAGACCATGCTTATTGCTTTTCTTCAGCAGTTAAAATACTTAAATTCATAACTAGCAAGTACATCCCTATTTAAAAAACTAACGCTAACACATAGGTAATTAGTTCGGCTTAGGCCTCATATGCCCTTCGGGGAAGCAAAAGCTTTTTGGACTTCCTTGCAAATAACAAATCGCTGTGCTAACTTACCGTTGTTCTACGCTATAGACAAGTTCCGCTCCGCGTCACATGTCTAAAAGCTTCAGACGACCGAGGAACGAGATAATGAAATTCCTTTGAATAATTAATACCATATTGAACTAATTATCTTAAACGTTAGGCAAAATAGAAAACATGAAAATCACTTTTAATAAATTAACCTTCTTTTTTTTATTCTTCGCTGTGTTCTCTTGTTCAGAACAATCAAATCAAAAAGAAAAACCTGCATCTACTTATGCAAAAAAAACTCTAGATTTTGACACTACTGATTATAGCTTGAAAAAACTGGATAATTTGTTTGAAAGGAAGATACTTCCGAAAAACTTTGATAAGTTAATTAAGGCAAATAATATTGATGATCTCAAAAATGTATTTAAAACTTGTGAGTTAGATGCAAGAGGTGGTTATGGCAACGTAACGGCACTTAGTTTTTATAATATTCCTGATGAACTTGTTCGCTGGTTAGTAGAAAGCGGAGCAGATATTGAAGCTGTAGACAATTATGGACGTACAGCTCTTCATCAACATGCCATGACTCGGAATGGGGACATAGCTACACTTTTGGAACTTGGAGCAAATATTAATGCAACCGACACTTATGGTGATACACCTTTACATTTTGCAGCAGGAAGTGGCTTTAATACTTTATTAGTTAAGCAACTAGTTGATAACGGAGCAGAAACTAATGTGCTAAATTCGAGTAAACAGACTCCACTTGAAAGAGCTTTAAGTCGGGCAAATAATACTGATTTAATCAACTTGGTTAAAATATCAGAAATATTGCTTCCGAATGCTCAAGGTGTCAATCAAAAAATGAAAGATGACGTTTCGCGAATAGGAGAAAACTTTGAATTTCATCGTGAAAATTTCAACGAAGATTTGCTTCAAGAAACTGATAAAGCGTTAACAAAACTCTATAAACTTTTCGATGTTCAGCCTGTAAAAAGACGAATACAGCACGATGGAACATCACCAATAATAGTGCATGAAACGAGTTGGCAAAAACAATTTGAGGAACTTTGGGACTTATTGATTCCTTCTTGCGGTTCTGCTAAAACTGTCCAAGGAGAAGTTGTAAGGATTGCAGGAAAAGTGCGTGACGAAATATACAGAAACGGAGGAGGAAACTGGAATATACAGTTCAAGAAAATGTTAGATGCTTTTATTTTACATATAAATTCGCATAACTCTCTATCTATTAGTGATATTGACCGAGCAAATTCAGTCATTCAAGATTTACGAAAAAACGGAGATGCAGAAACTAATGATTTAAACTTTCTGTGTGAAATCGCTACAAGATGGGTTCTTATGAACACAAATCCAATTTTACTTGAAAAACCTGAGTATAAAATTTAAAAACACCGCCAAAAACACCTATGACACCATGTCGTGTTAGTGGATTACGATAGATTTATAGCTAGTTAATAGCCCGCGAATTCTCTGAATTCGACTAGTGTAAAAAAGAAATTACTTTGCGAATTCAAAGAATTCGCTACTTAGATAAACGAAACAGAATGCGAACTTAAACACGTCACGGCGCATAGCCAAAGCTAGAGCCTATAACAAAATATAGTTGCCCTGATGGACAACAATGTTTGTTATATTTACCGTTATGTTTAATTAATGGAAACCAAGGAAGAAATAGCAAATAAATTCGTTAAATCTTATGGTGAAGTATTACCTGGGTTTATATTCGGACACAAGTTTGTTAAAGATTATACTTTTAAATACTATTATGATTTTGTTTTTCATAAACTAGATGGTTCAAGTTCAAAAGAGCCTCCTATTTCAGGAGGAGCTGTAGGTTTTACAATCGATAAAAAAACTTTTCAAACTGAAGTGCTTTCACACGGAGAACTCGGTAAATTAGACACAGAAGAACAAGAAATAAATGAAACTTATGATAACTTGTTATCGGTAAAAAACGGTTCAGGATCTTTGAGCTGGTTAAAAACAAAATTCAATCTTGACTCTAAAAGTTTATTGGAAATCAAAAAAAAAATTATCAAACAGACTTGGATAAAAGTCAAATAATCCTTCAAATAGAAAAAATTAAAACTAACGCTAACACATAGGTAATTAGTTCGAACAAGTTCTCATGAACGTCGTTACTTCGTAAAAAAATCAGTTTTACTGATGCAAAAGATCAGCATTTGTTCGAACTAATCTTATTAGAGAAGTAATGTAGTTTGTGAGGTTCCTTTAAAATTACATTATACTTATCTGTTACCAAACGCTTAGAGATCTATTAAGATGCTTTGTTGCTCGCCGGCTCCTTTGATTAATACATGATCTTCGTAAATTTCAAGAATAGCATACGAGTTAATTAGCGTATTAACCATTGCTTCAATTGTTACATAATGAATACCATTTTCGAAAACATAATCTCTATTGTGAATATGTCCATTAAAATACGCTACTACATTAGAGTAATTCTCGATAATATCAATAATTTCGAAATTATTCCATAGGTTACCTACATTGTTAATGGCTTTCAATGGACAATGAGAGTAAAGAATAACTTTTTGATTTAATAAACTTGCCCTGTCTAACTCCTCAATAAGCCAATCTTGTTGTTCTTTACCAATTGCACTATTCCAGAATTGATGATTTGGGTTTCCAGAAATATTCTCAAAGTAGGCGTCTACCTGATTAATATCGTGATTATGCAAAGAGTTTGAAAAATAAGAGTAATCTGTAGCATCTAAAGCAATAAACCTCCAATTATCTCTAACATATGAATAATAATACTCAGGCATAGATAGTCTATCTAATAAATTGACATAATGCATTGGGGCAATGTTGAAATCACGATTTCCCAGTATATGAAAATTTTCAATTTCACCTCTAATGTTTTGGTAAATGGGTAGTATCGAATCAAAACTATTCCAATTAGTATCGATAACATCGCCTAGGGTTTGGATGATGTCAACGTCTGAAGAATTAAAAACTTCAATAGCTTCTTCTAATTTCCATAAAGATTCTCTGTAATATCTATTTCCATTGTTTGGCTTATCGGCATATTGCGGATCTGCTATCAAGCCAATTTTTAATAATGGTTTAGAATTTCCAATTGGAAAACTATCAGATTCAGAACAAGAACTAAATATAAGTAATAATGGAATAAAAAAAAGAATCGAGTATCTCATATAAATATTTTATAGGTCTTAATGATGTATGAAGTTCATCGTTTAACTTAAGTCTTACTGATTCAAAAAACCTTAGTTTTCTAGTTCTTAAGCTAGAAAATGTAAAATTTTAGTTAGTTTTAGTTTAAAATTGTCACTTAACTTTTCAGTTTAAGACGGTTAACGCTCGGCTTTACTTGTTTATTGTATAAGAAAATTACTTCAAGAAAATAAAGGAATATTCGGGAAAGGAATTTTGCACCTTTTTTAATAATCCGGCCTTGAACTTTCAAATACTTGATGATGAGGAAATAAAGAAAATTTATTGCGAAGAGTGCTGTAATAAATAAAATATGTACTTGACATCACTTATAAAACACAGTGCAATGCCCACACTCCTGAAAAAGCAATACCTTTCATAGCTGAATAACGTTATTTTACAATACAAACTTTCTAACTGATTAAACTTTCAACACTTCAATCTACTTCCTTAAACAAATACCATAAAATATATATAAATTGGGTAAGTATTATTTTAAACTTTAGTAACAAAAAAACAGAATGAACCTACTTCCTTTTGAAAATATTGAGATTGAAAGTCCCTTAACAAAAAATGAAATAGAGAATGTTATAAAAAATAATATCGTTTGGAATACTGATTTAGGAATGACATTTACTAAAAATCCAATTCGTGAATACGAAGGATTTATAGATAACGGAACCTTTAAATTAAGACGAATTTTTAAAAAAGGAATGAATTCTTTTGTCCCAATAGTAACCGGAACAATTTCAGATAGCGAAAATTGTGTTAGTCGCATTGGGTTGAAATTGAGGCTTCATAAATTTGTATCGATTTTTTATATTGTCGTGACAATATTCTTAGGTTCAATCCTTTTGACTCCAGTATCAAGCAGTCCTATTTCGAGTGAATCACAAAAGGAATTTGTAATAGAATATGCAATTAATGAAGATCATGCAGACAAAATTGTAGGTGATATAGAGAAGTCAAGTGAACAAAAAAACACAAATTGGACTTCCTTATTTATGTTTTTTATTGCTCCATATTTAATTGTTACCATAATTTTCAACTACGAAGCGAATATTGTCAAAAACAAATTAAAATCAATATTGAAAGTATAAATATTATTATTTCTATATGGTTAGTTAGCTCGAACAAGTTCTCATAAACTTCGTTACTTCCTAAAAAATCAGTTGTTCTTAAACTCTGTTGCAAAAGATTTGGGTTGGTTCTCCCCTTTTATTTACTTTCGGTGCTAAAGCAACTATCCTACGCAATAGGCACGTTCCGTTCAAGTTCACCTTTTATAAATCTTCGGAAAATCACACAAATCATTATAATAAAAAAGTAAGAAAGGTATATTTTCTTCCCTAAAAAATCTCTTTAAAAATTGAAATAACACTGCTTTTCTAATAGTTGTAGATTTAAACGTGTACATCCACGACTGCATTTTTATTCTTGTATCTTTTTAGCCTTTTATTATTATGATAAAAAAAGCATTATGAAGAAAATACTTATTCTAATATTTGGTTTTGGTTTTGGTCAACTAATCAATGCTCAGGAAAAAGGCTTATCATTGGGTTTTGGAGGAAGTTTAGACATAAGATTAAATGATTACTACGAGAATCATATCGGTGTTAAAAGTCAATTTTCTAATATTTTAAAATCCAGTGTTGGAATACAAATCAATTATCAGTTGAATGACAGAGTTGGTTTGAGATCGGGAATCTTATATTCTGGAAAAGGATATAAAATAATTTACAAAAATGTTGATACTGAAGATAAGGAAGTTTCCCCCGTCATTCCATTAGAATCTGAATCTAGATTAAATTATATCGATATTCCTTTGAGTATCTATTGTCAAGTATTAAAATCAAATCGATACACGTTATCTCCTTCATTAGGGATTATGAATAGCGTTAATATTAGAGAATCTAAGATTTATGAAATGCGTGATGGAACAAGAAACGAAAAGACTTTTAACTCGTCTAATACCAATAAATATTTACTGGGTGCCAGACTAGGATTGATTAACAATTTTAAGTTAAGTAGCAATATCTTTATTTCATTTGAGTCTTATTTAATTTACGAACTCTATAACTTAAACGATACAGATATTGAAAAACCCGAAATACCATTTGGTGGGATATTATCGGTGAACTACAAATTCAATAAAAAATAGAACAATAGGAAATGTACCCGGAATTATCGGTGAACTTACACCAATTTTTGCAGGGATATATTGTGTTTTATATTTCGGCGGGCATAAAGAACCCAAAAATCCTGAAAAACTAGAAAAGCTTAATGAAATCATAGAGGACTATCGGCTGGAAGTAGCCTAAGTATTATATTCTAGTCGTCAAAGTTAATTATCTATTAGAATTTCTTCTTCGCATAATCTCAGCTTTAAACTCTCTTGCTTCTTTTTTTCTTTTTTCAATTTTTATTCGCTCTCGTTCTTTCAATTTATCTTCTGAAAAAATCAAAAACTCGATGGTTTCTTTTAGCTGGGATAAAATTATCAAACTAATAATCAAGTATCCAAACAAAGCGCCCCATCCAATCTCAAAAACTAACCATATTGGTAAAATTAAAACATACCAAAATAAAAACATGATACTTAAAACTGCACATATTTTAAAGTACCATTTCTTAATAGTTCTTACTCTAAGCCATGTTTTGTCTGTTTCACAAAAAACAAAAAACATTGACAACCATAAAACAAGAAGGACTAAAGCGATTATCGTATTAAAATTGTTATAAAACCCCGCAAAACTATAAATGAAACTATCTTCGGTATTTCTTTCGTTAACAAAGGCTGTTCTAACAGTCCCACTTCCATGTACAACATTTCTAGTACCTTCAAATTCAACTACATTTCCATTCGAAAGTTTAGCTTTCCAAATAGTAAATTTATCAGGTGAATCTGTATTTTCATGCCTTTTCTTGTATACAATTCTAACAGCCTTTACCTCTAGCTTCTCACTAAGAAAAATCGTTGGAACTTTAGATAATGCCGGAGCAATTAAAATAAGTACTAAACCAAAGTAAAACTGTGGCTTGTTCAAACCATTTTTCCTTGGGTCTGAAATTATTTTCTTAAAAAAGTTCATGTGGCAAAAATAAAAATGTATTTATTAATGTAATATCCTGGCATTTCGCACCATTGGTCTTTTGACAATTACTAAATTAATTTTAGCCTTCTTAATCGTTTGAATATTTATGCTCATTCTTTACCACTTCGACGACTTGACATTTGAAAATAAGATAAATCTTCGAACATTGTAACGGAATAAGTTTGCTGTATTGACTTTAACATCATAATTAATTCATAAATTTGTGGTCTATCTTAAAAAATAATCTACCATAGGTTTAATCTAAATTAAATGAAAACTACTTTTTTATCTACCATACTGGCATTACTAAGTGTTATTAGCGTGAATGCCTCAAACCAAAATATTGCCAACTTAATTACATCATCCGATTGGGATGCACTTTTCCCAAATAGAGCGCAAGCTGGTCACCCTCAGGGAGCAACAGATGATTTTTATTCCTATGCGAAATTTACCTCAGCAGTGGATGAAATTTCTAATTATTCTGTAACGTTCTCTTCAGGGCCCAACGGTCAAGGGACTTCGGTTGCTGTAACAAAAGCTGGAACAGGTTCATGGACGTATCTTATAACGGGTTCTTCTTGGTCTGGTGACGACTACACAGTGGATTACTCAACATTTTGTAATACAGGAAACGACTACAATGATAAAAGAGAACTTGCTGCTTTCCTAGCAAATATCACGAAAGAAACTACAGGTGGTTGGGTTGATCCAGACCCATCTAAAGACGAAAATAACCAACCAACTGGAAGTCATGGTTCGTGGGGACTTTATTTTTTAAGAGAACTTGGACCAGGGTCCACTATCACAGAAAAAGCCCAAAATAAACCTACAGCCTGTTATACTGCTGGATCACAAAATGATTACCAACCAGTAGCCGGTAAATGTTATTACGGAAGAGGGCCTATCCAAATGTCTTATTTTTATAACTACGGAAACTTTAGTGAGTTCCTTTACAACAATACAAGCTTAGTATCCNANCCAGATGCAGTTGAGCAAGATGGTGAGTTAGCCTTTTTAAGTGCTATTTGGTTTTGGATGACACCACANTGTCCAAAACCATCGTGTCATCAAGTAATGCAAGAAATCTACGATGAGTCAGCTACCACATACTCAAGTGCTAAAATGAGTAAAAAAGGCTTTTTGCACACTGTAAATATTATTAATGGTGCTGTAGAATGTCGTAGCTCAGGTGTTACACAACCTGTTTTAAGGTCAAAGCTTTACAGATACTATATGTCTGTAATTGGATTCACAGCGAGCGAAATTGCCGACGAGGACATGGGGGAATATTCTACTTTATGTAATCAGGGAGGTACTATGTCAAATTACACATCATGTGATTTTCAAAATGTTGTTATAAACAACTGTTCATCACCTGCATTAGGAGCAGATGTTGAGCTTTCAGGTGGTTCCGCTAGCTTAAATGCAAATGTTACCCTTAAAAGTGGTGAAACAATTGCTTGGTACAAAGACAACGTTTTAATTGAAGGAGCAACAAGCACGACTTACACAGCAACTGAAACAGGAACCTATAAAGCTGTGGTTACTGGAGATGATTGTACTAAAGAAGATATAATAATTGTTTCAGCTGAAGTATTTATTTGTTCAGAACCTTCACTCCCTAAATATACAGAATTAGTAAGTGGAAGTGTAACTTTAGATGCTAATATAACACTTGCAGATGGTGAAACAATTGCTTGGTATAAAGACGATGTGTTAATTGACGGTGCAACAAGCACGACTTACACGGCAACTCAAGCTGGAACATATAAGGCGGTTACCACAAGACCAGGGTGTACCGGAGAAGACGCTATTGATGTTTATAATGAAGGTGAAGGACCAACTTGTTCAGTGCCTGCATTTGAAGATACAGTAGAACTTATTGGAGGATCTGCTACTTTAAATACAGGTATAGAAGAACTTCAAGAAGGTGAATCAATTGCATGGTATAAAGACGGAGTTCAGATTTCGTTTCAAACTGGAACTTCTTACACTGCTACTGCAGTTGGAACGTATAAAGTAGTTGTAACTGGAGATGAGTGTACGGAAGAAGATGAAGTTGTTGTTGCTGTAATTTGTTCTAAACCAAACTTAGGTAGTAACAAATCATTTACTGGAGATCCAATTATTTTAGATGCGAACATTACTCTAAAACCAGGTGAAACATTAGCATGGTTTAAGGATGGAATTCAACAATNNGGAACTAGTGGAACTACATTTACTGCTNATGCTTTAGGAACATATAAAGCAGTTGTTACCGGAACACAAAACTGGACTACTGTATGTACTGCTGANGACGAAGTTGAGGTTACTGAAACTGTNTGCTCANAACCAGCATTAGGAGAAGATCTTAAACTTTGNCAAGGTACNACTATTACATTAGATGCGAACGTTGTTCTTGAANCAGGAGAAACACTCAAATGGTATAAAGATGATGTTGAAATAACAGGTGAATCATCCACAACCTATACTNTAGACGCCGTTGGAACCTATAAAGCAGAAGTTAATGCTACTGATGGATGTNTNAGATCAGATGAAATCGTTNTAGCAGATGGTGGTGNNCAAACGCTTGTAGTTTCAGCATCAAACGATGGAGAATTCTGTCCATCAGGCGCTAATTCAGACGTTACATTAACCGTGACAGGTGGTGAAGGCGAGTATGCTTTTTATGACGTTCCTGAAGAAGGAGAAGCNTTAGCAACTGGAGCATCTTTCGTTGTAAACAGTANTCATGTTTCAAATGGTGAAACAAAAACGTTTTATGTACAAGAACCCAGTGGAACNCCTATCTCACTTGGAGGTAGCGAGTCTTTTAATGGTGGTATGTTTGCTGACTTTTCAAAAAATAGTAACTGGCAAAACTACAGAGTAGTTGTTGACGTATTAGAAAAAGTTACTCTTGAGTCTGTTGATATTGTTTTGAAGGAGATGTGGCCAATCCCCGCTACTCCTGCAGTAGTTGTAACAGTTTACGAATTCGGTACAAGTAATGCTGTTATGACAAAAACTGTAGAATTAAATGGTAATGATATTTCATATGTTAATGGTACTACACATCCTTTAAACAAAGTCCAATTAGACCTTGAAATACCTGAAGGGAACTACGAGATATCATTCATTGGAAGTACATTTGAATTTAATTATTCACAGTCAGGCGTTGACTTCAGTGATCCAAAATTCACTTCAGAAGGAGTTGTAGAAATCAAGGGAGTTAACCTAACTTCAGGATGGAATTATCCAGAGGTTGACGGAACACATATAGGAATTTACAACTGGGTATTCAAATCTGGATCAGCTGGCGCGTGTGGAAGAGCTTCTATCGATGTATCATCGAGATGTGGAGTTGGACTTAATGAAGTTTTAGGAAGTGAAATTTCAGTATACCCTAACCCAGCTACTGATGTTGTCAACATTGATTTAGGAAATATCAATGCAGAAAATAGCGTTATCGAACTGTATAGCTCTGTTGGACAATTAGTAATGTCTAAAAATATTGTTTCGGTTTCTGGAAATCAAACTCAGTTTGAAACAACTGGTTTAGATGGAGGATTATACTTTATTAAAGTACTTACAGAAGGTAAAATCTATACATCAAGTGTAGTAATTACGAAATAAATTTGATGCATCTATATTTAAAGCCACTCATTGAGTGGCTTTTTTTATGTTTTAAAAATTGTCATTCATTTCCCATTAATTGTTTTTTCAGAAGAACATATCAGCAGAAAGAATATAGTCTCGCTCTCTACCTTTTTAATTTCCATCGATAACCAAAGTTTAAAATTGCTCTTGAATAAAGAGAGTTTTCTGATCCATCTCCTAATTCTCCCGAGATAATCCATTGTCCAATTCTAGTCTCCGGAAAATTAATTTGTGCATAGCCGTGCAAGGGAAAGGGACGAATACCAACTACACAAGCTGAATTATTTCCTTTATTCAAGTAGCTTCCTATACCCAATTTTGCTGTTACAATACTAGGAAATGCAACTCCTGCCTCTACATCCAAAAGAAGATTCTTTGGGAAATTTAATCGAGTACCTATTAGTACTGAAGTTCCAGGAAAAAAACCCTGGAAAAATTCATCTTCTATATTTGCTATACCTACATTCCATTCCACATATCCATTTTGAGCAATACCTGTAAAATTCAAAAGAATCAACCCTAATAATAACTGTTTTACATTTTTCATATTTACCAATTTTATATTCACAAAGATTGATTAATTATTGCCTTAGTGGAAATTAATAATCACAACTAACAAATTAAAATTTGCAAAATTTGCAAAATAAAAAAGGAGAACATATCAAAAATATAATTGATGATATGAGGGAGAAAAAATATACTGTTTATCAAATAAATACTAATAATTCTAATGACTTTTTATTTGTAAAGGATGATAATCTAATAAACACCCTCCATAAATTCACGGAACCCGGTATGTAAAATCTCGTATTATTTCTTGATGAGTAATTATTGGATAAGTATTAAATTTAAAGTTTTTAGCCAATTAAAAATGGTAAAAAAGATTGTATAGAGGATATAGACTATTCTATGAAAAATATATTATTCATATTTAGCTGCTTAATCTTTTTATGTTGTTCTCAAAAAGAGGAAAAAAAAGAAACTACTGTTGGTAACGATTTTTTGAAACCTACAAAAGAATCTCAATCGAGCTATTCTACAAAAGTAAAAGAGACTAATCAGGACTTTGAACAATTGTGGGAAAAGGCTAAAAACACGCCAGTAAATGGAAGCTCTAATTACATTGATACTGTATCAAGAGAACCTATTCACTTCAGACATTCAATACATGTAAAAGACAATAAAATAGATTGTAAAAAATGTCATCAAATAAACAAAAAAAATGTTTTTATTCCTCCTGCATCAATTTGTAATGAATGTCATAAGGATTAATAAAACTTAGTCGTAAGTCAAATGGTATAATTTTATTAATGATTAAATAAACAGATGGTAAAGAAATCATGGGTTGAAAAACGAGATTGTGATAAATCATTTAAAATTAAAACGATTGAACATAAATTCGCTGATATGCCAGCAGGAAGTAAAATGTTTATTGCTACGCCAAAAATAATAGATAAGTACGTTAAAAATATAACTTTTGGAAAATCAGCTGAACCATCAACAATGCGTAATGATTTAGCAATTGAATATCAAGCGGACAAAACCTGTCCTGTAACAACTGGTATTTTCTTACGGATTATTTCAGAAGCCGCATTTGAAGAATTATGCTCAGGAAAAAATATTGAACAAATAACCCCTTTTTGGAGAATTGTAAATCCTAAATCAAAATTGGCAGAAAAATTAGAATGTGGTGTAAATTTTATTCAAAAACAAAGAAAGGTTGAGGGAATTGAAAAATAACGAAATCCAAATGAATATTTAAATAAATTAATAATCTACGATTGGTAAAAGGTAATTATACAGGACTAGACATTTTGAGTCACAGCATGTATTGGAAATAAAATAAAGTTGCACCACACTTCTGGTTTTGTAACCACCTATTTAAAAAGTATTTTATAAATAAAGTCGCTTTTATTAAGTTTAATAGAGGAAACATATTATTTGAGTATCAAAATAAATTTAATGATAGGATTATGAAAGTCAATTTTTGGATGCTTTTTGAGTAAATTCCACAACCCCTTTCTATACTACAGTTTTTCAAAAATATATGATGATTATATTGGAATAATTATTTATAATTGCGAAACAATCAAAATCGAAATTAAAATGAAAAAATTACTTTACACATTATTTGCAGCATCAATCATTTTTACAAGTTGTGAAAAAGAAGAAGAAGAACAAGATCAGGAAGTAAGCAGTGCCTCTATTGTAGGTGTATGGTCAGCTACATCTATGAATTTTGAGATCTCAACATCAATTGAAATGGGTGGTTTCACACTTGAAGAAGATACAAATTATACTGTTTTACCTACAGATGATGAGTGGGATCTTGAGGGTGACCTTGAATTTACTGCAGACGGTAAAGCGATAGAAAATGGTGACACTGTTTCTTACACATATGTAGGAAATGAATTGACAATTTATGANGAAGGAGAAGAAGAAGAACAAGTATATCAATGTACCGTAACAAGTACCAATTTAGAAATGGTATCTGAAGAGAGCATGGTAGAGGAAGAAGACGGTATTATTATGAATACCTCCTATAAAGTAACAATAAATGCTGTTCGGCAATAACAGATTATAAAACAACATTTTAAATACCTACAATACTTAAAGGAGCGTCTCTTAGGAGTCGTTCCTTTTTTTTTGACAAACCTAAATTCGGTTTGTTTTTTTACCCTTAAATGCAATCTCTACCTAATATAAAAAGGAAATAATCTGAAATTTCTAACAGGGTTTTGCTTATCATAAACGTTAAACTTAAGTCATTGATATAAAAGAACTCACCCTATTTGAGAAAATACTATATTATTAAACAATTATATGTGATTAATAAAACTTTAATTTCANAATTCAACCGACTTGGAATTTATAACTTTATTTTCTACTTGTTTACTGAATAATCACACCTTTTTTCAAATGAAAATTTTTAGTCAAATTATAAAAATAACATTGCTCCTATTGATTGTTTTTCCATTGATAATTTCTTGTAATCAGAAAAAGGACAAACCGAACAAAGAAAAAGAGTATTCTGAGCAAAAAGAGAACCTTAACGATTCAATATATGGTTACCATAAAGATTCTGTTCAGTGCATAAAAGAAACCATCAAACAAAATGAAAGCCTTTCTGATATACTTGCTCCTTATCGTATTTCGTACAAAACAATTCATGAAATTGCTATCGCATCAAAAGCGGTTTTTGATGTGAAAAAACTGGCCACAAAAAAACAATATGAAATTATTTGTTCCAACGACTCTGTGCCTCAAGCAAAATGCTTTATCTATCACCCTAACCAAGTTGATTATATCGTCTACAAGTTTGACGATTCTATTACTGTCTCAAAAAGAAATTTTGAAGTCTCACGTATTACCAAAACAACTTCGGGTAAAATTACATCTTCACTCTATCAAACTTTAATTGACAACGGAAATAGTCCTAAGTTAGCGATTGAACTTTCGGAAATATATGCATGGCAAATCGATTTTTTTGGAATCCAGAAAGGAGATAATTATAAAATCATATTTGAAGAGTTGTTTGTAAACAATAAATTTATAGGTNTTGGCGAAATAAAAGCTGCGTATTTCGACCACATGGGGTCTGGATACTATGCCTTTCTCCATAACCAAGACAGTATTACAGAATATTTTGACGAAACTGGAAATAGTCTGCGAAAAGCATTTCTTAAAGCTCCTTTAAGTTATCGAAGAATAAGTAGTAAGTTTTCGCACAATCGTCTACATCCTATTTTAAAGCGTCGTATGCCTCATCTTGGAGTAGATTATGCTGCAGCTCAAGGAACACCCGTTTATTCTATTGGAGATGGAAAGGTAATTAAAGCAAAATATGCTGGTGCCGCGGGTAACTATGTAAAAATTAAACACAACAGTGTATATACCACTGGATATTTGCACTTATGGAAATTTGCCAATGGAATACGATACGGCTCCTCTGTAAAACAAGGTCAACTTATTGGTTACGTAGGAAGCACAGGACGATCTACGGGTCCTCACCTAGATTTCCGAATCTGGAAAAATGGACAAGCAATAGACCCTCTCAGTTTAAAACCTCCCTCTGCAAAACCAATAGATGAAGAATATAAGTTGACTTATTTCGAAAAGATGAAGGTTTATAAAAATGAACTAAGTAAAATTGACATTTCTTCTATTTAGTAGAATACTATAAATAAATTAAGATAATTTAAAGAATTATCANAAATATTAACTTTCAAAAAACACAATAAAATAGTTATCCTTTCGTGATTGGTTTTTTATACGTTTTATTTAGACAAAAATATATTTACAATCCGAAAATAACATGAAAAAGTATTTTATTGCTCTACTCCTATCCTTACCATTAATTGGTGTATTAAAAAGTCAAGATCAAAATATTGAAGTTAATAATGATGCCCCTGTTATAGAGTTGGTTTTTTGTCTTGATGCTACCGGAAGTATGAGTGGACTCATTAATACCGCAAAAGAAAAAATTTGGGACATCGTATCTGTAACAAGTCAATGCAACCCTGAACCTGTTATTAGATTAGGAATTATATTTTATAGAGATTTACAGGATGAATTTGTTACCAAAACTTATCCTCTTACAACGAATATCGATAGTATATACTCTGAATTATTATCTATAGAAGCACAAGGCGGTGGTGATCATCCAGAAAGCGTAAATCAAGCTTTAAATGAAGCTGTAACAAAAATGGGTTGGAAAGAAGGTGAAAACATCTACAGAACTATTTTTTTAGTGGGAGATTGTCCTCCTCATATGGACTATAAGCAGGATATAAAATATCCTACAAGTTGTAAATTAGCTAACGAAAACGGTATTGTTATAAATACTATAAAGCTTGGGGTTCAATGTTCAGATGCAATTCATCATTTTAAAAAAATTGCAAAACTTACAAATGGAAAATATAAGCAACTTGGACAGAATGCCGACGATGTAATTATTGAAACACCGCTTGATGACAGTATTTATTACTTCTCTAATAAAATAGATGTTTCAAAACTTTATTATGGCTCAAGTAAAGAACAAAAATTAATGAATAAAAAAAAGGAAAATGCTTTAAGTATATATAACAACTCATCCTTAAACTCTGTTGCCTCTCGTGCCAAGTTCAATTTAAGTAAGTCTGGGAACAGAAACTTATTTGGAAAAAAAGAATTGATAGAGGATCTGATATCTAACAAAATAAAATTGGAAAATATTAATGAAAATGAATTACCGGACGAAATAAAAACAATTAATAAGAATGAGCGAGAAAAATATTTGAAACTCCTTCAAAAACAGCGAGCTGAAAATATTTCTAAGTTGAAGGAATTGACCATAAAACGAGAGCAATTTATCTCAAACAAAATGAAACAAGATTCTACTCGAACATTGTTTAGTGAAGAAATATTCGATATAATAAAAGATCAAGCTGCAAATAAGGGGGTCAAAATTATTGATGAAAAATAAAAGAGTTAAAATTGTTCAAGTATTTGTATTCTATCCTGGATTGGAGGGTGAGTTGCAAACAGGCGGCTAAATGTTCCTGAAAATGATGCCTTTTCTTTTTTAGTTGGATGTTCTATAAACATTTGAGCGACATCTTCCCTCTCTACTGCTTCAATTAATGGATCTTTAGTAATTTTTCGTAATGCATTGGCAAGAGCTTTTGAGTCTTTGGTTAATTCTACTGCTCCAGCATCCGCCAGGTACTCTCTTTTACGCGAAAGTGCAAAACGGAAAAGAAGAGATAAGAGATATCCTATTAACCCCATTAATAAAACGACTAATATAATTCCCCCTGATTTACTATTTTTCTTTCTACTCCCTCGAGTTATCATTCTAAAAGAGGCTTGGGTTATAAAGGAAAAAACGCCAACAAAAACAATAGAAACGATCATCAACTTGACATCACCATTCCTAATGTGAGTAAGTTCATGAGCAATAACACCTTTTAGTTCTTCGTCATCCAAACGATCAATGATACCTCTAGAAAATGAAACGGCGTAAGTAGAT
Source organism: Flavobacteriales bacterium (assembly GCA_002717515.1). Lineage (GTDB taxonomy): Bacteria > Bacteroidota > Bacteroidia > Flavobacteriales_C. The sequence continues at coordinate 17,185 of PBEC01000002.1, forward strand.
TCAGAAATTCCGCTTGCAAAAGCATTTAGTGAGTCGTCTTCAATGATATAAATCTTGGGGGTTTTCATACCAACAGACATACATAAATTTTCCACTAAGTTATATACCCTCATATTTTCTTTCCTGGATAAAGTTTTGGAAGAAGTTGCTTTCTTAATCATAGAAGAATGAGAGGACCAGGCTATCAAAAACCATATCCCGACTCCTATTAAAACAAATGGGGCTAATGAATAAAAGTACTTATTTAAATCTTCCGGCTGGGTTCTACTATTAAAATTAACCCAAAGAAAAACACCAAACCAAAGTAAACCAATTAGCAACCCTGGAAAAGAGAGCAACAAAAGAACTGACCTAAAGTTGTTCTTTCTAAGCTGTTCCTGAATCCCAATGTATTTCATTAATTAAATTTAACCTTAGGAGGTTTTTCAAAAGTTTCTCTTTGCGCATCATCAATCTCAAACATCTCTTCCTTTTGAAAGTTAAACGTGTTTGCTATTAAATTCGAAGGAAAAGTTTGAACGGCATTATTTAATTCTTTTGTTGCCGAATTAAAGTAACGACGAACTGCTGCAAGCTTATTTTCCACATCCGAAATTTCGTTTTGAAGCTGAATAAAGTTCTGACTGGATTTTAAATCAGGATATGCTTCTACGGCGACTTTAAGCCCTCCTAAAGCAGCTGTTAATTGATTCTCAGCTTTAATCTTCTCACTAATATTTCCTGCCCCCATAGCTGCAGCTCTCGCGTTGGTAACTTTTATTAAAATGTTGCTTTCATGATCCATGAACCCTTTTACACTATCCACCAATTGTGGAATGAGGTCATGTCTTTGTTGAAGTTGCACATCTATATCTGCAAAAGCATTTTCCCTATTGTTTCGAAGCTTTACCAGTTTGTTATAAATTGACACCAAAACAATAAATACAACTACTACCAACCCTAATAATATTATACCAATATTCATATTTAAAATTTAAATTATTAATCCGAATTTATCCGTTTTAAATATAATAATTAATAAATATATTCTCATAATTTTCAAATTTAGTTCTCATTTTAAACCTCAATTTTTAAGTTAATATTCCATTTGAGTCAAAAATCAAAAAACACACTATTGCTTTTTGAAAAAAATAATATTAAAAATGCAATGAAAGTCAGTTTAAATATATTCAAAGAGAAAATAAAGTATTCGTTTAAAATGGATAATTTAGTATTTGTGCTCAGCCGATTTTTTTTGAATGAAGAAGATTAATCAGAACGTAATATTATTGTTACTGGGTTCATTCTTAATTTTATGCTACCTATTGGTATCCTTTTACTGTCATCCTTCAGGCGACGACTTTACTTATGCAGTGCGTGGAAACAGTGATAATTTTTTAGAAACAGTACTCAACGAAAGAAATCGATGGAACGGCAGATACATCAGTAATTTCCTTGTACTTTTCAGCCCTTTAAACTGGGGTGGTTTATTGGGGTACAAATTAATGCCGATTGTTCTTATCGGTTGTATCATTTTGGGCACTTCATTTTTTTTCAAAACAATTTTAGGGAAACACTCCATTTTACTAACGCTGGTTTCAACGCTCATAACTTTTAGTGTAATGCCNGACATAACTGAAGGTGTTTACTGGTATACTGGAGCGTGGACATATATCCCCGGTGGAATCCTATTTTTTGTAGCCTTATCCTTAATGATTAAATTTTGGAAAAGATTTAAGTTGTACCATTATTTGTTGATTTCATTTTTATGTTTCATAGCGAGTGGCTTTAATGAGGTAATTCCAATATTGGGGATTTCGATTTTTGGCTTTGCTACTCTCCAAAACANTAAAGACTTTAAGTTTATTGTTTTTTTAACTCTGTTTATTTCTTTTCTTGCTTACATGACCCTGGCTCCAGGAAATTCTTATCGAAGTGAACATTTCATCAATAAACATCAACTTTTTTATTCTCTTTTAATGAGCTCTACTTATACAGTTCGGTTCATAGGAGAATGGATTATAAATCCAGCTCTTTTTTTCTGGGGGATATTCATTTTAAAAATGAATTTTAAATCCAGTTATTTGGATAAAATTGCGTTTTTTAAAAACCCATTTTTTGTTTTATTTGCTCTGATTTTCCCAACATTTTTATGCTGCTTTGGACCAATCTGGAGTACAGGTTTATTAGGTCAATACAGAACAGCCAATCTTGCATGCTATATTTTTCTAATTACCTATACTCTAGTTGTAATTGTCAATAAAGATTTTATACTTCGTAAATTAAAATTTCAATCATTGCTTAAATATGGATTTTTAATTTTAATCCTCTTCTTAACCTTATGGAAAAATCAATTTTTCATGTTGCAGGAGTTACTCAATGGAGAAATATCTAAATTTAATCAAGATATGTATGAAAGATACGATATCATAAACGAGTGTGAAAAAAGAGACTGTTGTTTACCAATCATTGAAAACAATTCGAGAACTCTTTTTGTTTACCCTCTTAAAGACGACCCTAATCATTGGATGAATAGGTCGTATGAATTGTATTTTAATACGGGTAAAATTATAAAATGTGAAAACTAAAGAAAATGTAACACATTATTTTTCTAAAATAATTAAACTAAAGAAACAATTTGGTGTCCAAATAAAAAGTCTATAATTATGAAGTATTTCACCCTATTAATGTCGATATTCTTAATATTCGGATGTGAAAAAGAAGACTCAAATGCCGGTAACCCTTCCTCTGAATCATCATTGTATTTCCCGCCACTGAACAGTGAAGAATGGCAAAAAACTTCTCCTGATGATTTAGGTTGNAATACATCAAAAATTGATGATTTGCTTAATTTTTTAGAGTACAATAACTCAAGAGCTTTTATTGTCATAAAAAATGGAAAAATCGTAATTGAAGAATATTTTGGGAATAATGTGCTGGGGACTTTACCTTTTGGAAAAAACTCACAATGGTACTGGGCATCTGCTGGTAAAACTTTAACGTCGACCTTGATAGGAATAGCTCAACAAGAAGGGGTTTTAGACATTGAAAATCCGTCGTCGGAATATTTAGGAATGGGTTGGACAAGCTTGACAAATGAAAAAGAGCAATTGATTAAGGTGAAACACCATTTAACAATGACAACAGGATTAGAATACATTGTACCGAACCTAAATTGTACTCTTGATTCTTGTTTATCTTATAAATCAGACGCTGGAGTGCAATGGTTTTATCACAATGCGACCTATACTCTATTGGAACAAGTTGTAGCGAATGCATCTGGAATGGATTACAACGATTACACGAATCTAAAAATCGAATCTAAAATAGGAATGAATGGAAATTGGATTAAGCAAAACTATTCAAATGTATACTGGAGTACTGCCCGAGATATGGCTCGATTTGGTCTTTTAATGCAAAACAAAGGAGTATGGGAAAATACAACTGTGCTTTCTGATTCTGAATTTTACAACCAAATGATTACTCCATCTCAAGATCTAAATTTGTCTTACGGATATTTATGGTGGCTAAATGGAAAAGAGTCGATTATAGCACCAGGAACATCTTTCCCCATAAATAAGTCTCTTTCAGAAAATGCACCCAAAGATTTATTTGCAGGAATGGGGAAAAACGGACAATTCCTCGATATTATTCCCAGTAAAAGTTTGATTGTTGTAAGAATGGGAGAAGCACCTGGTGACTCTCTTGTTCCCATTTCGTTTCACGATGAAATGTGGCAAAAAATAAATTTATTAATACCTTGACAAATTTATTTCGGCCAATTTTATTAGTTTTTTAAAGGCACCTCTTCTAGTTATTACATCTATGTACATTCAGTTTTTTTGTTGATGCCAAAATACTGGGGCAATTATGAAAAATGTAACAAATGATTTAACTGTGATTTTTTTAATACCTAAATTAGCCTTTAAACTACAGCAAACTACTTATTGAACGAATGCTTGACGTGTTAAAATAAGATACGCTATGAAAATTCGAAAGTATAAATTAACCTATCAAATCTTCAACTTTTTTTTAAAAAATCAGTTGCTGCACAATGTCCCTTTGTTCAAAAAATACGGATTAAAGAAAAAATATTTTTCTCCTCTATCAAGTGAGGATTTTAGAGGACTAAAATCGGAATTAAATATACACGATGCCGAGGACTCCAGGTTAGAAATGCCAAAAAACAAAAAATTTCAATATATCGATACGCGATTTAAAGAACCTTTACTTTCATGGTCAAAAAACGGTTATGCCGTTTTAGAAAATTTCTTTTCTGAGGAAGAAATTGAAGCATGTAACCAAGATATTGAAAAGCTCATAAATGAAAATACTGTTAAATTTCGATACTCCAATAAAATAATGTTTGCGTTTCATCATTCCCAAATAATAGAAAAAATGGGGAACNAAAAAAAACTATTGGATATTTTGAACTTAATTATGGGTAAGGAAGTCGAGCTTTTCCAAAGTATAAACTTTTTGGAAGGAAGCCAGCAAAGAGCTCACTCAGACTCAATACATATGACAACATTTCCATATGGAAACCTCATCGCAATATGGATAGCTCTTGAGGACATTACTTTGGATTGTGGTCCTTTACACTATTATCCAGGTTCTCACAAACTGGATTATGTGATGAATAGAGATTATAACAACATTGGAACAAAATACAAATTGGGTGAAAAAAATTACACCGATTACGAAAATCACATTGAAACTGTGATTAAAAAAAATAACCTGAAAAAAGAAGTTTTTATAGCCAAAAAAGGTGATGTTCTCATTTGGCATGCGAATTTATTACATGGAGGAGAAAAGGTATTAAATGAAAAAAGTACTCGAAAAAGTATGGTTTTCCATTACTACGCCAAAGACTCTATATGCTTTCACGAAATTACCCAAAGGCCAACCTTAAAAAAGAAGTCAAAAAAGCAGAGATAGAAATTTACATAAACTATTTCTGGCTGAAATTTAAGCCACACTAACCCCTAAAAAATGAGCAATTCCAGTAAAATTGATGTTGTAATCCTAAATGGTTTTCTTGGATCGGGAAAAACAACTCTTTTCAGAAACCTTTTAAGTCAATCCAAAAAGAAGAACATATCGGTTTGCGCCATTGTAAACGATATGAGTGAACTGGATATTGATGGAGAGTTNATAAGCAATACTGAAGTTGTAGAAGAAAATGAACAAATTTTAGAATCGATTTCCTCCTGCGTTTTAAGTAGTAAGAAAGGAATAAAAAAGCTTGACGAGGCAATCAATAAGCTTTTGTCCAAACAAAATCCCAGACTAATAATAATTGAAACATCCGGGAGTTGCCACCCTCTGCCTCTGGTGGAGTATTTCAAAAACCATAATAAGGTTCAGCTCACTGGATTATTCGCACTTGTCGACAGTTTAATGCTGGGTCACGACTACAACTACGGTGAAGAATTGGTTCCAAGAATACAAAATAATATAGCTGAAGGAAAACGTGACACTGTAAATTTACTCATTGAGCAAATTATGTTTTGCAGTCACCTAATACTTACTAAAGCTGACCGTATAGAAAATAAAAAACTTCCAGATATTGCAACTTACATTCAGGCTATTAATCCTCATGTATCAACCCATTCTGTACAATTTGGAAAATTAAACATTGAAGCTCTTTTTGAACTTCCTGAATACAATTATTTTCAAGTAGGTCAGCTGATTGATGAGTTGAAAGGGGAACTGGAAAATCAGGAGAATGAAGATAAGCCCTATAATTTGGCAACACGAGTGATAAAAGACGAGAGACCTTTTCACCCTCAAAGATTGTGGGATGTATGTCATCAACATCTCGACCATGGGATATATCGTAGTAAAGGTTTTTTTTGGTTATCCAGTAGAAATAAATTTTCACTTTTATGGAATCAAGCAGCTGGAGGAATAAGCTTGGAACTCATTGGATCATGGAGAGCGGGTGTCGTTGAAGATGAAAATCATGGGCTTTTAGAATTTGAATTAGAGCTTTTAAAAGAACAACTTTCGAAAGAACATGGACGTTTTGGTGACCGAAGGTGCGATTTAACAGTAATTGGTGATCAATCAAAAGTGGATATTTTCACCAAGGCCTTAACGTCTTGCTTTTTGACAGAAGAGGAAATAAAGCTTTGGGAAGAGGGTTATGAGTTTCCTGATCCGTGGCCAAAAAGAATTGTTAAAATGAAAAATTAATTAGTAAAATAATCAAATCATAAGCAATATATATCTCCTGACTTTGATCCCACGTAAATGTCTCCGCCTGTACCCGAAATACCCAAACAAGTGATTTTTGAATCGATTGCTTGAATATTTATAAATTGATCCGACTGATAAGGCATAAAGTAAAATATCATACCCTCTTCACTGGCTGCGGTTAATATACTTCCGTCATAAACAATATCAATTATTTTACCGTAACCGCAACTTAAAATCCTAGGAGATTTACCGAAAGGAGGTCCGTCCGTAAAGTCCCAAATATGAACATCCTCCAGTCCATTAACAATGAATGACTTAGAGTCTTCCGACCATAAAATAACATCTACTTTTGATGGGTAACCTCCCATTTGAAAATCTTTCTCTTTTTTTAAGGGGTAAGGCCAAAAGTGAATGGCATTCTCCTGAGTACCGGCTGCAATGTATTTTTTATCTGGACTCCAACTTATATTCAGCAGAGAGGTTTTCCATTCAAAAAGAGTATATTCATTTAAGTTTGATATTTTATATTCTCGAATCCCTCCATAGTTAGAAACCAAAAAGGAATCGATATTAAAAATAACATCGCTTATTGTACTTGTAAATGAGGTGTCTTTTCCTCTCAATTCGAAACTACCGTTTTTTTGCTCCAAACTGTAAAGAGTTTTCCCTTTTGAAGCCATTATGAACCTTCCATCTGAGCTCACTGAAATATGCTCAAACCAGTCGTCTTCATCAATTAAATTAACTGTTTCTCCCCCAATGGTCAACAAACGAATTCCATTACTGGTGCAAAGAATTAAATCATTAGTTTTTGGATGTATCACAGCCGAGAAAATAATCTCAGCTATTGCTTCAAACTGCTTGACTACTGTAGCGGTTTCTCCATCTACCAAAAAAGCTTTCTCTTCACTCCCCACAACCCATATTAGCCTAGATGACGGGATTGCTATTATTTTTAGAATAAAACAATCCAAATTCAATTTCCATCTCAGGTTACCTTTTGAATCCTCAATTAGCTTTTTTACGTTTTCATCAACATTTGAGTCAATCATGCCAAACAACTTTTTATTCCTGTATTCAACATTTTTCTATCGAGATTTCTTCCGATAAAAATCAGTTGGTTTCTTTTCTCCTNCTCGTTTTTCCAAGGTCGATCCGGCTGAGCATCAAAAAGCATATGAACCCCCTGAAATACAACTCTATTATCCATTCCAATAAAATTTAATATTCCTTTACAACGGAAAATATCAGGTCCATGTATCTGCAAAAGCCCAGACATCCAAGTTTGGAATTTTTCTAAATTTAATGGTGAAGAAAACTCTATTCCAACGCTGGAGACGTCATCATCGTGGGAGTGGGAATGTTCAATTTCTATAACCTCCAAGGGCTCAATAATTTCACCACCTATTTTAAGCTGCATATTAAATTCATCGGGCCCGTGTTGTGTNAAAAATAAGAATTCTCCTTCTTCGGATTCAAATTGAAAGGATTGATAAGAACTCGTGGTTTCCAACCGTAACAATTGATTCAATTCTAATTCACCTTGTTTTTTTACCTCAACAGCATCACCAGAGAAAGCAACAGTGGCTTGATTTTTTTGACTTTCAATGTTTTCAAATGGNGTAATCAATACGTCAATACTCGGATCCGGCCCTTCATCCAACTCAAGCCATAAACTTCCTTTTGGCAATTGATATCGAACAATGGCTTCAAAAGGAAACTCTTCTTCACCAAATTTAGGGTTGAGCTCAATTTTCTTATCCAAATCAAATGCATTAACATCCAATATTTTGTTTAAATCTACTTCAGCATTTTGTGCTGGATAAATTTTACACATTGCATTCATGCTTCTGATGGTGGATTCAATTTCTTTTAATTCGTTTTCTGAAACCAGATCAGTTTTGTTTAAAACAGCTATATCAGCAAATGCAATTTGCTCCTTACATTCATCGCTGTCGTTGATGTGCAACTGAACATGTTTGGCATCAACCATTGTTATGATGGCATCCAAACTGAATTGTTCCTGTAAATCATTATCCACCCAAAAAGTTTGGGCTACAGGCGCAGGGTTGGCCATTCCTGTAGTTTCGACCAGTATCATATCCAGTTTGTCTTTTCGTTTCGTTAAACGAGTTAGAATACGAATCAAATCTCCCCTTACTGTACAACAAATACAACCGTTATTCATCTCAAATATTTCTTCATCGGCATCAATGACCAATTCATTATCAACACCTACTTCTCCAAATTCATTTTCGATGACAGCAATTTTCTTTCCATGATTTTCACTCAATATTCGGTTAAGCAATGTAGTTTTACCTGATCCTAAAAAGCCTGTTAAAATGGTTACTGGTATTCTTTGGTCGCTCATACTTTTATTTTTTTATGGTTGTTCGATATTTGGTTGGGACAGACTCACTGTTTATATCTGAATCCCCCATTTTGTACAAAAAATGATCGCTTGATTTTAATTCATTTAATTCAATTTCACTTAAAAGTAAATCACATTGATTGGGTTTAATGTTTTTCAACCAAATATTATCTGGAGCTAACATAGCTACGGGGGCATCATCACACCTACCCATACATTTGGTTCGAACCGTATGATAATCATCGTTGAGATTAAAATCTTGGATGGATTTTCTTATGCCTTGGGTGACCTCTTCCGCATTCATTTTCATGCAGGAACCTCCGTTGCACAAAAACAAACATTTTTTAGAATTAATAAGGTCTTTGATTGCCATTTTACTAATAATAAAGCTCTTTAAATGAAAGCAATTAATATATTAACACATTCATAAATGCAACTAAGTTGCAAATATAATCAAGAATAGGGTATTCATCATAATATTTTTTGGTATAAATTAGTGTTCAACTTGCATGAAATTCCTTGAAAAGATTAAAATAAGAATAGGTAAATGCGACTTTTAATTCACAAATGCAACACTGTTGCATTTATTTCAATTTTGCCTTATTTTTGTACAGTTATTAGCCTTATCATAACAGATTTTATTGTTTTATTTTGAGAAATCAAATTCAAATAAACATGCATCAGTGCTTTTAACAATTTATTTGGATTTTAAAAAATCGAATTAGAGTATTTTTGATACTACACATTTTGTTTTAGGAATTTTACTCATTAAATAGTAAACCATGGCAGGACAAAAAAATCAACTTGAGGAAGGGCTGGAACTAAATCCTCAATTTTCGAAAAGAGGTGGAATTCTACCTGTAGCTGTCCAGGAAACTTCTACTGGACAAGTATTAATGTTGGCCTCCGTAAATGAAGAGGCTCTGAAAAAAACTCTTAAGACAAAACTTGCTACTTTTTGGAGCACTTCGCGAAATCAACTTTGGACTAAAGGTGAGACTTCAGGAGATTTACTGCGTATCGACGATATTCTTATTGACTGCGATCAAGATGCTCTGGTTTACAAAGTAACTCTCATGGGGGAAGGAGTTTGTCATACTTACGACGATAAGGGGAGTCACCGAAAAGCTTGTTTTTACAGAAAGTTAGATTCTGAACTTGAGAGTCTCGAATTTATAAAAGATATGCGATAAAGATGATAAATTACGACGTTATAATTGTTGGTGCAGGCCCAGCTGGAATTGGTGTTGCTTCTTTACTTAATCAATCGGATCTCAACGTCCTGATTCTGGATAAAAACGAAATCGGCAATTCATTTTTTCAATGGCCTGAAAATATGGAAATGATAACGCCTTCATTTCCAAGTAATGCTTTCGGACAAATGGATTTGAATTCGATATACGAATCAACTTCACCTGCATTTGCATTCAACAAGGAACATCTTACTGGTGAAGAGTATGGCTTTTACTTAACGGGTGTTTCGGATCATCTGGCACTAAACGTTCAAAAAAACAATGAAGTAACAAAAGTTTACCAGGNTGAAAACGGTTGGATTCTTGAAACGGAAAGAGGACAATACTTTTGTAAGTATCTGGTTTGGGCAGCTGGAGAATTTCAAAACCCTAAAATTGAAAACATCTCTGGATCATCACATTGCATACACAGCTCTAAAATTAAAAACATAAAGGAGTTAAGCGGTGATGAATTTGTTGTTATCGGTGGATATGAGAGTGGTGTTCAAATTGCTTTCGACTTGGTGAAGAACAACAAGAAAGTTACTCTTGTTAATCGTGAGGTTATTGATGATTTGGAAACCAGTGATCCTTCAAGAGTTTTATCGCCTTACACCTATCCAAAGTATGAAGTGTTAAAAAACTCTGAACTTTATACGGAAATCATAGGTAATGCTGAAACTGTTGTTGAAAAAGAAAACGGATATCAAGTTCAACTAAAAGACAATTCTGTTATTGAATCAGAAACAAACCCTATCTGTGCTACAGGCTTCTCCCTGGTTAAAAAACCAATTGAGCAGTTTATAACTTACAGAGAAGACGGAAGTCCAAAATTGGATGAAAAAACAGATGAGTTCTTCGGAAAAAAGAACTTTTATCTTTCAGGTCCATCAGTAAGGCATGATGAGCATATTTTTTGTTTCATATACAAATTCAGGCAACGATTTGGTGTTATTGTTGAAGACATCTTATTGAAGGAAGAATATAAAAAAGAAAATGTTGCTGTTTTAGTTGAAGGCTGGAAGCGAAACGGGATGTACTTATCGGATTTAAGTTGTTGTGGAGAGGAGTGNATTTGTTAAGATTTAATTATGAAAAAAAAATATTTAATCTCTATCGAAAGACTTCATTTGATTGCCGGTTTCTCTCTGATAGTTTCAGGTATAATGGTCTATTTTACAGACGGATTTGAAATGGCGTTGTCTTGGTCAATATTTGGAGCAATGTACATATCTATGTCTGATGTTGGAGAAGATGAAATGAGNGAAGAAAAGTTAAAACGCCCGAATCATATAATCAGAAGGTTGTTTGGTTATGCTGGTGCTGGTTTGGGAATTATTCTAACAGCCTATTACGTGCGTGAACTGCTATGTTTATAAGTATTCATCCAAATACAACATTTCATTTCTTGTTGGTTTTATTTTCCTGCTATCTAAAATAGTCTTGTGCAAACAGGCATCCTTTTGCTTTGAAATTACAAATCAAGCTGCTTAAGCAATTCCTTAAATGATAACGTAAAAAACAAAGATGAAGAAAAATACAGCTCTAATTTTTTTGAAATATTGTCCGTGAAAATGAAACTTTTTCTTTCTTATCATTTCTTTTTTCTTTCTTTCAAGTTGTGAAAAAACAGCAATTGACTATAGAGATTTCTTTTAGTTTCTGATGAAAANCCATCATTAAAGAGTTAAAAAAACATAACAACAATACTTTTTTTTCTTTGGCGGAAATTTTGTTTTAAATTGTTTCAATCATCGCTAAAAAAGAAAAAATAGGATATTTTATTTTGTTTTCCTCAGCAGTTATCTGTACTGCTGCTTTATTTTTTATTTCTCCTCTAGTGCAAGATGAAAGTTATCATAATTTTTGCGATTCGAAAATGGTTTTAAATGTTCCTAATTTTTGGAATGTCGTTTCCAATCTTCCTTTCCTGATTGTTGGAATACTGGGTGTTTTTAAGACTTGTAAGTTTCAAAATTCAAAAATCCAATATTTATTGTTTTTTTTGGGGATATCTTTTGTTTCGATTGGATCTGGATATTATCATTGGAGCCCAAGCAATAGCACATTAGTTTGGGACAGATTACCAATGACCATCGCATTTATGTCTCTATTTTCTATAATCATAAGCGAGTTTATTAATGATACCCTAGGGAAAAAATTACTATTTCCGACAGTATTAATCGGACTATTTTCTGTGATCTACTGGCAATTTTTTGATGACCTAAGAATTTATGTATTAGTCCAATTTTATCCAATGATTGCTATACCTGTAATCCTACTTTTTTTTACATCAAAATACAATTTGACATACGGTTACTGGGTCCTTTCAGCAGCGTACTTCATTGCTAAAATTTTTGAGTATTTCGACCATGAAATGGATGTCTGGTTTAATGGCATTAGTGGACATCCGTTGAAACATATTACAGCAGCACTTGGCATATTTTTCTTACTATTCACCTACTTACGAAGAGAAGAACACATTACTAAGTAGGTATTCTGATGCTTTTTGACAAGGATTTCACATTCAAAAAATATTACCCTAAAAAAGGCACTGGTTTTTTACTTTAATTCCGAACAAGACATATATTTGTTTTTAGTTTTAATCTTCAATTCAATTTATTAGTTATGCTTAAGAATATATGTGTTATTTTAATCGGACTTTTTGTGATAGTCTCTTGTGGTGAAAGTAAAAAACAAGAAACATCATCAAGCGAATCTAAAGAAATTACAATTTATACTCATCGTCATTACGATTCCGATAAAACAATTTTTGAAAATTTTGAAAAGAAAACGGGGATAAAAGTAAATGTTATAAAAGCGAATGCTGATGAACTTTTGCAAAAATTGGAAAATGAAGGAAAACAATCTCCTGCAGATTTACTTCTTACCATCGATGCAGGAAGGCTGGTTCGAGCAAAGCAAAAGAACCTTTTACAATCTGCAAAATCTGAAATTATTGAAAAATCGATTCCAAAAAACTTGAGGGATGAGGAAAACTTTTGGTTTGGTCTTACCAAAAGAGCCAGAATCATTGTTTACGACAAAAACAAAGTAAACCCTGAGGATTTATCTACTTATGAAGACTTAACGAATCCAAAATGGAATGGAAAGGTTCTTATACGATCATCGAGTAATATTTACAACCAATCGCTTCTTGCTTCAATTATTGCAAACAACGGACAAGACAGTGCTAAACAATGGGCAGCTGGACTGGTTCAAAATATGGCACGCGTGCCAAAAGGAAACGATCGCGANCAAGTAAAGGCTATTTTAGCTGGCGAAGGGGAGATTGGTATAATCAACACCTACTATCTGGGAAAATTAATTAATTCTAAGGATTCACTGGAAGTTGAAGCAGGAAAAGCTGTAGGAGTATTTTTTCTGAATCAAGAGGACAGAGGTGCTCATATTAATGTTAGTGGAATTGGCGTTGCAAAGTATGCTCCAAACAAAAAATCTGCTGTAAAATTTATTGAATACCTGGTAAGTAAAGAGGTACAAGAGATTTTTGCGAAGGCCAATTACGAGTACCCCGTGAATAAAGAGGCTTCAGCATCTGAATTGTTAAAATCATGGGGAGATTTTAAAGAAGATAATTTACCACTTTCCAAACTGGGTGAACTTAATAAAAATGCGGTTATTATTTTTGATGAGGTAGCATGGGATAAAGGACCTGATGTTCAGTAAATTAAAACATTTTAAAAGAGATTTCAATCAATGGTCACTGCTCACGGTGACCATTGCTCTATTTGTTGCAATACCTCTTTTTTCCATTCTATTTAATTTATTTTCTGGAGTGGGAAATATGTGGAAACATATTGTTTCTCATTATCTTTTTGACTACGTCGTTAACTCAATCTTATTAATTCTTGGTACGGGTCTTTTAACTTTCTTTTTTGGTACAGGGTGTGCTTGGTTTGTGGCGAAATATGAATTTCCTTTTCGAAAATGGATCGAAAAATTTCTTTTTTTACCATTAGCAATACCATCATATATACTAGCTTACACCTATATTGGACTTTTTGACAATGGCGGCACAATTGTGAGAGGATTACAAGCAATAGGAATTCCCATTCAAAAGCTCGATTTCATGAATATTTATGGCCTAATTGTTGTTCTGAGTTTTTCTCTTTTTCCTTATGTATATGCAAGTGCAAGAGTACTGTTTTTGAGCTTACCAAAAAGTATTTATGAAAGTTCAATGTTATTGGGTGCCTCCAATAAAAGGTATTTTTTCTCGGTTGCTTTGCCTCTCGCTACTCCTGCAATAATTGGGGGATTATTCCTGGTTTTTATGGAAGTTTTAAACGATTATGGTGCTGCAAAATATTACGGCATCAACACTTTCACCACAGGTATTTTCAGGAGCTGGACAATGTTGGAAGATTTGCAATCCGCAGTTTATTTATCTGCTCTATTGGTCGTAATGGTTTTTCTAATTGTGGGTATTGTGGCTTGGCAAAGAGGTAGAAAATCATATGCTGTAAAAGGAAATAATACGGTTGAAAATAATTTTGAGAGAAAAANCCTTAAAGGAAATATGCGATTTTTTTGCTTTTTTATTTTGGGAACTCCTCTCCTACTTGGTTTAATTTTTCCTGTTTTTCAACTTATTGTCTGGGCCTTTCAAACATTTGATGAAATGTTTAATATTGATTTATTATGGACAGCTCTTCAAAGTTTACTTGTCGCTCTTGTTGCTTCTTTTTTCACTCTAACAACAGCACTGGCTTTGATTTATTTTTCAAAGTGGAATTATTTGAAGAAAATCAACATTTTCAGAAGAATTGGTACAATTGGATATGTGATTCCCGGTGCAATAATAGGTATTGGTATTATAAAAAGCAGTCAAAGTGTTATCGATTTTTTCAGTGAATACCTCAACTTAAGCGTTGGATATTTGTTTTACGGCAGTAGTATTGTTTTGATTTATGCATACGTATTTCGTTTTCTATCGGTAACGTACAATCCTCTTGAGGCGAACAGTTTAAAAATGGGGAAACACCTCTCTGAATCTTCTTATCTTTTGGGAATTGGAAAGCTAAAAACCTTATTAAAAATTGATTTACCACTTATAAAAAATGCCCTTATAAGCTCTTTTCTTCTGGTGTTTATTGATGTTATGAAAGAGCTTCCCCTTACTCTTATTTTAAAACCATACAATTTAAAAACACTTGCAATTTCAGCTTACGCTTATGCCGAAGATGAAATGGTGGCCGAGGCAGCCTTACCTTCATTGGTTTTAATTTTTATTGTCATGGCTTTAATGTTCTCTTTAAAAATTGATAAAAGGAATGGATAATGTTTTAGAAATAGAAGGTCTTTTCAAGTCATATGATGGAAAAAAATACGCTTTAAAAGACTGTACCTTTTCCCTCAAGAAAGGGGAGATATGTTCTGTGGTTGGAGAAAGCGGAAGTGGTAAAACAACTTTATTACGGCTTATTGCCGGGTTAGAGCGTCCCACTAATGGCTGTATAAAGTTAAACGATAAATTGGTTAGTAGCGATAGTCATATAACTCCTCCCCAAAAAAGACAAATCGGTATGGTTTTTCAAGACTATGCTCTATTTCCCCACATGACAGTAGAGGAAAATATCGGTTTTGGTTTGAAAAACAGTAACAATGAAAAAATAAGTGATTTACTAAATTTAATCAAAATGAATTCGTTTGGTAAAGCTTATCCTTCCGAACTAAGTGGCGGACAAGAGCAGCGTGTAGCTCTGGCAAGAACTTTAGCGCTCAACCCTAATTTACTCCTTTTGGATGAACCATTCAGCAATTTAGATATTGGTTTAAAATCAGAACTTCGGTTAGAAATAAAAAGAATAGTGAAAGAGTTAAAAACCTCTTTGATTTTTATAACACACGACTTATACGATGCTTTAGAAATTGCAGATAAATTAATTTTTTTAAAAGAAGGTATTGTATTTCAAAGTGGCACGGTAAATGAATTTATGACTGCCGAAAATTCAGAAATAAAAAAAATGATTTCTAATTTAAAAAAAGACGCAAAACATTTATTGAATAAATAATTACAATGAAACTCAAAAAATAAAATTAAGTCGTTAATAGCAAAATAGAATATCACATCGTTTTGATTGATTATTTCAAGAAAGTCTGACTTTCCTTTGTCAGAATGAAGAGTATCTTAAAACTTGTTATCCCAAACGGATCAAGAAAATTGTTGATGAATTAAAAATTTTATCGATAAGTTTAAACGATTTCATAAAAGAATATAAATGCATTAACTTAATAATATTGAATTTAAAAATGAAAATAATATTCATTTCCATAGGCGTAATTCTTATCATTTTTGTCGTTTTACAAATCTTCTCTGTAAAGGCTCAACGCGACATTGAAACCTATCCATTTAGCATTGTAAAAGAATATAAGGATTTCGAGGTAAGAAACTATGAGGCAAAATTATTTACATCGATTAAACTTTCATCCGATAAATATGAAGAGGCTTCCAATAAAGGTTTTAAAATATTAGCGGGATATATTTTTGGAGGAAATGAACGAAATGAAAAGATATCAATGACTTCCCCCGTTACAATATCTTTAGAGGACTCTATGAGAATGATGTTTATGGTCCCCAAAAACATGAAAAAAGAGGAACTCCCAAAACCGAACCAATCGGAAATTGAATTTCTGGAGGTGCCCTCAAAAAAAATGGCAGCTATAACTTTTGGTGGGTGGGCAAACGATGAAAAAATAGAGAAATATAAAAAGAAACTGACTGAATTTTTAAACGCTGAAGGAATTAATTTTTCTAATCGTTTTTATTTCTTTGGCTACAACTCTCCCTACGAGGTTTTTAATCGAAAAAATGAAGTTTTAGTTGAAATAATAAATAATCCTGCAAATCCATAAGATAATATTATGAAAAAAATATTTTTGTCAATTTTAATTATAACATTGGTTTCTTGTACTAAAGATGTAATTGTTATAGAACCTCCCGTTAATTATGAAATTTGGAGTGGACCTACAATTAATTTTTCAAAAGAATCAGGTGCCGATCCAACAAATTCTATAAATCAAGATTCAATCACACAGAGCGTTATAATAACAAGAGGCAATGAAGGCGGTCAAATATACAACATCCTTTCTGAAGCCTCCGCTGAACAAGGGGTTAGCCCGCTGGGTACACGATGGGCAATTGGAGATACTTCAGACATCGCTAATCTAACATTTGCACCTTTTAGAACAGCCGTTGGACGACCAAAAGATGTTGTAGGAAAAAAATTGGTGCTTCATATTGTTGAGGAAAACATTTACATGTATTTAGAATTTACAAGTTGGGAATCACAACAACAAGGTGGATTTGCATATATAAGATCTACAAAAGATTAAAATAAACGCGAATGTGTAAATTCTGATACTGAAAAGCTATAAGTTTTAAAAAAATGAAAACACTTTTTCAAATCATTTTATTATTTCCATTATTTTCAATTTCGCAGACTTTAACTTCCACCACCAATATTGATATTACAAAGTATTGGTATCAGGAACCCAGTGGATATAAATATCCTATTAAAATATTGATCCCCAATGGCGATGTACCTGAAGAAGGTTTTCCAGTATGTATACTGCTGCACGGAAATGGTGGAAATGGCTCTGGAATGATTAATCAGTTTAAAAATGTTTTGGAATGCCATGCTCTTGTAGCTCCCTCTGGTTATTTAAACAGCTGGAATATTTGTGGGGAAAGTAGCGATGCACCTGATCTTGAGATGGTTAATGAGCTTATTAATCATTTACAAACTTACTCTAATGTTAACCCAAATAAAATCAGAATTCTTGGCTCTTCAAATGGAAGTGCATTGGCCAATAACGTTTTCATCACCAACAAAAACCCAGGTATTGATATTGTTTGCGCGATTGTTTCACATCTGAATGAGCCACAATTTCATTTGGGAAATTTTTATGCAACNAGCAGCTCAACAGAACCTTCCAATTCCTATTGTGGTTACGATAGTTTAGTTGATTCCTTGAATAACAGAAAGTATTTAAGCATCAGTAATGAAAATGATCCTATTATACCTTATTATGGAGGTACCTCAGTTGTTGGAGTTGACTTTTTAGATGCTGAAACAGCAGTACATAAAATCGCTATGAGTCAAGGTTTTACAGGAGATAAAATAACCAATGGGACAACAATTAGTTCCCCTGAAATAACAGAATATTCTTATTTATCCGGAAATGTAGTACATATAAAAGGGGATGCTGAACATGGTACCAACAGTTCTCAAAAAGATTACATAAATGCATTCTTTACGGATTGTGATGCCGGACTTTCCTACAATGACGTGGTTGAAGAGATATTGAGTGTTTTTCCGAATCCAACCAAAGACAAATTGACTATAAATACGACTCAAAAACCGAAAGAGATAAGAGTCTTTTCAACAAGCGGTGTGTTACTTTTGAAATCACACTCTAAGATTTTAAATATATCCGGCTTAACCAATGGTTTTTATATTCTCGAGTTTGAATTCGAAAATAAAATCATTCAAAAACAAATTATAAAGCAATGACAATCATTTAACAATAAAAACGTAGTTCTTAAGAGTTAAAATATATCTTGCCTTTACCAAAATAATAAAACTAAAAAATGATAATATACGGAACTCGAATTGTTCATGTAAAATCGGAGCAATCCAAGTCATTAACTTGTAAAAGTTGTGGTGCTCGGGGTTCAATATCTTATAATATTTTCAGAAAACATGTGCACTTTTTTTGGATTCCTACTTTTCCTCTTTTTAAAAAAGGTTTCTCACAATGCAATAATTGTAATGAAATTCTGAAGCCCAAAAAAATGACACCTCAGCATAAACGCGAATACGATCGAGTTAAATCCTCTTCAAAAGGACCAATTTGGCAATTTTCTGGTTTAATCCTGGTTGTACTTTTAGCTTCATGGTTGAGCTATGATCATGATCAAATAAGTATGAAGGAGTTTGAATACATTCAAACTCCTAAACGAGGAGATGTTTATAAATATGAAATTGAAAAAAGAAATTTTTCAACAATGAAGGTTGATTCCGTTTCGGAGGATAGCGTTTTTGTTTTACCAAATGAATATGACGTAAATAAAATAATGGGTATTCATAAAATAAATAAACCTGATAATTATTCTGATTTTTCATTTGGCATTTCAAAATCAAAACTCAAAGAGATGTATGAATCTGGGAAAATTTTCGCTGTAATTCGTTAATTTAAAAGGTATTTTATCTTTTAGTTCCCACTAANTTATTTAATCTATGATACTATTTAGTTCCAATCAAAAAGTGATGGATTGTAAATGGAAAACCATTAATGATGTTGTAATGGGTGGAAAATCCATAGGAATTATTGAATTTAACCATGACAGTCAAGTTGTTTTCAAAGGAAAAGTTTCTTTGGAGAATAATGGTGGTTTTTCATCTGCTAAATGCGAGTTTTCAGAAACTAATATTGAGGGAGCAACTAAAGTAGTTTTGAGAGTTAAAGGCGATGGAAAAAATTATCAATTCAGAATAAAAGTAAATTCATTAGATAATCATTCTTATATCGCAAAATTTTCAACTTCAGGAAAATGGGAAGATATTGAAATTAATTTAAACACAATGTTTCCATCATTCAGAGGTAGAAAGTTGGATCTTCCAAATTTATCAGAAAAACTCATCAGAGAAATCGCTTTTTTAATTGCAAACAAAAGTGAAGAATATTTTGAGTTAGTAATCGATGGTATTGAATTCAAATAATTAGGAATACAATATGTAAATTTGATGGTGGAGTTAAAAATCACCCCTCTTTTTAAGGACAATGAATTATCGTAAAAAACCGAGCAGCATATTGGGTAACAATATCGACAAAACTAAATCTTACATAATTGTAGGTGCTGGAATTAGTGGTTTATTACTAGGTTATTATTTTAAAAAAGCTAAAATTTCATTTAAAATTATTGAACAGGCCAATCAGGTCGGAGGAATCTTAAAAACTGAAAAAACAAAATTTGGTTTGATAGAAAAAGCTGCTAATGGTTTTATTTGGTGCCCTGAAATTCAAGAACTATGTGATGATTTAGGCATAAAAATCCTCTCTCCAAGAACCGAGTCAAAAGCTCGCTTTATTTTAAAGAATAAAAAGCTTCGTAAAATACCTCTTTCTATTTTTGACGGTTTAAAACTGGCTGGGGCCTTTTTAAAAAAACACAAGAAACCATTCGTTACGCTTGAAGATTTTGGCCGTTTTTATTTTGGAGATAAAATAACAAAACAGGTTATTACTCCTGCTTTTGCTGGAATTTATGGAGCTAGTTTAAATGAATTAAGTTTCCCTGCTACAATGAAAAAAATAGCCGAGGGACTAAATGAAACGCCCTATCTGATGGGGGCATTAAAACATATGAGATCGGGAGGTTCCGATTTGGAAAAAAAGAAAAGAGGCTCAGGCACTCACTCTTTTGAAAGAGGAATGAGTGAACTCACCGAACAACTGTTTGAATTTTTAAGTGACGATATAGAACTTGGAATTGATGGGAAAAAATTCAAAGAAAGTTCCGAGAATCTTATTATTACAACCCCGGCATATGTTTCAAAAGACTTTTTCGAGGATAATATGTACGAACTTTTAAATAAAGTTCGATACAATTCTATGATTTCTTCTACCCTATTCTTTAAGAAATCTTCTTTTAAAAAGTTTAAACCCGGTTTTGGCTGCTTAATTCCACCAAACGAAGGTCTTACCATTATTGGTATTTTATTCAATTCTTGTATTTTCCAACACCGTGTTTTTCAAGAAGACATAATCAGTTTAACATGTATGATTAGGGATGGCTCCATCGATAAGAGTATTATTTCTAAATCCGACAATGAGATCACCGAAATAATTGTTAAAGATTTAAGTGAAATTTATGGGNATATTGGATTTCCTCTCGAAGTCAAAACAACTCGTTGGGAAAAAGGTTTTCCCCTTTACAGCCCAGATTTATATGAAAGTTGGTTTGAAATGGATGAGGTTTTAAGAAAAAAATATCCAAATCGTAACCTTTTTGGTAATTATACGGGAGACATTTCCATACGAGCCATGAGTCAAGCGGTCGCCAAGTTCTCCTGAATAACTCTATTTAAATTTTCAATTATTGATGTAAAAAAAGACAACAACTCTTTTTTCAAAGTTACTTGGGTTATAAAGAAGTAACGAATTATTTTTCGCTACACAATTGAAAATAAATGCAAAAAAGACAACTTCAATTTATTTTATGCGTTTCACCTCTAGTTTTAAAAAATAATTTTAGGTTTATTGTCATGAAAAATTTAAATGTGCTCTTTTTAATTATTCCCTTTCTGTGCTTGCAATGCAAGAAAGAAAATGAAAAAATAAACTTGCCAAATGAGGAAAGTGCAATTTATGAGGTTACTTTTAATATTGACTGGAATGCGGAAGAATTTCCTATAAACTACCCTTCGAATGCACATTTTTCAAAGTTAATTGGTTGGAGTCATTCTCCAAACTCTAGTTTTTTTGCTCTTGAATCAATGGCCTCCGAAGGCATACAAAAAATGGCTGAATTGGGAGCTACTTCTCCACTTAGTGATGAAATTAATCAAAAAATTAATGATGGAGAGGGACATGAATTAATAATTGGAGAAAGTTTAGGAAGTGGTGTTGGAAAAATTACTCTTGATGTTAATGTACTTAAAAAACACCCATCAATTACTTTAGCTACTATGATTGCTCCCAGTCCAGATTGGTACTTAGCTGTCGTAAATATTAACCTACTGGAAAATGAAGCGTTTGTAAATGAAAAAATTGTAAATGCTTTGCTATATGACGCTGGAACAGACAGTGGAGCAGATTACACATCAAGTAACGCAATTACTATTCCTCAGGAATCGATCTCTCAACTATCGTATGCCCCACTTTCAAATGGGAAGGTACTATCTACAGTTACATTTAGAAAAAAATAAGACTAACTCGTTAAGGACTTGTGTTATTAGCATAAACTTCAGAAATTAATACAAACCTAAAAATACATGCAAGAAATAGTTTCTGTAGATTGGTTAAACCAACATATATTGGATGACAACCTAGTTTTGTTGGATGCCAGCTTCCATAAAATCGGAGAGGATAATAGTTGTAATTCAGAAAACAACAGTATTCCTGGAGCTCGTTTTTTTGACCTTAAAAACAAGTTTTCGGATACATCAAGCGCTTTTCCGAATACAATGCCTTCTGAGGAACAGTTTGAACAGGAAAGTCAAAAATTGGGTATTAATCAAGATTCGACACTGATTGTTTTTGATAATCAAGGAATTTATTCAAGTCCCAGAGTTTGGTGGATGTTTAAGGTAATGGGACACAAAAAAGTCTCGGTATTAAATGGTGGCCTTCCAGAATGGATAAAGCAAGGATTCAGTACCTGTAAAAGAGAAATTAGAACTTACGAAATTGGAAATTTTAAAGCCAATTTTCACACACCTTTTGTAAAGTCCTATGAGGATATTTTTAATAATATAAAATCAAATACTTTTACTATTGTTGATGCTCGTTCTCAAGGCAGGTTTAATGGAACTGAAAAAGAACCAAGGGCATCACTAAAAAGCGGGAACATTCCAAATTCCGTCAACATTCCATTTAAAGATGTTTTAGAAAATGGAAAATTTAAAAGTCCATCTCAATTAAACAAGCTTTTTAACTCAAAGTGTTCAAACTCAAAAGATTTAATCTTTACTTGCGGCTCAGGGATAACCGCCTGTATTATATTATTAGCCAGTGAATTATCATTTAAAAGAAGTAAATTTGTTTACGATGGTTCATGGACAGAGTGGGCTGAAAAAAATAAATTATTCCTTTAGTTAACAAACTTTAATTTTCAGACAAAAAAAATAGCTCAAAAAAACACTTTACTAGTTGCCTAATCATTATAAAATAAGTAGTATTGCATTTTGTTTTTAACATATAAAAATTAAAATAATGAAATTAATTTTATCATCATTAGTATTTATAGGTCTACATTTAAATTCATATGCCTTAGAAAACGACTCATTAGTTTTGTCTGAAAATTTTATTGAAGAACAAGTTCAATATTTTAACCATTATTCCGATAGTGTTGAAAATACTTTTACTTACACAACGGGTAAAATAAATTTAAAGGGCGATTTCGCATCTATTAATGTACCTGAGGGATTTAAATTTTTAAATGGTGACGATAGTGAGAGAATTCTTACTGACCTTTGGGGAAATCCTCCAAGTGAGAAGGGATATGAATCTCTTGGTATGATTGTACCTGATAATTTCAGCCCTTTTAAGGACTCCATTTTTTCCATAAACATTACTTACTCAGACGAAGGATATATTGAAGACGATGATGCAAAAGATTTGGATTACGATGAATTGTTGTCACAAATGCAGGAAGATTGTAAAAACAATAATGCAGAAAGAGTTAAACTGGGATACCCAACTATAAACCTTATTGGATGGGCATCTACTCCATTTTACGATGAAGTAAATAAAAAACTTCATTGGGCTAAAGAATTTAAATTTGGAGATGATGATNAAAACACGTTGAATTACAACATCAGAATATTAGGTAGAAAGGGGTATCTTGAACTTAATGCCATTGGTGAAATGTCTGTTTTAAATGATGTTAAAAACAACATAGACCCAATACTTAACAGTGTTAATTTTACTTCGGGAAATACTTACAGTGATTTTGATCCTGATATTGACGAAGTTGCTGCATACGGAATAGGTGGATTAATTGCTGGTAAACTTTTAATGAAAGCGGGTATTCTGGCAAAACTAGGAGTTCTACTTGCTAAATTCTGGAAAGTTATTGTTTTTGGGGTTATTGGAATTGGAGCTGTTGCAGCGAAATTTTTTAAGAAAGGGAATTCCAAAACTACTCCCAAAAAAGCTTAAAAATATTTAGTTTTTTTACTTTGCATCAAGATGAATTGATTTCCCTTTTCGTCTTGATGCATTTTTATTTGACTACTTACTCCTAGATTTATTATATTATACTTACAGACACATTCTTTTTGTTGTCTTCTTTAGGTGTTCATCGTGTTAAAGTGTGTGCGATAGACAACGTAAATTGAATTGCAATTCAGTTTACTAAACTTTATTTGTATTGATAACTAAATTCTAACCAAAAATTTACACTGTAAGTTATTGGCCAGAAGTTGTATTTAAAGATGGGTATAAATGAATCGTACTACAAAGAGAAGTTTCGTATTGACCGTTCTGATTCTGGGTAATTTATCTGGAATAACGCAAAATATGGATGCTATGGTGGACAACAGTGCCGAAAGTTGGTCGATTGCTGAACTAAGATATTATCCATCGAAGAAATTCAGATTTGGAATTGAACAACAACTTCGCTTTAACGATAACATTTCAACTTTTGATAGAACTTTCACAGAACTCAATGGTCGATTTTCATTTCTGAAAAACTTCAATTTTGGTTTAACATATCGTTATATGTTTATCAACGATCATACTGGAAATACTCAAGGATTTGAGAAACATTACAGATGGGACTACTATATTTCTCAAAAAATCAAGGTTAGCCAATTTGAAATTCAAAATAGAATTAAATACCAAAATAGAAAAGAAATCAGGGACCCATCTATAAGGTGCATCTGTGAAACAAGAAATTACTGGAGATTAAAATCAGGAGTCAAGTATAAAATTAAAAACTGGAAATACGACCCTTATTTTTCCTCTGAGATTTTTTTACCAACAAACAAAAGAGAAAAACAACTTAATAATCGTTATCGACTTGCAATTGGAACAGACATTAAAATATCAAAACGACAAAAATTAAGAGTGAGGTATATGTTTGAACGTGAGATAAAAAGCTGGAATCCTGAGGCAAATTCCATTTTCCAAATTAAATACATGTATGCAATAAAGAAAAAGAAGAAAAAAGAATGAGAATAATCTTAGCCCTAAATATCACTTTAATCATTGGTTCAACGGTTTGTATAAATTCCTGTAAGAAAGACGATGGTTTTACCTCATCAGGAGTAAGCATAATTACTCCGAGTGGAAACGAAAATTATTTAAACCTTGGATCAGAATATATATTTGATCAAAGTCAGCTTCCCACTTTTGAGATTAATCTACCCAAAAGAGCTCTCGATTACCTGGACTCAGACCCTACTCTTGAGGAATATGTTGAAGGAAGTTTAACTTATAAAGGAGAAACAGTAAGTCCTGTAAAAATCAGATATAAAGGCTCTGTTGGTGCATGGGTTGGAGGCGTTTCAGGAGAGGATTGGTCAAATCCATCGGGAAGAAAAACAGCAACTAAACTATCAATAAAAATAAATTTTAATTGGAATAGTAACGGAAAAAAATTTTATGGTCTTAATAAGCTTCAATTGCATTCTCAAAATAATGACCCTTCACAAATGCGTGATCGATTAGGTTATTGGCTCTACAGGCAAATGGGTGTTCCAGCACCAAGATCGATACATGCAAGAGTTATTATAAATGGAGAATACTACGGTTTATACGCATTAATTGAGCAAATTGACGATGCTTTTACCGCACAAAATTTCACAGATGGAAGTGGTAATGTATACAAGGAAATATGGCCTACGGACGAGAATGGAAAAGCAAGAGAGTCGTGCGATTTTTTGAGAAACCTGAAAACAAATACTTCAGGAGTACCGCAAACAAAAATCATGAGTGATTTCGCAAAATCGATACAAAATTCTGAATCCGATGAAAGCTTAAAAGCAAATATTGAGAAGTATATGAACATCGATCAAATAATTTCTTATGCTGTTGTTGATTATACAATACGAAACGATGATGGTGCATTCCATTGGTATTGTGATGAAAACGGATGTGGAAACCACAACTTTTATTGGGTTGAGGAGCCTTCGAAAAATAAAATACATTTAATACCTTGGGATATGGATAATGCTTTTGACAACATTATTCAAGATATGAACCCTGTTACTCCAATTGCAGATGGTTGGGGAGAAAAAACCAACAATTGTCGATCTTTTGCTTACGGTTATTTAAATATATATCAAAAATCGGCAGCTTGCGATAAACTAATTGGCGGGTTAAATTTATACACTGAAAAATTTAACCAACTGAAAACAAACCTATTAAACGGTCCTTTATCGATTACTGAAGCAAATGCAAAAATTGACGAATGGGCAAATCAAATTCGGAACGCAACTCAAGAGGCAGCTGAACTTCATAGTGATGCTATATCTATTGAGTATTGGGAAGCCTCAGTAGAAAACTTAAAAGCCCAACTTGCCCATGCGCGAAGTCAATAATAATAGTCTGTGGAGTTAATAGTAAATTATAATTCCTGAAAAATTATTACAACTCCACCAATTTATCCGACTTTTTAAATAGAATTATATGGTTTCAAATTGAAGGTTCATCACTTTTTTAGCAATTAATACAGTAATTATTTCATATTTTGAAAAAAGTAAGTTAAAGTTCTCAATTGAAAACATTATTTAATTTAATATTAATCCATTCCATTTTGGTTGTTAACCTAGCTTGTAAAAAAGATGGCACCTCTTTTAAATATGGACCTTTTTCCATACAAAACGACACCACTGCTATTATGAATGGTGATATGGGAAACCGCATTGAAAAGCAACTTAACAACTTAATGGAAGACTATCCAAACATTAAGCTGTTACATTTTGGTGAATGTCCTGGGTCCAAAAACGATGAAGCCATGATGGATGCTGCGAAAATACTCAGAAACAATGGGATAAACACTCATCTTCCCTCCAACGCAATTGTTGAATCAGGAGCTGTTGATTTATTTTTATCGGGCAACATTCGAACAAGAGATCCGGGCAGTAAAATCGGCGTTCATTCATGGAGCTCAGGGAATAGCTCTGCAACAGATTATTCTTTAGGCCATGAAGAACATCAGCCCTATATTAANTTTTATATTTTTTGTGGATTCTCTAATGAGCAGGCTAAAGAATTTTATTATTTTACAATCAACTCTGCAGGTCCCAATGATATTTACTATATGACTGAGGAAGAGATTAACGAGTATAATTTAATTACTCAATAATTATTGAAAAGATGCTATGATTAAATCTTTCATTACAAACCCTAAAAAGTTGTTCCTGATGGACGCATTAGGGGCAATGATTTCAGCTGTTTTACTGGGAATTGTTTTGGTAAAATTAGAAGACGTATTTGGAATTCCAAGAAAAACCCTGTATTTCCTTGCAGGCCTTCCTATATTATTCACTGTTTATGACCTTATCTGCTTAACAAAAGACAAAAGTAATGTAGGGCCATTTTTAAAAGTCATTGGGATAGTAAATATAGTTTACTGCTGTATTTCAATAGGCACGACTGTTTACCATTTTAAAACAATAACTATTTTCGGCTATTTGTACATTATCATTGAGGTTATCATTACTTTTTCTCTTGCTCTTTTTGAATACAAAATAGGAAGTAAAGTTTCCAAAAGAAACTCTGAAAAACAAAACTGAATCCATAATCTGATTTAACCAGTTTACAATTCGGAATAACTTTTTGTATGTTAATCGATACTGAAAATGCTTTTATGGAATTTATTGAAAAAAAGCAGCTGAAATGATTCTAATATTCCATATAAATTTGATTTTTTCACTAAAATTATACTTCGTAATTTTAAAGTGTTAGCAAAACCAAACGGGATTTAAATATGGATAAGATTGATGCGTTAGGCGATAGTAACAAAAGATTTAATTTATTTACTGAGGAGTTATTAGCTGAAACAAATGACACTGAACTTCAAGAAATTGTAAAAAAAGCATCTATTGAATTGAATAGTCCNATTGCTCTTGTGAGCCTGGTCCTAGATCATGTTCAATTTTTCAAAGCGCACATTGGTTTACCTCCTGTTTTAGAGTCTTCCAGAGGCACACATCGTGATGTTTCCTTTTGCCAATTTGTTGTCCGTGATGGTAAAACATTTGAAGTTACAGATGCACCAAATGACCCTAGAATCCCTCAACATGTTGTTAAGGAATACGACATCAAATCTTACCTTGGCGTTCCTATTATGGTGGATGAGAATGTTATGGGTTCACTTTGTGTATTGGATACTAAAAAAAGAGGGTTTTCAAAAGAGGAACACAACAGTTTAAACAACTTGGCAGAACTTGTGAATAAGCGATTAGAGNAATTGACAAAAGAACGGCGAAAATCGCGATTAAATTTAACACAAGCCACTCTTATGCCTGCTCTCATAGAATTAAATAAAGCATTGAAGACAATTGAAACGATTGTAAAATCGGGTTACTCAACAGATGCGTCTATGAGAATGTATATAAATCATTCCAATCATTTTCTTTCGAAAAAATCTAAATACTCAGAGGCACTTCTCCTTTCTTTGGAGGCTGCTAAAAAAGCTACTCAGCAAAATGAAAATTTACTGATTGAACTTGAATTAGCAACCAAAGATGGGTTAGATTGTGTTCAAGCGTTGGAAAATATTATTACAAATTTTGATTCCATTCATCTGTCGGAAGTGTTAACCGCTGCGCAAGACTTGAGTAGAAGTTCAACAAGTCTTATAGGCGGATTCCCCTTGCCTGATTTAGACTGTAANCCTAAAATTTACACTAAGGGTAATTTTGCTATTGCCATAATTACAAATTGTCTCTTAGCACTTTCCGCTGAACTAGCTGGTGTAAATTCAAAAAACGGCATTTCTTTGGAAGTTAAAATGAACGAGGACACTATTGATTTAATTTTTTCAGGAGTCGACTTGTCCGAAAATTCAGCGAAAGAAACGATACATAAACTTAGAAAATTAATAGGTGTTGATTTACCAACTTTAAAAATAAACTCACTTAAAAACGATATAATACTTACGTTCCATACCGTTAAAAATCAAGAGCCAAGCGTTGAAGAATCTAAATTCGAATTCATAAAAAACTGATTGATTAAGTATTTTAAAAAATGAATAGTCTAAGTGAAATTTTAACTCTTGATTCTAACGCCAAAACAAAAGAATTCAAACGCGGAGAAATCATACAGCGTGAGGGAACTTCAAATTCATTTGCCTTTTACGTTAAAAAAGGATTGCTAAGAAGCTATACAATAGATGAAAAAGGAAAAGAACACATCTTCCTGTTTGCCTCAGAGGGTTGGTTAATAGCCGATTTCGAATCACAGGAATTTGAGCGACCTACGGATTTATTCATTGATTGTTTAGAGGATTCCAAGGTAGTTGTGTTCAACAGAGAATGTTTTAAAGTTGCCGCATTAAGTGATGAGCAATTGAGAAAAAATGCACATTTGATGGCCCGTCGAATTGCGGTTCTTCAAAAAAGAGTGATCATGCTGATGAGTGCATCTGCTAAAGACCGATATAATAAATTTCTTGAAACTTATCCCGAACTTCCAAACAGAATTCCTCAAAGAATGATTGCATCCTATTTGGGCATTACTCCTCAAGCTTTGAGCTCTATTCGAAGAAATGTTTTAAAATCAAGACAATTCTCTTGATTTATTAATGTAGATGAATGCGATTAAATTAATATTTAGTCATCTTTACAGAGTAAACTTCAAAATTTTTAACCATGAAAAAAATAAGATCATTGATTTTAATAGGTTTGACAATTGTTATAAGTGCCTATACATTCACTAATTCTTTAAATTGGAATATCTCTGAAGAATACGAAGTGAAATTCTCTGGAACGGATGCTGAAGGTATTTTCAAAAATCTTTCAGGAAATATTACGTTTGATGAAAAAAATATTGATTCCGCACATTGCAATTTAGTTATAGAGGTAAAATCAATCAATACAGGTAATGGCATGAAGAATAAACACGCCCTCAGTGACAACTGGTTTAGTGCTGAAAAATATCCTACGATTGAGTTTAAATCAAATTCATTTGCCAAAACAAAAACTGGTTATTCTGTATTTGGAAAACTAAAAATTCGAGGAATCGAAAAAGAAATAACAGTTCCTTTCACTTTTGTAAATTCTACTTTCTCTTCCCGATTTTCAATTAATCGAATGGATTACAAAGTTGGAACAATGAAAGGGATGATGAAAAAAGTATCCAATGAAATTAAACTTGATATAACAATACCTGTAAATAAAAAATGAAAACTCTATTTCTTCACGGCACTATCTCGGGAGTTATTTCAGGAACGACAGGAATCATATATTCATTTTTTTACCAAGAAATGATGTTTTTAGATTTTAGTGCGGTTATTAATCCATTATCAATAGTTACAGCTTCCGTATTGTCTTGTTTAATAATGGCTTTTGCCTATTGGGTACTTAATCAGTGGAAAAAAAATCATTTGACAGGAATCCTGAATTTAGTATTCGTATTGTTTTCCCTCCTAAGCACTTTAATCCCTTTATCGATAAGTTTACCTTTGGAAATTGTATTTCCTGAACTTTTTCCTGGTTTGGCTGTTCCAATGCACTTCTTTCCTGCCTTGTTTTTTTTTGCGCTTCACTCCTTTTTTTTAAAATCCACTNAAAATGAAAAAAAGAACAATTAAACAAATTATATCATCTCAAAAAATAAATATGGGGNGGATATTTTTACAGCAGCCTCTACCGAACTCAAGTATTCGGCAAATTGATCCATTTATTTTAATTCATCACGGCACTCTTCCAGTAGAGAATGGTAAAGGACAAGAAGAATCTGGAGTTGGTCCTCATCCACACCGTGGCTTTTCACCCGTAACTTTTGTTTTTAAGGGTGGTGTCCAACACCAAGATTCTCTTGGAAACAATCAAATTGTCACCACTGGAGGAACTCAATGGATTAATGCTGGCAAGGGAATTATTCACAGCGAACGACCAACAAAAGAAATGATTGAAAATGGCGGAGAAAACGAAATTATTCAATTTTGGGTAAACACTCCAGCAAAACATAAAATGGAAAACCCTGACTATTTTCCTTTATCAAAAGAATCAACACCTACAGTTAAAAAAAAGAATGCTATAATACAGGTTGTTGCTGGTAAATTTGAAAAAGTTTTAGGCCCGGCAAAAACATACAGCCCTCAAACTTTGTTGAGGTTTGAAACTAAAACAGGTGCCGACTTGTCTTTCTCTTTACCCAAAACATACAATACTTTAATTTACCTTCTTGACGGATCAATAAAGAGTGATGAGATGGTTATTAATGCACAAGAAATGATTTGGTTCAATAACGATGGCGATGGTATTGAATTACAGGTTCTTGAAAATTCTAGGTTCATATTATTATCTGGAGAACCTCTCAACGAACCTTTAGTAACCTATGGTCCTTTTGTCATGAATTCAAGAGATGAAATAAATCAAGCAATTCTGGATTATCAAAGTGGTAAAATGGGGACTCTTTTTGAAACCTTTGATTAAATAATCAATTGGATTAACCGCTATTACAAATTAAAACTGGAATTGGTTCAATTTGAACCAATTGGAATTAACCTCGTAAGTTACTTTAGCATAGGACTTTTCCTTTTATAAGGAAACTATGGATTGCTGTTTTAAGAAACAAAAAAATGAATACTAATTCAAACATTGCTGTTTTGATTGACGGAGACAATATTCCTTCAGCGCAGATTAAAGAAATGATGGAAGAGATTACCAAATATGGAAATCCATCCATCAAACGAATTTATGGTGACTGGACAAGACCCGGTTTAAATAAATGGAAGAATTTATTGCTTGAAAACGCAATAACCCCCATTCAACAATATGGTTATACAACCGGTAAAAACGCAACAGATTCCGCTATGATTATTGATGCAATGGATATTTTATACAGCGGAAAAGTAAATGGATTTTGCCTGGTATCTAGCGACAGTGACTTTACTCGATTGGCTACAAGATTAAAAGAGGCTGGAATGCTGGTTATTGGTATTGGTGAAAAGAAAACACCAAATCCCTTTATTGTGGCTTGTGATCGGTTCATTTACATTGAAATTTTAAAGAAAAAATCGGAAGAAAAAGTCGAAAACAGAGAAACTGTAGAGCCTGTTATAGATAAAATAACAAAAAAAGAGATTCAGCTTATTTCAACAACAATCAGAGATCTATCCGATGATGATGGATGGGCTTTTTTAGGAGATGTTGGAAGTTTATTACAAAAAAAACGTCCGAATTTCGATTCTCGAAATTATGGATTTGAAAAGCTTACTCCCCTGATAAAATCAGTTGGAAAATTTGAGATTGAACAACGTGAAAACCCAAAAAGCCGACATAAATTAATTTATGTGAGGATTGTTGAGAAAAGTTCAGTAAAAAATAAAAAATAAGAGGGCTTTTTCATTCTGGAACCTATTTTTACAATGTGAATAGAAAAGGATTCTATTTTGAAAAGTATGAAATACAGTTACAGATTAAAAGACATTTTTGAATGTTCCGAAGAAAGGGCATTTAAAGCACCTATCCTGGGAGACGCCACCAAATTCATGAAAGGGTATCTTTTTCAACCTCCTGTCACAGGTTTTGAGGAGGATCAAACATGGGGACAGATAAATGGTATAAGGTACCCAATTAGTAATGGTAATTTATTTGTACACAAGGGAAGAATGTTTAAGGATGTTATTCTTGAGCGNGATGAAAATAAATACTGGAAATGGACGATATATGATTTTGAATTCAAAACTCTTTTTTTCATCGAAAGAGCCATTGGTGAATGGGAAATCAAAAAATTAAGTGATAATAAAACAGAGGTTATTTACACCTATACTTACTACTCGAAAAAGAAACTATTTAAGCCTTTAACATGGCTTTTGGTAAACATTCAAATTAAAGGAATTATGATAAGGGCTCTTGCAGGTATAAAGCTTCAAGCCCAATCCAATGATGATTTTATTTATAAAACAAACTGATTTAAACTTTAATTTTTATTGCTATTAACATAATATGAGTTTTTTGTTCTTAAAATGGATGAGTTAATTTTAAAAATAATTCCAAATCATAAAAATGGATTCAAAGAGTCAAAAGATATATATTGTTGGTGCAGGCGTAAGTGGATTAATTGCAGCCCTAACACTTGAGGGTAATGGTTTTTCTCCCATTATTTTAGAATCCACGGATAGAGCCGGAGGAAGAGTTAAAACAGATGTTGTTGATGGGTTTCAGCTGGATCATGGTTTTCAGGTTTTACTCTCAAGTTATGAAGCCGCACAAAAGTACCTAAACTATGACTCACTTAATCTCCAAGAGTTTAAATCTGGTTCTTGTATTTTTATTGATGGAAAACAAAGGTTGATTGGTGATCCTTTAAGAGATTCATCGGTTTTATTTTCAACTCTATTCTCAGGAATTGGAAGTTTTTCGGACAAGTTGAAAATATTAAAATTGAATAAATCGCTTAAGAAAAAGTCCATTTCGGATATTTTTAATTCTGACGAAATTACTACTCTTGAATATTTAAGAAATTTAAACTTCTCAAGTGCTGTTATTGAAAAATTCTTTCGTCCATTTTTTACAGGTATTTTTTTGGAAACCAGTTTAGAAACTTCGAGTAGGATGTTTGAATTCGTTTTCAAAATGTTTGGGGAGGGATCAGCATGTATACCTGAAGGCGGTATCGAAGAAATATCCAAACAATTAAAAAACAAGCTTGACCGAACAAACTTTAGATTTAATACTAAAGTAAAAACTATTCAAGGAAATAATATTGAGCTTGAAAACGGCGAAATTTTACAATCGGACTATACCATAATCGCTACTGAAGCATCTCACCTTATTAGTAATTTGAGAAATCAGCAAGTGGACTGGAAATCATGTCAAACTTTATACTTTAAGACTCCTAATAGAATAATTCACAAACCATTTATTGGTTTATTAGCCAATGGTGAGACATTGATTAATAATATTTTTTATCACACAAGCCTAAAAAGCAAACAAAAGGGAAAGGGTGAGCTATTGTCGGTGACAGTAGTTAAAGAACATAATTTTGATCATGATGAACTCATTAATGAAGTCAAAAAAGAGCTTCGAGAAGAATGTGCTATTGAAGATGTTACTTTTTTAAAAACTTACGATATTAGAAAGGCTTTACCCAATCTTAATAATCTTCAATATGAAATGTTTGCATCAGAAACAAAACTAACCGATTGCATCTTTTTAGCAGGTGATGTTCAATTGAACGCTTCACTAAATGCAGCAATGATTTCAGGGGAGCGCGCCGCCCTCGGTGTATTGGAAGTATTAGAGAAATNCAATGTTTTCTGGTAATTTTTATTTTATGATTTGCTCACATAAGTTTGAGCAAATTCATTAAGAATTTAATAAAAAGAAAAACATAAGAGCTGCGAAATTTGTTTTTCATACAAAAATATACTTTACGAGTTTATGATATGTGAAGTAGAATAAATCATATTAAANCGTATTTAAAAACAAATTGACTCTCAATCGATTAAAGAATTTTCTTTATTTAAGCTCCGCATGAATGTCATCAAACCAAGCCGTACCTGTAGCATTTCCACACATTAAATTAATTTCAATAAAATTGCATCCTTTTGGTATCTTGTATTTACGTTTGTATTTTTTCCAACCGGATGTAGCATGGGCTTCTCCAACTACCGGAGGATACTTTTTACCAACGTAATTCTCCATATCTTCCTCATCCCTTGTTTTCATGAAACGCACTCCAATTCTGGCGTTGTTCCAAGGTTTACCAATTGGGAAGATTTCATGAGTTTTCATCCAACCAGAAACAATTATTTTTTTTGCACTCCTGGGACACTCGATGACTTGTGAAGCCCCCCTCCACTCATCAGGTTTTGCCTGTATCTTGCAACTTACTTCACCAGTATGCTTGTTCACATTATCCAACTCCAGTCCCCACCATTTATTCCACCTGAAATCACCGTTTTCAAAACCTCCGTTTGTAAGATCATTACCATTATAAAGTGCAAATGAAAATAATACAGTAGCACTCACTGAAAGCAAAAAGTAATATGCAGCTGTTGAAAATTTATTTTTTCTCACTTTATCCATACAGTATAATTTAGTGAAATTCGTTGTTAAAACCAATGTAAATGACTGATAATAAGATTTTTAATATTATTATTAGAAGAAAAGTTTTAAAAAAAGTCATATTTACAATAGTATTGTAGAAAATTAATTTATGGAATCTTTACTCAAGGGACACTGGCCCTGGTACATTACAGGGACACTATTTGGTTTAATTGTACCTCTTCTTTTACTGGTCGGTAACAAGTCGTTTGGAATATCTAAATCACTTAAGGATTTATCTGCTGTAATTCCTCAAAAAAAATCCTCCAAATTAAATCAAGATGTAAAACCAAATTTATGGCGATTGTTCTTTGTCTTTGGAATCATTTTTGGTGGTTATCTGGCTGTTGAATTTTTAAATGGAAATTCATCTGTCGACTTATCAAAATCTACTGTTTTTGATTTAAAAAAAATAGGTATTTCCAATTTTGAAGGATTAGTTCCTGCTGAAATATTTAATTGGAACTTTTTGTTTTCCACCAGAGGTTTACTAATAATGATTTTGGGAGGGTTTTTAATTGGCTTTGGAGTTCGTTACGCAAATGGATGCACTTCTGGTCATGCGATAATGGGATTATCTATTTTCAGTCCCTCATCCTTAATAGCAGTTATAGGATTTTTTGCTGGAGGACTTTTAATGACACACGTAGTTTTTCCTTTACTTTTTTAATCTATTTTGTATGAAACATATAAAATACTTAATAATTGGAGCTTGGTTTGGAATACTTTTAACAAAGTCGGAAGCTGTTTCTTGGTTTCGTATCCAAGAGATGTTTCGGTTTCAAGCCTTTCATATGTATGGTATAATTGGACTTGCTGTTATTGTAGGAATGATTTCTATTTTTTTAATAAAGAGATTTAAAATTAAATCCCTAGGTGGTGAAACTATAAATCCATCTCAAAAGCCTCTTCGAATCAAGTCCAACTTAATTGGTGGTTTTATATTTGGCTTGGGATGGGCGACAACTGGAGCATGTCCTGGTCCTATTTACGCACTTATAGGAAATGGAATTACAGTGTTTATNGTTGTTTTAACTTCTGCTCTCTTAGGTTCAATAGTTTACGATGCAATAAAAAAAAATCTTCCCCATTGAAAAAGTGTTCATTAATAATGATTCTCAAAATGAAATAATCAAATCTTAAAGAATTGAAACCTTGTGGAGGAATTTTTCGATAATGAATTAAAAATACTCCATGACCGAAAGTCATTTTAAAAAATTACAAAACATGTATTTAAATGCAAATATCAACACAATGATATTTAATACTACGACATGTTCAATTTCAATGAAAAAATCTGAAATTTCACTTCAATTATCAGAAAAATATTTTCATGCTTTAAAAGCTATTCATGGGTCGGTTTATTTTAAACTTCTGGATGATGCTGCTTTTTTTGCAGCCAACTCAATTATTGAGGATGTTTTTGTTTTGACCACTTCCTTCTCTATTAACATAGTTAAACCTGTAAATGAAGGCATAATTAAAGCTATTGGAAATGTTCGCTTTCAATCTAAAAACTTAATTGTTGCAGAATCCTCATTATATAACGCGGAGGGAAAAGAAATTGCCTTTGGAACTGGAAACTTTGCGAAAAGTAAAATTTTATTAAAAGATACCAATGGATATGAATAAATTACCATGAAAAAATTCATAAAATTCATAAAATACTTAGGAATTGGCGGTTTTACAATTTTTACAATTTTTACTGTATGCGGTTTAATTATAAAAAATAAAGGGCAAAGTGATATTAATAGAGAAAATCTCCTAAACGAAGGTGCAAAACTTGCATTGGATCAAAACGGAAGAAAAATTGAATATTTTACTTATGGTACTTTGGATACTAACGCTCCAGTTGTAATAAACATACACGGCTCTGGATTGGATGCAACTTTTGAAAAACTAGTTCACCAAAACTCTTGCAACGAACTTAATTTAAAAGGTATTTCTATATCCCTACCGGGATATGGAAACACAGATTTAAAAATTGGTCGTTCTGTAGTTGATTGGGCTTCAGAGGATTTAAATGCCNTTTTAAATCTGGAAAACGTAAATAAATTCATGATTACCGGACATTCTCAAGGCACTCCTCATGCAATGGCCGCTGCTTTGTATTTCAAAGAAAGATGTATTGGAATGGGGTTGAATGCTCCCTTATTATCAAGTGATTTAACTGAAGAAATTAAAATCAAAAGTGCTCTTGGATATGATCAATTAAAAACAACAGAGGAACTGGAAAACCCTTTGAATGCCTGGTGGTTTTTTACAATATACTTAGCTACTGATTTATTTTCACCAACCATACCACTGAATGCTCTTATTTATACAGATGAAAAAATTGAAGAAGATACTGCTTTAGTTAAAATGGTTTCTTACTCAATTGAAAGATCCGTTGTTAGAGGGTCGGTAGGAAGTGCATGGGAAACAGCAAAAGATGTATGCTATGATTGGGGATTTGATCCCCGTGAAATAGAAACTAAAAACATATGTGTTTGGCATGCATCAGATGATGATTTATGTCCGCCTGAAATTGGAGAATGGTTGTCCAATCATTTTAAAAAGAAAGGCGGAAATGTTAATTTTAAAAACGATAATATAGGCTATGGTCATATGACCTATTGCAACAGCTATTATCAAAAAACCGAAAACAGCCTTGTAAAGGCTTTACTGGATATGCATTTAAAAAATTAATTTCAATGAAAAATATACTGATTGCCTTTTTAATTGTTTTCTTTTTTTGGGGATGTCGTAAAAAAGAGTGTTGTGTTCCAGAAAACAATTATGACTATTCTTCAGAAATTCAAAATATTGTTCATAATGGTATTTCAAGAGAGTACCTGATTTATATTCCTTCAAGTTTTAGTGGTGATTCTGTTGCCCCATTAGTATTAAATTTTCATGGATTTGGTGGAAATATTAATGACTATTTATCATACACATCTATGCTGTCTATTGCAGAAACAGAAGGTTTTGTTCTGGTTTTTCCTCAAGGTTCGTTAATGGATGGATACTCACATTGGAACCCTTCGCTACCAAGTTCTGATAATAAAAGTACCGCTGATGATTTGGGCTTTATTGAAGCCCTGATACAACAGCTATCCAACAATTACAATATTGATTCAAAAAGAATATATGCTTGCGGATATTCCAATGGAGGAATGATGAGTTTTGGCCTGGCCAATCACAAAAGTAATTTATTTGCGGCTGTTGCTTCTGTATCTGGTGCTATGCTCGAAACCGACAATACTCCTAATCATCCAATGCCT
Organism: Flavobacteriales bacterium; assembly: GCA_002717515.1. GTDB lineage: Bacteria > Bacteroidota > Bacteroidia > Flavobacteriales_C. Next base: position 55,208 of record PBEC01000002.1, read on the forward strand.
GTTTTGATGATTCATGGTACATCTGACGGAGTTATCCCCTATGCCGGAAACAACGAGTATGCTTCTGTTGAATCGACTTTAACTTTTTGGAGAAATTTTAACTCGACAGACAGTATTTCCAATTCAAATAGCATTACCAGTGGAGGAAACACTATTGAATATACATCCTACTCTAACGGAAACAATGGTGTTTCGGTTGAACATTATAAAATCAATCAGGGCGGGCACGAGTGGTTTGACCTTAACTATAACGAACTAAATACCAGTGAGTTAATTTGGGAGTTCTTCTCTAAATACGACATGGATGGCTTGATTGAATAATCTGAAAAATATACTTCTTAGAAATTTCAAATACAAATTCATTTTAAAACACAAAAAAATGTATTTTCGCTATCCAAATACAATTGTAAATCAACTATAATAATCTATTTAAAATGAAAGCACATACAGCAAGCTTAATTAATGCNATACTTTTAATTGTACTCCCTCTTTGGGGTTATTTATCCTCGGATACACCTTCACCAACCGCATTAATTCCAGCAGCCATTGGAGTTATTCTCCTGGCATTGAACTTTGGAGTTAAAAAAGAAAATAAGGTAATTGCTCATATTGCAGTTTTACTTACGCTTTTGATTTTGATTGCCTTAATAAAACCTCTGATGGGAGCTATTGGCAGAGCAGACACTTTAGCCATTGGTAGATTAGGGGCTATGATTATCAGTACAGCTCTTGCAATGGTTTTCTTTGTTAAAAGCTTCATTGACGCTAGAAAGAGAAGAGAAAAAGAAGCTGCTGAAGCTATAGATTCTGCAGAGAACAATTAAATAAAAACTTTAATATTACCGGTATGCAGGAAGGGTATGGAACAAAAGTTCCTACAAATCAACTTATCCGCTACGCAATATTATTTTACTGGTCACTTTTTTGGCTTTTTAATATAGTAGATAAATTTATTGGTGGTAGTTTATTCCTTTGGGTAGGAAGAGACCGTTTTGCCCAGTTTCAAAAGTTTTTCGCCTCAGCAGGATTAGAGTCACCAATAATTGCGAATGCAGCTTTAGTTATAGCCGCTGGACTGGAAGTTTTCGCTTTTGTTTTTTTTACTGGAGCCCTAATATATTTTTTACGAAAAAAGCAAGATTCATCTCGTTCCTGGTTTTTTGTGGGGATTATATTTACACTTATTACTTTCACAATATTTTCTATTGGTGACCATATTTTCGGGGATAGATTTGAACTCCTTGAACATACATTGTTTTGGTTTTTAACCCTTTTCTCTTGGATTGCCTTTATACGCTTAAATAAAAACACTGCCCCCCAACCTTTATTGCAAAAAAAACAATTAGCAGCAGCTTCCCTTGTAGTAGTTTTATTGGTTTCGATAACAACTATTTCTGTTTTTAACTACAATTCAAATTACTTTTCTCGCAGAACAGATGCTCTAAATGCGGAAAAGGTAGGTGAAAACATATACAAAGTTTCATTTCCATTCTTAGGTGGTAGTACTGTTTTTGAAAAATCTATCGAAAAATTTAAAAAAGAATACCCTGGGAAATCTATCAATCATATTTACACTGTACCCAATCCACTTCGATTAAAGAAAGCGGATGGCTTAATTTTTTACATTTTAACTGAGGACAAAAAATGAAAGAAAGATATATAGTTCGTTTTTCAATACTAATTTTTTGGACGTTTTTTTGGGGACTAAGTGTAGTAGATAAAATCATCCCAGATGTTCATAACTTATGGGTTGGAAAAGATTTCTTCGCTTTATTCGTTAAGTTTTTTGGATCTCTCGGGCTTAAAAACCCAATTTTTGCAACGTCGGCTTTAGCTGTTGTTTCAGCTTTTGAAGTTGTTAATTTTGTCTTTTATTTACTGGCAATTATCAACTTTGCAAAAAGAAAAGGAGATATCGCAGAAAAATGGTTTTTCAGAGCTGTTTTTGCCTCTATAATTTTATTTAGCTTGTTTTCCATTGCTGACCAGATTTTTGGCGACCGCTTTCAGCTTTTAGAACATGGTTTATTTTGGCTAATTCTAATNGCATCATGGTTTTTGTTTAAATATGTGCCGAATTTCGAGGATAATTCAATTTCATTCAAAGGTTCAAAAAGTTTTAAATTGGCTGTAGTAATAGGTTTTATTCTTACTATTATTACCTCAATTTCGATAGTTGATTTTTCTAATAAAACTTTTTCTAATGTTGATTCACCAGTTAATGATGAAGAAGTTATCCCGGGTGTTTATAAATTTGACTTCCCTTTCTTAGCGGATAAACTCGTTTGGGAGAAAACAATTAATAATTTCAAAAAAAATCATCCTGAATTAATAGTAAATTATATTTACACAGGCCCTTCAGAACTTAATTCAAAAAAGAAAACTCATTTGTTGCTTTACGTTTTTACAGAAAAAAAAGAGCAAAAAAACGTTGAATAGGGTTTTTACGATTCTTAGTTAAAAGAAAATTATATTTGAAATCTATTTTTTAACCAATTTACCCGAAAAAGTTTCATTGTTGGGTTTGATAACTTTATATAAGTAAACTCCAGCAGGAAGTTCTTCCGTATTCAATATATAATTGCTGGATAAGATTGTTTGGTTAATTTCTAACTTTCCAACAATACTGTAAAAGAAAACTTGCCCTCCTTCACAATTTTGAATGTTCAATGAATTCTGAAAAGGATTAGGAAATAAACTTAAAAAGTTTTCATTATTCAAATTTTGAGCGAACAACTCATTTTGTACAATTATTTTACCCGTCATTCCTCCATTGGCATGTGGATCACATTGAAAATTATATTCACCACCTGTAGAAAAAATATGCTGAAAAGTCCAACCAGAACTAACAGAATTACCAAAACTCTCAGGGTTATTAGGAAAGGTTGATTGGGTACCATTAACATTATGGTTACCACCTGTATTAATAAATGTAACAGTATCACCAATTTCGACAGTTAATTCCGACGGAGACCAAGACATTCCTGAAGTAGAAATAGTGTGATTTGTTTGAGCCAATGAAACAACACTCATAAAAAAAGTGAATGCTAGAGTAATTTTTTTAAGGTACATGTCAATTTTTATTAGTTAAAAGGTTTTTCAATATGCGTAAATTTTAACTAAATACCAATGAATAAAGTAAAAAAAGTTAAACTCATCGCTTTTTTAAAACTGCTAAAAGACCCAATGAAAATTTGATTTTAAACAATTTAAAATTTTTATACACCTTTTTTTTATCGCACTTTTTTTACGATTTACTTGTTGTTATTTAATACTTAAAAAAACTTAGAGACTAATGTCGATATGGATTTAGTACTTTAAATGAGGTGAAATAAATCAAACCACCCAAAAAGTACATAAAAACATCGAACCAATCTCCTGTATATTTAAAGCTATACTTAGGCAAAAGAAATTCAAATAAAATAGAAAAATAAATAATCCCTATTAAAATTTTTAACAAAGATAATTTTGGTTCAAGTTTAGCAATTCGAAAAATTTCAACAGTTAAATAAAATACTATTGGCATACAGAGTAAATCCGCCAAATAATAGTTTAAAAAGGGTTGTATGTACAGATAATATTTTGAATATAATGTTAATCCATATATCACAATGAAAATAATATGCATAAGGTGATATAGATATAAACTTACCCTGGTCCCCACGCTATAATGAATGCAAAGAAAGAAAGAATAGCCATGTAAATCAGCCATATTGAATACCCTATCCAATAACTCATTTTAAAAAATGGATTTTTGGTNTTTTTCCATTTTTTCAAAATCAATTCAAGTCTTGACGAATTTTGTGCTTCTTTTTTTGATTTAATTTCTCTTATTTTATCGACTCGAATTTTTTTTGGATTTGTATTTAACCCACATTNTGGACATACATCGGTTGAAACCCAAGTTCCACAACCTAAACATTTACGCTCCACTAACATTTAATTCGATAAATTTTNATCTTAAGTATAGTTTATACTTCTACAAATCTATGATTACCGAATTAATTCGCAGTATTTTTTCAGCAAAAAATCTTAGATTAACTGGAATTAAATATCGAAAACAGAAATGAGAAAAATAAAAGAACTCATCAATATTTACTATTAGAATAGATACTTTATTATTTTAAAAAACACCAACTTAAAGAAGTATTAAAATCTTTTTAGTTTTTACAAAATTTAATGAAATGAGAAATTATTTGATAATTGGAGGTTCTTCAGGAATTGGCAAAGAGCTTGTAAAAATTTTAGAAAAACAAAATGCCAATGTGTTTGCAAGCTACTGCACTAATCCTATGCAGAGCACAGAAAATATTAATTACTTTAAACTGGACGTTAATGAGGATGAATTAGCCCTAAATAATCTGCCCGAAGAAATTCATGGAATAGCTTATTGTCCCGGTGCCATTAATTTAAAACCTTTCACAAGAATTAAGGAAGATGAGTTTTTAAGCGATTACAAATTTCAAGTACTCGGAGCTGTTCGAATTATTCAGAAAATATTACCCAACTTGAAAAAAGCAGAAAATTCATCAGTTTTACTTTTTTCGACTATTGCTGTGCAATCCGGATTTAATTACCATACTCAAGTTGCCATGTCAAAAGGTGCTATTGAGGGATTAACACGATCATTAGCTGCAGAACTAGCTCCAAATGTAAGAGTTAACGCTGTTGCTCCATCTCTCACAAATACAGGTCTTGCNAACCGATTTTTAAATACTGAAGAAAAAATAAAGATTCAATCAGAAAATAATCCACTAAAAAAAATAGGTGATCCAAAAGATGTTGCTGAAGCCGCTGCTTTTTTATTAACACCGAATTCATCCTGGATAACAGGTCAAGTAATACACATTGATGGTGGTTATTCGGTTGTAAAATGATTCATCGATGAATGAATGAATCAATAAGTTATTTCTACTCGAATAAAAAAAGCCTCGCTGTTAGCGAGGCTTTTAAAATTTATAAGTACTTAGACTTAGNCTAAGCTTCCGCTTCAGCGTTCATTTTTGTCAAGACAGACATCACCTCTTTAACAGCATCAGCAGACTCTTCTAATAAAGTTTGTTCTTCAGCAGTTAAGTTCAATTCGATGATTTTTTCAATACCTTCCTTTCCTAATACACATGGAACACCTAGGTAAACATCTTTTAATCCAAACTCACCTGTTAACCATGCACAAACTGGGAAAATTCTTTTTTGATCTCTGACAATTGCCTCAACCATTTGAGCAGCAGCAGCACCAGGAGCATACCAAGCTGATGTACCCATAAGATTAACCAATTCACCTCCTCCTTTCTTAGTTCTTTCAACGATGGCATTTAATTTTTCTTCTGACACCAAATCGGTAACAGGAACTCCACCAACGTTTGTAAATCTTGGAAGTGGAACCATTGTATCACCATGTCCTCCCAATAATAAGGCTTGGATGTCTTTTACCGATACGCCTGTTTCATCTGCTAAAAATGCTTTGTAACGAGCAGTATCTAAAATACCAGCCATTCCCATTACTTTATTAGACGCTTTTTGAGCTGTTAAATAAGCGCAATATGTCATAACGTCTAAAGGGTTAGATACAACTATAATAATTGCATCGGGAGAATGTTTAATTACGTTTTCAGTTACTGATTTTACAATACCAGCATTTGTTGCAATTAAATCATCACGGCTCATACCAGGCTTTCTTGGTAAACCTGATGTAATTACTACCACATCTGAACCAGCAGTTTTTGTGTAGTCGTTTGTAGAACCTACTGTTTTTGTATTATACATATTTACTGCGGCAGTTTGCCACATATCTAAAGACTTACCTTCAGCAACACCTTCTTTGATGTCCAATAAAACAACCTCAGTTGCCAGTTCTTTGTGTGCACAAACGTTAGCACAAGTTGCTCCAACGTTACCAGCACCTACAACAGTAATTTTACTCATAATATAAATTGTTAAAATAGATGTAAAAAATTGAGGTGCTAAAATAGTGATTAGTAGTCAGATAATAAAAGATTATCCTGTATTCTTTGAACGTTTTATGTTTTTAACTCTCCAGGATATTTAACTTTAATCGTCCAAAATGTCTTCTGATGATTCTCTTTTTTTGAATTTCTTCCAAATTAAATCAGAGTAGCTGAGAGCAATTAATATATATATCAAGTAATACATATATTTCGTATAACTATCTTTTATGCCAAAGTAATCTCGTAAGGTCAAGATCATAACAGCCATAAAGGCAAGTGTGATAAATGTTAGCCTCCAATTGCTTATTTCATTTCTGAAACGTTTTTTCATACATTTTGACCTCCAACTTTAACACGAACAAAATCTTCCCAATTTAAATATTGAATTGCAGTTTGTTTTATTTCCTCAGGTGTTATTGATTCGAGTGTTTCAATGTATTGATCATAGTAACTCCAGCTCAGGCCAAAAGAGTCTACTGAAAAAAATCGATCTACTTGTTCAAATGCGCCATCGAACCCTTTTAAAAGAGTTCCCTTTAAATAATTCCTTAAGGTGTTTAGTTCTTCCTCTGAAATTAAATCAGTTTGCAAACGGCGAATTTCTTTTTCTATTTCATTAATCGTTTCGTCGCCTTTATTTTTTAAAACATCAGCAGATATGACCAAAGCCGTAGCATCTTGATAGTTAATGATTGATGAATGTATACCGTATGTCCAACCCTTTTCTTCTCGAATATTTTGCATTAATCGAGAACCAAAATATCCACCAAAAAGTGCATTTGTAATGCTTATTTTATGATACTCATTGTGCGTTTTGTTGGGTAAGAGTTTTCCCAGCATTATACTGCACTGCTCAGATTTTTTGGAAACAATGTGAAGTTGTGGATTTGGAATAGAGTTATTCGTCTTATTTTTAATCTCTTTAAAATTTATTTTGAGATTATCGATAAAGCTTCGAAGTGCCATTTTAGAACTATTGGAAATACAACCCGAAACCAACATTTTAAAAGGAGCGTTTATGACAAATTTCTCTACAAATGATTTTATCATTAAATAATCAACTCGATCAAAATCTTCAAGATGCGCTACTTTACCGTATTCACTTTCATTGAAGAGTACTTCAGCAAATTTTTGGCGCGCTAAAAATGAGGTTTTTTCTGAATCGATTAAAAAGTCATTTTTTTCTTTTTTACGAAGACGATCAAATTCATCTTCAGGTAAATTTGGGTTCGAAATAACTTCTTTGACCAATTCCAAAAGAGGAGTTAAATTTCTTTCCAATACAAAGAAAGAGAGTGTTCCAAAATCTTTTGAAACATCCATTCCATAATATACGCCGAGACCATTAATTGCCTCTTTAAATGCCTTTCCGTTAATTTTTTTTGATCCATCACGCAAAATATCAAATGCCAAAGAGGCAATAAGAGGTTGAGACTGATATTTAGACCCTGCCTTGTATACAAGTTCCAATTTCAATAATGGAGCACTTCCACCATGAACATAGTTCACCTCAACACCATTAATATTTTCCTTTTGAACTTTAAGCTTTGTGAGTTCAATCTGATTAATAATTTCAGGAGCCTTACTTCTGTCCATTACCTGTTTTAATTACGTGTAACTTACTTTGAGCATTTTCTGTCAATTTTTCTTGAACCCAAATTTGAATTTCTTGAGCTTTTACAGCTTGATAGTTTAATAGTTCTCGATTAATGTCCTCTACATCGTTACAGAGCTCCGCATATCCTAAATTCATTGCTTTATTCATAACGTTCATTTCTCCATATACGTGAGCGGTTTCAAACTTATTTTTAACTTTTAACAAATTTTCATTTGATATCCCCACTTCCTTTAGTTCATTAATAATTTTCCAAATTTCTTTTTCGACTTGTTCGAACTCTACTCCATCGTTCACTTTACCTGAGATAACTAACATTCCTGGGCCTCTATCTCCTGTTACGTATGCACTTATATTGGAAACTAATTTTAACTCTACAGCCAATTTTTGATGCAACAAAGAACTTTCATCTCGACCCAAAATATCACTCGTTAAATCGGCTAATGGAAATTCAGAGTCGGTTCTCTTACCGATTTTGAACGACCATAAAAAAGCGTTTAAAGGCACAGGTTCTTCAACCTTTTCAGCCCGTGGCCCTTTTTGCTCTCTCTCTTGAATCTTCTGTTGTCGGGAAATTGTTGATGGAGGAATGTCGGCAAACCATTTTTTTACCATATTAAAAGTTTTTTCATAATCAACGTCACCACAAATGGATAATATACAATTATTTGGTGCATAAAATTGTTTATAAAAGTCCATTGCATCTTTAAGAGTAACTTTTTCAATATGACTTATATCTTGTCCTATTGTTGCCCACTTATATGGGTGGTCTTTGTAGGTGATTTTTCTCAATTGAGCCAAATTATTACCATACGGCTGGTTCAAATACCTTTGTTTAAACTCCTCTATAACAACCTGACGCTGAACCTCTAAGCTTTTTTCATCTAAATTGAGTTGGAACATTCTATCCGCCTCTAACCAGAGTGCAAGTTCTAAATTATTTTTTGGTAGAGTTAAGTAGTAATTTGTATAGTCATTGGTAGTGAATGCATTATTTTGACCACCTGCATTTTGGACTTGGACATCATAATCTGGTGCATTTTTACTCCCCGAAAACATAAGATGTTCAAAATAATGAGCCAGTCCTGTAATATTTGGATCTTCATCTCGTGCTCCAACATCAAAAGCCAAATTCACGGCAACTATTGGGGTGGATTTATCCTTATGAATAATTACTCTTAGTCCATTATCCAGATGGTATTTTTTATACTTTATCATTAATCGAATATAAATTTGACTTTGTCAACTGATAATCAGCAACTATGTTTTGAATTATATCTTTAACAGATTCTACTGAATTTATGATGGCTGAAACCTGCCCTATTTCTAAATTACCTTCTTGCAAATCTCCTTCGAAAATGCCCTTCTTAATTCTACCTCGTCCCAGAAGATTTGTAAGCTCTTCCTTGTTCGTACCCTTTTGATAAAGTGCTAAAATTTGTTTGTAAAAATCATTTTTTAACATTCTTACAGGCGCCAACTCTTTTAAGGTCAAAACAGTATCTCCATCTTTTGAATTTACGACATATGACTTGAATAATTCATGCGCACTGGATTCCCTTGATATTGCAAAACGACTTCCAATCTGAACTCCATCAGCTCCTAGACTCATAGCAGCAAGCATACTTTGACCCGTCGCAATACCTCCTGCTGCCACGACAGGAATATTTATATTCTGAACAATAGTCGGTACCAAACACATTGTAGTCATTTCATCTCTTCCATTGTGTCCTCCTGCTTCAAAACCTTCCGCAATAACAGCATCAACACCAGCATCTTCAGCTTTTTTGGCAAACTTGGTATTGGCTATAACATGAAGTACTTTTATGCCCAAGTTTTTCATATTTTGAGTATACAGAGAGGGATTCCCTCCGGAAGTAATTACAATTTTTACTTTCTCCTGGAAAAGAATTTCGAAAAGTTCATCTATTTGTGGGTAAAACAAAGGAATGTTGACTGCAAATGGATGTCGAGTGGCCTTTTTACATTTTTGAATATGTTCTCTGAGAACATCCGGATACATACTTCCGGCACCAAGCACTCCTAAAACACCATTATTTGAAGCAGCCGAGGCTAGTCTCCATCCGCTGCACCAAACCATTCCTGCTTGAATAATAGGGTATTTTATACCTAAAAGTTTTGTTATTTTATTCATATTCAGAGGCTTGAACTTCAGAAATAAGGCCCTCCTCACATTTTAAAATTCTACCTGGATAATTTTCAACCAAATCCATATCGTGAGTTGCCATTAAAATTGCGGTTCCTCCTTTGGATATTACTGATAACAGCTTCATGATTTCACGAGATGAATCTGGATCCAGATTTCCTGTGGGTTCATCAGCCAATATTACTTTTGGCGAATTTATCATCGCTCTTGCTATGGCAACTTTTTGTTGCTGACCTCCCGAGAGCTGATGAGGGTATTTGTCACCTATATCTGGAAGATTCACCTGCTCCAAGGTGACTTTTGCGTGATTTTTCATTGCTTTTTTATCCTTCCATCCTGTCGATTTCATTATAAAAAGTAAATTATCCTCTATGCTCCTATCCGGAAGCAATTGAAAATCCTGAAAAACTACTCCCAGTTGGCGTCTTAATTTATGAACTTGTGTGTACTTGAGCTTTTTCAAATCCAAACCAACAACTTCACCTTCCCCCTCAGCTATGTCCATCTCCTTATAGAGCACTTTTAATATGGAGCTTTTTCCACTTCCTGTTTTTCCAATAAGATATACAAATTCACCTTTTTTAACCGAAATATTCACGCCGTTGAGAATTTGTTTCTTCCTATGGAATGCTTTTACGTTTTTTAATTCTACTAATTTTTCCATACCGAACTAGTATATGTTTACTTCACGTTCTAAATTAACACCAAATTTTTCTTTTATCGAATCGAGTATTCTTGAAGACAAGTCATATATCTCTTTACCAGATGCACCTCCATAATTTACGAGAACAAGAGCCTGATTTTTGTGAACACCATAGTTGCCATAGGTTTTACCTTTCCAACCCGCTTGTTCGATTAACCAACCTGCAGCAAGCTTCATTAAATCCTCCCCTGCTGGATAGGCTACTACATTTGGAAATTTTAGTTTAATTGAATCGAATGTGCTTTGAGTAACAATTGGATTTTTGAAGAAAGAACCCGAATTACCTATTTTACTTGGATCAGGAAGTTTAGATTGTCGAATCGCTATTACTGCATCACTCACTGACTTGGCTGACAAATCCTTTATACCCATATTTTCCAATTGCTTTTCTATTGCTCCGTATGAGATATTATAATTTGGTTTTTTTGAGAGCTTGTAAATTACTCTGGATATTAAATACTCCCCTTTTACTTTATTTTTAAATACACTATCGCGATAACCAAAACAACAATCTTCATTTCTGAAATAATGTATCTCACCTGATTTTAAGTGAATGGCCTCCAATTCATGAAAAACCTCCTTAATTTCAACTCCGTAAGCTCCAATATTTTGCATGGGACTCGCACCCACATTACCAGGTATTAAACTTAAATTTTCAACACCGTTCCATCCCTTGTCGATACAATGCAGTACAAAATCATGCCAAACAACTCCTCCTCCTACTTTTACGAAAACAAAATCATCGGTTTCTTCCAATATTTCAATCCCCTGTATATGATTTTTCAAAACTAAACCATTGAAATCTTTAGTAAAAAGAAGGTTTGAGCCTCCTCCCAAAATAAGGGTAGAGTTCTTTTTAAATTCATTTGATTGAATTACATTACGAACGTGGTCTTCATTTTCAGCTTGACTGAATAATTTTGCAGACACATCAATTCCAAATGTGTTAAATTTTTTCAAGGAAACATCTGATGCAATCATATTTTAAAAGTAGTCAATCACGTTATGAATTTAAACTTCACTTGCTTTATCTCTTAACAAATGAATTGTTAATTATGACTCAAATTAAATATTGGTTTAAGTAGGCCCAAACATCAACTCAACTTTGTCAATACTTTCCTGAGATCCCAAAATAGTAACAATATCTCCAACTCGTAAACGAGTATATCCGTGAGTAATCATCAATTGGTCGTTTCGAGATATGGATAAAATTAAAATATCAGATGGCAGCCTTAAATCTCTTAGTGCCAAACCTTGTATGGTTGCATCCATAATTTCAACATCAACCGCATCCTGATCCGTTTCCATACCCAAAAGTATACTTGTCGCGTTGGGACTGCGAACAAAATGATCCATAAGATTAACCATTGCTGAATTAGGATCAACTACAAGAGCTTCTAATGCTTTAAATTTCTTGGCATAATATCGATCTCCACTTGCTCGAACAACAATTTCCTTGGTTCCTATTTGCTCATAAATCAATTCGCACCATTGGTAGTTTTCTCTATCCGAAAGCATTAAGACCATTGTGTCCGCGCTTTTAGGATCAAGTTTACTAAGACAGCTCAAGGATATAGAATCCATGAATACAATATCAATATCATCCACAGAACCAATCTCATCGGCTTTTCGCATTGCGGCAATTTTCACACCCCATCCGTTATTTTTTAGTTGACGCGCTAATGCTAAACTCATAGGTTCAAATCCAAAAATTATGGCATCATTGTGACCATCAAAAGCAGGGGTTTCGTGTTTTTCATGTGTCTCATTAACCTTGTGCAGAGCAAATTTAAAGAGTGGAGGCCCTACTACCTGGTTAATTACAATAACTCCAACAATTATGGTTTCGAATTGAACTCCAAATTCTGGAAATGCCTGCTTAATAAGAGTAGCCAAGCCCAACCCTACTCCAGCCTGAGTGACATAAGGCATCCAGTTGAGATGACGAAATTTCCATGGATCTCCAGCTAATGTACCTCCTACATAACCTGCAATAACCATTGAAAGCAACCGAATGAAAAAAAACAAAACAGCAATACCAAATACCTGAAACAAAACGTCAACTTGTAAAGTTGCTCCTGTAAGGGTGAAAAAAATCACATAAATCACAGGACCTGTTTCATGCAAAATCTCGATAAATTCAGGACGAGAAGTTGAATAATTAGTTACGTAATAACTTCCCAATATACATATTAAAAGAGGCTCAATGTAAAATTTATGACCTAAAATATGTTCTTGAACTGTAAAATCTCCCAGCCAATCTGCAAACAAATAAACAGCGTATCCCAAAGAAATTAGAATGGTTACTTTTAGATATTTGTTGATTTTAAACTTAAAAAACCATTTTATAATAATTCCAATTAATCTTCCTAATGCAAAAGATACGACAAGTTCTACAAGAAGATAAATTAGTGAGAGTAAGCTAAAAGGTTCACCACTTAAAAATGTCTTTGCCAATGCAAAACAAACAGCAAAAAGAATAATTACTAAAACATCTTTAACCACAGTTACTCCTATAGATGTTTTGGTAAATGGCCCTTTAGCTCTTAGTTCATTAATAACTGCAATAGCGGAGGAAGGAGATCGTGCTACAAAAATTGTAGCCATTAATATTCCTACTGACATTTTTTCTGCAAAGGTCATCTCGACCATGAATGGAATGTATTCACTTGCTAAAAAGACGCCCAAAACTCCTAAACCAAAGGTTATAACCAACTGTCCCAAAGTATTCCATAGTATACTTTTAAACTGCCCTCTTATTTCTTTTAAATAAAGTTCTGAACCCGCAGCAAAAGCTATAAAAGCCAGAGAGATTTCATTTAAAAAGTTTAAATATTTTGTATTCTCTCTCGGAATTAATTCCAAAACGTCTGATCCTGCAAGAATTCCAGCAAGTAATAAACCTGTTATTAATGGAAATTTAATCTTTGCAAAAAATTTTGAAATATGATTCGCCGAAAGAGCTATAATTAAAAACCCTCCCAGCGCGATGATTATTTCTTTATTAAAATCCAACAGTATTAACCTTTAACCCATTCAACAGTTACTAATTCAATTAATGTCTCATAATAATCTCTATTGCTTATTTTACTTTTTAAATAAGCGAAAAAAGCCATAGCTTGTATATTTTCTCTTTTAAACGGAGTAAATTCAAACTTATCCAATTCTTTTTCCAGTCCCTTGAAACCTCCCCTACTAAGAGACGTGTTGATAACGTTTAAAAAGACATTAAGGTTTTTGTAATTCGGATTAAGTTTGACAACTTCTCTAATAACACGCTTTAAAGCTCTCATTCTATTTAGAACCAAGTCAATTTTTCCCGTTTCTAAAAAGTATAACATCTCAATAAGCTGAAATTTGACTCGAAACTCTAATCCTTTTTTCTTTTGAATCCATTGCGTAGAGTGTTTGATAGATTTAATGACACCTATTCCCCTTGAGTACTCTCCCGCAGCGAAAAATGATGTAATTAAATTCAATTTTCGGTCCAAATCATGACTGACATTTTTTTCAAAAGAAGTTCCTGTTTCGTGTAATAGCAACCGGTGTATTGCATCGTTAAGTCGATTGTCGTAAAAATCACAAGCCCATTTCAACAACTCTATTTTACAAAACAAATCTTCCTTTTTCACTTTATGAAGTATGCCCTTTTCCAAGTCAATTTCTTTTAGTATTTCTCTTGCTTTGGAAATTTTCTTCAATCGATATAAGGCATGAGCATAAAAATAAACCAACTCCCAATATTCATAGTTGTAAACATCTTGTCCCTCTTTTTTATCGATTTTTCTTATTCGAGTTTTTAAAAATGACTCGACACCCTCATAATCTTTCGAAACCAGTGAACTGCTGCGAATTATTTTAGTGATGTAATTTAAATTTTCAACTGAATGAAAATCTTTCTTTTTTAACTCTAACCCCTCCGTTACATCTTTAATAATAACGTCGATATTAATGTCTTTGAGTTGCTGTTTGTACTGTTCTATTTTCCTTTTAATGATACTCAATGCCAACTTTAACCTTTGTTCCTTTTCAGCTTTATCTTTTACTGTTACGTAGGATTTATAAATTGTATTAAACTTTTCCGGCCCCTGATAATCTTCCCAGTTTTCCAACCACAACATGTATATTTTTGACTTAAGAATATAGTTTTCTTTCCTTGACTCACTGCGATGCGCACGATTTAAATATTGCCAACCAGGCTCATAAGCTCCTCGTTCAAATAAATATTTTGCCAAATTTAAAAGCCCCTCAGACGTATAATGGGTTGTTCCTTTTTGTTCGTTACTTTCTTTTATAGAAATAAATTCAATTAGATGCCCCAAGAGTCTCTTTCTTAGAGCATGATATGCTTCCTTTTCCTTTACACCATCGTATAAAACTTGAAACGCTTCATCTTGGGTTAGTTTGTTGGGTTTAGAAAACCTATGAAATAAATCCAGGTCTTTTCGATTTTCTCTTACACGAAAACGATTAACAAAATGCTCGAATCCTTTTTTTTCTTCTTCGGTAAAAGATTGCACTAAAAAATGAAGTTTATCCATTTAAATTTAAATTAATCGTACGATAAAAATAATTAAAATAAAAGCCCGTTTTTTTACTATTCACTTTTGATTTTTAACATTTTTATTAACCGTTTGTTTTCTTCTTTGTGGATTTTAAGCCGAAAAATTTTTAAATTTGCGGACGCTTTTAACTTCCTCTTGAATTGAGGTTAAAAACAAAAAAAATTTATGGCAGTTTCTAGATTAATTTTAAAGAGAAGTCTTTGCAGTTTCGTTTCAATTTATGTTTGGGGAATTATGCCCGGCAGAACCCAAAGGTGGATAAGTAGGATTTATGCGGATGTTTACAACAAAAACTGGTCAAAAAGATTAATCAAACCCTACTGTAAAGCTCATTACTCCGACCCTAACTATATAGACCAATTCATTCCTGCAAGTGGTGCAGAAACTTACAAAAACTTTCAAGATTTTTTTACTCGACTGTGGAAAGTACCTCCAACCATTAAAACGGATTATGTTTGGGCATGCGAAGGCCTACTCTGTGAATATGGAAAAATTGACGAACTCAATTTGGTCAGAGTTAAAGGACAAAAAAGACATTTAAGAACGATTTTCGGTGAAGGAGGTAAAACTATTCCTGAAGATTATTATTTTTCAAATATATTTTTACACAATAATAATTACCATAGAATTCATGCGCCTGTGAATGGTAAAATTTCACGCATTGAACACATTCCAGGCGACTTGGTTTTATTACGTCCCTGGGCTTACAAAAACCCCTCCCTCCCAGCTTTAAGAAACGAACGAATCAATGTTGACATTATTGACGAGAAAGGTAAGGTTTGGTACTTATCAATAGTAGGAGGCCCGGGTGTTGGAGCTATAGTGTTAGGAGATGAAACTAAAGTTGGAGCTTCTGTAGGAATAGGAAATGAAATTGCTACTTTTCTATTGGGATCAACTTGCTGTATAGCTAGTCCTTTAGCAGTAACCAAAAACAAACTGGGAGATCAAGTGCTTATGGGGCAACCGCTGCAATAAATTATTTTAATGGACTTTTATTTATTCTTAGGATTCATTTTATTTTTAGGAATTGGATTCGGAATAATTTCCTCAACTCCACTCGGCCCAATCAATCTTCTGGTAGCTGAAAATTACTTAAGTAAGCCTAAAGTCAGAATTGTTCCCTTCCTATGTGGAGTGATTTTAATAGATTCGATTTTTGGTTATCTCACGTTTTGGGGTTTTGAAAAGTTTTTAAGTGACTATAAATTTGTTGGTGCAAGTATTGGGATTTTTGGAGGCTTAGCTATTATCGCTTTAGGGATAATAGGACTCTATCAACAATACAAGGGGAAACACGATCCCAACAAAAAAATTGAAATCAAAAAAAATATTTTTCTTAAGTCCTCAACAGCAAGTTTTTCAAAGGGGTTTATTTTATGTGGAAGTAATCCTGGATTTATCGCCTTTTGGGGCTGGGTTGCATACAATGCTAAAACATGGACAAATCAAGCATTTCCTGATTTTGAAATTAACTTTTACAATTTAATCCTATTTCCAATTGGAATTGTTATTGGTGATTTCCTTTGGTTTGGTTTATTCACTTACTTACTGAAAAGAGGTGCTCGAAGATACAGCGGAAGTATGATTGATAAAATCAGGACTTTTATCTCGTGGGGACTTCTCGCGTTAGGTATTTTTACTATATATGCTTCTTTTGATTTTAAAGATAAAACTCTAATTAAGATTCAGGTTGGTAAAGTTAACGAAGTCGGAACAAAAACTGGCTACATAAATTTAAAAGGAGATACAGTTGTCCCCTTTTCCAAGTACCAACATTGCTACTCCGACACGATTAAAAATTTCGGAATTGTAAGGAACCTTGAAGGAATCTTGATTGGAATTGACTATCGAGAGCGAGTTTTATTTGAAATTTTCGAACTCGATAACGGCCCTGATTACATCTCTGAGGGACTATTTAGAATTATTAAAAATGGAAAAATCGGTTTTGCTGATGAGTTAGGAAATGTTGTTATTGCTCCTCAGTTTAATTGTGCTTTACCTTTCAAAAACGGGAAGTCAAAGGTTTCGAAATCCTGTATTTTTCATCAAGAGGATGAACATACTTATATGGAATTTAAAGATTATTTTTTCATCAACGAAAGAGGTGAAATTGTTGAATAAAACAAGAATTAAGTTTCTTTAATTTATCGGCACTAAGGTATACCCTTTTTTCCGTAATAATTTTATCAGTCCTTTATCACCCGATAAATGGGCAGCTCCAACACAAATCAAATTGGATTGTTTTGATAATAAATCTTCTATTTTTGGAATCATTTTAATGTTTCTTGAATCATTCATGAGCTCCTTACTTAAGTATTTATGATTTTTCAAATCATCCAACAATAATGAAATTCCTTTCAAGTCCTGATTACAATACACCGAGTCAAGTTCTTTCATTGCATTATTCAAGCTGTCTTCTTTTTGAATCGATTCTAAAAGCTCTTCCTTTTGAACACTCATTGGAATTTGAAAAAATATATCGGATTGCATTTTAACAGATTCTAATGCAAAAATTGATTTTCCACCTCTAGTGAAGTCATTTTGTAACAACTGGTCAACCGCTCCGATTGTATCGGGAGGCATTAATATTTGAATCATATAGTTCGACAAAGCAATGGGCTTAAATTGATTCAATATAACTTCTTGAAAACCTAGCTTTGATTGAAAATACTCAAAAATTAACCTTTGCTCATCAGTAGAATAAACATCTGTTATTCTTTCTCCCTCTCCAGCCATTAGGATCTTTGAAATGTAAGCTAAAGAATCTGTATTCAATATGAGTTCAAAAACTCCTGCGTCGACTTTTTTCTTGATGTCATGAACTTTTGAATTAACGTAAAAGTATTTTTTATTTGCCAAATGTATTGTTCCATACAAGTAAGATGTATCCTTAACATTCTCTTTAGTGATTTGCCACAGCAACGAGTTTTGACCAAAACAAGTGCTACTTATAAGTATTAAAATTAGTATTCGATAAATCATTTTATTCTTTGCATATTTTGCTTCGTAAAAAAGGAAGCGTTCAACTGTTGATTGGTATCCAATTTATCAATTTCCATAATGGTTTTACTGTCTTTTTTATTCATTGGAATCATTTCTAGCTTGGTGGCAATTTTAATGCCACTCATTATTTTTATTTCCGAGGCTTTCAAAACATTTACCAACTCTCCGTCCTCATCATAATTTTCGTTTCTCAAAGTAATAAAATCCTTTTTATCGATGTATACTTTTATTTTTCCCCAAATAATATTGGTCCCTTCGTTCGGTGTAAGTTCAATTTGATAACACAACAAACTATCAATAACGGTATCTTTGAGTAATTTGTATTTAAAATCTTCCACCTTACTTGATTCTTTTACCAAATCATCATTGGTTAAATCCGTACCCATCCAACTTTGAGACATTGCGGCTGGTGGTAGCTTAGTAACTCTATTAAATTTAGGTATATAACTCCATACTTGCTTGTCAGCTTTTAAAAAAACACTTCCTTTGTCTCTGGCTGGTGAACTGATTAAAATCATACTGTAATTTGTTCCTTTGGCCCAGGATTTTAACTTCATTTCTCTGGTCCATTTTGGGCGCACAATATTGATTGTTATCTCGGTATATGCCTGTGCTCCTCCCCTAACTTTGTCCTCAGACTTTTTGATTATTTGCTTTGGAGTCAAGTCTTGAGCCGAGCTGAATATTGAGAATAGAGATAATAGTAAAATAAAAAGAGTTTTTTTTACCATGGATTTTTATTTGATATAAAAATGGCTTTAAAAAATCACTTTTTCAAGTAACTTAACAAATAAAGAAACAAAAATTCATATTAATTCTTTCATAAAGTCATAATTTCCAAAAATTTAATTGTAAATAAAACCGTATTTAGACGTGGAATTAAAACAACTTACTGAAAAAGTAATTTCTATTTCAAAAGAAGTAGGAATGTTTATTAAACATGAATGTTCCAAAATAATTTCTAATGATGTTGAAATTAAGAGCAAAAACTCTTTAGTTACTTATGTCGACAAAACAGCTGAAAAAAATTTAGTAGATTTCTTATTCAAGTTAATTCCAGAATCTGGTTTTATTGCAGAGGAGGGTACTTCAAATAAAAAAGGGAAAATTTACAACTGGATCATTGACCCTTTGGACGGAACTACAAACTTTATTCACGGAATACCAATGTATTGTGTAAGTATCGCTTTACTCAAAAATAATGAATTAGTTTTAGGAGTAATTTACGAACCCAATAGGGATGAAGTTTTTTACGCCTGGAAAAACGGAGGTGCCTATCTGAATGGAAAACCAATATCAGTAAGTTCCACAAAAAATATTTCTAACTCACTTTTTGCCACAGGATTTCCTTATTTTGACTATGAAAAAATTGTTGCATATTTAGATGTTTTAAAATGGTTAATGACCAACTCAAGAGGTATAAGGAGAATGGGTTCTGCTGCAATTGATTTAGCTTATGTAGCTTGTGGTCGTTTTGATGCTTTTTACGAATATTCCTTAAACTCCTGGGATGTGGCTGCAGGAGCTCTGATTGTTCAAGAAGCAGGAGGAGATGTAACAGACTTCAATGGTAATAAAAACTACTTATTCGGCGGAGAAATTCTGGCATCAAATTTGTACATAAACAATGAGTTTTTGAACAAAATTAAAACGACCTTTTAGATTGCGCTTGAACCTTTAATTTGTAACAAAATATTATTATTTAGAGTTAGCACTAAAAAGATTATTTTATTCGTTTAAAAGCTCATACATTTATTGTTGTATATATATATTAACTTTCAAAATCATCAAGTTATGAAGAAAATCGTTCTCATTTTTAGTGCTGCTGTATTATTAACCTCTTGTGCCATAATAAATCCAGGTGAAGTGGGTATCAAACAAACACTAGGTAAACTCCATGGAACCCCTAAATCAGAAGGTGCTGTTTTTATTAATCCTTTAATTACTCAGGTGGTAAAAGTTCGTACAGCTACAGTCAACAGAGAAGTTCGACTGAACCTTCCATCGAAGGAAGGGCTAAACGTTAAAGCTGAAATATCGATACTGTATCATGTTCAACCTGAAAAAATCATCTCTGTTCTTCAAGAAGTTGGTTTAAGTTACGAAAGAACACTTATTTTAAGTACTTTTCGTTCTTCGGCAGCTGACGTATGTGCCCGTTTTTTCGCAAAAGACATGCACAGTGGAAAAAGAGCAGAAATTGAACAATCTATTAAAAAACTAATGATCGAAAGACTCAAGGACAGAGGGGTTATCATAGAAGGTATCCTTTTAAAAAGTATTGCGCTTCCGGATCGTTTGTACAGAGCAATCGAAGAGAAATTAAAAGCTGAACAAGAAGCTCAACAAATGCAGTTTGTTTTGGACCGAGAGCGTCAAGAGGCAGAGAGAAAGAAAATCGAAGCTGAAGGTATAAAAAATGCTCAGCAAATCATAAAAGAAGGAATTACAGATCAGAATATTGAGTGGAAAAGTTTAGAGGTTTTCCAAGAACTCTCAAAATCACCAAATACCAAAATAATTATTTCAGATGGTTCAACGCCAATGATAATTGACTCTGATAAATCCGAAAACTAATATTCTTAAGAACTTATAAAAAAACGGGCTTATAGCCCGTTTTTTTTATGCGAAATTTTATTTTTCATTTTACTCGAAATAAAAACCATAAAAGAAAAAACAACAATAAAAAATTAAAACAAAACTTAGCGACTCTTACAGCTAAAAAGAATGTAGCCTACATTCACGCAATGAAATTTATTTATTTTTTAATTGGTATTCTCTTTTCAAAATCAATACTTTCTCAAAACCTCGTTCCAGTCCATTTGAGTTTTTGGAATAAGACTATAAACCCAACTTTTTCAATCAATGAAAAAAGCCTTGCATACCTAACTTATGAGAACAAATTTTATTTGAAACAATGGAACAACAAAATAGTTGGAGCAGAATTAAAAACAGAAAAAGGTCGCTTTAACTGGTTTTACTCACAAAGAGGTAATACAAATTTTTCCAGCAACAAAACTTCATTAGGGTATACTCAAAAGATGTCTCCAAAACTAAATTTAGGAGTGTGTTTTGAACTTACTTTCTTTACGCAAGCAGAAGTCAATAATAATCCTAAATTAATTACACCAACTTTTGGTTTAAACTATAAGCAATCAAGCAATAACTCTTTTTATTCATCACTTTACAATTCCGGAATTATTTTTCACAACAATGGACTCCCCAATTGTTTACTCCTTTTTTGGAATCATATAATCAACCCTGAATCGTCATTTTCTTTAGGATATATTCAAGACCAAAAAGAACCAATCGCCGTATTTATTTATAATTATTTCTACAATAAGGATTTTAAGTTCTCTTTAGGCGTAAATTCTTCAGAGATTCCAATTGTATTTTCTCTTGTTTATTCATTAAAATCTCTGGAGTTTTTGATTCAAAACACATACCATCAAAAACTTGGAATTTCTACTCAAATTGGTTTAGCTTACAAGTGGTAAGAACTGTATTTATATTACTGCTTTTCACTTCCTCTTTTTCAAAGAGCCAAACTCCTATAGAAAAGGCCATCGAATATTTACAAAAGTTTTCAATACATGAAAACGATTGGGAGAATACTGCCGTCATTTTAGAAGATTTTATTAATCATCCATTGCAAATAAATAATCTTGATTTTGATAGAATAAAAGAGTTTCCTTTACTCAACTCTCGACATTTCTTCGTAATCAAAAAATATAGAGAATTGAACGGTAATGTACTTACTTTTAATGAACTGGTTAATCTTCCTTTTTTCACTCCAGAACTTGTTAAAATTATTGCACCTTTTGTTCGTTTTGATTTTAAAAATTCCAACTCAAATTTCAAAGGATTTTTAATGCATAAAACTTCATTCGATATAGAAAAACCAAAAGGATATACGAGAACAGACGGCTTAAATTACATGGGAGGAAAAACCCATGAAATTTCACGTTTTAAATTATTAAGTTCAAAACATAAGTTTTCTCTTGTTTGGGAGAAAGATAAAGGTGAAAAAGTAAATTTTTCATTTATCAAAATGGGCTATCAGGGAAATTTTAAAAAAAAACTGAAGCAAGTAAATGTAGGAGCATATTCACTAAACATTGGTGAGGGCTTAATCCATTCCAACAGTTTTATTGTTGGAAAAAATAATCCCATAAGCAGCTTTTATAAAATTCAAAATTCTTTAAGGATAAATTCCAGCTCTACAGAATATAACTATGAAAGTGGAACTGCATTTATTTACAACTTAGGAAGAATCACATTAAAAGGGTTTTACAGTATAAACCCAATCAATGGCAATCTCAAAAACGATACCATTAGTAGCATAAAGCAAGATGGTCTATTCAGAACATCAAATGAGATTAAACATAAAAACATAGGTCATTATCAAATAATAGGTTCAAATGTTAAAATTGAACATAAAAAAACAACATTCTGTTTTAATACATTAAAGACAAATTTTTCTATTCCCTTTTGTCCTTCACAAGATTACTACAATATGTATTATCCAATTCATAAACTATGGAACAACAGTATAAACTATAGGTTTTTCGATGGAGATAAAACATTAAAAGGAGAAATTGCTTCAGACAAAAACGGAAACCTTGCCACCACTCATTTTCTAGCTTTTAAAATAGGAGACTCCTATAATTTAATGACTAATTTGCGGTATTTCTCTCCTAAATATTCGAGCTTTCGACCCAATACTTTATCCGAAAATTCAAAAATCAAGAATGAAAAGGCTCTTCTATTTGCAGGAGATTTCGAGAACGAAAAAATTCAATTTTATGCAAGCGCAGATTTTTTTGGTTTTCCAAATCCAAAATATCGTATTCAGCTGCCTTCAATTGGAAGAGATTTTATGGGGTATATTAATTATCATGTTTCAGATTCATTAAGCCTAAAGCTTTTTTTAAAAAAGGAATTAAAATCTTCAAATGAAAAAGAGGTGTTTTTGAATGTTCCAGTAAAATACAAGCTGACACACTTTTATGGTAAATTAAGAATAAAAGCTACAAAAAAAATAGAAGCGATTTCTAGATTGGATATTCGAAAACATCAAACAAGTGGAACCACCTCTTTCGGGAGAACATCTTATTTAGAATTAGTTCACCGGAATAAAGTAACCACTGTTTCGGCAAGGTTAATTTTTTTTAAAACAGATAATTGGGACACAAGAATTTACTTATATGAAAAAGATGTTTTATACCATTTTAGTATCCCTGTTCTTTATGATGAAGGAACTCGATTTTACATTAACTTCAATCGCTCGATTGGAAATAAAATTAAGCTTTGGGTGAAATATGGTCGAACGGTTTATAACAATAAGCAATCCATTGGAACAGGAGACAATGAAATAACTGGTAATTTAAAAACTGAGATAAGAGCACAGATTCGTATTAATTTTTAAATCGTTCAAGCAAATATTATTTCTTTTACGATTTCTGCTCCCAATTCATCGTTTAGAGATTTTACAATTTTTGATTTCCCAAAAGAAAGTTCATTGCGTAAAGCTGCGGAGTCCAGACGTATCAGCAGCTTTCCATCAATGAGTTGCTTTGAAACCGTATGATTCTCTATAGTTGGCCCCAGTACCTTACCCCACGCTTCATAAAGCCTAACCTCATTCATTTTAACGTTAAGTTTATATGTATCCATTAGCTCTTTTAAGGCGTCTCCTATCTTTATCTGATTATCTTTTCTTTTCGTCATGGTGCTAATCTTTTTTTAATCCACTCTTCCTCAATTAACTCAAATATTATCCTATCGTGTAATCGGCTTGAAGCTCCTTGCCAAAATTCAAAATACTTAGGTACCAACCTTAAACCTCCCCAGTTTTTTGGACGTGTGACTTCTTTATTTTGAAATTTCTTTTTTATTTGCTCAACAGCTTGTTCAATTTCTTTTCTACTTTTTATTTCCTTACTCTGCGGAGATGCCCAGGCACCAATTCTACTTCCCACGGGTCTGCTCATAAAATATTCATCGGATTCTTGATCCGAAATTTTTTCGACCTTCCCCTCAATGCGTATTTGCCGCTCCAAATCTCTCCAGTAAAAAGTAATGGAAGCATTTTCATTTTTATTCGTCTCCTGGGATTTTGAACTGTTGTAATTTGTAAAATAGGTAAAACCTCTTTCATCTAATTTTTTGAGTAAAACAACTCTTGCTCTTGGCTGATTATTGTTAACTGTACTCAAAATCATGGCATTTGGATCTTTTTCAACATTCTTAAGAGCAAATTCATACCAACCTCGAAAAAGTTCGAAAGGGTCACTCGGAAGTTTGTTTTCGTCCAAATAATCATTTTTAGTATAATCAACTCGCTGGTTAAATATATTATCAGTCATTATTCCGAATCATTTAATTTTTCAATAATTTTATCAACCTCTGTTTCTGTTTTTCTTAACTTTTCAGAACAGACTGTTAAAAGCTTACTTGCTCTCTCCACCTTTTTAGCCAACTCATCAACGTCTACCTCTTCGCTTTCAATACCGTTAACTATTTCCTCCAACTCCTCCAGGGCTTCTTTGTATGTTATTTTCTCACTCACTATTTTAAAATTTTTGATTTTTTCACTCCGTCTTTTAATTTTATTTCAACCTCCGAACCTATTGTCAGGTTTGAAGTACTTTTTACCACATTACCATCTTTCAAAATTAATGCATACCCCCTTTTTAAAACACCAACGGGATCAATAAGCTTAATTGTATTTTCAATCAATTTAAGATGCCCCTCCTCCTTTTTCATAAATTGTCGAGATGAACTTTCCAAAATTGATTGAAATCTGAGTAGTTTTTTATATTGCTGATTTATAGATTTACCTTTAAATACCGAAATACTCTGAAAGGAAGATATTAAATTCTTTTGTTTTCTTTTCAAAAAAGCATCCGAAATCCTTGGCAGATCGCTTTTTATTTCAATCAAACGTTTTCTGTTCATCTCCAAACCTCTTTGAGTTTCTGTTTTGGTTACATGAGATAAATTTCTCAGTGCAATTTTACATTGAGTTATTTGTTCTCTTGAAAAATAAATTAAGGCCTCTCTTAAGCCTATATAATACTCTTCAAAATCAGACATTTTTTCAATCAAAAATTCAGCAACTGCAGTTGGTGTTTTCAACCTTGTGTGCGCTACAAGATCTGGAATTGTTTCATCTCGCTCATGACCAATACCGGTTATAACAGGCAGAGGATAATTAGCTATGGTCTTTCCAAGTTCAAAATCGTCAAAACCAGCAAGATCTAAACTTGCTCCTCCACCCCGAATTATTACAACACAGTCAAAACTCTGTTCTGCAATTTGGCTTAAACTCTCAATTACCGATACAGCTGTATTTTCACCTTGCATTATTGTTTGAAACAATTCTGGTTCAAAACAATATCTTTTAGGATTTGTTTTTAATTGATTTATAAAATCTCCATAACCCGCTGCTGTTTCACTCGAAACGACAGCAATCCTTTTGGGTACAAGCTCTAAATCAAGCGCTCTATTTTTATTCAATAATCCTTGTTCAGTAAGCTTTTTTATAATTTCTTTTTTTCGCCTCTCTAAATCCCCTAAGGAATAACTAGGATCAATATTTTTAACTACTAAGCTTACGCCGTATTGTTCATGAAAACTGACGCTTACACTGAGTAATACTTTTAGTCCTTTTTGTAATGTATTTCCTGTTGAAGCAAAAAAATTTGTGGCTATTCTCTCGTATTGAAACTTCCAAATATTAGCTCTCATTCTAGCCAGGATTCGTCCATCTTTTTTTTCTACCAAATCCAAATAGCAATGACCTGCACCTGCAATTCGCATCTCAGCAATTTCAGCAATAAGCCATATCTCATTTGAAAAACTCATTTCAATTGACTCCCTGATCATTCCGTTCAATTTTGAGAGTGAGATGTGATTATAGTTTTCCATAATAGATTATTCTTTCAAATTTAAACATTTCCAACGCTCATTTTACAATACGACAAAAGTTGTTGATAATAAGCTGTAAAATACTTTAAATTCCCTCTGAAATAGCTTATTTTAGAAGTTTGGTACAACTGTTGATTTAACCCACAAAACTGAATGATTTTACACTATGAAGTTTAAATTCTATATTTCGTTTTTAACTCTCTTAACTGCCCTAAATTTAAATGCTCAAGATTGTGATCAAAAAGCAACCGGAAATAGTAAAATTGCAGGAGATTATTTTTCCTGGGGAATGTTTCCTTGCGCATTAAAAGAATACCTTATCATTTATGAAAAAAAACCAGACAGTAAAAAGATTAATCGAAAGATTGCTCAGTGTTATTTAAATTCTGCAGGAGCCAATAAATCCTTAGCAATCAAATACTTAGATTTTTTAATCAAAGCAGGAAAACCAGATAATGAAGTATATTATGAATTGGGTCAAGCTTATTTATACGTTAAGGAGTTCGATAAATCCATTGTTTACCTGAACAAGTATTTGGAGATAGCAAAACCAGGTAAAGAAACTGTTAAAATTGTTGAAAAACTAAAGTCGCAAGCCTACTTTTCAAAAGAAATTATAAAACATCCTGTAAACGTAACTTTTCAAAACCTCGGGGAGGATGTTAATAGCGAATACAATGACATGCATCCGTACTTAACTGAAAAAGAAGACATGATAATTTTTACGAGCGATCGAAAGGGGGTGAGAGGAGGTTATGGAAATGGAGACGGTTATTTTCCTGATGTAATGCTAACTAAAGTTAAAAGAGGACGGGATTCATTCAAAGGAGCAAGAAGTATGGCCGGTTCTTTTAATACTGAGTTCGATGAAATGGCTGCAGGAGGATCACCAAATGGTTCTTATTTAATTTACACGACGAATGAGGAGTTTCAAGTTTTTAATTTAAAAATCACTTACAAGGCACCAAAAAAAAGGTCATATCCTACTGCTAAACCCATGGAAGGTGTTAACGGTAGAAACAGTAATGAAATGTCAGCAACCATCACAAATGATGGGCAATTGTTGATTTTTTCATCAAATCGAAAAGGTGGATTTGGAGGTTTTGATTTGTGGATGAGTAAAAAACTCCCTAATGGAATTTGGGGAAACCCCATAAATATGGGGCCTGATATTAATACAGAATTTGATGAAACTTATCCGAACTTTTCTCAGGACCAATCCTTTATGACATTTTCTTCAAATGGCTTGAAAGGAATGGGAGGCTTTGATTTATTTAAAACTGAATTTTCGGAAGAACTTAAAATCTGGACTAAACCAAAAAATCTTGGTTACCCTATAAACACAGCTTACGACGACAACACAATTACATTTGTAAAAAATGGTAGATACGCTTATAAGTCAGATATACGAAAAGATTCCCACGGAATGAGAGATCTTTACCGCTTAACGTTTAACGATGTTCTTCCTATATATACTGTTGTAAAGTCATCTGTTTTAGCTGATACATTGATAAATATGGGTGATATCTTAAATTCTCTCTCTAATGAAGCAGAAATATCAAAAAGGCAATTGGATTCTGTTAAGCAAATCGGCGCAAATACTGAAACTATTGAACAGTATGAAAAAGTCCATTCCGATAAACTCGCTAAACTTAATAATGCTGATCCTTTTAAAAATAATTTTGTTGAGGTAACCACTGAAGATGGTGAACTATATGGCCAATATAAAACGGATGGAAAAGATGGAGAATTTATTATGATTTTGGAGCCGGGTCTTTATAATTTATCTATTTCACATGACGGATTTAGTACTATTAAAACTAAAATCAGAATTTACGACAAGTCAAACTTCACTCCTGAATTAACAAAATATTTTTACATTAAACCTAATTTGTAATGATATGGAATTAAACCTAAAACGTCCCATTTGTTTTTTTGATTTAGAAACTACTGGCACCAATGTATCTTCTGATCGAATTGTTGAAATTGCTGTCACAAAGATTTTTCCTGATGGAAAAGAAGAAGTTAAATGCAGAAAGATAAACCCTACAATTCCAATCCCACTTGAGGCTTCTCTTGTTCACGGTATTTATGATGAAGATGTTAAAACAGAACCCACTTTTGCTCAAGTATCAAAAGGACTCTTCGAATTAATGAAAAATTGTGACTTGGGAGGGTTTAATTCAAATAAATTTGATGTTCCGCTACTTCTTGAGGAATTTCACAGGGTTGGGATTGAGTTTGATGTTGATCATATTAATTTAGTGGACGTTCAAAATATATTTCATCAAATGGAGCAGCGCACACTTGTTGCTGCTTATAAATTTTATTGTAATAAAGATTTAACTGATGCCCACAGTGCTGCAGCAGATACAAATGCAACCTATGAGGTATTAAAAGCAATGTTGGACAAATACAAGAATACCGAATTTGTAAACAAGGAAAATGAAGTTTCCGTACCTGTCGTAAATGACATTCAAAAACTTGCTGAATTTTCAAAACGAAACAATAATGTTGATTTGGCAGGTCGTTTTGTTTTTAATAAAGATGAAGTAGCATGTTTTAATTTTGGAAAGCATAAAGGAAAACCTGTTGAACAAGTGCTGTCGGAAGAGCCTTCATATTATTCATGGATGATGAATGGAGAGTTTTCTGTAAATACCAAAAAAGTATTGGAAAATATCAAACTAAAACTTTTGCAAAAAAAATTCGGAGAGTAAGCTATGAAAATCATTTGTATCGGTAGAAATTTTATTGAACACGCTCAAGAATTAGGTAACGACAAACCTTTATCTCCTGTTATTTTTCTTAAACCGGACACAGCTCTTTTGAGAAATAACGATCCTTTTTTTATTCCCGATTTTTCAAATGAAATTCACCATGAAGTTGAGGTAGTAATTAAAATTAATAGATTAGGGAAAAATATTCAACCGAAATTTGCCCACAAATATTATGATGAACTTGGATTAGGAGTTGACTTTACTGCTCGGGATTTGCAGTCAGAATTAAGAAAACAAGGTTTACCATGGGAAAAAGCTAAAAGCTTTGACTCTTCTGCGGCTATTTCAAAAAAATTCATTCGAAAATCTGAATTGGGAGATTTAAATAATCTTAGTTTTCACTTAGAAAAAAATGGCAAAAAAGTTCAAGAGGGAAATACAAATAAGATGATTTTTAATTTGGAAGAAATCATTTGTTATGTCTCCAAATTCTTTACTTTGAAAATAGGCGACTTAATTTTCACAGGAACTCCTTCCGGAGTTAATAAAGTATCTATAAATGATGTTCTTACTGGATATTTGGGAGAATATAAACTGTTTGACTTTAAAATTAAATAATGAAACCTTTTATATCTTTTCTCCTAGTACTGATTCTTTTCTCTTGTTCGAAACATGAAAACCGAATGGAAGGTTCCTGGTTTGTAAATTATTTCATTAACGATTCAAAAACTGAAGATTTCACTTTGGTTCTGAATGAGGGAGGAACTGGAGAAAAAAACGGCTTAACAGAGGTTACGTGGTCAGTAAGTAAATCTGAGCTTACTTTAATTATGAATGATGATGTTCAAAAGTGGGAAAATAACAAAAACAAAAAAGACATTCAGTTTTACCTTTCAAACGATAGCCTTGGAAATTACTTAAGAATGGAAATGGAAAGAATCAAGTAATTCTTTACTTTTTTAGCTAAATTCCGTATCTTTTAGAGAAAGTACCATGAAAAATTTTATTGTAGGCTCCTTGTTTTCCGTGCTTTTCTCTCTATCATTAGTTTCGTGTGGAGAAAGTACATCAAACAGTCACGAGTCATGTTCAGCTAAGTGTAAAATAGAATGTAGTTCTACTGATTCATCTAATCACAATTGTGCTGCAAACTGTAAAGAAGCCTGTCACAAATCAAAAATCGATTCAAATCAAATAAACAGTTGTAAAAACGACTGCGAAAAACCTTGTTGTTCCGGTGAAGATAAAAAAGCCTGTTCCGAAGATTGTGAAAAGGTTTGCTGTTCATCAGATTCAAAGCCTTCAGATATTAACAACTGTAATGCAGATTGTATTGAGCCATGTTGTTCTGGTGAAGAAAAAAAATCCTGTTCTCCGGAATGTGAAAAAAGTTGTTGTTAGTTCAGGTGGTTAACAAACCTCAACTTGACCTAAAAGCCGTTTTGAAAACGGCTTTTGGCATTTTAAACCGAAAATGCTTAAAAAAGTTATTCGACCAATTAATTTATTTTATCATTTATATAAAGAAGAAAGTATCCTCTTCTTTAACGCTTTTGTAATTTGCAGTTCTTTTTTATCAACAACCAACGCAAAAACAACGTCGTATTTTTGCTTTGCTGTTTCGACATTTTTATCAATAATATAGAACTTCCTACGATTTCTATAAGACAAATCTTTCGGTAAATCTTTAAATGACTTTAAGTTTCCTGTACGAACATCATAAAATGCATATTTACCCTTTTGTACATCAAAAGTTTGTCCACCTGCTTCGAAAATGTTTTTTTTCCTGTACTGTATCGAATCATAAAGCAAAACATTTTCAATTTTGTATTTACTATAAAGTAAATCAAGCTCATATTCAAAATGAGCATATCTAAAATTGGAGCTTCGGGAACAGCGATCTATGGATAATCCATTAAACCAAAAAAGGATATATGTTTTCCCAGTATCTAACCTAAGGTATTCCGAATTAAACTTTTTTAACTCAAACTTCACATATTTACCTATCGAATCTCCTTTCCACTTCTTGACTATTTCTACTTGAATGGAATCATTATGAAGTTTTTTAGCTTGAACTAAAGCAATATTTTGTGTTGTTTCAAACTCTTGTTTTAGAGTTACACTTTCACATTGAGCTCTGATTCCAACAAAAGAGAGTAAAAGTAGTATGGACGTAAAAAGTCTCATTTTAATAAAGCTTTATTGATTCGCTTTACCAGACCAGGCCCTTCATATATGAATCCTGTATATACTTGAACTAATTTAGCCCCTGCATTAATTTTTTCCAACGCATCTTCCTCGGAGTGAATACCTCCTACTCCAATAATTGGGTAATCGTCACCTAACTGATTATATAAATACTTTATGACTTTAGTTGATCTTTCCTTCAATGGTTTTCCACTCAATCCCCCAGGCCATCCAATCTCATTTAATCTTTCCTCTTCAGTTCTCAAACCACCTCTATTAACCGAGGTATTGGAAGCAACAACCCCATCTAAATTCAAAGTTTTGATGATATCGATTACGTCATCCAATTCCTGATTACTCAAATCTGGCGCAATCTTTAACAATAATGGTTTTGAATTTTGCTTTGACTTATTGATTTCAGATATTTTCTGCATGAGCTGCATTAAAGGTTCTTTTTCCTGCAACTTTGTTAAATTTCCCACATTTGGGCAACTTACATTAACTACAAAATAATCAACGTAGTCAAAAAGAGTTTCAAATACATGAATGTAATCGTCATCCGTTTTTGAGGACTCTGTCGATGTATTTTTCCCAATATTTCCACCGATAATAAGATTTGTTTTTTTATTCTTTAACCTTTCTACTGCTGCTTCAACACCCTGATTATTGAAGCCCATACGATTAATTAAGGCACTGTCCTCTGGAAGCCTAAACAATCTTGGCTTAGGATTTCCAGGCTGGCCTTTTGGCGTAAGAGTACCGATTTCTATAAATCCAAAGCCAAAATCTCCAAGCTCGTTAAAAAGTAGGGCATCTTTGTCAAACCCTGCAGCCAAACCAACAGGATTGATAAACCTCAGTCCAAAAACTTCTCTTTCTAATTGTTTATTTTTTACTTGAAAAAGTAAACGGTTAACGGAAGAAACACCAGGTATACTCGATATGAGCTTTATCATATTAAAAACCTTATGATGAACCTTCTCTGGATCTTGTGAAAAAAGAAATGGTTTTATAATAGTTTTGTAAATACTCATTTTTAATTTTGGTATAATTCTTCTGCTTCTTTTAACACAGATTCAACAGGTCTTGTATTTTTAAAAAAGCTAAGAACGGTTCGCATAACGGCTTCTACGATACTATCAGGGCAACTGGCTCCAGAAGTTAAAATAATGTCTATTTTCTCCTTTTCTGGTAAATAATTTATCGACTTATTTTCTGCTTTTTCTCTCCAGTCGAAATGCTCTATTTCATTTTTATTCAATAATTTGTCTTTTCCTGTTATGAAATATGTTGGACATTTTTCCTCACACAACTCAACGAGATGAGTTGTGTTGGAACTGTTATATCCACCCACAACAATTGCTAAATCAGCACCCTCATTCAACAAACCGTAGGTTGCACTTTGATTATCGTTGGTAGCATAACATAAAGAATCCCTTGTATCAGCGAAAGCTTTTTCGTCTTTATTGTAAACATCTTCAACAACACTCTTTATATACGAAGCTATTTCCTTGGTTTCACTAGCCAACATAGTAGTTTGGTTAACAACACCTACTCTTTTTAAATGAATTTCCGGATCAAATCCTTCACTATATTTACCGGCAAAATCTATGTAAAATTCTTCTTTAGTTTTTTCTCCTCTTATATATTGTTCTAAGACTTTTGTCTCTTGAATATTTTTAACTATTAAAGAGGGTCCCTCTTTAGAAGCGTGTGAAAAAGTGGCTCTTGTTTCTTCATGGTTACTTTTTCCATGAATTACAATCGTGTAGTCCTTATCTCCTAGTTTTTTACTCATTTTCCAAACACGTTCTACAAAAGGACATGTAGTATTGTATTCTTCTGTTTGTATTCCTTTCTCGTTAAGTATTTTTTTTGTTTCAAGAGTTGTTCCAAAAGCAGGGACTATTACTAAATCATTAGAGGTTATATCAGACCAATCTATGAGTTGGTTACCTTTCGTGTCCATAATAAAGTTGATCCCCCTACTTTGTAAATCAGAATTGACAAGAGGATTGTGTATCATTTCACTTAAGAAATAAATATTCTTTCCAGGATTCTCTTCTATAGCTTTATAAGCTCTTTCGATGGCGTTTTCCACACCGAAACAAAAACCAAAATGACGGGCAATTAAAAACCGTACAGGACCAAAATCTAATTTGGTGGGTGTAAAGTCTTTCTTTTTAGGGTCAAGACTTTTTCTAATATCCTTCAACTGAGATATAATAGGACTTCTGTAAAAATCTGGAACTTCAAATTCTCTCATATCAAAACGATTGACTCAAATTTACGAATTAACAGTCTATTCTTTAAAGTTTCTTTTGGTAATAAAGTTTAAACTAAATTGAATAATTCAAAATAAACGTTAAAACGTTTCGTTTTTAGACTATTATGAGGTCAAATAAAACTTTTATTATATCAATACTTGTCCTTTCTTCATTATTGATTTTTGCATCATGCAATTCTGGTAAATATTGTGTGGGAGGTAAAAAAAAATACAAACGCATGAAAAAGGATACAAATATGATGGTGTTTTAACATTTGTAATCATGGTCTCATAATTACAAGACTTATTATCTTTGCATGATAATTTTCCATGCATGTGCGATTCGAATGAAAATGTAGTAAGTAAAGAAGAAATTTCTTTAGCAACAAAAATTCTTGAAAAACTTGTAGCTGACCCGGTTCAATTATTTGAGTTGGAAGAGGAAAAAAGAATTACTCTTATTAAACTATCGGGACAATTAAGCAGACCGAATCGTGACGAGTTCACTAAACGAAGAAAAAACGCAAAAAAAGCTCTCGAGAGAAAAAGAAGAGAAAGAGAAAAACATGCACGCAAGGAAACTGGAATTCGAAGTGCAAGAGAAAACTCTATTTTTGTCGCGCCAAAAATGTTGGGAGAATCAGAAATATCTATTCAAAAAGGAAAAAAACTGGAAAATCCCCAAAACTGCTATGTATGTAAAGTTTTGTACAAAAAACTGCATCATTTTTACGATTCAATGTGTTCTGAGTGCGGAGACTTTAACTATGCAAAAAGATTTCAAACAGCCGATTTAAAAAATCAAGTTGCTGTTGTAACTGGATCGCGTTTAAAAATTGGATATCATATTGTTCTGATGTTATTGCGTGCAGGAGCAACAGTTGTAGCTACTACCCGATTCCCTGTAGATTCTGCATTAAGATATTCTAAAGAGAAAGATTATGACGAATGGAAAGATCGATTAAAAATACACGGTTTAGATTTAAGACACATTCCAAGTGTGGAGATTTTTTGTAATTACATCGAACAAAAATACCATAGATTGGATATATTGATTAACAACGCTGCTCAAACCGTTAGGCGTCCATCAGGATTTTACTATCATTTAATGGAAAATGAAGAAAAGTCCAGGGAAGATCTTTCAAAAGATGTTCTTGAATTACTTAAAGACCATCATCAAACCATTGACGAACTGAAAAGTTTATCCCTAAGCTCAACAAATGAGAGAAAAACTCAACTTCCCGTAGCCTGGCATGCTCAAGAGCCCGGAATAGGCATTAGAGCATCTGCAAAGCTTTCTCAAATCCCATACACTTTTGATAATTCATTACCGACCACTGAAGTTTTCCCTGAAGGCAGACTTGATGCTGATTTGCAACAAGTTGACTTAAGGAAAACGAACAGTTGGCGATTAAAACTCGGAGAAGTAGAAACTCTAGAAATGATAGAGGTTCAACTGGTTAACTCCGTAGCTCCATTTGTTTTATGCAGTAGACTATCAAAAATAATGCGTAAAGAAAACACCGGCATGAAGCACATTATAAACGTCTCTGCTATGGAGGGTAAATTCCATAGGTTTTTTAAAGAAGATCGTCACCCTCATACCAACATGGCAAAGGCCGCCTTGAATATGATGACGCATACTTCTGCACTTGATTTGGCCAAAGATGGAATTTACATGAATGCTGTTGATACGGGATGGGTCACCGATGAAGACCCTATTGAATTATCAAAATATAAAGAGAAAGTTCACGATTTTCAACCTCCTTTAGATATTGTAGATGGTGCAGCTCGTGTTCTTGACCCTTTGTTTGACGGAATAAACTCAGGAAAACATTGGTGTGGTAAATTTTTAAAGGATTATAAACCAATCGATTGGTAATGGCTAAATGGAAGAAGTTTTATTTAATTCGAATTGAATTTTTAGGTTTTCGATATCACGGTTGGCAAAAGCAGTCGGGCTTGCGCAGTATTCAAGGTATGGTTGATAAAACGTTTGAATACATTTTTCAACATAATAATTTTAAAACTCTTGGCTGTGGAAGAACAGACGCTAAAGTTTCAGCAAATGACTTTGCATTTGAATTGTTTACTCTGAGCGATTTTGAGTTTAATCCCGAAACTTTGATGTGTGAAATGAATAAAAATTTACCTCCTGATATTCGAACAAAAAGTATAATTGAGGTAAATTCTGAATTCAATATTATTAAGAACTCATCGGTTAAAGAATATCACTATTATTTTTCAAGCGGAATAAAGAGTCACCCCTTTAATGCTCCATTAATTCGTGATTTCGGAAAAAAATTAAACATTGAAAAAATGCAAAAAGCTGCTGAAATGTTTTTAGGTGAACATAATTTTAAAAGATTTGCTAGTAAACCTAATAGGAACGCTACATTTGAAAGAAATATATTAAAATCTGAGATTGTTTCAAATGAAAAATTAACCGCAAATTTCACACCCCAAGATTCCTACGTTTTCAAAATAAAAAGTAAAGGTTTTTTGAGATATCAAGTTCGCTTGATGATGGGCGCACTTGTGAATGTTGGAAGAGGAGAATGGAATATTGAGCAGTTACATGAAATTCTTAAAAACCCGTCTGGACCGCAGGTCAAACACATCGCTCCCTCCTCAGGGTTGGTACTTCACGAGGTTTGCTTTGAAAACTGATTAATCTCTTAAACTTTGTTCCATTATCATTTGATTTACCTCAACATTTGCCTGCTTTTCCGATTCAATATATATATATTTCCCTTTTCCTGAATTGGATAAATTTTCAATAAGCTGCTTTCCTCTTTTGTTTTTCCCATAACCAAGGGCAGATAGGTACATTCCTTTTGAAGCCTTACTTTTAACAAATGAGTAAAGTCTCTCTTCGCTTTTTCCCAGTCCATTAAATCCTCCGTCGGTTGCTAGAATTATCTGATTATTACCATGTTGAATATACCCTTTTTTCAATGTTTTGTATGCCTGTCGAATTGCTTTACCCCCAAAAGTTGTACCTCCAGCTTCTAACCCTTGAATTACTTTAATTATTTCATTTTTATTTTTAGCTGAAGTTGAAGATAAAACTACTTGGCAATCATCGGAATAGGTTATTATGGTTACCTTATCAACCGAGCGAAGCATGTAGGTTAGTTGAATCATAGATTTTTTCAGTAATTCCAGACGATCTTCACCTCTCATACTTGCTGAAACATCAATCAGAAAAACAATATTGTTCTCCTCAAATTTTGCAATAGGAAAGTTTTCATTTTCAACATTTTCTGAGGTCTCTTTTAAAGGAATATAAGAATATTCAGGCTTAGCAAGCTCTTCTGAATTGGTATCTAAAAGTGAAGGAGAAATAACATTAATATGTATTTCAGAAAAAGGTTCGTCTTTTTTTGTTTTTGGTACCAAAGTAATGGTTACTGTTCGTCTTTTGGGATTAAAATAATGTTGAATACTTTTGGACTCATAGCCTTCAAACTCTATGTGCACAAAAAATAATCCCAAATCCAATTTTCGATTGGATAATCCTTCCTTATTAGTGTAAAATTGTTGATAATTTTCCCCTTTACTCAACTCTATTAAGGCCTTATTTAAAGGTTTTCTGGATATGGAATCAATGACTTTTATTTCTACATCAAAACTTAATTTTCTAAAATTAGAATTTGAAAAACTGGGACATGCTATGTCTGAATAAGGATCAAAACTTTTTACTTCACCTCTGAATTCATAAAAAAAGGGTTGATTGGATTCAGAATGATATAACTTTAATTTTTCTTTAAACTTTCCTTTTGCACTTGGATTGTAAATCACTTCTATAACCGAACTTTCACCCGGTAAAATACCCGAATTTGGAGTTTTTAATTCAAACCCTCTAGGAATTAATTGTTTTAAGATAAAAATTGTTTTTTTAGAAGTGTTGGTAACCAAAAACGAATCTATTCTACTAACCCATAGCTCTACCTCTCCGAAATTACTTAGAGTTCTATGCAGCTTTAAACCATCGTGATTAATTTGAGACTTTAACTCAAATAAACTTACAAATGCGAAAAAAAAAACAACATAAAGATTTCATATTAAACTTTACCAGCTAACTTCTTATTGTACAATAAGCGTGCCTCCTCAAGCTCTTCAATAATCTTTTCTCTTAACTCCAACAGTTTTTTGAAGCTGTAGTTCTCTGTTACTATCATTTTCCTGTAGAACAACTCTGCTCTTAATGCAGCTAATATTCTTAGATAACCTAAAGAAAACATTCCCGACAAGGGCATTAAAACAAACAAACTTATACTTAAAAACGGATTAAAAAATTTAGTGGATACTATTACCCAAATAACATAGGTAATCAAAAATAAAAACATTCCTATTACAAGTCGTAAACCACCAGTAAAATCGTCTCTTTGAGAAAATTTTTCCGTTAAAACGCCCGATAATCTGTATGGAATATAGTTTAAAATTGCTCCAATCGAAAAAATAGGCAGTCCAAATATTAAACAGAGAACATGAGTAGTTACTGAGTATTTACCACAAACTAATCTCTTATTAAAGTCAGGATGTTTCAACTCAACATCTTTCATTTTAATAAAATACTCATTCAAAAGCTGCTCTAAGTTATTACTTAAATCGGGTTCAGAACTTTTAAAATAATCAATTGCTTTTATCAAGTTATTTTTCACTTCTAACTTTTCACTTTCATTTAAATCAGGCGATTCGAATCGACTAACCATCTCATCAAAATATAACTTTTGAAGCTGTTCAAAAACCTCATCATTTTCTCTGTCCTCAATAAGAAGCATTTCATTTTTGATGGCACTTTCGATTTCTTTGGTTAAAGATTTAGCTGTAGCAAAACTATCTTTTTGATAACTCTCTTTATAATTTTTAATGGGAATAGGACTTCCAAAATTAATTTGAACATCAGTTCTAAAATTCATTGGATTGGAATAAGTTATACCAATTGGAACGATAGTTAATCCAAGTTCAAAATTATTTTTTGCTTCTGCTCCAAGAGCAATCCTAGCAGCACCTGACTTAACTTTTCTTAAACGATATTCTATTTTACTTGTTCCTTCAGGAAAAATCATCAACGAGCGGCCATTTTCAAAATGACTGAAGCAAGCTCCAAAAACAGCATCATTTTTATGGGTTAATTCTGGCGTCTCCTCTTTTCTATAAACAGGTATCATACGGAGTCTTTTAAAAAACCACGCCGAAAATTTATTTTTAAATGACTCTCCTCTTGCTATATAGTATAAAGATCTATCCGTGTATGTTCCTATAACAATTGGATCCATAAAAGCTCCAGGATGATTTGCTACAAACATTACAGGCTTTCCTTTTGGAATATTGTTTTTTCCTACAATTACTTTTCTTTTGAAGTATAGTTTGACGGATATCTTTAGTATAAATTCAAAAAACCTGTAAATCATATTGTGATTTTAAAAACTAAAAGCCTACTGTTATGCAGATTTATCTTCTAATTATTCTTATTTTTCCACCTCCTGAAATAACGTCCTTATTCTCATCCAATAATACGGAAATAGTGAAACTGTATTGTCCATCACTGAGGGATTTTTCATCGGGAAACGAAAATGGCAAGGAATTTTCATGCACATGAATAACTTCTTGACATGCATTGAGCAATCTGAACTTTGTTGATATGTAATCTTTTGATTTTAAATTAGAATTCATTTCAAAAGTATCGTTCAGACCATCTCCATTTGGAGTGATATATTGACAGATGGAAATATCAAAAGAATCAACTGAAAATTTGTAGAATGTACGATTTGATTCCTCCAGTTGATCGAATGATAAATCCGAAGTAGTAACACAATTCCTTTTTGTACAACTTATTATTATGAAGCTTACAAATACAATTTTAAAGATATTCTTCATGTCTAAAATAGATTCCAAAATTTTATAATATAAACTGAAATAGGCTCTAATAAATTCCAAAACTTTGCTATTGAGACTATAATTATTCCTAAAAGTAAGAATCTTATTATGGGTTCAATATTATTTTTCAGGCTATTTAATCGAACACCTATTAAAGCACCAAATATTTGACCAACCCCTAATGATAAACCGACCCCCCAATCAACTTGACCAACAATTGCATACCCGAATAGAGCAATGCAATTGATTAGTAAAATTATAAATACTTTTAATGGATTAAGCTCCGTGAAGCTCTTTTGCCAAACTGCATGCATTACGGCCAACATAAAAACACCTGCTCCGGCCTGAATAAAACCAGCATAAAACCCCATAAATCCAAAAATTAAAGGCAGATACTTTTTTAATGAAATGGAGGACTCAATATATTTTTGAGGTTTAAATAAAACGACCAGAAACAATAAGCAAAAAATAAACCCTACAACTTTCTCAAAATTTTTTACCGGAATAGTACTGGCGCATAAAACACCCAATACAGCTCCTAAAACCGAAAAAACAAGAACCCATACTTTTCCCCTTAAGCTTAATTCACCTTGTTTATAAAACTTATAGGAACTTGTTGTACTCTGAAGCAATAATCCTATTCTATTTGTACCATTTGCTATTTGAGCAGGAAGACCTAAAAACGATAAAAGAGATAATGTTATAATACTTCCACTTCCTGCAATTGTATTTATTATTCCAGCAGATATCCCAGCCAAAACACAAAGTGATATTTCTTTAATTTCAATCACAATGTAAAAATAAGCAACTTTATGGTTTACTTATTTACCATAAAAAAGTAAAAAAGGACTTTTGAATTACCCCATCAACTTGGATATAGTTAAATCCATTGGTTTAATTCAACTCTTTAATTAAAATCAGTTATCCATATATACACGTATATGTTGAATCCTTTACTGCCTGAAGCATTATATTCTCTCCAACTTCTATCACTGCGGCAGGAGTATCTGGTGTACATTTGATTCCATTAATAATCATCTCTCCGGATGTACATTTCATTGTCTCTTTTGGATTTGCCTTTCCAAAATCATAGGTTCCTTGCTTTATTAATCCTGCCGTTAATTGTGTTATTCCATCCTTCACAAAACCTAAGCTTTGTACATTACCATCAAAATATTCATTCTTTTTAATTTCCATATTTTATTTTTGAAATTTATATAAATGCAAAAACCAACATTTATTGACGAAAAGCAACATAAAATCTAAAATTAACGTTGTTTACTGCACAAAAAAAGCCCTAAAGGGCTTTGCGTCGGGATGAGAGGATTCGAACCTCCGATCTCTGGTCCCCCAGACCAGCACTTTAACCGGACTAAGCTACATCCCGAATAATAAATAAGGTACTCACGAATAACTTAAATTGAGTACAAAAACTAAAACTGATTAACTTCACTTGTATCAAGCTTTGTGTAAGCCGGACAAACCTCATGAGATGATCTACAAGAGGAAATTATTCCACTCATGATAACAACTGTTAAAACAATTCCAACTATTTTCAATAATTTCTTTTGCATCTGTCCAAACTTCAAGGGTACAAAATTACCGTTAATCAACGGAAGTTGTCACAAATATAATAAAAGGTTATTAACAATATGTTGAAAACTAAACCTTAACTGACTGATAGAAAGAAAACTAAAATCGACTTACAAGATCTTGATACAAATTCAAAACTTGAGGAAGCAGTTTCTTACAATCATTATTTATAGTGATATCTGAACGATATATTCGTTCATCATCGGACAATTGATTAGACAATATGGATTTAATTTCAGCTTCACTACGATTATCTCTAAGCATTACCCTGCGAATTCTTTCCTGTTCATTACAAAATACATTTATAACGTAATCACAGGACTTATAAGCACCTGATTCGAACAAAATGGCAGCTTCTTTTATAACTAATTTACTTTTTTGTTGACTTTTCCAAAAATCAAACGCTTCTCCGACTTTTGGGTGCAAAAAATTATTTATTTTTTTTATTGCTCCTGCTTCAGAAAATATAATTTTTGACAGTTTATTTTTATCCAACCGATTGTTTTTCTGAACACGAACACCAAATAAACCAATAATTTCCTTTTGAATTTCATCAGAAAACAAAATTGATTTTGAAATCTCATCCGATGAAAAAACAGGGACTCCAAGTGTTTTAAAGATCCTGCAAACGGTCGTTTTTCCACTACCCATTCCGCCTGTTACACCCAAAACTTTCATTAATCTTTTGATTTAATAATGTACTCAACACTTGCGGGTTCAATACGTATATTTTTAACTTTTGGAAACTTATTTAACGTAACATTCAATCTTTTAAATGAGGCCTTAATGTCCTCAAAATGAACACTGGCTCTAAAATCTGTTTTCTTGATATTCTCTAAATCACTTTGAACACACGTAAAGGTGACTTTGACTTGATTTGGGAAAAGTTTAAACTCTAAAGAATCTGGAGCGTTCATAATAGATATG
The DNA here is from genome assembly GCA_002717515.1 of Flavobacteriales bacterium. Taxonomy (GTDB): domain Bacteria; phylum Bacteroidota; class Bacteroidia; order Flavobacteriales_C. The sequence goes on from PBEC01000002.1 coordinate 96,723, forward strand.
GGAATCATTAAATCTGATTCTTTTAAAGCTTCAACTCCCATGAATACAGATACACTATCTGTGTATAGTGAATCAACTCCGTCTGGCAATTCTAATTTGTAAGCTTGATGTAAATCTGAATCTAAAAGTTCCAGTTCAACTAGCTCAGTAAATATTGAATCGATATTTTTCAATTTAGACTTTGCACCTCTTACTGTAACTTGATTGGGTCGAATTTTGGGTTGTTTTAAAACAAAATGCTCTCGAGCTTTATTTATTTTATAATTAAAACTTGTAATTAATTTTTTCTCAACTCTTTCTGAAAATATTAACCTAATGGTATCTATTTTTGATAATGCTTCTCCAGATTTTATTTTCGACCCTACTGCTTGAGCAATTTGAATGGAGTTTTGATTTGGAAGCCAAATGTAATGCTTTTCATCTTTTTTTGTAATCACTTTAGTCTTTGCCAAATCAATTTCTAAATTCGAAGTTCGAAATCCAAAACTTCTGGAAATTAATTCAAAGCCTCTTGCTTGTATGGTTACAGAAATAGATTTGGGAACCTTACTCACCAAAATTTCATTTTCAGGATAGTTGATAAAATTAAGTTTAACATCAACACTTTCGCCTCTTTCTTCAGAAAATCGTAATAAGCTCCAAAGTATAGTTGAAACACCAAGACAAGCAAGGAAAACTTTCCATTGCTTTTTATTGGTTGGGAGGAGTCCTTTGAATATGTTTTGAATCTTTGCCAATTATTTTGCAAAAAACAGACAAGGAAATTATTCTGGGTTCAAAGAGTCATTTTCCTGCTCAACGTTTTGAGGCACGAGAGGTTTGGATATAAGCTTCGAACTATCTTTTGCACGTTTCCCCCAAACTGAATTTGGATATGCTCTGTAAAGCTTTTTGTAAGACTCCTTTGCTGCAAGGACATCCTTCAATAATACTTCTTTCGTTAGTCCTATGAAATACATTGATTGAGGTACTATGGTATGATTAGGAAATGAATCGACTACATAATTCAAATATTCCAATGCTTTTACACTGTTTTTGGCATCTAATGAAGATCTACCTGCTCTACATAACAACTCAGGTAAATCAGGAGAATTAGAGTACTCTGCAAGCATTGCATCAACATAAAACACTAAACTATCGTTATAATACGCCAAACTATCGTTTAAAGACTTTAATTTTTCTTGATTACAATCTTTTGAATTTTCAAAAACTATATTAAATTTCGACCTTACCCCTTCAAATCCAGAAATTAATTCTTTCTCAGATAGTCCTGAACTTTTTGAAACATCTCCACACGAAAATATAATTAGTAAGGCTCCAACGGATAAAAATGTATTTTTCATAATTCGTTATATTATTTCGGAAATCGCATCCGATAACTTGCTTTTACAATACCTTTAGAAATATCGGTTAATTTACGCTTTATCATTTGTTTTTTCAAGGGATTTATTTTATCGGTGAATAAAATCCCATTTATGTGGTCATACTCGTGTTGGATTATTCTCGCTGCAAGCCCTGAAAACTCTTCGATATGCTCTGAAAACTCTTCGTCAAAATACCTTATTTTAACATTTTCATTTCTTTTAACATTTTCACGAATTCCGGGAATACTTAGACACCCTTCCTTAAACTGCCACTCCTCTCCTGATTCTTCAAGAATTTCAGGATTTATAAAAACCTTTTTAAAACCCTCAAGTTCCGGCTCTTCATCTGCAAATGGAGATGCGTCGACCAGGAATAGTTTAATTGATTTACCTATTTGTGGTGCAGCCAAACCAACACCTTCTGCTCCATACATAGTTTCCCACATATTATTTATGAGTGTTTTAAGTTCAGAATACTCTTTAGAAATATCTTCTCCTTTTTTTCTTAATACGGGATCTCCAAATGCTACTATCGGTAAAATCATGTTACAAAAGTATTCTTTTTTAGTGGTTCGAAAAACTTTAAAAACCTTTAGCTTTTCTGTCCAAATAAGATTGAAGGATAATTGAGGCACTTACCATGTCCAGATTACCTTTTTCTCGCCTTTTACTTTTTTTAACTCCACCCATTATCATTGTCTGTGATGCAATTTTGCTGGTAAATCTCTCATCCTCTAAAATTATTTGAATTGGGGAAATTTTTTTTCGTAAAAGGTTCACAAATTGCTGAACCAAATGGGTGGCATCGGTATCTTTTGAATTTAAACTTTTTGGCATCCCGACAACTACTGCTTCAAGATCAAATTTCGCAGCATATTCATTAATGTATTTTATGACATCCTTACTGTGAACAGTTGTTAATGGAGAAGCAATGATTTTTAAGTCATCTGTTTCAGCAATTCCAACTCTTTTTGAACCATAATCTAACCCCAATATTCTACCCATGATTTATGATTTTTCATTAATTATGAACAAAACCCATTTCGATGAATTTTAAAAATATATCTTAATCTACAAAAACTCCAGAAATTCTAATCCGATTGGTTAGACTCAAAGAATCATAAACAAAAACACTATCTTCTTCAATGAGCTCTCCGTCGATATATACTTTTAACGTTACATCGGCAGTACTATCCGAGTGAGTAGCTTCAAGCAAATAGTCCAACTCTGTTCCATAAATATCATGACTGATGTCAAGTGGAAGTTCAATTTTTTGATTTGCTCTCCACTCTAAACCAGGTCCCATTATTACATAAACATCATCTACATGATCTGCTGAACCCTCAATTTTGTAATTGAAAACATGACGTTCATCAAGGTTTGTGCAACCCAATGTTGAAACAAAAACCAGTAAAAGTGTAAAGTTTCGAAGCATAACTAATCAAAATTAATAAAATTCAACAAATACATATTACTCTTTTCACAAAATAAAAGCAATATATTCACCTCAATAAAAAACATAACACACTGTTTTTCAATAAAATAAACCAAGATGAATAAATTTAACTTTATTTACAACAAAAAAACTGGACATAGCAATTAAAAAGCGGTATCTTTGTGCGTCACAAAATCGCGTTATTATATAGTCTATGAGACAGCTGAAAATTACCCAGTCGATCACTAAGAGAGACAGCATTACTTTAGACAAGTACTTACAAGAAATCGGTAAAGAAGATTTAATCACAGCTGAAGAAGAGGTAGAGTTAGCAAAAAAAATCAAGGCAGGCGATCAAGTTTCCCTTGAAAGACTAACAAAAGCAAACTTAAGATTCGTTGTTTCCGTTGCAAAACAGTACCAAGGCCAAGGACTTACACTTCCTGATTTAATCAATGAAGGTAACCTGGGATTAATTAAAGCAGCAAAACGTTTTGACGAAACAAGAGGATTTAAGTTTATCTCTTATGCAGTTTGGTGGATTCGTCAGTCGATTATCCAGGCCATTTCCGAACAGTCGAGAATGGTGAGGCTCCCATTGAATAAGATTGGAGCAATTAGTAAAATCAACAAAGGTACCTCGCAGCTGGAACAACAGCTGGAAAGAGAGCCTAATGCAAAAGAAATTTCTGAATTTTTAGACATCTCGGAAAATGAAGTTTCAAATGTAATGAACATGAACAGTCGGCACGTATCTGTGGATGCTCCATTCGCTGAAGGAGAAGACCATGGACTACTTGATGTTATGGTGAATAATGATTCTCCTGATGCTGATAACGGTTTATTGAAAGAATCTTTAAACAGAGAGATAAAAAGATCTTTAGCTACTCTTACAGAAAGAGAAGCTGAAGTATTAAAGTTATTTTATGGAATTGATGGAAACAGAGAAATTTCATTAGAAGAAATTGGTTCTAAATTTGATTTAACACGAGAAAGAGTTCGTCAAATCAAAGAAAAAGCAATTAAAAGATTAAAACACAATTCAAGAAGTAAGTTATTAAGGGCTTATTTAGGATAAAGTTTTATCGAAACTTCTTTTAAAGCCACTCAGTTGAGTGGCTTTTTTTATTTTTAAGCTATGAATTTTGAACTGGTATCGGAATTTAAACCTACAGGAGACCAACCTAAGGCTATATCTGAAATTGTTAATGGCTTTAACTCAGGTGTTCAAGCCCAAACTCTACAAGGTGTAACTGGCTCGGGAAAAACCTTTACCATGGCTAATGTTATAAACGAGCTGAATCGACCAACACTAATTTTATCCCACAATAAAACACTTGCAGCTCAACTTTATGGAGAATTCAAAAAGTTCTTCCCTAATAATGCTGTTGAGTATTTTGTTTCTTATTATGACTATTATCAGCCGGAAGCATTTCTACCTGTAACTGGAACTTATATCGAAAAAGATTTATCCATCAACGACGAAATTGAAAAATTGCGGTTATCTGCGACTACAGCTCTTTTGTCGGGACGAAATGATGTAATTGTTGTTTCTTCCGTTTCATGCATTTATGGAATGGGAAATCCAACTGATTTTTATGATAACTCTCTCAGTATAAATACTGGTACAAAAATCAGTAGAACTCAATTTTTAAAAAAACTGGTGACTGCTCTTTATTCCAGAAACGATATGGAATTCGAACGAGGTACATTCAGAGTAAAAGGAGATACAGTTGATGTATATCCTGGTTATTTAGATTTTGCTTATCGTATTTCATTTTGGGGCGACGAAATTGAATCAATAGAGCAAATTGAACCACAAACTAATCAGCACATTCAATCTACTAATGAGATAAAAATTTATCCAGCAAATCTTTTTGTAACCAGTCCTGGAAGTTTACAAAAGGCTATTATAAATATACAAGACGACTTGATAAAGCAAGTTGAGTTTTTTAAATCAGAAGGAAAAGAGCTTGAAGCAAAAAGACTTTTGGAAAGAACAGAGTACGACATGGAAATGATGCGAGAGTTGGGCTACTGCTCTGGGATTGAAAATTATTCGAGGTATCTTGATGGAAGAGCTCCTGGAACCCGTCCCTATTGCTTATTGGATTATTTTCCTGAAGACTACATTATGATGATTGATGAAAGCCATGTGACAAGGCCCCAAATTAAAGCGATGTATGGAGGAGACCGATCTCGCAAAATTAATTTAGTCGAATATGGATTTCGTCTCCCTGCGGCTTTGGACAATCGCCCTTTACAATACGATGAATTTCAAGCTCTTCAAAATCAAACATTATATGTTTCAGCGACTCCTGCAGATTACGAACTCGAAGCTTCAGAAGGTGTAATTATCGAACAAATAATACGACCTACAGGCTTATTAGACCCAAAAATTGAAGTTCGTCCAACAAAAAATCAAATTGACGATTTACTGGAAGAAATTGACAATCGTGTTCAAAAAAACGAACGCATTTTGTGTACGACGCTAACAAAAAGAATGGCTGAAGAACTTTCAAAATTTATTGTGAATTTAAATATAAAATGTAAATACATCCATTCTGAAATAGATACCCTGGAGCGGGTTGAAATTTTACGTTCACTTCGATTGGGAGAGATTGACGTATTAGTTGGTGTAAATCTTTTACGTGAAGGATTAGACCTACCTGAAGTTTCTCTGGTAGCGATTCTAGATGCTGATAAAGAAGGGTTTTTAAGATCTGAAAAATCATTAACACAAACGGCAGGAAGAGCTGCAAGAAACATTGATGGTTTAGTCATTATGTACGCAGATAAAATTACCGATTCTATGAAAAAAACCATTGAGGAAACAAAACGTCGAAGAAAAATTCAAATGAATTACAATAAAATAAATGGATTATCTCCCAAATCTTTAGCTAAATCAAAAGAAGAAATTCTAAAACAAACCTCTGTAGTAGACTCTGTGAGAGGAAAAACACCCAAAACCTACAGTTCTTCTCTAGTTGAAGAAGGATTGGCAGCAGACCCAGTTGTTAATTATATGTCGAAGAATCAATTGGAAAAAGCCATTAAACAAGCCAAAAGAAAAATGGAAAAAGCGGCGAAAGAATTAGATTTTATATCTGCTGCTCAATACCGTGATGAAATGCAGGCTTTGGAAAAAAAAATCAAAAAAAAACCTTAAGTGTCTAACCGAATCGAGCTTGAATATCCTCAACAATCAAATTTAGCCTTTGTACTGTAAAGTCAACTTTTTGTGAAATACTCAAAGGTTCAATAACATCATTTTTTGATTCACTTTCCAATTCTCTTATTAAAGTTTTTAAATCGGTCATCTCAAACATATCGATTGTAGGTTTCATTTTATGTGCCAAGCGACCAACTTTATAGTAATCATTGTCCTTCAGTAATTCCTGCATTTGCTTTATTTGAAGGGGTGTTTCTTGAAGAAAAACTTGAATCATATTATCAAAGAAATCGTTATTTCCAGCACTCAATTGCTCTATTTGTTTTAAGGAGTAGTAGGAATTTGATTCTGGTTGGTTATTTTTACTTTCTCCATGATTGTTTTGTGATAAATCAGCCTCATTTTGTTCATTGATTTCTATTGTTACCTCTTCAACTGAAGTTGAATCTAAATCTAAAACTCTTTTCAATTCTTTAAACAAATCTTTGGGCTCGAAAGGCTTACTAATGAACCCATTCATTCCCGATTTTATAACTTTTCTTTTGTCCTCGGGAAAAGCATTTGCAGTTAATGCTATTATAGGCAAATCCAATTTTAGATTTTCTCGAATAATTTTAGTGGCTTCATATCCGTCAAGTTCAGGCATTTGTAAATCCATAAAAACGGCATTATAATCTGAACTTTTTCTCAATAAATCAACAGCTTCTTTGCCATTTTTCGCCGTCTTAAAACGAAAATCATATTTCTCCAAAACACCCGTTATATATACAAGATTTATTGGGTTGTCCTCTGCTATTAATATTTTCAGGCCTTTTTGATCAAATTTTGTAATTTCTTTCTCTTCACTTCGTTCTAAGTTTTCTTTACTTCCGATTTCTACTGGAATTTTAAACCCGAAACTACTTCCTCTTCCAAATTCACTTGAAAACGAAATCTGCCCCCCTTGTAAATTGACTATTTTTTCACAAATAAAAAGGCCTAATCCCGTCCCCCCGAACTTTCGAGTTACATCATCATTAACTTGATTAAAACTCTCAAAAAGCATAGATTGCTTTTCTTTTTCAATACCAATTCCAGTATCAGAAATCTTTACTTCCAACCAGTTAACATTCTCTATCTGGTTAATTTTTGCACTCAACACTACTTCACCATCTGTTGTAAATTTAAGTGCGTTGCTAACAAAATTCAAAACAACCTGATTAATTCTGAGTAAATCACTAACAATAACTGTTGATAAGGTTTTTTTATCAATATCAATCTTGAAACCAACTCCTTTCTCCTCGAATTTAAAATCAAAGGTTCTTAGTGCTGTTTCTGAAATTTCTTTTATTTGAAAGTGAAATTTTTCAAAAGTTAACTTACCTGCTTCAATTTTGGAAAAATCAAGGATGTCATTTATAATTTGAAGTAAACTTTTTGCAGAAAATTTTATATTCGATAAGTATCCTCTTTCTTTTTCTTGCAAATGCTCTTTTTCAATTAAATTTTCCATTCCGATAATTGCATTTAAAGGAGTTCTTATCTCATGACTCATAGTAGCAAAAAAATTCTCTTTAGATTTTAAAGACTCAAGAGCTTTAACTTTTTCTTTTTCAATATTTATTTTTAATTTTCTGTTTTCTGTCACATCTCTGCCCGAAACTTGGTAGCCGGGTTCTAAACTCCCTTCAAGCAATATGGGAACAAAAATCATTTCCATCCATAAGTCCCCCTTTTTACCTAAATTAACATATACCTCAATAACATTTTTTTGAGGGCTTGTATCAATGATTTTTCTGAGATTTTGTTGATGAGATGGAGAAACAACTGAAACAATAGATTCTCCAATAATATCTTTATCAAAACACTCTCTCAATATTTTATTTGCGTAAGTTATAATCCCTTTTTTGGTTATTAGAAAAATAAAGTCTTTAGAAACATCAAGTATTTCTCGATATTTCTCTTCTAATACTTTAGTTTCCAACAAGGCTTGTTGTTTTTTATGAAGCCTACCTGTCAACCATAACAAGACTACTAAAAACAATAACACGGGAAGAAGAACCAGTCCGGCGCTTTTTAGCCCCTCCATTCGAATATCAGCAACAAAACCATCGTATGAAATATCGGCTTGGATAGCCCCAACAGGCTCACCTTTTGAGTTAAATATTGGTGAAAAATAACTTATCCATTGTTCGTTTTTATTTTTATATTTTTTTAATCTACCCCCATTGTGAATAAAGAATAGCAAGTCCTGAGGAAAGCTTTTCCATTCGTGTCTAAAATTCGGTTTATCGGCGCTTGTAACTCCAAATTCGACATTCAATTCGCCCGTTGAAGATGTATCTACAACCCATGTGTAAATATCTGTTGGAAGATCATTGTAATCCTTTGTGTATGCGAGTATATCGTGTAGTTTTGTATAAAAAACATTATCCGTATTTTCGGTTATATCGTTCTTTTCAGGGTGAGATTGCATCAATTGTTGATAATCATCGCCATCAACAAAAAAAGACAAGTTTCTTGTAATGTTTTCGAGTTTTGAAAAAGCAGACTCCTTAGCTATTTCAAGCCTTTTATAAAAACTGGAAGTTAAATAATAAATGGAAAAAACTAAGTAGAAACCTGTACCTAAAAGTACAAGATTAGAGAAAAATTTACCCGAGAAACCACTCTTAATCATATGTCGTTTACTCAATTTCTACCCAGATGTTTACAAAAAAATAAACTTTAATTAGTATTCTCCCAAAACACAATACTAATAAATGTTGCAAAAACTAATCTCTCTGATTCTCTTTAATTTGGCTTTCTGCTCTTAGAAGTCTAAAAATCTCATTTTTCTTTTGAGAAGCAACAATCTTATTTTTCCAGTATTTAGGTGCTAATTTGAATGTTATAGAAAACTGATGACTTTTTAAATAATCTTTGAAAGTATTTTTTCCATATATTCTATAACCATAGTAAAAATTGAAAACTAAAAATTCCATTCCAAACTTTGGAGTAACGCCAAAAGTGTAATCATCTTTATTTTTTATGTAATTAAGTTCAATACCAAAAGCATGTTGGCTTGGTCTATAATTACTTAAATCGCAACCAATTTTAAACAAATGAAGGTTTATATTTTGTTTTAATGGAGCTTCATAAGAACAATAATATGAAAGACTCCCAATTATTAAAAGAGGATAAACTATTGAGTCTGTCTTCCTTGTGCCATCTTCAATAAAGTTTGTATCTAATGTAAATGACACAAAATTATAGTTATAATCTATTCCAACTTCATAAAGAAAGTTTTTTTGAAACGAGATCCCAACTCTAGGTAAAATAGTTTTTGATTCATGTAAAGTAGAGTCTTGGCACTTACAAAAAGAAAGGTTAAAGAAAAAAAATAAAAGAGTTAAAATCCTCATTATTTATCTAACGAATAATTTTGATGAAATTATTAACTGATTCTTTTATATTTTCACTACCATTCAAGGCTTTTATAAAAGCACTCCCAATTATAGCTCCTTTTGAATATTTACAAGCTACTTGATACGATTTAGAGTCCTTTATATTAAAACCGATTAATGTCGGCGATTTCAATGTCATATTTTGAACACGCTGAAAATACTCTGCTGTCCCGTCAATTCCATCTTTTTTACCTGTAGTTGAAGAACTTGAGACCAAATAAAGGAATCCATTACTTAATCCATCTAATTTTTGAATTCTTTCTGAAGACGTCTCAGGAGTAACTAAAAACACATTTGCTAAACCATGAGACTCAAAAAGTTCTTTGTACTCTTCTTCATACTCATATAATGGTAAATCAGGAAGAATTATACCATCAATACCAACTTCTTGGCAACTTTGACAAAATTCTTCATAGCCATATTGCATGACAGGGTTCAAGTATCCCATTAATAATACAGGTATTGATACGTGTTGCCTTAAATCTTTGAGTTGTTCGAAAAGGAGTTTTAATGTCATACCATTATCAATGGCCACCTCACTTGCCTTCTGTATAATAGGTCCATCTGCCATCGGGTCCGAAAACGGTATTCCCAACTCAATCATATCCACTCCATTGGCCTCTAACTCTTTTAAAACTTCAATGGTATCATTTAAGTTCGGATAACCAGCAGTAATAAAAATTGAGAGTATCCCTTCTGATTTTTCCTCAAATGCCTTTTTAATTCTTTCCATAATTTGTAATTCAAATGTACTTCATCAAGGTGCCTAGATCTTTATCTCCTCTGCCTGAAAGATTAATCACAACAACGTCTTCTTTTTTTAATTCCAGGTTTTTTAAAACTGCAAATGCATGGGCTGTTTCCAATGCGGGAATAATCCCCTCTAATTTCGAAACTTCAAAACATGCTTTTAAAGCATCTTCATCTGTCACGTACTCAAAATTACCTCTTCCTGAATCAAATAAGTGAGCATGCATTGGTCCAATTCCAGGATAATCCAAACCAGCAGAAATCGAATAGGGCTCTACTACTTGACCATCCTCTGTTTGCATTAACAGTGTTTTAGCAGCATGTAAAACCCCTGGTTTTCCCTTTTTAGTTGTTGCTGCAGTTTTACCAGAATTTATACCAAGTCCAGCAGGTTCAGCAGCTATTAACTCCACATTTTCATTGTCCAAAAAATGATAAAATGCACCAGCTGCATTACTCCCACCACCAACACATGCAATAACTTTATCCGGATAATCTCTTCCTTCATGTTCCATGAGCTGCCATTTTATTTCCTCAGAAATGACACTTTGAAAACGTGCAACCATATCGGGATATGGATGAGGACCAACAACAGATCCAATTATATAATGTGTGTCCGTTGGGTTATTAATCCAATCACGAATAGCTTCATTTGTTGCATCTTTTAAGGTTTTACTACCCGATTCAGCGGCTACAACTTTAGCTCCCAACATTTGCATCCGCTTAACATTAGGTTGTTGACGTTCAATATCCACAGCCCCCATGTATACTATGCACTCCATTCCCATCAATGCACAAACTGTTGCTGTGGCAACTCCATGTTGTCCTGCCCCTGTCTCAGCAATAATTCTCTTTTTTCCTAATCGTTGAGCCAGAAGAATTTGACCGATAGTATTGTTTATTTTATGAGCTCCTGTGTGATTTAAATCCTCTCGCTTCAGGTATATTTTTGCACCATATTTTTCTGATAAGCGCTTTGCGAAATACAAAGGTGAAGGCCTACCTACGTAATGCTTAAGTAAATAATCAAACTCTTTCTTAAATTCAGAATCTTCAGATATTTCTAAATAACTTTTTCTTAATTCCTCAACATTAGGGTACAACATTTCAGGGATATAAGCCCCTCCAAATTGTCCATAATATCCTTTTTTGTCAACATTATAACTCATTACTTTAACTCTTCTATTCCTTAACTTCTTAATTGCTTTAAAAAAACTTTAAGTGACTCAGGGTTTTTGATACCTGGGCTAATTTCAAATTTACTGTTTAAATCTAAGCCAATTAAGTTTTGTAATTTTAGTTCTTTAATTTCTTCGGCGTCATTTGGTCCTATTCCACCAGCCAAAAAGTACTGCTTTGTTGTTTCTTTATCGATCTTTCCGAGAAGTTTCCAATCAAACTTTTTACCTGCTCCTCCATGTTTTACTGTTTTGGTATCGAATAAAAACAAGTCTGCATCAGGGAAATCTTTTAAGATTGAAATATCATGATAACTTTCAATAGAAATTACTTTCCAAACCTCAACACCCATATCCTTAATAGTTTTGCAAAATTCATTGGATTCACCTCCATGCAGTTGAACAACATCTAAACTGTGTTTTTTTATTTTTTTACGTATAATTGAAATTGACTCCTTAACAAAAACACCTACTTTCTTTGTTGTAGTTGAGACGTAAGAATTTATATTTCGAGGCGAATCTTCAAAAAAAATATTGCCTATAAAATCTAGACCTAAGGGAATTATTTCATCAACATTACTCTGATGTTTCATTCCACAAACCTTTATTTTCAAATTTTTACTGTCCACCTAAATTTTTTATAAAATCCTTGCACGCTTTACCGGGGTTTTCTGTTTTCATAAAATTTTCACCAATTAAAAAACCTGTAAAGCCATAGGTTTTTAATTCTTGAATAGCATCTATACTGGATATCCCACTTTCAGAAACCTTTATAAAGTCATCGGGAATCTGATTGGATAATCTTTTAGAGACATCAATATTTACTTCAAACGTTTTTAAATTACGATTATTAACACCAACTGCATCACAATACTCATTGATATGATCTAATTCATCATTGTCATGAATTTCTAACAACACATTTAAACCTAGATCTTTTGCTGATTTGGAAAGTTGATGCGTTTCTTTAATTGATAAACTAGAGGCAATTAGTAAAATTACATCTGCACCAATTGATTTTGCCTCAATCAATTGATATTCGTCCAGCATGAAATCTTTACGAAGAACAGGAATATCGACAACGTTTCTGGCATCCATTAAATCTTGAAATGTTCCTCCAAAATAATCCGTATCAGTTAAACAGCTGATTGCCGAAACACCGGCATCTGAGTAACCCTTTGCCACCTCTGAGGGTTTAACAATATCATTAATAATTCCCTTAGAAGGCGATTTTCGTTTGAATTCTGCAATTATTCCTGAATTTTTCAAAATTGCCTCCTTAAGAGAAGTACATTTCCTGTGAAAAAAAACAGAACCTTCTAATTCAGAAATGGAAACTAATTTTTTTGAAGCTTCTATTTCCTTCCTTTTATTCGCATTTATTTGATCAAGTATTGTCATATTAAAATTAATTCCAACTCTATTTAATTAATCGATGTAAAACATCAATAGCTTTTCCTTCATTTATAATATCTAATGCCTCCTCTACTCCTTCATGCAATTTAACGTCTTTAGCAACCGAAATAGCAACTCCTGCATTGGCGGCCACAACCTCCTGTTGTGCTTTCGTTCCTTTTCCAGAGAGCACATTAGTGAGTACCCGAGCTGCATAATCAACAGAATCTCCACCTCCAATTTCTTCCGGTTTAAGTTTGCTTAATCTTAAATCAGAAGGTGAAAGCTTTTCAACTCCATTGTGACTATAAATATAAAAATCACTGGTTAGAGATATCTCGTCATATACATCCTCAGAATGTAAAATAGCATATCGTTCCAAATTATTACTTAAAACGTGATTGTATAGTGGTAAAATAGAGGGATCATAAACTCCGGTTAACTGATAGTTCGGTTTTGAAGGATTTACTAAAGGACCAATCATATTGAAAAAGGTTTTCAAACCCAACTCCTTTCTTACTGGCCCAACAAATCGCATTGCAGGATGAAACAATGGTGCGTGAAAAAAAGTAATTCCAGAATTCTGAATCTCTGATTTCAAAGTCTTTTCATCCCCTTTAAAATGGTAACCCAGGTGTTCAATAACATTGGATGACCCTACTCCTGAAGAAACTCCATAGTTTCCATGTTTAGCAACTTTTATTCCTGAGGCAGCAACAACAAATGATGAAGTTGTTGAAACATTAAAGGTATTTTTTCCATCGCCTCCAGTTCCGCACATATCGATGGTTTTAATTTCTCCTAAATTCACAGGATTACAAAGCTCCAACATCGCAGCTCTAAAACCTTCTAATTCTTCACCTTCAATATTTCTCATCATAAAAACGGTCAAAAAAGAGGATATTAAAGAGTTGTTTATGTTTCCTTTTCCAACCTCTAACAAAGCATCTTTTGATTCTTGAAAACTTAAGCGTTTTCCCTTAAAAAGTTCTTTGAGTACTGTTTTCATTTTATATGTTAAATTTTATACCATCAATTGGTAATATTTATTAGTTAGTTTTTTAGCCAATTTTCAACTATTTTAAGTCCGTGTTCTGTAAGTATTGACTCAGGGTGGTACTGAACACCAACAACATCAAAAGAGTTATGACGCATACTCATTACATTTCCACTTTCATCAATACCTGTTAAATGAAATGCGTCTCCAAGTGTATCTTTTTTTACCTGCCAAGAATGATACCTACCAACTTCGAATTCATTGGGAACGCCTTCATAAAGTGCATCTTCACTTATAACTTTCATTTTATTTCCAACTCCATGAAGTACTTCATCCATGTTTTCTAATTTACAACCAAAAGCTTCAGCAATAGCTTGATGCCCTAAACAAACTCCTAAAATACTTTTGGATTCTGCATACATTCGAATTAAATCAATCATAATACCTGCTTCATCAGGTATGCCTGGACCTGGAGACAATAAAATCTTATCGTATTTGCTTACATTTTCTATCGAAATTTTATCGTTTCTGTAAACATCAACATCATTATAGCCCAGCTGTTTGATGTAGTGAACTAAATTGTACACGAAGGAATCATAGTTATCTAGTACTAATATTTTCATTTTAATTTTTTTTTTCTTGTTCTATTTGCTCTTTTAATACTAAAAAAATATAATTTACAGTTGCTCTGCCAATTCAATTGCCTTATGCAATGCGGCCAGTTTATTAAACACCTCTTGCCGTTCACTTTCATCATCAGATTTCATAACTATACCTGCACCTGCTTGGTAATACAAATTATTATTTTTACTTAGAAATGAACGAATTATTATAGCATGATTGAAGTCTCCGTTAAACCCTAAAAAACCGATACATCCACCATAAATACCTCTTTGATTTTTTTCATATTTATTAATTAATTGAAGAGCCATATGCTTCGGGGCTCCAGATAATGTTCCCGCTGGAAATGTGTCGGCTACCAGGCGAATTGAATTTTTGTCGGGAAGTAAGTCTCCAGTAACTTTTGATACCAAATGAATTACGTGAGAATAAAACTGAATTTCTCGGTAAGCTTCAACAGAAACCCCTTTGGAATCTCTACTTAAATCATTCCTTGCTAAGTCAACCAGCATTACATGTTCTGCGTTTTCCTTTGGATCATCCAGTAATTTTTTAGCAAGTTCCGCGTCTTTAACATCGTCACCTGTTCGTCTGAATGTACCAGCAATTGGATAAATAGTGGCTTTTCTATTCTTTATAACGATTTGAGCTTCTGGAGAAGAACCAAAAATTCTAAACTTTTCAAAATCAAAATAAAACAGGTATGGTGAGGGGTTAATTGATCGTAATGCTCTGTAGAGGGTAAACTCATCGCCTTGAAATTTCTGTGAAAACTCTCTCGATAAAACAAGCTGGAAAACATCCCCTCTTTTACAATGCTTTTTAGCGCTTTGAACCATTTTTAGAAACTCCTCGTTTGTACAATTGCTGAGTTCCTCACCCTCTCTTTGAAAGGTATTTTTTGATACATTAGGAGACTTGACAAGTTCTTCTAATTTTTCAAGAGATTCCGGACCACTTCCTGTACCAATTTCAGTTCTATGTTCAAATAAATAAAGTTCGTTTTTAAAATGATTAATGGATATGATATTTTGAAAAACCATATAATGCATATCTGGAACTTTTTTACCCTCTTTTTCCAAATAATCAAAATCAATATCTTCAAAATGTTGTACACCCTCAAAACTCGTAAAACCAAACAAACCATTGGTAACAAAGTCAAACCCCAGCTCCTCACTTTCGAAAAGTCCAGCAAATGTATTCAACTCCTCAACAACATCATGTTCTTGGGTTGATTTTGTTTCGAAGTCTCCGTTTGGATATACAGTAAAAATCTTTTCATCTTCTACCTTGAAAGATGCTACGGGATTAAAACAAATAAAAGAATAGCTGTCTTCATTCCCATGATAATCTGAACTTTCAAGTAAAAAACTTTTTTTGTATTTATTACGAATATTTAGGTAGATACTTACTGGAGTTATGGTATCTGCCAGCATAGTTTTGTATCTCGTCTTTATTTTAATTTTTTCCATTTAAACATTTTTGGTGCTCGAATGCAATCGAACAGATTTAACAACCAAAAAAAAGCCTGCAGTGACCTGCAAGCTTTTATATTTTCATAATACTATCCAGTTCACTTTCTTTATTCTAAAGAGAGTGGCACCACCAAGTGTTATTTTTATTTGTTGTCATTTGACAAATATAAAAAGTATCAACAAGTTTTCCAAGGTGCTTAATGCTTTAGTCCAAATATTTCCATTTGAATCACTAACTTAGGTTTATGCTTAAGTGGATTAAAAGAAAAGCTATTTTAACTTTTTTGTTTGTTTGGAGTCAATCTTCTATTTCTCAAAACATATATGATACAGCGCTCGTGGATACCGTTTCTCTTAAATATAAAAAAGGATTCGATATTCAAGATTTTATAAAGATGACGAAAGCAGATACAAGCTTCTACAGGGCTTTTAAGAACCTTAGAATGTATCCCCATATTTCAGAAAACAAAATTGAAATCTTCGATAAAAGATGGAATGAAGTGGGACATCTCTTCCGTAAAGCTAATCACTTTAGTGATGGCTCAAAAGGCTGGATAAAAATAACTGAGGAAAATACAAATGGTAAAGTATACAAAAAGAATGGAACTCATAAGTATTTTACAGCCGAAATGTATGATAAAGTCTTTTTTAAAACAGGTGAGTTTCCTGTTGATAACAGTGTAAAAAGCTCTTATACTCAAAAAAAGATGCAAGGACTGTCGACAAAAGATAAATACTACGAAAAACTTAAGACATTTATGTTTTCTCCTGGAACAAAAGTGAAAGGAGTTCCTTTCATTGGTAAAAAACTAGATATTTTTAACGATAAAATGGCAAAATATTACGATTTTACAATCGAAAAAACGTTTTTTAAAGACAGTATACCCTGTTACAAGTTTTCATGTGTCAAGAAACCAAATGTTTCGGACAAACAAGTGACCATTACACGGCTGGTAACTTTTTATGACAGAAGAACAATGAAAATTATTGCTCGTTCTTATTCCTTAAAAGATGTTACTCCAATGTTCTCTTTTGACATGAAGATGTTTATTGAACTAAACTATGATTTTGGAGAATATTTGCCGCTCAAAATAAAATACCGCGGAGAATGGGATGTTCCCTTTAAGAAAGGAGAACAAATAAAATTTGAAATGAATTGTACAAACTATAGAAAAATAGGAAACTAATTCAAATCAATCTCTACACTATTAATTTCTTGATAAAGATCGGCTTTGTCGTCGCAGTATCCATCACCGAAATCAAGAATTTGATACAGACCCCAATTTGATTCAATTTCTAATTCACCTTGCTGAAAATACTTGCAACCAAATTGACTTAAAAGAGGCTCAAGAGTTTGAACACTATAAGTTCTTCCATATCTGTTGACGGCTCTTGATTCCGTTTCAAATAGCATGACTTGTTCAATAAAATCAACAAAGATTGAACTTGTACTGTTCCATAAAAAATATTCGTTTGAATTTATACATATTTTACCATCAATGACTTCTTTTACAAGTTCATATTGATAATTTTCATTAAATCCAACATTATTTACTTGAATAGTTCCTTCAATTTTTTTGCCACTTATAAAAAATCCCTCGGGAATAATAGTCATTAAAGTACCCGTTTCATTTAATTTCCCCGTAAGATATACTTTGAGTTTACCGTACTTTTTTCTCCTAGTTGAACTACAGTTTGTATCGTTATAAAAAATATTCAAATGGGTTACACATGTATTCAAAGAATCCAAATAATAAGATATTGTTGCACAGGAATCATGAGAACTTTGCTCTTCTGTTTTATACGTACTTATTGCATCTGTCGACTCAATATATTCAACTTCATTACGACAAATCTGATAAATATTCGCATAAAATAGATTAGCCATAGAAGCCTCTTGAGAATATTCGGTATCAACTCTGTCTTCATCGTAAAGAGGGTCCTCTTGACGGCAAGCGAAAACAAGAAACAGAATAATCAAATTAAACTTTAACACATACCCCTTAACCATTTTGTAAATATAACGAAACTGTTTCAGTAGGGTTGCCCATGAAATAATCATAAAAACAAATGAAATACCTAAAAAAGGGTATTTGAATAAAAAGCCTTAGGATTTAGTTTTGGCCCCATAAAACTATCAATTATGAAAAAATTAATACTACCAGTTTTGGCAATCGCAGTTCTTACGGGATGTAAGAAAGACGACCCAGTAGATGAAGACGGAACTACATCGTACACGGTTCCAACGACTTACAATTTCGAAAATGTTTCTTACGGAGGACAAACCGATCGTTTGGACATGTTAACTGCACTTACTTCCTACATCAAAACCGGTCACACTGAAGGCGTAACCCTTGATGCTCAGGTTATGAACAACATGTATGAAAATGAGAATACACCTTTCGAAGGAACTATCGGATCCTCAGGAAAAGACCTATCCAGTAAAACATACGAAACTGCAAGAGGTGAGATTGTTAATCTATTTGATTCAATTGCTAAATATTCCGGACAAGCAGGAGGTGCTGATGGACAAGCTGGTTTAGTTGCAAGAGGTACAGGTCATATTCTTGTAGATGCCACAGGGAAAGAATACGCTCAATTAATTGATAAAGGATTAATGGGGTCTTGTTTTTACTATCAAGGTACATCTAAGTATTTATCGGATGAGAAAATAGGTGATGCGGTTGATAATGTAATCGTTGAGCCTGGTAAAGGAACTGATAAAGAACACCACTTTGATGAGGCGTTTGGATATTTCGGTGTTCCAATCGACTTTCCTACTAACCAAGATGGATTATTATTTTGGGGGAAATATTGTAACAAAAGAGATGCTGTTGTTGGAACAAACGATATAATGGATGCGTTCTTAAGAGGAAGAGCAGCTATATCGGCTAAAGATAAAGCAGGTCAGGATGCCGCAGTTGCAGATATTAAAGAACTATGGGAAAAAGCTGCTGCTTCAACTGCAATACATTATCTTAATGATGCTGATGCAAACTTCGCTGATGACGGTAACAGACTTCACTATCTTTCTGAAGCTTACGCCTTTATTAATGCATTAACGTATAATGTTGATGGTTCAATAGGTCAGTCTGATGTAGATGAAGTACTTGCTGCCCTTGGTGACAATTATTGGACAGTTACTCAAGCAGACATATTAGCTGCAAGAGACCTTTTAGCTACAAAAGCTAATTTAGAATCAGTTAAAGGTGACCTGTAAATCACATTAAACAATGAAATTATTAAATATAGTTACAATTATAAGCGCAGCTTCACTTTCGTGGAGCTGCGTTAATAATAATGGAAATGAAAATGCTGATGATTTTGACATCAAAGAAATATTAAATAATGCTGCAGATAATCTGATTTTACCGCAATTTGAAGATTTGAAAGAATCAACAATCGCTTTAGAATCTGCACACAACGATTTCAAATCATCGGACACGCCAGAGAATCTTTTAGCCTTTCAAAATAAATTTAAAGAAAGTTATGCTTCATGGCAGGCATGTTCGTTTGTAAATTACGGGAACTCAAATTTAGCATCTTTATCGGGAACATTAAATATGTACCCTACTGATGTTGAAAAAATAAATTCAATACTCAACTCATCTGATCCATTTGATTTAAATTCAGGGACTTATGCTAACGCGAAAGGATTTCCAGGTTTAGATTACTTACTATTTGATGGATTAGAAAGTGAAATATTGAATAGAGTTTCAATAGAAGGAAGCGAATATTGTTCGAGTAACATCGAGCTTATGAAAACAAAATCTCAATCTGCATACGATTTTTGGAAAAACGATACGGATGGTTTTTATTCAAAGTTTATAAGCAGTACAACTAAATCAGAAGGGACTCCGTTTTCATTATTCATCAATGGATTTGTTAAAAACGTAGAAGTTTTAAAAAACGGTCAACTTGGTGTACCCGCTGGAAAGTTTACACTAAACGACCCCAGACCGGAACAATCGGAAGCGTTATACAGTGGTTACAGTGTAACATTGTTCAAGGCTCATCTTGAAAATCTTAAAAGAGTATATAAAGGTGAAGATTTATTAGGTAACGATGGGGTTGGAATGGACGACTATTTAAAAGCATTGGGAACAAAAAGAGGAGGAGAAGATTTAAATGAATTAATTTTAAACACCTTCAATACAATCGAGGAAAAAGCCAATCTTTTGAATGGAAGTATGAATGATGCTATCGCAAATCAACAAGAAATTACAGATGAACTTTACCTCAAAATAAAGGAACTTGTTGCATATTTAAAGGTTGACATGACTGATGCATTTGGTGTACTTATTACATATCAAGATAATGATGGAGACTAATTGCAAAAAATAAAACGTTTTTAAAAGTCACCTATCACGGTGACTTTTTTATTTTAAAAGCGTGATTTCGTTTGTTAGAAATTACTTAAAAAAACATAAATCGTGTTATTTTACTAATTTTAACGAGATGAACAGAGTGGTTATAACAGGTGGGCCATCAACAGGGAAAACCAGTTTGATAGAAGAATTCAAAAAACTCGGTTATGTAACTTTCTCTGAAGTAGCTAGAAAAATCATCCAACAGCAGCTCGATATGGGAACTAAAAAATTGCCATGGGATGACGTATCGGGCTTTTCAAAACTAGTATTGAATGAACAGTTAAATGATTTTAATTCTGCTGATTCCAATTTAACTCTTTACGATAGAGGTATTCCAGATATCATTGGATATTTAAATCACGCGAATAAAAAAATATTTAAAAAACTTATAGATAGCAACCGCATTAATCGATACAATAAAGTTTTTATTTTACCTCCTTGGAAAGAAATTTATAAAAACGACAATGAAAGAAGAGAAAGCTTTAAGGAAGCAAATTTTATTCATGATGAAATTGAACAAGCATATTTAAAGTCTGGTTATAATCCCATTAAAGTTCCTTTCGGTTCAATACAAAACAGAATTAATTTTATTTTGAACTTACTAGATGAATAGCCCTGAGTCCATATTAAAAAAGTATTGGGGATTTACATCTTTTCGACCGGATCAAAAGAAAGTAATTGACGAAGCAATACAAAACAATGATGTTTTAGCACTTCTTCCAACAGGTGCCGGGAAATCAATCTGTTTTCAAATTCCTGCTCTATGTAAAAGTGGAGTTTGTATTGTTATTTCTCCTTTGATTGCTCTAATGAATGACCAAGTTAATCAATTGCTAAAAAAAGGAATTAAAGCAGAATATATATATACCGGAATGAGTCCAAAAAAGATGGACTATGTATTAGATGCTTGCATATACGGAAAAACCAAGTTTTTATATCTGAGTCCAGAGAGGTTAAATTCCATTTTTATAAGAGAGCGACTGAAACGTATGAAAATAAATTTCATTGCTGTGGATGAAGCCCACTGTATATCTCAATGGGGACATGACTTTCGGCCGGCGTATCGATCTGTTGCAAAGCTCAGAGAGTGGGCGCCTAATGCCACTATAATAGCGGTTACAGCAACCGCAACAAAAAGAGTTGAAAACGACATTCAACTTCAATTGAATTTTCGCTTTCAAAACGTTATCAAAACCAGTTTTAAAAGAACAAATATTTTTTTTGAAAGTCATCATACAGAAAATAAAATCCCTTCAATAATTCATTATCTAAAACATTTAAAAGGATCAGGCATAATCTATATACGAAGTAGAAAAATTTGTGAACTACTTTCTAAAGAGTTGAAAAAGGAAAAAATTTCATGTGAATATTATCATGCCGGAATTTCACCCGAAGACCGTAAAAATATAGAGGAGCGCTGGAAAAAAGACATTACTCGAATTATCGTCGCAACAAATGCATTTGGAATGGGCATTGATAAACCGGATGTTCGATTTGTAATTCATTTTGGACTACCAAATTCACTGGAAGAATACTGCCAGGAGGCAGGTAGAGGAGGTAGAGATGGAAAACCTTCAAAAGCAGCCTTGTTTTTCAATAAAAACGATATTCATAACCTTCAAAGCTTAATGAATTATCGTTTCCCGAAGCGGAAAGTAATAAGAACTGTATATCAAGGTCTCGCAAATAAAGCACAGATTGCAATTGGTGCTGGAGAAAATGTTGGAATACCCATTGAAGTTGAGAAATTTTCAAAAAAATTAAATTTACATCCCCTAACCGTTCATTACGCAATAAAAATATTGGAAACTTCAGGATATGTTTTTGTTTCTGAAGATGTAAACACTGGTTCGAAACTTAAAATTTTACAAGAAAGAAAAGAAATTGAAGGAATACTTAAAAAAAATGACTTTCAATCTGAGTTGCTCTCTGTCGTTCTGAGATCTTACACAGGTATTTTTAATAATTATGTAAAAATAAACGAGGGAAAAATAGCCCAAGTAATGAATACTGCCATTAAAAAAATACAAAAGGGCCTAGATATTTTAGAGAGAACTAATGTAGTAGACTACAAAAAGAAAATCTTTTTGCCACAAGTATTTTTTGCAGTTAATAGATTATCATCCAAAGATTTAATTTTACCAAAAGAAATACTTGAATCAAGATATGAGGTAGCTAAAAGTCAATTAAACGCAATGATTAAATTTGCTGTAGAGAATAAAAAATGCAGAACTAATATTGCACTTTTTTACTTTGATGAAACTCCAAAAAGTGATTGTAATAATTGCGATTATTGCCTTCGAAATTCAGATTCAAATCACAATGAAAACTATATTATTGAACTAATAAAATCAAATCCACTGGATTTGGCACAATTGGTGAAAAAATCTAATTTACCTCGAACAGAAACAATTTCAGAAATCAGGCGTCTTATGGACGAGAATAAAATAACCAGAGACGGAATGGTTTTAAGAATAAAATCGTGAAACATTTTCATCAAAAAAAAGTAAAAAAAACGTGTATTTTTAAAGCTTTGAAAACATCATTTAATCAAATAACACTTCTAATATTTATACTATTCCTAAGTAGTTCATCTATTTCTCAAAACGACTCTATAAACAAAGTAGACGAGCAAAATCAAAAACAAGGTTATTGGATTTTTACAAACCAACAAAAACGATTACCCGGATATAAACCCAATCAAAAAATTGAAGAGGGAACATTTTTAAATAATAAAAAAGAAGGCAAATGGATTTTTTATTACAGAAACGGAAACCCAAAACACATTTTATATTATGAAAATGGGGTACCAGATGGACAAGCAACTTTTTTTTACAAAAATGGTAAAATTCGCGAAACCGGCACATGGAGAAACAATAGATGGGTGGGTGAATACAAACAATACTACGAAAATGGAAACCCTAAAAATCATTTCAATTACGACGATAGAGGTGTAAAAAACGGGAAGCAAATATATTTTCATAAAAACGGAAATCCAAGCTTAATTGGAACCTGGAATAATGGAAATGAAACAGATGATTTAGCGGAATATAAAGAGGATGGAACAGCAAATACTGAAAGGTATAAAGCTGGACCAAAGCTTGATATCAAGAATAAAGTCGATTCACTTCAAGTCGATTCACTCATTAGCGAAAAAGACAGTTTAGCATTAAAAATAAGAAAGTTCAAAAAACCCAGTGAGCCCATCGCTCCTTTTGATGGTAATGGTTATCATGAATTCAAAGACAAAAATGGAAACACTACAAAAGTTGGAGAATTTGAGGACGGTCTGCTTGTAAATGGTAAAATATTCAAATATGACGAGAAAGGAAAACTAACTTTAACAAAAATAATTAAGGATCGAGATGTTGTTAAAATTATCCGAGAATAAGTTCTTTGAATACATATAATCATTTCTGGCTCAACAATTCCATAGCATTCTCTCTGGCAGATTTACTAACGTTTACCCCACTCAGCATTTGAGCAATTTCTTCAATTCTTGCTTCATTATCTAATTGTTTTATTTGCGAACTCACCTGATTATTTTCCTCTGATTTAAACACTTTATAATGAACATCTCCTTGTGCTGCAATTTGAGGCAAATGTGTAATTGTTATAACTTGCATATTTTCACTCATTTCCCTCATAAGTTTTCCCATTTGACCTGCGACTTCTCCAGACACTCCAGTATCAATTTCATCAAACACAATACTTGGTAGTGCAGTTTTGGAGCCCACATTTTTTTTAATACTCAACATTAATCGGGATAACTCTCCACCACTTGCATTTTTATCTATCTTACCAAGTGGATTACCTTTATTTGCAGAAAAAAGAGAGTCAATTTGATCAATACCATATTTATTCAATTCAGTTCTCGAAAACTTAAATTCCAACTGAGGATGAATTATACCCATTAATTTTAAATCTTTTATTATCTCTATTGATACTGATGGCGCGTCCTTTTGCCTTTGTTTTGAAACTAATTCTGCTTTTTCTATTAAAGAAAATTTTAATTCCTCGATTTCCTTTGCCAAATGAATTAAAATTTCATCTCCTCCCACAACTGAATTAACTAGCTTCTGTAATGCATCTCTTTTTTGAATCAGTTGCTCGGTAGAAGAAACATTATACTTTTTCTGTAAAGCATAAACAAAGTCCAATTTTTCATTTATTTCTTGAATTCGAGAAAAATCCAGATTCAATTGATCTATCTTATTTTGAACTTCATCTGAAATATCTTTTACTTCTATCAAGCATGAAAACAAACGTTCTTCCAACTCTTTATAGTTTTTATCAAATTTGGATAATTTTTCCAATGCTTTAAACGAAGCTTGCAATAATTCTTGAACAGAGGAACTATTATTCGAAATATTATTTACGACAACAAATCCGTTTTCTTTAATTTCCTCGGCATTATTAAGTAAGTTAGACTCTTGTTCCAATGACTCTTGCTCTCCTTCTTTTAAAGTAATTGTGGATAACTCATTCAATTGAAACTNATTAAATTCCAGATTCAATTTTTCTTGTTGCTGTTTAAACTCCAACTCCTTGAAATCCTTTTGCTTTTTTATATATTCAAGAAATTTATTTTTATATGCATGATTCAGCTCATCATTCCCACCATAATTATCCAATAAATGAAATGCAAAATCAGGCTTTGACAGTATTAGGTTGGAGTGTTGGGAATGAATATCTATTATTCTTTCGCCAAGATCTTTTAAAATAGATAGATTTACTGGTGTATCGTTTATAAATGACCTTGACTTACCCGTTGCAGAAATCTCTCTACGTATTATTGTTGGCTCTTCAAAATCAACGTCAATTCTGGAGAAAAAAGTTTCTAAATCATAGTTTAATAATGAAAACTCCGCTTCAACAATACACTTTTTTTCTCCCTTTCTAATAATCGATAAATCGGCTCTCTTTCCACATAATAACGAAAGAGCATCAAGTAAAATGGACTTTCCTGCGCCTGTTTCTCCGGNTATAATATTTAACCCTTGCTTTAACTCAAGTTTCAAATTCTGAATTAACGCAAAATTTTGGACATGAAGCTGATTAAGCATGGAAACCGAAAGCTTTGTTTAACAAAAGGATTAACTGTTGGGCTTCTTTTCTTGGAATTTTCATACCCAACCTTTTTATTTTTTCTTCAACA
This sequence comes from Flavobacteriales bacterium, assembly GCA_002717515.1. Classification (GTDB taxonomy): domain Bacteria; phylum Bacteroidota; class Bacteroidia; order Flavobacteriales_C. Next base: position 122,063 of record PBEC01000002.1, read on the forward strand.
GCATACTCAATTACTTCTCCCCCCACCATCCAAGGAGATTTATTTATTTCACTCCAAAAACCCTTCTCAGTATCCTCAGCATATCGAAAGGGTCGCATTTTTGAAACCGATGACTTTATTGGTATACCTCTGCCGTTAATCATTTTATAATATGTGAATTCACCGTTTTTCAATTCTACTATTTCTTTTCCAGATTTATTCCAGCGTATTGCATGAACAATTTTAAATTCAAAATACATCCAGAAAAGTAAAAATATAATTACCATTATTAATTCATCCCTATTAAACCCGTAAGTAAATAAAGAAACCAACACAACTGTACCACAAAATGTCCAAGCAGTCGCCCATAAAATCAATATATTCATTTTAGTTTTCGGCAAGATTGGTGAAATCTCAACCTTTAATTCGTCTTTTTTAGGACGACTGTATTCTATTTGTTTTCCTATTTTTTTCATTACTTGTTTTCCAGTATGTACTTTAATCTTTTTAGGACCTCAAGATTACTTGAATTAATCTTTTTAACATAAGAATCATCCTGCGCTTCATATCGAGCAAAAAAATTAGTAGATAAATCTAAAGAGTCCAACATTTTAAGGAGAATACCTTCTTTTGTATTTGATAGAAAAAAATAACATCTATCTCTAAATGAATTGTTATCCGATATCCGTTCAAACTTAACCAATGAAGAATCTATTTTTTTTATTTCGAGTCCTCCATCACCAATAGTCTCACTAAACCACTTCAATACGCTCCCCTCGCCCTCGGATTTTCCTACCGATTGTGTTTTCCAATTTTCTGAATTTTTAACCTCCTCTGTAAACATCCATTCTTCCCAGTCTTTTGCTTTAGACAAATAACTTATAAGTTCAAATTTTGTTGTATTAACTTCTATCTCTACTCTTGATTCTATAATATCGGGAAGTAATGACGTATACGTAGCAAAAAGTATTAATATACCCGACATCCCAAAAAGTGCAATTGCTGCCTTATTATTTCCCATTCTGTAAAAATAAAAAGAAGCAACAATATTATCGGATGAACACTATATATATTTGAAAAAATATTTATTTTGAAACTAATTGTGTACAATAGTCACGAATGATTATCGCAATAAGGAAACTCTTCCATACATGACCTTAAGTTTTGAGTTAACATTATCCCAAACCTTCAACTTCCATACATAAACATCCTGCTGTACATTGTTGTTGGTAATCGACTCCGTTCCATCCCATGGCTCATAAGGTATCCCACTGCTCCAAACCATGTCTCCCCAGCGATTGAAAATCATAAACTCATACTCCGAAGAACCCTCTATGTTATCGTGATTCTTTCCATTGGGATAAAAAACATCATTCAATCCATCTCCATCAGGTGTAAATGCATTAGGTACATAAACCGAAAAATTATCCAATATCCAAATCCGCTTAACTATCGTATCGGAACATCCACTGTTGTTCGCTATCAATGTAACCCAGTAACTCGAACTGTCCGGATCTGGATACGTTACAAAAGGATTCACATCAATACTCGTCGCTGGAGATGGTGTCTCCCTATTCGATACTCTACCCATATCCCACAGGTAATCATCCGCATCGGTCGATAAATTTTCAAACTGTATGAAGGGATCCAGTACTGTCGTATTTTTAGGACCCCAGTCAAAATCAGCATTCGGAACCGGGTTTACCGTTATTGCATTGGTACGGAAAAGCGTATCCTCACAACTGTTCGCAAACGTAACGTAAACACCTATGTTGTAATTCCCATCGTTTAAGAATGTATGCGTTAACGTATCTGCTCCATTCTCACTTGATGTAAAGCCATCAGATAAACTCCAGTTCGTCGTCAACGCTGGACTCCCCTGTGATTCAACTATCATTTTCGTCTCCAAAGGTTCACAACCTATCGAGTTCGGAATGTAAAGATCCCAGTCCGGTAAATCTTCTACTATTACTGTTGTCGTATCGTATATTGGACAGGAACCTGCCAGATCGTACCTAATCAAGTGAGGGCCTGGTCCCGCTATTGATGGATCAAAAACTCCTGTTGTCGGATTAATCGCTCCTGCTACCGGTGTACTGCTCCACGTACCTCCACTGGTAGGAGGTAGTGACACTTGTGATTGTACAGGTAGATTTTCACAAAATGGTCCCATACCTGTTACAGATGGATTGCCAGGGGTTGTGATTTCTATACTTACCGTATCGGCTATAAAACATCCCGAATGTGTATATATGGCATTGAATGTGCCTCCGCCTGAAGATGCTGTGGTAACTAAATTCATCTCTCCAGTAACCGGATCTATTACTCCTCCATTACTTGAACTCCACGATCCTCCCGCATCTCCATTGGTAGTGAAGGTATAGGTAAGGTCGGCTACACAAACATCCGAGGAAGGCTCATTGTCTATTGTCGGGTCAAGAACAGGAGTTATTACAAAATCCTGTGTGTCGTCTATTGGACAAATACCAGTAAAACTATACGTTATCGTTATTGTTCCTCCTGCATTTCCATTCACTCCCGGATCAAACTGGTTCGTATTCACGACTCCTGTACCACTCCATACACCGCCCGCATCAACTGCTGTCATTGTTAATACTCCATCATAAGCACACATACTGCCCGGATCACTTATGGTGGGATCGGATGGTTCTTCTACTACAATCTCTACAGTACTATCAACAGGGCATGTGCTCCCTAAACTGTATGTAATCGAATATGTTCCTCCACCGGTTAACGTCATATCTCCTGTCGATGCATCAATGGTACCTCCATTGTTGATGCTCCATACTCCTCCTGCATCTCCCGTATTTACAAATTGTACATTCCCCAATGAGATACATACCGTATCAGCACCTGGTGGGGTAATTGTCGGGTCTAATATCGGTAGTATCGTAATCGAGACGGAATCGCTGTCTCTACAGTTACTCCCGGCATTACCTAAAGCATATTTTAAACTATATACTCCCGAAGTTAACGCGCCTGGTACCAACTGATTGTTGCTTACAACTCCTCCTGGTACATACGGTGTGATTTGCCAACCACCTGTTGTAGAACTCGTAGTACCTGATAAAAACGGCGTTAAGTCTACATTACCGGCATTGTTACAATATTCTACATCCTGAGCAGTAGCATCTATATCTACTATGATTTGACCTACTACCGAAATCTCATGAGTGTCTTTTGCAAAACAAGTACCTGGGGTGGTATATTCTACCTGATAGGTTCCTTGTCCGATACTCGGGTCAAATAATCCTGCTGTAGTTATGGTTGTGTTTCCCCCTCCTAAATCCTGCCAGGTTCCGCCTGGAGTAGCTGTGGACATCAAGCTCACTGTAGCTGCTGCGTCTGTTTGACAAAATGCCGATTCGTTCGCTCCATCTATATCGGGGATGTCTACTGTATCTATAGTAATTACTAAACTTGTGGTATCTCCACACTGACCAGAAATTCCATACATTATTGAGTCAATTCCTGTTCCACCCGCAAGACTTGGATCAAACGTTCGTGTTGAATCATCTACTATTGTTAAGGCTGCTAAATCCCAACCAACAAGGAATTCTCCGCCACTCTTATCCGCAGAAATAGTACCCGGTAAAGCATTTCCGCAGTACGTCTGGTCACCCGTAAGCGTTAAATCTTCTTGTAAAATAACTGTTATGGTTAAAGAATCCCATACAAAACATACGCCGGGGGTTTGATAACGTATCGTGTGAACTCCTGCTCCTGCCGTTGCTGGATCGAATGTCCCTTGTGCTCCATCGGTGATGCCTATACCACTCCAGACTCCACCCTGTGTTCCTGTTACTGTAAAATCAAACGGAGCGTCTCCTGAACATACAGCAGGTAAGCTATCTATATCTGCTACTTCCATCGAACTAATACCTATCCTCAAAGTTGCGGTGTCTCCACATACAAACGGACTTTCATCAATCATGTAAAATATAGAATCCGTATTTGGCGTTACAAGGTTCGGATCAAACGTCAGTACTGAATCCTGAATTGTAGTTCCTGCATCCCAGTCGCTCGGCCAGGTAATACTCTTTTCCCATTTCCCTACTCCTAAATGTATATTACCTACTGCCGTTTGTGCACTTGCTGTCCCACAAAACGCCAATGACAAACTGTCTATACTTACACCTATTCTTGGTTTTACTACTATTTGCACGGAATCTGAAGCCGGACAGGTTCCTGCTGTTTCGTATTTTATCGTATGTATGCCAGGACCTGCTGTTAATGGAGTAAATTCTCCCGTTGTTCCATCTATTCCGGGGCCACTCCAAACTCCTCCAGATGTGGTACGGGATGAATACGTAAAATTAAAGGCTGGAGCGTCTGAACATACTGCTGGAAATGAATCAACTTCTGCAGTATCTACATTCAATAA
>PBEC01000003.1 GCA_002717515.1 Flavobacteriales bacterium
ACACCATGTTCTAAAAAAGAACATTCATACCCTTTAGAGAAAATTAATGTCTCAACTTTATCGATTGAGGTAAACAACAGTTCATTTAATGATTTTATTCAAAAACTAAATCCGGAGGTAGTTATTTACGACCGATTTATGATGGAGGAACAGTTTGGTTGGCGTGTTCAGGATTATTGTCCAAAGGCGATTACTCTCTTGAATACAGAGGACCTTCATTCACTCAGAAGAAAAAGAAAATCTGCTGTTTCAGGTAAGCCTTCTTCAAAAAATGATGAATTGGAATTAAGAGAATTGGCCAGTATTTACAGGTGTGACCTTTCGTTAATTATTTCAAAATTCGAAATAGAGTATTTGAAGGAGAAAGGAGTATATGAAGATTTGTTGTTCTATCTACCCTTTATGGAGGATGTGCCCAATCAAAAAAACATTTTAAAATATGAGGAAAGAGCCCATATGGTTACGGTTGGTAGTTTCCTTCATGATCCTAATGTTGATGGGATTCGTTACCTCAAAGATAACGTCTGGCCTCTTATCCGTAAAAAACTTCCCGATGTTGAAATGCATATATACGGAAGTTATCCGACATCAAAAATTGAACAACTTACCAACCTTACGGAGGGTTTTATAATTAAAGGCTGGGCCGATGATGTGAAAAATGTCATGAGCAAAGCAAGAGTTTGTCTTTCTCCATTAAGATTTGGAGCAGGACTTAAGGGTAAGTTTATTGATGCTATGCGAACGGGAACCCCCTCAGTGACAACTCAGATAGGTTCCGAAGGAATGCCTCAGGGAGATAATTGGCCCGGGTTTATCTCTGATTCCCCAAATGAGTTAGCGAATAAAGCAGTGTTGCTTTACAGTAAAAAAGAAATTTGGAGAGAAAAACAATCCATAGGCATTCGAGTTTTATCTACAGAATTTTCAAAAGAGGAAAATCAACAAAAATTCAAGGAGAAATTGTTTAGTCTAAAGGCAGGTTTAGCAAAGCATCGCTCAAAAAATATTATTGGAAAAATGTTAAGACTTAATAATCTTCGGTCAACAAAATTTATGAGTAAATGGATTGAAGAGAAAAATAGACGAACTTAACGTTTTTAAAAAGGGTATCCAACACCAAAATTAAGTTGAGTTTTATTTGTTTCCAAGTTCCAAACTGATGGTGTGTATGCTTGTTTGAGAGGAACACCTAAATCGACCCTGAAAAGAAAGAAGTCAAAATCTAATCGAACACCAATACCCGGTGAAACTGCGAATTCTTTATGGAATCTATTCACATCAAAGTTTTTACGTCCATAAATCTCTGTATCGATATCGGGTTTTTCCGTCCAAACGTTACCAGCGTCAATAAATAGAGCTCCTTTTATAATGGAAGTAACGGGAAATCGATATTCTACATTGAGCTCAATTTTTATTTCTCCTAATTTATCGACATTATCGTCAGGTTGTAAATATGAACCTTGACCCAATGTTCTTTGTCTCCAGCCTCTAATTGAATTCGCCCCTCCCACAAAATATAACTGATCAAAGGGAATTACACCATGCTTATCTAATGGAATCCCGGCACCAAGAAAAGTTCGAAGAGCGATTTGCTGCTCATTTGTAAAGTTTAAAAACTTTCTTAAATCCCCTTGAAGCTTAAAAAATGTTGCATATCGGATTTTAGCCAATGTAATAGCGTTGCTACCAGGGTTTCTCTCCTCAAAACCAAAAGCTTTGGCTACTAAAGCTGATGTTCCGATAAGCCAACTTTTAGCAACGAAATAAGTTGGGTTTTTTATTTTTTTATTTCCTTGATTGTTGAATAAAAAATTGTATTTCACTCCCGACGAAATAGCGTCCTCAAACTTAAATCGTTGAGCTGGTGAAAGACTGGATAACGTTGTTAGAATTTTACTGTCTTTTGTAATAAAAGCAAAGTTCATATCCAGTATACTTAGTGTATGTGTTTTGTATTTACCCTCGTTCCAGGTATATGTTAATCCAATATTTGTAAGATATCGCTTGAATTCAATCCGCTCTTGAAAATTATAATATGCCGAAAAAGTTGTTTTCGGAAAAGAACTTTTACGTATGCTTTTTGTGATTTTTGGAAACATAAACAGCCTTGGAAATGTGAGTGATAATCTAGGCCCAACGGTTGAAACAATGTTGAAATCATCCTCATCACCTTGCTTTAAGTTTTCAAGACCACCATAGAAGGTGAAATTCAGAATTTCCGAGTTTCCAAAAGCATTCTTTTTATTGAATGAAAGCTGAGCCGTACCACCAAAACCCTCTCGAAAAATCCCCATAAGTTCTCCAGACACAGACATTCTTTTTGAGGGTTTTAAAAGGACATAAGCATCAAGTTTCTTATCTCCGTTTTCATTTTTAACTTCCTTAAATTCAATTTTAATGAAGCTGAACATTTGAAGGTTTGCAAACTGTCGAAAAGTTAAACTCTCTTTTTTGTGATCGTAGAGTTCATTGGGGTGTATGAATAAGCTTCGGTAAAGAGGGTTTGGTTTAAAATGGGATTTACCCTTGCTGATCATATAAACTCCTTGATAAAGAATAGTATCGGTTGTTTCATTGTTACTGCTGTAAGGGTCGTAGCTTGTGTTTACATAAATATTATTTAAGTAGTATTTATAATGAATAGAGTCTGATTTGGGCTGTTTTATTTTTGTAACAATAATCGCGCTGTCGCATCCCCGGGTGGAATCAATATCAAAACTTATGAAGTTTTCGGCAAATTTGTAATACCCATTGTTGTTTAAGTGTTCTGTAATCCGATTTCGTTCATCTTCAAGATCTTCAATTCTAAGTATTGTATTTTGAATAATATGACTTTCATTTAATATTTCATTGTAATGTTTGTTTATGTCATTTTGTTTTATACTAACATCTGTACTATCAATAACAAGAGGATTTTTGGGATTTACGGTATAGTAAATTTTCACCTTTTTTGTTTCCCATTTTTTATTACCTAAGAAATAAATGGGTTTAATCTCTGCTGTGACTTCAGCATTGTAATAACCCTCATTTTTCATAAATAAAGTCATTTGATTTTCGGATCTTCTCACTAAACTTGAGTCAAGAATAACAGCAGGACGCTTTTTGCCGGATTTTTCTCTGTACCAAAGGTTTCTCCATTGTAAACCAAATTTCCAGGTTCCGAAAAGAATAGCATGATTTGGTTTTTGTCGGATGTATGAAGCCAGGTCTTCTTTATCAATATCTATTTTTGAATTGACTTCTAATTTATTTTTACTTATCAGTTTTTCATGAGGCCCTAAATGCAATGTAGATAGCTGATGTTTGGCGCATCCAAACAAAAGAAGAGCTATGAGTTGAAAAAGAATGTATTTAAAAAGCTTTTCTTTCAAGAAAAATACCGTTTAGAATCTTTAATTTAGCTTCAAATTGTAAGTTAACTAAATGCTTTCCAAAAATAAGATAAAGTTCATTAAGTCACTTCAGCAAAAAAAAAATAGAATTCAATCTGATGTTTTCGTTGTTGAGGGAAGAAAAGGGGTTTTATCTTTATTGAACAGTGATTTTGAAATTAAAGAAATTTATTGTTCAGAGTCAGCACTTAAAAAGTCTCCCGATTTAAATGCATTAAACCCTACTATTGCAGATGAATTATCTATTGAGAAGGCAAGTGGATTAAAGTCTAATAAAGAGGCTATTGCTGTTGTAAGTCAAAAACTTTCTGAGCAAATAAACTGGAATAAAACTATTTTGTTTTTGGACGGAATATCTGATCCTGGTAATTTAGGAACAATAATCAGAACCATAGATTGGTTTGGTATTGACCAGGTTGTATGCTCGGAAGAGTGCGTTGAATTTTACAATCCTAAAGTTATTCAAAGTACGATGGGAAGTTTTTCTCGAAAAATCCCTGTTGTTAAAACTGTTGAGTCGTTTTTACGCGAAAAGCCAAAAGGTGTCCGTATATTTTTGACTTGCCTTAATGGAGAGTCTCTTGATGCTGTTTCGAGTATGTCCTCGGGGGTATTAGTAATGGGAAGTGAATCGCATGGTGTGTCAAATTTGTGGGAAACTACAGAGCATACTAAAATTACGATAGCCTCTTCACCTAATAGCAAGGCCGATTCACTCAATGTTGCTGTTGCAACTTCAATTTTATGTTTTAAAATAAAACAAGGATAGATGTGTGGTATAAATGGCGTTTTCTCTCGTAAACCTGGAACTGATTTAATTTCATTAGCTTCCAGAATGAACGCTTTAATTCAGCACAGAGGACCTGATGATGAAGGAATCGTTCTTTTTGATGATGCAAAAGCGTATCCTAAAGCCACACCGAAATCCGTGACGAGAGAAGATGGGATTAATTACCTCGAATATATAAATGAACAATCAAACGAAACATTCGGAGTATTCGGACATCAAAGACTATCAATAATTGATTTATCGGCATTGGGACACGAACCTTTAGCGGATGAAACCGGTAATTATTGGCTGACTTACAATGGAGAACTTTACAACTATCTTGAGATAAGACAGGAATTAAAAGAGTTGGGTGTTTTCTTTAGATCCAGCACAGATGCGGAAGTTGTTCTCAAAGCCTTCATTTATTGGGGAAAAGAATGTGTTTTAAAGTTCAATGGAATGTGGGCGTTTTCCATTTATAACCTCAAAAAGAAAGAAGTTTTTTCATCGAGAGATCGCTTTGGAGTAAAGCCGTTTTATTATACAATCGATCGGGAAAATTTTGCTTTTTCATCAGAGCAAAAAGCAATAGTTATGAGTGGATTAATTCCCAGGAAAATAAATAAGAAAGCAGCTTTTGACTATTTGGCTTTTGCCAGCCTCGAACAAGAACCAAATGGAATGTTTGAGAATATTGTTGAGCTTGAACCGGGATATAATCTTGTTTTTAATTACAAAACCTGGACAGTAAAAACGGAGCAGTTTTATAATTTAAAATTTAACAGAAGAAAAGAATCAATTAATTCCGAAAAGGAAAATACATATATTGAAAACATTTCGCATTTATTCAAATCAGCGATTGACTTGAGGCTTCGTTCTGATGTTTCCGTGGGTGCATGCTTAAGTGGGGGTATCGATAGCTCTGCAATAGTTTGTCAAATGGCAGATTTGGGAAATACAGATATGCATACATTTACGGCCTCGTCAAAAGATCCTGAATTTGATGAAACTAAGTTTGCAAATTTAGTCAACCAAAAAATCGGAGCGCAATCAAATTTAATTTATCCAAAGTCAGAGGAGCTTTTAAAAGATATAGAGGAGCTTATTTATGCTCAGGACATACCTTTATTTTCTACAAGTACCTATGCCCAATTTCGAGTAATGAAAAAGGTAAAGGAAACTGGAATTAAAGTTGTTTTAGATGGACAGGGTGGAGACGAATTATTTGGAGGATATTTACCATATCACATTAATCAATGGATGGACGATTTACGTTCGGGTAATATCATTCGATTGGTTCGGGAGTTGAAAGGTTTTGATTCTTTATCTACTGGAATACAGTATTTTACTAAAGAGTACTTAAAGAATTACGGCATAAAAGAAATGCCCTCAGTTATTTATAAACGACTTATTAAGAAAGTACAAAAAGAGCATCAATACATTTCAGATGATTTGATGAAAAATCACGGTAATTTAGGTTACAAAAAATCTCGTAAGCGTCCACCCAAATCTCTTAATGGAATATTAAAACATCAATTTTATAATACTCGATTGAAACAGTATTTAAAGTGTGAGGATAGATGCAGCATGTGGCACAGTGTAGAAGCAAGAGTACCGTTTTCGGACGACATCAACCTTATTGAATATGTTTTTAATATTCCAGGAAGCTATAAAATTCAAAAGGGAAATAAAAAGTATTTATTGAAAGAAGCAACAGAGCATTTGTTGCCCGAAGCTATCTACAATCGAAAAGATAAGATGGGATATGTAACCCCGAATAATCAGTGGATATTTGCCATTAAAGACGATTTAAAAAAGTACTTCACTCCCGATTTAGAGGAATATTTTAATTACGGAGCTCTCATGAAAGATTATGATGAATTTTTTAATCAAGTAACCATTCCAGAAAATCAGAGAATGTTTAAATTTATTGCATTTGCTGTTTGGAAAAAAACCTATGGATTATAATGTTTAAATGGTTTTGTAATCGGCTTTATCTTATTGGGATAATCATTACTCTGGTTAACCTTTCCTGTGGAGAAGAAAAATCCAATTCGGAAGAAATTTCAAATCAGCTATTTTCGATAGCGGAAGAAACAATTTCCACACATTCTAAAAATGGACGTGTTGTTTCTGAAATTGAAAAAAAAGAATACAAACGAGTTGTGCTTTTAGCTACTCCATTTTATACCTATTTTGAAGTACTTAATGCTGAGAACAGCATAGTTGGTCTATTCAATAGAGAGAGGGTGAAAAAGGTACCCAAAAGTATTAAATCGGTTGGTGAAGGAGCTCATTTAAATCTTGAGAAAATCATTCAGCTTAAACCGGATTTAATTATTTGTAATTCGCATCAGTTGGAAGATTTAAAATCTTTAACAATTCCAATAATGGCGTGTGATGAATACCTTGAGGCACAACCCAGGGGCAGATTAAAATTTTTGACGATGATTTCCGCAATAACAAATACAGGTCAAAAAGCAGAAAAGATATTAAAGGATTTCTCATTGAAATATCAAAATCACGAAACTTTGAATATATCCGTTTTGAAGTTGGATAATTTCGGAGATGGATGGTATCAACCGGGTTGTAACACCTATATAAGCGAAGTAATTCGTATGGCTGGAGCTACACCAGTATGTATTGAAGAAAGTAATATAAGTGAAAAAATCGCCTATGAATCTGCTGTTTTTAAACTCAGTGAAAACAATGTTTTTCTGTTTATGGACTGGGGGAAGAAAAAAAGAGGGTGGAAAAAACGTATGAAACACATATTGGAATTGGACAATTACCCTAAAAAAATAGTGTATTGCAATACAACTCAAACAAACTATTATAAAGAAAGTGCTTTAAATTCTCATTTAATAATAGATGACTTAAACGCTGTATTGAAAACAGAAAAAAAAGGTCGTTTTTTTGAAATAAAAACTTTTGAAAAATAGTTGGTTAATCATATTAGTAGTTTTGCTTTTTACTCTTTTTGTACTGGAGCTCATATTGGGTACAGTTACAATCGATATTATTAAGGGCTTTACTGAGTTTAATTCTGTTGACGGAAATATTTTAGAATCCAGACTCATTAGAGCATCAGTATCTGTTTTAGTAGGAGCAAGTTGTGGATTGGCTGGGTTGGGAATTCAAACATTATTTAAAAACCCTCTGGCTGGTCCAACAACCCTTGGTGTGAATTCTGGCGCGAGTTTAGGAGTTGGAATGTTTTATTTAATCCCTGGCGTATCAATGCATATGGAATGGCTTGGGCTTAGCTTTTTTGCTGTATTGGGAGCATTGGCATTTTTATTTCTTTTGATTGTTGTTTCGGGTAAGTCATTGAATTTAACATTTGTATTAATTGTTGGGTTGTTCCTTAGCTATGCAAGCTACGAAATCTTAGAAGTTCTCCTGCAGTTGAGCGATTCCGTAGGCATTAAGAGTTATGTTTTCTGGGGTATGGGGAGCTTTAATAGAGCGAATGTATATTCACTTATCGCACTACTGCTTGTTAGCGTTATGGGATTTGTCGTTATGAAAAAATATGCAACATGGCTCAACATATACTCACTGGGAGATACCGAGTTAAAACTGCTAACCAGAAAGTCCATTACATTTAATAAGCGATTGTTGTTGATTGTATTCGGAATTTGGATTGGCTTAATTACCAGTATTGTCGGCCCAATTGCTTTTGTTGGTGTTGTTGTGCCCAATGTTTTGAAAATGGTCATCAAGTCTTCCAATTTAAATGCGCTTTTGCCCTTAACAGCACTATTGGGAGCAATAATGGTACTTTTGGCAGATTTAATTGCAAGAGGAGCAATTGGAGGGTTTGTGCTACCGGTTAATGCTGTTTTAAGTGTTTTGGGAGTTCCAATCATTATTTATTTTCTCGTAAAAAGGATATCGGGTGCTAGAGGCTAGTTCAATACATATAGGATATCAAAAACCTTTGCTTTCTGAAACCATATCTGGTTCATGGAATAAGGGAGAGGTAATTGTTTTGTTGGGAGACAATGGAGTAGGGAAGTCTACCTTTTTAAAAACCCTGGCAAAACTTCAAAAACCAATTTCAGGATCAGTTGAATTGACTACCGATAAAATTGGTTGGGTTGACGCATCCATTTCTAAAGGAGTTTATTTGTCAGTATTTGATTTTATTAGTTTTGGGATAAGCTCTACAAAAGAAGATATCGACTACTGGTTTAATAGGTTTGAGATCAATATTGAAACCAGTCGATTTGTAGATGAGTTGAGTGATGGTCAGTTCAGGAAATTATGCATTATTCGTCAACTCTTAAAAAGACCGGAAGTTTTATTTTTAGATGAACCAACGGTTTATTTAGATGTGAAAAGTAAAAAGCAATTGGCTTTGATTATACAGGAACTAAAGGAAAGTTGTTTGATTTTCTGCACCACACACGATTTACTTTTTGCAGAAGAAATTAAAACATCAACCATTGAATTTTAAAGCAAAAAAAGCCCAACACAGTTGGGCTTTTTTTTTAAGCGTAAGTAATATACTACTTAATTTCTTTCAATTCTACTATAAAAATTAATGCCGCGTAAGGAGGAATGTTTGCTCCAGTCCCTTGTGCACCATATCCCAAATCGAAAGGGATGTAAAATTTATATTTCGCTCCAATACTCATCAGCTGCAACCCTTCAGTCCACCCTTTGATTACTCTGTTTAATGGGAATTCTGTTGGCTCACCTCTGTCGTATGATGAATCGAATTTAGTTCCATCAATTAAAGTTCCTTCATAATGAGCTACAACGGTTTGTTCGGCTGTTGGTTTCGGTCCTTCAGCATCTTCAAGAATTTCGTACTGTAATCCAGATTCTGTTACCTGCACTTCAGGTCGCTTTGCATTTTCAGCTAAAAATTGAATTCCTTCCTTTGCACCAATTTCAGCCATAAATTCAGAGTACTCCTGAATTTCTTCTTGCGAAGGCATTTTTTCATTTTTCCAAAAATCCACGAAACCTTCCTCGAATTTTTGAGCCACTAAATCATCACCCAACAGAGATTTGTCGATATCCATGAAGAATAGTTTAGAGAAAGTATCAATTGCTTTTGCTTTGTCTTCACCTTCTACTTTTGTAAAGTTTTCAGATCGAGCGGCAATTTCTCTTAACTCGGCAACTGCTGATTGAGGTTCAAAATTTCCAATACCGTTTGCTCTGTATTCTGCAAACAATCCCACCAATTCGTCAGGATTGAAAAATGTAAGTTGTTGTTGCTTTAATTGACTAGCGAATGAAACACCATGAACAAATGATATTACATTGATGTCGGCTGATTTTACTTCAGACATATTTGTTGTTTTAAATTGAATCTTAGATTCGTAATTACTCAGTCTTTCTGAGTTTTACGTTATTATCTAATGTCTTTTAATTCTACTGTGAAAATCAAGGTAGAGAAAGGAGGAATCCCTCTTGTTCCTCGTTCACCGTAACCTAGATTATATGGAATATAAAACTTATATTTTGCACCCACCTGCATAAGTTGAAGACCTTCAGTCCAACCTGCAATTACACCATTTAAAGGGAACTCTGAAGGCTCGCCTCTATCGTAAGATGAATCAAATTTTTGACCGTTAAGCAGCTTTCCTTCATAATGTGCAAGAACAATGCTGGTATCAGAAGGCGATTCACCATTACCTTCTTCTAGGACTTCATACTGTAACCCTGAAGGTGTTACCGTAACATTTTCATTTCTTGAGTTTTCAGCTAAAAAATCATCTCCAATTTTGATAATCGCATTACGCATGAAGTTTGTGAAAATAGTTATTGAATCTTGAGAAGGTAATTTACCATCTTTCCAATACGTAAGCATACCTTCCTCAAACTTTTCAAAATTCATTTGATCAGCAATTGGAGACTGATTAATGTCTTTATAATATAATTTTGAAAAAATTGATTTTGCTCTATCCATTTCGGTTCCCTCTAATGAAGCAANGTTTTGAGTCAACTCAGCTATTTTTCTTAGTTCAGCTATTGCTTCATCCGGATTAAAATTTCCCAACCCATTTTTTTTGAACTCATTAAAATCCTTTATCATATCCTCAGGATTAATAAAAGGTAGCTTTTGGTTTTTAAGTTGGTTTGAAAACATTATACCATGAACGTATGAAATCAAGTCTAAATCTTCTGAGTTGTTTAAACTTGAATCATCAATACTTCCAGATTCAATACTTTCAGATTCAATACTTTCAGATTCGGAATTCGAATTTTCTTTTGATTCACCACAACTTAATAATGCTGTTGTAATTATTGCAAGAGTTAAAAATTTTATTTTCATTTGAGTAAGTTTTTCCTGTTTAAAATTGTGCTTATAAGCTTGATGTCGTTTTCTTTTTTAAAAATTGAAAAAGGCAGGTAAATAAATTGTGCCTTGCTCATAGTTAAAATAAAACCGCTTTTTGTTTTAAAGGCTTTTTTAAAACTTTTCCATTCAATGGGCATTCCGTGTTTAGCATCCATTTTTAATAAAAATTGACGACCATCAATTTCATAATTCATTTTGTAGAAAAACATTTTTCCCATTTCGTGCTGAGTAAATCCAGCAAATTGAATCATCCAAAACCCAACATACAATAAGGGAACCAAAAAACCTATTAAAAAGAAAGTCCAAAACCAACTTGTTACAATAAAGCTCAAAGCAAGAAGAACTATACACGGTATACCGTAAAACCATTCTTTTTTTAATAAAGCTATTGTAGCTACAGAAATGTATTTCTTTTTTTCGAGTTCGTATTTTTTCGTAATTACTTTCATTAGCGAAAAATTTATCGGGCAAAGATAGCATATTTAAAACCGCTAGTACCAAAAGGACATCATGTATTTTTATAAACAATGTTAATATAGCCACTAAAAAGGCTGTTTTGGAATAAAATCACTCTCGATATCGTAATTTAGACGTTGTGGAAAAACACTATTATTTTATAATCAATAAACCTCCAAAATACCTTTCTCAGTTTGTTCGTAATCAAAAAAGAGCGAAAAAACTACTGGGAGAGCTTCATGACTTTCCAGAGGGAACCATGTCTGTTGGTAGGTTGGATGAAAATTCTGAGGGACTTTTATTGTTGACAACTAATGGAAAAGAGAGTTTTCGAATCTGCAATGGAGGAATAGAAAAAGAATACTATGCACAAGTAAATGGTGCAATTACTGAAAAAGCTGCCAAGCAATTAAGGTTGGGAGTAGAGATAGGATTTAATGGTNTTAAATACCAAACCAAACCCTGTAAGGTTAAGTTGTTTTCAAAAGCACCATATCATGAAGCGGGCTTGAAAGTAAGAGATGAAAGGCACGGACCAACTTCATGGATATCTATTACCATTACTGAAGGGAAGTTTCGTCAGGTCCGAAAAATGACTGCAGCAGTCGGGTTTCCTACGTTAAGATTGATTCGTCATCGAATAGGGAATATTACTTTAGAAGATTTAAAGCCCGGTGAAGTGAAAGAAGTAGAGTATTTTGATGCTTAAAAAAAGTGTATCTTTTATAAAATTCTACATTATACAATTGGTTAAATAGCCAATACCTTATACACACAATTAAGAAGCGCCTGTGCCAGGGCGCTTTTTTTATGATTTTTAATCTTAAAATAGAATTTCAATCAACTAATTATATAAAGATTTGAATGGTATTAAATATTTGATCCAAACATTAGTATTTACAATCAGAAACCTAACTATATTTGCAATTCAAAAGTTAAGTTATGAGCAGTTTAGCAAAAACCTATGATCCATCAAAAGTTGAGGAGAAGTGGTACGATTACTGGTTGAAGAATGATTTATTCAGCAGTAAGCCAGACGAAAGAGAAGCCTATACCATAGTTATCCCTCCACCAAACGTCACCGGTCAATTGCACTTAGGTCATACACTTAACAATACTTTACAGGACGCTTTGATTCGAAAAGCAAGACTGGAAGGGAAAAATGCATGTTGGGTGCCAGGTACCGATCACGCATCCATTGCTACCGAAAATAAAGTTTTGGACCTTTTAGCAGAACAAGGAATTAAAAAAGAAGACCTCACTCGAGATGAGTTTTTGAAGCACGCGTGGGATTGGACGGATAAATATGGAGGAATTATATTAAAGCAGTTGAGAAAACTGGGAGCTTCATGCGATTGGGACAGAACGGCATTTACGATGGATAAGAATTTGCACGATTCTGTTGTAAAAGTTTTTGTTGACTTATTCAACAAAGGATACATCTACCGAGGAGCAAGAATGGTGAATTGGGATCCAATGCGTAAAACAGCACTTTCCGATGAAGAAGTTTACCATACGGAAGAGAACTCAAGACTATTTCACATTAAATACCAAATCGCAGGAAGTAATGAATTTTTAACCATTGCAACAACACGTCCTGAAACCTTGTTGGGAGATACGGCCATTTGTGTACATCCCGATGACGAAAGATACAGGCACTTAAAAGGAGCAAAAGCAATTGTTCCATTAGTGAATCGAGAGGTTCCTGTTATTTTTGATGCGTATGTAGATATGGAGTTTGGTACAGGAGCTCTAAAAGTAACACCAGCTCATGATATTAATGATTACAACCTGGGCGCTAAGCACGATTTGGAATCTATTGAAATATTAAATGATGATGGTACTTTAAGTGAAGCCGCTCAGGTTTATGTTGGAGTAGATCGTTTTGAAGCACGAAAAAAAATAGCCAAAGAACTTGAGGAAAATGGCCAACTGGAAAAGATAGAAGATATTCGCAATAAAGTTGCTCGTTCAGAAAGAAGCAAAGTTGTGATAGAGCCAAAACTATCCACACAGTGGTTTTGTAAAATGGAAGACATTGCAAAACCAGCATTGGATCAGGTATTGGATAATACCATTGAATTTTTCCCAAAGAATGCAGTAAATACATACAAGCATTGGTTGGAAAACATTAACGACTGGTGTATTTCTCGTCAGTTGTGGTGGGGACAACAAATCCCAGCCTATTTCTACGGAAAGGGACAAAATGATTTTGTTGTCGCTGAAACTGCAGAAGAGGCATTAAAACTAGCTCAAGAAAAAACAGGGAATGCTGATTTAAAAGCTGAAGACTTAACCCAGGAAACGGATGTAGTAGACACCTGGTTCTCATCGTGGCTGTGGCCAATGACTGTATTTAATGGAATACTCGAGCCAGACAATGAGGAATACAAATACTATTACCCAACCAATGTATTGGTTACCGGGCAGGATATTATTTTCTTCTGGGTAGCACGTATGATTATGGCTGGATTGGAATATGAAAATAANTATCCATTTAAAGATGTTTANTTNACAGGTTTAGTGCGTGATGAGAAGCGAAGAAAAATGAGCAAGAGTTTAGGNAACTCNCCNGACTTATTTGAAACGTTTGAAAAGTACTCAGCTGATGGAGTACGATTAGGCGTTTTATTGTGTGCCCCGGCTGGAAATGATTTGTTGTACAAGCACGATTTAAGTGAACAAGGAAGAAACTTTGCAAATAAAGTTTGGAACGCTTTACGATTGGTTGATGGGTGGAAGGTTGATGAATCGTTAAATCAGCCGGATTTAAAACCTGCAATTGACTGGTTTGAGGCCAAATTGAGAACAGCAGTTGAAAAAGTGAATGACGCCTACTCAAAGTACCGATTGTCGGAAGCAGCAATGGAAATCTATAAGTTAATATGGGATGATTTCTGCTCATGGTATTTGGAGATGATAAAGCCAGGCTTTGAACAACCCATTTCAAGAGAGATTTACGATGCAACCATGAATTTCTTTGATGAGTTGATGGTGCTTTTGCATCCAATGATGCCTTTCATTACCGAAGAAGTATGGCAAAACGTAAAAGAAAGAAAAGACGGTGAATCCATTATGACCGCATCCTGGCCAACTTTTGAAGGACAAAACCCTGATTTGATTGGTTTTGGAGAAAAAATGCAAGGGTTGGTTTCTGGAATAAGAAACTTAAGAAGTCAGCAGGGAATGAGTCCGAAGGATGCTGTTGAAGTATATATAGCATCACAAGACAAAGGATACGAAACGTACAAAGGATTAATTTCCAAATTGGCTAATGTTTCCAAGTTGGAGTATACAGCCGAAAAAGTATCGGGTGCTAAATCTTTCATTATTGGAACCGATGAGATTTTTGTACCAGTGGAGATTGACACTGAAAAGGAAAAAGAAGAAATGCAAAAAGAGCTGGATCGNCAGCGAGGGTTCTTAAAAGGAGTAGAGAAGAAGCTAAGCAATGAGCGATTTGTAAACAATGCTCCTGATGCAGTTGTGGCCTCAGAGAAGAAAAAACAAGCAGATGCAATTGCTCGAATTGAGATTTTGGAAAAGTCTTTAGCGGAATTAAGTTAAATTGTTGAATCAATAGAGGTATGCCTATTCATTATTATCCATACCACCTTAAGTTTAAAGCTCCTTTTAAAATCGCATCGGTAGAGCGAACAGGGACAGATAACCTTTATCTTAAATTTACAAAAGACGGCTTTGAAGGTTGGGGAGAAGCTGTTTTTCCACCCTACATTCGGGAAAATCAGCAAACAGCAATCCAACGCCTGGCTGACTTGAATTGGGAGTTTACGGATGAAGCCGATTTGTTTCGAGTAATCCAGCAAAACCAAACTATTTTATATCAAGAGCCATCCTTAGCCTGTGCTATGGAAACCAGCCTGTTGAATTGGTTGGCAGCATCAAAAAAAACATCTCTCAACGAAATTTTACAACTGGATTCTATTGATAAAGAAACATCCTATACCATTGGAATAAGTTCCAATAAGGAAATGGAAGAGGTTATTAAAAACACCCCTGAGGCAATGTGTTTTAAACTCAAAGTGGATGAAAACGAAATCGAAAGAATCGTTACAACCTACACGTCAATAACATCCAAGACCTTTGTAGTGGATGCTAACCAGGGATTTACCAATAGAGAAAAAGCATTGTATTGGGCTACTGAATTAAGTAAAAAAGGAGTCGCTTATTTTGAGCAACCATTTAATAAAGAGGATTTTGAATCTCACGAATGGCTCAAAAACCGTGTAAACATACCCATTATCGCTGATGAATCTTTTCAACGAATTGTCGATATTGAGAAAGCATTTAAATGCTTCGACGGCATTAACGTCAAAATAATAAAAACAGGAGGTGTTCTTGAAGCAAAAGAGTGTTTGCTGAAGGCAAAAACATTAAAAATGAAAACGGTGCTGGGGTGTATGTCGGGGTCCTCGGTTTCCATTAATTCGGCTAAGTCATTATCTGCTCTTGCAGACTTTATAGATTTGGATGGAGTGTTTCTCATCAAGAACAATCCTGATTTATCTCACTTTAAGTAGCCTGCTGTAATAACGATTTCACCATTGATAATGCATAAAGTTCGTTTAAACAATTCGGAACAACCCGTTATCAATTTCAAAGTAAATTTATAATATGATACGTATTGCCGTTTTTATGCTTGTCCTGACTATTATAGGGGTTGTTTTCGATGTTTACTTTTACCTCGGAGTAAGAACTGCATTTAATTCTCAAAAATGGACCCTTTATTTCAAATCTATTTATTGGAGCATCAGCGGTATTTATTATTTGTTCGCTCTATTTACAATAATTTTTTTGTTTGCAGGTTTTGAGGCCGGAAGAACAACCCGAACACTTGGACAAATCATATTTTTTGTTCTCTTTGCTCCAAAAATTTTAGCTTCTTTCTTTTTAGCAGTCGATGATTTAGTTCGCATTGTAAGGTGGCTCGTTAACTCAGTGAATCAATTAATTACAGGAGAAAAATCTTCTGGAGAAGGAATTACTCGACTGAGGTTTTTACAACTTTCTGCTCTTGGAACTTTTGGCGTGCTCTTATCATCATTAAGTTATGGTGTAATAAGAGGAGGATATAACTATACCGTTAAAAAACAAAAGCTAATAATTCCCAATTTACCCGAAGAATTTAAAGGGCTAAAAATTGCTCAAATATCCGACTTACACCTAGGGAGTTTTATGAGTGTTGAACCCATGAAGGAAGCTGTTAGCCTTATAAATGAGCAAAAAGTTGATTTGTTGTTTTTTACAGGAGATCTCGTGAACGATCGTGCAGAGGAGGCTCTGGACTTTATTGATGTGTTTAAAGGTATAAATCATAAAGTATACAGTATTTTAGGTAATCATGACTATCCTGAGTACATATACGCTGACGATGATTACAAGGCTCGAGAGCATAATTATAATTTGATGCTGGACATTCATAAAAAGATGGATTTTGATTTATTGATGAATGAAAATCGTATTCTTGAACGCAATGGAAAAAAACTGGCCATAATAGGAATTGAAAATTGGGGTGGGAGTTTTTCGAAATATGGAGATTTAGAAAAAGCTTATAAGGGAACAGAAGATTGTGATGTTAAACTATTGCTTTCTCATGACCCTAGTCATTGGGATTTACAGGTACGACCTGAATATTCCGATATCGACGTTACTTTCTCGGGACATACCCATGGAATGCAGTTTGGTATAGAGGCTTTTGGAATCAAGTTTAGCCCAGTTCAGTGGAAGTACAAACAATGGGCTGGTTTATATCAAAATGGTACACAACAGCTATATGTAAATAGAGGTTTAGGTTTTATCGGTTATCCGGGTAGAGTAGGTATTCATCCNGAGATAACGGTTTTTGAGCTTTCTTAATGGCTTTAGCCGTATTTGAAACAAACCTTTTTTAAAATTGTTCAAATCAAATCAATGTATTAAATTTGNCCACCTGTTTCAAACAGATTACCCGGTGCGATGGGTGAGTGGCTGAAACCACCAGTTTGCTAAACTGGCGTACGGAGCAATCCGTACCGGGGGTTCGAATCCCCCTCACACCGCAGAATAAACAAACCTCTTTAGTACAAAAACTGAAGGGGTTTTTTATTTGCACTAACTTGAAGGGGGGATGAGAACCAAAAGGGTTCGTAACGAGTTCATGAGGACGGAGGACGAATAATCCCCCTCACACCGCAGAATAAGCAATAGGTTGCCTTTATTTAATTCCTGAGAATAATATATTACGAAGGTTTATTTGAATCTATATTGTTCTCCTTCTTGTTTAATGGTGCTTTAAGAAAAAGAAGTAAAAAGGCAATGGCTATGAATAATGTCGACGAATAAATATAGCTACGAATACTCATATCGAACATTTCAGGTATTCCATTAATTAGAGCGTTGTAAATGTTTTTAATTAGAAAATAACCAAATAAAGCAATCGGAAAGTAAGATATTTTTTTAAAAACTTCCTTACGGCTAAAAAAATAAAGTATGGGAAATGTTAAAATAATTATTCCTTTAATCAACAAAATATCTCCAACAAACCAAATGTGATTTTCCATGAAAACAAAACTAATCACAACCTACGAGTAATTTAATAGTAGTCGTCACTTTTTTGTTGTATAATTCTGGGTGTGAATATATGGGATGATTTATTTTTGTTTTTTGGGGAGCTCTTTAAAAGTGAGCGTCCCTATTTAAAATAAAATTATCAAATAATAAAATAAATTATTCCATTTTTTTTTTGCTCCGTTCGGCATAACTTAAGCGAGCTTGGCTCTGCACTCTCTTTTCGCAAAAATTAATCCCTGAGGCAACGGACAGAAAAACCGTAAGACTTATTGATGTCGTACCTGTATACGAGGCCACCGACGAGGCCACCGTAGCTGCTCAAAATGCGGGCCCAAGCATTGCTTGTACTGCTCTGCGAAGAACTCCACCAGTAACCGGAGTAACCAATGATGCCGAAATAACCACTGTAGTTGCGGTAACCCCCCGGAAACCCATTCCATCCATAATTATCTGTTCCGTTTCCATCTTCATCCCAACCTGAAGTAGATTTTAACGCTTTCCCTTCTGTTCCATCATGTCCATTTGCCTCCAAATAATCGTTTAATACAGTCCATTCCGCATCTGTTGGTACGTGCCAACCTGTTGGACATAATTTACCTGTTTCTACTGTAAACCAATTATACAATTTACCATAGATAGAATCGTATTGATTATCGTTATCGAATTGATTATCGTTATCGAATTGATTATCGTAATCGTAATGAGACCAAGCTCCAGTTGTATCTTTATGCCATTGAGTTCCATCCGTTACGTTAGGAATAACAGTTCCATCAGAATATTTAGTAGTCCTTAAGTTCTCTGATATCCATTCCTGAGTTCCTATTATTACAGACTTGTATGTATTCCCGTCAATATCAGTAGCTCCTTCTCCGTATTCGACTGAAGATGAGTTAGATGCTGCATCTATTGTGTCATCACCTGTACTGGAATCTGTTACATCGTTGCCCTTCTCTTCCTTTACCGTCTTTTTTTCTGCCCAGGCTTTAATTGTACTTGATTGTTTTTCTGCTTGTTCAACATATTTATTCTTTTTAGTGTCGGAGCAGGAAATAAATCCTATTGCTATAAGTCCGAGAAGTATCTTTTTCATTTATATTTTTTGTGTTATTTATTAAATTGAAACCTTTAAAAAGCGTAAAATTTACAGTATGGTTTCGTTATTTTTAAACCGAAATAAAGGTATTTATAATCAAGGAAAACCACAACGAGATAACTACTTTAAAATCGTGAAAAAAAACACAATACAGCGCTACATATTGCCTACTATAAACAGTTTAACCTTTATAAAAACTTGGTGACAGTCACCAAATAAAAGTTGAATTAAATATAGACCCTCACTTTTTTTAAGCGAACAAAAGAAATTCAAGGAAAGAGAAGTCTTGCCTTTTTTGTTGTGTAATTCTGGGGGTTAGTTTATTGGATGGTTTATTTTTGTGACCTTTTTTTGAAGAAAAGTTATTTAATAAAATCAACTTTAGGGAAGACATTATTAATAGCATTCACTAAGCTAATTATTTGCATTAGAAAATAGATAGTTTTGTTCCTATCATAGGAGATATAGATGTTTCTGATAAGAACATTATTATAAGGAGATTAATTATGGAAAATTAATTTAGTGATTGTAAAAAAAAAAATTGAAAGATGATCAAATTCATTTCTGTTATCCTAGTTTCTTTTCTTACAATATACTCTTGTAAATCAAATATTGAAGGAGTTTATCTATCAAAAAAAAATAATATAACCCATGAAGACAATAAATCAATCATTTTTTTTGAAGGTTATGTTGGTTATATTTTCGAATATGGGTATGCTGAAGGCGGTGCTGAAGTTTTTAAGGGTGAATTTGATTACCGAGTGATTAACGATACAATATTTATAGATACGTGCTGGAATTTTAATTCTGACTGCTATGTTTTCGAACTTGATTCTACTTACTTTATAAAAAAAAGACGAAAACTAATTCATTATCCTTCTGAATCTAGGTTCGTTTTCAAAAAGAATTTAATTCCTAGACATTAGTGATTAAATAGTTGATCTCACTTTTTTGGGCAGGAAAGTCTTGGTTTTTTACAAAGATTTCTTTTTAGATAACTTGGCTGAGTTAGTTGCGTTCATTTCTTTATTTAATTTCCCAAAGTTGTTTTAAAAAAAGAAAAAAAGGATAGAATTGATCTGGTGAATGGAGCAAGTTTTTTTAACTTATTCCGTTAATACAAAAATATGTCATGAGTGAATTGTCAAAAAATACGTTTTTAATACTTTTTGTTCTGATAAGCTTTTTGTCCAGTGCTCAAAGCTTAAATTTTTCTTTGAATAAATATAGAGAGATTACAGCTGAAGAATTTTATATGAATGATTTGAAAAAAATTACTGTTACTAATTTAAATAATCATAAGTTGATTTCATATTGGAATATTAAAGGTTTTTTAGAGGAAGAAGTTTTGGTCAATGACTCTTCAGTCAGCTACAAAATATATTTCGAAAATGGTAATGTATATGAAGAGGGAAGCTACAAAAACGATTCAGAACCTTCTGGAATTTGGAAGTGGTACTATTCTTCCGGGGAATTGTACTCTACTCAAGACTTTAATGATGTTATAGGTAATTATATTAGTTATTTTAAGAATGGATTTGTTAAAGAAAAGGGGCTCAGGTTTAAAGGAGGTTTAAAAATTGGGAAGTGGAAAATTTATTCAAACTCTGGAAGTTTGCTAAATACCTGTTTTTATAACAAACCTTACAGTTTTTATAAAGAAAATGAAATAGTAATGGAAATAGAACCGGACTCATGTACTACGCTTTTAATTGAGAAAAAAAGTAATTACAAAAAAGAGCTTGATTCAATATATCAATTTTTTGATTCAACATACCACTTGATACTTAGTGAGCACATAACCTTAGAATCTTGTCAAGATTCAAAAAGTAAACATCGATGTAATGCTATTTATTTTGAAAACAAACTGAAAAACAATTCAAAAGATTTAAATATTGAAAACAAATCATTTTCTATACAGGTAATGTTAAAGGTTTCATCCAATGATAAACTAGAAGAGGTAAGAATACTCAATGGCTCAGGCTATAATGCAGTTGATGAGTTTATTATTAAAGAAATTAAAAAGATGAGTTTTATATCAGGGATGTTGTTTAAGGAGAAAGTAAATTCATATTATAATATATCCATTCAATGGCAGTGATAGAGCATCTACAATGCCATTTAGATAGAACTGCAAAATAGGGGACATAATCTTTCCTTTTTTGTTTTGTAATTCTAGGGGTTAGTTTATTGGATGGTTTAATTATGTTTTTTTGTTATTCTGGTTGTTAGTTTATTTTTGGTTTTTGAGGGGATTTGGATGTCTTTTTTATTTTAATTCGTAAGAAAATGGGAAATAATAAAACTCTAACATTTAAAACTAGCCAACCAATTTTGTTGTTGGTTGGATGGAATTTTTTTTTAAGTTTATTTGGTTTGTTATTAGGCTCATATATTGCTATTATAATATCCTTATCAATAACTTTAATGCTTCTACCAATTCATTGGTTGAGAAAAAAAATAATCCTTACAGATTCAAGGGTAATAGTTAAAATTGAACTATTTGGTAAAACGATTTATAAAAATAGTTATCAAAATAATTGCGAATATTTAATTATTGAATCATCCGTTGTAACAATTGATATTGCAGACGCTTCGAATATATATATATTAACCTTCCAGGTGGTGACATATCTCTTTGGGGAGGTCATGATAAGGTTATAAAAACTTTAAAAAGAAATAAAGTAAAATATAAGTTGAAGGACAAATAGGGGGCTGTTTAAAAGTGAGCGAACAAAAGAAATTAAGGAAAGAGAAATCTTTCCTTTTTTGCTGTGTACTTATAGAGTTTACATTAATCAACCCATTATTATTAATCTTTACGAAACAACTCAACTTTTGACTTTAAATTTCTTTAAGAATTCAGCGCTAATTAAAAAGGAGTTTTGAACGTGTTTACCTTGATATTTTGTTCATGTGATAATCCATTAATTTTATATCTTCATCCGGTAATAATGAAACACAATTAATATATTATCGTAGTGAGAGCATGATAAATTATTTTCTTAAAACACAGGTTTTGGCCCTCTCTGTTTTTGTATTATGGGGGTGTGGTGAACCGGAACCGATTAAAACGGATGTTCAAAAATTGGAAACAATTGCTCGTGGTCCGCTTTTTGAAGGAGTTAATACTGCAACAGTTGAATTTGATATTCAGAAAATACTCCCAAATGAGGTAAAAAAGGAACAACTTAGTGAGGTTAGAATAAAGAGTATTCAGCTTGCTTTGGCAGATTCAGCTGCACCTGTTCCAAATTCTTTTACCGTTTTGTTGGCATCTCCCAATACAAGTATGAAAGAATGTGGGTTTATACAGGAGGAGTCGATTAAATCAAATGATTACAATGTTAGTTTAGCAAAGGAACAAGAGTTTCTGGAAGAGATTCTTCAAGATAAAATGCAAACTCTTGTAATCGATTTCGATCTCAAGGAAGATTGGTTCGATGACTACACAGTTACTGCTGTTATTGATTGGGAATTAAAATTTAAAAATTAAAACGTTATGAAAAAGTTTAAAATATTATCTATTATCCTGGGAGGATTATTTCTGTTTACATCAATGTCTTATAAAACTGATGAAGGTGATAAGCTCATAGGTGTTTGGGAACCCAGCAATAAAAAGGCTAAAATCAAAATTGATAAAATATCAGGTAAGTATTATGGTAAAATCGTTTGGCTGAGAGAGCCGATTGATCCTGTCACAAAAAAGCCTAAAACCGATAAAAACAACCCAGATGAAAGTTTGAAAAATGTTCCTCTTAAGGGGTTCCGAATGTTAAAGGATTTTGTTTATAAAGGTGATGGAGAGTGGGCCGATGGTACAATTTACGATCCTCAGAACGGAAGTACGTACAATTGTGTGATTAAATTGAGAGATGATAATACTCTGGACATAAGAGGGTATATTGGTTTGAAAACTTTTGGTCGAACAGACGTCTGGAAAAGATTAGTCATGAAAAAGAAAAAGTAAAAATTATGAATTTAAAAGCTCTAATGTTTTCATTGTTTCTTCTTCCTCTGGTAACAGTTGCACAAGAAGAAGAGGAGGAGGATTACAGTATGTATGATGATTTAGAATATGCGGATGAGAGTTCTACCACATTCGTAAGTCCAAAAATCATTGGGTTGAGTCCTAATCGTTTCATAAATGTTGCCTGGGATGTGCAGTCTCCCTATACAATGAATGCATCTGAAATAAATGATTATGCTCCAGATGCTTCATGGACAACGAACGAATCCAGTAATGTTAGTTATACCGGGGGGTTAAGATTAAATGCAAATATCCCTGTAGTTTCAAGAAACAATATCGTTTGGCAAATGGGAGCCAACTACATGAATACTAACTTTAGTATTGATGAGGCCGATCCATCAAACGATCCTATATTGTCAGAACTAAACAGGCATTCTTTGAGTACAGGTGGATTATTCACTACTGTTTTTAAGCCCATAAATGATAAACAATTTTTAATATTCCAAGGTCAGGCTGACTATAATGGAAATTACACCTTTAGTGATTTTCATTCTTTAGGGCTTACCAAATATAGTGCTGCGGTTTTGTGGGGGAAAAGTCCTCATGACAGATTGCAATGGGCGATTGGAGCATCAAGAACCTATAGGGTTGGAGAGTTGAATTATGTGCCCATCGTAATGTATAACTGGACGTCTAAAAGAGAAAAATGGGGAACAGAAATTTTATTTCCTGCCCGGGCACATGGTAAGTATTGGGTGAACAAGAGCAGCTTGATCATGTTTGGATACGAACTGGAGGGGGGAAGCTACCATTTATCAGGTTTGTCTAATAACGGGAATAGTTTTGAATTAAGAAGAGGAGAGGTAAGACCTCGAATTGAGTGGAATAGAAAGCTTGTTGGGTTTTTTTGGTTGAACGCACAGTTGGGTGCACGAATAAATTATGGTTTTGCCTATGATGAACTAGAAAACGGTAAGGAATTCTTTAGAGGCTTTGTTGGAGATGACGAAATTAAAGCCTTTTCTTCTCTGGGAACCTCTCTGTATGGTTTAGTAGGAATTAGCTTTGTAAGCTTATAAAGAGCGTATTCATTCTTTTACTGACTAAAGAAATAAATTAAAGGAAAGAGAAATCTTTCCTTTTTTATTATTTGCTTTTTAAAAGTAAGACAGGTAACAAAACAGAGTACATTATCATTGTTAATGATAAACTTTAAAAACTGATATTGAGTAATTTGTTTAAACTAGAAGGCGGAGTAGTAAATAATTAAAAAAGTTAAATATAGTATTGTAATGCCCAAACCACTGAATAAAGACCATTCAAAAACTTTCTTGTTTTCCGCTTTTTCAGTATCGTTTAAGTTTTTCTTTTTGCCTCTGTTTTTCTTCCAAATGTAATATAACCCTATGATAAATAAGGTGATTAAAACAAGAGTTCTCAGTATTGCTAACCCAAGAGCAATTAATACATCAACGTAAAACCATGCTAAAATTAAAAATAGAGTCAGTAAATATTGTTCTAATTGAAGTAATAGAACAAAAATTAAAACAAGAGGGTTGATAAAAATGCTGGTATGAAATTTTTAACTTTTTGATAAACCTGAATTAAAACATAAAAAATACGCTATTAAAGCCGGTTTAACGTGAAAAATATTTGATTAAACAGGAGTTCAATTGATATGTTTTAAATACAATTTTTAGTTCGTTGATTTTTTAAATCAATTGAGTTGAAATAAAAAACAAAATTCTTTGTCAGCTTTGTGGACTAAAGGTCTAAATATCATATCTTTGTCGTCATATTTAATCAAAATTTCTGAAATGAAAGTATTAAAGTTTGGAGGTACATCCGTTGGTTCTGCTGAGCGTATGAGAGGTGTTGCTGATATCGTTGTTAATGACGAACCAAAAATAGTTGTTTTATCAGCAATGTCTGGAACAACCAACAGTCTTGTTGCAATTGGTGAGAAATTATATGCTGACGATAAGGAAGGAGCGAAAAAAGCGATTAGTGATTTAGAATATAAGTATTTTGAAACTGTAAAAGAGCTGTATAAGGCTGATCAATATCAGGAAAAAGCAAATGCAATTATCAATGAGCATTTTGATTTTATGAAGTCATTTGTGGTTAATGTATTTAATCTTTTTCAGGAGCGAGCTTTGCTTGCTCAGGGAGAGCTTTTAAGTACTAAAATGTTTCATTTGTTTCTTGAAGAAAATGGGGTGGAAAGTGCGCTTTTACCGGCTTTGGATTTTATGCGTATAAACCGAGATGAAGAACCTGATATGGATTACATTCGAGATCATGCAGAAATTGAGTTAAAAAAACGACCGGGAATAAACCTATTCATTACTCAGGGTTACATTTGTCGAAATTCTTATGGAGAAATTGACAATTTGAAAAGAGGAGGTTCTGACTACACTGCGTCAATTGTAGGTAATGCTGTTAATGCATCAGAAATCCAGATATGGACTGACATTGATGGAATGCACAATAACGACCCAAGGGTTGTTGATAAAACTAAGCCTGTTGCTAAATTATCTTTTGATGAAGCTGCCGAGCTTGCATACTTTGGTGCGAAAATTTTGCATCCTCAATCTATTCGGCCTGCTGCTCAGTTGGGAATACCGGTTAAGCTTTTGAATACGATGGACCCAAAGGCAAAAGGCACTACTATTTCCAATGAAACAGGAGAAGGTTTTGTTAAGGCGATTGCTGCAAAAGAGGGTATAACTGCAATTAAAATAAAATCTGCTCGAATGTTGCTTGCTTATGGTTTCTTAAGAAGTGTGTTTGAGGTTTTCGAACGATACAAAACTCCAATCGATATGATTACAACTTCGGAGGTAGCGGTTTCTTTAACTATTGATGATACATCCAACCTCGACAAAATAACTCAGGAGCTCGAAGCTTTTGGTTTAGTAGAAGTGGATACGGATCAGTCTATTGTGTGTATTGTTGGTAACATGGTGAGTGAAACTGAAGGGGCTGCAATCAAAATATTCGAGGCACTTAAAAACGTTCCCATTCGAATGATCTCCTATGGAGGTTCGAGGCATAATATTTCAGTTGTTGTTGATGCACAGTATAAACAAAAGGCTCTTCAATCTCTCAACAGCGGACTATTTACGTTTTAAAATATAGAGTTTAAATCTTAGTAAATGTCCTGCTTTTATCGGCAGGACATTTGTTTATTATTCAATTTGAAATGAACAAGGAATTAATACATCAGTTTGAATCTTTACCTACGCCATTTTACTTTTACGATATGGATTTTCTAACAAAAACGTTAGATGCAGCTAAAGGTGAAGCGGAAAAGTATGGTTTTCATTTGCATTATGCAGTAAAGGCAAATTTTAATGCGCCCATTTTAAACCTTATTGCTGATAAAGGCTTTGGTGCAGATTGCGTCAGTGGAAGAGAAGTAGAGGTCGCTGTAGAAAATGGTTTCAAGCCGTCTGAGGTCGTTTTTGCTGGAGTAGGTAAAAGTGACTCTGAAATTAACTCTGCTCTTGATCTGAATATTTTTTGCTTCAATTGTGAAAGTATAATGGAGATTGAGGTAATTAATGAATTGGCTAAAGCAAAGGGTAAAACAGCTCAAATAGCATTAAGAATAAATCCTAATGTAAATGCCAATACGCACAAATACATTACTACAGGTTTGTCGGAAAATAAGTTTGGTATTAATATGTGGGAGCTTGACGATGTTCTATCTACGCTTCAAAAATCAGAAAATATTGAACTTATTGGATTGCATTTTCACATTGGATCCCAAATAACGGATTTAACTTCCTTTAAAAATCTAACGTCAAAAATTAATAAAATTCAAGAGTGGTTTTATTCTCGACAGATTATCGTCAAAGTAATAAATGCAGGCGGTGGCTTAGGTATTGATTATCACAATCCAAATGGTCAAATCCCCGACTTTGCTGAGTATTTTAGAATTTTTAACGAGTTTTTAGAATTGAGATCTGGACAAGAAGTCCATTTTGAACTGGGTCGATCGCTTGTTGGTCAATGCGGGTCATTAATTTCGAGAGTTTTATACATCAAGAATGGGCTTAAAAAGAATTTTGCCATTCTTGATGCGGGTATGACGGAGTTAATTCGCCCAATGCTTTATAATGCGCATCACGAAATTGAAAATTTGTCGTCAACATCCGGTGAACGGATTAAATACGATATAGTTGGTCCTATATGTGAAAGTACAGATTGTTTTGCGAAAGATTTAGAGTTATCGGAAACAAAAAGAGGTGATTTGTTTCAAATAAAGTCTGCCGGTGGTTATGGAGAGGTTATGGCATCAGATTATAATTTGAAAACACTTCATCCTGCTCAATATTCCAAATAACTTAGTGAAACTGCACTGGCTTTTAATGGATGTTTTGTACTCCTAAATATAACTTTGAGCTTTCTCCCAATCGGCTCCTTTTTCTATTTTTGGCTCAAGTACTTGGTAATGAATATCATGTTTTATTGGTTTAAAAAAGTTAACAATGTTTCTACTTTTTGATCGCCAATAGGCCTGATCTGTATCAAATGATAATTTTATGTCGTTATCTTTTTTATTATCGTAAATTATGTAGGATACATATGAGTAATTTTCAGATTTAGTTAATTGACTTGTTACTTTTAGATGTTGGAAATCAATTTGGAAAAGCTTGTTGTCGAAAGTTTTTATGGTTAATACTTGATCACCTTTTTTGTAGCTCAAAGATTTTACATTGTATGAACTGCCTGTTTTTATCATTTTATAAAGACTAAATAAAAGTCCTGATAAAACGATTATTACGAATACAATTTCCTTGTTAACCCAAATAAATTTAATTATCGTAAAAAATCCTCCTTCAGGCTCTTGATTAGTGTGGCGATAAGGACTAATTGATGTGGCACCTAAAAAAAGGTAAATTAATGTTGCGGACAAAATGAACAGTAACCACCTGTAAAAAAAGAGAAGCCATTTACTTCCTTTTAATCTATTATGTCTTTTAATGTCTCCTTTTAAGGTTGCCATACTGCTTTAAAAAATATTAGTCTTGTTTAAAATTTTAAACGAACACCGGCATATGCATCTAGAGAGGTCGCTGAATCTGGAATGATTGCTCCGAGTATATTATTGGTTCCAATTTGAATTTTTAGTGCGTCAATTATTTTTATATCTGTGTTAAGTCCAGCTCGTAATCCGCTGTAGCCGCCATATGCAATAGTAGCTCCTGGGTTAAATAGTGGTAAATTAAAGTTTAATCCCGTCCTGATGTAAGGGGTATAGTTTGCAAATAATTTGTGGTTGACTAATACATCAAATAAAATTAGTTCTAAATTTTTTCTGTAATATACTGTAATGTCCACGGGCACTGTTCTAAATTCATTTTTCTTTTCTGAATTCAAAAGACTGTCAATAGAACCCAACTCGCTCCAAACGGAGTCGGCTAATTGAAAAATATCACCAATTTCAATCCCTTCAAAATTAAACGTTGTGTCCAGTTGGGCTGAGGAAGAATTTTGCCAAAAAATACCGCCCATGTTTTCTGCAGAAATCAATAGTTTAGAGTTTTCGGTTTGTCGAGAATAAAACAAATCGATTTTTGCCCCAAAACCTTTGGCTAAACTTGTGCTGAGAGTATCTGAAACAGCTATAGAACTTTCGGAAAGGTTAAATTCCAGGTAATCCCCGTTTTCCTCAGTAAAAAGAGAGGCTTGAGCAAAATTAATGTCACTAAAATTATGACCTACGAGCAAACCTATATCGGACCAAAAACTTGATGTTACATTTCCATTTATAAAGGATTGTCCAACTGAAAGTTCGAGATAGGAGTAGGACAAAGATTCAAAGCTTGTTTTGTTTAGGTTTAAAGTTTCATTTGCAAAAGGTTTATTTCCATAAAAGGTTAGGTCAAATAAATCTTTTGGGAATTTTAAATTGGCTTCCCGATTTGTTCCAAATCCGAAACCAATTAAATTCTTCTTATCTGCATTTTTATTTTCTTTCGCAAGCAATAAGTTAGCGTTCAGTAAAAAACCTCCGCCAAAATAGTTGTTCGCTTTTATTTTATTCGACACTGAGTTCTTTAAGTCATTATCAATATAATCGGGAAAAATAAATTTGTTCATGAATTTTTGGGGGATGCTTGTAGAAGCAACACCACCAATACTATTTATTATGATTTGATCGGATGAATCCGGAAAAAGAAAATTGTTCTGAGCAGATGCTGAGAAGAATAAAAAAATGGAAACTATACTTAAGATCTTTTTCATTGAATTAATTTGAGAATTGGTATGTAAAATCACCAACCAGTTTTACATCAAATGAATAGTGGTTGTATATCTTATAGAATTCTTGTGAGGGGTTTAGTAAGTCAAATGTGTGAAATCCTGCGACAACATATATTTTGGTAGCCAACTTGATAACGTCCATTTTTTCTTTTGGGATTTCAAAGTTAATTACAGTTCTTGTTGATGAGCTAACTTGACCTGTTCCATTTACTTGGCCTCTTGCAATTGTTTTATTACTCCAAAGCGAGTCAACAATTAATTCGGTGTCGTCCAGAAAATAAATAGAAGTTATTGCGTCAAGAGGAAAGCCGTTATCCACCAACAATTTGAATTTGCCACTTTCAACTTCATTTCCTGTTTCGTTTGTTAAATTAAAATCAAGAGTGTCAACGAGTACTAAGGTGTCGGCAATAAGTGATAATGGAATTTCCATGTTAAAACTAGCCCTGATGTCGTCCTCGTAGTGAATAAAATTTGGAGGGTTGTCCGGATCTAAAATTTCCGAAATTGCAGGTTGGGATTCTCCATAATTTAACTCAACTTCTAAATCGTATTCCAGTATGTTTGGGAAATTTTCAACAAAAGCATCTATATTTGAGTTTGTTGTTGTAAGTAGTTTAGTAGAATGGCTGTGTGTCGTTCTGTTGTTTTCTCCATTGTAAGAAGCTGCATTAATTTGCATCAACTCGTTTCCTGAATTAAAACTTAGGTCGACCCTGTTGCTGTTGTTATTATTTATTCCGCTTATTCGGGTAAATCTTGCCTCTGCTGATGCTCCAATTCCGTTGTCGATTTCAATTTCAAAGTTTACATCTTCCAAATTGATTTCACCCGATTTAATCTTGTTGAATAAATTAAAGTTAATACTTGATGGGCCAGCATTCACTTTTTTATTTCTTAAATAGCCTCTTGCAAATGCCGGTTTCAGGTCTTTTACTTGTGCTTGAACAAAAACCGTGTCGTCAATGGAAAGAGTTTTTTTCAAACCGGTATATTGAATTTTTGCGGTAAGGTGAGTTACGTATGTGTTTATCGTATCGTCAGATAGAGCAAAAGCGTCATCACCCGGGGTTAAGTAACCGTTTCCATTAAAATCAAAATGGTAACCATTTAAAGGATAAGTTTTTGATAGGGTTGAAAGACCGTTAGGAGGAGCCGGAGGCAAAATGGTATCTATTTTAAAAGATAGTCCCGTTATTGGGTGAACTACATTTGATACTTCATAAGTTAAGTAGATTGAATCTTCTAAACTTGAGTGTATTTGAAAATAGATTTCTCCTTCACGGATGGATGCGTCTTTGAAATCAACATCTACGTTATTTCCAAATGGAATTACCCGAGTCTCGTCAATAACATTTTGATCGGGCCATATAGCTGTAGCCTGCCTCGGTTTTAAATTTCTAACAATCACTTGAGCAACTATTGCTTCATTGGTGTCTACTTCAATTGAGCCTCCAGGGATTGCCACCGTTATTTGATCCAGAAATGCTTCAAGTTCTGATTTGACGGTATCGTCTGTTAAAATGAAACTTTCACTGGTTTGAGCTTCTGCAGGTATAAGAGTAAAGAAATGGTCGATGAGCTGGGCCCCGCCTGGTTGAGGCTTATTGCTTAATTCAAAATTAACATTTTTAATTTCAAAAGGTGTTTCGTTAATGAGAACTATTTCGGCAATACCGCTGTCCAGAATTAGTTCATCAAACAAATCAGACATTGATATATCGATTATTCTTCCATCAACTTGTGTTTCTGTTTCACCAAAAACATTATTTATGGTGCCTCCATGATTTGCAAGAATGAAAGGTCCAAGAAATCCGCCAACTGATTGGGCTATTTCTCCCATTGTTATTCTGTATTCAATGGTGTCACTGGGAAGCTCAAGTGTTTGCAAACTTGCTCCAACCTCAAATGTAGAGTCCGGAATTTCTACAAAGCTGTCGGTATTTACCGAAAACAAGTCCGAAGAATAAACCAGTTTTAATGAGCTGTCGGGATTGGTAATGATATAATCAGATTTTAAAAGGTCCGATACCATTAGTTTTGATTTAACTATTGGTGCCAACATCTCTGTATCCCAGGTTGTTTTTCTATCTTTCACGCAAGAGGCTGCAAACAGAAAAACTAAAAGTAGGCAAGTTAGGTTTTTCATAGGGTGCAAATTTAATCTTTATAGCTAAATAAGTAAAGTCAAAACGTAAGCTTGAGTATGGAGTTGCCAAAAACTTTGATTCAATAATTAATAATTTACCTTTGTAGTATGAATAACTTGGATATCGGTCGAATTAATACTTTAACTGCTGCACGTCAAGAACCTCAGGGGTTTTATTTGAGAGGAGAAGATCCATTTGATCAAGTTTTATTGCCTAATGCATATGTCCCCAAGGATTTTAAAGTTGGTGACGAGATTGATGTGTTTGTTTATTTGGATAACGAGGAGCGTATTACAGCTACAACCTTAGTTCCTCATATTCATTTAAATGATTTTGCTGCATTAACGGTTGCTCAGGTGAATAGGATGGGAGCATTTTTAGATATGGGAATTGTAAAGCAACTGCTTGTTCCTTACAAGGAGCAGGCGATTCCTATGGAAGAAGGTAAAAGTTATGTTGTGTACATGTATCTGGATGAAAAAACTAAACGGCTTGTCGGGACATCGAAGTTTAATCGATATTTAAATATTGATGAATGTAATCTGGAAAAAGGAGAAGAGGTTGATTTAATGATTTTACACTCTTCAAGTTTGGGAACCAACGTTATTATAAATAAGAAACATAGAGGTCTTATTTTTAAAAGTGATGTAAATCAACCTTTAAAACTAGGGCAAAAGATCAAAGGTTTTGTAAAGGTAATACGTGACGACGGTAAGATTGATGTAATCTTACAAAAAGAGGGCGTTGCCAGTTTTGAGCCCAATGCGGAAAAAGTTTTAGAAATACTTAGAAGAAGTGATGGCTTTTTAGGTCTCCACGATAAAAGTGACCCTCAAGAAATATCTAAGCGTCTTTTAATGAGTAAAAAGTCTTTTAAAAGGGCAATAGGTAATTTGTATCGAGATCAGAAAATTAAAATTGAAAAAGATGGTATTCGTTTAGTTTAAGCGATCTAATGCTTTTTTTAATCGTCCGATGGCTTCTTTTAAAACGTCTTCAGATGTTGCGTATGAAATCCTAATGCAATTTGGAGAACCGAAGGCCTCACCTGGAACCACGGCCAATAACTCTTTGTTTAGAATGTACATACAAAGTTCCTTTGCGTTTTGAATGGTTTGCCCGTTGTAAGATTTTCCAAAATATGAACTTACATCAGGGAAAAAATAAAATGCAGCCTCTGGAAAATTTACTTTCAATCCCTGAATCTCTTTGAGCATACTGTGGACTAAGTTTCTTCTCTTTTCGAAGGCTTCTACCATATAGCCTACTAGTTCTTTACCGTTTTCTACAGCTGTAATAGTAGCTCTTTGTGCTATAGCGTTTGCACCAGATGTAAATTGACCCTGTATTTTTGAACATGCATCGCAAATCCATTGAGGTGCTCCGATGTAACCAATTCTGTATCCTGTCATTGCAAAACCTTTGGCAATACCATTTACTGTAATTGTTCTTGACCATATTTCTTTTGATAATGACGCAATACTTGTATGCGGTTCTCCTGTGAAATTAATGTATTCATATATTTCATCGGCTAAAATAAAAATCCCTTCTTTGGACAAAATAACCTTGGATAATTCTCTTAGTTCATTTTCCGAATACACTGAGCCAGAGGGATTGCAGGGTGATGAATAAACAATAATTTTAGATTTTTCTGATATCGATTCTTTAAGTTGAGAAGGGGTGATTTTAAAATCAGACTCGATCGATGTTGGAATTTCAACAGGGATACCACCTGCTAATTTAATTTGTTCAACATAGGAAACCCAGTAAGGTGTTGGTAGTAAAACTTCATCTCCTGGGTTGATTAGTGAGAGCATTACATTTGCGAGGGATTGTTTAGCGCCCGTAGATACAACAATTTCTGAATCTCTGTAAATAATATTGTTTTCCTTTTTGAATTTATCGGCAATTGCTTTCTTTAAGTCTTGAAAGCCTGCGATGGGGGGATATTTTGAGAAATTTTCCTGAACGGCATTTATCGCAGAGTTTTTAATAATATCGGGAGTGTTAAAATCAGGTTCGCCCAAGCTTAAGCTAATTACGTCAAATCCTTTAGATTTTAAATCGCGACTTTTTGCATTCATTTCAATAGTCGCCGACACCTGCATTTTTAAAATTCTTTCAGATAAATGTTTTTCACTCATACTTTAATCGTTTCTACAAATTTAGTCAGATTATTGTAACCAATTAATCGGTGACAAAAAGACTCAAAAAATGATGAATATGTGTTTTTGTTCGACAAAACTTAATAAAGGAGCAAACGAATGTTTCTTTTTATGGTTGAACAATAAGTTATGGATAAATTCAGTTAAAAAAACGTAACCTTTTTTAGGCTCCCTATTCTTACTGAGCTTAACATATATTATGAAATAAATTAAAAAAATCCCGAAACTTAATGCATTGAAGCCCGTAATTTAATCCAAACCACAACCACAAAAAACATGAGACAACTTAAGATTACCAAACAGATTACCAACAGAGAAAATCTTTCTTTGGATAAGTATCTTCAGGAAATAGGAAAGGAGGAGTTGATTACCCCTGAACAGGAGGTTGAGTTGGCGCGAAAAATAAGAGAGGGTGATCAAAAGGCATTGGACAAATTAACCAAAGCAAACTTAAGATTTGTGGTTTCAGTTTCAAAGCAATATCAAAATCAGGGTTTGACCTTACCTGATTTAATAAATGAAGGAAATTTAGGATTAATAAAAGCTGCTCAGCGCTTTGATGAAACAAGAGGTTTTAAATTTATCTCTTATGCTGTTTGGTGGATACGTCAAAGTATATTACAAGCCCTTGCTGAGCAAGCGCGAATTGTCCGCTTACCCCTTAACAAAATTGGAAACATTAATAAAATTAACAGAACTTTTTCTGAACTTGAGCAGTTACATGAACGTGAACCTTCAGTAGATGAAATTGCTGAAGCTTTAGAGTTGTCTCCTGAAGAAGTAGAGACTTCATTGAGAAATAACTCTAGGGCGGTTTCCATGGATGCCCCCCTAGGAGACGAATCGGATTCGGGTACTTTATATGATGTTCTTGGTTCGAGAGATTCTCAACGACCTGATTCACATTTGATGGACCAGTCGTTGAAGGAGGAGATTGAAAGGGCTCTTCAAACGTTAACTCCCAGAGAGTCGGATGTTTTAAAGTTGTATTTTGGTATTGAAGCAACAGCCAAAACCAACTTAACGCTTGAAGAAATCGGTATGAAATTCGATTTAACACGTGAAAGAGTGCGTCAAATTAAAGAGAAGGCCATACGCAGATTAAAACATTCTTCCAGAAGTACAATACTTTTAAAATATTTAGGATAAATTAGGGTCAATTTTTATGACCCTTTTTTGTGTAAATGCAATTGAGGTTTTAAATTAGCTTATAACTTACAAATCTCAGTTTAGTGTTGAACAAAATTTTAGTCACTTTATTTTTTGTTGTATTTTCCATCTCCTCTTTTGGGAAAAAAAGTCATCAGGAAAGACTGATTGATTTAAATAATGCGCTAACTCCTGATCAAAAAATTGAGGCCTATTTTCAAATCATCAAAGGATTAGTGAATAAAAAACAGTCCGATTCATCCTCATACTACATAAAAAGCTTAAGAAATTATCACACCGAAAACAATGTTGTTTTTACCAAAAAGGTAGAGTCAAAAATTCAATATTATGAGGGGGTAATGTTTTACCATAAAGGATTGTTTCACAAAGCACAGGATTTAATCACAAAATCCTTAGAAACCTCTGATTCGGATTCATTGGAAGCTCAAAGATTTTTCTTTCTCGCACTAAGCCATAAAAAGTTGGGTAATTACTCTCAAAGTGTTGAATATTATATAAAGGCCAGTAACTATTTTAAGGATACCGACAACCATTATGCTCGAATTGGTGTTTTAATTAATTTAAGTAATGTTCTGTCTAAAACGAAGCAGGATACTCAAGCGCTGAATTACCTCAGTGAAGCCTTGAAATCAGCTGAAGAACATAATATTACTAAGTTGAATCGAGTGATATATACGAGCATGGGAAATATTTTTCTCGAAATGGGAGACTATAAGGTTGCGCTGGATCAATTTTACGAAAGTTACAATTTAGCAACTGAGGAAGGCAATCTGCAGGGTAAATTTTATTCTCTTATCAATATTGCCGATGCAAAGAGACGTCTTGGTGATGAAAATGATGCACTGAACAACCTTCAATCT
Organism: Flavobacteriales bacterium; assembly: GCA_002717515.1. Classification (GTDB taxonomy): domain Bacteria; phylum Bacteroidota; class Bacteroidia; order Flavobacteriales_C. Next base: position 35,191 of record PBEC01000003.1, read on the forward strand.
GCCATTTTGTTGTTGGACACCTTGGATAATGCGGGGCTCAAAGAAGAGGCCTACTGGGAGTTAGGGAACTTTTTTGCTCACGTGAAAAATAAAAAAGAAGCTGAGTTTTATTTAAGTCAATCTCTGTTATTATCAGACAGCTCTAAAAATAATTTGCAAAAGCGTAAAATTTATCAATCGTATCAAATTTTATACGAGAACATTGGTTATTATCAAAAGTCGCTTGACTATTACAAGGAATTTCAAAAAATAAATGAGGAAATTTTATCCAATGAGATGAACTTGAAAATAACACAAATAAATGCAGAATACGATTGGGACAGGGCAAACGATAAATTAACAATTTTAGCCAAGGAAAAAGATTTAAAAGAGTCAGAATATCAACTTGAAAAAGAAAAAAGAGAAAAAGATCAAGTTCGGTTTAAGTTTTTAATTGGAATAGGACTTTTACTTTTGGTTCTTGTTTTTGCTCTTGCTGCGATTGGAATAATAAGAACAAAAAAGAATCAAGTATTAAAGGAGAAGAATGAAGAACTTGAGGATAAAAAAACAGAAATTGAACTTCAAAATCATGAACTTGAGGAGGTGAATCAAAAACTGGGTACGATTAATAAATCTCTCAAAAGTAAAAATGAGAAAATTGAGTCTCAAAAAGAGGAGCTTAAAGCGCAGAGAGACTTATTGAATGCGACCCATGAACAGTTGAAAATCAGAAATAAGGACGTAACCGATAGTATTCATTACGCTCAGAAAATTCAGCAGGCTATGTTAAACTCATCCTTTCATATTGAAGGAGCAGGAGTGGAACATTTTACATTCTATAAACCGCGAAATATTGTTAGTGGTGATTTTTATTGGAGTAATGTTGTTAATAACAAATTAATAGTAGCAATAGGGGATTGTACGGGGCATGGTGTTCCTGGAGCATTTATGAGTTGTCTGGGTATATCTCTGTTGAATGAAATTATTTTTGGCAGGGAAATTACAGCTCCTCATACTATACTTGAAGAATTAAGGAACTCAATAATTCAGTTGATCTCAACCGATAAAAATGCTGATTTACAAATTGGAGATGGAATGGATATGGCTATTTTATCTTTGGATTTAGAAACTAACCTAATGAGGTTCAGTGGAGCAATGAACGGTCTTGTGGTCGTTTCAGGTGAAGATCTGGAAGAAATTAAAGGAGATAAAAACCCAATAGGTCAACATATTATTTCGAATCACAAGTTCACTATTATTGAAAAGCAGTTAAAGCCTGGTGATTCCATATATGCCACAACGGATGGTTATAAAGACCAATTTGGAGGGCCAAAAGGTAAAAAATTAGGTAAACGGAAGTTACATGAAAAACTGTTGGAAATATCGTCTCTATCCGTTCCTGTTCAAAAGGCTGAGATGATTTCTTTTTACAAGAATTGGCGTCAATATGAGGAACAAGTTGATGATGTGTGTTTATTCGGAATGCGATTGAACTAAACAATTCGTTATTCACCCGTCTCTTTTCCTTGGTTTAAGTGATAATGTAAATTCTTTTTGGATTACTTATATTTACGAATAGGTTGAACAATAATCTTTCAACAAAAAAATCATATGGCGAATGCAGTATTGTTAATAGAGTGTAAAGATCAACAAGGGATAGTAAGTTCAGTTACGGAATTTATTTACAGTAATCAGGGAAATATCATTGATTTAGATCAATACACGGATCATGATAACAATCATTTTTTTATGCGCCTTGAGTGGTCATTGGATTTTTTTACAATACAAAGAGATAAAATTTCCGAATACTTTGAAACTTTACTGGGAAAGCGATTTTCTATTCACTTTGATTTATATTTCACCGACGAAAGGCCTAGAATGGGGCTTTTTGTGACAAAGCTATCTCATTGTTTGTTTGATATATTGGGTCGCTGGCAAAGTGGTGAATTAGAAGTTGAAATACCTGTTGTGATTAGTAATCATGAATGCTTAAGAAGTATCGTGGAACGATTTGATATACCATTCGAGTACATTCCTGTCACTACTGAAAATAAAATGAGTCAAGAAAAAAAGCAGCTTAAAATCCTTTCGGATTATGAAGTGGATTTTGTTGTTTTGGCACGTTACATGCAAATCATATCTCCTGAATTCATAAAAAGATATTCGAATAAAATTATAAACATTCATCATTCTTTTCTCCCTGCCTTTGTAGGGGCTAAACCTTATCATGCCGCATTTGAACGTGGTGTTAAGATTATTGGTGCCACTGCACATTATGTTACGGATGATTTAGATGCGGGTCCCATAATCTCTCAAGAAGTTGCTCATGTTACACATAGAAATGCTGTTCAGGATTTAGTGAAAATTGGTCAAGATGTCGAAAAGCTAGTTTTAGCAGACGCTATTAAGCTACACGTAGAGCGAAAAATGCTTGTTGTTGGAAATAAAACAATTATTTTTAATTGATTACTTTTCTTACAAAGAGTAATTTCCACCCAAGTTCAATAAATATCCCATATCTTTGTAAAAAGTGTTCGATATGAAAATGATTCTCTTAACAATTGGTTTTCTTGCAATTGCTTTCCTGGGAATAGCTGTTAAACTAATATTTAAAAAAGATGGAGAGTTTTCAGGTACATGTGCTTCGAAAAACCCTGTTTTAAATCAAGAAAATGAACCATGTTCACTTTGTGGAGCACAGCCTGGAGATAAATGCGATAGTGATACTCAGGCTGCTTAGTGTTTTTCTTATTTAAGATTCTGGTTCAATTGGATATAAAAGTTTATCCTCCAAATTTGTCGAAATATAAGTTTGTAAATTTCCCTCTGAATCGTGATAAACAATAACTGCATCGATATTTAATGTTCCGGATTCAAGTAATGGAATGATTTCCTCCAGTCGCATAACCATGAAGGCTGTTGCATACGCATCGCAAACTGCGGCCTCGTCAGATAATACTGCCGCACTTAGAACATTTGTTTCAGCAGGTTGACCATTTCTTGGGTCGATGGAGTGTACAATTTTTCGTTTTCCTTCCTGTCGAAAGTTTCGGTAATTTCCAGACACGGCAATGGCTCTGTAATTTGAATCCATTTGTATTTTGGCAACTTCATCCAATCCTTCTTCAGTATCTACTTTTGGATGTTCTATTTGAACCATCCAGGGTCTGTTGTTCTTTTTTCGACCCTGCGCTACAATTTCCCCTCCAACATTCACTAAAAAGTCACCGATTCCAAGTTTAAAATTTAAATAGTCGCCTATAACATCTGAGGTGTAACCTTGAGCCACAGCATCAAAAGTAAGTTGAACAATTGAGTCATCTTTACAAAGAAAATTGTCGTTAAATTCTCCGGTTAGCATCTCTTCAAAGGAATTATAAATAATGTCACCATCGAGCATAAAGTATTCAAAACCAACAAAATCTGTAAGATCGTAGCTTAGTGAGTCGCGATAAGAATTAACTAAAGAATCTCTTTTTTTTGAATCCGTAACGTTTTTATAAAGGTGATTTAAGTTTACGGGATTAGCTCCAAAGCCCCATAAATTAACTATTGGTTTAACAGAAGGGTCGAAAGCTCCATCTGAAATAGAATTTACTTCATCACTCAACAAAAATAGGTTAAGCATGTGGTTGTCGATTAAAAAACAAGAATCGGAATTGTTGAATTTACTAATCTTTGAATTGGGGTTGTAGGTACTTAATGAATTGTCTATCGAATTCAAAATTGAGTCTACTTCTTTATGAATTAATTTAGTTCGATCGGTAGAGTCTATATAAATTACTTGATATGTTGTTCCTTGAGTATTACCCGATAACTCATAGCGTTGATATTTTTGTTCAACAGTATTATTTTGACAGCTTATGCAAGTTGCCAATAAAAGAAAGGTAAAGAGTTTCAACAGAGAGCTAATTTTATTTAAAAACATTATAAGCTATTTTTATAAAGTCATAAAGAAGATTTTACTGAAATACTTTTTAATGGTTACAAAACGACACTAAAAGATTTTTCTGATTTCTCTTTTTATAAAATCAATGGCCTCTGCATTGCTTATTTCAAGCTCCTCGTTTACTCCAAGAACTTTCTTACTAAATTCTATTGCATTTGTATTGTCGGGTATTTGAGTGCCTGTAATTGAGATTAATTTAATAGCGTCGTCTTTTGCTTTAACTACTTTTTCCCAAGAGGCAGCAGACATATAAATTTGCTGAGTAATGTTGTGGTTGAATTCGTCTCTTATTTCGGCAATTGCTCTTAATTTTAGCTGTCCGCTTGTCATGTCAGGAGTGATGACTCTCTTAACTACTTGAGCTGCATCTATTCTTTCCAGCAAGAGGATTACCCTTTCAAAAGCCTGTAGTCGAACAGGAATGGTAGTTTTCACACTTTCTTTTTTTATTTCCAGAATATGGCGTTTACTTTCTGCTTTTAAAAATCGATCAATAAGTAAGTAAGTAATAGCAGCAACTACAGCCGAAGGCACAAACGCCATTAAAAGATTGTCCAATTCCATTGTAAAGAGTTTTTACTAAAATACGCAAATTTGGTAGAATTATTATTGCTGTTTTTCAGGTTATCGAACCAGTTCCAAAACTCCTTGTTTTTCAAAAACATAACCGGTTCTATAAGTGCCGGATATGTAATATAAATAAGACCCTGATGGTAGTTTTTCTCCATTGTATTCCCCTGTGAAAACGTGATTTTCTGAAGTGGATTCAAAAATTACATTATTGTTTTCAGTAGAGATACGAACATAAAAATCAGAAACACCAATAAAAAACGGAAACCATGTATCAAATTGACCATTGTAATTAGGTATAAAAGAGGACGGAACTTCAACCATTGTTGGACAATGATACAACTCAATAAATACGGTTGTGTCAAAATTTCCAATTTCAGGTATTGAATATTCTGCATTCAAAAGGTAGTACCCTTCCTGAGAAACAGTAAGAACGGAATCTTCTGAAATTAATTCCTCTTCATCAAATTCATTGTATTTATACCAATGGTAGGAATGTATAAAAGGATCGTAAGCAATTAGTTTTACAAAGTTATTTTCGTAAAAACATTCATCGATATCTAGGTTGTTGGACAAAACATGAACAGGGGTAGTTGTAGGAACAAAATCTTGTGAGAACTCTTGCTCTTCACCATATTCTCCCGCCATCCTGTCCTCTGAACATGAAAAAAGAGAAATTAGTAAACAACATATTAATAAAGTTCTCATAGATTAAAATATGTAATTTATTCCGGCTGAAACGTATCCTTTTCTTTCGGTAAAATTATCAAGATTAAGTTCGTGTACCTTATAATTTTCTATGTTATTTATGTTGTAATTAAATTGAGCTTTGAAGCCATTGCTCATTTGATAACCTATAGAGAGTCGGTTTCCGGACAAATTTTCATATTCGTACATCGCAAATATTCTATCGTTGTAGGTCAATCCAACAGCAGGACTGTAATTTGTGAAAAGTTCCTTTTCGAACTTCATTAATCCACTTGCCTTGAATTTTTTAATTTCAGGAGAATGTATTCCGCCAATAAAATTATGACGTGTTAAAGTTACGTCGTTGTCGTTTGTTAAGTGGTTAAATCCAAAATTAAAAATGGTATACCCTAAAAAGAAATTTTTATGGTTGATGAAGCCTCCAAGGTGATATGCCGACTGATACTCTTCTCTCGACTTTATACTACCCATCTCTGTAGTAAATATATAATTACTGTTGATTGCTTTTTCTCTCAATGTCAATTCATTAACTGCTAAATTTTGACTTCTGAATGTGGCACCGGCCCCAAATCTGAAGTTATAATCTTCAAGAAGTTGTTTTGTATAGCTTACGGTAGCTGCATATTCACGAATGTTCCAATTCTTCTTTAATTGATAATTAAAATATCCGCCAATTGCCCAGTCGTTGTTTAATCTTCGTTCATAAGCTCCAATACGAACGAGAGGCTGAACAAAATTTAACTCTCCGCTTAAATCTCTATTTTCATCACTGAATTCCCAGTCGTTAAAATAAAATCCAGACAAATTGTTTTTACCGTATAAGCCTGTTAAGCTTGGATTGTCCCAAAAGTTCAGCCATAGGGTAGCACCAGGGTGTATAGTATAAATTACTTTAGAATTTTCCTTTTTCGTATGTTGATGACGTAACATTTCAAAGGCTAAATTCATTGGATTTTTTGAAACAACCGAGAACGAGGGCAAAGAGGTTAGTTTTTCTATGTTTTTTTGTTTCAAGTTGTTTTCTGTAGTGGAATCAAAGGAGGGGAGATCATTTCCAAATGAGCTATTAACAGTATTGACTGAATGATTTTCATCTCGCGAAATATCAGAAATTGGCGAGATGGAATTAATGTTTAGCTGGCTATCGTTTAATATGATATTTTCTTTCGTGGGACTAAATTCATTTTTGAACGTTTCAGTTTTGTTTGACTGTGAAAATTCTCTTTGAGTTTTTTGTTCATCATTTGAAAACATATTGATGCCAATACCTGTTGTAATTAACAGGAGTAAAGCGGCAGCACTTCTCCAAAGTATTTTTTGTGTTTGATTTCTTTTAAGTTTTTTCTTAAGTGCCTTCCAATGATCATGGTTATAAGCTACACTTCCTGAGTTTATGGATGTTTTAACCGCTTTTTCAAAAGTAGTTAAATTATTGGTGCTTAGTTTTTCTGAAAAGTCTTCCCAATGTGCTGGATTTAAATTTTCTTTTCCACTGTTGAGTTTGTCAGACAGGGTTTTTTCAAATTCATTTAAAAGGTTAATTCGCTCACTAAAAGAATCCCAGCTTCCTTCGGTTAAAGGAATAGTTCCACTCGACAGAGTGTCTTTCATCTTTTTTTCAAATTCAGAATAGGATGATTTCTCAGAGAGTTTTTGATGCATCTGATTCCAATCAGAAGGTGAGTAATCTATACTTCCCTCTTCCAGTTTTTTCTTTATTTCATCCTCAAATTTTCCCATTTTGACTTACCCAGCCATTTTTTCAATTTTCTTTAACAACATTTTTTTTAAGTTCCCTTTGGCTTTTGCAAGGTTTGATTTAGAGGTTCCTACGCTAATTCCAAGAGCCTCAGAAATTTCTTGATGGGTAAAACCGTCAACAATATATAAGTTGAAAACGCTTCTGTACGCAGGACTTAAATGCTGCACCATGTTGAGGAGGTCACTAAAGTTCACATGTTCGAGAATACCTGCGTCTTTCTCGTCATCAACCTCTATACTTCCGTGATTATTATCCAGCTCAACCATTTGGTTGTTGATTTTGTTCTTTCTTATATGATCAATACATGTATTGACCATTATTCTTCGTACCCAACCTTCAAAAGAACCTTGCTTTCCATATTTATGAAGGTTTTTAAAAACTTTAATGAACGCCTCTTGAAACATATCCAATGCTTCATCTTTGCAGTTTGCATATCGCATACAAACTACCATCATTTTACCATAAAAATGCTCATATAGAGATTGCTGTGCACGCCTGTCACCGTTAATGCAACCCTGTATAATGAGGTCTTGATTGAGCATGTGTAGTAAAAGTTTTGTTCTGCTGTTTAAAAAACGAAGGTAAGTTGGTTTGGTTGCTTCAAAAAAATACAAATTACAAAATAGTTAACAATATGTTTAAAAAACAAAGTCTAAAAACCCTTTAAATACTTGTTAAGTGAATTATATTTGACTTTATAAATTTATTAAAATGACAGATTGGTTTACAGTAAAGATTAAATATTTAAAGCAAAATCCTGAAAATGGTTCGATACAGAGTAAGAGCGAGGCATATATGTTGAATGCATTAAGTTTCACAGAAGCTGAAGCAAGACTTCAAGGAATTTTAGAAGAGTACATTCCCGAATATAATTTATTGACTTGCGCAAAAACCAATATACAAGATGTAATAGTGGATGAAGCTTTTGATTATTTCTACAAAGTGAAAGTAAGTTATATATCTGCCGATCCCGATAGCGGAAAGGAAAAAAAGATCAACGAGAATTATATTGTACAGGCGGATGGTCTTAAAGATGCTTATGAAAAAATGGAAAGTAGGCTACAGGGTTCAATTGTTGATTGGGAAATACCTTCAATTACAAAAACCAATGTTGTAGATGTTTTCCCATATCTCGAAGAAAAAGTTCTTGAAAAAGAAGAACACGAAGTTGAAGCATAAACTTTAGAGAGCTCTTTCAAATAGAAAGAGCTTTTTTTTATTTAATCGGCAAAATAAAAAGAATTATTTTTGCACTTTTTAGCTTAAAAATAAAACTCACCGAGGAAATTAAATTTTAGTTGATGATAACTTTCAACAAAATAAAAACAATGGGAGTAAAAGGGTTAGACGATTACGGTCTGGTCCGTAAAATTCAACTCACGAATGTTATAGCTGCTTTTTCATTCGTCCTTTCTCTGGTTTTTAACATCGGTTTTTTTTTAGGTGGAAGTACATTTATTACAGCATCTTATTTGTTTATAATTGCTGTTCTTTTCGCACTTACCATTTTTTTTAATCACCTGAAATTTCACCTTTTCTCAAGAAACTGGATGTTATTTATAATGGCCATCAGCATAATGTCAGGTCCTTTTTTTAATGGTATAAATTTGCCTGTTGAAATTGTGTTTCTTCCGTCCATTGGAACTCCGTTTTTATTATTTGGTCAAAAACAACTATCCTTAAGTATAACCTGGAGCGCAATTTTTTTGACGCTGTATTTTCTTACTCAACATTTTTATGAGGTAGTAACCCCTCTTGAACCCGTTTCCAGGGAACACGGAATTATTATGTATAACTTTTTAATTATTGTATTGTTTTTGTGGACATCGGCCATATTTATCTCTTTGTCAAATGAAAACAAATCAAGAGAAGAGCTTATTGAAAATGCCCTGGAAAAGGAAAAAGAACTAAGAAAAAGTTTGGAAGCAAGTTACTCAAAGCTTGTTAAAAGTCAGGATGATCTTATAAATAAAGAAAAGCAAAGAATAAAAGCGCAAGAGTCTGAGCATCATGCTTTGAAGAAGACGGCTTTTAAGGCCGATTTCTTAGCAAGAATAAGTAATAAATTAAAGGAACCATTGAAAGGTTTGTCGGAAAGTCTGGAGCTTTTAACATCACAATCTAAATTCGATGATGTTAATGATGGTGATTATTATAAAGTATTAAGCTCATCTCAAACTTTGTCGAAAATCGTTAGCGATGTCCTCGATTTAGGAAAAATTGAAGAGGGAGAGTTGGAGCTTAACCCCAAAAAAATGCCTTTGAAAGGTTTCGTAGAAAAATCCATTGCAATTTTTAAACAGGATATCGAGAAAAGAAACACAAAAATTGATTTGACCTACCAAAATGATCTTCCCGAGTGGATTCAGGCAGACGAATTCAGAGTTTCTCAGGTTATAAATACTTTATTGACGAATGCATATAATGCTTACGAAAAACCTTGTTTTAAAATTGTTTTAACAGCATGTGGTAGTCAAAAAATAAAGGTTTTAATAAAGAGTAGCGGTTCGGATTTAAGTCAAGATAATGAATGGTTGGATTTTTCTGATTACACCCAGTCTTTAAGTTCAATTGAAGAAGAGTCGGATATGAATTTGAAAATATCTAAACATCTTGTCAAGCTTATGGGCGGTGAAATTGGTTTGGAATTTGGAAATGGTATAGAGACTAACTTTTGGTTTACATTTAATTGTGAAATTTCTTCCGAGAGCACAATAGCGGAAAACGTAAATTCAAAAAACCACTTAAACCTTTCACTGAGCGTTTTGCTTGTTGACGACATGGAGATAAATCGATCGCTTACCAGAGCTATGTTGGAGAAGTACAATTGCTCTGTACAAGAGGCTGAGTCAGGCATAAAAGCCGTGGAACTTTACGAGGATGATGTGTTTGACTTGGTTTTGATGGACATAAATATGCCTGGTATTAGTGGAGATGAAGCAGTAAGAAGAATAAAACGCAATTATAAAAAGGCAAATTCTTGTTTTGTAGGCCTCAGTGCAAATGTTCTCGAGGATGAAAAAGACAAATACATTGAGCTTGGACTGGATGATTATTTAGCAAAACCCATAACTTTTGAAAAATTAAGTCAGGGTTTAAAAAAATGGTTTGACTTTAACAAAGCAAACGACTACTACATAAATACGAACAGCTTTTTAATAAATGAGGAAAAAATTAATACAAATGCTGAATTGTTGGGTGGGAGAGAAAAATTTATTTCATACATCGATAAATTTTTAAATCATAATCAAAAAATTTGGGAAGAGCTTAATTTTAGTTTTAAAGAAAATGAAATCGAGCAACTCAAAGAGAATTTTCATAAGTTATCTGGAATTGCTGTTAGTATTGGGGCAAGTGGATATTATGAGATATTAAATGTGGCCTATTCAATTGCTCAATCGGGAGGTCAAATTTCTGAAGAAGAGTTTCTTGTGTTAATTAACTCCAGTAAAGAAGTAGAGAAGGGGATGAATCAAATAAAGGTAAAATGGCAGCAAAGCGAATATTAATTATTGATGATGCTATCTTTCAGTCTGAAATTTTGAAAGAAGTATTCGATAACTTTTTTGGGGATAAAGTTGAAGTTGAAATCGCTAAAGACTTTTTGTCTACACAAGAAATTTTATCAAAAAATGATTGTGATTTAATATTGGTGGACTACCTTCTTGGCTCCATTGGTACAGGAGCGGAATTAAAAGATAAAGTCAAGGAAAAGATTCAGACAAAAGCCAGTTGGATGATGATGTCTGCATTAGATGTAAATGCTCTGGCTGAGCAACACCAAGGTAAGGGGTTTATAAAATTTATACATAAATCCGATTACAGTGAAATGAGTAAAGAAATTTCAAAGGCTTTGTTTGGTTAAATCCAATTAGCTTATAGATTTTTCAAAAGTAAAAACTCACAACTTATCCGGAGATAATCATTATTTTTGTAACCACAAATAAATGATATGCAATTTCTGCTGAATTTTATCTTTTCAACACGTTTTACTACAATACTATTGTTTGCTTTTGCATACATGGTCGGTGCTGCAACATTTTTGGAAGATCAGTACGATACAACCACTGCTCAAATTGTTATTTTTCGTTCGAAATGGTTGGAATTAATATTGGGGCTTTTAGTTATCAATTTTCTTGGAAACATTCAAAAGTATAAGATGATCAGCCAGAAAAAATGGCCAAGTTTGATGTTTCATCTTGCTTTTGTGCTAATAATAGTAGGTGCAGGAGTTACTCGTTATTTCGGGTATGAAGGTATGATGCTCATTAGAGAGGGGACAACATCAAATATTATGCACTCGGCAGAACCGTATTTAACTGTAGAAGTCTCCAAACCTCCCCTAACGAAAGAAGAAAAACGACATACCATAGAGTATTCGAAGGCAATGCTTATGGCTGCGACAACGGATAATGAATTTGACTTCCCTTCTTTTGATTTCCAAAATCAAAAGGTCGAAGTATCCTACGTTGATTATATCAAGAATGCTGATTATAAGTTGTATGAGAACATTCGTGGTGGTAAGGATGTTCTTGAGGTTGTTACAACAAAAGGAGAGGGAAGAGAATTTGTTTACATTGAATCTGGAGAGTCTGAACGTGTTGGGAATGTTCTTGTTTCATTCAACGATCCATCGATAAGAGGAGCGATTTCTGTATTTCAAAAAGGAGATGAGTTTATAATTAACTCTCCGTTTCAAATCAACCGTATGGTAATGGCCGATCAAACAAGAGATACTGTTCAGCCAAATACTGATGCTCCTATGAAGTTTCGTCAACTGCACCAAGTTCAAACTCAAGGTGGTTTTGAAACTTCGATTGTTTTTGGAAAAAAACTTGAAAATGCAGTTAAAAATCTTGAAACCATAGAAGGAGAGAGCAAGCGTGGAGATGCTTTAAAGGTTCAGGTCAAAGTTGGGGAACAAATAACAGAGGTTGTTTTGTTTGGAGGTCCCAATAGAATTCCATCCCCTGAATATTTTAGTTTCATGGGATATGAAATCAAAGCATCTTATGGTTCAAAACCCATTGAACTTCCTTTCTCACTAAGATTAGATGATTTTATTCTGGAGAGATATCCTGGTTCCGATAATCCATCGGGATATAAATCAGAAGTTACTTTGTACGATGAGAAAAATGCAGTTACAAAACAACACAGTATTTTCATGAATAACGTTTTAGATTACGAGGGATATCGCTTTTTTCAAAGCAGTTTCGATAAAGATGAAAAAGGAACTAAACTCTCGGTGAATCATGATGCACCTGGAACCTACATTACATATATTGGATATCTGTTTCTTGGGTTAGGTTTTGTTTTGAGCCTTTTCAATAAAAACTCAAGGTTTAATTTTATTATGAAAAAAGTAAAAGAATTAAGAAAAAAACGAATCTCTCTTGGTATTCTATTTCTCTTTTTAAGTTTTGCCTCTGTTGCCCACAATGAACACAATCACAGTCATGAAAGCCAGGGAATCGCTCCTCTGGGAGGGAGTTTCTCAAATGGAGCAAGAAGAATTACAAAAGAACATGCCGATCGATTTGGTAAGCTTATTGTTCAAAGTGCAGACGGTAGGTTTGAGCCTATTAACACTTTAGCGCTTGACATCATACATAAAATCTCAAAGAAAGATAATATTCAACTGGACAGCATCGGCACTTTTACACCAGAACAGTTTTTACTTGAGCTTATAGTAAATGGAAAACTTTTCGAAAGTCAAAGAATTATATATGTGTCATCAGACTCTTTGAGAAAGTTTTTAGGAGTAAAAGAAGGTAAGTATGTATCGTATTTAGACTTTTTTGACCTTAAAGGAAATGGCGACAGTAAGATTAAAAAGTATGCTATAGAAGCAGGGCAGAAAGATGCAGCTAAAAGAGACAGGTGGGACAAAGAAATAATAAAAGTTGGAGACAAGCTTGAAACATTTTTCAGAACTCAAGAAGGAGATCTTTTAAGAATATTCCCATCAAATGACTCTACTTTGAATAACAAATGGGTTTCGCCTCGTGATGAAAGCGCGGCAAAAACACTTTCCGGTACTGTTGAAGTTAACGGGAAAGAAATATCTCTGAATAATACAAGTTATAAAATAATGTATGCCAGCTATATCGTAATGCTCCATAAAGGAGAGTTTGATAAAGCTTCAATGATTTTAGATCGAATAGAAGCAATTCAGAAAAAATTCACCCCTGAGGATTTTCTACCCAGTCAATCTAAAATAGATTTAGAGATTAACTATAACAATTCTTCGATATTTTCCAATATAAAGAAAGCATATGGAATGCTTTCGGTTTTCCTACTGATTTTTGGACTGGTCGAGGTTATGGCCTCAGTAAAGCTAAAATTTAAAAAAATAGTTTCGTTTTTATTAAAAATAGCTATTGGGATATTTGCTTTATTTTTTCTTTATCACACCTATGGTTTGATTCTAAGGTGGTACTTGACCAGTCATGCTCCATGGAGTAATGGTTACGAAGCTTTAATTTTTATTGCTTGGGGTACTTGTTTGGCGGGTTTAATATTTGCAAGATATTCTAAACTTACTACCGCGGGAACTGCTTTTGTTGCTTTCTTGATTATAATGACGGCAGGCCATGAGAACATGGATCCCCAATTGACCAATCTGGTTCCTGTTCTTAAGTCCTATTGGCTTGTTATACATGTAGCATGTATAACTACCAGTTATGGTTTTTTTGCTTTAGGAGCTATTTTAGGTTTGATTGTTTTGGGAGTAATGTTGTTTAAAAATATAAGAAACTTTAAAAAGATAAATCTCCTGACTTCGGAATTAACCTTTATTAATGAAATGACTGTTACTATAGGAGTTGTTTTGGCCGCCATAGGAACTTTTCTGGGTGGAGTCTGGGCAAACGAATCATGGGGCCGTTATTGGGGTTGGGATGCAAAAGAAACCTGGGCTCTTGTAATTGTTATTGTGTATGCAATGCTTTTGCATTTTCGATTTGTTCCAGGTTTTATTAGGGGTAAGTTTTTCTTTAATGCGTTCGGAACAATAGTTGGTTTTGGTGCTGTATGCATGACCTTCTTTGGAGTCAATTATTATTTCTCCAAATCAATACACTCATATGCAGCTGGTGATCCTCCAGCATTTCCAATTTGGTTATGGATTACTATAGGTTCGATATTTGCCCTTACCATACTTGCTGGTTTGAACGAGAGTAGGGTGGATAAACTGGTGAATGAAAACAAGCAATAAGCAAATTATTCGATTATTCTTTTTTGATTAAAAAGTCTTCCAATATTTTTTCGTACGAACTTTCGGATTATCCATGCGAAACGACGATAAATAGATTTGTTTTTTGAGGATATCGTGGAGCTTAAGTGCCCGTTGTGTGAACCCTGCTCGATCAATGGGGGGTGAGCCCAATACATTTTAAGTACATTTTTCTCAATCAATTCATTGTGAAACCAATCAATTATAAAAGCACATTTGTTTGATTTTAAATATTCAAGAGCTTTTTCAGCACCAGTTTTGTCTATTAAATATGCTCCTGCCATTCTTCCTTTTGATGCAGCATATAAAAATTGATTTTTATTTGTTTGTTTGTAACCTGGGAAGGTAAGCGTAGTATTTTCTAAGGATATTATAAAGCCTGAAGATAAGGCTTCAATTTCAGGAAATATTCGATTCATTTTTTTTTGGAAATCGCCTATAAAGAAAGGGTCGTTCTCGAAAATAAGAGCAAAATTTTCCTCAGATTCAATAAAAGATTCCAATGCTAAAAAGTGGTTTAGAGTACAGCTTATTCCACCCTTCGAATACTTTTTTAAGATATCCTGAACAAAATAAGTGGAAAGTAATTCATTTGAAAAGTTGGAGGGTGAACCTTTTGTCATAAATTCAAAAGGAATATTTTTTTCTTTGAAAAGTGTTTTCACTCGTTCTCCATGATATTCGTAACCTTTTTCGGCATGAATTACATAGGTTTTAACAGGAAAGTTGTACAAGCCCATTTGGTAAAATTAAATACATTATTCGTGGAGTCCTTTAAAATTCAAAATTTTTTCCAAGTATTTTACTCGCCTGAACAATATGGCGAACATTATGAAAGGTATAAAACATTAAGGCGTCACCCAATCTCAACTTTATTGACTTTATTGTTAAGCGGCATTTTGTTTTAGTGATATTAATTGATCTGCATCTGTCAATTAGTAGAATAATATCTTTTTGCTGAGAAATGAATTTATTTAATGTATTTACTGATAGTTCGGATTGAACAGGTTTTTTACTTTTAAAAGTTTTCATTTTCATGGGTGTTTTATCGCCAACAGGGAGCATTGATTTCGCGAATCTATTACCTAGAAAACTGGTTTTGTGGTATTCACAGGTGTTTTGTTTTGCATTTGAAATTTTAGATTCAAACTCAATTAAGTAAAAATCACTATAAAAGTTTAAATGGCCTATGCACTCGAGAATGCTCCATTTGTCCTCAGCAGGTTTTCGATTCAATTCTTCTTTCGATAATTGTTTAAAAAACTCTACCTCGGTTATCATTTTTGAGGTTTTCTCTTTTAAGTCGTTTAATAAATCTTCAGTTTTAATTTTCATCGCAAAAAAATTCTTGTGTAGAAAAACGGATTCAATTTAATAAATATTGAATTATTTTTGTCTTTTAAAATTTCTTAAATGAAGAAAATAGCATTTGGAGCGATTGCTTTTTTAATGATTTCCTGTGAGAGATACTCCACTCAGTTAAAACCTTACCAAAATGTAGATAATATTGCCAATGAGAAAAGACAGTTTATTCTTTCAACTGCAGGTTTTGAGTCATTGGATAGTTTAAAAAACATGAAAAAATCTGAAATAAAAAAAATATTTAAAAAGCATGTTACGAGTAAGGTTTATGATTTTGAAGGTAATGAAATTGAAGGAGAGAATGCATTTTTAATTGACGTTGTTAAGGAGTTTAAGGCTTCAAAAAATAATCCGGAACATAGAAGATATCCCGTTTTTATATACGTTAATCAAAATGACACAAGTTATGTTATCCCAATGGCTGGAAATGGTTTGTGGGGACCTGTTTGGGGATTTGTTGCACTAGGAAAGGATAAGAATACTGTTTCAGGAGTTGCGTTCGATCATAAATCTGAAACAAAAGGGTTTGGTGCTGAAATTTCTGAGAAATCTTTTCAGGATATGTTTACTGCTAACCCTAAAATGGTAATGAAAGAAGATAAGTATATGGGGCTTAAGGTTGTTAAAGGTGGACTGAAATATCCTGATCATGAGGTCGATGCTATTTCTGGTGCTACCATAACTTCGAATGGAGTTTCTATGATGTTGAAAAATGTATTTATGCCTTATATGAAGGCCTGGAAAAAGCTTAAATGATTTAATACATCTATTTTTTTAATGATTTTTTTTTTCTTGTGAAAAGTAATTTTATTTTTAGAATTCTAAAACTTATTAAAATGAATAAAATATTATTAGGAATTATTGCTGTCGTTATGGTCTCTTGTAGCTCTGCTCCGTTTCAGGCAAATGTAGACAATGAATTATTGGTAGGGAAATGGACGGTTTCAAATGTTGATGATGCCGCTGCTATGGTGAATAAGGAAGAATTTTTACTTTCAGCAATGCATGAGAAATATAAAGAAGGATATGTCTTTAATTTTGAAAAAGGACCCAAATTTACTCTCTCGTCTGCTGATGGAAAAGAAGTTTTAACAGGTAACTACGGAATCGGTCTTGAAGATAAATCAATTACACTTCAATTAATTCCTGATTCAACAGAATTAAGTTATGATCTTTCTTCTGTTGAAGGAGGATATACTTTAACGGCCACAACATCGGGAGATCTGGTTAACTTGACGATAAAAAAATAACGTAAAATACGGGAATAAAATCAGGTTTTATCCAAAAAGGCAAAATCAAAACATTTGATTTTGCCTTTTTCTTTTAAAAAATATTTCTATCCCTTTATATCTAAGTGAAAGGAGTTTTGGAGATTAAGTTTAAAACGGTTGAATCTTTAAAAAACCAAAACTACTGTTGTCAACAGCAACAATAGCCCCGCCATCGGGCGTCAAGTCAATATCTTCTCCCGCCCAGTTGACTTTACTATCTCCTCCATATGTTTTTTCCCAATCAACACTACCTGTGTTGTTAAATTTAATTATGTAAACGTGCCATATGTTTGAATTGTCACCTGAATTGCCGCATCTTTTTTTATAATTATTGTATTCGTCTCCAGTTCCTGCAACAACAACGCATCCTCCATCAGCGGAACTTCTAACTCCCCAAGCTTCATCGTGAATATATTTCGGATCAAAACCTCTTGGGTTTCCAATTTTGGTTTCCCAAATTTGATTGCCGTCATTGTCAATTTTCATGGTATATGTGTCCCAGTTTTCAGTTCCGGATAAAGTATGACCGGTAAGAAATATTTCTCCTTCATCGTTTATATCCATACCAAAACAATGGTCAGGCTGTGAGCCTCCGTAAGTTTTATTCCAAATCACATTTCCAGAGGTGTCAGTTTTAATAACTCCATAGTCATTACTGCTCTCAGTTAAACCTGCAATAATTAGTTCATTATTAAAGTATTTAATTCGATAAGCATGCGACAAATAAGCGTTAAAATTTATGCCGTTTACTTTATTGCCCTCTTCGTTCAAAAAAGTAATGTATCCCTGTCCTTCGGTGTAAAATGTATTTAAACGATCTGCAGCATTAACATAACCTACAGCTACATAACCATTTTCAATTTTAGCGATATGTTCAAATGCATCTGTTCCTCCGTTATCGATAGTTGTTTTGAAAATCACCTCTCCATTTTCCTTGTTCAAATTAATTACAGTACTATTTTCATTTAGTGAGCCACAAATTATATAGCCATCATTGGTTTCAATGGCTGAATTTCCTAAATTGTGATTTCCGACGTAAAATTCCTTTTTCCATATCAACTCACCATTAGAATTTGTTTTAATAACAAGTAGGTGAGATGATGATGTGATAAACCCAGTTTCACCAATTTGAAGAAACCCTCCATCCGAACAGGTCATTATGAAATGACCATGAGATTCTTCTTTTGAACCGTCATGAGATTTAATCCATTCTTTCTCGGGAGCGTTTTCATAGATGTTTTGATTACAATCTTTATTAACTTTTCGACAGCTTAATAAGGAAAAAGAAATTAAGAGAAAAACAAACCCATTAAATTTCATTGGAAATCAGATTAAACATTTTCCAGACACCATTTTCTCGCGTTTTCGAAGGCTTCTAACCAAGGAGTTACTTCATCTTGTCTATCTGATGGATAGTTCGCCCAGTTCCAAGGGAAAATCGAACGTTCACAATGTGGCATCATTACAAGATGGCGCCCATTTTGTGAGGTTAAAATTGCTGTATTATAATCCGAACCATTTGGATTGGCAGGATAACTTTGGTACCCATATTTACCTACGATGTTATATTCCTGTTCATTATAGGGTAAGTGAAATTTACCCTCACCATGTGCGGCCCATATTCCTAGAGTGTTTCCAGCTAAGGAGCCTAACATCACTGAATTATTTTCTTGAATAGATACAGAAGTGAAATTACATTCAAACTTGTGTGAATCGTTATGGAGCATTTTGGGTTTATCTTCATGCTCTGGATTGATTAAACCAAGTTCAACAAACAATTGACATCCATTACAAACTCCTAAACTTAAGGTGTCTTCTCTTGCAAAGAAATCATTCAATGCTTTATTTGCTTTTTCATTATACAGGAAAGCGCCTGCCCAACCTTTTGCAGAACCTAAAACATCAGAGTTTGAAAATCCGCCAACTGCTGCAATCATTTGAACTTTTGTTAAATCTTCACGTCCAGAAATAAGGTCCGTCATATGAACGTCTTTAACATCAAACCCTGCCAGGTATAATGCATTTGCCATTTCTCGTTCTGAATTGGAACCTTTTTCTCTGAGAACAGCAGCAATAGGTCTTTTGCCTGAATAGTTTGGTTTTAAACCGGAAAAGTCTTGGCCGAATTTGAAATTTAATGGTTGATTTTTGTAGTTGTCAAACCTTAAAGTTGCCTGAGCCTCTCCTGATTGTTTCTTGTCCAGCAGGTAGGATGTTTCAAACCAAATATCTCTTAATTGAGCAATATGAAAATCATTGGTCCAACTACCATTTTTAACTTTTACAAAATCACCTTCAACGGCATGTCCAATTATATGATAAGGGATTTTGGCATTTTTCAATACTTCCTCTACAACGTTGGGGTTGAAAGATTGGAATACCAACCCAGCATTTTCGGCAAATAAAACTTTAATGGAGTCGGTTTCTCCTAATTGAGTTACATCTATTTCAACACCCAACTTTTTGTTCGCAAAACACATTTCCAATAATGCTGTAATTAAACCACCAGCAGATACATCATGGCCAGCGCTGATTAAGTCTTTTTTTATTAAGTCTTGAACGACATTAAAACCTCTCGCAAATAAACCATCGTCCAGAATAGAAGGGGCGTCATTTCCAAGTTTATTCAATATCTGTGAAAATGAAGATCCTCCTAATTTGAAGTTATCGCCAGATAGGTTTATGTAAAATATTTTGTTTGATTCTTGCTTTTTAAGTACAGGTTCCACTACTTTTTTTATGTCATCGCAATGAGCAGCAGCAGATATTACAACAGTACCAGGAGATATTACCTCCATATCCTTGTACTTCTGCTTCATACTTAAAGAATCTTTACCTGTTGGAACATTAATTCCTAAATTGATAGCAAAGTCTGATACTGCTTGAACGGCTTCATATAAACGAGCATCTTCACCTTCGTTTTTACAAGGCCACATCCAGTTGGCAGAAAGCGATACAGATTTTATTTTGTCTTTAAGCGGTGCCCAGACAATGTTGGTTAATGCTTCTGCAATTGCATTTTTTGAACCGGCTACAGGGTCAATAATTCCTGCAACAGGGGAGTGGCCAATTGAATTTGCAATACCTTCTTTACCGTTATAATCCAAAGCCATCACACCAACATCGTTCAATGGAAGTTGTAGAGGTCCTGCGCATTGTTGTTTCGCTACCTTTCCAGTTACGCATCGGTCTACTTTGTTGGTTAGCCAGTCTTTACACGCTACTGCTTCAAGTTTTAGTACAGCACCTGTGTATTCCAGTACTTTATCAATACTGTATTCTGGTTCTTGATATTTACGTTCAACTGTCTTATCAGTCATAACCGTTTTTGGTGAGGAACCAAACATATCGTTTAATTCCAGGTCCATTGGTTTTTCTCCTGTTGATGAAGATTCGAATGTGAATTTTCCGTCGCCAGTTACCTCACCAACTGTATACATCGGAGACCTCTCTCTTTCAGCTACTTCCTTTAATACCGATAGATGTTCTTGTTTAATGACCAGCCCCATTCTTTCCTGAGACTCGTTACCAATAATTTCTTTGGCAGATAAAGTTGGGTCTCCAACAGGAAGAGCGTCCAGTTCAATTCTTCCTCCTTTATTTTCGACTTCAACCAACTCCGATAAGCAATTTAAATGTCCACCCGCTCCATGGTCATGAATAGAAATGATTGGGTTTTTACCTGATTCAATCATCCCTCGAATAGCATTCATTGCTCTCTTTTGCATTTCTGGATTGCTTCTTTGAATCGCGTTGAGTTCAATACCACTTGAAAATTCTCCAGTATCTGCTGATGATACCGCGGCACCTCCCATACCAATTCTATAGTTTTCTCCCCCTAATAAAACAACTTTATCGGTTGCGTCAGGAACTTCCTTTATGGCTTCTTCCTTCTTACCAAAACCAATTCCACCTGCTTGCATTATTACTTTGTCAAAACCGAGTTTTCGGGCATCCTCTTCGTGTTCAAAAGTAAGTACTGAACCTGTGATTAAGGGCTGACCAAATTTATTTCCAAAATCTGAAGCTCCATTGGATGCCTTAATTAAAATATCCATAGGAGTTTGGTAAAGCCACTCTCTTTCCTGCATACCCTTTTCCCAGGGACGGTTTTCGTTTAACCGGGAATAGGATGTCATATAAACAGCAGTTCCTGCAAGAGGCAACGATCCTTTTCCTCCAGCTAATCTATCTCTGATTTCACCACCTGAACCTGTTGCAGCTCCGTTGAAAGGCTCAACTGTAGTGGGGAAATTATGTGTTTCTGCCTTTAAGGAGATAACGGAGTTTATTTCGCTTTTTTCAAAAAAATCGGGCTTATTTGGTGTTTTAGGAGCAAACTGTTCAATTTTTGGACCTTCAGTAAACGCAACATTATCGCTGTAGGCAGAAACTATTGTATTAGGGTTTTCCTGTGATGTTTTTTTGATGAGTTTAAATAGTGACGTAGGTTTTTCCTCGCCATCAATTACAAAAGTTCCGTTGAATATTTTGTGACGACAATGCTCAGAGTTTACCTGTGAAAAACCAAATACTTCTGAATCCGTTAATTTTCTTCCTAATTTTTCAGATAAATTATTTAAATATTCGATTTCATCATCACTTAATGCCAACCCTTCCTTTTGGTTGTAAGCAGATATATCTTGGATTTCCAACACCTTTTCGGGCTCAATTTCGATAGTAAAGATGTCTTGTGACAGCACATCAAACTTACTTTGAAGCATTGGGTCAAAATTTGCATTTTCATTATTTGAACTTTCAAATTCCTCAATACGCACAATTCCTCCAATACCCATGTTTTGAGTGATTTCAACAGCATTAGTACTCCATGGAGTAATCATAGATGCTCGAGGTCCTGTATAAGAGCCCTCAATGTTTTTACTTTCAATGAGTTGAGTACCACCAAAAAGCCAGTTAAGTTTAGATATAGAGTCGTTAGAAATGGTTTTTTCTGTTTGAACCGCGAACACCTTTTGAGAAGGATTTCCAAAGAATGTAATCATTGCATCGAAATTTAGAGTGTAAAAATAACATTTAATTAACTCAAAATAATAGATATAGGAAGTAAATATAGAACAGTTATAAACAGGTAATCAATATTTATAAATACTATTCTTAGGTTTTGCTTACAAACTGAATTTAATGCCTTTTAATAGAAAGAGTTCTGTTTTCCATTTTCCCAAAAGACTTAACTGTGGTAATTAATTTTCCATTTATTTCAAGTAAAATAGGTCGATTAAGATGTTTCATAGCAAAGCCTGAAAGAATTCTTTTTGATTCAGGTAAAAACTGGATTTTTGTAGTTGAATCAGTTTGTGTTACAGATTGAACCAAGGAACCGATTTCAATGGATTTATATTCGTCTTTCACAAAAAGCAAAGATTCTATATCTCTTGATTCCCAAACAAAAACGTTATTTTTTTGAAGAAGTAATTTGTCGTAATTATCGCGTATGAATTTTTTTACTTCGTTAACCTTACTGGACTCAATAAATAGTGCCAATGTATTATTCCTGTTGTATAAATCGAGCTCTTTTAGTTTCTTTTTCAAGGCAGTTTTTTCTTCTTTGGATACTGTAAGCTCAACCATTCTGTCGAAGGACAGTAAAGCACTCTCTGCGGGAGTTAAAGTTAATTGGCCATTAAATGTTTTATTTGTGGAATTCGAACTTTGATTTGAACAGGAAAGAAGGATAAATAAATAAAATGGGGCCAGGAAAATTTTTAGTTTTTTCATTACTGCAAATTTAAGTAACCGATATCAAATAATAACTGTTAACAAGCAATTAATAGTTAGCGTTAAAAATAAAGGTATAATGAATTAACTTAGATTTTAATAAATAAGGAAGTAGTGGCTAAATACATCATTCGATTCTGGATTTTCTTTTTTTCATGTCTTTTATTTGCCTGGACTTTTTTTTATGGAATCGCCAACTGGAATTTGTTGGGAGAACTACCGAGTACCCAGCAATTGGAAAACCCTAAGTTTTATCAGGCATCTGAAATATACTCATCCGATGGGGCGTTGATTGGCACTTATTACACAGAAAACAGAATTAATGTTGAATATAAAGAAATCCCTGTTAATCTTGTAAAGGCACTCATTGCAACGGAGGATAAAAGATATCACAACCATTCAGGGATAGACTTTAGAGGTTTAGGGCGTGCAGTTGCTGGTATTTTCACAGGAGGAAAAGGAGGGGCCAGTACCATAACTCAACAACTTGCTAAAATGCTCTTCACCGAAAGAAGAAGTGGTAATAAACTGAAAGCAATCAAACAAAAGTTAAAGGAATGGGTTATGGCGGTTCGTTTGGAACGGCTATATACCAAGGAAGAAATAATAACTATGTATTTTAATCAATATGATTTCTTCTATTCGGCAGTAGGTGTTTACAATGCCTCTCGAGTTTATTTTGGTAAAAATTTAAATGATTTAACCATTGAGGAGTGTGCAACATTAGTGGCTATGTTCAAAAGCCCTGTTGGTTATAATCCAATAAAAAACCCAAAGCGTTCAACGGGAAGAAGAAACACCGTTATGGCGTTGATGAGAAATGCGGGTTATATAACTACTACGGAATATGACTCTTTGAAGGCAGTTCCTTTAAAGGTGGTGAAAAGAGACATTAGCGAAGGAAATGAATATGCTGCATATTTCCGTGAACACATCAGGGGGTTTATGAAAAAATGGGCAAAAGAGAACAACTATAATTTATACACTGATGGATTGAAAATTTACACATCCATTGACTCTAAAATGCAAAGAGAGGCAGAAAAAGCGATGACTCGTCATTTACAAAAAGAATTACAGCCAGCATTCGAAAAAGAATGGCGAAGACGCAAAAACGGTCCCTTTGATTTTCAAACGGATTCTAAAGAGGAAGAAGCGAAATCTTTAAAAAGAATTCTTTACAATGGAATGAGAAGAAGTGAGAGATATCAAACGGTGTATTATCGAAAAAAATATCTTTTAAATGCATATGAAGATTACAAAAAGATAAAGAAGCCTTATGATATGCAACTGGATTCATTGGAAAAATATAAAGGAGCATTACATGAAAAAGAATTTGATTTGAAGTTGCTCAAAAGAAAAGATACTCTTAAGTATTTTGAAGAGATTTTAATTGACAAATACCAGGAAGAGTTCGATGACTTGTTATCGGAGTATGAACATTATCAAGATGAAGTGAGTGATTTAAAGGAAGATTTAGAAGAAGCGTATGGAGAATACCAAGAGCTTTTAAAACCCTTTGATGACTCTATGAAAGTGGTTTTTAATAAAAAGGTTAAAATGAAGGTCTTTTCATGGGAAAAAGGAAGAACCGTTACGAAAACTATGACACCTCTTGATTCTATTTTTTACCATAAGAAGTTTCTAAGAGGTGGACTTTTGAGCGTAGATGCAACGACGGGCTATGTAAAAGCATGGGTAGGCGGTATCAATCATAAACATTTTAAATACGATCATATTAAAGCCAAAAGGCAGGTAGGTTCAACTTTCAAACCTTTTATATACGCTGCAGCCATTGAGCACGGTATGGATCCATCCTCGGTAATCATGAATAAAGAAATAACTTTCTATAAAGGAGAATATGGGATTCCGGAAACCTGGACGCCTGTAAATTCAGGGGCAAAAAACTTGGAGTATGAGTTAATAACGTTGAAAACAGGTTTAGCAAAATCTATAAATTGGGTTGCTGCTGGCTTAACAAAAAAAATGGGTGTTTATACGGCAATTGAGTTTGCTCGAAGATTTGGAATAGAGGGTAGGCTGGAGCCTGTTCCATCTATTTGTTTGGGTACAGCAGATGTTTCATTATGGGAAATGGTTAGCGCTTACACTGCATTTCCTAATAAAGGGGAAAGATTTGAACCTATTACACTATTGAGAATTGAAGACAAAAATGGAAAAGTTCTTTACGAATCCCAACCAAAAAAATACAAAGTATTGAGTGAGTCAACTGCAAGCCAAATGATGGATATCATGGAAGGGAATACTACACGATTTGATGATAACGGAAAAACCATTCAAGGAACTGGATATCGATTACGAACTGGAAAACCTTATGGAGGGTATCCTGCGAAAGTTAAAATATCCGGTAAAACAGGAACAACTCAAAGTTCTTCAGATGGTTGGTATATGGGAATAGCTAACAATATAGTTACGGGTGTTTGGGTAGGATGTGAAGACAGAAGTGCTCACTTTCGAAATGGAGCATTAGGACAAGGCGCTAATATGGCACTTCCAATCTGGGGTTATTATATGCAAAAGTTCGTGGAGTAGAGATGAACCTTAAACTTTCTGAATTAGGGTGTTAACTTTTTAATAGTTTCGACGGGATTAAAATCAGCTTTAACCGTAAAGCTCATTTCTTTCTTTTCGATAGGGTGTATAAATGATATTGTTTCCGCATGTAGATGCAATCGACTGTCTTTTTTACCGTAAAGAATATCTCCTACTATAGGTGTGTTTAGCCCTTTTGAATGAGATGCGTGCATTCTCAACTGATGAGTTCTTCCTGTAACAGGGAAGAAGTGAACAAGTGTTTTACCATTTTTAACCTCAATAACATCATATTTGGTAATGGCGTGTTTACCGTGTTCATAACAAACCATTTGAGATGGACGATTTTCATAATCCACCCTTAGAGGAAGGTTGATTTCTCCTTCTTGTGTTTTTATTTCTCCATCCAGTAAAGCGACATATTTCTTTTTAACAACTCGATTTAAAAACTGTTTTTGAAGATTTTTATGAGCCCTCTTTGTTTTTGCAAAAATCATAACGCCGGATGTTGCCATATCCAGTCGATGTAATAAGCGAGGAATAAATTCATTTTTAAATTGTTCGGTTAATCTTACCAAAACAGAGTCGATTAATTCTTTACCAGGAACTGATAATAAACCAGAAGGTTTGCTGACAATAAGAATGGATTCATCTTGAAAAACGACTTTAACATCTCCCAAAGGTTTGCTTTCACACAATAATGGATTCGAGTCTACATTTAAACCTTTGAGCATGTGGCCGAGAATTGGTTCACACTTTCCTTTACAAGCAGGATAAAAATGTTCATGTTTCCTTATTATCGAATTGGGTGATTTGCCCCACCAGAATTCAGCCATTGAAATTGGCTTAAAATTATGCTCATAAGCAAATTGTAAAAGTTTTGGGGCACAACAATCACCAGCACCTGAGGGTGGAGTTTTATTTGCAGTTTTTTCAAAAATCTTCCATAAAGATTTCCAGTTTTTATCGTAGTTTAAAAACTTATATTCACTAAATATCTTTTTTTGTAAAGCATTTGACTTTGCTTTTCGTTTTATTTTTAATTCTTCAATTTCAATGGAATATCGATTTGCTTGCTCATTAAGAAATTCCAGTCTCGATCTCCAATATCGCTTTAATCGTTTTAACCTTAACTGCTCTCGAAGACTTTCCTCATTCAATTTTATCAGTTCACTGGAGGTTATATTTCCTGATTTTATTTCACGCCTAATCTTTTTCTGTTTTTTAATAACTTCTTTTTCCTCTGAAATTATCTTTTGAGCGTATTCGGTTTCTGTTTTGATGAGTTTCCTCCATTCGGCAAAATCAGTCGAAGTCTCTAGTTTATTTACACAATCGTTTATACTGTTTAGTTCAACTTTTCCCTGCAAAAAATAACTATCCTCAGTAAGCCGATCAAATATTGGAGGAACAAAAGGTTCAATTAAAACGTCTTCACCTAATTTTCCTGAAAAGGCAGATAAATAACCAAGATCCCCATTTGTTGACTGGACAACTAAAACACCAAACATTTTTCCAACGGGAGGGAGGCTGGGTTGATTTGAATCAAAGTTATGATTCCAATCTCTCGATTGAATACATTTTTTTAATTCGTTAACTGCGACTAAAGCAATTTCAGAAGGTTCGTATAAAAAGGGAAAGGTGAATTTTTCGGGTAGTTTAATACCGCTAACATCCTCATTGAACTTTTGAAAACAATTACTTGGATTGAAAGTAGGCATTGTACCAACAGATAGTTTTGAAAATTATTTAGAGCATAAGTTCATTAAACGAACTGCTAAAATACTTGGTTAATGAACGTTAATATTTATTCATTTGAATTTGGAAACTGTTTAAGATCGTGACCCATTTTTCTTTTTTTCGTTTCCAGATAAAATTCATTGTGCTCATTGGACTCAATTTCGATAGGAACATTTTCAATCACTTCGAGACCATATCCAACAAGACCAGCTCTCTTTTTGGGGTTGTTGGTCAAAAGACGCATTTTTTTAATCCCAAGATCTCTAAGGATTTGAGCTCCGACACCGTAGTCTCTTTCGTCCATTTGGAAACCCAGTTCAAGATTGGCCTCAACAGTATCTTTTCCTTCTTCCTGTAATTTATATGCTTTGAGTTTGTTGAGTAAGCCGATTCCACGACCCTCTTGATTCATATAGAGAACAACACCTTGTCCTTCTTTTTCAACCAGTTCCATGGCTTTTTTTAATTGAGGACCACAGTCGCATCGACAAGACCCGAAAATATCTCCTGTTACGCAAGAGGAATGCACTCGCACTAAAACAGGGTCGTTTTCACTCCATTCCCCTTTGATTAAAGCTAAGTGTTCGCGTCCGTCGCTTTTTTGTGAATAAGCCACCAAGTCAAAATCACCCATTTTAGTGGGCATTTTAACGTGCATATGTCTTTCAATTGATGATTCGTGTTTTAATCGATAGGATATTAAATCCTCAATTGAAACAATTTTTAAGTCGAATTTCCTGGCGATTTTTACCAAATCGGGTAACCGTGCCATAGTTCCGTCTTCGTTCATTATTTCAACGATTACTCCAGCAGGTTCAAAACCTGCTAGACGAGCGAAATCTATAGCCGCTTCAGTATGACCTGCTCTTCTTAAAACTCCTGATTTTTTTGCCTTTAAAGGGAATATATGACCCGGTTTACCTAATTCCTCAGGTCGTGTAGCAGGATCGATTAATGCTTTAATTGTTTTGGCCCGATCCTGAGCAGAAATTCCCGTTGTACAGCCGTGGCCTATTAAGTCAACAGATACAGTGAAAGGTGTCTCATAGGCAGCATTATTGGACTCAACCATTAAGTTAAGTCCTAACTCTTCGCATCTCTCCTCAACGAGAGGAGCACAAATCAAACCTCTACCGTGAGTAGCCATGAAATTGATGATTTCAGGGGTAATTGATTTTGCTGCACAAACAAAGTCTCCCTCGTTTTCACGATTTTCGTCATCTACAACAATTATTACCTTACCTGCTTTGATGTCATCAATAGCTTCCTCAATAGTATTCAGTTTATAAGACATAAATGGTCATTTTGCCACAAAGATATGATTTTTAGAGGAGTGCGTCCAGAAACAACTGTAGGTATTTTTAATTATCAAAAGTCTTTTTTTACTCTTCCGACATTAAATTCAATAGCTTTTTTTGATATCCTTCGGATAAGAATTCAAAACCTTCTTTTATTCTTTCCTTTTGAATTATTGATAACTTCAGGTTACGCTTTGAAATACAATTTAAATTACCAAGGTAAACCCATGATTCTAGTTTTTTATTTTCACCAGAGCACTGAATGTTTAATTTACGTCTTGAATAGAGTTCAGGATAACCTTCGTAAGCATCGAGAAGAGCCAGGTCAATTTTAGGTATTTCAACTAAAATACCTTCTACATGAGTTTCATTATTTAATGTAACATTTGCATAACCATAATTACGGTTAAATGAATCCATTACATTAACCTGAAAGTCATATCCAAAAAGTTTTCCAGATTGTGGATTTTCGTATCGAACGCCTAGACTTTTCATGAAATGGAGATCCATCAATGAACCGTAGGCGAAATAATATTCCATAATTAATAGAGGAGGGGTAAATAAAAAGCCCCGCAATGCGAGGCTTTTTAATTTTTTTACTACTAATTCTTAGTTGATAGAATCGTTTAACGCTTTTCCAGCTTTAAACTTAACTACATTCTTAGCAGCGATAGTAATTTTTTGTCCAGTTGAAGGGTTTCTTCCTTCTCTTGAAGGTCTGTTAGCTTTTGTGAAAGATCCGAATCCTGGAAGAGCAACTCTTCCTTCTCCTTTAACACCTTCAGAGATAGCTCCAACAACTGCGTCAAAAGCCTCTCCAGCTTGTTTTTTAGTTAAACCTTCAACATTTGCAACGATTGCGTCTACAATTTCTGATTTTCCCATTGTAATAGTTTTTAAAAGATTAATACTTATTTATATTTCGAAAATAGGGTAAAAAGCTCAGCTATACATGACTTTTTTAAAAAAAGTAATTAACAATTGACTTTTTATTAAAATGCTTTGAAGCCCTATGCCCGTTGACTCTACTTAATTTTATTTCAATTTTAGATATCTAGTTGAAAAAAATCAGATATGTGTTTTTGTGTAAAGCATTGATTATCAAGTCTTAGTGTTTTTATTGATGAATAAATGCATTAAACTGATGTTTCTCATGTTTATTATTTCGATTTGCATTTAATTTTACTTTCGAAAATAAAAAAAGGGAGTAATGAACTCCCTAATATTGTTAATAACTCCGTGAAACCTTAGAGTTTATTGATTAATTATCTTCTCAAATATTACTTTTTTGTCCAGATTGTTAAATCATCAGCAGATTTGAAAGCATAATTTACACCTTTTTCAGTGAATGAATCTTTACGTTTAGGAAAATAACTTATACAAGATGGAACTGAAATACCTCCCCATTTTCCTGATTTCATAGATTTCCCGTTTGGAGTGAGAGCGACAACATGAACGTAAGATGCGTCTTCATTAAAAATCAATACAGGTTTCCCAAAATTATTTAGTTTTTCCAAAGCAGTGGTTATATTTTTTTCATCAAAGTCACCCAGGTTTTCCCATGATTCAAGCTCTTTCAATTTTGTAGGTATTTTATCATAGTCAACATAATTACCGCCTTCTTTTAAGTCGTCTATAGCATAATATTCACAAACAGCTTTTGCAAGAAATTCTTTGCACTTACCATTACCGGGGGTACTTTCTTTACAAGCATTAAACGCAGCAAGATTCTCTTCAAAAGCATTTAGGTTACCTGTTTTGGATACTTCTTTACTTTCACAAGATTCTTCTTTTTTACTTTTACAAGAAGCTTCTTTCTTTTTACAACATTCATCATTTGATTCTCCACATGAAGCTAATATTAGTATAACAGCCAGTGAGGTAATTATTTTTTTCATTGCTTTTAATTTTTATTTTATATAAAGCTAAAGGATTTCTTTTAAAATATAGAATTACAATTATTATTTGATATCTCGAAGAAATTATTCGTTACCTCCTAATAGGGATAATGGTTTCGAGTTTTCTGTTTTCAGCGTCTTTAGGTTTCCATTTGACCGCTTTTACATCTGATTTGTTTCTTACATCAATATCCTTTTTGTAGGTCCATAATTTTTTATGATATACAAGTCCGTCGTAAGTAAAATCAGGAGCATAAAATCTTTTAATGCTTGCAAGTGCAGGGTTTGAAGGCGCGAGATGATCAAACACAATCATATTTAGGCTGGGATTAAAGTTGCAATGCATGGTTATATTACCGTTGTATTCAAAAATAATTCTGGATTTGTTTTGAAACCTGGGTTCTGCTTTGGTTCCATGCGTGACATCGTAGCGAATAATTTTATGACCAAATAAAGGCTCACCTTTTTTAGTAAACTTTAAAGTTTCAATTATTTTTTTTGTTGAGCTATAGGAATAACCGTCCCAACCTAAAAGTAAGTACGTTTTGTCCTTTTTTTTGGGAGAAGGCACGATAGTGTAATAAACACACCCAAACCAATTATTACTACTTAATTTAGCCATTTCATCATTACCAATTGAAGAAGATTTATTGGTCAATTCAAAAACATAGTTTTCAATTTTAGGCTTACCAAAAGGGCCTTTTTTTACCTTTTTTTGATATTGGGTAAATCCATAATAATCGTATTCATCCCTTCCTAAAAGAAGCGTCCAGGTGTAAATTCTGAAATTATAATTCGGCTCTGTTATTACAGATAGATTTTTCACTCGGTTGAAATTGTACACAATACTCATAGAATCTTTTAATACTTCTTCAAGGATTCTTTTGTATTTATTGTTTGCATGTATTTTTGCCAGGTCAGTGGGGGCATAAACTATGGAGTCAGCCAGCATCTCCAATGTGTCAACTTTTGCTTCGAAGGCGAATTCCAGGTTGATTTCTTTGGCATGAGAAAACTGAATAAATAAAATTGTTAGTGAAAGGAAAAAAAAGCGTTTCATAACCTAAAAAACAACGTGACAAATGGTTTATTAGTATGCAAAATAATAACTAGCCTTAAGTTAAGGTTAATTTTGTACTTTAATGTTCAAACATTGAATTGTTTATTTAAATCGAATTAAGAGAAAATGAATAAAATTGAGCACATTCAAAATGTATTAAACTCTTTTGAAAAGTTAACAGGAAAAGCACTTATATATAGAAAATCACCAGAAGAAGATTTTTTTCAAATAGAGAATGGAAAATTTGTTTTGGTATCGCATAATGGGGCAGAGGATCCTATATTGAATTATGGTAATCAATTCGCTCTAAATCTTTGGGAAATGAACTGGAGTGAATTTATTAAAACTCCATCCAGAAAAACCGCTGAGTCCGATTTACAATCAAAAAGAAGAAAAATGTTAGATACTGTTTTAAGGCAAGGGTATTATGACGAGTATGAAGGGGTTCGTATTTCATCATCTGGAAAACGGTTCAAAATAAAAAATGCCATTATCTGGAATGTAAATAACGAAAAAGGGGATTACATTGGTCAGGCAGCTTACTTTAATTCTTTGGAATATTTAACATAAATAAGCGATTTCATAACATTATACTCCATTAAAAATCATATCTTGCAGTCCAAATTTATAAACATGAAATACTTCCTTTATTCTCTTGTATCAATATTCGCAATAACAGCTATCAGCTGTCAATCTTTTTCAGCGAAAAAAGCAAATAAAAAATCATGTTCTGTTTCCAAGGAAACAACTATTGAAAATTCCAGATTGGATTCAGCTACAAATTTCAAACAGTATTCCTATTTTATCGGACACAATATTGCAAGTGATATAAAAAATAAAGGAAGCATCGACTCGTTGGATTTAAAATATTTTCATTTAGCATTCAATGATGTTTATTATAACGATACAAATAGACTGAGCACTGAGCGAAGTCAAGAGATTCTCAAACATCTTACCGATAGTATGAGAGAACGTCAGATTGAAGCACAAGCAGAACAATTTTTACCAAATAAAATCTCAGGTAAGGAATTCTTTTCTACCCTCAAAAGTAATGACAGTATTAAATTTACTCCATCCGGGCTGGCCTATAAGATAAATCGAGTTGGATATGGAGCATTTCCCAAAGAATCTGATAATGTGTCTGTATTTTATGAAGGTAAACTTATCGATGGAACAATATTCGATAGTTCATATGGAAATCAAAAGCCCGTTCAATTGAACCTTTCCGGAGTGATCGAAGGTTGGACAGAGGGATTGCAATTAATCTCTGAAGGAGGTGAAATTGAATTATACATTCCGGAATATCTTGCATATGGCATTCAAGGAAAAGCTCCGAAAATCGAGCCTTATTCGTCGTTGATTTTTAAAATTGAACTCGTACAAGTTCAAAGTGCTCATCGAGGTCACAACCATGGTCCCGGAGCAGGTCATCACCATTAATGAAAAGAAAGACACTCTATATTTATTATGTGCTTTATATGGGGAATTAGCTCAGTTGGCTAGAGCGTTTGACTGGCAGTCAAAAGGTCGCAGGTTCGATTCCTGTATTCTCCACTTCTTTTTTGTCCAATAAGTATGAGATCCTGTATATGTTTTCTTTTCCTGGTTTTTTGTTTGAGTTTGACAAATTATGTGAATGCGCAAGACAGTCTACAGTATCATAAGAAGTTTTATAAAATTCAAAAGCAATCAATTTTTACATTGTCTGGATGGTCAATTTTAAATCTGGGAATGAGCCCACCCTTATCTGGTAATTTTTTTAAACCAACCAACTCCAGAGAGTATTTTTACCTCACTAATTTCAATTGGAATTTATTAAATGCCGGAATAGCAAGTTTCGGTTATTATTCGATTCATCGAAACAGTCATAAAAAGTGGTCGATTTCCGAATTGAATATCAGGAAAAGAAAACTTGAACGTGCACTTGCTGTTAATATCGGACTTGATTTCTTGTACATTGCATCTGGAATTCTTTTAAGGAATGCTTCAAACCCAAACGATATGAACAAACATCAATCTTATCTGGGAGTTGGGAATTCCTTTATTTTACAAGGAGGTTTTCTATTCGTTTACGATTATGTTTTTTTGAAACGATTAAAAAAGTTGAAGTACAAACGGTAGCGTTGTACGACTTATTTTTCTTGAAAAGAGTAATGTATAAAACAAAAAAAGCACATCCTGAGATGTGCTTTTTTCTTCGTATTTAATCCTTAAGCCTCACAGCTCGCGCAATCTTTCTTTTGTTTAAATTTTTGAGCAGCATTCATACTGTGCTGATAGTATAGGGATTTAAGACCTAACTTCCATGCCGAGATATAAAGCTGATTTATTTCCTTAGCAGGTGTTTGAGGATGAACAATTATGTTCACCGATTGACCTTGATCAATATGTGCTTGTCTATTGGATGCCTGATATATGATATCCATTTGATCAATTTCACAATAGGTTTTAAACACCTCTTTTTCATCGTCTGAAAGAAAGTCCAGGTGTTGCACAGATCCGTCTCTGTCACGTATACTTCTCCATGTTTCGGTAGTGTTTTCTCCTTTTTCGTCCAACAACTTAACCAGGAATGGATTTTTTATGGTCGTTTTAATTTTTGCAATATCCTTTACATAAATGTTCGACCAAATTGGTTCAATACCCTGAGATACCTGCCC
This sequence comes from Flavobacteriales bacterium, assembly GCA_002717515.1. GTDB lineage: Bacteria > Bacteroidota > Bacteroidia > Flavobacteriales_C. The sequence goes on from PBEC01000003.1 coordinate 68,971, forward strand.
TAAAATAAAGGCGGATGAAGTAGTAGGAGCAATTGCGTTTAATGTTGCATTTCTTCTTCCATATCCTTTTAATACTTCTGGTTCACCTAATTTTTCGGCTAATTCTTCAGACGCTTTGTACGATTTCTCTTTAATCAATTGAAAAATTTCACTGTTTAAGTTAAATGCTTCCTGGCTGTTAAAAGCAAGCATTTTGGATTGTAGTAGAGAGTGCCATCCTAAAACTCCCAATCCCAGCGAACGATTCGATTTTGCAAAGTTGTAAGCTCTTTCCATAAATAAGAAAGTCTGCTTATCGTCAAGTTGGTCAGAATCACGGTAAACCTCAAGTTTCTCAACAAACTCAGTGATTACAGCATCGAGGAAACACACCATGGTTTCTACTGCATCGGTATCTTTCCACTTGTCATAATGTAAAACGTTCAAAGAAGATAATACACATACAAACGACCACTCATCGTTGGAAGGTAACATGATTTCAGTACAAAGGTTACTTGCGTTTATTCTTAAGTTTTTATCTTGATAAACATCTGCAGCACCATTGTTGGCTTTGTCCGTAAAGAAGATGTAAGGGTAACCAATCTCACCTCTTCTCTGGATTACTTTAGCCCATACTTTTCTCTTTTCAACATCACCGTCAATCATTTCTTCCATCCATTTGTCGGTCACAGTAACACCGTGTGTTAACTCTTGAATAGGATTTCCTTCCGTTCCAATGTCCAAAAACTCCAGTATGTCTTTATGGTCAATCGGTAGGTAAGGGGAGAAGCGCCCTCTTCTAACGGAACCTTGACTAACAACATCAACCATAGTTTCAAACAATTGCATAACATGGACAGCACCAGAAGCTTCCCCATTGTCAGTTACAGGAGCACCTCTGTGTCGAATGTGACCAAAGTAACCAGAAGTTCCTCCGCCTAATTTTGACATCATACCAACCTCTGACTGAGTGTAAAGAACATTCCCCATGTCGTCAGCAACGTTGGAACCAAAGCAGCTTATTGGCAAACCTCTTTCTTTACCAAAGTTCGACCAAACAGGAGAGGCCAAAGAGAAGAAGCCCTGGGACATGTAATTGTAAAATTTATCCGCATATCCTTCAATACCAAGAATTTCTTCAGCTCTGTTTGCTATTTCTCTTATTCTGGTTTTAGGTGTAACTCCCTTCGATAAATAACCTGCTTCCAGATATTTTACACTATGGTCCGTTAACCATTCAAAATTACCATCTAATGTAATTTCATCCTTCTTTTCAACAATTGCGTTTTCGACTTGTCCCATACTAGTTTCTCTTTTATATTTTAAAATAAATCGTCTGATGTTATACTTTGTGTTCTTTTACTGTAGTTGATTGATCTCTTATCGAAGAAATCTCCATGTTTTGTTCCAATGATTTCATCGTTGAACCACTCTGTCTCCAATAAAAGAGATTCATTGCATTCAAACATCTTTTTGACTCCAATNCTCTCTAAAGAGCGGTTGAATCGATCTTTGATGAATTCATTTACTTGTGCTTTTGGTAAGAAATCCAATTCTCCCTGTTCGAAAATCCAGTCGATGATACCGCTCTCCGCTTTGTAGGCTTTCAAGCACAAGTCCTGAATTCTGTATTCAAAATCCTGATCAAACCATTCTGGTTTTTCCTCTTTAATTATTTTAATTAAATCTATTCCGAAGTCTCCGTGAATTTGTTCTTCTTTTGATGTCGCTTCAACAACATTTGAAACACCTTTAAGCATATTTTTGTGCTTGTTAAAGGCCATTATTATTAGGAACTGAGAGAACAATGAAACATGTTCTATGAAGAGTGAGAACAATAATACAGATTCGGAATATTTTCTATCGTCTTCACTTTTTGCACTGGATAAAGCCGACTCTAAATACTGGACCCGTCTCATAATGATAGGATTTTTCTTTAAATTTTTAAACTCTTTGTTTAACCCTAAGATCTCAAGTAAATGAGAGTAGGCATCCGCGTGTCGAACTTCACTTTCCGCAAAAGTAGCTCCTACAGAACCAACTTCTGGTTTGGGTATTTTATGGTAAATATCTCCCCAAAAACTTTTAACAGCAACCTCAATTTGAGAGATGGCAAGCATTGTGTTTTTTATGGCGTTTCTTTCAGAATCGCTTAATCTCGTTTTAAAGTCGTGAATATCACTTGTGAAATTAAATTCAGTATGAATCCAGTAGGAGTGACGTATGGCGGGGACGTACTCATAAAGCTCCGGATATTGATAAGGCTTTAAATTTACACGCTTTTCAAAAATGTTTCTTTTTCTTTTCTCAGTTTGAAGATTTCTGTAGAGTATGTATGATTTTGCAACCTCAAAGTACTCATTGGTCATTAGTTTTTGTTCAACTAAATCCTGAATTTCTTCTATGTTTGGAACATAGTAAGGAATTTTTTCAGCTCTTTCCAATAAGCTTTCATACACACTGGTTGAAACTCGCTTTGCATCTTCATACTCACCATTATTAACGGATTTCATGGCTTTTAAAATTGCCTGAGTGATTTTTTCCTGCTCGTAGGCTTTTTTGGAAGAATCTCTTTTAATTATGAATTCAATCTGCATAATATTATAAATTTTCTAAACAACAATAATTTTAAAATAGTGACATGATTAATAGTCAATAAAAAGTTATTTAAAGTTAACAAGCTAACGTATTGATTCAAGAAAAAGTTAGTAACAAAGTGTATGTAAAAAACTCATTCGAAACCCGGTAAAAAAAAACATTTTCACACGGATTTTTTTTTGAAAAAAAATCAAAAAGGCTTAAAAAATAAGCGGTTACATAATTTTAAAATGTTTCAATCNTTACCAAATTTTATGCGGAATTATCAATTGAAAACAAAACATTAGAACAAAAAAAATAACAGCTCAAGTTTTTCATTATCAATATTTTACAGTTTTGGTCAAAAAAAAAAATGAATTGTTAATAAAAACTTAAAATCAATTGGATGAATTGTAATATTAACTTGGTGATCGTGAAATCTGCTCGTAAAATTGACCCAAAAGCGGTAGAGCTATTTCTTATATTCTTTATTAAACTTGATCTTTTAAAATAACCAGCAAATGAATCAGTTAAAAGAAGACCTCAGAGTCATCATTCCGGATTTGAAATTCAGAGAAATACTAAAAGATAAATACGGTCTTGTTTTTGACTCCAATAAAACAATTGCCTATCAGGCGATAAGAGAAATACGGGAACTTCAAATATCAAATAGTAAAATTTCAAGTTTAGAAGGAATAGAAATGTTTTCATCGCTTGAACTGTTAAACTGTGCCGACAACTTATTAACCAATTTAGATGTTTCACAAAATTTCGAACTCGAAAAACTCAATTGTCCAAACAATAAATTAAAGCATCTTGATATATCGAATAATATCAAACTTCAAGTTTTGGTTTGTTCATCTAATGATTTTAAAACTTTAAATGTCAGTTGTAATCATAATTTGAGAAGTTTGTATTGTGAACAACATATAGAAATACAATATTAAACAAGTCTGATATATATTTAATAAATAAACACAATTGCCTTATAATTAATATTATGTTAAATAGGTTTTTGGGTAATATAGCAAGTATATAAAACTATTGTGAACGACATTTTAAAATGAGAATGGAAATCTACCTATATTTTAAATCAGAGAAATAATGCATATCATATAATATGAAAGTTCATATTAAGATATTCTTTTTGGTTTAATCGTGATATTCGATTTTTCGTTTTGTCATTTCAGTTTTTTTTACAAATCCATTATGATCCATATAAAAAGGTGATTTTTTAATCCAATTACCTTTTGAATCGTAGACGTAATTTAAAGTGTATTTAAAGTGAAAATTCCCATCTGAATCAATTCTAGCCCATTCTATTAAGATACCTTTTTCGTTATATTTGTATGTGTCTTTCCACTCTAAACACCAATATATATCAAAATTATCTTTTTCTGTTAAGTTCCCTTTATCATCGAAATTTTTATTGTANTCCCTTCTTAAAGGTTTATCTGACATATAAAAAACTCTTTCTAATTTATTCCCTTTTCCATCGTACTTGTAAATTGTTTTTTGTTTNTTAATTTTTGAATNCCGAATTCTGCTATAATCTGTCTTACTTATTAAATTCTCTTTATCATCGTACTTTTTAGTTTGTTTCTGTTGTATGGAGCCATTTGAATCATATCTAGCCTGCTCTATTAAGCTACCCTTTTTATTATATCTGTATGTTTCTTTCCAGTACAACGCCCCGCCTGATTTATAGCGAATAAGTTCTATTAAATTCGCTTTTTTATCGTATTTATAAATTTCTGAATACTTAACATACAAAGAGCCATCTGATGCATACCGGATATGTTTTTTTTCTTTTTTATTCTCCTTTTTATTATGGCTGTATGTTTCTTTGCAGTCCAATTCCCCGCCTGATTTATAGCGAACATGTTCTATTAAGCTACCCTTTTTATTATATCTGTATGTTTCTTTGCAGTCCAACGCCCCGTCTGATTTATAGCGAACATATTCTATTAAGATCCCCTTTTTATTATATCTGTATGTTTCTTTGCAGTCCAACGCCCCGCCTGATTTATAGCGAACATGTTCTATTANATTCTCTTTATCATTGTACTTTTTAGTTTGTTTCTGCTTTATGGAGCCATCTGAATCATAAGAAGCTATTTCTGTCACATTTCCTTTGTCATTGTACTTGGAAATTTCCTTAGAGATTAACGAATCCCTTTGCACTTCTCCGAACTTTTCAACGGTTTTATATTCCNTTGAAGTAATTGACTTAACCTTTCCTCTGAGATTGAACTTTTCCCAGTCGGTTTCCTTCGCTTTCTTTTTGTAACAACTAATAAAAGTGAGCGATAAGATTGCTATGAAGCCTAATAGTATTTTTTTCATTTTTCTAGTTTTTAAAATCCTTAAAAGCCCCCAAACTCCTACATGGGTCATGTTCAAGTTTTAGGATTTGACCAATGGTTTGAAATTTTTATTCTTTTTTGACCCATACATAAGCTAAGTCAACTCTGATTGTTTGAAGATTATCTTTTTTTAAAATTAAAATGAATATCATCAAAACTTCTTCAAAGTTACTATTCTGGCAAACTTTATGACATTTTCATCATAACACTCACAAAAAAATAAGCAGAATCAATCTAATATTTTAGATGCTTAAAGAGTAAAAAAGCCCCCGATTATGAGGGCTTATAAAAAAGATGATTAGTATTGAGCACACAACTATTCGTGTCGCTTCAACTCTACCCTAACCTTGTGTGTTTCTAATTTCCCGTATTCATTGGTATATGTTCTGGAACCCTCAAGAATGGATTCGTCTGAGTCTAAAACTATAATTTGAAACTCATTAATTTCATCTGAAATTCCCGACAAAACAACTTGATCCGAAGTACATGACCAGTTGTAATTAACAGAGCCATAGCAGTAACTACAAACTACATTTTCTGAGGACGTAAAATTCATTTCTTTTATTTCCTTAGCGGTTGTAAATGAAAACATATCCGTTTCTCGGATGTTTAATATTTCACCGGATTCCCATACTCCCATTAATAACTGTTGGTTTTGTTCAATTTTTTCTTGTTCGATTTTTTCCTCTTTATTGCCAGAGGTGAATAATAATACTGCTAAAAGTGGAAGTGTAAATAAGTATTTCATAGTTAAGATTTTATTACATAATGTTGTATTGTCAAAAAGATACATGTTGATTTATATTTTATAATATTATTTCCACCATTTGTTATAAATCTAGAAATACTGGTTTTCAGATGGTTTAATTCCGGTTCATTTTACATCATGTAATAGAATTTTTTTTATGTTAAATTTTGGAATTAAAATGTTTAGAAGCATATTTATATTATCAAATTTTGAATTCATTAGGTTACTAACCTATATTTTTACAAAAGAAATAAAAACGGTCTCGGAGAGCAAGGTGGATAATATTCTGGACGTATGATAGTTTTAGCAATTATATTTTTTGGTTTTGCAAGCCCTCTTTTTATTATGGGTGTTTTTTTTAAAATTCAGCATTGGCCAGGTGCAACTCTATCCTTATTAGCAGGCATCGTTTTAGCTTTAATAGGATGTTTGTTTTACGTTCTTTCCAGATTTAAAAACAAAAACAAACTAGATAATATTTTAGACTTACGAGAAAAGTAGCTAATACACTTTTGATTATTTGCAGCGTACTTTTTTAAGGGTTTCTTATTTAAAAAAATGCACTGGTCAGGTGCTGGTATTGGTCTTCTTTCGGAAGCTTACTTTCGTTATTTTGTATGCTTTTTTACTTTATCCCTCGGTATAAAACAAACACAATGTTAAGGTAGCCATATACAGCGTTTGTTTTTATTTCTTTGTTATAGTCGCTGGAACAGACAGGTTACTATTCTGCAATCACCACGAGTCAAGATGTGTTGGTATGCTTTTGGCAAGTTAATCTTAAAATGGAAAAAGCCAATGAAAGTTTAATTGATTTAATCCCTAATCATAATACTAATGGAATGAAGTTATATTATGAAATCGAAAAGCATCAATTGGCATTGATTTTTGATGGAGAGATTAATTGGTAAAAGTTTGATTAAATTACGTGATGATTATGCCTTGGCATTAAGAGATGACGTTGACGACCTTTTTGAAAATTTAGAAAACACCAGAATGCCACTATATGACGTTTCTGGCTCTGGTCCTAAGGTACCTTGTATTAGTGCACTTTATGAACATCTTCCCATGATTGCTGTTTTGCCCAAACTATCTTCAATTCAAAATCAAATTCTACATTGTTAGTTGGCCATACAAAAGTGATTTTTTGCAGGGGTTTTATAACTCTTAAAAAAATAGATTAAAAATGAGTAAATTTCCTATTTTAATTAAAGTGGAATTAATTTTACAAACTTGAAATTTAACTCAAATCAAGGAGATGAAGGTTAAAAATATATTTGAAAGATTTGCCTACAAAAGCACCGATACAGATGATGAAAGGTTTTCTAAAAACCTTATAATAATCATCTCTGTTTCTTGCTGTTTTTTTGGTTTAATTTGGGGTGGACTTTACTATCTTTTCCTTGGTTACGGCTTAACCATGTTTTTACCTTGGTTGTTTGTCTTATTTATAGGAGTCACCATTCCTGTTGCTCATTTCAAACGAAATCATTTTATTCTTGTAAACGCTCAATTAACGGGCATTACGTGGATTTCTGCATTGGTTCAATGGAGTTTGGGTAGTATCAATGATTCTGGCTTTGTAGTTTTATGGAGTTTTCTTGGTCCCATTGGCGCCTTATTGTTCACAAATAAAAAACAGGCTGTTTTTTGGATGATCCAGTTTTTATTCATTGTAGTATTAACCGTATTAGTCCAACCAAAACTCTCGAATGACTCCAGTCATGTTACAGATGTCTTTCGAGATACTTTTTATGTTATGAATTTATGTACCACTTCATTAATAGTTTTTGGAACATCTCTTTATTTTGTGAGAGATATATTGAGAAAGAAAAATATGAATTTCTTATTGCTTAAGTCCACCGAAGCAAAAAACAGAGAGTTAGTTGATAGTATCAAATATGCTCAAAGAATTCAAAATGCCATCATGCCAACCGAGAAACAACTTAATGAGTTAATTCCAAATGGATTTGTGTTTTATCAACCCAAAGATATAGTTGCAGGCGATTTTTATTGGTTAAATCAAAAGGACAACAGTACTTATATTGCAGCTTGTGACTGTACGGGTCATGGTGTTCCAGGAGCGCTGGTTTCTGTTGTGTGCAACACGGCTTTAAATCGTTCAATTAAAGAATTTAAGCTAAACACACCTGGAGAAATTCTAGACAAGACCAGAGAGCTTGTACTGACAGAATTTGAGAAATCTGAGGATGAAGTAAGCGATGGAATGGATATCGCCTTAATTAAAATAAATGGTAATCATCTTTCATTTTCAGGAGCCAATAATCCACTATGGATAGTAAGGAATAACAACCAGATACTTGAAGACATAAAGGGATGTAAGCAATCCATTGGTCTAACAAATAACCCCACCCCTTTTATTACACATGAAGTTGATTTGAATTCGGGAGATTGTGTATATGTTTTCACTGATGGATACTCCGACCAGTTTGGCGGACCAAAAGGAAAAAAATTTAAAACAAAAGCCTTTAAAAATCTNCNTNAGTCAATTCATTACTTACCTTCAAAAGAACAAAAAGTAATTATTGAAAGTACAATAAAGCAGTGGAAAGGTAAACTTGAGCAAGTTGACGACATATGTATAATCGGACTTAAAATTAATGAGCCAGTTAACATTCCCAATTAAATGTGCAAAATAAAACCCTCTGAAAAGAGGGTTAATAAAAAAAATGATTTTGCTTTAGGATACAATTATTCGTGTCGCTTCAGCTCTACCCTAACCTTATGTGTTTCTAATTCCCCNTATTCATTGGTATATGTTCTGGATCCCTCAAGAATGGATTCGTCTGAGTCTAAAACTATAATTTGAAACTCATTGATTTCATCTGAAATTCCCGACAAAACAACTTGATCCGAAGTACATGACCAGTTGTAATTAACAGAGCCATAGCAGTAACTACAAACTACATTTTCTGAGGACGTAAAATTCATTTCTTTTATTTCTTTTATTTCCGTAGTGGTTGTAGATAGAGACATTGTTTCCGTTTCTCGGATGTTTAATATTTCACCGGATTCCCATACTCCCATTAATAACTGTTGGTTTTGTTCAATTTTTTCTTGTTCGATTCTTTCCTCTTTATTGCAAGAGGTGAATAATAATACTGCTAAAAGTGGAAATGTAAAAAAGTATTTCATAGTTAAGATTTTATTACATAATGCACAGTCATAAAAAAGTTACGGATTAAGAGTATATATTTTTTCGTTTTTTTAAAAAAAACGAAACCCACAAATTGTCACGTAGAATAAAAAAGTGAAAAGAATTCAAAAACAAGGTTTTCTTTAGAAACCCTTTGAGATAACTTTGAATGAGTTTATAATTTTCAAAACATGAATAAATTCATTTTTGTTATCATCAATTGGCTTGTTCGTAGCGACTAAAAAAAAGTAATATACATCACCTGTTTTCTTAAAAAAGAAAAAGGAGGATTTATTTTGATACCCTTTGATTTCATGATTTTCGAAAATGTATGATTTGCTTTGATAACTGGTAGAGGAGGTTATGTGTAAAAAGCTTTTAGGAATTGAATCGGATTCCGTTATTAATATACCAAACGGGAAATGTTCAGCAAAAACATTTATCATTAACATATTGTCTCCTTCTGCTGATGTTCCAGGTTCAATAAGCGCATCTGAGGGGACTTCCAAGGAAAAATGGTTGAGTTTGTCTGTGACAATAATTTTTTTCTCTGTTGAATCTACATTAAATGCAAAAGAGGATTGACCGGTAAAAAAAAGAAGTATTAGTAATTTATAAATTCGCATTATTCAATATCTTTTAAAATCAAATATTTAATGAATAAAGTAAGTTTTTATTCAAAATAGCTAAAAGGAAAATAGTGTATATCCTAAATTTACTCCAATCCAGGAACTCCCTTGAAAATCCCAGTTGGAACTATTTTTACCCAGTGCGAAATCGAGACCTAATGTTGCTCCAAAATTAAATCTTTGATAAGATAGTAAATAACCCAGTCCAGGAGAGAATAAAACAAGTTCTGCGTTTTCCTGGGCATTAGCAGGGTTTGTAAAATTAAAGTTCACTTTACTAACTCCGGAGTAAAAACCAAAAGTTTGTTTTTTGTCTATTTGAATATTACCAACATGGGATCGATGAGTAAATTGTGTTTTACCCCATGAACGACCTGTTAAAACTCCCAAATTAGGGCCTGTTGTAAACCTTTGTTTACCATCTGCAAGATTTATCTTCAAAGGAGTTGATAATACATCAAAGCTCATTTGGCTGAACCTTATGTTAACGGATTGTCTGTTTTTTAATTCATAATAGTAATATACGTTTTTATCATCTCCGGATTTCAACAATTTTGTTGGGAGACAAAAATTAACGAGCAACTTATTGGAATCTTCATTTTTTCCAAACTTCACATTAGCTGTAACTCCTTCTTTTCTACCAATCAGGATTAAAAGATCCATATCTAAAGCATTATTATCAGATCTTTTTAAATTCAAATTTATACTTCTTTTGACATCCTTTTTCTTTGAATCACTATAAAATTCCTGTTCAAAAGTAACGGTTCTATTAATTCGGTATGTCCGAGATACATTTTGTGATAAAATTGTTTGAGTTGATAGAAACAGAAAAATTGAGAGAAAAGTTAATTTTAGCATATTAACATGATTTAATTTTTTTTATCTGACAAATGAATGTTTTATTCTTAAAACAATAAATATTTGTTTTTTTTATTTCATTTTCTTCAATACCAGTTTAATACCTGAAGGAAAACTTTGAACCATACTGTCGGATTCAAAAACGATAACTTTTATTGGTTTAAAATCAAGGTAATCTTTTGACTTAAACATCAGCGTATCAGTACCAGCAATTCTCCACCATTTATCACTACCTCCTTTTGTAAGTTCATCAGACCCCAACTTACTTTTATACTCCTTGTAAATTCCGTCTTTTTTGAATTCGGTTTGTATTACGGAAGACAAACCCATAGACATTTCTTTTATTGACATATGAGTTCCGTTGGAATTATATGCGTATTCCCAATTCCATTTTCCAAGCAATTTTTCTTCTGTAAGGACTACTTCACTCTTATTAACGAATGAGGTTAATACAATTATTAATAAGGGAATAATTATGCTGTTTTTCATTTTACTAAAGTGTGCACGATTAAAAAAAATCCGAATAAATTTAAATAGTGCTAAAAATAGAACATCTTTTTCAAATAGCACTACTGTCGACATTGGAATATTATTTAGAGAGAAATTAATGAAAACCTTCCCTCCTTTTCAACTGTAAAATTGCAAACAATATTATATTGCTTTACTTCTAAAGTTTTAAGGGCATTACATTTCCCGACAATATGAAAAACAATTCAACAGATGGTATTTTATCTGGGTTTCCTTTTTTGTTCACTTTAACATGAATACCAATTTTCGAAACATCAGAATTATTAATCCACCGCCTGTTTGAACCCGGAAGTGACCTGTAAATCAGTCTCTTTGCTAATTGTCTGTAGGTCATCTTAGGAACCAGTATTGATTTAATGCTCGTATCTTTCAAAGCCTTTTTTGTCCCCCAGCAAAAACCATTGAGTTCAGGATTGTAATATACGGCTTTTCCACTGGCCATTAAAGATACACTCTCAGAGTACATTACTTTAAACCACGAGTTGGTATATCCTATTTCCCAGGCTTTTAAGTAAAAATTACTTCTCGCTTTTTTCTTCTTTTTGAATAGGTCTTTATTTTTATGTTCAATATTAATTTTTTGGATGATACTGTCCAGTTGAGTATTCAATTCAATAATTTTTCTGCGCGTTTTTGTTCTTTTGTAGTTTATGAAATCAATGACGGATTTCTTTAATAATTCCTCATTTATATTTAATGGGTCCACCATCTCCCCTTGCAGATCCCACCTGGTTCTTTTTGGTGGATGACTTATAAATGCAAACGAAATTGCCAGGAAAAACAAAATTTGCAGAATCCTCATCATTTCGAGATTATTTTTGCCAGCTCATCTTTTGAAGCCTCACTTGGGTTAATTACTGTAAAGTGGAGTTCTTTAATCTCATTTTGATTCGAGAGCATTTTCATAAAATTTGATTTTGAAATGTATGCTAAATCTCCATTTTTTGTTTTTGCAAGAACCAAGGCTTTGGACTTTTTATGAATCATAAATTTATTACCAACAAACTTCATCGCCGATTGATAAGCCGAGGATAAAATGGAAATGTGATCCAGTTCAATAGTATCACCATTTTCGTCAAAAGATTCAAATTGATACTCTGCTCCGTATACGATTAAATCCTGCATGATTCTATCTATGTTTGAAATACCCATTTGTGTTATTTTAAACTCTCCCCTTTTTACAACTGAATTAAAAATTCCATTCTTTAAATTTTGATAATCCCGTCTCGCTTTTTGCTGCTGAGCATATCCTTCGGGATCATTTGCTTTAAGTACTGAATCTTTATATTGACGGGCAATATATTCCTGATATGTCTTCATTGAGTATTCATATTCATTGCGTAAATCATTTTTTCTTTTTTCATATTTTTTCAGCATACTTTCATATCGTTTCCAGGTAGTTTTTAATTTTCTTTTACTTGATTTTGGTCCAGTTCGAGAAAAGTCTTGAATAATCTCCAGCTGTATTGTTGATGAGGAAGTAACAACGGTCAACAAGAAATTATCTTTTTCGTATTGAGGTTCCAATTTGACTTCCTGAATTTCTTGAAATAAAACTTTAGGGTTATTTTTTGAAAATGGAGTGAAAAAATCTTTGCTTTTAAAGGTTTTATTATTTTTTAATGATTTTATTTTTTCTTCCGCATAAGGGTCGACTATAATCCATTTGTCGTTTGCAAATACTGAAAATTCACTAACCATAATTTCGTCATAATTAAAATCATCTTTCATGATTTTGTTATACCCATTGCTTATGAAACTTAGTTGAAAACATTTTACATCTTTAGATTTCCAAATCTCTATTCCAAAATCCTGATGTTTCAACTCAGGTTTCTCGTCAGGATTAACAAAAAATCTTCGGTTTGTTCTAAAAGGTTCAATTTCATTGAAAAAACTGTAAGTTGATGAAGTCCCATTATTTACCCAAGCTCCATCCTCAAGAGTATAGGACTGAAATCCTGTAGTATTTTCGGGAATCGCTGTATTAATTACTAAAGGATTGTTGTCCGCCAGTTCCAGTCTTCTGCCCTCAGTGGTAGTTGCCTCAATATTATACATACCTCCCGATTCAAACCCATAAACAGCATTTGAATCATAAATCATAGGTAACCCCGATAGATAAATGTCAAGAGAACTCTTATATTCTTTAACGTTTAAATTCACTTCACCAGTGTAAACTTTTCCATCAGAAGTAATCAATGAATTACTGTTGATTTTAATTATTGTTCCTGAGTTTAGTGTTATTTCAGTTTTCTCCTTACCTGAAAATTTGAATCGTTCAAAAGTTTTCTCCAAAGAACGAAAAGGAACTTTGTAGCTTATGTCTTTTAAATACTCAGGAAATATAAAAGGAACACCCTGCTTTTGTGGATTATAAACAATTTCAGCGTGAGGAAAATGTTCAACCAGCTTTTCCACTTCAGAATTATTNATTTCAGTGGCTTTTATGTTTAAATACTCAAGATTTTTAAGTCTGGAAACGCTACTGAATAGCGTATTTAATTTGTTGCTCTCAACCGTAATTCGTTTAAGTTTTTTGTGATTATTCAAAGAAGGGACATAGTTGATTTGAGNATTTTCAATACTCAATTCTTCTAAATCTTTCATTCTTCTTATTCCGGTTGGGAGATTTTCCATTTTTTCATCTGCTATTTCAAGATTTTTTACTCCGCTGTTCTGTAGGGTTTTACACGCAAAATCATAATCTAACTTTTTACAGTTCCTTGCTATAATATGATCAACTTTAAAAGAATCGGTAGTNTTTTGGTTTAGATTTTTAAAAGAAGTATTCGATAAATCAAGTTTTTTTAATCGTCCCTTTCTTAAGTTCAACGTGGAAGGGAAATTGTTTACCCCTACCAGTTTAATCTCCTCCAAAGCAGGGAAATCAAGTTCTGATTCAATTAAGTGATCAATAACAATTTTCGTATTAAATGATAAATCAATTGTTTTCAATTTTGGTAACGTATTCAACTTGAAATTAACTGAGTCAATATAATTCATAGCTAAATCCAAATGAACCAGGTTAACCAGTTTTCCGAAATTATCGGGGAGATCTCCAATCAAATTATTGGAAACATTCAAATTGTTTAAACTTCTTATTTCAGCAATTTGAAAGGGTATAAAAGCCAATTGACACCCCTCTAAAGAAAGCGACTTAATTTGTAAACTTCTCAAAAGATCACAAACTTGATTCACATCCATATCGGGATTGTAGCTTAAGTTTATTTTTTTTAAATTTTTACACCTGGACAGTCTATTTGGGAGTTTAATCAGGTTAGTCCCCGATAAGTTTAATTCTTCCAGACATTCAAGTTCAGAAATGGCCTCAGGTATTTCGGGTTCCACTTGCCCCGACAAATCTAATTTTTCAATACACTCTATAGTTTCTGAATCCTTTTCAAAATTTTTATCGCCATCGACTTGACTAAAAACACTAAATGAAAGAAAAATAAAAAACTGGGAGAAAAACAACTTTAAACAATTCATAAACTTCTTTTAAAGCTGTAATTCAATTTTCCTAAAAAGTAACACCTTTGGGGTAAAAAAATACATTAAAAACACTTCAAAAACTGGAAAAACACCTTAAGTTATTACGACGATTTTCAAGTCATATTTTTCAAAAGAACAGTTATTTAATTTCTTTTAATGCATTATCAATCAATAAAATTAAATGGGCCTTATGCGCTTTCGTTGAAACGTTTCCTGAGGTATTTGAAGCCATTTTTTTTATCCGTTTCAAATTATAAATTGCATTGGATTTAACCGTATGAAGGTGAATATTTTTTTCGTCATTACTTATTAATTCAATGAGCATTCTTGTATACTCTATTTGTAAATTTTGCCTGAAAGAATTCACATTGCTGTAAATATCACTTTTAAAAATACTGTTGGTCAAGTCGGACATAACATCCGACAATTTGTAAGTGTTTCCGTATAGTTCAGAATCTACAATACGTTGAAGTGTATTTTTGTGCAATACATGATTCAAAACACTCTTTTGGCAGTCTAAAACGGATTCGTGAATTTTAGGGTCTTCGGGTAACCTGTAAAAACCAAAGCCTCTTCTTTGAAATTGAAGATAATTGTAAATTTCATTCGGGAAAATAAATGCATCCGACGAAAAAACATACTGATTCAAAGCATTCATTGCTTCTTTTTGTTTTTCCAGTGAAACAGGAATGAAAGGTTTTGTAGCCCCTTCCTGACCAATAAGAGCTCTGTTTGTATATACACCTCCAATGTATCTTGAAATTGTATTTGTATGACTTCTTTGCATGCTTAACAGGATTCTATACGAAACTCGATGTTTGTGGTAGGAATTTCCCTCCTCTTTCAGTCTCTCAAGTAGATTTTCACCAATAACCTTTGTGAGTTCCAATCTTTCAATGGAATACGCTATAGCGTCGCTACTCATATCATTCACATTTATTTTCGGATCCATTGCCTTCCCTGCGTAACGCATGTCATCAGCGTCATTTCCAAACACCAACTCATGTTTGGTGGACTCATTCAAAAGATTTTTTGTTTCCTGTTCTGATCTTCCATCCTGATAGGCAAATTTTATTGCCCAAATGTCGTAGGGTCCAGGGCGTAAAGTCCAGTATAATCCTTGTTTTGTTCTATCCAATGCAACGTTAATAGCAGGATAATCCATAACTGATCCCGTCAAACCAATTTTTGACGTTAACTCTTTATTGTGAATCTCTTTTATTGAATGCAGTTGACTTGATTTCATATTATGACTTAAACCAAAGGTGTGTCCCATTTCATGAAGAATTAAATAGGTTAAGAACTGCTCGGTAATAATCTTTTTTTCTGTTTTTGATGAATCCAGTATTTCTACCGTTAAATTTCCAAAAACATTTTCCATTTTCCCGTACTGAGTGGCCTGACAATTTTTATTTTCAAAGCCTTCCTGCTGTAACGACAATTCATTTTCATTGAATGCTCCACCATTCCCGATTAACTTCGAAAAATCTNCTANATAAGATAGAGANCTGTATTCCAACATTATATCTGCCCCNAGAATTTCACCGGTTCTTGGATTAACAAAACTCGGACCATAACCACTAAAAAACGGATATGGTGAAGAAGTCCATCTTAACACGTTATATCTAATGTCTCCAGCATCCCAGTCGGCACTATCGGGCTGTTGTTTCAAAACAACCGCATTTTTAAATCCTGCCTCTTCAAAAGCTAAATTCCAAAGTTCACCAGCCCTCTTAATAATTGGTCTTAATTCAACGGGAGTAGTGTTTTCAATCCACCAGACAATTGGTTTAACAGGTTCGGAAATCGGTAAATCCGGATATTTTTTCTTCAGATTCCATCGATGGACTAAGTCTTTATAATTCAGCAACTCGTTGTTGGTCATATCTGAAACCTTTGTCGTAAAGAAGCCAATTCTCGGGTCATCGATTAAAGGCTCGAAATCATTATCCGGCATTTCAATTAAACTGTGATAAACCTTTATACTCACATTTCTTCCGTCCGCAACTGAGCGAGATCCTCTATTTAATATGTTGGATTTAGAATAAACATACTCAATTGCTAAATCTGTATTTTGAGGATAATTTCTTATTTGGTTTATTTTTGATTTGTTCATATTTAAATTACCCAAACTGAAGGCGTAGGGATGTTGATTCGGGCGATTTGGAGGTTTTATTTGAGAGAAAGTCTCATTAAAAAACAAATTATTTGCATCAATTAAATACAGCCCTTTATCGGCTTGGGAATTTTCAATTTCCAAACTTGCAATAATACCCTCACTTAAGTTTGCTCCAGAAGATTTGGATATCGCATTTTCAGGATCAAAATAGGACGATGTATTTTGAAATATGAATTGAATTTTATTAAAGTATTTTTCAATTTTAAAAACTTTTGATCCTCGATAAAATCCACGGAGTAAACCTACATCGGCAATACCGTCCGTAACCTGATTAAAGTATATGTATTCTTTCCCAATTTGTTCTTCTTTAATTACCATTTTTATACCTCCAGTGATGCTGTCCTGATAAATATCAAACAACCCTTTGAAGAGACTACTTTTTTTTGTGATTTCACTTATTGTACCATTGTCCTGTACATTCTTTTTTGCGACTTTTGAATTTTCCTTAGTTCTGGATTTCTTTACTTTGAATAATTTAATTGTACCTGGAGCACAATCGCCAGTCCAGCTTCCCGTTAAGCTGCTTTTTTTTCTGCTTTTTTTGTAAGAAAGTTCAGCTGTTTTTAAACACCATTCATTTTTAGAGCTTTGATTAGCTATGATTTTATTTTCCTTGAAATATAATACCTGTTCTTTAAAGGAACATTTGGCATTCATCACTCCATACTCTCCTCCAACTTCAATAGTAGTAGTACAATTGTAATTAATAGAGTCGATTTTTTGTAAATCCAATTCAAAGTTGAATTTATCCGAGCCTTGTTTTAACTCACCCTTCCATTTACCTGATAAATCCTGTGCTAAGGAGATATTGAATGCAATTACGCAAAAAATGAATGTTGTAATATTGATTTTCATAGGTTATTTAGTTTGGCAATATGATTAAATTAATTGGCTCAATAAAGCATTGATTTTCCAAGGAATTTCATACTCGCGCTCTTCAGTTGTTTAACTTATTAAGGAATCATAATTCGTTTAAGCATCGAGATTGAAAAACAATAAAAAGAATTTGTTTTCAAAAATAGTTTGACATAATTTTTAAAACTTTGGAATATAATTGAAGTCAAGGAATTAAATATAAACATTTTAAACATCCTGTAAGTAAAATTTTAGATTCATTTGACGGTTCGTTTTTTTTTGAAAAGTTTTTGACTTTTTTAATCAACGCTTCTCTTGTATTCAAAACATTTACTATTTAATTCAAAAAAACAGAAAAGGTAAACACTATCTATGTTTTAATTCAATATTTTTTTGATAAAAAGGTAAAAAAAAAGGAAAGATTAATCTTTCCTTTTTAGTTTAATTATAAATTAATAACAAATATTAATTTCTACTTCTATCGTTGTTTTTCTTTCTTTTAATGTTTCTGCTCGCAGCATTTTGTTTCGAATGAATCACCGCTCTTTCTTTTTTAGTAACTTTTCCATCTGATTTTGCTGCTCTTTTTGTCCTCCGAATGTCTCTTTGCTGACGAGCCAGATTTTTGGTTTCTTTTTTAGTGAGTTCTCCAGACTTTACTCCTTTTGTAATTCTTTCTGTTTGATTTTTTTGTCTCTGGTTCACTTTTTTGGTTTGTGTTTGCGCACTTACTAATCCAGCTGTTAAAATAAATGCACCAAGAATAATTAACTTTTTCATTGTAATTAAATTTTATGTTATTTACCCCTTTGATGCTTCACAATTAAAAAGGTTTAATTGAAGATTAATTATTTTTCTTTTTTCAATATCACAGCTACGAAACAAACTATTTTACTAAAACAGATTTGGTATTTTTGCGGCATGAAAAAAATATTACATACACTTTTAATTTTCTTTTCTTTTAATGTCTTTGCACAGGATAATACTGTTGATAAACAGTTAAATCAAAAGCAGGAAAGTGATACGACAAAGAAAATTTCGGTTTATCCTTATTTTAAGGAATGTAAAAGTTCCAATTCATCAGTTCAAGTAAAATGTACGAAAACAAGAATAAGGAACTTAATTATTAAAAACCTGGTTTTACCTGACGAAGCTTATCAATTAAATGTGTCGGCAACTGCTTATGTTAAATTTATTGTTGATTCAACCGGTTCTGTATCAGATCTTAATCTTGTTAAGAGCAGTGGTTATGCCATAATTGATGAAGTTGCCATAGCTACGGTAAAAAAGCTACCTGATTTTATACCAGGACAAGATGGAAACGGCAACAAAATCCCCGTGAAATTTGTGGTGCCAGTAAAAATAGTCATTGATGGCGATGAGGACGAGAGCAGTAACGACTCTAAGGATTCACTTTCATTAAAAGGAAGATATTCCAATACTTCAGTTGGTGGTACAATGTCAATTTCAACCGGGCTTTGGATGCCGGATAATTCATTGCAAATAATAGGAAACCATCCGTTTATAGGGGTTCAATTTGGATATGTATTGAAGAACAGAATACACATCGATTATTTAATTGAGTCAAGATTTCTTTACGCACCCCAGGACTATAACTACCGATACGAGGGACAGGAAGAAACCGGTCGTTTTTATTTTGGTAGTTATTATGGTTTAGAATTTGACTACTCGCTTTTTTTAAAAAGAAATTTCGCATTTCAAACCATTCTTGGAGTTGGATATGATCGGTTTGATTTTAAGTTTCCAGAAATTGGAAACATTTTTCAAATGGATGGAAACTTTAAGGGAGCCGCTCATTCACCAAATTTTAATTTTGGATTCTTATTTAAAAAACGATATAAAGAAATTTTAGCGATTAGTTTCTACTCACGCTACAATATAGTTGATTATACGCTCGGAAATAAAATAAATTATGAAGGAAATGCGCTTGTTGTCGGAGTAAGATTTGGTATCTGGTAAAATGCAAAAGCCACACTGTTTTTAATACTTCTTAAGTAAAAGTATGTATAAAATAGAAAAATGTGTTTTATCGATTTAAAATGAAATTTTGTACAAGAATACAGGGAAAAATCCTAGCTGATATTCTTGCTTAATTTGACCAATACCTGCATCAAATACCTCTCGAAAGATGTTTTGACGGTTCGTGATGTTTTGAACATCAAATGCAAAAAGATGCGTAACTTTTTTCGTATTCATTCGGAATCCGGCTTTCATATCTAACCTATAGTAATCATCAAATTTAAGTTCATAAACAGAGCTGTTGTCAAATACTGCTCGGTTCCTTTCAATGGACTCATCTAAGTCAAATCTTAAATATCGTTTTCCACCAGATGCTGCAAATTTGAAGTCGAGTGTCAAAACCATTTTTTTGGAAATTTTAAATTCATAACCTCCTAAAGTGTTAAATGTATAGTTCCCATTAAAAGCGGTATTGCGCTCTACCCCATCTCCTCCTACGTATTTGGAATCATAAAAAGAGGCGTTAATGAGATAGTAATAATTTTTGCTGAATATTTTTTCAAACGTAAATTCAATTCCCATATTCGTTCCAGTTCCGGAATTCACTAAACTGTCGGTGTCTTCGAATATAAAATCAGCACCAGCGTTAGCGATTGAAAAAAACGTTCCGTTTTCTACAGGTGTGTCATAAATAGATTGGTAATACGTTTCCGTTTTAAACCTAATGTTCGATGATAACATATGGTCGTAGCCCAACACAACATGAATGCTTTTTGTGAAATCGAGATTTCTATTGGTTTTTACACTTGTACCGTCATCGTAATTCGTCTCTAACAAATAAACTCTTAGAGGATGCATTTGGGAATGCAGGCCTGATGCCAAACTGACCGACTGCTTTTTGGTCAATTCATACTTTATGGATGCTCTTGGTTCAATGATGTCCGAACCATTCAAAACTAACCTTTGGTAATGGACACCTCCATTCATTAATATTTTATCCGTTGGTTTGTACCTATGCTGAGCATAGGCTTGAAAAAGCGTAGTTCCTCCTTTAAAATCAATTATTGGAAGCCAGTTTGAAAAAATGTTTGAATAAAACTTTTCACTAAAATCTACATCAATATAATCTGTAATTAAGCCAATTTTTGAAGTGTGTTTTGCATTAAATTTACAGTTGAAAACTGAATTCCAAGAATAGTTTGTTTGCACAGATTCATTTAGGTAAGTTGTAAAAGTTTCAAGGGTATTATCAATAGGAACAGTGTCTGAAGAAATATCATTTCTATTTCCAGATAGTGAGATGGTGTTGCTCCAAAACGACTTTTTGGTAATGAATTTTTTGTGGTTGAAACCAATTACGCCTATATCTGTTCCAAAAGTCACATCGGTGCCTGATGACGTGAACGTCCACTCTCCCTCCTCTTTTTCACTATCCAATAACTCTATGTAACTGATGCCTCCAATACCGAATAATTGAAACTGACCTAGTTTTCCTTTTGTTGGCATATTAATTTTAAAAGCAACATCCTGATATTGGGGAATAGCTGGAAATCCAAAACTAATTCCCAAAGCATCAAAAACACCTAAAGTAGAATACCTGTAATTTATCATGTAAGAAGCCTTGCTTTTCTTCGAAAAAGGTCCTTCTATTCCCAATTCAAATCCGTTAAAACCAACCATTCCAGTATATTCAACCCGCTCATTATTACCATTCCTCATTTTTAAATCAAAAGCACCTGAGGTTCCATTGCCATATTCGGCTGGAAAAGCTCCTGTCATAAAATCGGAGCTGGACAAGTTATTATTATTTAAAATAGATATAGGGCCTCCTGAAGCGCCTTGCGAACCGAAATGATTAGGATTGGGTATGTTTACGCCCTCTAATCTCCACACAATGCCTAGAGGTGAATTACCTCTTACAATGATATCGTTTCTTTGATCTCCAGAGGGCACAATACCGGCATAGTTTGCAGCCATTCTGGAAACATCCATTAATGTTCCTGCAAATTTTTGTGTTTGCTGAGGGTTTAAATTAACAGTACTGTTTACTGCACTTTTATTATTGGGCTTTAACTGGTTTGACTTTACATTAATTTCAACAACCTGAATATCGTTAACACTCTCCTCAAGTTTTATATTCAAAATCAGCTCTTTCCCGGATGCAACTATTAGGTTTCTACGATAAACCGGATCGAATCCGGTCATCATAAATAGAATGTCAACTCGTCCTATTGGTACATTCTGAAGTTTGTAATTTCCAAAAACATCTGACAATACAACATTGGAAGAGTCGCCTTCAAGGAGCTGAACCATCACTCCGGGAATTTCAGCTCCTGATTGAGCATCTGTAATTTTACCTCTTACATTTTGAGTAAAATTCTGTGCAATTAAAACTGAATTCAACAGCAATAAAAGAATTAAAACCGCACTTTCTTTTTTAAGAAAAATCAATTCGAATTACTTTTTTTTTACTTTACAAAAGTAAAAAAATACCTAAGATAAAACGCCAATCCCCTTAAAAAATGAAACAATAAAAAAGGAAAGATTGCTCTTTCCTTTTACGACCTTATATTTTTAATAATCATTTCATTTTTCTGGATTTTCTTCGCTCCTTTAAAATTGATTTTTGTTCCGCGGTTAAAGTAGCTCTGAACTCTGCTCTGTTTTGTTTTTTTATGGACCTGATTTCATTTTTTAAAACCCTTTGCTCTTCAGAGAATGTAGCTTTTAACCTTTCTCGTTTATCCTTTCTTGTAAGTGATTTATCCTTTTTAATGGCTTTTTGTTCCGCTGTTAAGGTTGCTCGAAATGCTTTTCGAGATTCCTTTAATGATTCACAATGTCTCATTTTCATTTCCACTTGTTCTGAAGTGAAAATATCTTTGTTTTTAATTTTGTCGTTACAATTTACTCCTGCCATTGAAACGAAAGAAATTAAAGTAAATAACACTACAACCGCTGTTTTTAATGATTTCATAGTAATAAAATTTAAAGTTTATACCTATCTGATGCATTCCATCGCAAAAGGTTTAATGGAGTTGAAAAATAACTTCTAATTACCACAGACTTTTTATCTTTAAAGCATGATTGGAATCGGTACAGCAACCATAGGAAGACCTCATTACATTAACATCAAAACAAAAGTGTCTGATGAGCCATTTAACAAAGAAAATTTTATCCTGAAAGGAAAATCAATGTTAACTGAGGCTTACAATCAGGGAATTCGTCATTTTGATACTGCACCAGGATATGGAATTGCCGAATCGATTTTACTTGAATGGATTTCCGAGTTTCAACCCAAAGACATTACAATCAGCACCAAATGGGGCTATACTTATGTGGCCAATTTTGACCGTAACGCAAAAGTCCATGAAATAAAGGAACATTCCCTGGGAAAATTGAATGAGCAGTGGGAAGTTTCAAAACAACTTCTACCCTATTTAAACATATATCAAATCCACTCTGCCACTTTGGATTCAGGAGTTTTGGATAATAAAGAAGTACTGGAAAGGTTGAGTCAATTGAAACAAGAGCACAACCTTAAAATTGGGTTGTCCACAAGCGGAGACAATCAAAACGAAATCATTGAGAAAGCACTTTCCATTAAAGTTGACAACAACGCTTTATTCGATAGTTTCCAGGTTACTTTTAATGTGTTTGATCAAAGTTTATTAAAGATGACTTCCCTGCTTAAACAGGAAAATAAAGCAATTATTGTAAAAGAGGCATTGGCCAACGGAAGAGTTTTTCCAAACATAAACTACAACCATTATCAAAACACATATGAACTTTTAGAATCTCTTTCCAATAAATATGATACTTCAATTGATGCAGTTGCCCTTCGGTTTTGTTTGGATGCAATAAACCCTTTCATGGTATTAAGCGGAGCATCCGAAAAAGAACATCTTGCCTCCAACCTACTGGCTAAAAATTTCCAACTTACAAGTGAAGAAATACAGCAAATAAAAACTTTAGCAATCAAACCAAGTTCCTACTGGAAAGAAAGAAAACAACTTCCTTGGGTATAAAAAAACGTAAGTTGATTTTAGGGCATGGTTTTTGTTTCTATTGATTGAAATTCAATAAATAGCTATGAAAGTAAAATCAAACCTCCTGATCGTCTTAATTTTATCGTTTCCTCTTTTTTCTATTTCTCAAGACTCTTTAACAAAACCTATATTTAAGTATGACCTTTCATTAACCATGCCAGGCTTTACAAAT
The DNA here is from genome assembly GCA_002717515.1 of Flavobacteriales bacterium. GTDB lineage: Bacteria > Bacteroidota > Bacteroidia > Flavobacteriales_C. The sequence continues at coordinate 92,540 of PBEC01000003.1, forward strand.
ATTGAAAATTACAGAGCCAAACTTGAATTTCGGAAACTTACGAAAAACAAAAAATATCGTAAAGTGTCAATAAACTTATCGAGTTCATATAATAATCATTCAAATTTCTTTCTCCCTAAATCAGACACTGTTGTTAATGAGCGCTTTGTTAATAAAAACATCGATAGGATTTATGCTCAAATTGGATTGGATAAATACATTGGGAAACATAAAATGATTCTTATTGGTGGAGGTTTGCTGATTGGGCATGAGTTGCTTTATGAATATTTTCAGGACGATCAATACATTTGGAATAGTGTTGATCAAAATTGGAATAAAGACCTTTTGAACTCTTCATCTTTTTTTAAAGGGACACACGAAGTAAATTATGCTACAATCGGAATTGAAGCCAATATTGGAATCAATGTTCCGCTAACCTCAAAATGGAATATTGGTGTTCAAGCATCCCCCCGTGTTGTTATGGCAAGAAGCTTAAACAGAACTCTAAAAGGAGATACAGGTTATGATTTCAATTATCAAAAATCATTTACAAAAATGGATTACAACTTTGATGTTGCCTTGAGGTACAGCTTCGGTAAGAAAAGTTAAATACTGAAAAAATACCGAGAGAATTTAGTTGTAAAACAATTGGATAATCTGTTTTTTTTTCAAAAGGCTACTCTTTTTAAATCATTGATGTTGAAGTTGTTTGCAGAGTATATTTTTGGTTTCATTTTTTTTCCTTTGATGTAACGCTTTAAACCTTTTGATTGGATAAGCCCAAAGTCACCGTTGTCAAAAATTACAATCATTGATTTTTGCTTATGCGATTCTATTTTTGGAATGGAGGTTGAAAATGAAACAATAGAATTTTTCCTTTTATCGCACAGGTAATAGTTTTTTAGATCAACTCCTTTACTCGGAGCTTTCACAAAAATTCTTTTAGCAATCAACTCAGCTTTTTCAATTTCTTTCGCCAGACGTTGACGAGTATCAATATTACATGTTCCAAGATTGGGAAATTCAAATTCTCTTATGTAGTTTACCTCTCTGATAAGATTTAATGATGCTGATTTAGCCGTTGGGGACATATTTTCCCAAACTGCTAAATTTTCCTTATACTTCTTCATTCTTTCAAAATAATCAGATTCGTGTTTTTGCTTTGCTTTTTCCCTGTCTTGGTTATACTCCTTTACTTTCGAAAAGTATTCTTTTTCATCCTCTTTGTACTTTTCGTACTTCGCATTAGCCATTTCATCAATTTTTGACCACTCTCTCACTCTAACACCAACCTGAATGTTAATTTTGTCAATTAATTTTTTTATTTCTTCCAACGACATAGGAGTCTTATCTTCTTTCAAAGGCAACGCATTAAATTGAATACTTGTTTGGGATCCGTCCAGTTTAATAATGCAATGATCATTCTCTAATGAAACCTTTAGCATTAAGATGTTCTCAGATTTACAAAATCTACTTACCTTTTTAAATTCATTTTCATTGGCTAATTTCAAGTCCAATTGATGAAGTGCTTTAACTTCATAAAGCTGTTTTAACCAGATGTTCTTTTTGTCGGCGGGTGTAAGTTTTTGCGCTAAGTATACAGCGTAATTCCTTTTTCCATTTTCATTCCAAACCGTAAAATCAGAATATATTTTTTGAATCGATCTGTAATCTGTGTATTCGGGTTTAATGGGCAGTTCTTCATCATAAGTAAAGGGTGATTCTCGTGGCATTCTATATGGAGGTTCCATTTCCGACAATTCATCGCCTTGTTTTGATGTTATTAGTACTGTTGAATCTGTTTTCAAAGGCAATTCATCCCAAACGCCTCTATTCGTGTCTAAATACCATCCTTTAAAGTTGGATGCATTTTGGGATGTATAACGCGCTTTTATGGATTTCCCTACTCTTAATTTCAACTCTTTTCCTTCAGTAGTATATGCCTTAATCTCGAACATTTTTAAAGATTCAAAATAATCCCAACCCGTTTCATCTTGAAAAGACATCGGTATTCCACTGAAAACAAAATCAAATGGGTCATTAAAGGAACGGTACTTGAATTTCACTATTCCTTCGTAAGCTGTTCCGTCAAGCAATTCAAAGCTCTCTGATGGAATATTTAAAGTAAGTCCTTCGTCTATTTCTAAAGACCTTGTATCTTCATTAGAAAGGAGATACTCTTTAAATTTATTTTGATATTCTGGAGCGATTTCAGGTATAACCTCGTTGATAGGGTCAAACTTAACTGAGGCAGTCGTATTCCTGTAAATTCTATTAAGTTGTTTTGAAGAAATTTCGCTTCCTCTTATATCCAATAGTTTTAGGTTTTTAAACTCTTTTGGTTTTATAATATAAGAAGCTAGTTCATTTTCTGAAACATCCAATATTTGCAACTTTTTCAACTGTGATAATTGTCTTGGGATTTCTTTTAATCCTGCTCCTATTAATCGAATGGTATGAAGCTTTACCCCTTGATTTAACAAATGCTCTAAGTTGACCTGCACTCCTTTCAAACTTAATTCCCTAAGCTTTTTTAATGGCTCCAAATTCAAATCAAAAGATTCGCTACCCTGATATCCAAATTTTCTTAGCTTGGGAAATGCGTAAACGATTTTGTTTAATTTTTGATTTTCAGATTGAATATCAATTGATTGTATATTAGAATAGTTATTAATGACAGAGTCTTTAATGTTCGTATTCACGAATCGTAAATGCTTAATTGACTTCGTTTTTTGAATGGCTCTTGGAAGTTTATCAACACCTTCCAGCACTAATGTTATTTCTTTTTGTTTAATAGAATTATAAAACTCTGGGTCGTCATACAATGGTGTATTCGAAACATTTATAATATGGATTTTGGAACTAAAAAACTCTTCAGGAAGTTTTTGAATTGGGTTGTCTTTTAAATTGATACTTTGCAATGCTTGTAATGAGTCAATTTTGTTCGAAATAAACCTAATGTTATTTCCACTAAGATTGAGGCTGACTATATCTTTTTTGGACCAAACGGAATCTGGAACTTGAGTTAATCCAAGATTAGATAAATCTAAATTTTGGGCTGTTACACTAATTGAGAAGAAATAAAAGGATAAACATAAAACAATGACTTTCGTGGTAGATTTCATTTTTAAATATCGATTGGGGTTTATAGATTAACGTATTGGTTTAAGAAAGTCACATTTTAAAAATCCATATAGGACATATTTAAAATCAGAGTTTAAACTATGGTAACATTTTTTGAGCTATTAATCCGTTGTTTTTTCATATTCTGCTCTGGCAGAAACAATGCCGTATCCTCCTTCGATATTATTCGGTAAGAAAACCATTTCCGCAAAGGGATTATATACAGCCTGGTCATAATCATCCAACTTTGACATAAATTCAAAATAATCGTTGTTTTGAACTTCGAGTTTAATGATTAATCCATCCGTTATATCAGTTTCTCCATACCAGGAGCTCTCAGGATTAAGTTCTATAGTTAGAACGGTATTTAAATTAAAACTTGAACCTGAGAAATATAGTTTTTGACTTGGATATACCCCACCGTCACTAATGTTATATTCCTGACCAGCAATTATGGGGTCGTTCGAAATCATATACATCGGTGCATCTTCATTTTGATCAGTAATAGACAAAAAATAATGTAAATTTTCATCCAGAGGACCTGAAACTTTAAATTTCAACTTACCTTTTCTGTAGTACTGATAATTGCCTTCTCCCCAATAATCGGGAAATGAATCTATTAATAATTCGGACATATCAATCTCCGATATTTCAATTGAATTCCCAGGACATACAGTTTCTCCGTAGGCTGTTTCATAGTTTCCCTGATTAACCTGGACCTTGTAGGTTTTACCTGATTTAACAATGTAATCCCCAACAAAAACTCCAATTTCGTAATCCCACCATTCTTCCGTATTATCATCTACATAAATTAAGGTATCTACAGAGACATTGTTTTCAAACAATACAACCTCTGCATCTGGCAAGGCTGAAAAATTATTGCTGTTACCCATACTGTGCATACTGTGTGAAACTTTGGCTTCAGCTACCTTCCCGGCCATTAAATGACAGTCTATTGTCAGTTTCGGTTCATGAGCTGGTAAATCAATTTCAATTGTTCTTTCGCAAGAAATTAATAAAACAGCTGCTAATGATGAAATAATGTATTTTAATCTTTTCATATCTTAAAATTTAAAGCCGTAGGAAACAGAAGGTATAATTGGAAACAAACTGACTTGCCTCGCTGAACCATTATAATTGTCAATGTAAACAAAATAAGGATTCCATCGGTTGTATGCATTGTATACGCCTATATTCCAGGTTCTTACTCCCCATCTTTTTTCTTTTTTAAATGACATTCCAATATCCAGACGATGGTAATTAGGTGTACGGTAACTGTTTTTGTGTTCTGACTGTCCAACAGGATAAGTTCCACCCCATGAAGATGAAGTAACAAGGTATTGATACTCAGGGAGCGAAATGGCTTGACCACTTCCAAAAACCCAGTTTGCAGAGACGCTGACATTTTCACTTAGGTCGTAGGTCATAACAATCGATATGTCGTGACGTCTGTCGTATTTAAACGGATACATTTTCCCCTGGTTGATGTTGTTGAACCTTCTGTTTGACCACGATAAAGTATAACCGAACCACCCGGAAAGTTTACCAACCTTTTTTTGAACAAACACCTCACTTCCATAAGTTTGCCCCCATCCCGATTCAACTTTGTCCTCCCACGCTTCATTAAGGCCCAGAAAGCTGGCTCCTTCTTTGTAACTGATCACATTATTCATTTCTTTATAATATGCCTCTACCGATACCTCTAAATCATTCCCCTTAATTTTGATGGGCTTAGCAACTCCAAGGGCAACTTGCCAACTGTCTTCAGGTTTTGCTCTGTCAGTTGCAGGCACCCATAAATCAGTAGGAAGCCCTGCTCGTTCGTTGGTAAGTAAATGAATAAATTGTCTCATTTGTGAGTATGAACCCTTCAAAGCCCAGTCGTTTTTCAAAAGATATCTGGAACTTATTCTCGGTTGAATACTGGGAAAAAACTTATCTCTTACATAAAGTCCGCTTAAATGAGCTCCTAAGTTCAATTTAAGGTTATTATTTACCTTAATATCGTCCTCGATGTAAGCGGATATTTCAGTTGCATTTATGGGGGCCGGACCAATGGTCGTATCGAGAGATTCAAAACTGTCTTCGAAGACTAATCCTAAAATTCCGGTTGCAAAGGCATGTTGAGTAACTCCTGCACCAAACTTAACAAGGTGATTGGGTTTTGGAATCCAATCAAAATCCACCTTGCCTGCATAGTCGTTAATTCCCGAATAATAATCAATTTGAAAAGTTTCCTTTACAGGGTTTCCTGTTAAGTAATCGTTGTAATTAATTTCCTCCCTACTTCCCACATTAAATTTGTATTGTGAATATATAAGGCTGGTATTCATAAATAACTTTTCATTTATAATATGATTCCACCTTAGCGTCGAAGTTAAATTTCCCCACCAAATTGAAGCCCGAGTAATATATTCCTCATCGCCGAAAGAACTCTTGAATTTTGCTCCAAATTTATCTCTACCGTTATAAACACTAAAGTAAATACGATCCTTATCTGAAATTTTATAGTTCAGCTTAGTATTTAAATCATAGAAATAAAAAACCGAGGTTGCATTCCCCCCCATTGTTGCAGCGATAAAAGGAGCTGCTAAAATATCATAGTAAGTACGTCGGGCAGAAAAGATAAAGGACATTTTATCTTTAATAATTGGACCTTGAACAGCAATCTTACTCGAAATCAAACCTATACTTCCTTCCGCGCTCCATTTTTTCATATTTCCTTCTTTCATGGAAATGTCCAGAACACTCGATAATCTCCCTCCGTATCTTGCAGGGAAACCTCCTTTTATAAGATTAACATTATTTATGGCATCCGGATTAAACGTACTAAAAAAACCAAACAAATGAGAGGCATTGTAAATGGGTGCACCGTCTAATAATATTAAGTTCTGGTCGGGTCCCCCTCCTCGAACATAAAACCCTGCACTTCCTTCTCCTCCACTTTGAACTCCTGGTAAAAGCTGGAGTGTTTTAATTAAATCAGGTTCACCAAGAATAGCCGGCATTCGTTTTATTTGTTTGACCGGTACATTAATTTCACTCATTTGAGAATTTTCGGATATTGACTTTTGTTTTCCGACATTAATTACAACCTCATTAATTTCAACACCTTCTTCAAGTGCTATATTCAATGAGAGATTTTTATTAAAAAGAGTATCAATTGTTACTGTTTTAAAACCCAGGTAAGAGAAAACAACAGATACCTGACCTGAATCCATAGTTAAACTGTAAAAACCAAAAGCATTTGTAGTAGTTCCGTCGTATGTTTCAGGATTGTAAATGGTTGCGCCAATTAAAACTTCACCCGATGATTTATCTGTTAAATACCCGCTCATAGTGAATTTCTGTCCAATCAATTGAAGTGCGAAAGAGCAACAAAGAATGATTAAAAGGGAGCCTTTTTTCATATTTTATTTTTTGGTTGACGGTTGTAGCTTAAACCACTTTGGTGAAAACGAACTCACAAAGAAACGGTTGCTTTTAAATATTATTATTTAACTGTTTTTTTAAATATTTCAATCGGAAATAAATTTCAAACCATTCGTCAAAAATAGCTCCAATAAGTGAATAAGTTTGTAATTGATACTTAAAAAAAATAATTTTATAAGAAGCCTGAAAATTAAAATCCTTAACAGTTGTGAAAATTAAAATTATATCATTTTTAACTCTTCTTACTTCTTTTTCCTTTTCGGTTCATTCAAATACCTTTAAAAAGGTAGCATATGTACCCTCATACAGAATGACACATCTGGAAGACATTAATTACGATTTATTTACCCATGTAATGGCTGCTTTTGCCAACCCTGATGAAGAAGGGAATCTCTTTTACAACAATTACGATATGCATCAATTTGTTGCAACAGTACATAGCCATAATACAGAAGCAGTTATTTCCATAGGTGGTGGTGGTGATTATTCTTGGGGAGAGAACGTTTTGATATACGAAAGCCTATTTGCCACACAAGAATCACGTACCGATTTTGTACACAAAATAATGACATACATGCGTACGTATAATTTTGATGGCCTGGACAACGACCTTGAGGGAAACGCTTTGGCACTGTCCAACTTTAACGCTTTTGCGCAAGAGTTGGGCGACAGCCTGTATGCAGGTGGCTACGAATATTCGGCTGCCATAGGAGTTGGAGGTTCATGGGGTGTAAACTACTGGGATGATGAAAGTCTTGAAAAACTTGATTTCATAATGACCATGAGTTACGGAGGCGTTGGTGATTGGAATTACGCCACTAAAGTGGATGATCACACGTTCGATAAAATGAAAACCGATATGGAATACTTTACCGAAACCAAAAACATCAGTCCCGAAAAAATTATCGGAGGAATCCCTTTTTATGCCGTTGAATTTCCGGCCGCAGCGCAGGAAAACTATGGTCCCTATCATCAAACTGTTTGTTCGATTTATAGTGATTCATATTATGATGATCAAAACCCTTTTTATTCCGACACCCTTATCAGCGAGGAAGGAAATCCAGTGTACCTGAACAGCATTGAAACCATTCAAAAAAAAATTGACTATTGCGATGAATCTGGTGGAGGAATAATGATTTGGGAAATTGGGCAGGATTGTTTTGATGGAGGTATTAGTATGCAGGATTCTATGTATGCCTATATTAGTGAAAATAATGTTGGCTTACACACTGTTGAAGGAATTGAGTTTACTGTTTTTCCAAACCCTTCTGATAATATTATATATATAGAAACATCCGTAGATTTTAACGGTGAATACTCGCTTATGAATCACCTCGGGCAAATCGTTTTGAGCGGAACACTAAGAACGTCCGATTATGTAGATGTGAGTACTTTAAAATCAGGTATATATTATTTAGAACTCAACGACCAAAAACACAACTTTAAAAAAGCTGAAATAATAAAGAAATAACCCTATCTGTTCTTAAAAAAAACTTTTGTTTTCTCCTTGTAAGCAATACGAATGGAATCGGGGTATATATTAACTATTTTATACTCATCGATCTGTTGCCCCTCTGAAGCGATAATTCTCTTTTTTTTAAAAGTCAACAAACCTTTTGAACCATTTAAAGTACCTCCATGTTCCACTTCAGGCCAGGTAAAAACTTTAGAAGGGGTTTTTACAACCGGTTTTGTTTTTTTTTGCAATGTGTTCCTTTTTAATGCAGCAACATCATTATAGCTACTGTATCTTTTCGAAACAATTTTACGAGCTAAAAAAGGATCTTTATAACTAAGGTTCAATACTTTAAAAACTATACTGTCCTGACCTGCCTCGAGGGGTTCGAAACTGGAATTTTGCTGGTTGGTTTGAGGCGAGTTATTTGAAAATAAGGTATAAAAGAAAAAACCCCATATTACAGCAACAAGACCAATAAGCAGATATGTAAATTTTTTATTTTTCATTATTCAAGATGAAAACTTTTACTCGGCATTTTTGTATTTGAATTTCCAGCAGCATCTCCTCGTTTTAATTTCCAAAATAATTTTCCGGATGTTGCTCTAATTGTATCCAGAGTAAAAGATGTAGTACTTTCGAATGTAGTATCAAGAACAAGGGAATTCATTGCTGAATCAGAAGCAATACATAAAGTATCCATAATGGGACTTCCTGTATTCGACGAATCTTCGGTCCATGTAAAGGTTTTAGGGAATGATTTTAAAGTATCATCACTAAGAGGGAACTTTAAGGTTACATCAGAAGGCATTGTTGTATCAATTCTTATTTCTATTGAAGAAGTTATGGAGGCACTAATACTATTTAAGGCCTTTATTTCAATGGTATAAAGTCCTTCATCGGTAAAAGTATAAGAATACTCTGTCTCTTCTATTTTCTCATCTTTTATGGTTTCGTTATCTTCATCAATAATTGTTATTAAGTAATCTTGAGCTGAAATTAAGGAATTCCATTTGAACGTTTGAGACATTTTATTGGTATTTAAACCATTTGATGGAGAGTTAATTGTAATCTCCTGGTTCTCTAAACTCGCAGAACCCTTAATATTCAATTTTCGTGTTGACCACAATGAATTGAAATCATTGTTTTCTCCTCTTAATCGCCATTCGTAAAAATTGGGAATTAGTGTAATTGAAAATGATGTGTTTGAAACCGCGGAATCAAGGACAAAATCATAAATACTATCAAAACTTTTAGAAACTATTTGAAGCCTGTATTGAGTTGCTCCTTCCAACTCCTCCCAAACAAACGTTTTGTTTTGTATGGAATCCGATTGGTCATCAAAAGGCGATAATAACACAACCGATTCGTCACTTATATCGATGCTTATCCACTTTGCACAACTTACTGCAAATACTATGGTTAACAGGGTAAATCCAATTTTTTTCATAGTGCTAAATAATTTTGAACATAAAATGTGGCGTACAGGAACCTTCTTTTTAGTTTATAATCTTTTCTTAATTCATAATTCACAGAACAAACACGTCCAATGTTTTCTTTTTGAATGTGGTTTAACAACTCAGTAAGTGCTTTAAAGTTTGCTTTACATTCAATTTGAAGCGTTTGAATTTCATAGTTGTTTTTTGATGCTTTATGAGGAAGTTTAATCTCGCTGATTTTAATTTTTTTCGTTTCCGCAAAAGGAACAACTGAGTTGAGTAATTCTTTTTGAAACTCTTCAAAAGAGGGAGATGTTTTTCCCACTTTTGTTTTTAGGAGAGCAAGACTTTTTAGTGCTTTTGATATATCAGAATTTGCTGTTTTAGCTTTATTTATTTTAGTTTCCTGGACATCGATTTTTCCCAAAAGCGCAAAGGTAGGAGAAATCGCAATTTTATATCCTATGAATAATAAAAGTAAAGCCCCAGCGATAAGGAGTCCTGTTTTTTGTTTGTATGTAAAACGACTAAACATTAATAACTTACTTCAACTGTAAATTCACCTATATTATCTTTGTTGAACTTGAACTCAACAAGTTCAATTTTTTTTACCCACTTCAAAGTCCGCAGCTTCTGAACCCATTCATTACAAATTTGACTGGATTTACAAAAACCACTTATTTCAATAACCTCTTTTTCAAATTCTATGAGCTTCTCTTTTCGAATCGACTTCTTCAACGGATTTAAAACCAATCGATTCAACTGTATCGATTGTGGTACAGTAGCTCCTATTTCATCAGAAAAAAAAGCAAATTGAGGGTTTACCTCAAGTCCCAGTTTTTGAATGAATTCTTTTTTGAGTTGCTCTTCGTTTTGTAAAGCTGATGCCTGATTCAGCAAATCGGTATGCTTTAAAGCCAGGGCTACTTTTTCATTGTAACTCCCGTTGAGAACCTGATTAAAAACCATATTTCCCATAAAAACAAAAAGAAGAATTCCCAAAGTAAGTTTTACCGTATTCTGGAATACCTTTTTATCCTTTAAATTAAGGGCGTTTTTCGTCCAGAATTCATTTTTGTGAATACTGTTTTTATGCGAAAAACTCACCAATGCACCTACGAAAGCCAGATGTTTATTAAACTCTAAATCAACGCCAAAAATCAACCTGTTTTTTAAATGACCGCTGGAACTTTTTCGAATTGATTCCAATTGATTGTTTCGGTATATCAATTCACTTGCACCAATAAAAGAAGGTAAATCTTCAGATATTTCACTTAACCACTGAATCCCTGTTGGACCTAAATGCAAATCAATTACATTATTTATGGACAGATTCTTGTCCTCTAAAACTTTTGAAACCAAATCCTTTCGAACGATACTCACCCATGTTCCATTTTCATTGGGTGTGCAGTTAATGTAAAAATCTTCCTCTTTTATATTGGGTATGACATTCCTCAGTTTGATTCTATCGATTGAAGTTTCAACAAATTTGTGCAGAACACCTTTCCCTTCAATAGTAAGAACAATGGGGACCTTTGTTAAGTCCTCTTTCTTGAATGATTTTATATCGGAATCAAAGTTTACTTCACCCTTGGATAAAACAAAGCATCCCCCTTCCGGTTCGGAAATCTCATCAGAAAGGTTAATCGAAACGGAAATCAGTTTATTGAGTCCAGAAAAACCAGTTGCTATTTTATTGAACAGCTTACTCACCGGCTATTGAATTACAGTTGGACGAATAAAAATGGTAAGTTCGTTTTTTTTGTTTTCTTTAGATTGTTTACCAAAAAACCATTTAAGTACAGGAATTCTGTTTAACACAGGCACACCACTATTTGTACTACCATTTGTTTTTTTCTCCAACCCACCAAGAACGACCATATCCTTATTTTTCATTCGAATAATACTTTTAAATTCTTGTTTTACGCTTCCAGGAGGAGCCCCCTCCTCGATTCGGTCAGTAAATGAAGATTGGGAAACGGAAATTTCCAAGGTAATTTGATCATCCCCTGAAACAACCGGCTTAATACTAACCGATAAATCTGCATTCAAAGGCTTATAAACAACAGTATTTACAGTTTGTGTTATTTGAGATCCAACATAATTAGTAGAATTCTCTCTATAATACTCTGTAGTCCCAATGCTCATTTCAGCTTCATGCCCATTTAATGCAGCTAATTTTGGTGTTGAAACGATTTTTACGTTACCGTTGGTTTCGAGAGCAGACATACTTAAATAGAAACCATTTCCTACGTCTCCTAAATTGAAGAATCCGAGATTAGTTATGGATTCAACAATTCGGTTTAAGGTAGCTGCATTTAAAACGACCCCCACACCATTGTTTTGATCAGGATTACTGTTAACTCCAACTGAGTTCGTCGTTACAGTGTTATCGTAACCCAGTCCAATACCTGTACTAATTGTTTTTCTTCGGTCGATGTTAACTATCATAACCTCAATTAAAACCATTGGAACAACTTTGTCCAGCGCATTAAAAAATCGCTTCAATTCATTTATTTGCGGCAGAGCTCCACTTAAAATCAAAGCATTTAGCTCAACACTCTCCTGAATATCGACACCTTCCTTTAAGTCAGAAGGAATAAAATCAGGAATACCTTCAATTGTTCTGTATTGGAATTGATAGGTTTCAGTATGTCGAAACTTTTCCTTTTTACGGTCTCCAATAATGTATACACTATCGATTTTTTTATACGTAAAATCGGAAGTATTTAGTAAATAGGATAAAGTTTCTTCAAAACTTAAGTTGTTTGTTTTTAATGAAATAGACCCTTTTGGTTCATCAAATAAAAAGTAGTTTTTACCCGATTCTGCACAAACCGCCATGATTAACTCTTTCAAATCACTTTCCGTTGCATCTACGGAAATCAGTGAGTCCATAGAAAGCTCAACAGAAAATTCATTACTATTGTTGAACTGCTTTCCCTTGTTATAGTTCTTTTTCTTCTTTTTGTTTTTATAACCATTATTATTTTTAAAAGAGGACCCATTTTGACTGTAATCAATTTCCTTTTCCTTCTTTTTGATTTGATAAAAATTGTCTTGTTTTTTTAAGACCTCGTTTTCACCAGACAAACGATTTAAAACATCTGTAAACTTTTGATTAACAATAACCATTGATACCTTTTGATTTCTTAAACTGGGAACAACATCGATATTTATCTTCGACAACTTTGAGAGCTTAGCCACTACATTGTAAAGAGTATCGTTAAATAAATTGCCCGAAACCGTTGAATCAGCAGTATTGTAAACCAGGTTTATTGGTTTAGGAGGTATATTCAATGCCGCTTTTTTCTGAGGAACAAATGTTTTAAATGAAATAATCTGACCCGTCCATTCCAATGTTAAGTTGTGTTCTTTACAAAGCAACAAAAACACCTCCTTAACTTTAGCTCCTGAAAAATTATAAGATGGACGAACATTTAATTTAGCTTCAATACTAACATTCAAATTATTCTCACTTGCTATTGCACGGATAATTTCCTGAATCGTATAGTTGTTTACTGAAATATCAACGGTGTTGTTTAAGCCCTGCTGGCTCACCGAAGCATCGTCGAGCTTTGATGCTAAAATTTCAAAGCGATTTTGACCGTTTACCAACGTGCAAACGAACAAAAGAATCGTCAAACAATATTTTACTTTTTTAACCATTTATTAAAATTGGATAAACCTCTTCCAAAGTAGTTAACCCATTGGCTAACATTTGGTAAGCATTTTCGCTAAGCGATTTAATTTCTCTTTCTTTCAATTCTTTTGAGGCGTCAAAGATACCATTTTTTATCAACTCTCCGAGATCTTTGTCCAGTGAAATAACCTCGTAAACAGCCTGTCTACCCTTGTAACCTGTATAGTGACATGCCTCACACCCTCCTGCCTCATAATATTTTCCAATTTTAAAAGGGGGAGAATACGTTTTTGGTAAATTCTTTGGTTCCGAGTTGATCTCTTTCTTACACGAATTGCATAATTTCCTAACAAGTCTTTGAGCAACACTGGTGCTTAATGTGCTGGAAATCAAGAAAGGAGGTACTCCCATATCAATCAACCTGCCAATCGTTCCCCAGGCAGAATTTGTATGAATTGTGCTCAATACCAGGTGTCCCGTTAAAGCAGCTCGAATGGCCATGTTTGCCGTTTCGGCATCACGAATCTCACCCAACATAATAACATCAGGATCCTGACGAAGAAAAGACTTAAGCGCAGCTTTAAAGTCCAGACCAATGTCCTCTTTCAGTTGTACTTGGTTAATCCCTTCAAGCGTATATTCAATAGGATCTTCAATCGTAACAACATTGGTATCCTTCTTATTTAAAAGCTTTAATGTAGCGTATAGCGTAGTTGTTTTACCCGAACCTGTTGGACCACTAATTAAAAGAATACCATTAGGCTGTTTAACCCCCTCCATATAACGCTCCAGTTCTCCCTTGGTAAAACCTAAACTGGAAATTTCAATATCGGTAGCGTCATTGTTAAGTAGTCGCATAACCACCTTTTCACCATACAGTGTAGGTAAAATACTTACCCGTATATCAACTTTAATTCCGTTATCGTTGTATTCAATTCTTCCATCTTGAGGCAATCTTTTTTCAGCAATATCAAGATGGGCTTTGATTTTAATTTTGTTGATTAAAGTAGGATATAAATCTGGAGCAATTTGATAGCGTTCAATAAGCTTACCATCAATACGTATTCTTACCCGACCTACCTCTTCATAAGCTTCAATGTGTATGTCCGAACTGTTCAGCTCTTTGGCCTCTTCAATTAAAACATCTAAAAATTCATCGCCCTCCTTATCGTATACCTTTACCTTGGCTCTTTCATCTTGATTTTTAGGATAAAACTTACCTAGTAAGTCATCCAGCTGAGCCTCTTCAACAAAATTGAAATTAACCGACTGACCCGTTAAAAGTTCCTGCTCCTCGGCAAATTCCACTGCCTCTTCTGAACAATAAATATCAATGTACTTATCCGTTACATTAAACGGGACAATCTTATGCTCCCAGGCGGTAGCTTTTGAAATTGTCTGAATAGCATCAGAAGATATGGTGGAGTATATTTCCATTAAAACGTTATCAACATATACAGTCCGTAAAATACACTCAACCATCCCGCCAAAGGAATTGAATCCGAACGATAAAAAATCTGAACAAGCTTTTGAGCCAACAAGCTTAACAACATACCCGTGATGAGTAAAACAACATACTCTTTAAAGGAAAAAAATGGAATTATCGCTGCAAAGAATAAAAGATCCCCCAACCCCAGGAATTCGCCCGTTAAATTGATTTTAATTGACTTTTTCTTTAGTGCCAGATATCCATAAAGTCCTGCAATTTGGAAAACCACAAAACACAATGAGGCGATATAATCCTTCCATAAAACCACACCGTTTACATAAGCACCAATTAAACCAACTGAAAAAATCAGTACTGGCAAATACCAGGATATAGCCCTATCCTTAAAGTCCTGGTAGGCAGTTACGCCGAAAAGTAGTATTTGGGGAATCAGGAACAATTAATCTTCTATTTTGATGTTGATTTTTCCTATTTGATTAATCTCAATAACTTCGAAAACACCATCTCCATCGTAATCTTTATCAGAAACAGCTTGAGCAATAAAACTGGTTTTACCTGCTTCAAGTATTGAATACGTCCAATTTGAATTTCCTCCTTCAGCTTTTTTGGTGGGATGTTTGAACTTTATTTTTTCCAGCTCATTTGAATATTCACGTTCTGTCATGTAATACTTATTTTGATGGGTTTTTATAATCTCTAAATTAGTCTCCGCTTCTTTTCTGTAAGCTTCAATAATAAGACCATCATAACTCGCTATAGCAATTGATGAGAGTATACCAACAATAACCAATACAATTAAAACTTCGTTCATTGAGAACGCTTTAAGCTTTGTTTTTTTATTTAGATTTTTCATTTTCATAACACAAAAATATTAAATTAAATCAATTCCGATAATGAGAACATAGGCATGTAAAGTGCAATTACAATAAACCCCACTAAACAGGCGATGAAAAGCAAAAGAACAGGTTCAAGCACATTTCCTAAAATTTTCGACTTGTGTTCAAGCTCATTTCCATACAGTTCACTCAATTGTCCAAAAATATCCTCCAGTTTATTTACCTCTTCCCCTACAGCAATCAAATAAATCATTCTTGACGGAAAGGTTTTAAACTTACTTAAGCTATTACTCAAACTGACTCCATTGGTAACATCAAAGCTTATTCTGTTAATATTGGATTGAATCGGATAAAAACTGGACATTCTTCCGGTTAAATTAAGCGCTTCAATCAAAGATGTTTTTGCTCCAATAAGCAAACGCATATTTTCACAAAACTGAGTGAGTTTACCTAAATGATAAATTTTACCTGTAAATGGAATACCAAGAAGAATCCTGTCTTTCCACATCTTTACAACATCGGTACTTTTCACCAATTGATAACCAACAAAGGTTATAATTAAAATCAAAGAAAAAACAATAGCATAAAAGCCAAAATCGTCGCTTAATTGAACAAGCCATCTGGTTACAGGAGGGAGTTCCGCACCGAAAGACTTGAACGTATCGGCAAATGTTGGCACTACAAAACCAATCATAAAGGTAACAGCAGCAACAGCAATTCCCAAAATAGTAATCGGATACGAAAGCGCAGAAGTTACCAAGCGTTTTTGCTCAATACGTTTGTGAAAATAATTTTTCAAATGAAACAAAACCTCAGACAATTGTCCCGACTCTTCCCCTATTTTAATACTGTAAACTTCGTATTCAGTAAAATCCTTTTCTTCACTTAAAGCCTGTGATAAGCTGATTCCGGAAACAACCTTTTTATATACACGCTCAAGTAATGCTTTGTCCTTTTTATTTTTTTGCTCATTTACTACAAGTTCGAGAACTCTTTTCATATCCAGTCCAGAATGAAAGAGTAAATACAAATCATTAAACAATGATTGTTTTTTCTTGAGATTAAACTGGGCTCCAATCTGAATGTCCTTATTCAGAAATTCCTTTAAATTACTCTGAGACTTGGGTTGTGCTATATTTTTAATACTAACGCTCAACTATTTCGATTTGGGTTGATTTTCCAAAATTTTTGTAAAAATACCATTCAAAAGCTTTCGTGTCAAAGTTAAATTCAATTCTTATCGATTTTAAAGTGTTTTTTCCTTTAATTCTGGAGGTTTTAACATCTATTAAATCCCAGTTTAAAGAATCTGATTTACCTGTATATAAAATCAACAGGTCACTTTCTAATGTTGCCGTAAAATTTCTATCGTCTTCTGTAAAGGTTATTTCACTTCCCTCATGTTCAATGTTGTCAGCTTTCAGAAATAAACGATTCAATGTTTCGTACGCCAATTCAATTTTGTATTTACTATTACTTGTGTTTTTAAATTCATTTTGGTTTTCCTGAACAAAAAGAAAAAAATAAAGAGCGGCGCCAATGATAATGGATGAAATAAGCATCGCACTAAGCACATCAATTAACGTAAAGGCGTTTAATTTATTCTTCATCTTCGGCATTGATGTTTAACAAAATTCGTTTTTCTAAAAAAGCAACTTCCTTATTGGCAGCGAAAGCCGAAAAATAAATAACCTTCAGGTTTTGATTGGAAATGTGATCGGATATCTCAACCTCAATTATAAAATCATCATAATCAATAGTATTTTCAGAATAATCGCGTGATTCAATCACACGGTTAATTTCTGCATCCATTAACATAGCGATTCTTTTATCTTCAAGACTTGTGGATTGATGAAGAACGTTGCCAAATACAAGCATAGCAATACTGATGATTATTCCCAATAAGGCCATGGCTGTTACAACCTGAGGCATACTACTTGCTTTTATTTTTACTTTATATAAATCCAACTTCTCTCTGAATTTTGAATTCCCAAATCAATCATATACTTATCTTTTTTCGAAGGGTCAATCACAACATTTAGCAGCGTGTTTTCATATATCGATGATCGTGTTTTTAAAAACAATTTCTTCGTATACACCTCTCCCTGAACCATACAAGACCTAAGTTGAGTATATCCCTCACTGTAAACTGTTCCATTTACAACAACTTCATTATTAAGAGTAACCATTCCATTGTTTCGAAGATTAAAGGACGCTTGTTGAAGAATGATGTTTCCTGCCAGTTTCGAACCCGATTCCAATACTATTTTTGGAGAGTAACCCGGCTTTGAAGGTGATTTTAGCACCAATGCAGAGGGATATTTTAAATAACAATCTTCACTTACCACTATACTGTCACGAGCAAAAACCTGAACACTACCCTCAAACCCATTTTCGAAAACAACAACGGGAGCCTTTAAAATCACATTTTCCAACTCAGCTCTGGAGCTTACACGAATGAAATCGGAAGATACAATCATAACCTTTCCCTTTACTACATTATTCAAAAAGACTCCTTCTTCAGCCTTAAGCACAAGAGTTGAGGATTCAGATACAATTGTATCCAGATCATCACGATAAACAGAACCGTTGTTTACGGCATACACATCTGAAATATTTCTCATAATTTGTGGGTGCATGGCCGGTAAACTGGATTTTGCCGTTTTTTTAACCCCCTCAAAAAGCCTTGTTCCAACAAAGTTCTGCCCCTCAATGTACGACCGTTCAATACCTCGTTCCGGAACAAAAACATTACCATTTAGCTTCACTCTTCCACAAAGCCCCAAAGCCTTATTTGAATTTGCAAGGTAAAGAGCCGTTTTAGATTTACGAGTGGATTTATTGCCCAATAAAACCTCTTTTGAAATTGAGTCTTCGGCATGAAACGCCGTTAATTCAACATCTGTTAAAATCCCATACGGTCTGGATTTAATTCGCAACGAATCCTTTTCTTCTTGAAACAAATCAATTACCTTATCATCCGGAAGTTCTGGTGAAGCCAGGCAAAACTCCAAACCGCTTTTGACGTTTAGTATTAATTTATTCTGAATTAAAAACTGAGTCTCGGCTTGAGAAAATACTCCCGACAAAGTAAGTAAACCTAAAAGCAGGATACCCACTACGATGGAAATACTTACAACAATGTAAAGCGCATTCGCTTTTAACTTCCTACGCCACCAAAAACTTTTCATTATTCTGTAGGAGAAGAATCAGAAATAGAATCCTTCTTACTCTTCTTGAATTTGAATTTCAACTTGCTTAAATTGAACCTTTTGTTTTTATGACCAGTCTCATCACCTTTATCTTCAGAGTCTTTAGATTCTTTCAACGACTCTTTTTTTGCTATACAAGCCTCTCTTTTTGAACATTTTTCAGCGCACTTATCTGCCTTCTTTTTCATTTTTAAAGAAAGGATTTTACTTTTTACAGAACCATCCTGGTTATAAAATTTAACAGCTGAGACCGTATCGCCTTTTGAATAAGTTAAATCATTAATTAACGAGCCGTCCTCCTTGTAAAAAGCCCAATAACCATCCTTTAACCCCTTTCGATAAGTACCTACTTTTAATAATGTACCCGATAAGCTAACTTCCTTGTAATCACCATGAAGAACCTTACCCGATAAAACACCACGAGCAGTATGCAAGGCACCATTGGAATATGTTGTGTAAACTTTTGTTTTGTTAACTCTGATATTTTGTTCCCACATTAAAACATGAAAATCAGCCTTAACTTCTCCTAAAGCAACCTGATAGTTGCCTATCTCACCGAGTTTAGGTTTTGAGCAAGAGAAAAGAATCGTACAAACAAACAAAAACTTAAATATTTTCATAGCGCAAATTTACGGATTGATTTTGATTTTATAGTCCTTATAAATTTTTAAAGGGCAAAAATACGGATTCAAACCATTCAAAACCAGTGCATTTTGAAAGATTGTCATTTTTGTTTTTCCTTGAAAAAAAATCGATATTTTAATAAAACCATAGGAAAATCATTTACTAATTTCCATTATTTTTGATTTATGCTTAAAAATGATTGGATTTATTCTGCATTAATTGGATTTATTTCAATTCTATTAACTTGTTGTGTTGCAGTATCTAAGTTTTTTTTGTTTTCCAGTATGTATTTCTGGACTGAATATTTATATGCATTTGTATTCTTTACTGCTTTAATAGGACCATTTATAATTGGAATAATTTATCGTAAGCCAGGTTCTTATAAATATGGGTTTAAACTTGGTTTAAAAATTAGCATTTCAATCTCTTTTGCTGTTCTACTTACTTTATTGTTCTATATCATTCCCACTGAAGATACAATCAGTATGAAGAGTATAATCCCCATATCAATAACAGCTACTATCTGTTTTGTCGGATTTACACTACTTTCCCTAATTATCCCTTTGTTTCGAAAAAAGAAATGGGAAGAAAAGAATACACATACAGAAGGTGAAGAAATACTTGACAACTATAATTAACATATCAATTAAATGATTAAAGTACGTTAGCTTTGCAGAAAACAATATTGCCAACAAGAGATTAAACATTTTTTGAGAAC
This sequence comes from Flavobacteriales bacterium, assembly GCA_002717515.1. Lineage (GTDB taxonomy): Bacteria > Bacteroidota > Bacteroidia > Flavobacteriales_C. The sequence goes on from PBEC01000003.1 coordinate 112,449, forward strand.
AATATAAAAATTGGTTTTTAACTTCCTTTTTAGCTGGTTATTGTCACCCGGTTTTTAAATGAGACTTTGTTATTATTATAGCGTTATTTATAAAAACTAACTTTTAATGTTTTTGAATTAATCTAAAGAAAATGAGCATAACAAAAAAACTACTTCTTAGCTTTTTTTTCGCCTATATAAGTTTTATCTCTTCGCTTTTGTTTCGAGCTGTTTGGCTTAATATATTTGGACATTATTGGGAAGAAGCAATTTGTAATTTCCTTAATTATTGTTTACCAATTTGGCTTACAATGAAGTTTATAAATTCCTCTTCTTATTTAGCAAGATTAAAGGACGGGATTATAACCTCATGTTTTATGTCAACCACCATCTTAGTAGAGAATATAGTATATAGAACTGGCTATTTCGAACACAAAAACTTATTTGAAACTATATTTCTCGATTCCCTTGGTATTTTTTTAATCGGTTTATTTGCTTCACTTCAGATGGCTGCACTTTTTAAAAATGGCTCTAAAGGAGATGTTAAACTTAAAGATGATATAATTGATTATGAATAGTTAATTCTCTATTTAATTTTAATAGTCACCAGGTTTTAAAATAGTATTTTAATTCCAGTCCAATGTCTCGGAATCTTCAACCTTATTTACCCAGTGACTTTTAGTGAAAATCGTTGAAACAGCAGAAAGAATAATATAAAAACCAAAAATCGAAAAAATAAGAATCGGTCTAAATAAAGTAAAATTTTCCGGCTCATCTATCGCAAACAAATATGCAAGTATTATTGATTCGATTACAGCGGATACAAAACCAACCATACTTCCCATAAAAAAACCTTTCAAGTAAGATTTAGGTTTACTCATATTTATTGAAAACCATAGTAATGACGCACTGATTAGAGTAAAAATCGGAATTACAATCCAGGGATTAAGTAAAGCTAATTCCGAATAAAGAGAGATATAAAAAATAGGCCCTCTAACAATCGCTAAAAGTAAACCTGAAATCAACACAAATAATAATTTCTTCTTCATTTCATGAAAATTAAAATACAAACACTCAATTAAGATAGAACTCTAAAAAACAAAAATAAACCTTCTAATAAACTAATCCCCAGAATTACAAAATAAAAAAGGAAAGATTTCTCTTTCCTTTAATTTATTTTGTTCGCCCCAACAAAGTGAGCATGTTTAATTTAAATTATTTAATAATAAATTTTGTTTGTGAATCTGGGTAATTGTCCAGTGCGAGAAAGTATATCCCCGGTTTCATATTAACCTTGTCAATTGCTAATTTTGAACTGTTTTCGGGAAGCTCACCCTCTGTTATATTTTGACCATTTATGTTCAGAATTTTATACCCCCCATTTATTTTTTCTTTGAAAAGAAACTCGATAAATTGACTGTTGTAGTTAATCGAGGTATTCAATTCCAACGTTTTACTGCTCGTTATCTGGGAAATTCCATATTCATAAAGCTCTGTTCTCTGGCTAGGTGGCAAAACATCTGCGACCAAATATATTTCGTCAATTTTACCTTCGAAATCATCGCCTATTTTAATACCATTATATGCAATCGATTCGCTGATAAAATTTTCTTGTGATACAGTCCTTTGATAAAGTTCATTATTAATGTAAATCGAAGCCGTGTCATGGTCAAACTCAACGTAATAATGGAACCATTCATTTCTGCTTACTCCTTCTACACGATCACTATATCCCCCTCCAATGTTAAGATTATAAGATTCTAATGATGTCCTAAGAGTACACCTAGGCGCAAAGAAAGCACCTGTTGTCATTCCAAAATCCCAAATTTCAAAGGAGAGGCTCCCATCAGGAGTAGAAAAAATCTTGGGCATAAAATTATTGCCATCCAGTTTAACCCATGCGCTAAAGGTTAAAACGGAATCAGGCATTGGAAAAGAGTCTGTGTATTCCAAATAACCGTTTGTAAAATCATAACAGGAATTGGGTTGGCCATCAACTCCCTCGGCAAGAACTGCTCCAACATTTGTACAATGTCTGCCATTACCAGAATAATCCAGAGCATTACCATTTAAAGTGTACAAAGATACTAATTTATCAGACGTTTCAAGAGTTTGAGCGAATGCTCCTAATGAAACTAAAAATACAAATATGGTGCTTATAACTTTCATTTTTTAAATTTTTTACAAAAAAAGATTATTCCATTTAAAACTCAAATTTATTCCAAAAATTAATAGAATTTATTTTTTAAAATAAACTTTTTAATAACCATAAAACCCAGGTGGTTTTTTGTTGAAAATAAAACAGAGAGGATCTCTTACAGAGGTTAATCAGAAAAAATCACCTTTTAAACAAAAGGGGGGATTTCATAAAATAAAAGCAACTAGGGCCATTTCCTTTTATCTTCTATTTTACTCAGAAAAAGAATAAACCTCTTTTACTACATCAATACAAAGCTAACCTATTGCAAAGCACCTAAATTTTACTGCCAAAAAAGTGAAGTCCTATTTTTACAAGCACACTATTTTTTAAAATAGTAAATTTGTGACCGAGAAAATATAATTATGAAAATTTCGACTTACTTATCCAAAAAGCGAGCCAATGCCCAAAGAAAAATGCCTATATATTTCTGATTAACGCATCAGTTGGTGACTGTCACCAAGTTTTTTACTGTCACCAAGTTTTCATTTAAGCATTATTCGGAAATAATAAATAATAAGTTAAAATTATTTATTAAAGGTTGTTTGCTCTCTTGCTTCGAAAACTGAAAGTAGTTAAAAAAATCACATGTATTATTTTTTTTAATAAATGTTTGCTTAAATCCAAATCCATCGAATATGCTTTCTAAAGTATAATCGGTGAATAAAACCGAATCAGTTGTGAACAGAAGAACTTCTTTATTCTGTTCAATATTATTTTGTTTTCTATATAGTTCAATCAATCGAACATAATTTATTGAAATGGCTGGAATACCAGACTCATGCCCCCATTCCTCAGGGTTTATTTTATTATCAATCTCATTCCATAATGAAAATACAGAATCTTTGGCTGTTCCAGTCCAGCTTATTGAATCAGGTAATTCGTAACACTGAGAGAATCCAAAATTTGAAAAAAAAGTTAAAATAATTATTATCTTTTTCATGGCGTAGTTAATGTCTCTTTAATGTTCTCAAAAGTTGATTTATCTACTTCATTTCGTCCATCGGAAACTCCATTATCAAGGTCTGATTGATTTATATTCGTTTTTATTTGATTAGAATTTAACACATCTGTATTGTCTTGTCCAACTACTTCAATATCCTTTTGCACTTTACTGTATACCTCACTTGATTTCATAACAATTGGGTTACCAGCTTTATCAGTCTTAGCTAATGTTGAATTAGTAGTAAAGGTTGGATTAGTGTTAGGGTCTTTTGGATTTCTGTCTGCTGAAATACCTCCTTTACTAGAAACTTTCTTTTCATCCAAATATACTTCAAAATGCGCCACAATTCCATTTTTGTTTTTAAGAACAACTATATCTTTCGCTTTTGCATCCTTCTCATCTATCTTCCTCCAACCATCTCCCTGGAGGACGGCATCCGTAATTTGCCCAGAATTTATAACCATTGTACTATTTGCTAATGCATCACCTGTACAGTTTGTCTCAACTATAAAATCACCTTCAACTTTTTCAGTTGCGGCATATGCTAATTCAGGATTTCCATTTACATCTAATTGAAGATTCCCTAAAGCATCATGTTTATAAGTAACTGTTTCCATTTGAACTACATAATCCGTAACAATATGTATTGTAATTTCCTTTCCATCATTAGTTAAAACTTTCGCCTCAATTGCATTGAAAAAATATTGCTGATGACCAACTACCTTGCCATTTACTTTAACTGGCATCGCTGGACCTTGTTTATACACAGCATTAGGGTTAACCACTGTGTAAATAATATTACCATCACCATCTGTAACAAAATTCCCTGATTTATCTATATATTGTATTGGACTATTTATCGAAAAACTATATCCTGAGTTATCGGGGTATTTATGAGCAAATATATCTAAAGCATACCATCTCCCAATTCTTCCATCATAAATCCTAGCCCCAAAATCATAATTCCCTTGCGCAGTTTCATCATCCTTCTCCATTCCATTAAACCCGTACCTATAACTCTCACTTTGATAAATTCTCCCTGGCTTCTCCATTCCGAACGGATATACTTCACTTGCCGAAGCAACAACCGCCTCAAACACGCCGTTGTTTACGAATTTCTGGTCGGTTACCGTAACATTTACATTCCCCAGATGATCAGAAAGCTCATACACTTTAAGCCCTCGTTTCGATGCATCAATTTTCTTTTGTATGGTTCCGCTGTAATAATGACTTATACCTGGCTCACCATTTTCATATGACACAAGTGGCATGTAAGTCTTAGTTGCATCGTCATATATTAAGTCCTTAGTTGAAATAACCTTATCTACATTTTTAATACCTAACCTGGAACTACCATACAATGAGAACTCCTTGAGTCTTGTTTCAGCGCTGTATATTTTAGCATCAGCGTCTTTTTCCAGGTATGTTGATGTATATATGGCCATTACATTCCCTTGTGCATCCCGGGTATAAACGGTTTCTTTCCAGCTGCTTAAAGGCTTTAATCCTGTTGACGGATCTCTGGGTTTTACTAATTTACAAATTCTGTTCCCCATTGGGTCATATTTAAACTCCACATCGGGTTGGTCGGTTCCGTCCTTCCCTCTTACCGCTGCGATTTTCCCGTCAACACGCCACTCGATGTTGGCAATTCCTTCCTGTTCGTCCTGAATCAGGTTACCGATTTCATCGTATCTGTAGTTGTCACCGGCATCGTCTCCACTTCCGCCGATTGATTGACCCGGTTCTAAATCGGTAGCTACAGTTGTTGTACCAGCATTATCAAAAACAGCTCTTAGTTTGTTGGTGTTGCGCTTAAACCCACTCCCTACATTCTGGTAGTTGTAAGCAAATTCATCCATTTTATTCCCCGCATCGTCCCATCTGTTTAGCGCCAGGATGTTTCCGTTGGCATCGTATGTATACGTGGATTTGTGTGCATTTGGATTTGCTGCACCGCCAACGGTTTGTGCTGTTTTTAATCGGTTGAGCTGATCGTAACCGTACGCCGTTTCTATTGGTGTGCTTCCCAGTTTACGCACCCCGTTTACACGTGATGAGATGTTTCCGTTGAAAAGGTCCTGACCAAGGCTCACTCCTGCTGTTGGTGTGAAACTCGAAGTAGTGAATGGCGTTTTCCCGCTTATTGATGAGTAATCTCCACCAAAATACCCAAGGCTGAATGAGAATTCATCTTTTGCAAAATTCGAACCGTCATCTCCACCCATATCATCGGATGCAAGAAGTGTGTTGTTGTTCACTCCTTTTAACCATCCCTGAATGGTGTATGCGTAATCTACCCCCTGAATGTTTTGATCTCCTATTTCCACTCGGGCAAGCGGTCCGTGTTTGTAGTAGTGGTATTTTGCATCCTGCTCCCAGGTTGTTCCATCGTTCGATGTTTGAACAGACTTAATTCGGTTGTCGGCATCGTATTCAAATTTATGATGCATTTCATCGGCTTTTCCGTCCTGGTAAACAGTTTCCAATACATTACCCGATACAAGGTCGTAGGTATAATCCGTTCGGATCAGGTCTCCCCAAAGGCCTTCGGTAATTGTTATTCCTGAAACGAAGAATTTATTACTGTAATTGGCAGTTATTGTTTTTACGTTTCCATGGATGTCGTAATCATAATTAATAGCACTTTCATAACCTGGTTTTTCTGGGGTTTGTGCAAATTCTTCGTCTACCCATTCCGGAAGATAGGTTACAGTGGCTATTCTGTTTCGCGTGTTTTTGAGGTACGCATCTTTTTGTTCCGAAGTATTATCATAGTTGAAAAGATATGAAAGAGCCTTGGCTAAATTTGGTATTCCAGGCATTTGATCTGCAATCGGGGTTTTGTCATAATACGTTCGGGTAACCTCTGTTTTTGTTCCGTTTTCTATAAAGGCCCAGTACGGTTGAGCGTTTTGCGAACTTAGTTTTGTAGGGTAGAAATCAGATACCAAAGCACCGTTTGTTTTGGTATTGATTTGTGTTGGGTGCGCTGCACTGGTGATGCTTTTCACCGAAGTATTTGTAGCGATTTCTCCCACCTCAATTACTCTACCCAGTTCATCGTAAATGCTATACGAGTATGCCGGTACTGTTTTGTTGTACTGACGCGTGTTTTGCGACAAGACTATTCTACCCAGTTCATCGTACCAGAAACGGGATGAGAATCGGTTGGTAAGGTCCTCGAAGTTCTGTACTCCGTTGGCGGTTACAAGTACTCCATTGGTTTCATTGGTGAAATTAATTCCTACAATGTCGTCCGCGCTTACGTTATCCATGGTAAACAAAAACCACGTTTCTCCCGCATTGATGGTTTTTAAAATCTCACCACCTGTTCCTACGGCATAACCTGTTATGTAGTCGGTGAATTGAACGTCGTTAAAATGCGTACCGGATATTGAGAGCTGGTCGGTCCATCTTTGATTGCTCGTGGACAGTGACTCTTCCCAGGTATTCGTACTTTCTTTATATTGAACGATTGTTCCCGCATCTCCTGTTGCATAAAGTGTTCCTCCTCCTGGTGTTGATAGTGGTTTGGCAAGGCATATCGCGTTTAAAACATCGGGTGATCCGCTTATACCCTCAAGAGTGAGTGTTCCCGAAGAAGTATTTACTTTGTAAATATCTCCTGAACCAGAATTTCCTCCTGCTATAAAGGCACTTGTTTTTGATGTCATCACTACATCGTTTAACGTTGTTGATGATACCAGTGGGGTAAGAGCTCCTCCCAAAACATTCCACGAGATTCCGTTGTTTGTGTAAATGACTTTATCGTTACTTACAACTACTCCATGGGTTGCATCAAAGAAGTGCAGCGATTTCCAGTTTTCGGTTAACGGAGGAGCCATAAACTCCCAGGTTAATCCGCCATCGGAGGTTTTTAATATGTTACCGTTGTTCCCTACTGCGTAACCTGTTGATGAATTTACCATTTGTGCATCTGCCATTTCAAATGAATTTATGGTACTCGAGAGTGTCCAGTTTGAGGTGTATAACGCGTCTGAATTAGTATACAGTACTCCCGACTCTCCTACAAGAACAGCCTCATTGTTGCTGTTTACGCCTAAACTTGTGAGCGTAGGACTTCCGGGTGAGTAGGTACTTGTATTGTCCCAGTTGTTGTTGGTACTCAGGTCCAGTTTAACCATTGTCTGGTTGTTGTCGTCTTCCAGGTTGTAGATGGTTGCAAATGCTATATCTCCTGCTTTTACTAAATCTTTTACTTGATGCTTGTGATTACTGCTGTTAAATTGTTTGTCTGAGCTTGATAAAGCGTTTAACGAACCGGTAACTACATCTCCCGTTTCTGAAACGGCCGTTAGCTCACTGGATTTGTATACTCCTTTTGAAAGGTCGGTGAGTGTGGATGTGTTTCGGAGAACAGGGATAAATTTATTGCTTGATAAACGATAAATCGCCTGGTTGTCTCCTATTGCCAATACGGTAGAACCATCGGTGACAATGTCGTTGATCTTATTCATTCCAAATGCCAATGCGTAGTCATCAAACGAAGAGGTTCCGTTGTTTAGGATTTTCCACCCGCTATTGCTTCCTGCTACAACATCGGTTCCCTTTTTACCTATGGTGGTTAATCCTGTTACGTCTGTTGACAATACAGACCAGTTTGCTCCATTGTTGGTAGTGTATAGTAATTCGTTCGTAGTTAAAATTAATCCTTCGGAGTTGTTCCACCATGAATCCTTGAATGTTCCTGAACCTGTATATACGATACTCCAAGTACTACCATTATAGTACTGTACATTACTTCCTTCAAAAACAACAATTTGTTTATGTAAACCACTTGATGCAATATGTGCTGTATTGATGTCTGAGCCTGTTGTTAATATTGGCGAAGAAGGACTGGTTGCTGTATACAGTTGTTTTTCTTTCCAGAAAACATAGGTACTGGAATTTTCAAAACTAGCGCCTTCAACAGCTAAAGCAGGATTAAACAAAGTTGGACCGTAAGACGCTCCTCCTGCCGTATGGTATGTAAAGCTGGTTCCATTCACTACGGATACAGCAGAATTATTGTTGTTGGATACAACACTGACTGCACTACCTAATACTTGTGTTGTTCCTGTTGTTAAGTCTTGTTTAATTACTTTGTTGTCCGATGATTTGGCGTACAGGGTATTTCCGGCTACGGCAACTTCTTTTAAATTTTTTGTTGTCCCTATTGTGTGATTACTACCGCTTGTTAAATTGAACAACGATCCGTTATCTATAGCTGCCCATGATTGTGCTCCGTTGGAGTAAATGTTATTGATTCCTGATAAATTCAATTCCACTTCATCCCAAGAGGTTCCTCCATTGCTGGTTTCATAAATACTGGTGATGCCATTGGATTCAATTGAGGCATATGCTGTGTTGATGTCGATAAATTCAATATCCGTAAGGGATTTACCTAATGATTTACTCATCAACTCTATTTCCGCTCCCCAGGACTCTCCTCCATCGTTGGTGTAATATAGGATTCCTCCTTCGGTTACAACATACCCGGATGTTGTTGATTCAAAATATACTTTTATCAGGTTGTAATCCACTGATCCAACAGATAAGGTCTGCCAGTTTTCACCTGCATCATCTGAATACAACAAGCTTCCGTGGTCTCCGGCTATGAATACATCATTGTTGTTTAAGAAGTAGACATCGTTCAGGTTTTGTACTCCCAGTCCTGTTATTGGATTCCATGTTACTCCATTGTCGCTGGTATGGAAAAGGACTCCTTTCGAATCTTGTTCTCCAAACAATATTCCGTTGCCCTGATCTGTCAGGTAGGCTCCATTCCACGTAGCGGTTGTGAAGTCGGTTCCTGAACCTGTAGAAACGGCTGTTGAGTTGATGTCCATTAACTCATTATCCGGTACAGAGGAACCGATTAACTGGTTTAAAGAGTTGAACTGATAAGTGGATGCATATGAGTGCTCAGTGAATAAAGTTCTTTCATTATTTTGCACATCAATTTCTACCTGATCGATTTCATCGGGGGTTAACGGAACTACTCCTGATGGTGGTACTGTTCGAACCAGACTACCCGCATTGTCATAGTAATAAAGAGTGTAATGATGCTCTTTTTCCGAACGGCTTTGAATGATTTCAAACGACTCCTGAACATTCATACATTTGCGTATGTAATTCAACCTGAAGTCTTTCTTTAAGCTTTCCAGATAATCTTCGTAGGCTTTACCGGCATTATAGGTTATAACCGATTCATAAAACTCATCACACGATAGTGAGCGAATTTCAAGTTGTTGTTCTGATCCAAATAAAGGATTACAAGATTGATTTTGTACCGATGTGATTGTTGGATTACAGTCCGAACCGATAACAACGTTCTTAACATCCGTACTTACTCCACAGTCCCCTGTGTTAACTTCAAGGTGATATTCTCCCGGGGTTTCCGCAAGTATGAATTCTTCTGTGCTGATTACGGCACCTTCGTATTTCCATTCATTATTGTACGAGTAGTTAGAGGTTAATACTACCGGACCTGTTCCCTCACACAACTCAAAGCTATTGGATTCTATTTGTGCCGATGAAGATGCGTTTTCGGTAACATTAATTTCATCCGACCATATGCTGCAAACTCCCGCAGCATCCAAAGTTATCTTAAGGCTGTACTTGCCGGGTTGAGTTACTTCAATAGCAGGTGTGGTTTCTCCTGTACTCCAAAGGTAGGAACTGGCCGATTCGCTGGAGGTTAATGTTACGGATTCTCCATCACAAATGGTTAATTTATCCGATAATATCGATACGCTTGTTGGAAGATTCTTTACTGATTCAAGAGTAACGCTTAATTCCTTTTTACAATTACCTCCACCAACGGTTACTGAATAGGTACCCGCCTTATTTACGGTGATGTCTTTTGTGGTTTCGGTTGTTGTCCAGTAGTAAGACTCTCCTAAAGGTTCTACCTCAAGTAAGGTTCCCGTATTTGTACAACTCGAACCTGGGGTGATTTTAATGGAAGGATTGAAATCATCACATTCCTCACAATCGTTAAAGTTTTTACCAACAGGGAATTGTTTTACTACTCTGCAATCGGACTGATCCTCTACTAATACTGTATATGTTTGTGCCGATAAACCTGATAGTACGGATGAACTACCAGAGGTTTCCCACTTATAACTGAAAGGTCCTTGACCACCTGTTACTAAAAGAGATATTTGACCATCATCATAATCAGGACAACTTGCATTGCTTACGGAACCGTAAACCTTACACGGAACATCTCCATCTACGCCTACACCATCTCCTTCTCCGGCTTCAATTTTTACCAGTTTAGAGAAGCTACACGCTCCTTGAGATACCTTAAGGGTATAATAACCAGGACAAGCACTGTTGATGGATTTACTGGTGGAAAGAACTGTAGAACTTCCCGCTTCACTCCAACTGTACGTATATTCTCCATAACCTCCATTTAGTACCAACGATGCAGATCCATCGCAGCTGTTCGCACTGGATGTTTTTTGTTTAATTATTTGAGCCTCCTGCTCAATTTCATCACAAGGTTTGTTGATTATATCATCTGGACATGGTGAGATTTTATAGGTTAATTCATATTCAAATTGCTTTGATTCTCCCTCCTTATCAATGATTAACAGGCTGTAATCTCCTGCAACAGCATTTGGTAAATCCTGAGTGGTTGCTCCTGTTGACCATAAGTACTTATAGGGTCCTCCTGCTCCAAAATGAACGACTGTAACATCAATCTGTCCATCATGACTCTCTGGACATGTAGCATTTTTAATTTTTTCAGATACATTTTCGTCTATCGGATCGGTTGGATCTCCACAATCAAGATCGTTTATCGTATACGATTCCTCCTTTACACACCCTGAAGCACTTGTGATTGTAACGCTATAATCTCCTGATGTTAATGTGTGTAAATCTTCGGTTACTGTTCCGGTATTCCATAAATATTTATAAGGACCCTGGCTTCCTGAAACGGTTAAATTAATACTTCCGCCACTGGGGTGATCACAGGTTGGCTTAACTACTTTATCATTTAGTTTGATTGGATTGGTATTACAATCAGGGTCTTTTGTACAAACCGTATTATTAGCGGTTAATTCATACGTATATTTTTCTTCACAAATTTGTCCTTGTGCATTGGTTTTTGTTACTTCCACCCAATATGTTCCCGGACATTGATCTTCTATATAAGATTTGCTCGATCCATTACTCCATAAATACTCATAGGTAGATGTGGATATATTTGGATCCGTGATGGAAAGACTTATTCCTCCATCACAAACACATTCTTCACTGGTTTGTGTAATGGTTTCCTCAACTGAAAAATCACACGGCTCCTTACATGTTGATTTGTCTAAATCTATGGTGTACTCTATTTCTTCTTTACAGCCCCTGGCATCGGTAATGGTTACTGTATAACCGGTTGCTGACCGGTCTAAAATATTTTCAGAATTCGATCCCGTTGACCATAGGTACGTATAAGGGTATGTTCCTCCTGATGTGTTCGAAAGGTTGATGTATCCATCAGATTTTCCAGGACAACTTTCGTTTCCTATTGTTTCATCTGTTCCTAATTTTACACCTGAACATGGGTTGGATGGATCACAGTCATCAACATTTACCAACAACGACGATGAACAGTTGTTCGCATCGGTTGCCTTAAATATATACTGTCCTTTGCTCAGGTTAGTGAAGGACGTTGTTGTAACAGGTACTCCTTCCCATTCATATGTTAAATCACCGCTACCTCCGCTTATTTTAAAACTTACTTCTCCATCACTATTGGGTGCACAGGTTGTTAATGCGCTGGAGTTTATCTCTACCGATGGTCCTCCCGGGCAAACTGGTCCCTCTATATGAGCTAACTCAGTAAAGCTACAGGCTCCTTGAGTAACCTTTACATTATAATATCCCTCACAAACAGAATTGATGGACTTATTTGTGGAAAGTATCGATGAACTTCCTACTTCACTCCACTCGTAACTGTAGATGCCATAACCGCCACCAAGTACTAATGATGCTGAACCATCACAAAAACTAATGCTCGAAGAGGGCTGTGTAATCACTCCTGAACTATGGCTTATTTCCTCACATGGCTTATTCACTACATCGGGAGGACATACCGGAGTTTCGTATTCCAGTTTATAATCAAATTCCTTGGAAACTCCATTTTTATCACTAATCAATAATGTGTAATCCCCTGCTACTACTCCCGGTAAATCCTGAGTGGTTGCTCCCGTTGACCATAAGTACTTATAGGGTCCTCCCGCTCCATAATGAACGACTGTAACATCTATCTCTCCATCATGACTCTCCGGACATGTAGCCTTTTTATATATTTTCGACACCTCCTCTTCGATTGGGTCGGTTGGGTCTCCACAATCGAGATCGTCGATTTTAAACGATGCGTCTTTTATACACCCCGATTCACTTGTAACCGTAACGCTATAATCTCCCGATGTTAATGTGTGTAAATTCTCAGATAATGTTCCGGTGTTCCATAAAAAGTCATACGGACCCCGGTTTCCTGAAACGGTTAAATCAATGCTACCTCCACTGGGTTTTTCACAGGTTGGATCAACTACATTACCCTCTATGACTATTGGGTTGGTATTACAATCAGGGTCTTTTGTACAAACAGGACTCTCGCTCCCTAAATCATACGTGTATTTCTCTTCACATTTTTCACCTGCCGCATTAACCGTACTTACTATAACCCAGTAAGAACCTGCACACTGGTCTTCTATTAAATAGTCCGTAGATCCATTACTCCATAAATAATCAAAAGTTAATGTTGATTCTTCACTAGGATTAAGGTCATTTACTACCAATGTTATTTTTCCATCACAGGCACAATCTTCACTTGTTTGCTTTATAATTGACGATACCGAGAAATTACAGGCGTCATCACAACTGCTCTTTGATAAACCTATGGTATACTCAAGTGATTCCTGTTTACATCCATTGGCATCGGTAATGGTTAAGGTATAAACACCTTCAGGTTTGTCCGTAATGGTTTCTGATGTTGATCCCGTTGACCATAAATAGCTATAAGGAGACTTTCCTCCTGCGGTATTCGATACATTGATGTAACCATCCGACGAACCCGGACAACGTTCATTACCAATCGACTCTTCTGTTCCTAAGCTTACACCCAAACAAGGTTTCGATTCATCACAATCCGTAACCTCTACAACCGAAGAGGATGAACAATCATTACCATCGGTAACCTTAAATGTATATTGACCTTTGCTTAAGTTATCAAAAGATGTTGTGGTAACAACTACTCCTTGCCACTCATAAGTTAAATCACCGGTACCTCCACTTACTACAAAATTCACCTCTCCATCGCTGTTCGGTACACAGGTTGTTAATTTACCCGATTTAACCTCTACTAAAGGACCTCCAGGACAGGAAGACTCACTCGAGATTGTGAAAGTTACTGTTTCTGAACATCCATTGCCATCGGTTACTCTTACACTGTAATCTCCTGAACAAAGTCCTGTGAGGTCTTCAGATACAGAACTAGATTCTCCTCCAGAACTTATTAGTTCGTAACTGTATGGAACAACTCCTCCTGATGTATTTACCGATATCGAACCTAAACATTCTCCCGAAGGAGTATTAACCAAATTGCTCGTTGATACTACCAGTTCCGATGGAGATTCATCTATCGTTACTGTTTCTGTGAATTCACAACCATCACAATTTATCGTTGCTGTATAGGTTCCCGCATTTAAATTGGTGATGCTGAAATCAGTTGAAAAATAATCATCCGGTCCTTCCCAGGTAATAGCACACAAACTAATATCATGACCATCGCCATCGCCATCATCATCTCCATCATCATCTCCATTATCATCTCCATCATCATTGCACGCTGCTAAATCAGAATCTGTAATTGGTAAATCTGGGATTCCCGCTACTGTACCCGCATTTACATGACGATAGAATCCGCCTCCATTATTAATGAAATCACCATGTAAGGTTGTACTACCGTGCAATAAATAAATATCTCCTCCTAAGGTTAGGTTTTTATTATACGTATTACTACCTGATGTTTTAATGATTTCACATCCTTCAGGTACAGTTACATCTTCCACAAAACCTAAAGAACCATACGAGATGAATCGACCTTCATTTTTTATTTCAAAATTAAGTACAGTAATAGCACCCGCACAATTAATTAATGTACCTCCATCTATAGTTATGTTTCCCATAAATGCACCCGTAATGGTTTTAATTTCTCCCCGTCTAACATTTATAGAAGTAGCTCCAAAAGGAACAGGCTCTCCATCCGAACATTCATAAATTTCTCCAGGACACGAAGAAGGCTTATTTCCTCCCGTACCTGAACCTGTGTGGCTTCCTGTGCCTTCTGAAGACCCCCCACTGGTATGGCCTCCTGAACCGCTATTATCACTTCCTGATATAGCTATTTCTCCATTGGATAATCCAAAACAGGATCCTTTTTTATTTACTGTAAAATCAAGCGATTGACATCCTTTTAATTCAATGGTTTCTGTTCGTACACATCCATTTGCATCTGTTGCTTCTACCGTATAATCTCCTGCATAAAGTTCAGTGATTTTTTCTCCGCTGTTGCTGTATCCATCCGGACCTGTCCACTTATAAGTGTAAGGACCTGTTCCTCCTGAGGCAATTACCGATATTTCTCCATCATTATTGCTTCCCGTTGCATTGATTTGAGTTTCTACATCAAGTTCCAATTCCGATGGCGACTCATTTATGGTTACCGTTTCAAAAAACTTACACCCGTCACAGTTTATTGTTGCTGTATACGTTCCGGCATTTAAATTAGTGATTACAGGTCCCTCCTGACTGGTTCCCGTCCAGGTAATGTCACATGAAATAAAATCATTATCGCTATTATCATCTTCACCACCATCATTGCATGCTGCTAAATCAGAATCTGTAATTGGTAAATCTGGGATTCCCGCTACTGTACCCGCATTTACATGACGATAGAATCCACCTCCATTATTAATGAAATTCCCATGTAAGGTTGTACTACCGTGCAATAAATAAATATCTCCTCCTAAGGTTAGGTTTTTATTATACGTATTACTACCTGATGTTTTAATGATTTCA
>PBEC01000004.1 GCA_002717515.1 Flavobacteriales bacterium
TTCTGCAGTATCTACATTCAATAAGGTCAATTCTATTCCCGCTGTATCTCCACATTGACCAGCTTTACCGTAATACAAAGAATCTACTTGACCTGCTGAATATTCCGAAAATACTACATACATGCTATCTGCAGAGATTCCCTCTCCACTTGTGGTCCAAAACTTACCACCTCCTGTGTTTACCGTAATGCTTATTGTATCGGGATTGTTGTTCAAACAAAACGATTGGTCACCATCGGGTAAATCAAAATCAATTCGACTCGTTATAGTTACATAGGCTGTATCTGCTCCAGGACATAATCCGTCGCTGGTAAATATTACTTTGATTTTTCCATCATTTAGTCCGGTGTATTGAGGGTCAAACATTCCTCCTGAGGTTACGTAAGTATTTCCTCCTATGCTATCCGTCCAAACTCCACTCGTCGTTTTGTTCGGATCCAAGGTTAATTGATATGGGTTATCACTACTACATAAACTTGGTGGGTTGGTGATAATGACGGTATCTAAATTTGATACATCNACTTGAATCTCCATAGAATCCAAACAACCTTGTGCATCGACCAAAACTTTGTAAGTATGTGTTCCAGGGGTTGTAATACCCGTAAAAACACTGTCGGTTCCAGATGCATCTATAGACCACTGATAAGTTACAGGATAACCGGTGGTTTCATCAACATGTGCTTCAACCTCATATACTTCATCTTTACAGTAAATACCCGAAAAAGGGCTTTTACCAATTGAATCTATTACAGGCAATGGATTAATTACCATTTGGACTGAATCCGATGTTTTTACACACGTTTTATCCAAATTCCCTGTTTCTGCTAAAACATAACGGTACCATTGCTCATCTGTGGATAAATTGCTTAATGTCAACTGACCTCCAGATACAACTCCCGTTTCTCCTGATATATCCGTAAAGGTAGTTCCATCTGAACTTTCTTGCCACTTAAAATCCAAACCATCGGTTAAGCCACTTACAGAAATTACCTCTCCTGTATTGGGGCTACACACTTCCAATGTAGAGGTGGGAACATCTATCAATGGATCATCGGTTGGGGATGTACAACAACTAACTTCTTCGACAATTACTGGAACTGGTGCGCATGCCTGAGATTCTTCAAAAACCAAATTAATAAAACTTGAATTACCAGATGGATAAGTCAGGGTAACTGCACCTGAACCTAGTTCAGAAACACCACCAGCAGGTTTGTTATACCAATTTCCTGAGGCACTCAACGTGTACGTTCCTGGTGACAATGTCCATCCTGCGTTTACGGTTGATACAGAACCACAAGAGACGGATTCTGTAACACTATTCCCTCCACTTAAATTAAAGTTAATAGGATTTGATGATCCTGGACAACCACCATTAACCCAAGAATCCGCTCTAACATCAAAAGATACCAATTTAACTGCCGAATTAACAGTAATTGTAACACTTTCATTATCTCCAGCCCATCCACTCCAAGCACCAGTTGGACCAGCTGAACCAAGAGGAGATGTTTCTGCTGATTGAATATACAAAGTTTGGTCTCCAACTGTACCACCAGGAATATTCCAAACAACAGTAACTCCCTCACCAATTGAAGGAGACATTGTAGGACTGGTTGACCATATATACGATTTACCATCTCCTACTTCTAAATCTTTTGTAACATCACCAGCACAATAATTCAAACTTGGAGGTGTTGGAATGTTTGAAGTAACATTGAAATTATCTGAAGCAGCGCAACCCGGATTTTGACTTGATGCAATAATCGTAACTGAATGAGCACCAGCAGAATTAACCGTATAATTTCTAGAATTGGAATCTCCCGACGGACCTGACCAAAAAATACTTGACATAGCTCCATTAGGAATATTAATGCCCGCATCGAGATCAACGGATACAGGGTCACATAATTCTATATCGGATATTTCAATCGAATATTCTTCAACAACAGTAACTACATCAGAAACGGGACAACCATTATCTGGATCATCAATACAAACTCTATATGTACCTGGTGTATTTACGTTTTTTGTCCAAATCCCATTATCTGTCTCTGTTTGGGGGTTTCCACTTCCTTCATACCATGATATTGATGCATTCCCTCTTTCACTTACAGGTACCTGCGGATCTAATAACTGTTCACCACCTAACTCACATAAATTAATGGTATCAGGCAGGTTGAAATTTGCTACATAATTATTCTGTGATGATATATTTTGACATGAATTGATAAATGAAATGTCATCAATAGCAACATCAATACCTGTTGATGCTCCTTCTGTATTGACAAACTCAAATCTAATAGTTACTTCATCATAAATCCCAGGTGGAATCCATGTAGTTGATATTTGCGTCCAATTCATAACTCCAGTAGGTGTTCCTGAAGCAGGCAGCGTAACAGTGTTTACCACATCATCCACACCTCCACTTCTAGGTATTATAGTAACCTGCATCACCGGCGCAGTTCCATTTGCATAATTTGCTATCCATGCTGAAAAAAAGTATGATTCGGAAGGATAAATATCCATTGTTTGTTCCCAGGCAATTGGTTTCCCACCTGTTTTACTACTTACAGTTTTTGTAAATAAATCCACAATCAACGCATGCCCCTTTCCTTCTTGATTGAAGGTATGATCTCTAAAATTCAAACCATCACCTCCATATCCGACACCCCACATTGTATTGTGCTCATAATCTGTTGGCCAACTACAATTCCCGCATGAAAATGTATCAGCCCTCATAACAGCGTATTTATCTCCTATTGCATAACTACATGCTGTACAGGGGTCATAATTCGGCTCACCCAAAAAATCCATATCACTATAAAAATCATATGCACCTCCTGCTGAAAAGGTATGATTGGCACCAGCCGGACCTTGAAGATAACCTGCTTCAAAGTCACCATTTCTGACAGCTTCTTTAACAGGTACTTCCGTACATTGTCCGTTTACAAAAGAATTAAAAGCAAAAGGAATTATGAGTAATAAAATTATTTTTTTCATTCTTTTACCTGATGAAGGCCTTCAAATTTTGTGCTATAACAACAATCCAATCGATTGGTTACATTTTATTTGGCAAAAATAACAATTAACTAAACATGGCAATTTAAATATCTAATAAACTTATTATTTGTAAAGTCTGCTTAAAGATATAAGACACCCAATTAATAAATCTTTAGAATTATCTTTGCTAAAACAAAAATATAATTCACCAAAAATGTATGACTGATTTAGAAAAAAGAAATCATTTGGTTCAAAAAGTAAAAATCTTAAAAGAGATGCTAATACAGGCTGATTTTATGAAGAAGATGGAAATTAAAGACGAAATAATTGAGCTTGAAAATACAATAAACGAAATTGACATTATGGACAAATTTGATGGTTGCAAAATCTGCTAAATAATAACAATTGAAAAACTTATTTTACCTTTTTTAGAATTTCAACAATCTCTTGCATGGTTACCCTTTCATTTGAGTAATATGCAACCAAAAAAGCATCTGGAAAACCTTGTTTAATTAATTCTTCTTTATAAGCAGCAGCCTCTGATATATTCTTAAAGCTTCCTGTCATATAACGAATTACGCCATGATTAGTCACCTGTTTAGTAAGATCAGGTAGTTTTGCATACTGATCCCTGAGTTCGAGTGGAATTTCACCACGGAATAAACCAACTTGAACCATGATAGAAACCTTACTTAATTCGTATTCATCAACCTTCAATGAAGTCTCCAAAGTATCTATTGGCTTCTTTGTCAGATCATTTTGAGTAATTATATTGGATTTGGCCCCTGGCGTCTCAACTCTTTTACCATCATTGTAAGCAACTACATAAGCCTCGTTAAATCCTTTAGAAACAATTTCCTTTTTGTACTCTTCTGCTTCAGAATAAGAAGAAAACCTGCCGGAGATGTATCTTTTATATTGTCCATAAACCTCCATTTCAAGATTGGAAAATTCCGCTAATTTTTCTGACATTTCATCTCCTTTATAGGCACCAATCTGAACCTTAAAAACGACACTGGAATCTGATTTTTCAATTTGTATATTCACTTCTGAGTCAACTACCTTTTTCAACTCCTCTTCAATTGGCGAAATTGATTCTTTAACCTTTTGATACTTTTCCTGATTCACCAAATCGGTAACTTTTATTCTCTTACCGTCTTTATATGCTACAACAAAACTCCCTGTAAAACCCATTTTACGCATATCAATCTTGTGAATGTAGGCTTGCTGATAGGTAACGAATGAACCTGTGACGTATTTAGTTATTCCTCCAGAAGATGGAAAAGAAAGTGTATTGACGCCTTGAAAAATATTCATATCAATTTTCTCTCTATAAGCTCCAAGTTGAACTCTAAACACTACTTCATCTGTTTTTACCTGCTTAGTTTGCTCCTTGAGAGCAGTCAAATTCTTTATAGATGCATCATCAAAAATAACATCCAGTTTAACTTCGTTAATTTTCCCGTTTTTAATTTTAACAATGGATGGATCAAGACCTTTTTTCAACAAATCCTCAACTTTTTCCTTTGCTTCCTCAGGTGAATCATATGATCCTAAAACATAAGTTGTCATATCAGGATTATGCGTTTCAATACTCTCTATATCGGGTAAACTTAAAATACTATTGACTTGCTCATTTGTAACATTTGTTTTAAATGAACCCATACTTACAGTGTATCTACCTTCAAGCTCTTCTTTCCGAATCACCTCAGTTTTTTCATCTTTGAAGTATGCAACTTTTGCACTATCGAATCCCAAAGAAATAAAATCCGCTTTCTTTTTATATGCGACTTCCTCATTTTCACTTGTTTTTTCAGAAATGACATCAATAGATCCATCACTTTTTTTGATTTGAATGGTTTTAGGAGCATTTATCAATTTGTCTCTCTCAGCCAATGGTGTTTTATCATTTATTGTTCCAACCTTAACAACATACTTATCTTCATAATCATCGTATTTACCTTTTTTAGAACCTTCGGAATCTGAATTAANCGTTTTAATATCTTCGATACTTTGAGAAGGAACAAGTTCGCCATCTTTAACCTGGACCAATATTGCTTTTATTCCTTTACTTTCCAGAGATTTTATCATTTGCTCTGCCTCCGATTTAATTTGAGGATTAGAGGTGATTAATCTTGTTTCTCCATTTTTAGTGATAACTTCCACAACCTGATCTAAGGAATCTATTGCATTTTTAATCTCCTCCAATGTCGAATCATCAGGTTTTCCAAAATCGATCACAAAAGACCCATTTACTCGAGACAAAACATCCTGCCAACTGTCGTTTAAGCTTGGATTCTTGTCACCCTTTAAAGAGGTAACTTCAACAGAATCTGAATCAATAAGCTTTTCACTTTCGACGTTAGTATCTCCCAAAATTGTTTTATCCGTTTGCTCTCTTTTTGAAAGCTCATTCAAGTCAACAGAGATAAGCTGTCCGTCTTGGACTCTCTTTACCTCCGCGGTAACACCTTGTTTTTGAAAGTTTTCAACTGATGTTTTTACATAAGAGTCCGACTGAGGTTTTTTGGTGATAATTTTTGTACTACCTGTGGAGTCTTTTACTTCGGCTACCTCAATTTGAGATTTGATTTTATTTAGCACTCTTTTTGTTTCAAGATCTGCAATTTTTCCAAAATCAATTACTAAACTTCCTTCTAACTTATCAAGAACTTTTTCATCTTTATCTTCAGGCTTTATTCGTTTTTTATTCCAATTATCGGGACCCACTGGGCGAGTAGGTTTGGTATCTTCAATCGCAATACCAACCGATTTTGATTTTCCTTTCTTGACAGTAATAATCTCAGCATCCGGGTATTTTTCTCTATCAACCTCCTGCAAATATTGTTTTGCTTCCACTTCGTTAATAAACGGACCAATTACATAATCACTTTTTCCACTGTCACCGTCCAAAACAACAACATCCTCATACTCATAGAATCTTGCCTTTTCTTGAGTCCCTGCATCAGGGGAGGATTCTCCTAATTTTAAGGCGTACATACCTTCGAGGCTTTCTTTGTTTTGATAGAAATCTCTAAAACGATCTTTCAACTCTTGTTTGGAAAATATATCCCATTCGTATAAAGTAAAATAATCACCTTCATCCCATACTACAATTGTAGCTTGTGGGAAACCTTTTTCAAGTAGTTCATCTCTTCTTCTTTCTGCACTACCTAAATCTCCATATTTTTTTGTTAAGTAAGCGGTTTTACCATCTCGATTTATAATTCCAATTACATCGCCCTCTTCAACAAATATTTTAGCTAACCTCTCTGAGATCTCACCATAAAATTCACCCAAAAGAATCCTGAAACTTCCTGTTTTTTCAGGTTCACCAGCAATGCGGTAAAGTATTTCAATAGGAATTTCAGCTGAATCAATATAGTCAAGGTATTGCTTGTAGTAGTCGTCATCTTTTAGTGCTTTTCCTTGAGCATTAACAAAAGATGTGTCTGAGGTATAATTTTCTTTGTCTAAATAATTTGGAACTCCATCTTCATCATCATCTAATGGACATCCATTTTCATCAACTAAAACTCCTGGTGGTGTAAACTGACATAAATCCTCTCCATCAAAAACACCATCACCATCTTCATCATCAGTATCCAGATTAAAGTAGTCTGGAAATTTAAAATCTTCAACAGAATTCCTGGGTGGACTGCTTAGTAAATCATAGTGAAGAGATACCGAATTGTANGTAAAATAATCATTTAAATTATTTCCTTTCCGATTTCCTGCTCCATCTCTACTAACATTATCAATTAAGTCCGTAAACGTGTAGTGAAAAGTTGAATTTACCTTGAAAGATACTCGATCAGAAACATTTAAATTAATTCCAAGACCTATTGGAACCGCAATCGCCAACTGAGGATATTTTCCAAAACCATCTAAATTCGCCGCTCTTAAATCTGTTTCATATTTATAATCTCTTTCCATCAATGAAGCCTGATTTGCAAGTGGAGAGTTTTGAGGAAGAGTACGAACAGTACCGTCGTTCCAATAATAATACATTGAGCCATTGGCATCAACCAAATCACCTTTGTTGTTGTATTCAAAACTTTCAAAACCGATTGTGATATATGGATTAATAACATCCGACCAATTAAAAATATAATCCAAATTAAAACTTCCATATACCGAAATGGAATATATATCTGTTCTAAAATTTAAATTTCTGTCGGGTAATCTTTCATTACCAATCATAGTACCTGTTAAAAAACTAAACCCCAAATCAGAATAGTTGCTTAACTTTCGAGCCACGTGAAATTCATATGCAAATTGATTGAGTAATGAGGATTGATTTCCTATACTGTTAACATCACCATAGTAGTTTAAAACCCCTACACCTATGCCCAATGAAGGCTTTACTTCTTTTGACGCAAAACTATCTTGTGCTTGAGCATAGGAAAATGCAAACAAACAAGCTAACAACATTATTGTTTTTGCAAGAATAGGTTTACTCATATATAACACTACTAAACATTCCGTTGCCAGAATGTTTCACTTTATTACGCTCTTAAAATGAAAAAGTTATTAAGCCTTTCCTAAAAAAAAGAGGGAAGTTATACTATAAAAATGAAAAAATTGAAACTGTTGATGATTTTTTTGTTCTCCTAAATTTTGTTTTTTGCTGAACCAACTGTTTATTAATTAAAAGAATGCATAATCGAAATTAAAACATCAGTTATCTTGATGCGGTTCTTCGTCCATCATTCTTTCTTTTGCCAAAGCGACAATCATAGACAGTTGATCTTTTCTTGTTAGGTTGGTATTATCAATTACGACAGCATCCTCAGCCTGTTTTAATGGACTTTCTTCTCGGGTTGTATCATCATAATCCCTAAGCCTTAAGTTTTCCTCAACTTCCTCTAAACTAACCTTATGACCTTTCCCCTTCAGTTCATTCAATCTTCGTTTCGCTCTTACTGTTGTTTCTGCAGTCATGAAAATCTTCAATTCGGCATCTGGAAAAACAACTGTTCCTATATCTCTTCCATCTAACACAACACCTTTATCCGAACCTATTTTTTTTTGAATAACCAAAAGCTTCTCTCTGACCTCTTTAATTCCTGATATTTTTGTAACGATTCTCGAAATAGTAAGAGTTCGTATCTCTTCCTCGACGTTTTCCCCATTTAAAGTCACTTCTCCAAATCCTTTATCCTCATTAAACTCAAAACCAATTTGAAACTCATCTAAAAATTCTCTGATTTTATAAACTTTTGTTCCGTCTTCTTTGATTAAACCATTCCTTAAACAATATAAAGCTACAGCTCTAAACATAGCACCTGTATCAACATAGGAATAGGAAAGTCTTTTAGCCAATTCTTTAGCTAATGTACTCTTTCCGCAGGATGAGAAACCATCTATGGCTATTGTAATCTTTTTCATTCTGTATCTGGCTCCTTTTTTTCCTTTTTCGAAATATACTCAGAAAAATTTGTAGAAATCGATAAATGATTCGTTGTTCCCGCTAAAGAGTATATACTTCTCCCATAATCGATTTTAAATTTCTTAATATTAACTCCTATTCCAAAGTTAAATCCTACCGGTCCTGCCCTTGAACCTTCTCTCAATTTTAGTTCGCTCCTTCGTTGATGATTGTAACCAATTCTTAAGTTAAAATTTTCCGTCAAAAGTAATTCCGTACCCACGGTAAAATGCCTGAAAAAACTCTCAACGATATGTGATTCTTCTACCTCTATTACATCTCCTCCGAACAAGCTTGAAGATTCAATTTCATTGGGACTATCGTAATAAAAGTCCATAACTTGTAAATTGTGAAAGTTTGCACTGAAGCGAAAAGGAGCATGTTTCAATTTTTTTGAAATGCCTGCCTGAATTTCAAAAGGCATTGGTTCAAAGTTATTCGGAGTGTAAGTGGTTATTTGAGAGCCTAAATTTTTAACCACAACGCCTATTTTTAAACCATTCTCTAGCTTAGTCCAAGTGCTACCAAAATCAATTAAAAGACCTGTTGAAGTGTAATCGTAAAAATTTGAGAAAACAAACTTTAAATTAAAACCATACCTAAGTCCATACTTGTATGCTCCAGACCAACCAAGGTTCAAGGCTGTCTCGCTACTAGAAAATTCTCCATTAATCGCACCTGTTTCATCAGACAATAAAAACTCACCATAGTTTATATACTTAACAGATGTTGTTATTACACCAATTCCCTTTAATCGATGACCGTAACCTGCATATCCATAATTGATGTCGGAAAAATAATTCACATAATTCAAATTTAACTGTTTATGCAAAGAAGTATCAATAAGAGCAGGATTAAAATAAGCCATTTCAATGTCGCCTTCAGGAACCGCAATTGCATAACCTCCAAGTGAAGCCAATTTTGCTGAAGAAACAATATTTAAAAACTGATAAGTCGATTTACCCCCTATTTGAGCAATACTTGAAAAAGTAAAAAAAACACCAATTAATAGAGCCAAAAAACGCATAAATTGAAAGATAATAATTATCCCCTAAAACTGTGTTTGAATAAAAAAATTGTTTTCATTATAATGAATCAAAAAAATAGAATATGCAAGCAAATTGAATTAGTGAACTTTGTTTTCATTTAAAAAGATTCGATATTTCCTGGCATTTTTTTGATGTTCATTATTTGTTGCAGCGAATGCATGCCTTCCACTAAACTCAGGTTTTGCACACATAAAAATATAATCGTGTTTTCTATAATTTAAAACAGCATCTATAACTTTTATATCCGGTATTCTTATCGGTCCAGGTGGTAACCCATCATATTTATAAGTGTTGTATTTTGATTCAATTTTCAAATGTTTATAATACACTCTTTTCATTGAAAAATCCCCCCATGCATATACCACAGTTGGATCTGACTGTAACTTTATGCCTTTTTGAAGTCGATTAATATACAACCCTGCAATTGTCGGCCATTCATCTGAATGGTTCATCTGCTCACTTTGTACTATCGAAGCCAGCGTACTCACTTCAACTGGTGTTAAATCCATTTGGTTGGCTTTTGCTGTTCTTTTTTTATTCCAAAAACTTTTGTACTCTAAGAGCATTCTTTTTACAAACTCCTCTGCAGATGTAGTCCAATCCATTTTATAGGTATTTGGAATAAAAACNGCTAAAAAAGTAGCTTGATCATAACCATAACTTTCAGGATTACTAAATTCATTATTAAGCTCATCATAGGAAGCTTCAATCTGTTTGGATACCTTTTGAGCTAACTGACTTAACGTTCTTACATTATTGAATGTAACATTAACTTCATCTATTTGACCAGACCTCAAATAAACAACTAAATCTGAATATGTCATTGAAGAATTTAAAGTATATCTACCCGGATAAATATTATTTTCTCCAAAAGACCTAAGCTCGGACACCCAACAAAAAGACTTCTCTGATGCAATCTCAAGAGAATCTAGATTATGAAGTATGTCAGAAATTTTATCAGTGGATTTTATGTAAAAAAAGGTGGTTTTATCCTCCCCTAAAAAAATCTTCTTCTCAAAAACCCCAAAATAGACATAGGCCAATATTGCAAAGCCTAATATTGCAATTAAAGATATAAACTTAATTATTTTTTTCATTCCAAAACTTCTTCCTAAGTTAACCTTTCAAATGGACTAAAGTAGCTCCTTCACCATATTTTCTGGCATCACCTTGCTCAAATCGAATTCCATAATACGATTTAAGTAATTTATGCACCTCTTTTTTTAGCGTGCCATTACCAACACCGTGAACTAAAATCAACTCTCGCTTACCAGATAGTATACATTTATCAATAAAATCTCGTGCAGCATCCAATTGAATTTGAACAATTTGGCCATTTGATTTCCCTTTAAACGGAACACCTAAATTCTCAATGTGCAAATCAAGTTCTCCTCTACTTCTATTTCTTTTCTCTTGCTTAANCTCAATCTTACCAACAACTTTTGGCGATTTTAATACTTTCTTTTTTGTTAAAAATTCAACTGGTTTTTTGATTTCTTGATGCATTTCAACTTCTTTAATTGTTTCACCTGAAACATCAATTAATATGGCATCCTTTTCCAAAATTGGAATTTCTGTATACGACGAATCTTTAAAAAACTTAGCTGTTTTAATTTTGACTTCAATAGACTTAGGAGCAAAATGCATCTTCAAGCTAAAATCAACACTAATCGTATCAACAATAACTTTACGAAAACCATCCAATTCTTTATCTAAATAAGCTCCTACAAAAACATAACTTCTCTTACTTACCTTCCCTGAATAAATAAGTACCCATTCCCCTGCCTTTTGAATACGCAAAACAAAAAACTGAGAATAACCGGTATTATTTAAAATGTATAGCTCTTTATCATTTANAGAATTCCTTACAAAACATAAATACGGTTTATTTTCTAGATTTGATTTTATTTGAAGCTGTAAAGTATTTTCCTTTTTGTTTTGAGACNAAATTTCTTCCTTTGGAAGAAATTCTGAGTTTCCTCCTATTTTTACTAATTCCGTTATTAATACAGGTATTCCAAAACCATCTTTCGTGGTTACTTCCACCATTTTATTATCGATAATTTTAGAAACTATTCCATCTAGGGCTTCATTTAAGAAACTTACCTTATCTCCAAGCTGAAAACTCATCAATTTTGTTTTAATTTTAAAGGTAATAAATACTATTTTATGATTGTATCTACCGATAACCCCTGGCAAAAAATTGATGAAGAGGTTAAATATGATAACTCTTGGATTAAAGTAACACATTCCAATGTGATTAACCCTGCAGGTGCTAAAGGAATTTATGGCTCTGTTCATTTTAAAAATTGGGCGATTGGAATTATTCCTCTTGATAAAAATTTAAATACGTGGATTGTTGGACAGTACCGATATCCAATTCAACAGTATAGTTGGGAAATTCCAGAAGGAGGAGGACCAACTGGGGTTTCTACTATTGAAACAGCTAAAAGGGAATTGTCCGAGGAATGTGGTTTAAAAGCGAAAAAATGGACTAGGATTCAAACATTCCATCTTTCCAATTCTNTATCTGACGAATATGGAGAAATCTTTTTAGCACAAGATTTAGAAGAATTTGAAAACCATCCTGACCCGGAAGAAGAATTAGTTATTAAAAAGTTATCTTTCGAGGAGGTATTTCAAATGGTTTGTAAAGGAGAAATAACTGACAGCATTAGTATTATGGGTATTTATAAAGTGAGGTACCTTATTGAAAATAATTTGATTTAAATTCTTACATTCGAACTATGAAAAACTTGCTTTTGACGTTGGCTCTTTTTTTTCCTGTTTTCACATTCTCACAAAATTTTAATGGAGTTTGGATGGATTCAAGCAGTGCAGATTTCTCAAATTGTACAGCTGTTTTTTCAATAAAAAAAGATTCGGTTTTTATGACGCATTATTTAGAATTCCAGGGTCATCCTTTTGTTGAATATGGATCAGGAATTGTTAAAGGAAATCAGATTCAATATACAGTGTATGTTACTGTCCAGGTACCAGGTTGGAATACCTCTAAAGGATACCATGTTCTTACTATATCTGAAGACGGAAAAACATTAAGGGGAACCTATGAGGATAATGCAGGAAATAAAGGTAAATTGGTTTTTAAACGAAAATACCCAATTCAAGGTTTAAAATAGCGGAATACATATTGATAATAAAAAAGTAATGAAAAAGTTATTTGGTTTAATATTAATTATTTTTTTTGGGATTTATTCTCATGCACAAAGCGGATGTTTGCCTCAGTTTACGGAAAATTCTTTTCAATTAGAGTTGAAAAAAATTAAAGATCAGGACTTCGACCAAGCGAAAAAAGAAGCTATTGAAATTTTATTAAACAAATGTATAACATCTCTACAGCTAAAGAAATTACTTCAGGAATTGAGTTTTGAAGAAGATAAACTTGAGCTAGCCAAAAAAGCATTTAAAACTGTTTCTGATCCAAACACGTTTGGAATTATAAAAGATGTATTTGATTTTGAGGACACCAAAAAAGAGATTGATCTGTTGATAAAATAGTTTCATTTCATAAAAAAACATACATCTAGCCAAGGCCTTATTTTTATAAGTAATTGATTACCTTTGTTATAAGATTTATACATCTAATTGTGAAATGCTCCACTTATTTAAAAGTAAATTACAATTTTTAAAGCTAACCTTTTTTGCAAGTAAGGTTCGAAAGGCTATTCTTTCGAAAAAAGAAGATAAAGACATCTTAAATGAAAAAATATTATTCTGTCCTTTTAATTCTTCAATTCTCAATTTATTTAGAGAATCTGTAATCGCCGCTGCCTGCGAAAAAAAAGGAGCTGATGTCGCATTCTTTCAATATGATTTGTCTCATGGTGCTATTGATTTTTTGTACGATCAACCTAAATATAAATTCAAGTTATATTATTGGTTTGGTAAGTTATTCTACATAAAAAACAAATTATCTGTTTATCAACTTTCAAAATACAATCCATACATAAATAAAGACCAGATAAAAAGAACAATCGATAAAACTCCAGTTGATAAGCTTGGAGAATTTAAATATAAAAATATTAAAATAGGTCAATATGCTATTGCTTCATCAATTAGATTCTTCCTTTCACCCTTTCCTCTTTGGGATAATAAAAACTTCGTGAAATGGGTTCGCGATTTTATTTATACGGGGTGCGTAATTGCTGATGGATTTCAGAATATAATCGATAAAGAAAAACCTAATAAAATTGTCACTTCACATGCCATTTATATTTCATGGGGTGTGCTTTATGATGTGGCCAGAATGAATGGAATCAATGTCGATGTATATAATGGCAGTTACAGAAAAAACACTTTACGATTTTACCATAATGAGCGAAACGCTCCCTTTCCTATTGCTGAATGGCCTTCCTTTGAAAATAGAGAACTTAATAATAAAGAATTAAATATTCTAAATAATTATATAGAATCCCGAGAAGATCAGAAAAATGACAACATCCAACTTTTTTCTGAAAACTCCGATTATACAACAATTGATGATTTTGTGAAAAAGGCAAAAAATAAAAATGCTAAAATAGCTTGTCTTTACACAAATATTTCATGGGACGCCTATGCGCATGCGAATGATTGCCCATTCGAGAGTATGGAGGAATGGTTAATTGAGACCATTGAACACCTCAAGAATATGCCGAACCTATACGTAATTTTAAAAGCGCATCCTGCAGAGGTTTATCATAAAGTTCCAGACAAATTTAGAGTGAAAAACTTTATTCCTGACAATCTACCTGACCACATATTATTTGTAAATGAAAATGCCAATATACGTCCTTTTTACATTTACGACATTATCGATTTTGGAATCATTCACCTATCAACCGTTTGCATAGAAATGGCATTAAAAAACATTCCTGTTTTAACCTCTGGAGGAAATAGTCATTACTCAAATAAGAATTTTACAATAGATCCAAAATCCAAACAGGAATACTTTCAACATTTAATGGATTTAGCTTCCGGAAAAAGCACATTTAAACCAGACATTGAAATAGCCAAGAAATACATGTTTTACAGGTTTTTTAGAGAAGCTATTCCTTTTGAGGCTTTAGAAATACAAAATGGAAAATATAATATTCCTAAGGAATTTCCTGAAAAACTAAGCGGGATTAATTTAATTACGGAAGGCATTGTAAATAACGAAAAATTTATTTTTGATTGGACCAATTAATAATATGAAATTAGGTGTCATAGCATATCCAGGAAGTATAAATATTGGCGATGAAATTCAAAGTGTCGCCGCTGCGCGTTTGCTTCCCAGGGTTGATGAATATATCGATCGTGAAGGGATGAAAAAATTAAAATTAAATGATCCAGTAAAGCTTATATGTAACGGTTGGTTCATGGAAGAACCCAATCAATGGCCCCCCAGCCCATCCATTAATCCTCTTTTTATTTCTTTTCATGTTACGAACAGCAATGGAAGTGATAAAAAATTAATAAACTCGAAATTTCTTGATTACTATAAAAAACATGAGCCGATAGGATGCAGAGATTTAGGGACAAAAAGACTATTTGAAAGTATTGGAGTTAAAGCTTATTTATCACAATGTTTAACTCTGACCTTGGAAAATAAATTCACTGAAAGAAATAACAAGATTCTTCTGGTTGATCCCTTTAGAAGAAATTTCACAAAAGGGTATAGGGAGTATTACACAAAAAAAATAGTACCAAAAAAGTATCTTAATCAAGTTGAAATTATTGAACAACGAAGATATAATTTAGACGCCAGCAGAGAAACTAGATTTCAAGATGCTTCAGACTTAATTGATCGTTACGCTAAAGCCAAAATGGTAATTACCTCAAGAATTCACTGTGCGCTTCCTTGTTTAGCCCTAGGAACACCTGTTTATTTTGTAAATTCGGGGTATACTTCAAAAGCCTCTTTAAATGATCGATTTGAGGGTTTAATTGAACTTTTTAATGTTATAGGACCAGAACATTTTCCACATTCAAGTAATTCAGTAATTGATTATGCGAGGAGATTTTTGAATATTTATAGAGAAAAAGAAATAAAACCTTTGGATATTAACTGGGAAAATCCTTCTCCTAATCCAGTTGACATTTCAAAAATAAAAAACAAGTTGAAAGAAACAGTTGCAAACTTCATAAAAGAATAATGGCTATCCCTTACGGCAAACAAGAAATTACAGAAGAAGACATCAGCGCAATAGTTGAAACTTTACAATCGGACTTTCTCACACAAGGCCCCAAAATAAAGGAATTTGAAGAAAATTTTGCTCAATACGTTAATAGTCGTTTTGCTGTTGCTGTAAGTAATGGAACAGCCGCTCTTCACTGTGCAACTTTGGCTTTGGAAGTAAATAATAGATCTAATGTTTTATGTACACCAAATTCATTTGTCTCAACTTCGAATGCAGTTTTATTTTGTGGTGGAAAAATTACTTTTTCAGATATTAACAAAGAGAATTTCTGTTTAGATTTAGATTTATTAGAATCTAAAATAAAAGCTGCCCCAAAGGGAACATACACAGGAATTATTGTAGTTGATTTTGCCGGTTATCCAGTTAATACTCAAAGATTAGGAAAAATTGCAAAAGAACACAATCTTTGGATACTAGAAGATGCTTGTCATGCCCCGGGAGCGTCTTATATTAATTCTGAAGGAAAAGAAATAATTGCGGGAGATAATACCTACTCGGATATCACTATATTTTCTTTCCACCCTGTAAAACATATTGCCTGTGGGGAAGGAGGAATGATAACCACTAATTCTGAAGAAATTTACAAAAAATTACTACTTGCAAGGAGTCATGGAGTAACAAAAGAAAATATGACCACCTTATCAGAATCTGATGGAGACTGGTATTATGAAATGCAGGACTTAGGATACAATTACCGAATAACCGATATTCAATGTGCTTTGGGTATTAGTCAGCTTTCTAGAGCAAGAAAAGGTATTTTAAACAGACAGCGTATAGCTCAATTTTATAATGAATCTTTAGCGGGATTACCCATTGAATTGCCTAAAGTTGAAAAAAACAAGAATCATGCTTATCACCTTTATGTAATAAAAACAAACAAAAGAAAAGCCTTATATAATTTCTTACGAAGTAAAGAGATTTATACTCAAATACACTACATTCCAATTTGCAATCAACCTTTTTACAAAAAAAGTAGTTTAGTTACGCAAGAGGAATTCCCAATTGCTAATGAATATTACAGTAAATGCTTAAGTTTGCCGATGTATCCTAGCATAAAGGAAGAGGAGTTGATCAAAGTGGTTGACTCAATAAAAGAATTTTTTCAAAAGTAATCGAAATGGCAAAAGTTGATTTAAACGGAAAATCTATTTTAATTACCGGTGGTACGGGATCATTTGGTAAAGCATTTACACGGCAAGTTTTAAATGACTTTCCAAACATAAAACGACTGGTTATTTTTTCCAGAGATGAGCAAAAGCATTACCAAATGGGACAAGAATTCCCTAATTCGGATTATAAAATGATGAGGTATTTCATTGGAGATGTCCGTGATAAAGAGAGATTAACTACTGCTATGGAAGGTATTGACGTTGTTGTCCATGCAGCTGCGATGAAGCATGTTCCCATAGCCGAATACAATCCAATGGAATGTGTAAAAACAAATATTCTTGGAGCACAAAATGTAATAGATGCAGCGTTGGAAAACGGAGTTACTGATGTTGTGGCACTTTCAACAGATAA
This sequence comes from Flavobacteriales bacterium, assembly GCA_002717515.1. GTDB lineage: Bacteria > Bacteroidota > Bacteroidia > Flavobacteriales_C. Next base: position 17,178 of record PBEC01000004.1, read on the forward strand.
AGCAGCTGCACCTGTAAACCTTTATGGAGCTACTAAACTAGCTTCAGATAAGCTTTTTATTGCAGCAAATAATATACGAGGAAGTAGAGATATCAAATTTTCCGTTGTGCGTTACGGGAATGTTATGGGTTCAAATGGATCGGTAATGCCTTTTTTTATGACTAAGAAAAAAGAAGGCTTTCTACCCATTACAGATCCCAAAATGACACGATTCAATATTACTCTAGACGAGGGTGTTCAAATGGTAAGGTACGCTATAGAAAATGCTTGGGGAGGAGAGGTTTTCGTCCCTAAAATCCCTTCTTACTTAATCACAGATGTGGCTGAAGCAATTGCTCCTGAATGCGAAATAAAAATAGTTGGGATTAGAGCTGGAGAAAAGCTACATGAAGAGATGATTACTTCTTCGGATTCTTTAAACACGCTTGATGTTGGCAAATACTATGTAATCTTGCCACAAATTCCAGTTTTTAATTTGGAAGATTTTAAATCACACTTCAACACAAAGGATGTACCTGAAGGATTTAGTTATAACTCCAAAGAAAATGATAAATGGATTGGAGTAAATGACATTAAATCACTTATAATTAATCAAAATATTCAAGGATAATTAATGAAAAACCTCGCAATCATTCCAGCAAGAGGAGGGAGTAAGCGCATAAAAAATAAAAACATTAAATCGTTTTTGGGAAAACCTATTATAGAGTACTCCATCGAAGCGGCATTAAGTTCTAATTTATTTGACGAGGTTATGGTTTCAACAGACTCTTCAAAAATTAAGGATATCTCTAAAATAGCTGGTGCAAAAGTTCCCTTTATAAGATCCAAGGAAAATTCAAATGATTATGCAACTTTAACCGATGTTATAATAGAAGTTTACAACGATTATATTTCAAAAGGAATAGAAATACATTCTATTTGCTGTATTCTACCAACGGCCCCTTTTGTTTCAGACAAACTTTTACGGGAAGTTTATAACGAATTTCTTTCCAAGAATCTTGATTCTTGTTTTCCAATTGTAAAATATAACTATCCAATTGAAAGGTCATTTATTCAATCAGAAGGTAAGTTAAAATTGTCATTCCCAAAACATTTGAAAAGTCGATCTCAGGATTTACCAACCAGATTCCACGATGCGGGTATGTTTTATTGGGTTAATCCTAATTCACTTTTAAAGGGCGCACAGATTTTCAACTCGAATTGTAATGGTATTGAAATTGATGAAATGATTGCTCAGGACATTGATAATATTGATGATTGGCGAAAAGCAGAAATTAAATTTAAACTTTTAAATGCATAAAACAAGAGTTGTTATAAAACCAGATACAACTCCTGGTATTGGACTTGGGCATTTGTATCGTTGCCTATCAATTATATCAATGATTAAGGACTACTTTGATTGTATCCTATACGACTCTTTTCCAACCAAAAAAATTGAACAAATTGCTAGTACATACTGTAAATACGAAAAGGGAAAACAATTGTTTGGTTCATTTCTTGAATTTTTAAATGAAGATGATATTGTATTAATTGATGACTATAACATAAATGCTAAAGATGAATTGGCGATTAAACAACTAAAAACCATGTTAGTTTTAATTGACGATAATTTCTTCAGAAAATACCATGCAGACTTGATTATCAATCATTGCCCCGGAATCAAACCAAATCAATATAATGCTCCAAAAAGCAAATTATTACTGGGACTTGATTATGCGATTTTAAGGCCTGCATTTCTTGCTCCAATAAAAAGTAGCAATATAAATAATGATAATATCTTTATTTGTTTTGGTGGAGATGATTCCAAAAATCTTACTTCTCAAACAATTAAGACTCTTGAAAAAGTATCAACACAACTAAATATAAAAGTGGTAATTGGCCCAAGATTTGCCAATAAAAATAAACTCAATACAGAAATCGAAAAGAGTAAGCATAATATTGAATTACTTGCATCAGTCAATGAATTTGAAATGGCCAAATTAATTCATTCTTCAAAACTTTGCATTGTCGCCTGCAGTTCTATCTTAATTGAAGTAAAAGCTATGGGAGTTCCATGCATCGGTATTAAGTATGTAAATAATCAAGAAAGCATATATAATTATTTTAACATTTATGATAAAAGTGGAATCTACATTGACAACGATAAAGAATCATTCTCAGTCCGTCTATTTAATAAGGCAATAAAGTTAGATAAGCCATCTAACGAATTGATAGATAAGGAATCAGGCAAAAGAATATTAAATAATTTTTTTGACCTTAGAAACAAATCTAAATTGATATTGAAAGAAGCATTAAGTGAAGATGCATTAACATATTTTAAATTAGTTAACGATCCACAAGTAAGGAAAAACTCCTTTCAGACTGACCATATTACTATAAAAAGACATCTCACTTGGTTTAAAAATAAAATATTATCAAAAAACTCATTTTTATTCCTAGCAAAATTAAACAATGTTCCATGCGGTCAAATCCGATTTGATATTGATAAGCAAAGTGCTTTTGTTGACATTTCTGTTGCGAAAAATTTCAGAGGGAAGCACCTTTCCCCTTGTATTATCGAATTAGGAATTAAGATGTTTAAAGAAAAAAGTAAGAAAAATATCCCTATCATTGCGGAAATCAAAATCACCAATCAAAAATCGATTAATTCATTTAAGAGAATTAATTTTATTGAAACCAAGCGTAAAAAGATTAATGGATTTGATTCAGTAATTCTTATACATGAATAGTATGAATTTTATTATCGCCTCCGAAAAAAAATGGAATAAAAATTTAGTAGGTAAACTAAATAAAGACACTCCTTTTACTTGGGGAAGTATCAATAAAAAAGAGGATTTATCCATTGATCATTTAAAAAAAATAAATCCGCAAAAAATATTTTTCCCTCACTGGTCCCATATTATACCTAAAGAAATATATAATAGATTTGAATGCGTTGTATTTCATATGACAGATCTTCCTTATGGTAGAGGTGGTAGTCCATTACAAAATTTAATTGTGAGAGGGCACAAATCAACAAAAGTTTCAGCATTAAAAGTTGGAGATGGAATTGATACAGGAGATATTTATTTAAAATCTCCTTTATCGTTAGAGGGTACTGCTAAAGAGATTTTTGAACGAGCTAATGATATTATATCAGAGCAAATTTTAACTATTGTTGATAAGGGTCTAGTTCCAAAGCAACAAACCGGAGAGCCAACTATTTTTAAAAGAAGAACGCCTGAGGAAAGTAATATTTCCGAACTTAATGAAGTAGAAGATATTTATGATTATATAAGAATGCTTGATGCCGAAGGGTATCCCATGGCTTTTATTGAAACTAAAAACTTTAAATTTGAATTTAATGCCGTTGAAAAGGTAGATAATAATAGTTTAACCGCCAATGTTAGAATCATTAAGAAATAAAAATATATTATTAATTGTTGCTCATCCAGATGATGAAATCCTGGGAGTTGGAGGAACAATGAACAAATTAATCATTGAGTTTAATTGCACTGTTAGAGTGCTAATTTTAGGAGAGGGAATTACTTCTCGTAATGACTCAAGAAATCCAAAAGATTGGGAAAAAGAACTAGCAATTCATAAAACAAATATTCAAGACGCAGCCAATAGAATAGGATTTGAATCTGTCAGGACATATAATTTTCCTGACAATAGATTTGATGGAGTCGAACTATTAGATATTGTAAAAATTGTTGAAAAAGAAAAGATTGAATTTAATCCTGAGTTTATTTTCACTCATCATGGAGGGGATGTAAATATAGACCATCAAAAAACATTTGAAGCTGTTATTACCGCAACACGCCCAATGGAACACGAAAAAGTTCTTACCATCATTACTTTTGAAACTGCATCAGGCACCGAATGGAGAGCTAGTTCAGACCCAAAACACTTTATTCCAAACATGTATGTTTCGATAAATGAGGGTCAATTAAATACCAAAATCCGTGCAATGGAATGCTATGAGTTTGAAAAAAGACCCTACCCTCACCCAAGATCTCCTGAAGCTCTAAAAATACAAGCACAAAGATGGGGTGTTGCTGTAGGTGTAAACTATGCAGAAGCATTTATGATTATTAGAACAATTTGTAAGTAATAGTATGGAATTCATAAAAAACGGAGTTTTTATAATAGCTGAACTTTCAGCGAACCATAATGGAGATATACAAGTTGCAATTGACACAGTTAAAGCGGCAAAAAAAGCTGGTGCAGACGCTATAAAATTGCAAACTTATACTCCAGATACGATGACTCTAAATGTAAAACGTGATGAATTTATGCTTCATGATACAATCTGGAAAGGTCAATATCTTTATGATTTGTATCAAACGGCCTATACACCTTGGGATTGGCATGCTCAAATTTTTGATGAAGCTAAAAAACAAGGTTTAATATGTTTTTCATCACCTTTTGATAAAACTGCAGTTGACTTTTTAGAACAGTTTAATCCTCCAGTATATAAAATTGCATCTTTTGAAATCACAGATATTCCTTTAATAAAATATGTTGCTGAAAAAGGGAGACCGATCATTATTTCAACAGGAATTGCCACGGAACAAGATATTGATTTAGCATTACAAACATGTAAAGATGTAGGGAACTATGATATTGCGCTATTAAAGTGTACTTCCAGCTATCCTGCACCTATCGAGAAGGCCAATTTGATTATGATTAAAGATATGGCTGATAAGTATGGTGTTATCACAGGCTTATCAGATCATACGCTTGATATTGTTTCTCCAATTCTTTCAGTTGGAATGGGAGCTAAAATAATTGAAAAACACTTTATTATTGACCGCGAAATTGGCGGTCCCGACGCAAGCTTTTCTTTAGATTTTACTCAATTTAAAGCAATGGTTGATGCAGTAAGATCAGCTGAAAAAGCAATAGGTAAAATAGATTATTCACTGGCCCCTGAAAAACAAAAAAGCCGTAATCTTTCTAGATCAATTTATATTTATAAAGATGTTAGAAAAGGAGAAGTCATTTCTCAAAACAACATCAAAATTTTACGCCCTAATTTTGGCATAGCACCCATTAATTTTGATAGAGTTGTTGGAAAAAAATTCAATTCAAACTATACAAAGGGAGAGCCACTTCAATTTAATATGATAGAATAAGAAAAGTAATTATCTTTTAAAGATTAAAATACTCTTTTTTTAAGTTTTACTATTAACCATAGTAACTATAACTATTTGATTAAGAATGTCCCAGTAATATACCTTTAGAAATCCACCAACGAAACCTAACAATTAAGACAGCTTTTGGAAAGTTAAACTCTAAAAACAAATATTTTGCAAATAATAACAGGGTTGCACCCCACTTTACACCTTCCATAAAATAACGCTTTGCCTTATGACTAAATGCGGAATTATTAATCCGAATATTCTCTGACACACCAATTCCTACCACTTGATTTCTCATAAAATCCATTCGTGTTCTTGATTCCGGAACAGCATGATAACACACTATGAGTGGATTGTAAATAACAGAAGCTCCAAATTCATAAACTCTTTGAAACATTTCCTTTTCCTCACCTCCCAGCATGATTTTACCCTTTCGACCTAAACTTACGTCAAAATAACCTACCTCATCAAAAAGTTCACGTTTGAAAGTCATGTTTGAACCTCGAGGGTAATTCTTTCTTGGAAACTCCATTTCAGCATCTCCGATATCAAATAGTCCAAAAATAGACTCCATATAAACGCTAGCCCAACTTGGGCGACCTTCGAGGTAGTTTAAAAGGATTTTCCCTCCTGCTGCTTTTGCTTTCGGATATCTTTCAAACGTATCAATAATAGCAGATATATAGTTAGGAGTGGCAACAGCATCATCATCAAAGAAGTGAATCAAATCGTACTTTGATTCTTTAATCCCTCGATTTCTTCCATAAGATAATCCTTGATTGGGTTCAATCATATAACGAACATCCAATTCTGAATATTTTTCTATAACCTCCTTTGAAACTATTTCGGTATCATCGGTTGAATTATTGTCTATAATTAATACCTCAAATAACGATTTATCACAATTCTGTTCTTCGTAACTCTTAATACAGTCCTCAAGAAAATTACAACGATTATATGTAGCAACTACAATTGATACCATGCTTATTCAGTATCCACAATTTCTTTAGATGCCTTTGATTTGATTTCCTTGTAGGCAAGGAATGCCAGCCCTATGATAACAAACAAAGAGAAAATAGTATTCACAATCATTCCAATAGACACACTTTTAGGTTCGAATTTAAAAGAAATTTTGTGATTGCCGGAGGGAACAAAAAGCCCTCTCAATACATAGTTTGCTCGAAAATGATCAACAGGGTTATCATCAATGTAAGCATTCCAACCATCAGCATAATAAATGTCTGAGAAAATTAAAACTTGATCTCCTTGAGATTGGAAACTATAATTTAACTCGTTTGATTTAACACCTAACAACTTAACAATTGCTGTATCATTACCAAAATTTGATGTTGATGCCAATTGTTTTTGAAAACGCTTGTCAACTAATGCCTGAGTTTTAGTATTGATTCCTCCTACTTTTTCTATTTCTTCATTTGGACTATCTACAAAAATTATTTCCTTAACTGACCACGCAAAGCCATTTGCATGTTTGTTAACCAATGGGGGTGCGTCCCGATTGTAAACAACATACTTAGTGTTTAACATATTTAAAACAGGAGTTTTTATCATGCTGTTTTCAATAATATCAATATCCCTAGAGGCAAATGAACTTTGAATCACACTCATTTCACGATAAATCGCATTTTCAATTAATTCCTGGTATCTCATTAGTTTGGCAGCATGGTAGCCACCTACTGATTTGTGAAAATAAGAAACACTTGCGTCATTAAACGGATTGTCTAATTTGAATACTCTGTAATGAGAATTATCTCTTAAAACCTTAAATCTTAACTCTTGTTTTTCATGCGATTTAAGGGAGGACTTTTTACCTTCGCTCCTTTTGTAATTCTTAAGGACTTTTTCAGCATCAACATATTTATCGCTAAAACTAGGATTTAATTTAAACTCATTATTAGCAATTGCTAAGTCCGCTTTTTCCGCCTTATAAGAAATAGAATTTTTCTTTTCCTTTATCCACATCTTATAACGTTTAGAACCCTTTTCTTTATCATTATTCTGGTACTCCAAATCTGCAGTCCACAAATCAGTTAAAACAAGAAAACCAATAGCTGTGATTAAAATTTTAGAATCAAATTTCACTTTTATAAATCCAATAACTACAGCACCAGTTAGAATCACATATAAGAGAGCTCTTTTAACCTCACCTTTAAAGAAATCAACTCGATAATCTTGAACTAAGTTCATTACATTTAAAAATTCTGAATTAGGCAAAACAGTCCCCATTTTTTCCTCCTCAGCTATTGAAACAAACGTAAACCAAGATTCAGGTGAAACAAAAAACATAGTAAGTAAAACCAAGACAGCTGCTACAGGAACTATGATCGTTTTAACCTTTAAATCATCTCGCTTCTTGATTAACAGGTGTAATCCCCAAAAACCAATTAAAGGCAATAATAGCTGAACTACAACCATAGTCATGGATACTGCTCTAAACTTGTTATACATAGGAAGATTTGCAATGACCCATCGATTAAACCCTTCAAAGTTTTTACCCCAAGCCAATAGCACAAAAATCAAAGTTCCAGTAATTGCTGTCCATCTCAAATATCCTTTATCCAAAACTAAACCAAGGATGAATAACAAAAACACAGTTACCCCCATATAAACAGGTCCTGAAGTAAAAGGTTGATCACCCCAATAGCTTTTAATATAACCACCATTATTTACTTGGGAACTATTTTGTTGATAATACCGACTAACTTTCCGTTTAAGGTTTTTAATCTCTTTGGTTTCTTTAACATCTTCTAAACTTCTTAAAAATTCGTTTGATGCCCCTCCTTTTACATTTGCAATGAAAACACTCGCTGTTTCTTCAACTCCTAAACTCCAATTAGTGATATAATCAAAATCTAGCCCATTTCTGCCCTTACCCCTCTTAGCCTCAGCTTCTTTCTCTTTATCTTTTTGAGCAATTAACTCAGACTTGCCCCGAATTGTTTGTTTAGAGTACTTTAAGGTATTGTATAACAATCCGAAATTACACATTACTCCTATCAACATTCCAACAACGATAATCCCTGTCTTTTTTAAAAAAGAAGAAAGTTGAGATTTTATTACAGACTCAATAAGTTTCGCCAATACAACTATACCTACTATCCCTCCTAAATAGTAGGTTATTTGAACGTGATTAGAATTGAGTTCCAATCCCATAAATAGAGCTAACAGGAATAAACCTAAAAATTGTTTTTTGTCCTCTGAATTATAGATAAATAATACGGCACCAAAAACAGCGGGCATCCATCCTATGGCACCTAGCTTAGTATTATGTCCCGCAGATAATATAATAATATTGTAGGTAGATAATCCAAAAGCAACTCCTCCTACTATAGATAACCAAGGACTAACTCCAAGTAAAACAAGAAGAATATAGAACCCGATAAAAGCAACAAGCATATTTCCAAATCCCTGGTTCATATTTAAAGATGAAAACTTGTGGATCCATTTTAACTTATTAGAGTTATCCTCATTAGTAATTTGGTAAGCAGGCATTCCACCAAACATCGAATTTGTCCATTTTGGATCTTCATTTTCTGAATATCTATGATCTTGAACTTCTTTTGCCATTCCTTTCCAATGCTTTACATCGCCTTGATGCAAAACATAACCTTCGAAATAAGGTTTGAAGTAAGTAAATACAATTAAAGTAAATACCCCTATAGCAACTAAATGAGGGATTATTTTTTTGTAATCTAAGCTCATAGTTTATTTAATTTTTTTAATAGTGAAAAGAAGATGTAAAATGAACATAAATATACTACCGATTTAATTAAAAAATATTTGTTTCAAAAGCTTAACAAGCAATCTATTTATGTCTTGTGATATTTTAAGGAAATAAAGTAAAGCTAATAAAGGAAAAATAATTAATGAGGATCGAATAATAATATTCAATATAGGATGGAAACCGAAATTGATATTTAAACCAATTATAAAAGCAACACTCAGAATAAATAACACTTTGAGTGTAGATTTAGAGAAAGGCTGCATTCCAATTTTTTTCCATAAATATAGAAATCTGATTATATTGTAAGTAAAAACTGATATACATGTTGCCAAAGCAGCCCCTGTTATGTCAAATCGGGGAATAAAAGCCCAATTGGTTACTACAACTATCAAAACAAGAGCAAACTGCATTGGCAAATTAGCCTTGTAATATTTTGAATATACTAATATTTCATTATTGCAACCCATTCCCATATCTATAACTCTCGCTAATCCATAGAAGAAAACAACATATATACCGCCTTTAAAATCTTCTTTTCTTGGGATAATATCATATATATCATATACATTTATCCAAAGAAGTAAGAATAAAACACCTCCAATCAAAAATAAATTAAGAGATGATTTTCGATACATTTTATCAACATTATCCATGTCATTTTGATGAAATGAATCAGACAAAACAGGCTGAATAATTTGTATTATTGAACGGCGCGGAATTTCAATTAAAGTTGCGAAGTACATTGAAAGAGTTAGGACACCTGCAGCTTCTGTACCTAAATATCCACCAACCATTAGTTGATCTATTTTTTGAATTAAAATTCCACCCGTAGCCAACAAAAGAACATAGCCAGAAAATGAGTTAAATTTTCTAATTTCCGGAGAATGCCTAAAAGAAGTATTTAAACTGAATTTTAATCGAGTTACTTTTAGTGTATAAATGATTAAAAAAACAAGCATAATAAACCACGAAAGGACTAATAAAGGTACTAAGTAATCATAACTAACTAATCCTAAAGCAATTAAAACAACAATTATACCCATCAAAACTCGCCAATACACACTCCTTATTAGATTTGGGATTGCTACCTTATAATTAGCTCTAGCAAAAGCTTCAAACAATCCAAAAACTAATAGTAAGCCAATTAAAGGAAGTACCCAAAAAATATTTTCAAAAACAATTTGTGACTTAGACTTAAAAATAAATTCAAAGATTCCTTGAGTAAAAGGCCAAACAAAAACAAATATCAGAAATGAGATAAGAGGTAAAACTAAAGCATAACCAAGAAATGAAGTAAAGTATGGTTTATCTCTAAACTTTGGATAAAACTTAGAGATAGAAGTGACAAATCCTAAATTTAAAATAGGGAGAAAAAGCAACGCAGAAGCATTAATAAGATTTAACAAACCTATTCCCTCAGGTCCTATAAATTTTGGGAAGAGATAAAAATTATTAAAAGCACCAACTGCAACTCCCAAATAAGATACAATGGATGTTTTTAATCCTTGTTTAATGATTATGCCCATCAGATTAATTTAACAATTTCTAATCAACCTCTTCATAATCAACGTATTCCCCACCAGTTGACTTTCCCTCACTTGATGTTCGATCCTGTTTAATGTGAATCTTCCCAGTTTCATTTCTACGAAAATGAGCTTCTTCTTCCGAAACGGAATTTTTTTGTTGATTCTGTATATCAGCAACTTTTCTTCTAATCCACCATCTTAATAAAAATCGAACAACATAATAAACTAGTACTATTATTAGTATCGTTCTAAGTAGATTGACATAACCCAATTCCATCATAATTTAAAAATAAACAAAAAAGCGATTAGAGTCTTAATCCAACCGCTTTTGTAATTATACTATTAACGTTTTTTATCTACTTAAATACAAGTTTCTCTCACTGTAAACTTTCTTAAAGTACGGATCTTTCAAGTCATCAATAAAATAAATTGACTCTCCGGTTGATTTCATTTCAGGCCCTAATTCTTTATTTACATTGGGAAACTTGGAGAATGAAAATACAGGTTCTTTTATAGCGTATCCCTTCTTAACAGGATTAAATTTAAAATCCTTAACCTTTTTTGCGCCCAACATTACTTTTGCAGCATAATTTACATATGGCTCTTGGTAAGCTTTTGCAATAAAAGGTACTGTTCGAGAGGCTCTAGGGTTAGCTTCAATAACATAGACTTTATCATCTTTAATTGCAAACTGAATATTGATTAAACCTTGGGTTTTAAGCGCAAGAGCGATTTTGTGAGTGATCTCTTCAATTTGTTCAATTATTAAGTCTCCTAAATTATAGGGAGGAAGAACTGCATAAGAATCTCCCGAATGAATTCCAGCAGGTTCTATATGTTGCATAATTCCTATAACATATACATCTTCACCATCACAAATTGCATCTGCTTCCGCTTCAATTGCACCATCAAGATAATGGTCCAACAATATCTTATTACCCGGTATGTCTTTCAACAACTCCACAACATGATGCTCTAATTCTTCTTCATTTATTACAATTTTCATTCCTTGACCTCCTAATACATAAGAAGGACGAACCAATAAAGGAAATGTCAATTCTTTAGAAAGCTCAAGTGCCTCATCTGCAGTTTCAACAACTCCAAACTTAGGATATAAAACATTGTTTTCTTTCAATAATGTCGAAAAGCTTCCCCTGTCTTCAGCTAAGTCTAAAGCTTGATAGGAAGTACCCAAAATTGGAATTCCATATTTATCTAATTTTTCTGCTAATTTAAGCGCGGTTTGTCCTCCCAATTGAACAATTACACCTTCAGGTTGTTCGTGCTGAATAATATCGTAAATGTGTTCCCAAAAAACAGGCTCAAAATATAATTTATCGGCAGTATCAAAATCCGTTGACACTGTCTCAGGATTACAGTTAATCATTATTGTCTCGTAACCACATTCTTTCCCAGCCAAAACGCCATGAACACATGAGTAATCAAATTCAATACCTTGGCCTATTCTATTTGGACCAGCTCCTAAAACAATTATTTTTTTCTTATCGGATTTAACACTTTCATTTTCTTCTTCGAAAGTTGAATAATAATATGGAGTAGCTGCTTCAAACTCTGCAGCACAAGTATCAACTAATTTATAGACCCTGTTGATATTATTCGCTTTTCTGGCTTCATGCACTTGACTCTCCCAGCAGCCAACAATGTGGGCTACTTGTCGATCACCGTATCCTTTTTGCTTAGCCTCAAGCAACAAATCTTTCGGTAAATTTTGAATTTGATAATTAGACATTTCTCTCTCAAGAGCGATTAACTCCTCAATTTGCTTCAAAAACCACATGTCGATTTTAGTAGCTTCGTACACCTTGCTTAAAGGCAGTCCTAATTTAATTCCATCGTAAACGTGGAACAATCTATCCCAAGATGGATTTCTCAAACTATCGAGGATGGCATCTTGATCTCTTAACTCTCTTCCATCTGCTCCTAAACCATTTCTCCCTATTTCAAGAGATTGACAAGCTTTTTGTAAAGCTTCCTGGAAAGTTCTACCAATACCCATTACCTCTCCAACGGATTTCATTTGTAAACCTAATGAAACATCAGCTCCTTTAAATTTATTAAAATTCCAACGAGGAATCTTGACAATTACATAATCTAAAGAAGGCTCAAAATATGCAGAAGTAGACTGTGTAATTTGGTTAAACAACTCATCTAAAGTATACCCAATAGCAAGCTTGGTAGCAATCTTTGCAATCGGATACCCTGTTGCTTTGGAAGCAAGCGCTGATGATCTCGAAACTCTAGGATTTATTTCTATTGCAATTATTTCTTCCTTTTCATCATTAGAAACAGCGAACTGAACATTACATCCTCCCGCAAAATTACCAATAGACCTCATCATATGAATCGCTTGGTCACGCATTCTTTGATAAGTAGTATCAGATAAAGTCATTGCAGGAGCCACAGTTATAGAATCCCCTGTATGAATTCCCATTGGATCCATATTTTCAATAGAACAAATGATAGCTACATTGTCATTTTTATCCCTCAACAACTCCAGCTCATATTCCTTCCATCCAAGCACTGCTTTATCAATTAATACTTCATGAATTGGAGAAGCATGCAGTCCTCTTTTCAATAACTTATCAAAGTCTTCTTTGTGATGAACAAAAGATGCACCTGTACCACCCAAGGTGTAGGATGGACGAATTACCAAAGGAAAGCCTATTTCTTGTGCAAACTCTTTACCTTCCAAATAAGATTTCACATTTCTTGAAGGAGCCTGTCCAATACCAATTTGATCCATCAACTCACGGAATCGATCTCGGTTTTCTGTAATTTCAACCGCTTCCAAGTCTACACCAATTGTTCTTATTTCAAACTCATCCCATAAACCTTCTTTTTCGCATTCAATGCAAAGATTCAATGCGGTTTGTCCTCCCATAGTAGGTAAAACACAGTCGATTTGAGGATTTTCTTCTAAAATTTCACGAACTGACTCTGCTGTGAGTGGTTTCAAATAAACGTTATCCGCTACAACAGGATCTGTCATAATTGTAGCGGGGTTTGAATTGATAAGAGTAACCTCTATTCCCTCGTCTCTTAATGAACGGGCTGACTGAGAACCAGAGTAATCAAATTCACAAGCTTGTCCAATTACAATCGGACCTGAACCTAAAATAAGTACGGATTTAATGGATGTATCTTTTGGCATTATTTATTTTTTTAAACGGGTATAAAAAACCGTTTGTCAAATTAGGCGCAAAATTACAAATAAAACCCCGAAATTTGTATAAGAAAAAGTTAACAATTGGAATATTTTTTTCAACATAAAGACATAAACCTGTTTTACAGAAAAATTGGCGTAGGCAAACGAGTAGTAATCGCATTCCACGGTTTTACCAAAAACTCAAAAGATTATTTATTATTTGAAAACTTTTGTAAAGAAAAATATACTATATATGCTATTGATTTATTTTACCATGGAAAAACAACCTTCAACAGCAAGGATTGGAGAAGCTTTACTAAGCTCCAGCTAAAAAATATTTTTGAAAAATTTTTACTTAAAATAAAAGCTGAACGTTTTGAAGTTATAGGATATTCAATGGGTGGTAGATTAGCTCTCTTTCTAATGGAACAATTTAGTAGTCGAATAGATCATATCTATCTTCTTGCACCTGACGGATTAAAAATAAACTTTTGGAACTGGTTGGTTACCTCTACAAAAGCGGGAAAAGGAATTTATGGTTTAACCATTTCGAACCCAGGCATTGTATATGGCATAAGCAATACAGGAAAAAAGCTAAACCTTCTACCTGCTGCAATAAATAAATTCTTGAATATAAATTTTAAAACTAAAGGTATGCGATTAAGAGTTTATCGAGTTTGGCAACTTTACAGATTCATTACTTTTAAACAACATGAACTAAAAAAAATTATTTTAAATAATAATTTAAAAATGGATTTGGTAATTGGGCACAAAGATCCTGTAGTTGCACCAAAAATGGTTAAAGACTTTGCCAAATATGTTGGACCAAATGTTAGCCTTCACACGATTAAAGCAGGACATGATCTTTTTAGACCTCATGTAATAGAGTATTTGAAAAAAAATATATTTTGAACTACAAAAAAACAACAGACTTCCTATTCAAGCAATTTCCAGCCTTTCAAAAAAAGGGAGAAAGTGCATATAAACCGGGGCTAGACAGAGTCTCAAAATTAAGTAAATTAGTAGCTAACCCTCATAAAAAATTCAAATCTATACATATTGCAGGAACAAATGGAAAAGGATCCTGCTCACATATGATGGCATCAATAATGCAAGAAGCCGGATATAAAGTAGGTTTATTTACTTCTCCCCATTTAAAAGATTTTCGAGAAAGAATAAAAATCAACGGTATCGAAATACCCGAGCAAAAAGTTATCGATTTTGTAAGTAGATTGAAACATAAGACTACTTCAATAAAGCCGTCCTTCTTTGAGTATACAACCATAATGGCTTTTGAATATTTTGCAGACCAAAAAGTAGATATCGCAATTATTGAAACGGGTTTAGGTGGACGTTTGGATTGTTCCAATATCATCAAACCAGAAATAAGTATCATAACAAACATTGGATTTGATCATCAACAATTCCTGGGAAATACCTTGACTAAAATTGCCAAAGAAAAAGCAGGAATAATTAAAACCAATACTCCTGTTGTTATTGGAAGAAGACAACATGAAACTATTGATGTATTTAATTTTTTCTCAAGAAAAAAGCAATCGAAAATAATTTGGGCAGATGAAGTGAATTGCAACTTTAAATTAGATCTATTGGGGAGTTATCAAAAGGAAAACTCCAGGACTGTTTTTGCAGCAATAAATGAACTTAAAAATCAAGGTTGGGAAATTTCTACAAACACCATTAAATCTGGCTTTGAAAAATCAATTCAAAATACAGGTATTAAAGGAAGGTGGGATATCTTACAAGAAACCCCAAAGGTGATTTGTGATACGGGTCATAATGAAGATGGTGTAAACCAAATTGTTCGACAATTAAACGATTTAAATTTTAATCAACTACATATAGTCTGGGGGATGACAAACGATAAGGATATTTCGAAAATATTAACATTACTTCCCGAAAAAGCCAATTATTATTGGTGCTCACCAAAAATTGAAAGAGCTCTGAAAACGGACGATTTAGAAATCAATGCTACAAAGTTTAAGCTAAAGGGAAAAAAATACGACTCTGTTAAAAAAGCTCTGAATAAAGCTATTTTAAACGCATCTGATGAGGATTTAATTTTTATTGGAGGAAGCACTTTTGTTGTGGCTGAAGCTTTATAAAAAATTTCAGATTTATTCAATCTGGATTAACTAGTAAACGTAAAAATTCATCGTAAGTGTTCTTACCCATTTCAAGATAATTTATTGGTATGAACTCATCATAATTATGGATATGTGTAATGGTATTAAAATGCTCAGAATCAATCAATATGGGGAAATACGAATAACAAGTAACCCCCTTTGAACGGAACAAACCAACATCATTAAAGCTGGGCATCATAACAGGTACTACCTCTGCCGAAGGATAACTCTTTTTAATGGATTTCGAAATAGAGTGATAAAACAAAGTAGTGTCACTTGACGGTAACATCGGAGGTGTTTCATAAATTACAGTTACTTTGATGGAATCGTTGTCTAAACTTTTTTTAAAGCTCTTTAAAAAATTATTTTTATCGGTATTAGGAAGCAATCTGCAATCTATCAGTGCAGTAGTTTTGGTTGGTATTAAATTAACTGTATTGGTTTCACTTTGTATACTTGTTAATGTAACCGTATTAGACATTAATGATAAAACTTCAGGTCGTTCCCTAAGTTTTGGAATTAAAATACCTTTAAATGCGTGAGGGTGCTTTAATGCTGAAGATTTGATTCCGTTCTCGAGTTTTCCTAATGTTTTTAAAAGCTGTGTATTCACTTCAATAAATTCGATGGGTTGATCTTCAGAAACTACTTTACTAAGGGCTATAACCATCCCTTTATTTGAATATTCCAGTGGTGTTACCGAACCATGACCAGAAGTTGGCAATTCTAATTCTAATTTTAACCAAAGCGGTCTTTTATGTGCTACTGAAACTCCAAACATTAAAAGATTCGTATCCGATTCCAATATTCCTTTAAAGCCCGGAGGGCCTTCTCCAATTACAAGAACAGGATTAAGTTCCTCAAAATGGTTTTTCAGAACATAACTCGCACCTCCTTCACATTGTGTCTCCTCACATGAAACGGCAAGAAAAGTAATATTAAAGGGGATTTTATTGTTTTTATAGTTGCGAACAGATTGAATAACAGATGCCAACTGAACCATTGCGGCTCCCTTATTGTCAAATGCCCCTCTTCCCCATACTTTACCATCCATAATCATACCTGAAAATGGTGGATAATTCCACTTTGAAGAGTCCCCGACCGGAACAACATCAATGTGATTAAGAAAAATAATATTTGGCAGCCCCTCCTTCAAGGGCCTTACAGAGGCTGAAAAATTATAATTTCCATCCTTATCTCCCATAGGAGTTATAAAAAGATCATTTTGCTCACATAAATTCTTCAACCATTCACCCGCTGCTTTTTCATTTCCAGAGATTGATTTTTGCTGAATATACTGACTTAATATTTCATGAATTTTAAAGTAATTGCCGTTATTTTTAATTGTAAAATCCTGTGCAAAGGACAGTTTTTTTAAAACTAAAAATAATACAATTAAATATTTCATTTTTAATTCTCATTTAAGATGTTAATCTTAATTTTTACCGCACAAAAAAGGGCAGGAAATACCTGCCCTTAAGTTATGTTTTTAGGATATCAGGTATTGAACCACCTAACAATTTTTTGCCAAGTGGTCATACTATCTGTACTTGCATACTTTTCTTTTGTTTCAAAAGGTTTGTTATTTTCTTTTTCCTGCTCTAACTTAACGACCTTCTTTTTCTTTCCTTTTTTAATTTTTGGAGGTTGTTGAACATTATCTAAATAGTGCTTTTTACCGGCTTCTTTTTTCTTTTCTTTTTGTTCTTCTATTTTTAACCTTAAAGCCTCTTGCTCTTCTCTTTCTCTTTTTTCCTTGTAGGCCAATGCTTTTGCAGCTTCTTTATCTAATTTTTTTCTCCTTGCCTCCTCTGCTTCTTCTTGAGCTTTTAATTTCGCAGCCTCTTCTGCCTCTAATTGAGCTGTTTCTTCTGGCGTTAATTCATTTTCTTCAGGAGTTTTTTCAGGTTGATCAGTAACTCCAGGAATATCAATTTTACCACGAACTTTAATCCCTTCCAACTCAATCTTAGGTGCGACAATTGTTCCTTCTTCATCAATGTGCAAAACCGTTTCTTCTGTTTCTAAAGTTTTTGAAATTACTCTTTCATTTAAATTATCAGTTTCAACAATTTCTTCCACAACATTATCAGAGGCTAATAACCCCTCTTCAGAATTTCGAGCCATATCTTCACTTTCTAATTCATCACTATTGGACTCCTCAATTTCCTGCTCACCTAATCCATCTAAATTTGGAACAACAGCTTCAGCTGGAGTTGCGTGATCCAATTCTACATCTTCTAACCCTCTATCCTCTGGTGATATTTCAGCTGGCTTTGCTTCAATAGTTTCTAGTTTAACTTTTGGTTTTTCTTTTGTTACCTCTGAAGATAAACCAAACTTAGAGATGACTTTTTTTACAACTTCTTCCTCAACTCTTGAGTTCGGACCCTCAATACCTTCAATTTTTAAATCTTTACGAATGTACTTTTCTACTCTTGTGTAGGGTCTTCCTACTTTTTTAGCCAATTGATTAAGCCTCATATTTTACATTATTTTTTGAGCAACTGCAAAAGTATAAAAAAGTCGCGAATATCAATGAATAATAGTGATTTTGAGCAAATTAGATTCCGATTAAACGATTAAAAACAGTTTCCACCTTCTGTTTTAAATATTGAGGTTTATAAGTTCGCCAAGCAAGCTCATTTAATTCGCCCCCCCAATAAAAATATTGCTCTATTCCAATTTGAGACATTTCCTCAAGAACATGATTTTGAAAATTCACAGCAGCAACCCAACCACCTTCAATATCATCAAACCACTCTTCGTAATAACAAGCATCAGAATAGTGAAAATTTAAAACATTTTCCCCTATCAACAAAAATTTCTTAATGCCCTCCGATATTAAAACATCGACAAATTCTCTTTTCAAAATCATGATATCATTATTCAAGCAATCGTTCCATTCGCCAATTAATTCAACAACAGCAAACTCTTCAGAATAATTACAATAAAGTAGCTTTAAAAAAAGTGTTGGTGATCCAATATCATCCCATTGAGGATGTATGAAG
This sequence comes from Flavobacteriales bacterium, assembly GCA_002717515.1. Lineage (GTDB taxonomy): Bacteria > Bacteroidota > Bacteroidia > Flavobacteriales_C. The sequence goes on from PBEC01000004.1 coordinate 35,893, forward strand.
TGGTTGTAAACTCGATCTGAAAACAAAAACTCACTATATTCCCGCCCATAAAAGGGTGATAAAGAATCCTCCTCAGCTGTATAAATATGTCGCCAATTGTAATGGGGTTCAATGTCGTGCATTGTTTAATTGTATCTATTATCGTTAATTAAAATTAATCAATTCAAGTACTTAATATGTATTTTTATATTATTAATGGCCGAATTAATCATGAAAAAAACAACAGAACAAACTTCAAAATACAATGATTTACAGGACATGAGTGTTTTAGAGCTCATTAAAAACATAAATATAGAAGATCAGTGTGTTCCTGAAGTTATAAAAAGGATATTACCAGAAATTGAAGTTTTCGTTAATGAAATTATTGTGAAAATGAAAATTGGAGGAAGACTATTTTACATTGGCGCAGGAACAAGTGGAAGACTGGGTATTCTTGATGCTAGTGAGTGTCCTCCTACTTTCGGAGTAAGCGATGAAAAAGTAATTGGAATTATAGCCGGTGGAGACGGAGCAATAAGAAAGGCAGTAGAGTTTGCTGAAGACAGTAAAACTCAGGGTTGGAATGATTTAAAATCATACGGTGTAAATACAAAGGATATAGTAATAGGAATTGCCGCAAGCGGAACTACACCCTATGTTGTTCATGCTTTAAAAAAGTGTAATAAGGAGGGGATACTTACAGGCTGTATAACCTGCAACGAAAAAAGCCCTTTGGCAAGCTCTGCAAAATTTCCAATCACAGCAATTGTAGGACCTGAATTCGTGACAGGAAGTACTCGAATGAAAGCCGGAACTGCACAAAAATTAATTTTAAATATGATATCAACTACTGTGATGATTAAATTAGGTCGTGTTGAAGATAATAAAATGGTAGATATGCAGTTAAGTAATGAAAAGCTTGTTGAAAGAGGAACCAAAATGATTATGGAAGCCACAGGTTTAGACTTTACAAAAGCAAAAAAGATGCTTTCAAAACACGGTAGTGTTCGAAAAGCCATTGAAGCATTTAACTAAATAACTATGCATAGATACATTATTGTCTCCTTAGGTATTTTTCTATTCTCTTGTTCAAAAAACACATTTGAAAAATACAATGGTGTAGATTTAAAAACTACAACATCGAAAAATATTGAAACGCAAAGATGTGTAATTTCAAAACCTGGAAGAGTACATAAAACATACTACAAAAACCATAGAATTATACCTGTTTTTAAAATTGATATCGATGAAAAAGGAAATGAAGAATATTCGGGTTCATCATATTTCCATAAAAGTTGGCATTCGGATGATTCTATTAATGCTTGGCACAATCACTTTATGCCAGGTTTGAGTGCAATCTCAGGGTATAATCTGACAAACGTCTCTGATTTTAACTCAATCACCAGTAAAAGAACCGATTTTTTCAAGAAAAACATTCTGATAAATACAGTTTATTTTCCCGCAGCAGTGGAGGACACATTAAATGGAAATGTAGTAAAACGGAATTATTATTTGGTTTCAGCATATGACGAAGATACCAACAAGGACAGTATTATAAATCATAAAGACCTAAGACGATTTTATCATTTTGATTTAAATGTAAAAAAGAAAACAAGTCTTATCCCTAAAAATTACTCTGTCCTAAGCTCCCAATATGATTACATCAATGATTTTATGTACGTTAAAGCAAGACATGATGCAAATAATAATGGAATAAGAGAAGCTACTGAGCCTATTCACATTTTTTGGATAAATATGAAGAATCCTAAACCCGCCAAAAGAGCCTATTGAATTTCGGAATATAATAATCAGATAAATTGAATAATATTTCAATTTTCATAAGAATAAATTATCACCTCTTCTGAATTTCAAGATTTGAAACCTCGAATACTGAACTTTCTAATTTTAATCTTGATAAGATATCTTCAATTCTCTTAGGATGAGTATCCGATAAGAAAATTTGTCCGAACGTATTTCCATTTACCATTTCAAGAATATGAGCAACTCTGTCCTCATCTAATTTATCGAAAACATCGTCAAGTAATAAGATAGGGTGAATGCCCACAGTATTTTTTAAAAATTCAAGCTGAGCAAGTTTTAAAGCAATCAAAAAAGATTTTTGTTGCCCCTGAGATCCAAACTTTTTGATAGGTCTCCCTGATATTTGAAAAACCAGGTCGTCTTTATGCACACCAACAGTAGAAAATAATTTTCGCATATCTTCTGGCAAGGAATTTCTCAACTGCTTTAAAAAATCTCCTTCCATTAATTGAGATTGATAAACCAACTCCACCTGCTCTCTACCTCCCGATATTTGATTATAGTACCTTTGAAAAACAGGAGTTAATTCCTGAATAAGTTTTTTACGCTTTTCGTACAAAACCTCACCGTATTTAACCAACTGATTATCCCAGCTGTCCAACTGATCTTGATTAAAAGTTCGATTCTTTTGAAAATATTTTAAAAGAGCATTTCGTTGATTAACCGCTTTACTGTAAATCAATAGATTTTCAAGATAAACTGAATCAAACTGAGATATAATTCCATCTAAAAACTTCCTTCGCAAATCACTTCCAAATGTAATCAAATCCGAATCAGATGGAGAAATAATTACCAATGGGAACAATCCAATATGATCCGAAAGTTTTTCATATTCTTTCTTATTTCTCTTAAAAACCTTTTTCTGTCCTTTTTTAAGTCCGCAATAAATACGTTCTGTTTTACCCGATCTTTCATACTCACCTTGAAGGACAAAAAAAGCATCATTGTAATTGATGTTTTGAGAATCTATAGGGTTTAAAAACGACTTACAAAATGACAAATAGTATATGGCATCTAAAATTGTAGTTTTTCCCTCTCCATTATTTCCGACGAAACAATTAATTTTTGGATTCAAAGTAATTTCTACACCCAAAAAATTTTTAAAATTTACAGCCGATAATTCCCTTAAAATCAATTCTTTTCTTTTTTCAAAACAATCACAACAAAAAAACAGTTTATTTTAAACGATCTTTTAAACCAAGCATCTTTAAAACTCCAACTGCTGCTTCTGTTCCTTTATTACCGTATTTACCTCCACTTCTAGCTCTACTTTGCTGTATTGTATCATCTGTTAAAACACAAAACATAACTGGCTTATTATAATGTAAACTGACCTCTTGAATTCCCTGAGTCGCACCTTGGCATACATAATCAAAATGTGCAGTTTCTCCTCNAACAACACAACCTATGGCTATAACGGCGTCTAAATTTTTCGATTCTAATAAATATTGCGCACCGAGAGGAAGTTCAAAAGTACCTGGAACATATTCAATAATAATATCTCTCAAATAAGTGTTGCACTCTAAAAGAGCATCAACAGCACCTTTTTTAAGCCCTTCAGTAATCTCGGAATTCCACTCGCTTATTACAAGACCTATTTTCTTACCTCTACCAGACGGAATACTCTTGGAGTCAAATACAGATAAATTTTTACTTTTTGTTGCCATAGTACAAAAATAAAAAAGTGTAACCATTGGTTACACTTTTAGAACTTTATTTATCAAAACTTTTATTTCGATGCATTTGCTCGAGCTAACAATTTTTTCATTTCATTCTTTATATTTTGTAAAGCAGGCTGAGCGTCTTTTAAATAAGTACTTAGTGCAAGTTCATAAACTTCGATTGCTGCTTCTACTTCATCATTTTGCTCTAATAATATACCTGCCTTCTTTAGATAGTAAGGGGAAACTGATTTCGAATCCAATAATTTTGCTGATTTCTTATAATTGGCCACTGCTTCCTCAATATTTCCCATTTCGCTATGACAATCACCAATCAATCCTAGTTTTAGCCCCGGGAACAGTTTACCACTTGCGTCAAAGTTTTCAAATGAAACAAGAGCATCATCGAACTGGCTCTTTTTTAAGAGAGCTAATCCTGAATAAAGATTAGCTAAATTACCTGCCTTAGTTCCACTATGATCCTCTGCCACTTCTGAAAACAATTCAATTGCTTTTTCCAGCGAATCTTGTTCAAACGACTGCTGCGCGGGCCATATAGCGTCATAGCCTTCTTTTTCAGCAGGCTCTGCAACCCAATTATTATATAAAAAGTATCCNCCAATTAATACCACTATTCCAATCAAAACTTTTGAAATTAAGTCTTTGTTTTCTTCCAAAAGGACTTCTGTTTTACCTATTGAGTCCTCTAAATTCTCCTGTTTTTTCTCAGAATTTGAATCTTTATTATTTTCTGCCATAATTTAAAATAATTGGGTAAAAATACGTTTTTTTATCAAAAACAATGAATTAATACAACAAACGAAACTTAATCTTTCCTTTCACTGCACGTAATTCTTGAAGTATTTGTTCATTATAACTTTTGATTACATCACTAATCAAATATCCAACTGTTTCGTCGGTTTTTAAAAACTGTCCCGTAATGTTCATCTCATACTTTGCTAATATACCGTTTACTTCGGCAACAACTCCACTTATATTTTCATGTATTAATAAGAATCGATGACCCTCTTTTTGAGGAGCAAGTTTAATTCTTGGTAAGTTCACTGCATCAAAACATGAGCCCGTATTTATGTATGAAATAATGTTCGCTGGAACAAAATTTCCGATATGCTTCTGTGCTTCCATTGTGCTTCCACCAATATGCGGTGTAAGAATGGTATTTGGCTGACCCGAAAGTTCAGACTTAAAAGGCTCGTCATTTGACTTTGGTTCAACTGGATATACATCAACTGCTGCTCCCGCAACTTTACCCGAATTTTGAGCCTCAACAAGAGCTGGAATATCGACTACAAAACCTCTGGCTAAATTAATAAAGATCACACCGTCTTTCATTTGTAAAAACTCCTCTCTTCCTATTAAATTTTTGTTATCAGGATTATCGTCAACATGAAGAGAAACGACATCTGCTTCATTAAAAACTGCATGCATGGAGTTTCTTTTTTCAGCATTTCCTAAAGCCAACTTTTCAAGTTGATCATAAAAAATAACCTTCATACCCATAGCCTCAGCAAGAACTGACAGTTGCTTTCCTATATTACCATACCCTATGATTCCTAAAATTTTCCCTCTAACCTCTCTTGATCCTGCAGCTGTTTTTTTCCATATTCCATTATGCAGTTCATTGCTTCTGACAAATGTACTTCGCATCAATAAAATAATTTGACCAATAGCAAGCTCAACAACTGAGCGAGTATTTGAATAGGGTGCATTAAATACAGCTATACCTTTTTTCTTGCAAGCATCAAGATCAATTTGTTTAGTACCGATGNAAAAAGCACCAACCGCTAATAATTTATCAGCAGAGTCAACTATTCTTTGAGTGATTTTAGTTTTAGAACGAATACCAAGTATATGAATATTTCGAATTTTTTCACANAACTCTCTTCCTCTGTTAAGCTGTCGGGAGAATAAATCACATTATACCCTTCATTTTTAAAAGCTTCAACAGCATCATCATGCACACCCTCTAAAAGCAATACATTAATTTTATTTTTTGGAAAAGAAACAGCCATTATGGTTTTAATTTATTTATTGTCAAAAATTCATCTAAATTGGCCACAACATAATCTGCATTATCAACAGCCTTTTTTCTTGAAACATTTTCAGTGTATGCAAAAAACGTGTCTGCAACACCTTCTCTTTTCATCACAAAGTCAGAGTATCCATCGCCAATAATTTGAATTTCTCCCTGAATACCTGATNATTTTAAGCAATTTACTTTACCATTATGCTGAGAGAGTGGATTAGTTTGATCAAAACCAATAATTAAATCATCTTCATCAAATACAAATGTATTAGCAAAAACTCTTTCAGGTTCAATATTCAATTCAGCTACTACTGGCTCTATAAACTCCTTAAAACCACATGATATGACGTAAATTTGATCTCGATATTTATTAAAAAATTCCTTGTTAGCCTTAACGGAATTCGATAGTTTCGTTTTTAACANCTCGATTAACTCCAACAATTGAGACTTGTTTGCATTCAAAAGAGCTATTCGACTGCTTAACGAATCCGAGAAAGAAATATCGCCGTCAATACCACGATCGGTTATTTCTTGAATTTTATTGACTACGATACTTTTATCAGGATTATTTCGCAATGAAATTTCAGCCAACACATCTAACCCCTCTACTGATGTAAGGGTACTGTCAAAATCAAAAACAAACTTTCTATTGGGCATATATCTGCACTCGTGAATATTAAAGCGCAAAAATACTCATTTAATAGGAATTTTAGCAATGCTTAACCATTAATTATCGTACAAAATAGCTAGGGATTAAAAAGAAATATAATCTAAAATCAAATATCATCTCTTTTTGTTGGTATTGTATACCGAAACCCCAACTGATAAACGTTAAAAATTCGATCATCAATTTTATCAAGAATAGGGCCAGTTACCTTTATCGATGCATCGATTTCAATACTGTTCCATTTGTAACCAATACTGAAAGCTCCTCCTGTTAAGAAAACAACGCGATTTTCACCAAAATATTCATGAAAATACAATTTTTGAGTCACGCTTGTATCGCTTTCTCCATAACTTCCATTTGTTTTTAAACTTTCTTCGGTTGTAATTTTATCTACTATATTATAATTTACAAAACCTGCTAAGGTGAGAGTAATACCATAATCGTTGTAATATTTCAAACCCGACAACAATTGTATATAATTAAGATTAGCCTTTAACGAATTGGATTTTGTTATCTGACCAAATTCGTCTTGCAAAAACGAATTTAATTTTTCTCGATATCCTGTTTGCCAATAACTAAATTGATAATGTAATGCATACCTTTTACTTACAAATTGATCATAAGACATTCCCAATGAAAAACCTTGCCGACTCATTAATCCACCTTCCGCCACAACACCATTATTGTTTAAATCCTGGATGTAATCTTTTAAAAATAAAGCACGCTCATTTCCACCTGTGCCATTTAAATAACTATACACATAATCGATATGCCCACTAAAATAAGACTGAGCTTTATAACGCCTTTGTGTTTCCAATTCAGGAGGCGTTTCTTGAGCCTTTAACGAGTTATATGAGCCAAATAAAAGAAATAATATGATTGATAAAACCCTCACTATTTTTTAATAAAAAAGTAATACGCTGAAATTGATAATACCGTATTCCATATTTGTGGCCTACCACTTCCCCTTTGAAAAATTCCTTCATGCATGGAAAGTTGAGCAGACACAGAAAAAGCCTCGTCAATATGTGCTCCGCCTCCAATCTCCCAACCCGCTACAAAACCATCAACAGGATCGCCAAAATATCTTTTAAGGCTTATCTTATCAGAATAAGTTAAATTTTCATTTGGGAAATTTGAGAGTCCATCATAAACCTGATAGTAATCATACAAACGCTCGGAGGCTTTTATGGATAAAATAGGTCCTGAATGCACAAAGAATTTAGAACTTTTATAGAACAATAAACGAATTGGAACATCTATATAATCTATATAAGCCCTTTGTCTTGTTTTTACTGTTCTCCCATCATTCAGGAAATAAGTATGATATGACTTAAATCCTCTTTGATTGTATGAGGGACTAAACCCAACAGAAAAATTGGCATGAAACAAATATTCAAAATGCAATCCAATGTGAGGCGTAAAAATAGGCTGCATTTCACCAACTGCCGTTTCAATTTGTGTTTCAGATGCTGGAACGATACCCTTGAAACCAATCAGGGGGTTAGATGCACTTGCACCCATTACGAAATTTGACTGAGCACCGTATTTCATTCCGAAAACAATTTTAGGCCTGCTTGATACATTCGGTGCATTAACAAAGGATGCACAATCTGTTGGTTTATCGTTGGCTTCTTCTTTTACCTCATATGGAAGTCGATAACCTAATTTAATTTGAGCTCCCAAGCTGTGATAAAAAGCTTTAACGGGCGCATACTCATAATAACCAAGCAACGTTGCCCGAGCATTCGCTCGAACATTAATAAAAAATGGAGAACGTGTATTCATATGAAAACCAACACCCGCTAACGCAGATATTCCCATATTTCCAGAAATGTCTCGATATTCAATTCCATTGTAAAAACTATTACCATTTACCGGGAACCCCAATCCCAAACCGTAACTGAAAAAAAAATGGCGGTACATATTCGTTAACGAAGACCCTGTTTTTCTCTTCGACAAATCTATCTTATTCGCACTACCTATTCGATGCCGAAAAACTAGAGGAACCTCTAATATTGTAAATTTACTTACAACAGTTTCACTATAATTTTCAATCCCAAATTCCTGAACAAGTGGGAAATTTGTAAACTCACTAACTTCAACTCGATTTCCACCTTGAACGAAACTTAAACCGGATTCGAGATTCAACCTTGGGCCTATTTTGTAATCCAAAAAAAAACCAAACGTTTTTCCGAGATATGGTTTATCGGCCAGATTCCTTTGATCTATATATTCTGAATCAGTTAACCCGAAGTTAAAATCAGGATTGAGATTAAATCGACCAGGATTTTTTATTGTACTTACAAAATTATTAAGGGAGCCCGTTAAACCATAGCTCCATATACCAAAAGGAGCTTGAGCTGTTGTTTGATTGCAATTAACAATCAGAAACAAAATCAATACTATTTTAACTTTTATTAATTGCAAATCAAGTCAAATTGGAAACTTTCATTTTAAATTTAATCCTTTGCAAAACTAATGATTTATTATTTTGTAGGTATCTTCACATTTTAAATATTAAAAGAACTCCTTCATGCTTCGATTACTCTTTACAGTTATTTTAACGTTAATTTCTCTCATAAATTTTGCTCAAAACCATCGAGGACCGATTAATTGGTTATCTCTTGAAGAAGCCAGTAAACTATATGAGAGTAATCCAAAACCAATGTTCATTGATGTATATACGGATTGGTGTGGTTGGTGTAAAAAAATGGATGCATCTACTTTTCAGGATGACAATATTGCAAAATACTTAAATGCTAATTTTTATCCAGTAAAATTAGATGCAGAAACTANTGATTCAATCAATTTTATGGGTAAAACCTACTTCAACAGCCAGAAAGAAAAAGTTCAATTTCTTTTAGACAGTATGAAAAATGAATTAGAAATTCAGGAAATTAAAATCAAACAAAAAGATTCACTGATATCCAATAAAATTAATATTCTGCGTCCTAAGATTAGTTATTTAAAAGAAATTACTTTCAAAACTCAATTAATAATAAATGACTCTCTTGAAAAAAAAATCCTGAAAAGAAAATTAAAGTCAAATTTTGCTTTTGCAAAGGAATACACAAAAACTCAATTCAAAAATAAACACATTTCAAAGGAAGAATATAAGAGCTTCAAAAAAGAATTAAAATCAATCAAAAAATCTAAGAGAAATAAAAATGTATTAATTTTCTTGAAAAACTTCAATTCTAGAATCAATGAACTCGAAGAAAAACTAAAAGAGCTTAACAATAAAAAGCAATATAATCCCGAAAAATCAGAATTTTACCGAAATAAAAGTCAGTACACAAACTTCGCAAGACGTGCACGAAAAAGTACCCATGATGTTGCTATTGAGCTTTGTCGGGGGCAGATGTCTTATCCGACATTTATTCTTTTATTTGGTGACAGTTTAAAAGCCAATATGCCTTTAAAAGGATTCCAAAAAGTCCCCGATTTATATGGCTATCTTGCTTTTATAGCTGAAGGGGTTTACAACACTACTCGAGATGTTCCTTCCTTTGTTAATGACTTTAAAAAAGTATACTCTCCTGATTTTGAACCACCAAAGGATATCGTTAATTGGATTGATTTTGAATCCGCTTTAAAAGCAGCAAAAAAAGACAGAAAAAAAATTCTGGTACACATCATCCACCCTAACAGTGTAACATCAAACTTAATGGACAAGCAGAATTTCAGAGTGGCAAGTACAGCAAAAAAAATAAGCAAAAACTTTCATGCGGTTAAACTTATGATTAACGAACAAAAAGTCATCAAATACAAAGGTCGAGAATTAGTGAATCAAAATGGAATTCACCAATTGGCTCTGGGTTTAAGCAAAAATCAACTTTCTTTTCCTAATTATGCGTTTTTAGATTCCGATGGAAACTTAGTTATGAACGTACCACAGTATTTTAGTAAAACTCAAATTGATCCAGTTCTGGATTATTTTATCGATGAAGGATACTTAAAAGGAACATATAGTGATTGGTTGAAAACTAAAAAAAACTAATTTTATAAATAAACCAGAACAACAAAGAAAAACATGGGTACAGTACAAGAATTTAAAAACTACGTTGCTTCAGTTGAAGCCAAGAAAGGATACAAAAAACCTTTAGCATTTGGTCTAGGTGTAAAAAGAAGCAAAGGAGACAAAACATTAGACGCATTTTTCCCCCTTATAAACTGGGAAAATTCATATGGTACTGCCGCTGTTTTTGCTGATGTTGCAGATATAAAATTTGGAGAAAACGCTGAGTACCNTTTAAACATTGAACAATTAAATGATGCTTACACTAAATTCTCTGCTTTTCACAACGATATATCTGGACATGAAAATATTGTAACAATAAAAAGCTTTTTAGATAATTTCTCAAATATACATTCATATTACACCTCTGAAATTATAGTGTATTTTTTGTTCNATAAAGACAAGAATGTAGCTTCTGCAACTGAAGGGTATTTTAAATTACAAGCTTTATCTCAAAGATGCATTGAACCTCATGGACTAAATCTAGACGGTGCTTTTGGTAAATTAAACAATATTGCCTGGACAAATAAGGGTCCTGTTTTACCGGAAGACTTATCGAGTGAAATTTCAAAATACATCTTCACAGAACCTCTTCAGGTATCGCACATTGACAAGTTTCCTTACATGGTTAACTACCATGCTCCTAGCGGTACTCGTGTAGTGTCTGGATCTCAAGTAAGGCTTGGAGCATACTTAGGAGAAGGTACAACAGTAATGCCTGCTGGATACGTCAATTTTAATGCAGGNACTAAAGGAAATGCGATGGTTGAGGGTAGAGTTTCAGGAGGTGTTGTTGTAGATAAAAATTCAGATATAGGAGGAGGCGCTTCTATTATGGGAACGCTTTCGGGTGGTAATAAAAATGTTATATCGATTGGGCAAGAATGTTTGTTGGGTGCAAATGCAGGCACTGGAATATCACTTGGATTTGGTTGCACTATTGCAGCTGGAGTATATATAACAGCAGGAAGTAAAATTTCACTTTACAATGAAGAAAATGAGCCTGTAAACCTTCAAAATAAAGTTGTTGCAGAGGGTGAGAATGTCGTAAAAGGTATGGATTTAAATGGAAAAGATAAATTATTATTCATTCAAGACTCTCAGTCGGGTAAGATTGTGTGTAAACCAAACCCTAAAACAATAGAACTGAATACTGCACTCCATACAAACGAATAGTGATTTCATTTCCTACAAAAAATTAAGCCCAGTTAAACTGGGTTTTTTTATATCCATTGATGTGAAATTAAAAAGATAACAATCCCATCTTACAATTCAAACTTAATTCCTTGTGCAAGTGGAAGCTTAGTCCCATAATTAATTGTGCATGTTTGTCTTCTCATATAGGCTTTCCATGCATCAGAACCAGACTCTCTCCCTCCACCAGTCTCCTTTTCACCTCCAAAGGCCCCTCCTATTTCAGCTCCAGAGGTTCCAATGTTTACATTTGCTATACCACAATCAGAACCTGCAACAGATAAAAATTGTTCACTTTCTCGCATATTTAAGGTAAAAATACTCGAAGACAACCCTTGTGGAACTGAATTTTGAATTTCAATTGCTTCATCAAGAGTAGAATATTTCATTACATAAAGAATTGGCGCGAATGTTTCTTCCTTAACAACCAACATAGTATGATTTGCTTCAATAATGGTTGGTTTCACATAGCAACCCGAAACATATTCTTTTGAAGTCAAAACTTCATTTCCTGTTAATACATTTCCTCCTTGGTTTATTGCAGAGGAAATTGCGGAACTATATTTTTCAACGGCATCTATATCAATTAATGGGCCTACATGATTTCCTTCATCCAGAGGATTTCCTATCTTAATTTGACCATAAGCTTTAACCAGCTTTTCAATCAATAAGTCGTATTTAGATTCATGCACAATCAAACGGCGAGTTGATGTACACCTTTGTCCACATGTCCCTACTGCTCCAAAAACAATAGCTGGAACTGCATGGGATAAATCAGCATTTTCAGTTATTATAATAGCATTATTGCCTCCTAATTCAAGAATTGACTTACCGAATCGTACCGCTACATTTTGAGCTACACTTTTCCCCATCTTTGTTGAACCCGTAGCAGATACTAAAGCTATTTTATGACTAGAAGCCATTTGCTCACCAATATCTCTCCCTCCTATTATTACGGAACATATCCCCTCCGGAAGTTCATTATTAGTAAGAACAATTTTCATAATTTCCTGACAAGCTAATGCTGTAAAGGGTGTTTTTTCTGATGGCTTCCAAATACATACATTACCGCAAATCCATGCTAATGCAGTATTCCAGGCCCACACAGCAACTGGAAAGTTGAATGCTGAAATAATCCCAACAACTCCAATGGGATGCCACTGTTCAAGCATTCTATGCTCTGGTCGTTCAGAGTGCATTTGAAGCCCATAGAGTTGACGTGACAAGCCAACTGCAAAATCGCAGATATCAATCATTTCTTGAACTTCACCAAGACCTTCTTGCAAACTTTTACCCATTTCATAACTCACCAATTCTCCCAGTGATTGCTTCTGCTTTCTAAGTTCTTCACCGAACTGACGAACAACCTCACCTCTTTGAGGCGCGGGGAATTGTCGCCATATTGTAAATGCTTCTAAAGACGCATCAATAATCTTTTCGAAATCGAAAGAATTTCCGCCTTGAACTGCACCTATTGTTTTTCCATCAACAGGAGATTGAATTGTAAAAATTTCTCCATTACCTTTCCAACTTTGATTGCCCGTACTTACCCCTAAAAAAGGAGCTTCCAAGTTATTTTTATTAAGAATATCTTTCATTTTTACATTTTTAATTACATCAAAAAAATTTCAGATTTAATAAGCTGAGAAAGTGAGCTACCAATTATTCTTTTGACGAACCTTCTAAATCCCCTTTTATGTAATAGTTTCCGTTAGAAGTTTCAACCAATTTACTATACGATATTTCCTCCTGTTTTATAAATCCTTGATCGGGTAAATCTCCTTGTTCAACCATCTCAATCACTGCAGCAATAGAGGCCGCTGTTGTCCACGAGATGGCTCGCCATTCCTGCCCTTCAATTTCTAAAGGATAAAATGCTTTGTAGTATTCATTTCTGAATAATTTTTCGTTTTTCCAACCTTCAACTACAGCATAGATGTATACAACATCCTCCTTAACTGGGGGTTTAGCATTTTCTAAAATTTTGGTCAAATTTTCCTTATCATCTTTCATGATTAATTCACTAATCAAGAACTTCATTAGCTTACCATGCCCAGGATATCGAATTGATTTATAATTTAATGTATCTACCTTTCCTTCATAGGTTTCGCACATTGTTCCTAATCCTCCTGAAGTAGTAAATGCTTCAAATTCTCTTCCTCCAATGTTTATATACTCAAAGCCATTCAATGACGTAACCATTTTGCGTTCACCGTGATGAATGGCCTCAGCATCATTAATGTATTCGTTGATTACACCTGCTGGAGACCAGGTAAACGAATAAGCCATTTGACCATTGGGATAGCGTGGCAAGGCTCCTACTCGCAATTCAATATCTCGTACCTTAGTGAAGTCTTTAGTTAAATGAGCACCAACAATACCAATGAAACCTGGAGCTAAACCACACTGAGGTGCCATTACGCCTTTTGATGTTTTACTAAGTTCTCTTATGTAATTTGTTGTTTCAACGTCCTCGGTTAAATCAAAATAATGTATACCCAAATCATGAGCAACCTTTGCGATTAACTTGTTTAAATAATAAGGAAGAGCTGACACTACAGCATCTTTGCCTTTTAAAACTTTTCTTATAAACTCTTCATTGGACAAATCACCTTCAACAACAGTAAAGGGCAAATCGAAATCATAGTGAGGTTTTTGCTTATCTATTCCTAATACATTGTACTTTTTACTTAATAATACACCTACAAGGGTTCCTACTTTTCCTAAACCCATTGTTACAATTTCTTTCATATTATTTTCTCTTTTTCGTTTGATCTAAATAAGTACTTTCAAAAATTTTATCTGCGTTACCAGTTTCAAAGCCATCTCTACGATGTTTTCTTTGAATTTGTTTACCTATAAGGTGTTTAAATTCAGGCAAAAGTTTTCTTTCACAAAACTCTACATAAGAACCTGGAATCATTTTTTTAACACCCTCCTGAAAATTAGCCTCAACCATTGAAGAAACTGTGGAACTTTGCAACAAAAGCTCATCTCTACTTACTTTAATCTTTCCACCAGAATCATTCAAAACTAAACCTATAGACTCTAGAAATGTATTGAACTCAGAAATTGTATTGTATCCTTCCTTTAGATCATGTACCGAAATTGTATAATGATTTAAATAGTATCGGTTGTAAATAACCCAAGCGGCATACTCACTAACCTTTTGTAACTCTTTAAAATCATACCAGCTTGGAAGCCGCCACAGAGGCTCATGTAAAAAAGCATCTACTTGCTGATAATCATCTAAATCCAATTTTTCAACCGGGTCTGATTTCACTTCATCCAAATAAGAAAAGATGATTTTTTGAGTCTTATCAGGCATATCAGCAACTCTTAATTCACTAATAAATATTCTTGGATACTTGGGATTTGGTGGAGCATACCACCTGGCATTCAATCTTTTGCTTTCAAAAAAATACTCATCCTTAGGCACATAACCATGATGTAAAAATATTTTTTCAAAAGATTGTATCCCCAGTTGTTTAACCCCCATTGTCCTGAAAGCTACATGGTCATTACTAATGTCCTCTTGAGATTTTATAATCCCTTGTTGAATTAAAGCATTCGTGACTTTATTCACCTCAGGAACCCTTTTACTGTATCGCCTCATCAATCCATTTAAAATCTTATCTAATGTTTTCATAGGCTACACTTTAAAACAGCATATATTAGTTAACCTCAATTTGCATAATTGGGTTTCAATGAAGTTAAAAACACAAATAATTTATTTTGATGGTTAAAACGTAGAGTGTTAATCGTGTTTTTTAGTAACAAATTACTTAATTACTTTTGAATATTTTCTTCTCAATTCGTAAGTGATGTATCTTACAATAAGACTTATATATCTCTTCTGCCTCATGGATACCCAGACTGTGCGCTTTTTTTA
>PBEC01000005.1 GCA_002717515.1 Flavobacteriales bacterium
CTTTTAAATCAGCCATTTTTTTAAGCGTTTAAAAATTAAAAATTCTAATAATTAAGTTTAGTTTGCCTTCTCAGACAACGTTTTAAGGATTCCTGAAAGTTTTGATCCACTTCCCTTAAGACCACTAATAACGTTTTTAGCAGGAGACTGTAACAATCCAATGATGTCTCCGATAAGTTCATCTTTACTCTTAATTGAGCTAAGAACTTTAACTTGATCATCACCGATGTATACGCTCTCTTCAACGTAAGCACCCTTTAAGATAGGTTTTTCATTACTTTTCCTGAACTTTTCTATAACCTTAGCAGGAACGTTTCCTACTTCAGTAAACATAATTGAAGTATTGCCCTTCAACACATCGTAAAGCGGCGAATAGTCTGCTTCTGCAGACTCCATGGCCTTCTTCAATAAAGTGTTTTTAACAACTTCAATTCTGATGCCTTGCTCATGAAAAGCACCTCTCAGTTTATTAGAATCCTCAACAGTCATCTCAGAAATATCCGTCAGGTAAAAATGAGGATTTTCCTCAAGTTTTCCTTTAAGATCTGCAATCACTTGGTTTTTGTCTTCTCTGTTCATGTTTTTAATCTAATAAATTAGAGAAATTATTTATTTGGAAGCGTGTAACAGCATTTTTAGTTGAATGATTTGGCATCAACCTTAACACCTGGGCTTTGAGTACTCGATACTGTTAAACTCTTAACATAAGTACCTTTCGCAGCCGATGGTTTAAGTTTATTGATTACGCTCATCAATTCGTTAACATTATCCACTAGTTTATCAACTTCAAATGACATTTTTCCGGCCGATGCATGGATAATTCCATACTTATCAACTTTAAAGTCAATTTTACCTGATTTAACCTCAGTAACAGCTTTTGCAACATCCATTGTTACAGTT
Organism: Flavobacteriales bacterium; assembly: GCA_002717515.1. Classification (GTDB taxonomy): domain Bacteria; phylum Bacteroidota; class Bacteroidia; order Flavobacteriales_C. Next base: position 901 of record PBEC01000005.1, read on the forward strand.
CCAGCTTTTGGGTTTGGCATTAAACCTCTAGGTCCTAAAACCCTACCTAAGGCACCAACTTTACCCATACATGAAGGCATAGTAATAATAACATCAATATCGGTCCAACCACCTTTTATCTTTTGTACATACTCATCAAGACCCGCATAATCTGCACCAGCATCTAATGCATCTTGAACTTTATCTGGAGTACATAACACAAGAACTTTCACCTCTTTCCCGGTTCCGTGAGGTAAAGTAGCTATTCCTCTAACCATTTGGTTAGCTTTTCTAGGATCAACACCTAAGCGTACATCTACATCAAAAGACGCATCAAACTTAGTTGTAGTAATATCCTTTACAATTTCAGCAGCTTTTTCTAGGGAGTACAACTCGTCTACGTTATACTTTTCTAGAGCCGCCTTCCGGTTTTTACTAAGTTTAGCCATAATTAATAAATAAATTAGTCTTTAATAGGGAAAATCTCCCGCAACAGTAACTCCCATACTTCTTGCAGTACCCGCAACCATTTTCATAGCTGAAGGAACTGTAAATGCATTTAAGTCACTCATTTTTCCTTTTGCAATTTCTTCAACCTGTTCCCAAGTTATTTTCCCAACTTTATTTCTGTTAGGTTCTGAAGATCCTTTTTTAAGCTTAAGAGCCTCTTTAATCTGTACTGCTACAGGTGGTTCTTTTAAGATAAAATCAAAAGATCTATCAGAGTAAACAGTAATAATTGTAGGAATGACTTTTCCAGCTTTATCCTGAGTTTTTGCATTAAAAGCTTTGCAAAACTCCATAATGTTTACACCATTCGCACCAAGCGCAGGACCTACTGGAGGTGACGGATTTGCCGCTCCACCTCTAATCTGTAATTTAATAATACCTGTTACTTCCTTAGCCATTTGTAAGTCAATTAATTAAACAACAATTACTCCTTTTCGACCTGCATAAAATTCAGTTCGAGAGGAGTTTTTCTACCAAAAATTTTCACCATTACTTTCAATTTTTTCTTACCCTCATCAATATCCTCAATGATTCCAGAAAACGAATTAAATGGTCCATCTATAACCTTAACTGTTTCGCCAACTACGTAAGGAATGTTCATTTCTTCCTCACTTTCAGCTAACTCGTCAACTTTACCTAAAATTCTATTCACTTCAGATGGTCTTAGCGGAACAGGGTTATTTTGCTTATCGCCTAAAAACCCTATTACCCCAGTAACATTTTTTATTACATGAGGTACTTCACCAACCAAAGCAGCTTCAACCAATATATATCCTGGAAAAAAACTTTTCTCTTTTGAGATTTTTTTCCCATTTCTAATTTGATATACTTTCTCAGTAGGAATTAAAATTTGTTTAACATAGTCCTCAAGACCTACAGCCTTAATTTCATGCTCAATGTAATCCCTTACCTTCTTTTCTTTTCCACTAATAGCACGAACAACGTACCATTTAAGTGTAATCTCATTTTTTTTTGCCTCAGCCATAAAATTAAGATTAAAGATTAATAAATTATGTCCATTGCATTCATGAACACTAAATCCATCACTTTAATAACCAAAGCGAAAGCAATTGAAGCACCCAAAACTATTAATGCATCTTTTTGCAATTGCTTGAATGTTGGCCAAGTTGTTTTATCTTTCAACTCACCGTAAACATCTCGCAAATAAACTTTTAATTTTTCCACTTTTTATATTTTTTTACTAGCACGGGAGGAGAGGCTCGAACTCCCGACCGCTGGTTTTGGAGACCAGTGCTCTACCAACTGAGCTACTCCCGTAGATATCAAAAAACTTATTTGTAAATAAAGGTGCCCAGTATACTAGGCACCTTTATTATAAGGTTTTTGAATCTAATTTTTACTCAACGATCTCAGTAACTTGACCAGCTCCAACAGTTCTACCTCCTTCTCTGATTGCAAAACGTAAACCTTTATTTACTGCAACAGGTACAATTAAATGTACATCGATAGTAACGTTATCACCAGGCATTACCATTTCTGTACCCTCTGGTAAGAAGATTTCTCCAGTAACGTCTGTAGTTCTTAAATAGAACTGAGGACGATATTTGTTTTGAAATGGAGTGTGACGTCCACCTTCTTCTTTCTTAAGTACATAAACCTCTGCCTTAAACTTCTTATCAGGCTGAATTGAACCTGGCTTACAAATAACCATACCTCTTTTGATAGCTTCTTTTTCAATACCTCTAAGAAGAATACCAACGTTATCTCCAGCTTCACCTCTGTCAAGTAATTTTCTAAACATCTCAACCCCAGTACACGTAGAAGTCATTTTTTCTTCTTGCATACCAACGATTTCAACTTCTTCACCAACAGTAATTACACCAGTTTCAATAGATCCTGTAGCAACAGTTCCTCTACCGGTAATAGAGAATACATCTTCAACCGGCATCAAGAAAGGCTTTTCGTTATCTCTTTCTGGTTGTGGAATCTTCTCATCAACAGAAGCCATTAATTCTTTAACTGTATCAACCCACTTAGGTTCTCCGTTCAATGCTCCTAGAGCTGAACCTTGAACAACAGCAGCGTTGTCACCATCATAGTCATAGAATGAAAGTAATTCTCTAACTTCCATTTCAACTAATTCTAACAACTCCTCGTCGTCTACCATATCAACTTTGTTCAAGAAAACAACGATTTCTGGAACACCAACTTGTCTTCCTAATAGGATATGCTCTCTTGTTTGAGGCATTGGTCCATCAGTTGCAGCTACAACCAAGATTGCACCATCCATTTGTGCAGCACCAGTTACCATGTTCTTTACGTAATCGGCGTGACCTGGACAGTCAACGTGAGCGTAGTGTCTTGTTTCAGTTTCGTACTCAACGTGTGAAGTATTAATAGTAATACCTCTCTCCTTTTCTTCAGGAGCGTTGTCGATTGTATCGAAATCTCTTACTTCTGCTCCAGTTACCTCTGCTAATACTTTAGTAATTGCAGCTGTTAAAGTTGTTTTACCATGATCTACGTGACCAATAGTACCAACATTTAAATGCGGCTTTGACCTTTCAAAACTTTCCTTAGCCATTTTTTAGTTTAGTTTAAAAATTATTAATAATAACACAATTTATACGAGCCAATGACGGGATTTGAACCCGTGACCTCTTCCTTACCAAGGAAACACTCTACCCCTGAGCTACATCGGCAAAAACCGACATTTAAAGAAAAAAGAGCGGGAAATGGGACTCGAACCCACGACCCTCAGCTTGGAAGGCTGACGCTCTAGCCAACTGAGCTATTCCCGCCAATAATCTTTAACTCAAGTGCAAAGCACTTGATACCGGTTAAGGTTTGTGGGGAGAGCAGGATTCGAACCTACGAAGGCGTAGCCAGCAGATTTACAGTCTGCCCTCGTTGACCGCTTGAGTATCTCCCCGATACCGATAAATTATATCAGTTTTTTTAAAGAACTTGAGCCGATGGAGGGACTCGAACCCACGACCTGCTGATTACAAATCAGCTGCTCTAGCCAGCTGAGCTACATCGGCTTCTAATAGCCTTAAAATTGAGTCAAAAAAAAAGACCCTAGTTTAAGGGTCTGCAAATTTATGAATAAAATTCTTACGATGAGTAGTTTTTTATCTTTTTTTTTCTTTTACGCGGAAACCAATTTTTCTTTATGCTTTTTGAGCTGTCTTCTCAATGCTTCTACTGCCTCATCAACTGACTTTTCAAAAGATTCACTTTGCTTTTTTGCAAACAACTCTTTACCTGGAATATTCAGCTTAATTTCCGCTAATTTATTCTCCTTATCTTCAGCGTTATCAACTTTGAAAGTAATATTTCCATCAATGATTTTATCGTAAAATTTTTCAAGTTTATTAATTTTTTCATTAGCAAAATTAATCAACTTTTGGTCTGCGTTAAAGTGCAGTGAGCTTACCTTTACTTTCATAACTTTTAGTTTTAGGCTCTCGGATGAGCTTGTTTATAAATTGTTTTTATTTTTTCCAATGAATTATGAGTGTAAACCTGAGTTGCAGATAAGTTTACATGACCTAACAATTCTTTAATGGAATTTAATTCTGCCCCATTGTTCAACATATGCGTAGCAAAACTATGCCTTAACACGTGAGGACTACACTGAGATAAAGTAGTGACTTGCGATAAATATTTGTTTACAATATTGTATACCAATTTTGGATAGAGCTTTTTACCGTCTGAGGTTAATAATAAATTTGAATCAGAACGGGCTTTCCTATACGATGTGTATTCACCAATTGTTTCAAGTAAATTCAAAGAAACTGGTATTATTCTTTCCTTATTACGTTTTCCTAGAACTTTTATTTGCTGTAAAGTAAAATCAACATCATTTAAAGTGAGTCCAATTAATTCAGCTTGTCGAATTCCAGTTTGATAAAATAAATCTAAAATTAACTTATCGCGCTTTCCATCATGATTATTCGGAAATTTAAAATCACTAAAGAGCACATCCAGGGATTTCTCTTCTACAAATTTCGGTAATTTTTTTTCCAATTTCGGAAGCGGAACTAAATCCATAGGACTTTTTTCCAAATTACCTTGAACCATTAAAAATTTGAAAAAGGATTTTAACGATGATGATTTTCGATGAACTGTCCTTGGCTTATAACCGTCTTCCATCATTTGAGCAAACCAAGAGCGAACTACACGATGATTTACTTTTTCAATGGACAAATCAAAATATCTGTGTGCATAATCAGAGAATTCAGTCAAATCGGTTTTATATCCTGTGACGGTATGATCTGAATATCTTTTTTCTTTAGCTATATGATTTAAAAAATCATCAATGTGCATATAGCTAAAAATAGAAAGAAACCATCAATTTTAAAAGTAATGGTTTCTTTCTATTCGTAAATATTGTTAAAGATCAGCTGGTATTATTCCCCGATAGCTTGTCTTTTCATTGCTTCAACATAGATTGCTTTCTTTCGAGCTTCTCTATCTGCAACGCAAGGTTTTATATAAGTTTTACGAGCTCTCAACTCACGTAAAGTTTTTGTTTTTTCAAACTTACGTTTGTACTTTTTTAAAGCTCTTTCAATATTATCACCTTCTTTAACCTGTATAACTAACATTGTCTAATTTTTAAAAACGGAGGACAAAGATAACACAAGATTTACTCTCTGGCAATTTTATTTCAATAATTCTCTCGAAATAACGAGTTTTTGGATTTCTGAGGTCCCTTCCCCAATAGTGCAAAGCTTTGAGTCTCTATAAAATTTTTCAGCTGGAAAATCTTTGATGTATCCATAGCCACCAAATATTTGAACTGCTTCATTGGAAGTTCGAACCGCAACCTCAGATGCATACATTTTTGCCATTGCACTTTCTTTTGATAATTTCAAACCGTTTGACTTTCTAAAAACAGCATTCATAGTCAATAATTCTGCAGCTTCAATTTCCGTAGCCATATCGGCCAGTTTAAAGGAAATACCCTGGAAAGAAGAAATAGGCTTACCAAATTGCTCTCTTTCCTTTGAGTATTTAAGAGCAGCCTCGAATGCACCTTTTGCAATCCCTATGGATAACGCGGCGATTGATATTCTACCACCATCCAGTATAGAAAGAGCTTGTTTAAAACCATCACCAACCTCTCCTAGTCTTTGAGAATCTGGTATCCGACAATCCTGAAAAACAAGCTCAGCCGTTTCGGAAGCTCGCATTCCAAGCTTATCCTCTTTTTTACCACCAGAAAAACCGGGAGTTCCTTTCTCAACAATAAACGCTGTTGAATTATTTTTTGTCCTTGGATCACCAGTTCTTGTCATCACTACCGCAACCTGACCAGATATTCCATGTGTAATAAAGTTTTTACTTCCATTTAAAACCCAATGATCTCCATCTTTAACAGCAGTAGTTTGCATGTTCCCTGCATCGCTTCCTGTATTTGGTTCTGTTAAACCCCAGGATCCTATATGATCACCCTTTGCAAGTTTGGGTAAATATTTCTCTTTCTGCTCATCCGAGCCAAACATTAAAATATGATTTGTACAAAGACTATTGTGTGCTGCAACAGATAAACCTATTGAGCCACATATTTTTGAAATTTCAACAATTGTTGTAACGTACTCTCTGTAACCAAATCCAGCTCCTCCATATTTTTCAGGAACTAAAACTCCCATACAACCTAAATCACCCAACTTTTTAAATAACTCAATAGGGAAAGTTTGTTTTTCATCCCAATCCATAAAGTATGGACGTATATGCGTATCACCAAATGATTTGAGCATTTCTGCAATCATTTGTTGGTTTTCTGTGGTTCCGAATCTCATTTAAAATGTATATATACTTAAATCTTTAATACGTAGTAATAAAAAATAGGTTCTGAGATTTCCCCTTTAACTTATCGCCCCCCTTGAGAAATGACAAATTCACTACAAAAGAAAATCCAATTACAGTTCCTCCCAATCGCTGTACTAAATTGGCTGCAGCTAAAGCGGTTCCGCCGGTAGCTAATAAATCGTCATGAATTAATACCTTTTGCCCTTTTTTAATAGCATCCTGGTGAATTTCAAGACAACCCTCTCCATATTCTAAAGAATATATTTCTTCCAACGTAGAAAATGGCAGCTTACCTTTTTTGCGAACGGGCACAAAGGGTATTTTTAAAGCACAAGCTATGGAATTACCATACAAAAAACCACGACTGTCAATTCCTATAATGATCTCAGCTTTTAAATTTTCAGCATTTCTGACAAAAGCATTTAACACTTTAGCATTTAATGAAGGATTGGAGAGTAAAGTCGTAATATCCTTAAAGTTGATACCTTCCTTTGGGAAATCTTCCACCTCTCTTATGACAGCTTTTACCTCTTTTTCTAATCCTTCCATTTCAAATAATACTTAACTTGTTCCCACTCTTTCAAGGTAAATATATTTTGCAAGGCCACTGAATCTATACTTCCAAACACAGACCTAACTCTTATAATTTCTTCAGCTTTTTGGCGATTAATTAAAGGATGCCTCATTATTTTATTTAACCCAGTGGTATTGATATTAATTTTATTGTAAACCGTAGATAAAGTAAATACATCATAATTCTCTGCGATAACATTAGAGTCCATGCCGTATACGTTTTTTAATTGCTGAACACTGTAAAACCCTCCTAAACTATTTCTATACTTAATTATCCGGTTTGAAATTTTTTCTCCTATTCCATGGATTGATTGAAAAGATTCAGCACTTGCTGTATTGATATCAATGGTTAATCTTTCGAAAACAAGAGAATCTTCAATTGATTTAATCCATTCCTCTTTCATTCCATAAACTTTTGAGAGCATTTTTATATTTTTAATTCCATATCCTGATTGAATGAATTTCTCCAACCGAAGCGCTATTTTATTTTCAAAGCCAATCTTATTCCAATACTTGGCATCAACAAGATTTGGATTAAATTTTTCAAAAGGAGCGATATGAATTACTTTTTTAACTTCAGTAAAAACAATATTTTTTTTGCTATTATCATAAGTTTTCGAAATTGAAGAAAGTTCTTCTTGTGTGTGCTCAATTGAAGAGGGTTTATATTCCACATTTACTTGAGCCTCAAAATATTTAAAAAGAATAATTACAATAAAAATAACAAGAACTCCAATTAACCCAGCACGTTCATTTCTTGTTAATTGAAAAAATTTCATTCTTGGAGCTTATTGTTTTTTGTAGCTTTTAATTTTTAAAATAAATCCATTCAACTCTCCACGAACAATGGGACTCAACATGTATAACCCTATGATATTGGGCAGACACATTGCGAAAATCATAGAATCAGAGAAACCAACTACCTGTTCTAAAGAGAGGATAGATCCTAAAATTGTAAACAAACAAAAAATAATCTTGTAAAATATCTCTTTAACCTTACCCTCTCCAAATATAAATGTCCAAGCCTTCAAACCATAATAACTCCATGAAATAGCGGTTGAAAATGCAAACAGAACAACAGCTAGTGTCAAAATAATATTGGCACCCGAACCAAAAACACTTGAAAATGCACTCGCAGTTATTTCCACTCCTTCACCTCCTTGAGTATATGCGCCCGTTACAATTATAACCAATGCGGTCATTGTGCAAACAACAACAGTATCAATAAATGGTTCTAACAGAGCTACAAGCCCTTCTGTCACGGGCTCATCAGTTTTAACAGCAGAATGGGCTATAGCTGCAGAGCCTATTCCAGCCTCATTCGAAAAAGCAGCCCTTTTAAATCCCTGAACCAAAACACCTAAAAATCCTCCAAAAGCAGCTTCAGGATTAAAAGCTCCAGAAAATATTGAATAAAAAGCATCAGGCAATTGCTTAAAATGAGCTACTAAAACACCTATTGCACAAATAACATATAGTCCACACATGAAGGGTACAATTTTATCGGTAACCTTGGCAATACTTTTTATTCCTCCTATTATTACTACTCCAATAAGTATAGATAAAACAAGCCCAAATAATACAGAACCTCCATCATCAGCAACAAATGTCCCCTCAAAGTAGGATAAACTTGTGAATTGATTTCTGGCTTCGTTTGCTTGATACATATTTCCTCCACCAAAAGAGCCACCAATACACATTATTGCGAAAAAAACGGCCAAAACCTTCCCTATTACAGGCAGTTTTTTTTGTGAAAACCCCTCTTTTAAATAATACATAGGGCCCCCTGAAACCGAACCGTCTTGATTTATCCGGCGATACTTAACTCCAAGAGTACATTCAACAAACTTTGAAGACATTCCCAGTATTCCAGCTAGAATCATCCAAAAAGTAGCACCAGGGCCACCCATTGCAATAGCAATCGCGACACCTGATATATTTCCAAGACCAACTGTTCCCGATAGTGCAGTTGTTAAAGCTTGAAAATGTGACACCTGACCTTCTTCCTTCTTTTGTTTACCCTCTAAATTATCGTATTTACCCGCCACTAATTTCACAGCGTGCTTGAAACCCGAAACATTAATAAACTTAAAGTACACTGTGAAGAATAATGCAGCCAGTATCAACCAAACCAAAACAAAAGGAATCGAATTATCACCTATTTTAAAAGAATAAAAAACTACACTCTGTACTGCATCAGTAACAGGCTTCATGACATCATTAACTGATGTATTAATTTTCTCTACAATTGTTTTTGAAGAATCAGAATCCGCAGCAAAGCCATTCAAACAAAAACAAATGAGAACGACCAGAAAAAATTTACTCTTCATGTTGCCGGGCATATATTTGAACATCTAAAATACTTAATCCCTCTTCAAAAGAAGATGGGTTATATCCCAATTCTCTTTTTGCTTTATCAAGTAGCAAATGTGTCTTTGGAGGACGGGCGGCTTTTTGATTTAAACTAGAACTGCTTATTGCCTTTACCAAATTTTCATCCAACTGATAATATTGCGCTACTTTTTTCACTAAATCTATTATGCACATGTAGTCATCACCTGTTATATTATAAACGCCCTCTGCTTGCTTTTGAGCAATCAAAATACAGCCGTGCGCCAGATCTTCCGCAAGTGTTGGAGTTCTGAACTGATCATCAACTACAGTTAATGGTTTTCCTGATTCCAATGCTCCTTTAGCCCATAATACAATGTTAGACCTGCTCATGTTGTCGACTACTCCATAAACTAAAACTGTTCTGGCAATCGACCATTTACACAATGATTTTTTTACAATTTCTTCAGCCGCAAGTTTAGATTCGCCATAGTAACTTAATGGGTTAGGCTCAGACTCTTCCGTATATGGTCCTGATTTTCCATCAAAAATAAAATCAGTAGAAACATGAATTAAATGAGAATTATATTTTTCACATGCTGAAACTAAATATTGAACTGCTTCTACATTTAATTTCCAACACCCTTCTTTATCATCTTCGCAAGCATCTACATTGGTCATCGCAGCCGCATTAATCACAACATCAGGTTGAACGTACTCAAAAGTTTCTTGAACCTCTTGCTCATCAGTAATGTCTAATGGAATATACTCATACCTCTTTTTAACGAGTGTTCTGTTTTTTCCTCTCGAAGTAGCAAAAACCTGATAATCAGGATAACCAATTAACTGATAAATAAGCTTTTGACCTAACAAGCCATTCGAACCTGTAATTAATACTTTTTTCATGATTTAAACGTGAAATAATTCTTTTAACTTTTTAATTTGATCAGGAGTACCAAGGACAAACATTTTTGTTTTTGAAGCAATTGTGGTATTGGGTTTAGGATTAATAACAAACTCACCGTCTGAACCTTTTAAACCAATAATATTAGCGCCTGTTAATTTTCGTATTCCAATTTCAGTAATGGTTTTATTTTTAAATTGAGAAGGCAGTTCATCAAAACTAATTTCTTCCAAATTAATATCGATTTGCTCCTGTGCTGAAATATAATCTATAAATTCAATGATATCAGGTTTCATTACCAAAGAAGCCATATGAGCACCACCTATTTTATCCGGCATAATAACATTATTTGCTCCTGCTATTCTAAGTTTTTTGTCGGAATTGTCCTCTGATGCTCTACTTATTATTTTTAAACCTTTATTAATCGACCTTGCTGAGAGAACTACAAAAAGATTATTAGAATCACTAGGCAAAGTAGTTATCAAAGATTTTGCCTTTTCAATTCCTGCTTCCATCAAGATTTCATCATGTGTTGCATCTCCAACTACAATTAATGCCTCAGGACTGTGTTTTTTAATATCTTCAATTACAGTTGCATCATTCTCTACAATCACGAAAGGTTGATTGTGTTTTTCCATTACTGTAACTGCTTGAGATCCGTTTCGACCATAACCACAAATCACAACATGATTCGTTAATTTACTTACTACTGCTTTCACCTTATACTCTTTAAAATATGCTCGGAATTCACCATCAATAATATAAGCAGAGATGGCGGATACCGCGTAAGCAAATGTACCAAAACTTGTTACAATTAAAAGAGAAATAAAAATCATTGTTCCAGGAGTGGGTTCATGCACTTCCCGAAAACCAACTGTGGTTATTGTTATAATGGTCATGTACACCGCCTCTAAAAGGGTATACTGAGGTTCAATAATTAAAAACCCGATTACTCCAATAATTAAAATCAGAATTAAAAAAGAAAAAGAAAAGATTATGTTGGTAAACCTGCTAAAGTTCCTCACTGTAAAAAATTATAATTCCCAAACTCGTTTTCTTCGGAAACCTTCCTTTAACAAATCCTTATGCTCGAGAATGAAAGCCATAATTAAATAGGCTATAACAGGTGATGCTACAGTGACGCATGAAAGATAAATGAAGTACAAACGAATTCTTGATGAACGAACTCCTAATTTATCGCCCCACCATTGGCATACACCAAAGACATTTTTTTCAAGAATTGTTCTTATGAACTTTATCATCTCTGCACTTTTTTAACTTTAGACAATGTCCAATTTAAACATTTTTTTTGAGAACTATGTTTCCTATCGCATTCAAACATTTAGCCCTTTATAAAAGATGAACGTGTATTCAAACCTTTCGTTACAAAATACCCTTTACAGCACCTTTTTTAACACAAAACTAAAATTTAAATTATTTTTCTTTCACGCAGTAAAGTCTCCATTTCTTGTTGAATTTTAGAAGCTTCACGCTTTGCAGATTCGGCAAAATATTCATCTCTTGAAGCAAATATAATCCCACGGCTTGAATTAACCAATAAACCACAATTGCTATTCATTCCAAATTTTACAACATTTTCCAAACTACCACCTTGTGCCCCAACTCCCGGAATCAGTAAAAATGAATTGGGAACAATTGCACGAATTTTTGTTAATAGTTCGGCTCTTGTGGCCCCAACTACATACATCAAATTATTTTCATTCCCCCATTCTAAGGATTTTTTAAGCACCCTTTCGAAGAGAAAATCACCATTTTGAAGACGCTTCGTTTGAAAATCCAAACCTCCAATATTAGATGTCAATGCGAGAAGTATGACCCATTTGTTTTTATATTCCAGAAAAGGAACCACAGAATCTTTTCCCATATAAGGGGCGACAGTGACAGAATCAAAATTCATCGATTCAAAAAACGCTCTTGCATACAAATTGGAAGTATTCCCAATGTCTCCGCGCTTTGCATCAGAAATTGTAAAAATATCTTTTGGAATATAGTCGAGCGTTTTCTCTAGCGAATCCCAACCTTTGGTACCTTGCGCCTCATAGAATGCTATATTAGGTTTATACGCTACACAAAAATCTTTTGTAGAATCAATTATTCTTTTATTGAATTCAAAAACAGGATCTTCGTACTTATTTAAAAATTCCGGAATCAACACAGGATCGGAATCCAATCCAACACACAAAAATGATTTCTTAATTTTTATTTGCTCAAAAAGTTGTTCTTTAGTCATTGCTCACGATTTAAAAGCTTTCTCCTTCTTTCATTTTTTCCGCAGTTTCAGCCATTTTCATTGCATCAAACATTTCCTGTACATCTCCATTCATATAATTCGATAAATTATAAATCGTCTTATTAATTCTATGATCTGTAACTCTTCCTTGTGGATAATTATAGGTTCTGATTTTCGCGGAGCGATCACCTGACCCAACTAAAGCCTTTCTGGAAGCTGATATCTCAGAATTCTGTTCGTCAAGTAATGCCTGGTATAAGCGTGAACGAAGAACTTGAAGAGCCTTATCGTAATTTTGATGCTGAGACCTTCCGTCTTGACATTCTACGACTGTACCGGTAGGCTCATGAGTCAAACGAACTGCCGATTCGGTTTTGTTTACATGTTGTCCTCCAGCTCCTGAAGCTCTAAACGTATCTTTACGAACATCTTTCAAGTTCAATTGAAAATCTACTTCTTCAGCCTCAGGCATAACAGCTATAGTTATAGCGGAAGTATGCACTCTTCCCTGAGATTCAGTTTCCGGCACTCTTTGAACTCGATGAACCCCAGATTCAAATTTCATAATCCCGTATACACTATCACCTGAAACCTCCATGGATATTTCTTTATACCCTTTAACAGTCCCCTCTGTCGAGTTTACAATTTCGTATTTAAAACCCATTGTTTTAAAATACATCGAATACAAACGAAACATATCTTCAACAAAAATACACGCTTCGTCTCCACCTGTACCGGCTCTGAGTTCAATAATACAATTCTTGTCATCAGCAGGATCTTTTGGAATCAATAAAATCTTAATTTCTTCATCCATTTCACCCTTTCTCTTCAACAATTCCTCAATTTCCATTTTTGCCATTTCCTTCATTTCAGGATCTTCTTCGGTGGACAAAATTTCTTTCGATGAATCGATGTTCTTCAGAACGAGGCTATACTCCTTATAAACCTTAACAATAGGCTCTAAATCCTTGTATTGTTTGCTTAATTCAGCAAATTTTTTCTGATTGGAAACTACATCTGGTAAAGTTAGTTTTTCACTAATTTCCTCAAATCGAACATTTATTTCAGCTAACTTATTCAACATAAATTTTAATATTCAAACGTTCCAAATTCAGACTTAAGGGTTAATTTATTTTTCTTGGATTCCTCCACCCTACCAATAATTTGAGCATCAACTCCAAATGATTTTGAAACATCAATAATATCAGCAGCATATTTTTCTGGAAGATAAATTTCCATTCTATGTCCCATATTAAATACTTTGTACATCTCTTTCCATTCAGTCTTAGATTCACTTTGAATCATTTTAAATAAAGGAGGAATAGAGAAAAAATTATCTTTAATTACATGGACTCCTTCGACAAAGTGCATCACTTTCGTTTGGGCACCACCACTGCAATGAACCATTCCGTTAATGACTCCTCTATATTCATCTAAAACCTTTTTCAAAATTGGAGCATAAGTTCTTGTTGGGGACAACACCAGTTTTCCTGCTGTCAATCCAGTCCCCTTTATTTCATCGGTTAATTTTTTCGATCCTGAATAAACCAAATCTTCAGGCACACCTGGGTCATAACTTTCTGGAAATTTATCCGACAAATATTTATGAAAAACATCATGACGCGCAGAGGTTAAGCCGTTACTCCCCATACCACCATTGTATTCAGATTCATAAACTGCTTTTCCATGACTTGCCAACCCTACAATAACGTCACCTCCCTTTATAGCATCATTGGAAATAACTTCTGATCTTTTCATTCTGGCAGTAACTGTCGAATCAACAATCAATGTTCTGACTAAATCACCAACATCAGCTGTCTCTCCTCCAGTTGAATAAATTCCAATACCATTATCCCGTAAATTTTGTAATACTTCTTCGGTCCCGTTTATTAGAGCTGCAATAACTTCTCCTGGAACCAAATTTTTATTCCTACCAATAGTACTGGACAATAAAATATTGTCGATCGCTCCGACACAAAGCAAATCATCAGTATTCATTATAATAGCATCCTGAGCAATACCTCTCCATACCGACATATCTCCTGTTTCCTTCCAGTACATATAAGCCAATGAACTTTTTGTACCAGCACCATCCGCATGCATAATAGTACAGTACTCATCATTACTACCTAAAATATCCGGAACAATCTTACAAAAAGCTTTTGGATATAAACCCTTGTCGATATTCTTGATTGCATTGTGAACATCTTCTTTTGATGCAGAAACTCCTCTAGCATCGTATCTTGATTTTGTTGCCATAATAAAAAATAAAAAGCATCTTGATTTTCAATCAAGATGCTTTATAAGTTATCGTTTCATTGCTACTTATTATCCGCTCCGGGACCTTCTGCAGTTTCCCCAGGCTTATAATTTGTCCGTAATACTTTAAACTCCGTCCGACGGTTAATTTGGTGAGCGCACTCTTGTAAACCTTCAGATTTCAGAGAATTAATGGTTGATTCGTTAAGCTTCATACCTACTACGAAATTGTTTTTTTGCTCATCAAACGAAGCAGATACCTTTTTCCCATTTTTAGTGGTTGTTGAGTAATCTTTTGCCGTTGCCGGTTTTTTACCGTCACCAAAAAATGCCTTTTGAACATATGCCGAATCCAATTCTTTTGGTGCGTCTTCACCATAGCCTTTAGCAATCATTCTATCCTTACTGATTCCCTGTGAAATTAAATAATTAACCGCCGACTGTGCACGACGCTGTGCCAAATCTCTGTTGTAATTTGCAGAACCCCGGAAATCAGTATGAGAACCTAACTCGATAACCAAAGTTGGGTTGTCATTCATAGTTTCAACCAAGCCCCTTAGTTTCAATTTAGAGCTTTCGAGTAATTCATCACTGTCAAAAGCATAAACGATATTCGGCAACTCTATACCTGTCTCTATCGGTATTTTTTCAAGTTCTAAATCTTGTTTAAAAGTCTTAGATTCTTCTACCCCTATTGTTGATACCAATGCTTTTTCGGAGGCAAAATACATTTTAACTTCATTACCAAAATTATCCAAAGTTGTCATATCATTATCGGCCTGTAATTGATAAGTAGTATTCGGTAATAATTTAAATTTGTAGGCTCCTGTTTCATCTGTAATTGCTTCAACCGATGAACCATCGGAACCAATCATAGTTACCTTTGAATTAGGTAATATCACTTTTGTTTGCTTATCCTTTACTACACCCTCAACGAAAAGAACAAGCTTAGGTAAATTAAAAGACCAAACATCCATTCGACCTCTACCTCCATTCCTATTCGAGGTCAAATATCCTCTCTCTGATTCCGATTCAAAAATAATTGCGATATCATCCGAAGGAGAATTAATAGGAACCTTTAAGTTAGTAACCGGACCCCAACCGTCCTCTACTCTTTCAACTTTAAATAAATCAAACCCACCTATTCCTACATGTCCATTGGATGAAAAGTACAAGGTGCTGTCGGCATGAACAAATGGATACAATTCATCTCCTTCCGTATTTACTTGCGGACCTAAATTCCTAATATTAACCCACTTCTTTTTCTTCTTGTCGTAATCGGCAGTCCAGATATCTTTTCCTCCCATACCTCCTGGCATATTGGAAACAAAGTACATAGTTTGATCCTTGTTGGTTAAAGTTGGATGAGCAACAATAACAGAATCATTTCCTATTTCAAGCATAATAGCATCCCCATAGGTGGCTCCTCTTTTCTTGGAGGAATAGATTTGACAACTCTTTTCTTTTTTGTCTTTTCCATTGAAGTTTTTACATCGTGTAAAATAAATTTCATTCATTTTGGCGTTCATTGCGGGACCTCCCTCGGCAAATGCAGTGTTAACTCCGGTCACTTTATCACCTTGAAGTGGCGTTGGTGGAGTCCACTTTCCGCTTCTTTGCAATTTTGCGGCATATAAATCCGGAAAAACCTGACCATTTACATCGTTTGTCCCCTTGCCTTCAGCTCCATCTCTGTATGACTGATAAACAATCTCTTTGTATCTTTTGTTCGAATACACCGGAACGGCATCGTCATACTTAGAATTCAACTGACGAACATTTACTACTTTGTATCGGGTGGGATTTTGTGTCCATTTTATAGCCAATTCACAAGATTTAGAACCTCTTTTTCCTTTTTCATCCTCTGGCACTAATTCGGTGTATTCATCGTATGCTTCCATAGCTTCTGTATACCTTTCAAGAGCCTTGTAAGAATCTGCTATTTTTAATAAGATATCTGGATGATCCTTCAGGAAATTTTTACGTCTTCTTACTTTTTTAAACCAGGTAACGGAATTTTTGTACTCTTTAGCACCAGAATAAGATTGAGCAAGATTGTAAATTATTCTGAGTTTTTCTTCAGCATCTTTTTCCTTTTTTAACGCAAGTTTGTAGTTCTCTATAGCAGCACTCCAATACCCTTTTTCGAATGCGTCATCCGCCTTAACCGTTAATCTATGTTGAGATAGTACCGATATCGAAAACATCATTACCATCAAAGCTGTAAATAATTTTTTTAGTCTCATACTTAAAAGGTTTTAAAGAGTTTACTACAAAATCGTCCCAAAAGTAAGAATAATTTTTCAAGTTTTATACATCTCAAAAAGTTTAACCCTGCGGCCAGCAATACCCTCAAAATCAAACGCAAAATATTAGGACAAACAGCTTTAAAGCTCATTTATTTGAGTAATAAATCTTCATTTACTAGATGTGTAATGCATTTTTGAGAAAAAAGATACACCTTGACTACCATTTTAAAAAATTTAGAAACTCGTGTGGTTATTCTAAAATTAACGGAGTAAAAAATAAATATAGGAGAAATACGATAAAACAAGTAGTGCACCTTTCCATCTATTGATATTATTGCCAATCAACATAAAAGGGAACACAATAAACGATATACCAAGCATCCACCAAGAATCAAAATTCAAAACATTTTCCTTTAAAGGCATTCGAGCGACAAATCCCGTCAATCCAACTACGCATAAAATATTAAAGATATTGGAACCAATTAAATTTCCTATTGCGATATCAGTTTGCCTTCTATACGCCGCAATTGCGCTGGCTGCAAGCTCTGGAACACTAGTTCCAAATGCCAAAACTGTAACTCCTATTACAAAAGGAGAAACTCCTGCATCAGATGCAATATTAGTGGCTGCTTCCAAAAGCCACTTACTTCCATAAATCAAACCTAAACAGCCAGAAATTAAAAAAAACAGATTTCTCCACAAAGGCTCTGATTTTTGAATCACTGTATCTTTTTCTCCAAACTCACTGTTAAGTTCTTTTGTTTGTCTTCTTGACTTTCGAATCATAAAAATTGTAAAAAACAGAATCATAATAAAAAGAACAAGACCTTCCCAATGGTTAATCACGTATTCATCTCCATCAAAAAAGCGCATAAAGACAACAAACAAAATTGTGGAGAAAAACATAACTGGCCAATCTTGTTTAATGGACTCTTTTTTAACTTTTATAGGGTATATTAAAGCGGTAATACCTAAAACTAGAGCTATGTTGGCAATATTCGAACCAATAACATTACCGATACTCATATAACTCTCCTCCCCCCCTTCTAAAGCCGCTCCCATGCTAACTAAAAGCTCTGGAGAAGAAGTACCAAATGACACGACCGTCATTCCAATTACCAATTTAGAAATTTGAGCTTTAACCGCAAGACCAACAGATCCTTTAACTAAAAAATCTCCTCCAAGAATTAATACAACAAATCCAAAAATTAACCAGAAATAATCCATTCTATAATTTTTTGGTTATGTCTAAATCATCTTTGATTTTTTTCAAGTCTTTTAAATCCTCGGTTTTAGCACCTTTTGCAACCTCGTTTTGAATCTCACTGGTTGCATTTTTAATTTCACGAATACCCTTGCCAAGAGTTCTTGCAATATTGGGAAGCTCTTTTGATCCAAATAACAATAAAATAGCTATTACAATCACAAAAATCGAACCTGCACTTAATCCGAGAAATAATAAATTCATGGCTAAAGTTTACAAAACAAAGTTAAGGATAATCCTGAATTATAATGACAATGTAAAAAGTAATAATCGAATTGGAACCTTATCTTTTTTTGAAAATCGGATTTAAGTTTGTTTTTTAACGATATGGAACCTAAGAAATTTCTTTTGCTTGTTCGACAACTAATTTTATCAATTCTATCAACTTAAGTATTGCCGATTTAACCTCATTTTTCCTATGGTTTTTCAATACATTCAACTCGATAAACTCGGTTAATTCAACTGCTTTTGAAACCCTCATCATTGCCGATGGCGATCTCAACTTATGAGCTGCAGACTTTATCTCTTTTACATCCCACGAATCTAAAGCGATTTTAAGTTTATTTATTGTTTTGGGCGATTCTTCAATATAAATACGAATCATATCGTTGATAAAATTAATATTATCACCTCCCATTTCTTTCAATAAATCCAATGAGAATATTTTTTCATCTTGATTAACTTGTGATTTTAATTCAACAAATGATTCTTTATGAATAGAATTAGTTTCATCGCCCTTTATTAAATTGTAAATTTTGAATTTTAGCTCCTCAGCTCGAAAAGGTTTTGAAATATAATCATTCATTCCACTTTGTAAACATTTTTCAACATCATCGTTGAATGCATTAGCAGTCATTGCTATAATCGGGACAATTCCAATTGGTTTATCAAAACCTCTAATTTGTCTTGTAGCCTCAAACCCATCAATTAATGGCATAGACAAATCCATCAAAATCAAATCAAACCCTCCCATTTCAGCCATATTAACCCCTTCTTTACCATTAACTGCAACTTGAAAATTAACCCCCCATTCATTTAAAAAATGTATTAGGAGTTCACGATTGATGCTGTTGTCTTCCACCAATAATATTTTTACTCCTTCTAATTTAATTTCAGAAGTATTAATAGAATTTTTAATTTGATTTCCATCGACAAATTCATGATCTTCCTTCTTGTTTACATCAATTGTAAAATAAAATGTACTGCCAACGTTAAGTTCACTTTCCAACCAAATTTTACCACCAAGAAAATGAACCAATTTTTTTGAGATGGATAATCCAAGACCCGTCCCTCCATATTCACGAACATTAGATTTACTTGCTTGCGTATAAGAATCGAAAATCCGATGCTGCAAAAAATTATTAATACCAATCCCTGTATCTTGTATTTCAAATTGCAATGAATTTACACCAGACTTCCCAATAGATTTAACTCTTATTTCAACAAAACCTTTTTCTGTGAATTTAACAGCATTACTTACTAAATTCAAAAGAATTTGCCCCAAACGAACAGGATCTCCAAATAGTTTTTCAGGTATATTCTTATCAATTTTAAAGTTTAATTTCAACCCTTTTTCCAAGGCCAACTTACTCATTTGTGGATTAACGTAATCAATGACTTTTTTTAAATCATATTCAATATTTTCAACCACCAATTGACCGGACTCAATTTTTGTAAAATCAAGTATATCATTGATAATCACGAGTAAGTTCTCACTGGATGTTTTAATTTTGTTCATTTTAGTTTTCAAGTCGGGAGTCAAATCATTTTCAAGAATGATTTCTGTAAAACCAAGTATCGAATTCATGGGAGTTCTTATTTCATGACTCATATTGGCCAGAAAGTCTTGTTTTAAAATTCCCAGCTTCTCAGCACTTAGTTTTTCTTCTGATAGATATCTTTCAATTGCTTTTTGTTTAGAAACATCCATCATAATTCCAAAAACGGAATGCAAAACATTGTCCCTCACCTCACATTGGGCACGCAAAAAAACATGAATAACATCATTTTTAGAGTTTTTAAAACGTATTGTCCTCTCAAAACCTATTTGCTTTTCAAGTATTAAATTGAAAACGTGAATAAATTGTTCAAGGTCCTCCTTTAAAACATATTTTTGAAACTCATTGAAACTTAATCTTCTTTTTAATTTATCTCCAAATATTTTTGCATTTTCCTCACTCCAAGTAATTTCATTTGTTCCCGGAGAAAGTTCCCAGGAACCCACTCCTCCCATTCTTTGAGTTTTCTCTATTTTTTTTTCCTGAAATTTGAGTTGTTCAAGTTTTTGATTATAATTTTGCTTCCTCAAACGATTTTGAATTTGATTCTTTATTAAAAAATCAATTCCTTCTGAAGTAAGCAATCCATTCGTAATTGTTTCAACAGCATCTTCATCCTCAAACTTTTCAATCAATTCTTTATTTCTTTTATTTAAAACAAAAATGATTGATGTTTTCAGTAGCTTGTCTTTTTTGAAAAAATTGAATACATCAGTATAATTTGGATTTTTATGACTAAAATTTGTAATAACTATGTCCCATTTTTTTTGACCAAATAATTCAGTAACCTCTGAAAGGTCAACTGCATAATCTGCATTCACAAGAAAGAATGAATTTTTTAGGGCCTTCTTGATTTTTTTCTGATTAGCAAGACTATTCTCAATAACAAGAAGTTTAATTTCATCCATCATCATAGAAAATTAAACGTGTTAAAAAACTCTTGTTTGGATGATCTACTAATTGGAATATTTTTGGTCTCCATTAAAATCATATTGTCTTCAATCACTCTTATTTTGTCCTTTCTGACAATATAGGATCGATGAATTCTAAAAAAATCATCTTCAGGTAAATTTGCTTGCATAGATTTCATTGTTGCAAGAACAGTATACCTTCCGTGCTCTGTATTAATTTGGACATAATCGGCTAAAGCCTCAATAAATAAAATTTCCTTAAAATCAATTCGTATTATTTTAGTGCCGTCTTTTACAAATGCAAAATCTCTGTTGGACGAGGTTTTAATGCTGTCATCAACTAACTTCACTTTCTCTATAGCCAGGCCCAATCGCTTTTTACTAATGGGTTTTACAATGTAATCTGTAACGTTGTAATCGTAAGATTCCGCTGCATATGTTTTGTTCGAGCTAATTAATATAATGTGTTCAACATTTTTAATTGACTTTATAAAATCTATACCGTTCAGTTCAGGCATTTCAACGTCAAGCACTATGACATCGACCTTACTTTTATTGACAAAATCTTTTGCCTCTATAGGGTTGTGAAATTTCCCAACTATTTCGATCTCATCATAAGTACTCATTAGTTCAGACAAAGCCATTAAATCCATAGGTTCGTCATCTATTAAAACACATTTCATTTGTTTAAGACTCATGCGTGTAATTACTAACAATTCATAACTTTTGTTTCAAGGTTTTAATAAAAACGAATTCTTAAATTAATAATTTGGCTCAAATGAAAAATTGACCTATCTTTGCCGTCCCTTTTTATAGTGTGTTAAACACTAGGAAAACCTCGGGGTGTAGCGTAGCCCGGTCATCGCGCCTGCTTTGGGAGCAGGAGGTCGCAGGTTCGAATCCTGCCACCCCGACGAAAATAAAGCCTTGTAACTCAATGAGTTATGAGGCTTTTTCACTTTCTAGGGGTCACTGGTCGTCACCAAAGTCGTCAGTAAACCTTAAATTTAACTTAGTACCAAAAGCAGAATTTGACGATATGTTTCCATTTAAAAAAGCCCGCTATGTTGAATCAACTGGAGCTAAAGGAAACTATATCATGTACTATGTGTGGGATGTTCAAAAGAATGACCTTGTAAGAAAAAGATTATACATTCCTGCTAAATACAAAACCCATGCTTCTCAAAAAGCATATGCTAAGGACACTGTCAAACAAATCAACAAGTTGCTATCTGATGGCTTTCATATCGACCGAAAAAAAGAGCAAAAGGTTAGAAAGTTTGAAGTTGACGACTCCGAGAAAAAAGTACTCACCATTCGTCAAGCAGTTGATGAATTTTTAAGATTCAAAGAATCAAAGCAATTGTATAGCCGAGGACTCCGATTTTACAGGAACACACTCAACTCGTTTTTAGATTGGCTAAAAAAATACCATTGGGATAATAAGTGGTTAGGTGAACTCAACCACAAAATTGCCCAGGAGTATTTCACTCACTTAATTGTAGATAAAAAGAATGCTCCTAAAACGCATAACAATGCCCTTGGCGTACTTAAAACTTTCTATAATGAATGTTTGAAACAAGAATGGATTGATGATGATGTTAAGAATCCTTTTATCAAAATTGAAAAGCTTCCTGAAGATTACGGAACCAAAAACAAACCCTACTCCAACGAACAAGTAGCCGAGTTAAAAGAATTCATTCTTAAAACAGACCCTTATCTCTGGAAAATCATTTGTTTCATTTACTATTCCTTTATGCGACCAGCTGAACTTCGCAGAATGAAAGTTGGAGACATTGATTTGAAAAAGGACTTGATATGGGTACAAGGAACGGTAAGTAAAACTAAAAAGCGAGATATTGTTCCAATTGCTCCTGCACTTAGAAAAGTAATTGAAGAAATGGAACTGGACAAGTACCCAAGTGACTTTTATTTATTTGGAGGATACGAAGAACCTGCCAAAGAAAAAATGGGCGAAAACTTCATGGGTAAACGATTCAGAAAAGTTAGAAATCATTTCAATTTAGAGACTGACCACACAATGTATGGATTCAAACATACAGCAGTTGTCAATTGGTACAAAAGAGAAAAGGATATTCGTAAGATTCAAAAGATGTGCCGTCACTCCAGTATTTTAATGACTGAACGTTATATGAAATCGCTTGGACTTTTAGATGATAAAGAATCTGTTAGCGAACTTCCAGAAATTTAAAAGTTCAGATTTTCGACTTCACTACAACTACATAACTACATCTGATATTCAAGGGTTTAGAAAATCAGATGTAGTTTTAAGGAAAAAATGTTCGATTTAAATACCCGAATTATTGACCTAACTGTAGCTGACTTAAAAGAAATCATCAAAGATTCTATAAGAGAAGTTCAAAATGAAAAGCCTAACATTTATCAAATTCAAGAAACCAAATCAGATGTGATGTATATTGACGAGGTTGCTGAATTAACCAAGCTTTCAAAAAATTCCGTTTACTCCAAAGTCTCTAAAATGGAAATGCCTTATGTTTCTCGTGGTAGACCTCTTACTTTTTCAAGGAAACAAATTGAGGACTGGATTATGAATGGTCGCCCTAACTTTCTCGAGCAAAAAGTGGACGAACAACTAGCCAACTTAAATCGGCGAAAAAAGAGGTGCTAAAAATCTAAACGCTTCTGGGTATTCTTTTGGTTCTTGTTTTTTATCATTTGGAAAGGAGAATCATCGTCCATTAATTTCAAATCATCTAAAACTGAGTTGGAATTGAGTTTAAGAAATTCTGTTACAACAAGTGCTCGGAACTTTTGTTTATCCTTTACCAATTCAAGTAACTCAAAGTCTTTATCATCGCCGTTTACTACGATTAAGTTGATTAAATCCTCAGACAAAGCAATACTCATACTATTTAACAAGATATCATTGTTTTTCTCAATCAACTTTTTAACCTTTTGAACATTCACAAAGACTTATCTCTAAAAATCAATTTACTTATTGATTTATTTTGCCAAAAGACTTTTTTTGACTTTTTTTGTCAAAAAACAAACCGTGTTACTAAGGGATTTATTAAGAAAATCAAGAGAAGACAGGGGATTAACTCTTAAGGAAGTTGCCTCTGTGTTAGGTTTAGACCAAGCAATCCTTAGCAAAATGGAAAGAGGTGAAAGAAATTTCAAGAGTCATCATATTGAAGCATTATGTAAAATATATAGTCTAGATTTTTCTAAAAAGAACAAAGAATATATTGCAGAAAAAATTGCCGAATTAATTAACGGAGATTTTGAAATCGAAGAATTATTGATTCTAATAAGAAAAAAGCAAAATTTATTGAAAAGATTATTATGAAAAGAGAAATAAGATTCATTGATCTATTTGCAGGAATTGGAGGGTTCCACCAAGCTATTCATTCAATTAATGGTAAATGCGTATTTGCATCTGAAATGGATAAGTTCGCAAGACAAACATATTTTGAAAACTATAAATCAACTTCTCCAGAAATATTTAAGGATGGTTATTTCAACGAAGACATTACCGACCCTAACCTAGATTACAAAGACATCCCCAATTTTGATATTCTTTGTGCAGGATTTCCCTGTCAACCCTTCTCAAACGCAGGACATAAAAAAGGTTTTGCAGACACCAGAGGTACTTTATTCTTCAACATTCAGGAAATAGTTCGTACAAAAATTGATGAAGCATCTAAAGGCAAAGGTGACATCCCTAAAGTTTTAATTCTTGAAAACGTCAAAGGCTTTAAAAATCATGATAAAGGACGTACTTATTCTACTATTAAAAATTGTTTAGAGGATTTAGGCTATACAGTTAAAGCCGAAGTATTGAATAGTAAATTTTTTGGAGTACCTCAAAATAGGGAAAGAATATTTATTATAGCTTGGTATTCAGATAAAATCCCTGTTAAAAAAGAATCTTTTAACTTCCCATATGGACTTGACAAAAAAGGAAAACCAATACTAGAAAAAGAGAAACTAAAAACAACTGCTCTTAAAACAAAGCTTGAAGACATTCTTCTTTCTGATGAGGAATTAGACAAAAGAGAAAGGGAAGAAAAAAAATCCTATACAATTTCAGAACGTTTATGGGAGGGACACCAACGTCGAAAAGAACAACATAAAACAAAGGGAAATGGTTTTGGTTATTCCCTTTTCAACAAAGATTCTGAATATACTAGCACAATTTCAGCAAGATATTATAAGGATGGTAGTGAAATATTGATTGATCAGACTCATTTAAATAAGAGGCCAAGAAAACTCCACCCTATAGAAGCAGCTAGACTACAAGGATATAATGCCCTTAAAAATAATAAAAGCGCTCTTTTTGAAATTCCAGTATCTAATAACCAAGCTTATAAACAATTCGGAAATAGTGTATCAGTACCAGTTGTTACAAGTATTGCGAAGGAAGTAAAAAAACAACTATTAGATCTCGAGCTTTAAACGAGTTGATCTTGAAATCGACTCCCTCATTTCTTCTAAAACTTTTGTTTTAACGTCACTAAAAGAATTAAATTCTTCTTCACTCAAACTCAGTAACAAAGGAGTGATTTTAGCTACCTCCTCTTCGGTAAGGGTATCAATAAAAAGATGATTTCTATTTAATCTAATCCCAACCTTTCCGTTCTTATACATAGGCTCCCAAATCTTACCTCCTAAAGAGTCTACATATTCTATTTCATTTTCAGTATTTTCTTTTTTGTGCTTAGTCTTAAACTTCACTAATGACTTTCCAATTGATTTACTACTCTTATTAAGAATTTGAAAAGAAAGTAAATCTGTAAATATTGAAGCAAAAGCATCAGACAAACCACTTCTGTAAATCCCAAAATGATCACAAACCACATTTCCAAACATATCCTTCTGATTCGTCCCTACCTTATTAAAAAACGATATATAACTTTCTTGAATAACCTCTTTAACCTCATTGGGCACATATATCCTAGAATATTTTTTGCCTGCATGACAAAGTGCATCAAAAAGGTTCTCAGTATTTAAATCATAATCTTCTATCCCAACTATTAAAACAACTTTTTTAAACACATCATCCACACTAGGGTTTTGGTTCAAAAAAGCTTCTATTTTCGATTTGATTTCAATCTCATTTTTTATTACATACTTTTTGTCTGGTAGTAGTTCTACACTTATATAATCCTCAATATTCAAATCTATCTTGAAATAGATAAGAGATGCAAAAATGTGGTCAAGATATAGACTAATTAGCAAATATCTATCTTCAAACAACCTATAAATTAAATCAAGAGGTAGAGGTATATTATTCCTCCAAAAAATAAGATCATCTTGATGATATTCACGCTTTTCTGACAACAAGAAATTCTTAAAGTCGTATTTATTTTTTTGAATCATTTAAAATATTTTTTAATTCAGATACTTCAATTGGGGGATTTACCCTGTGAACAATACTATGACAATTTGGACACAAAGGGATCAAATCATTAATGGGATTAATTTTTATTTCACCAGTTGAAGAAATTGGTTTCGCATGGTGAACATGAATAAACTCCTTACCCAGCTCTCCGTATTTTTCTTCCATATTTAAGCCACAAGCCTTACAATCAAATCCATGATAAGACAAACAAAGCGCTCGATTCTTTCTGGACCTTTCATACTTCGTTTGATTAACATTATGCTCTCCACCTTCTACTTCACCCAAACTATCTTCCTCGTATGGAAAAATAAATAAAACTAAAGGTGTAATCACTTCAAATATTTTTGACAAAGCATTCTCCTTGTTTGTCAAATCTATTAATTTAGAAAACATGAGGATTTTAAGGTCATTTAATCCCTCTCCATCAATTTCCATTAACTCCTGATATTCTATATTCTTTTGTGAAGAAACAAAGCTTAATTCACGAATTAATTCATTGCTTTGTACAAAGCTCTGGATTGCAACTACATTCTCCTTTAGACTTAAAATCGAATATTCTAAAATCTGTCTCGCAACTGTTTCATAAGTTATCTCAACAGAAATCCGAGCGTTTAATAGCCTTACATAAACCAAATACCCTATTCCTCTTTCTAAATTTGAGTCTCTTAACTCTAAAGTCAATTGAGTTTGGGTATCAGGAATAACTCGGTAATTAAAATTAATTCCTGTCCTTGATAAGATAGAGTTTAATACCTTTTTAAAATCATTATTCATTGTCCGCCTCAGGCAACTCTTCTGCCAACTGTCTTAAAATCCTTGAAACTGCAAACCTCATTTCTTCAAAATTCCTTTTTGCTGAATCCCCAACGCAAGACAATTCAGCTTCAGCTAAGCTCCAAAAAAGAAAATCCATTGTTTGAGTAAGAACTACATTTTCAATATTATTCAAATAAAACCTTTTATAAAATTCATGAGCTCCATTTAAATGAACGCCATGTTTACCATTCATTATTGCATATTGCCACAATACACCGTCCATTAAACTATCTTTGGTCTCAACCGAAACATCTGACTCCTTTTCTTCTATTGGAATTTTAATTGTGACTTTCCCAAATTTATTTTCAACTTCTGCCGTATTATTATCAGGATTCTGATTAGCTATTTTAGAATTAACAGTACTATCAGAATGTTTTGCAATTGATTTATTAGAATTAGCATGAATATCGTTGATTTTGGCTTTATTTGAAGTTTCTGACGCCTTACCGGTCCTATATCTCCTATTAGCCTCCCTTCTCAATGGGGTCAAACTATCTTTTAATTCTGCAAATAAATCTGTTGGTAAAACAATTCCTGATTTTTTAATATCTATTTGAAAATACTCATCAATCTCATGAGTGAAATTTAATTCTACTCTTAAAAGATTCATATGCGGTTCCCTTGCAAACATCCTATTTGGCCATCCCCCAGAAAAAATCAATCTATTTTCCCTATAAATATGAAACCCTTGATTCTCTAATGCCTCATTCTTATACCTGGCCCTTAATTGTTCTTTTTCATCCATATCTGCTTTATTTGGAAGTATATGGACATTAAAAGCAACATCATGTTCCTCTCCTTCTATATTAATCTTAAGGTTATTTATCTCTCTTTCTACTCGACCTTTCTCCATCCAATAACAGAATGGGTCCCATGGCGTTAAAACATCACCATTAACAATAATCTCAACAGATTCTTCATCATAATTATTAGAATCTATAAAACGTCCAAACACCCCAGATAAATGTTTTTTTAAGTCAGAAACTATCTTAGTTAATTGTTTTTCAGCAGTAACCCTAGATTTAGACTTGATTAGCCTATCTATTTTCTCCCAAACAACCATTGTTCCAGATTCGGCACCGATAAATTCTGAAAACAAGCTCAAGTCCTCATCATCAACTTCAGGAGTTAATAATTGCCATTCATCTGTTTCAATAATCGTATCTAAATCCCATTGTCTTGCACTAATAGTTTCCTTTTTAGACACGACTGTTAAAGACCTACAAAACGCAGTAGAAGCTGTTTTTAAGCCCATCCCGAACTTACCTAAGGACTTCGGATTCACTCTTTTTTTAGAACCATACTTCATGCTATCAATAAGGCTTTGCTCATCCATCCCATGCCCATCATCTAACAACCTTAATTTTAGCTCTCCATCATATTCAGCGAATAAATCCAACCTTACCTTAGAAGCACCTGCCGCAATTGAATTATCAATAATATCTGCAATGGACATTGGTAAAGAATATCCTGTGTCTCTTAAACTTTCTACCAGCCTTGCTGGACTTGGTGAAAAATCATTATTACTCATATTTATCTTTTTTTAATATTTCATATAAAAACTCTAGCTCGTCAGTGTTATTAGAAGTTACTTCAATTACAGACTCAGATAATTGAAATTTTTGCCTCAATCTATTATCAATTGTTTCTTCAATAGTTTCAACATAATATGGATAATAAATATTAACTCCTTTTTTCTGCCCATTCCTGTAGGCTCTTGCTGATGCTTGCTCCTCAAGAGCAGGGTTCCATTGCCTAGTATAATGTATGACGTGATTGGCTGATGTTATATTTAACCCCATCCCCGCTGTAACTGGATTAAGAACCATTACAGCAAATCCATCCTGTTTAGAAAACTCATCAATACTTTCTTGTCTTTCACTTACAGGAACCCTTCCATCAATATTAAACACTTTTATCCCAAAGAACGAGCTTAAACTTAGCTTGAAAAGATCAATCATATCTATAATTTCAGAAAAAATCAAAACCTTTTCACCTTTCTCTTTAATCTCATTTAATATTTCTAATGTCCTTGAAAACTTCACACTTTTTTGTGTCAATTCAGTAATACCTACATCAGTTATCCCATCTACTAATAGTGGGTGAGAACAAAAACGATATAGTTTCCTTATCAGCTCGAACACTACAGCCCCGCCATCTGACCTTGAGAGAATTTCATCTCTTAGTTCGTGATATTTCTCAAATTCATATGGCCCTTGTTTGATTGCCTGATGAATATCAATCCGATCTGGAAGACTATCAAGAATATCAATCTTCATTCTTCGAAGCATTATATTTGAAGTCAGATTCTTTAATCTTTCTAGATTTACATTACCTAAATTTTGCTCAACAGTCTGATCAACATACACATCTTTAAATTCTTCAATCGAACCAAGGTATCCTTCATTACAAAAATCAGAAATAGACCATAGGTCCAACAATGAGTTTTCTACAGGTGTTCCCGTCATTGCAACTCTAACTTTTGAAGGAATTGATTTAATAGCAATCGTCCTCTCCGCCTGATAATTTTTGATTAATGACGCTTCATCTAAGATACAAGCTCCCCAATTGATACTACCAAACAGAGCCGAATCATTTATTATCAACGAATATGTAGTTAGGACAATCTTTTCATTTTCCAACACGCGCCTAAGTCCTGTCCTGTTAGCGCCATGATGAATATAAGGTTCAACTTTATTATCCGTAAAAAAGAGAAATTCTCTTCTCCAATTCTCAAGCAAAGTACTAGGTACAACTATTAAATAGTTATCGAAAAGGTTATTCTCTATCCCCCAACAAATAAATGCGATTACTTGGGCTGTTTTACCCAACCCCATATCATCTCCTAAAATAGTTCCAATACCATTTAACGAACAAAACTTCAACCATTTCAATCCTTCTTTCTGATAATCATACAATTCAATTCTAAAAATCCCATCTTTTTCTTGTATATCAGAATATTGAGAAACTTTTACCTCTTCTAGAATCTTAAAGGATAATTCAGTAGAATCTAAAAATGGGGAACTAAACAAACCTAAGTAATTAAAAACATTACCAAAACTTATGGTCTTAGTTGAGAAATCAGAATCTTTTAATAGATTAAGATTGTCTTGAATTGACTCTTCAGAAATAGGAATCCACTCATTATTGATTATAACATATTCGTTATCGACAATTTTTCTTAAATCTAAATGAGATAATTTCCCATATAATTGCACACCTCCCAAGCAACAACTCACTTTTACTTTTTGTTCATCGTCTAATTCAAGGCTTACTATTAAATGTGATGGCTTTTTTCTAAACTTAATTTCTTTTATTCTATCAGGAATTTTAATATCTGAATAATTAATTTTCCCAAGATTCCTTTTTCTTACAAAAAGCGAGAATACTTCTAGTGAAGACAGTTTTTCAATTAAATCATTATTTCGAATAAAAAGTGTTTCATTGTCAAGAAATATTTCTGCCATAACGATAATTATAAAACTTTTAAATTAATTCAATTTATTAAAAAATTGAAATGTATATTTTTAATTTTAAAAGTCCTTATGGAAGTATCTAAAGAAAAGCTGATTAATTCAATTTCTGTTTTAATTTCCGAAAATGTATGGAGTTCAGACCCAAATAATACAGAAAAGGTAAAAAAAGCAAAAAATGCATTTGAAAAAAGAATTATTGGTTTTAGGGCTGAAATTGAATTCCCAGCACTTTTAGAAAAAAGAAAACATCTTAATAGGACGATATTTAATGGTGGTACATTTTTACCAACAGATAAAGAGGGTGAGGCTTTCGATAAAAGCTCTATCCATTATATAGTAGACTCAAAGCCGCATACTAACTATGAAGAAGTTTTCTCTACAATTTCAAAATCGGAAGTAAAAAAACATTTTTACTTTAAGATTTTAAATTCAGGACAAATTATTGATTCTATAAACGGTTCAGTATACATACCTAATTTAGAAACATTTTCCTGGAATATAGAAAGGAAAAAGTTTGAACAGGTTCCTATTAGTGAATTTCTAAAAAATTTCACTAAAAAGAAAAACTTTAATAAGCCTAGTCAAGAATTAAATAATACCGTAGTATCAAACGATGTTTTAAAAGACTTTAGCAAAGATGAATTACTAAATCTACTATCAAACAGAGTAATATTAGACTATTACATAGGGTACAACTATGTTAGAGGAATACCTGTTGATATTGATTTAATTGTAAAAAAGAATGGGAAATTTTCTTTCTTAGAAATTAAAGAAAAGGATTTATCAAAGAGAAAACCGAATGGCTTTGGTATGGATACTCGAAGACTAGAATCCATGACAAGCTTTGCTAATCCATTACACATACCTTACTTTTATATTGTAAGGGAAATTGACAATCAGAAAGACAGGAACTTTATTAATTGGCATTATATTGATGTAAATTATTTTGCTGACTTAGTTACTGAATACAAGACTATTAATGGAGGAACCGGAATGGCGGTTCTAGGAAAAAATCACCCAACAAAAGTATGCCCAAAAGAAAAATTCACGACCATAGACTTCAATATAAGCTCCTAACCCCACTATTAAAATCATTTTTATTTCTGATTCACATAACTAGCATCAATGAAACAATGTTTATAAATTGTTCTGTTTTATCAAGAGATTATAAACTGGTTAATACTCCTTTTATAGATTATCCATCTCTTCCCAAAACTCTGCATTAAACCTTTCTTTATAATAGTAATTTGCTTGCTGAATTGCTTGACAAAACATGTCGGATTCAATTGTGAACCAGAAAGGGCAATTAATCCTTTCAAAGCTAATAGAGTAAAATTTAGATTCTCCAATTGTATGGATTACGGTGTATTTTATGGTTAAATTTTAATGTTCAAAAAATGACCTATTAAAACCTAGATTAAATGCCCAATTGTAAATCCATAATGAGGTTCCCTTATTTGGTTCATAAAACAAGTAAGATACAACCCCTACAAGCAATGTTACAACTAGTATGATAAGGTATTGCCAATAAACCTCCAATTGTGAATCCCAAACAGAACGACTTATTCCATAGAAACCTAAAAAGGTTGGTAATCCACAAGTTAAAACTAATAGTACAACAAAATACAAGCTACTAGTTTTTCTAAAATTGGCCCGCGACCTAATGTAAAGCCCTTTAACATAATACAATAAAGCTCCAATTATAAAAGACAAGCCTATTGCTATTCCATAGGATATGTAATCATTTGAAAATGTTTTTCTTAACCCAAATCGAACAAATATGAAAGGAACAATGAATGGTGAGAAGATTAAAGCGAACATTATCACTGTTAATTGCAATTTAAACATGTATTCAAAAAGCACATAGAAGGGCTTGATAAATAATATTGCTAGATTCAAAAATGGTATTCTCTCAAAAAACTCCAAGAATCTAACTATTCCAGTTGGTTCCTTGCACCAATGCCAGTAATATCTAAGTTTATCACTTAAATCCCAGTAAGTAAATTCCTTAAATTTTTGAATTATTATCATATTCTATTTTTTATTTTCTGTTAGTTAATGTGTTTATGTATTCGTCAATATTTGGAATGGAAAAGAAGAAGTTCCCACTTCTAATAGCATTTCCTTTTGTTGCTTCACCGGAAGTGATTAGATGTTCCCAAAACCATCTTATTTTCCGATTATCAAACAAGTCTTGTAACAATTCGAAATGCTCCTCCTCTCCTTTTAGTAAGACTTTCATAATCAAGCCTTCATCTGAAACTACTTTTGTCCAATTAAAACCACTTGAGAAGAAGTCATCATTTTCAACCATGTCTGCCTCTAGTATTTGCCTTTTGATTCTATTATTCATTTCCTTATGCTACTTTAATTCGACCTTCTTCATCAAGTGAGAAATTGATGAGTTTATT
>PBEC01000006.1 GCA_002717515.1 Flavobacteriales bacterium
GAATTCAGCCAAACAACTGGAAAAAGCATCGGAGGAACAGCTTTATCTTGAAAGAAAAAAAAGGATTGAAGAGGTGATTCTTCAGGGAACAGGAGCCATAGAAATAAAATCAGGATACGGGTTAACCGTTGAAGCCGAACTAAAAATGTTGCGCGTCATTCGACAGCTGAAAAATAATCACAAACTACCCATTAAAGCCACTTTTTTAGGTGCCCACGCTTTACCTGCCGATTACAAAAACAATAAACAAGGCTACATAAAACTCCTCATAGATAAAATACTGCCCGTTATCGCAAAAGAACAGCTGGCAGAATACATCGATGTGTTTTGCGAAAAAGGCTATTTCAGTGCAAAAGATACAGCGCTTCTTTTAGAAGCTGGACAAAAACTCGGGCTCATTCCAAAAATACACGTCAATCAATTCAACGCTATTGGAGGCGTACAAGTAGGCGTGAAATACAATGCGTTATCGGTAGACCATTTAGAAGTGGTTCGCCTGGAAGATATTGAAGCGCTTAAAAACACCTCCACCATACCCGTGGCTTTACCCAATTGTTCTCATTTCTTAGGCATTCCTTTTACTCCGGTAAGAGCCCTTATTGACGCAGGATTACCGCTGGCATTGGCTTCCGATTACAACCCCGGCTCAGCACCTTCGGGCAATATGAATCAGGTAGCCGCTTTAGGATGTATAAAGATGAAGATGACACCGGAGGAAGCCATTAATGCAGCTACCCTCAACGGGGCTTATGCAATGGGACTGGAAAAAGAAGTGGGCAGTATTACTGTTGGGAAGCGAGCGAACTTAATACTAACAAAAGAAATCAATTCGTATCCATACCTTTTTTATGCTTTCGGAACGAATCACATCGATAGTGTTTACATCAACGGCGAAAAACAAAATGAATAATTCAAAGGTGGTCATAATAGGATATGCCTGTGATGAAGGCGTGAGACGGAACAACGGAAGAGTTGGTGCCAAAGATGGGCCGGACGCCATACGAAAATGTATGGGGAAACTTCCTCCACGAGCTACAGATAAAGGAAATATTACCTGTGAAGATGGGAATCTGGAAAAAACACAGCAAGAACTGGGTAAAAGGGTGGAAAAGGAATTGAAGCAGGGCAATTTCCCACTAGTTATTGGAGGAGGGCACGATATCGCATACGGTCATTTTTTGGGAATAAACAACGCAATAAAAGGTACTGTTGGCATTATAAACCTGGATGCTCATTTTGATTTGAGGCCTTTCCATAATGGAGGAAACTCCGGAACTCCTTTCAATCAAATTAGTNNGNTACTTAAAACACAAAACAANACATTTCACTACTTNCCNATTGGTATTCGAGAAAACTCCAATTCAGCNGAATTGTACCANACAGCCAAAANATTAAACGTACAGTATATNCCCATGGAGGNNTGNACTTTGGATAACATNNCNCAAATNAAAAAAACANTNNAAGCATTTATGGATGAGGTAGATTGCATTTATCTNACNATTGATCTNGATGGATTTTCNTCAGCATATTGNCCNGGCGTTAGTGCGGCNTCTCCNATCGGCTTCCAACCAAAATTTGNACTTGAGCTGATNNACCACATTTTCAACAGTAAAAAAGTCATNTCATGCGATATTGCTGAAATGAACCCTGTTTACGATATAAATCAAAGCACAGCGCTTTTAGCTGCGGATTTAATTAAAATTATTTGTGAATCTGTTTTGAGTAAGAGCTCAGGGTTTAAATAAAAAAACCAGTATAAGCTGAGCTTTTAGCTCCCTTTACTTTTCAAAGTTCGAACTTTTTGAGGGTCGGTTTATATGCTTTTGTGCAGTATTTTAAAGAGTTTTTTACTGTTCTTTTTCCTTAAATTTAAACTTCATGTTTTAGTAGGACAAAATACTTGAGATTCGAAAAATAAAATGTAACGTTTTATTTTTTGTTCATTATTTAAAAGTATGTATTCTTACATCACGTTTATAAAAAATTAAAAACACAAATTAAATAAACTATGGATATTAAGTTTAAACCTTTGATAGCTTCTTTATTTTTGTTGGGATCCTTATGTATAAATGCTCAGGATTATTCCAAAACAGCAGAAATAACTTTTCAGAAGATTGATTACTTCAAAAGTGGAGATCAAAATTCAACCATTCAGCGAGGAAACGAAATATTCTATTATGGGAGTGATGAACAAATGCATGTTGCTAGTGTTTCAACAGGGAAGGACATAAGGAAATTCGCCGTTTCTAAACCCTTTAAAAAATCAAAAGGGGCTATTCGTGGGAATGTTTATTCGGATGGAAAAGATGGTGCTTTTATAATTTATGACACGTTTGGAGAGGGGTGGGCTGGCCTATGGAATCCGGACGGAAATAATTTTGACAACATGGCCTTTTATGTTGCGCAAAAATATGATTCAAACTGGAAGCCGGTAGGAAGTAGCGTTTCCTTAATGGCTACGGATTTTGACAACAAAAAAGCTTATTATACTGCGGGTATCTTTTTTAATGAAGACAGCTCAAAATTTGCCGTGGTTCAATCAAAGGCTTTACAAGCGGGAGAAGAAATCATCATAAGCAGACCAAAACTACCGCTAAAAATTGTTGTTTTTGATAGAAGTTTAAAAAAATTGAAAGAGATTGATTTAACCAATTCTAGACTAAATAAGAAAAAGAAATCGGGTGCTCTATTTAGATTTAGAGATGTTTCTTTTGCTAAAGACAAAATAAGTGTTTTAGTTTCTTATACTAATTTTAGAGCAAAGAAAGCAGTTGATGAGTATGCCGAGAGTTTTACCTGGGATTTAAAAATAAACAAGGTTGACAACAATCAAATTCTAATTGCTTCTAAAGAAAAAAGTGAAAAATTACAATATGCTAGATTTTTACCTGGGCAGCATTCAAAATTGATTATGTTTTACAAGGATTTTAAATCTGATTTCCATTTGAATTCGGTTTCTATCATTAGATTAATCGATATTGCTAATGGGAAGGTTACGAGTCTCGATGAATGGAGCAATCCTGAAAGTAATTTGAAGAAAGGAGTAACGAATTCTCTTTGTCTTAATGATGTGGATGGTCGTAGTAAATTGAATGTTTTTAAAACATCAAAAGGAGAATATCTGCTAATAGCTGCGAGAGAGATAAATGCTTGTGTATGTGATAGAAAANCGTTTAAAAAGTGGCATTTTTTTCTGACGTTAAAAGTTACTGCGGATGATAAGATAAAAATATCTCAAATTCCAATTGCAAAACAAAGTGAATACATAAAAGAATACCCTTTTATGTTTGATTTTAAAAATGATAAGCTTTATGTATACTCCCTATTCAGTCCGACTTATTATGTCAAAGGAGACAAGTCACTAAATGATAAATTAAAAGAAAAACTCATTACGGGAATCTTAGAAGTAGATACTGATTTTAAAACCAAATTTGTTGAGGTAAATAAGTAGTGTTATTCTTTTTAAAAGCGGATTCAATAATTTGATTCCGCTTTTTTGTCCAATCTTTTCATCAATTTTTAATAGAACCAAAAAAGCCAATAACACAACCGCAATAATATACTTACTAAAGACAAAGGGTAAAAGAAGGGGGTACTATGAACAGTCAGTAAATTTAAACAGGAATGAAAACCTGTTAGTAGAGCCTATTAAGATTATTTATAATGTACCAGAAGGAAAGGGGTAGTTATTTGCACTGTGATGAGAACCATGAACAGGCCTCTTGGTCACCTAGTTCACAGGCTTTTTCATAGTCATCACAATAATCTTGTCCTAATTTCTCTTTGACTACTCCTCTGTTGTTATATGCATCTGCAAAATCAGGATTAATTTTAATTGCACTGCTGTAATCATCAATTGCATCTTGATACTTTTCTGAATTATAATATACATTTCCTCTGTTGTAATATGCATCTGCATCATTAGGATTGATTTTAATCGCTCTACTGCAATCATTAATTGCAAGTTTATACTTGCCTAATTTACCATATGCAAGTCCTCTGCCGTGAAATGCACCTGCATAATCAGGATTAATTTTAATTGCACTGCTGAAATTATCAATTGCGTCTTGATACTTTTCTGAATAGTAATATACATTTCCTCTGTTGTAATATGCATCTGCATCATTAGGATTAATTTTAATTGCTCTACTGTAATTGTCAATTGCGTCTTGATACTTGCCTAATTTACCATATGCAAGTCCTCTGCCGTAATATGCACCTGCATAATCAGGATTAATTTTAATTGCACTGCTGAAATCGTCAATTGCGTCTTGATACTTGCCTAAATCATGATATGCAATACCTCTATTGTTGTATGCACTTGCATAATCAGGATTAATTTTAATTGCTCTAGTATAATCATCAATTTCGTCTTGATAATTGCCTAATTTACCATATGCATGTCCTCTGTTGTAATATGCCTCTGCAAAATCAGGATTAATTTTAATTGCTCTACTGTAATTGTCAATTGCGTCTTGATACTTGCCTAAATCATGATATGCAATTCCTCTGTTGTAATAATTATTAAAATTTTTACAACCTACTAAGCAATAAAAAAACGAAAACAGAATAATTAACTTTTTCATAGAACTAAATTAAAACAATAACTGATAAGTAAAGAAAGAGCAAATAAGTATATTAATACCTAAATAAAAATGGACTTATTAATCTTAATCTGGGATGAGGTTGTATTTTTTCATCTTTCCATGACCTAAAAACATACTTTAATACTCTGTTTTTGTTGTTACGCATTCTTAATAAATCACTAAAATTTGATAGTAAAACTTAATATGTGGGTAAAATGGTGGGTAATTATAAAAATTAAAAAAGGGTAACATAATCTATTACAATTAGTTACCCTTCTTTATTTGTGACCCCGGAGGGATTCAAACCCCCAACCCTCAGAGCCGAAATCTGATATTCTATTCAGTTGAACTACGGAGCCGGTTTTGGTTTCGTAGAGCGACTAAATCCTNNAAGGACAGTTGAACTACGGAGCCGTTGTTTTTACAAACAGTTTGTAAAGATAAGAGAAAGTAATTTTTTAAGAGCTTAGTTGATAAAAAGAATTTTTGCAACCTCTTTTTGACGACCGTCATCGCTCACAGAGAAAACAACATAAACACCAGTTTGAGCTCTCTCACCGTTGAGAGATTTTCCATCCCATGTTGCTGTTGTCCCTTCACTCATAGTTTCGTAGATAACATTTCCT
This sequence comes from Flavobacteriales bacterium, assembly GCA_002717515.1. Taxonomy (GTDB): domain Bacteria; phylum Bacteroidota; class Bacteroidia; order Flavobacteriales_C. The sequence continues at coordinate 5,213 of PBEC01000006.1, forward strand.
GTGATGTCGGTAATTTTAACTTCTGAATTTTCTACCAATCCCTTTATGCCGATTAACCCTTCATAATCGGGTCGAACAGGATTTGGATACGCATAGGTTGGGCCGGTATATTCATTTGCATCGGTTGCATCACCAACAAATGAAATAAGACCTTTATCGGTTGCAAAGAAAACTTCTCCTGTTGAACCAAATATTTCAATATCAAATATTGTATTGGATATTAAGGCTGAGTTTTCAGCAGTGAAATGATGAATGGTTTCTTGTCCATTTTCACTTACGAGGTAAACTCCTCCAGAGGCAGTTCCTATCCATTTTCTATTTCCTCCATCAACTTTAATTGTATTAATAATTTCTGTTTCCAATAAGTATTGATATGATCCGTCCTGTTCAATTATAATTCGATTTGCTTCAACTTGTCCATCAAAAACGCCGAAAGTACTGTTTATTACAGTTAAACCTTCTTCTGTTCCAACCCAAATTTTACCATCCTGATCTTGTGCTATAGCGTGAACAGATTTTGAGGGAAGATTTCCTTTTGATTCTCCAGTTGTAATTAGAGCGATTCGGTCGTCACTTTTATCTTCAAGAGTTCCATTTTCGTCAAAAACAAATATTCCATTTTCCTTTGAAATGAACCATTTGAAGCCGTTTGCATCTACAAGGATTTCACCTGCATTTGAATTAGTTACCAGCATATTGTCCATGTTGTATGTAAACCAGTCTTCACCATCGAAAGCAACGAGAGGGTTGTTAACATTTGCACCAGGGGAACCAGAGCAAGTTACCCACAAAACGTTATTTTCATCAAATACAGAACTCCCTATCTGGTGATCGGTATATGCGTTAAGAGATTGTATTCCTGAATTAAATTTATTATATACTTCATTCACCACACCATTCGTGGTTTTAATTAATCCTTTACCCCAAGAACCAAAAAAAACTTCATTTGTATTTTGAGGATTAATGTTTACTGATGTAATATCAAATAGAGAGTCGTATGCACCTCCATTGAAAGAATGCCATGAATTATTTTGGTATTTATAAACTCCTTTTTTTTGGTATTGATTGTTAAGCATTGGAGTCAAAGAGCCAGAAGCAACCCATAGTGCATCACCATCAAAATCTAAATTCCAGCACAGGTCATCGTATGGTCCAGTAGGTGAAAGTATATCAAAATTCCAAGAGGTTTTTCTTTTTACAAGTCCATGCATATCGTCTGAGATCCAGTATTCATTTTCTTTCCCTGAGATTATCTTTCTGGGTTTTATCGTCATGGTTGAGTCGAATTGATAAGCATATATTTTTCCTTCACTCTGGAGTAAATTATTTATGATATTTCCATTGTATGTGAATGAAAAAAGCCATTTTTCGTTCTCATAATTGATATTTTGAATGTCGTTGTAATTGTAATTTTCGTAAACAAAATTTTCCCAAACGTTACCATTGTATGAAACCAGAGTATCTTGATTATATGTTTCGGTCGAAATATTTAAAACCAAAATGGAGTCGCTTGCCTCTATTTGATTGATTGTTTTACTGGAATAAATATTAAGCTTACCCCAATTTTGAAAATTAGAAAGATTTGAACTGTTTTCATCAGCAATATAAATTCCGCTATTTGTTGCTGCGTAAATAGTATCCTTAAAAAAGGTCAAATCATTTACAAAAACATTTGAACCGTCATTACCAATAAAATAAGTTTCTTTTATCTCATGGCGTTGAATATCAAGTTTTACAATACCGAAGCCAGAACTTAAAAAAGCAAAGTCTTCTTGAATGTATATGTCGTTAATGGATTTAACCCCCTGTATTAATGTTCTTTTAATGTCAGGGATGTTAATTATCTGGTTATTGACAATCACGTCTATATTTCCTGAGGAATATCCAATTATTACACTGTTGTGTTTTTCAGAAAACGCAATTGAGCTAACACCTAAATCGGAAAGTTTGTTTACTTTACTGTATGTTTCAAGAGAATGGTCTGATAAATCGTAGGTAAAAAGAGCCTGGCCTGAAGCAACATATATTTTATCATTGGAAGCGCATAATGAACTTCCGTTATGGTAGGGGAAATGGTCATAAAACTTGCCTATTCCAACGGATTGCGCACTTGATAAAGACACGAAAACGATGAATAAGGAAAAAGATAGGTACAGTGGTAGATTCTTCATTCACTATAAATTTACAACATATTTTTATTGCTTTTTAACGCACTTATTCAGGAGTATATTTTCTGAAGAGTTAAAAAACTAAAGACTTCTTAAATAATCGGTAAAGCTGATTTCGTTCTCCAAACCCCATTTTTTCTTTAGACGGTATTTTCTTTTTTCGACTGCAGCAACAGATATGTTCATTAATTCAGCAATTTCTTTATTGGATTTACCCATTTTTACATAAGAACAAAAAAGTAAATATGATTCATTTAATTTGGAATCAATGTCTTTCAGCTTTTTAAAAAAGTTGTCGTTTTTTTGATCAAAATGAATTTGAAAATTTTCCCAATTACTCTCATCGTCAATACTTGAAGAAATAGTTCTTTTAAGTGATTTTACTTTTATTTTTTCCGAGTGCTCTAACTCTTTGGATAGGACATCCAGTTTATTCTCCAAAGTGGCCAGCATTTCTTTTTTTTGAGTGTATGAAAGAGCCATGTATGCCAATTCATTGTCTTTGTTTTTTAACTCTATTTCAAGTTTTTCAGTTTTATGTAATTTTTCCTTTATCTCAAGTTCTCTTTCTTTTTCTTCTTTAAATTTCAGGGCTTGTTTTTTAAATCGTGAGTAAATGAAGTATACTCCAATAATCACAAGCAAAAGGTATAATCCTTTTGCAATCTTTGTTCGATACCAAGGGGGTAAAATTTTAAACATGTAGGTTTCATTACCTAAAACAACATTTCCTTTTTTAGCTCTGACCTCGAAAATATACTTTCCTTCCTTTAGGTTAGTAAACTCTCGGTAATTTACTTCCTTTACATTTTGCCAACCTATTGAGTGTTTTTTATTTTGATAGAGTTGTGTTTGATATTCGATTTGATTCGATATTCCATATTCGGGTATGGAAAACGTAAATCGAAGATTATGATTTTCATAAGCTAATTCAATGGGAGATTTTGGTTTACCAAAAAAAAGCATTGAATCCTGTGATTCTCCGATAATTTCAATATTTCTAATTAAACATTTTGAAGGAATGGTCTTTTTTATTTCCTTGGGTTTGTAAAGAGCGAATCCTTCCTGTGTTCCCATAAGAAATGTCCCAGGAGCAATTTTATTAAAAAATTCGGCAGAGCCAACTAAACTACTTCTGGAAAAAGACACTTCGCTCGGGACAACTTCCCAAAATCCATTGTTTTTCTCAAGAAGATAAGCTTGATCCTGATATATACCATAAAGTTTGTTTTCGTCGTATTTTCTGGCTCTTTCCGTATATTTTTTGATGTTACCAAATGAGGTGTCTTTTTCCAGGGAGTCATTATTTAAAAAGTACATTCCCTGAAAGGTGGTAATGTATATTTTATTGTTAAAATAAAAAATGTCGTTGAAATCATCTGATTTAAAAATAGTATTATCTGCGTAGTTTATTAAAGAAACTACAGAGTCTCTTTTTTCGTTTAACTCAACTCGATATAATCCTTTGTTTCCTTGTATCGACCAAATTATACCTTTNGCATCTACTTCCATTACTCTTGAGGATTCCAAAAAGCCTTTAATGTGTCCTTGATATATCCATTTATTGTTTTTAAAAAGATATCGTTCTATACCCTCGTAAGTACCAACAAAACCTTCGTTTTTATCATATTTATCAGCGGTTTTCCAAATCCAAGACCCGTACCAAGACCCATCAGATATTCTCACGGCTTTGTCTTTTTCCAAGGTGTATGTTTCCGCAGCTTGGCAAATGATTAATTTTTCATTTGCTACATGAAGGTAGTTAATGGTTCCCTCAGGAATGCCATTTACTTTGATAAAATTTTCAGTTTTTTGTAGTCCGTTTTTCCAATTTTCCAATCGATATAAGCCACGTGAAGTCCCTATGAAAAGCTGGTTTTTGTAAACAATTCCGCTGTAACCCATGCCATCAAAACCTTGTGCATTAGTTATGTATTGTATGGGTGAGCTCCATTTTAAAATTCCTATTCCGTTATTGTATGCAATCCAGATATTACCCGCTTTATCTTGAAATAGTTTTCGAATAAAATTCGCTTGCAAACCTTGTTTTTTTGTGATGTTTTTTTGCAATTTCCCTTTGGAGTTCATTAAATAAAGTCCTCTTTTTACAGTACCGATTAAAAATGCATCTCTGTTTAGTTTGATAACCGAGGAAACGTCAGCATTGGATAAGATGGATGAGGTTTGCTTAGGCAATTCTGAATTGCCCATTAATTTAACTCCGAAGCTTCCGAATATTGCATATTTGTCGTTGATGAGTTGAATTTCTCTTACGGATTCAGTTTGAGAATCAGGTAAAATAATTTTTGCATTTAAACCAACGACCTCTCCTAAACCTTTACCGCTTTCCCAATAAAGGAGTTTTCCGTCTAAAAAAGCTAAATCTTCTATTAAGGAGGTTTTTGAAAAACCATTAACCTTTTCTATTTTTTTATTTTTAAGTCGGTAAATCGTTCGTGAGCATGCGAAATAAATAGCATCGTTGAACCAATAAGTGTCGAAAACTTCATTAATTTCCTTATTTCCGGGAATAAGCTTTTTAAGAGATTTAAAGTGTGTTTTTTGAGATTCGTCCTTGTTTAAGTATCCAAATTCCGATGATGAACCAACAAAGATTTTACCCGAATAATCTTTCGATAAGCTAATGGCACTTTTTCCTTGAACTAGAGGGATTTTTCGAAAAGACCTTCCGTCATACTCTAAAACACCATATGCATTGGCGATATAAATTATTCCACTTGAGTCTTGCTCAATATCATAATTTATTGAATGACCATTGTAGTCTTTTGTTGTGAAATTTATTACCTGAGGTATTGAGCCTTTTGTGGCTAAAAATAAAAACAGAAAAATCAGGAATAAACTAAATTTTGTTTTCATCATTTGAAGGTAATTCACTAGGAAAGTTAAGGTTTTTATTGTGGTTAAAAAATTTCGATCCTTTAAGCATTATTGTTTTCGAATAAAAAAAGGACANATNTGATTAAAATTAGTAGAGTAGGATTGTAGNTTTATCTGTTTTTATGAATTTATTCTTGAATTTCACCTTTTTTCGAGAAGAAAGGCAAAATAAAAAACAGATAAATAAAGTGGTTTCAAGTGAGTTAGTATATTTGCAGGAAACACTTTCAGACATATGAAGCAGCTTATTCAATCCTATAAAACAGGAGAATTGGGAGTTTATGAAGTTCCTGCACCAATTTGCGGTGAAAATGGAGTACTTGTAAGGACCAAAACATCATTGGTTTCGGCAGGAACTGAAAAGATGATCGTTGATTTGGCTAAAAAGTCATTGCTTGGAAAAGCAAAAGCGAGACCCGATTTAGTAAAACAAGTTGTGAATAAAATGAAACAGGAGGGTGTAGTAAACACTCTTGAGAAGGTTTTTACAAAGCTTGATACGCCAATACCCTTAGGCTATTCTTGCGTAGGAGAAGTTGTTCAGGTTGGATCGAAAGTAACAGGTGTGTCGGTTGGAGATAGAGTGGCTTGTGGAGGTGCTGGATATGCAAACCACAGTGAAATAAATTACGTGCCCAGAAATTTATTTGTAAAAGTTCCTAAAAATGTTTCCGATGCAGACGCCTCTTTTGTTACAGTTGGATCGATAGCTCTTCAAGGGATTCGACAAACAGCTCCCACCCTTGGGGAGAAGGTTGTTGTAATGGGGTTAGGTCTTTTGGGGCAAATATCGGTTCAACTCTTAAAGGCTAACGGTTGTAAAGTGTTGGGAACTGATTTGGATTCAAAGAAATTGGAATTGGCAAAAAAATTAGGTGCCGATGAGGTTTGTTCTCCGAACGAAGTAATTGAAAAAGCAAAGCTGTTCACTAATGGTAACGGCGCTGATGCTGTAATAATCGCAGCAAGTACTTCAAGTAATCAACCCATAATAGATGCAGGAGAGATTTCCAGAATGAAAGGTAGGGTTGTAGTTGTTGGTTTNGTGGGTATGGATATTCCTCGAAATGAATACTACAAAAAGGAGCTGGAATTAAAATTATCCATGGCCTATGGACCCGGGAGGTATGATCCAAAATATGAAGAGCAGGGAATAGACTATCCGTTTGCTCATGTTCGGTGGACCGAGCAAAGGAATTTTGAGGCGTTTTTAGATTTAGTCGATGACGGAAGGGTTACTCCTTCGGAAATGGTGACGCATGAGTACGAGTTTGATAGTGCTTTAACAGCATATGATTTACTTGAAGGTAAAATCAAAGAAGATTATTTGGGGATTTTACTGAATTACAAAGAAGGTGTTGAGTTAAAATCAGAACTTGTTCAAATATCGGATGCTATAGTAAAGTCAGGCTTGCTTAACGTGGGATTGGTCGGAGCTGGAAATTTCACTAAGTCGGTTATTCTTCCTAATCTCAAAAAGGTAGGAAATTCCAACCTTGTAGGTCTTTGTACAGCAACAGGAGTGAGTGCACATTCTACAGGAAACAAACATGAATTTAAATATATTACAACTGATTACCAGGAGCTTTTAAGTCATGATGAAATAAATACGGTTTTTATAACAACTCGTCATGATGACCATGGTCAAAANGTTTTGAATTCGTTGAAGGCGGGGAAACATGTTTTTGTAGAAAAGCCTTTAGCAATTTATGAGCACGAATTGGAAGAAATAAAATCCTTTTATTCGGATTCTGCAGAAAAGCCAATTTTACAGGTCGGTTACAATCGAAGATTTGCGCCTTTGGTACAAGAAATGCAAAAAACAATAAAAGGATTACCGGTAAGTATAAATTATCGAGTTAATGCAGGCGTAATACCCAAAGACGTTTGGATTCAAGACCCCGAAGTTGGTGGGGGAAGAATAATTGGTGAGGTTTGTCATTTTATCGATACTTGTACCTATTTGGCAGACGCTCTTCCTGAGAGTGTTTTTGCCGCTTGCGTTACAAAGCCCGACCAAAGTATACCTGATGAGGACAATGTAACCATAAGCATTAAGTATTCCAACGGATCAACTGCCGTAATAAATTACTATGCCTTCGGAAACAGTCAACTTTCAAAGGAATATGTTGAGGTATTCGCGCCCGATATAGCTATGAAAATGGATAATTTTAGAGAGCTGGAAATTTTTAAAGGAAATAAATCTCGTAAGCTCAAGAGCGCAAACCAGAATAAAGGATTTAAAGGAGAGTTTATGGCTCTTAAAAAAGCTATTGAAGAGGGGAGAACAGCTATAACTTTTGATGAATTGTATTCAACATCAAAAGTTACATTTGCAATTTTGAATTCACTTAAAACAGGAGAACCTCAAAAGTTATAATGGGAAAAATATTCCTTTTTTTAAGAACGATACGGCATTTGAAATTTCGTCAGATTGCGTACAGAATATTTTATGTTTTCAGAGCAAAATATCGTCGCTTCGTCAGGTTTAAGCTTAATTACAATTTTTACAGAAAAGGAAAGCCATTACGTTTTGACACCTTAGTTCCTACGAACACTTCTTATGCGTCCAATACATTTACCTTTTTAAATCAATCGATTACCTTTTCTGATGGAATTGATTGGGATTATATGGACAATGGAAAGCTTTGGGCGTATAATTTGAACTATTTTGATTTTCTGAACCAAGAAAACATGCAAAAAGAAATCGGAGAAGCCTTGATTTTTTTGTTTGTGGATCAAATTCGAGAATTAAAAAACGCAAATGAGCCTTACCCTACATCTTTGAGAGGAATAAACTGGATTAAATTTTTTTCCGTTCATTCCATTGAAAAAAAATCTTTTGATCGGTACCTGTATAGTCAGTATAGAATTTTATTGGATCAAATAGAATATCATTTGCTTGGTAATCATCTGCTGGAAAACGGGTTTTCATTGTTTTTTGGAGGGTATTATTTTAAAGGCTTGGAGCTTTACCAAAAGGGAAAAGAGATAATATCTGTTGAGTTGAGGGAACAGATATTAAAAGATGGAGCCCATTTTGAACTCAGTCCGATGTATCATAAGATTCTTCTTTTAAGGCTTCTTGATGCCTATAATCTTAGCAAAAACAACAAGGAGATTTATGAAGACTCAGAATTTGAGGAATTTCTTTTAAAAACAGCTCAGAAAATGCTGGGGTGGCTGGAATCGGTAACTTTTTCCAATGGTTCAACNCCACGTGTTAATGATTCGACGGAAGGAATTTCTTCTGAATCCAAAGAGTTGTTTGACTATGCAAAGCGGCTTGGAATTGTTTGGGAAAGATCACTTTTGTCGGAGTCGGGCTATCGCNTGTTTAAAGGAAAAGAAGTTGAACTTTTTGTCGATTATGGTATGATTGGTCCTAGTTATATTCCAGGACACGCTCATTCCGATACGTTTAGTTTTGTTTTAAATTACAAAGGACAACCGGTAATTGTTGACCCCGGTATATCAACATATAATATTGGTTATCGTCGCCAAAGAGAAAGAAGTACCTCAAGCCATAACACAGTTCGATATGCCAAAGTTGATCAATCGGAAGTCTGGGGAGGATTTAGAGTAGGAAGAAGGGCAAGAGCAATAATTACAGAGGAAAATGAAACTTCAATTAAAGGGTACCATAATGGGTACAAACGTTTTGGAGTATATCATCAAAGAGTATTTGATTTTAACGACACAAAGATTAAAATTGAAGATAACATTGTTACAAAAAATCAGTTGCTGGGAAAAAGCAGCGCATATTTTCATTTTTATCCNGGGATAGAAATAAAAATNGATAAAAACAGNATTGTTGTTGACGGTTGCAATTTAGAGTTTTCAGGAGCCTCTGGTACCAGGGTGAAAGAATATACTTACGCTCACGGTTATAACAGCACCGAAAAAGCAAAATTAGTTGAGGTTNTATTTGAGGAAAAACTCATTACTAATATCACTCTCAATGGATTTGATGTAAATTAAAATATAAGATGAGAATTTTATTTATTACCGATAATTTTCCTCCTGAAGTCAATGCTCCTGCCACAAGAACGTTTGAACATTGTAAGGAATGGGTCAAAAAGGGAGATGAAGTTACGGTAATAACTTGTGTTCCTAATTTCCCCAAGGGCAGGGTGTATGATGGGTATAAAAACAAACTGTATCAAAAGGAGGAGATAGAAGGGATTCGAGTGATTCGAGTGTGGTCATATATTTCAGCCAATGAAGGTTTTGCAAAACGAATTATTGATTTTATGAGTTTTGCATTTATGGCTTTTTGGGCAGGCCTTTTTAAAAAAGCCGATATAATAATCGGAACATCCCCTCAATTTTTTACCACATGGACTGCAGAAACATTATCCGTATTAAAGAGGAAACCTTGGATATTCGAACTAAGAGATTTATGGCCAGAGTCAATAAAAGCTGTAGGGGCAATTAGCGGAGACAGTAAAGTGTTTAAGCTGCTCGAAAAAATTGAGTTAAGGCTATACAAACGTTCCTCCAGAATTATTTCGGTAACTCATTCGTTCAAAAAGAACTTAATATCTAGAGGTATTGATGAAAATAAAATACGAGTTGTTCGAAACGGAGCAAACCTGGAAAGATTTTCAATAAGAAAACGGCATTTAGGTTGGGAAGAAAGATTAGGAGTTAAAGATAAATTTGTTGTAGGGTATGTAGGAACTCATGGAATGGCTCATAAATTAGAATTTATAATAAATTCCTGGCCGAGAGATCAGGAGGATTTACATTTAATTTTGATGGGCGATGGAGCGGAAAAAGAAAAATTGAAGGTTAGAGCAAAGGAGTTGAAAATAACAAACATTACTTTTTTAGATAGTATGCCGAAGGATGAAGTCCCCAATTTACTTTCTCTGATGGACGTTTCTTTGGTACCGCTTAAAAAAAGCGACTTATTTAAAACGGTTATTCCTTCTAAAATTTTTGAAAACGCAGCCATGCAAACGCCCATTTTATTGGGGGTTGAGGGAGAAAGTGCCGATATTATAAAAGAATTCGGAGCAGGATTGTGTTTTGAACCTGAAAATAAAACAAGTTTCATTGAAAATTTAACAGTTTTAAAAGACAATTTGGAGGTGTATTCTAATTGTCAATTAGGGTGTCTCAACCTCGCGAGAGCCTTCGATCGCAAAAAAATGGCTGAAGAAATGAGACAACATCTTCTTGAGGTATTGAAAAAATAAAGGCAACGTTCTTTGTATGCGGGAGTCAATTGCACATCTAAGAAGATAAAAAATGTATCTTTGTTTCAGATTATACCATGATAGAATTATTACTTTCATTCATTTCAAGCCTTGTAATTGTTCTTACTGCAATTCCATCGGTTATTCGAGTGTCTTATTTGAAGCACTTGTATGACGTTCCTGATGAAAGAAAATCTCACGAAAAAGTAGTACCAACTTTAGGGGGACTTGCAATTTTTGCTGGTTTTATGGTAAGTACCAGTTTAACCATTCAAGAAGAGAACTTGAATTATAATTATTTAGTAGGAGCCTTGATGATTATTTTTTTCATCGGAATCAAGGACGACATATTGATTACAGCACCAATAAAAAAACTAATGGGTCAGTTATTAGCTGCCGCAATTATTGTAGTGTTGGGAGGTGTTCGCATAACCAGTATGTATGGTTTTTTAGGTGTTAACGACTTATCTCCTGAGATATCGGCATGTTTAACCATATTTACTTTAGTGGTTATCATGAATGGGTTTAATCTNATCGATGGAATAAACTGGCTTTCGGCTGGAGTTTCGGTTGTAGTTACTTCGTTTTTTGGAGTATGGTTCTGGATTACCGAGCATAATGATTTGGCTATTGTTTCTACATCATTGGTGGGGTCTCTGTTGGGATTTATGTGGTTCAATAAAACTCCAGCAAAAATATTTATGGGCGATACAGGCTCGTTAATTTTGGGGCTGATTATAGGTGTTCAAACCATTTACTTTATTAGATTAAGCCCTGAATCATCCTGGTCTTTAAATTCTGCACCTATGATCGCATTTGGTGTATTGATTGTTCCATTATTTGACACTTTAAGAGTTTTTATTTCCCGAGCTTTAAAAGGTAAAAGCCCCTTAAACCCTGATAAAAATCATATTCATCATCGACTGTTGGAGCTGGGGTTCTCACATATGAAAGCATCTTCAGTAATTATGCTTTTCAATATTTTATTCGTGTTTATGGTGTATTCCTTGAGAAATATTGGCAGTCTTGAATTGTTTTCCGTTGAGATTTTAGTAGCATCTGTATTTACTTCGATACCCTCGTTAATTCTCCGTAGAAAAAACAATAAAAATGCACTTCAAGTGGTTCATCCAGAGCCGTTAAAAAAACCAAAAAGTCGAAAAGGTGTTGCCAGCTAATGTCAATTTAATTTTTGGGTTTTTATGTTTTCCAATTTTTGCATTTACCCAGTTTGATGTTTTAAACCATGAGGTGGAGTGGATGTTTGATGAGGCATTAGCAAAAGGAGACACTTCGTGGAACTCAAACATAAGCTCCATTGAGAATAATTTTATTTTTGAAAAAATACCCTCCGATACNTTTCTATTGAAGTCAAAATATTCTTTTATTGATTGGGCTTTCAATAAAAACATTTATGGTTTTAAATCTGAAGATTACACGTTTACTTTGAACCCTGTTTTCGATGTGCAATTGGGTTCAAACAATTACTTCAGTACCAGAAGAGGAGGTTATGCCCGTGGATCAATAGGAAGTAAATTTCGATGGATTACATCATTTTATGAGAATTACCAGAGCTTTGATACTAAGATCACTCAAATTGTTCGGGAAACCGCCGTTGCACCGGGAGAGACAGAAGTGAAAAATCCCTACGGATATTTTGACTATTCCGTTTCTTCAGGAGGGTTGAGTTATCAGTTTACTAAATTTTTTGATGTTACCGCGGGGCACGGGAAAAATTTTTTAGGCAACGGATATAGAAGCGTTCTTTTATCGGATGCATCTGGGAATTATCCCTTTTTGAAAACCAATTTAAAAATAGGTAGAGTCAATTATTCGATGATTCTCGCCGAATTCATCGATTTCACTAATGATTTGATTGGAGACGGATTGAAGAGGAAAAAATATGGGAGTTTTCATTATATGGATGTTTTGGCTTCAAAAAAGCTGAAAATAGCTTTTTTTGAAGCTGTAATCTGGGAGGGAGATTCTACATCAAGGAGGCTCGAATTAAATTACATTAATCCTTTTGTAATTCTAAGACCTCTTGAGTATAACATTGGCTCTCCCGACAATATGTTAATAGGGTTTAACGGCAGCTGGGATGTTCATAGGACAATAAATGTATACGGACAGGTTGTTTTAGACGAACTCCATTCAAAAAACCTTATTAATAACCCTACTTGGTGGGGAAATAAATATGGATATCAATCTGGAATTAAAATTCACAATCTTCCGCTAAAGAATTTTGTGGTTATCGCGGAACATAATGCGGTTAGACCTTTTACGTATTCTCACAAAACTTCAGGAATGAATTATGGTCACAACTACAACCCCCTTGCTCATCCTTATGGAGCAAACTTTAAAGAATGGCTTGGAGTTATTAACTTTCGATTGAAGAGGGCAAATATAAATTCAAAATTGGTTTATATAAGTGGAGGAGAGGAAATGTCAGATTCTATATCGAGTGGGAAGGATATTTTTAAATCTTACCACGACAGGCTTTACGAAGANGGCTATCAAATTGGTCATGGACTGAAATACAAGCAACTTTTTTGGGATACCAAAATAAGTTTCATTCTCAATCCAAGGTATTTACTAATGTTTGAAATGGGATATCAAAACAGAACGCAATGGATAGGTGACAATAAAGAAAATCATCACTACCTTTACGGAGGTTTTAGGACGTCTTTATTAAACCTTTATTATGATTACTAAAAATAAAGTTGTTGCTCTTCTTATTGTTGTTAATCTGACTTCCTTTGCTCAGCAATTNTTCTATCCTCTAGATCACGACGATAATGCGTTTGTAGAAATGTATTTAAACAATACAAAATCCAATTCACATACCTCTGTAAAACCGTATTTCTATCAGGATATTCAAAAAGCGATTAACACGGATTCTATTGATTCAATGTTAACGGATACGAATCGTTTATACTTACTTCCAACATCTTATTGGGCTAAATTTTTACGTTGGTCTGAAAACAAGTTAATGGATGAGGATTTGGTTTATATAAATGGAGATGGATTAAAATTAAGAGCAAATCTTTTGTTAGGCCTGCAAACCGGTAGAGACGCTTATCAAGAGGATTATTTCTGGACGAACACCAGAGGCTATTGGTTATCCGGTCAAATTGGAAAAAAGGTTTTTTTCGAATCTGCGTTTTATGAAAACCAAGCAAAACTATTGCCTTACATTAATTCAAATGTTACTTCAAATTTAGTAATGCCAGGACAAGGAAGGTATAAAATTTTCAAAGAAAATATTGGGGCAGACTGGGCTTTTGCCTCTGGAGCCGTGGGATATAAAGCCAACAAGTATTTTAAAGTATTTATGGGGCACGGAAAAAACTTCTTTGGCGATGGTTATCGTTCAATGCTGCTCAGCGATAATACGTTCAATTATCCCTATTTTAAATTCGAAACAACAGTCTGGAATATCAAGTATGTTAACCTCTGGGCTCAATTAAATCATATTGGATTTCAGGATGCCGGAGATCGAAATTGGACTCAAAAATATTTAGCCTTACATTATTTAAGCTGGAACATCACCAAAAAACTAAATGTTAGTTTATATGAGTCTATTTCTTGGCTAAAGGCAGACAAAGGATTCGATTGGCAATACATAAACCCCGTCATTTTTATGAGGCCTGTTGAGTGGCAAAACGGTTCAGCAGATAATGTTCTTTTAGGGGCTTCGGCTAAGTTTAAAATTAATGATGATTTTACAATATATGGACAAGCTGTTCTTGATGATTTAAACTTTTCGGAACTAAAAAAAGGTAATGGATATTGGGGAAACAAATATGGAGGGCAAATAGGAGTTAAAGCCTACAATTTACTGGGGGTATATGGTTTAAGCGCTCAGGCTGAATACAATGTGGCTCGTCCTTTTACATACTCTCATTTTGACAGCACAAACGCTCATGTTCACATGAATGAACCCCTTGCTCATCCACTTGGGGCAAATTTTCAAGAGGCAATAGGTTTTATTCGGTACAAGTATAAAAGGCATAAGTTTACTTTCAAGATGGTCTGGTCAGAAATAGGAAAAGATACTTCAGGGGTAAATCATGGAGGGAATATTTTTTACAGCTACAACACAAATCGCATAGATGTTAATGGTGATGGTGGTCTTTCTGGATATACTATAGGTCAAGGAGATTTAAATCGATTAAATTTCTTTGATCTTCGTTATGCTTTTTTGATAAACCCGAGAGCCAGATTGTATTTTGAAATGGGAATAAAAGATAGAGTGCTTTCCAGACAAACTCTGCCAAATGATAAAACAAGATTTTTATATTTAGGACTCAGAACAACATTAAACAACTTTTACTATGACTCCTTTTAATCCGGTTGAAGCCTTAACAAAATTGATAAGTATTCGGTCCTTCAGTAAGGAGGAAGAGCCTGCTCGGGATTTCATGGAGTCTGTTTTGACTGAATACGAAATAGATTTTACGATAGACCTGAATAATATATGGGCTAAAAACAAGCATTTTGATTCAAGTAAGTATACAATTTTACTAAATTCTCACCTTGATACTGTAAAACCAAATAAGGGGTATACGAAAGATCCTTATTATCCTCAGATAGAAGAAGGGAAGTTATACGGGTTAGGCAGTAACGATGCGGGGGGAGCGCTGGTCACTTTATTGGGTACATTTATACACTTTTATGAAGAAAAAGGGTTGCCTTTTAATCTTGTGTTTGCGGCTTCGGCGGAAGAAGAAATTAGCGGTAAAAATGGAATGGAATTTTTATTCCCGAGGTTGCCAAAAATCGATTTCGCGATTGTTGGTGAACCTACATTATTGAATATCGCAATAGCTGAAAAAGGACTTATGGTGCTCGATTGTAAATCGATTGGAAAAGCTGCTCATGCAGCTCGAAATGAAGGGGTTAATGCTATTTATGAAGCAATAAAAGACATCAACTGGTTTTCTACTTATGTTTTTCCAAAACAATCTGAAGAAACAGGGTCGGTGAACATGTCAGTTACACTCATTAAGTCAGGTAGTCAACATAATGTTATTCCTTCTGAGTGTGATTTTGTTGTTGACGTAAGAGTAAACGACAAATATTCCAACAATGAAGTTTTGAATATAATCAAATCAAACGTGAGTTGTGAAGTCAGTGCTCGTTCTACACGCTTAAACTCCAGTGGTGTTGGTAGTACTCATTTGATTAGAGAGGTAGCAGAAAAATTGAATATAAAAACATATGGTTCGCCAACGTTGTCCGATCAATCCTTGATGCCTTGTGAAAGCATAAAAATGGGACCGGGCGATTCTTCTCGATCTCATACAGCAAATGAGTTTATTTATATTGATGAATTGGAGCAGGCGATTCCAAAGTATATTGCAGTGTTAACTCAACTTGGGGAAGAGTTAATGGTTTAATAACAATTAATTCACTGAGTTAAGGAAGTTTATGTTTTTCTTTGTGTAAAGAATTAAAAATCCTAACGGGATGTTAGGTTCCCTCCAATTGGGGGTAATTCAGCCACGCGGGATGCGAGGCTTTTTTATTTTAAAAGCCTTAATCTTTTCCTTTAATCTTTAAGCCCAGGATATTTTACTTTGAAAGTAAAGTAAGTCATCTTTCATTATTGTGTTCCTTCTCCAGCAATCGAATTTGAAATATTCGAATTAATATTTACTTGAAATAATTCAAAAGAATTGCTTTTTTACTTGGACTTATGTTTACTATTGAGTCGTCGCTCATTACAAGCTGACCGCCTTTTCCTTTTATATATTGCTTAATATGTTGCCCGTTTACCAAATGAGATTTATGCACACGGATAAAGTCCATATCGCTCAATACTTCTTCATAAAACTTTAGAGATCGGCAAATCATCATTTTGGGTCCATTGGTTAAATGAAATTCTGTAAAGTTGTCGTTGGCTTCGCATCGTATGATGTCTTTTACACGAACAACATCAAAACCAGTCATAGTTGGACAAACTACTTTATGTAACTGTTTGTTTTCAATTTGGATATTTTCCAATAAAACTTTTGTGTGTGAAATTCCATTTTCCTCGTTATAACTTGCCTTGATTTTGTTAACGGCCTGTTCAAGCTCATCAATATCAATTGGTTTGAGTAAATAATAGGATGCGCTTGAATTTAAAGCTTTTATTGCATAATTNGCATATGCTGTAACAAAAATGGTTTCGAAATTAACTTCTTTTACTTTTTCCAATAAGTCAAAGCCATTCCCGTAAGGCATTTCGATATCCAAAAATAAAATATCTGGATTGTGCTTTTCCACCGCTTTTAACCCGTCTTCAACATTTTCAGCTAAAGCAACAACCTCAACATCAGTAGTGTATTTTTTTATATATCCAGAAAGAATTTCTCTACTGGCTAATTCGTCCTCAACGATTATAGCCTTTAATGGTTTATTCATTTAATAGGGATGTTTATGAGTACANTTGTTCCGCAATCCTCTTGTGAAGAATCAGCATCATTAATTTCGACTTTAATGTTTGTATTATTAAGGTCATTAATAATATCAATTCTTTGAGCTATGTTTTTTAGTCCTGTTGACTCCTCTGTTTTTTGATTTTTAGTCTTAATAGCTTGAGATTTCAGCCTTCCAATTCCATTATCTTCTATCGAGAAAACAATCTGGTTTTTTATCCGATTACACTTTAATTTTAGATGCCCTTTTTGCTTTTTATACCGTAAACCGTGCCAAACAGCATTCTCGATATAAGGTTGTATCAGCATAGGAGGAATTTCAATTTCATCTGTTTTTAAATCATGTTCCACTTCAAAATCAAAATCAAATTTTTCTTTAAATCTAAAATGCTCAAGGTGTAAGTAAAGTTTAATTATTGCCAGTTCTGTTTCTAAAGAAACTAGGTCGTGTTTTGAGTTTTCTAAAACAGCCCTCATTAGTTTAGAAAAATCTGATAAATATTTGTTCGCCATTCTTTCGTCGTTAGAGGCAATAAAAGTATTTATAGAGTTAAGAGCATTAAAAATGAAGTGAGGATTCATTTGAGTTCTCAAGGACTTTAAGGCGAGAAGTTGATTGGCTATTTTTTTTTGTTTCGAGGATCTATAAATAAGCAGTGAGGTAGCAATTAAAATCAATATTAGTGTAATCAAAAGGTAATTGAGTAAGGATTTTTGTGTAATGGTTTTTTGTTGTAGCTCCTCATTTTTTTCATAAACCTCGAGACGTTTATCACTTAGTTCAGCTTCTTTTTTTAAGGCCGCTATTCTTTTTTGTTTTTCACTAATTGTTTCAAAAAAAGCAATTTTTTCAATCAGTAGTTGTTTTTTTTGAAGATTCAAAGAGTCAACGGTTTTAGCGTATTTCTCAAACGTTTTTAGGGCCTTATCTCGTTCACCGGTTTTTGTATAAACCCTACTTAAGTTTTTATAACCCTCTGATAGTTTTTCGAAATCTTTTACTTCTTCAGCAATTGTAATGTTATCGTTAATTGATTTTATAGCTTCTTCCCATTTCTCATTTTGAACGTAAATATTTGACAACTCATTTCCCTCAATTAAAAGACCAATAGTGTCTTTTGCATTAAATGAGTTTAAAACCTCTTTTTTCTGAAATTCAACAAGTTCTTCAACACCGTAATCACTCTTGTAAATATTTCTAAGTTCATAATTGGAATTTAGATATTCTTTTGAATTTAGTTTGGTGTTTGATTTCGCCCTGTTAAAATACTCTATAGCTTCTTCAGGTTTGTTTTCTTGGGTTGAAATTTGACCCAGACTATTTGAGGTAAAGGCATACCCTTTTTTATCATTATTTTCCTTTTGAAGTTTCAAATTATCAATGTTTAATTTCCTGGCTTTTTTAAACTTTCTTTGCCTTTGAAAAACCCTTGCCATCCCACTGTTCGCATAAATTAATCCCAAAGTGTCTTTTTTTGAACGAGATCGAATGGCAACTTTTTGATAATATTCTAACGCCATCCGATTTTCATTTAGCAACTCATAAGTATAAGCCAAGGGTTTTGTTGTCAGATAGTATTCTTTGCTTGATGTGTCGAAGTAGCTTCTTGCCTTCGAAAGATAATTCGCCGCTTCTAAATAGGAATTGAGTTTTAGGTTAATTAATCCGATTAGGTAATAGCAATGTGCATGAATGGTTTTATTGTATTTAGAATTATTTGACTGCTCGCTTAAAACACCTTCAACAAATGTGAGAGACTTTAAAGGGGCTTGTTCAAGATATTTATAGGCTGAGTCAATCTCGGGAATAGGCAATAAATGATATTCAAGCCTATCGAAAATAATATCAGGCACAAGTACATCAAGAGGCCTTGATTTTCCTTGTACTGAAAAAGCGCTTATGGAATAGAATAAGCAGAAAAACCAGATTATAGGTTTAATATACCCAGACATAACAACGAACTTAACCACAATTTTTATGAATACAAAGTCAATAACAAGCTAGAAAAGCATTATCACCTAAAAATTAAATGTAAGGAATAGTCTTAATCAAGTTAAAAAAGCGTTTTACCAAGTCAACACCTCTAATTACCAAGTGTGCATTTTTTTTCGATTTTTTTGATGATATGTTTATGGAAATCAAATTAAAGAAAAATGAAAAAGAAACTTATCAACCTATTTGTTGGAGCTACTTTATTTATGAGCCCATTACTTTTTGCGCAAACAGAAGCTACACCTAAATCTATAAAATTAGGTTTGTTACTAGACACAAGCAGTAGCATGGATGGGCTAATCGACCANGCGAAATCTCAGCTTTGGAAAATTATAAATAAAATGACCTCTGCAACCTATAACGGGACATCTCCAAATATTATGATTGCCTTATATGAGTATGGGAACAGTGGTTTACCTCAAGAATCAGGATATATTCGGAAGGTAACGGATTTGACCAGTGATTTAGACATTTTAAGTAGAGACTTATTCAGTTTAAAAACCAATGGAGGAAATGAATTTTGCGGACAGGTTATTCAAACAGCATTTAACGAATTGGACTGGAGCGCATCAACAAATGATTTGCAAATGATTTTCATTGCGGGGAATGAGCCATTTAATCAAGGAAAGGTAGATTTTAAGCCTGTATGTCAAAAAGTAAAGAATAATGATATCACAATAAACACCATATTTTGTGGAGCGTATCAGGAAGGAGTAAATACAAAATGGAAAAAAGGAGCTGAACTTGGAGAGGGAGAGTACTTTAATATTGACCAAAACGAAGTGACGGTTTACATTGATAATCCTTACGATAAAGTAATCGATTCCTTAAGCACTCAATTAAATCAAACCTATGTTTTTTATGGAAAATATGGAAAAAAGATGCATTTGAACCAGTACGAGCAAGATAGGAATGCAAAAAGTTATGGTGTTGCTAACAATTCTTTGCGAGCAATAAGCAAGAGTTCTTTTGTATACGATAATTCATCCTGGGATTTAATTGATGCGATGAATCAAAAAGGATTCGATTTTGATAAAATCGACAAGGAAACGCTACCGGACTCTCTAAAAATATTAACGAATGAGGCGATTAAAAAAGTACTTGAAGCGAAATCTGCTGAACGAGTACTTCTGCAAACTAAAATTAAAGAACTGGCTAAGAAAAGAGAAGAATATATAGCTAGAGAAAGAGCGGTTCAATCGTCAAAAGGAAATTTAGATGATGCAATCTTAATCACTATTGAAAAGCAAGGCAGAAGTAAGGGGTTTGAATTTAAATAATTAAAAACTATTAAATCAAAAAACATGAAAAATATAATTGCAGGAGCTCTCCTTTTAATTTTTACAATAGAATACGGGAAGGCACAAGTCGGTCAAAATGAATTCAGATTTATTGAAGTTACGGGAAGTGCTGAAATAAATGTTGAGCCAGATGAAATAAGGTTTCATATAGGTATTGAAGAATATTGTAAAGAAGAATTTGAAAAAAGAAAACCCTACAAGGATTGTATAACAAAAATCCCATTGGAAGAAATCGAAAAAAACTTAATGGCTGCACTAACTAAAATTGGAATAGTTAAGAATCAAATAATTATTAAGGATGTAGGAGACTATTGGAATAGGTCGGGAAAAAAGTTTAAAAAAAGTAAAACAATTGAGTTGGTGTTAAAAGATTTCAGTCTGGTCAATGAGATTCTCAGAAAAGTCAAAGTTCGTGGGGTTAATTCAATGAGAATATCGGACTTAAAGAATAAAAACATCTCTAAATATAGAGAACAAGTCAAAATTGAGGCTATGAAAGCAGCTAAAAGAAAAGCGGATTATTTACTTAGTAGTATAGGCGAAAAACTTGGGGGGGTTATTAGTGTTGTTGAGTTAGACGGTGATTTCCTGAATACTTGGCGTAATCAGAANTTACTATGTAATTCAAAAGTTAATTATACTTTGTCTTCAAATAGTGATAATTTGAACAAAATGGAAAATATTCGGAAAAT
This sequence comes from Flavobacteriales bacterium, assembly GCA_002717515.1. Taxonomy (GTDB): domain Bacteria; phylum Bacteroidota; class Bacteroidia; order Flavobacteriales_C. Next base: position 25,894 of record PBEC01000006.1, read on the forward strand.
CCAATTAAGGTATAAAATTAAGATAAGGTTTGAAATAAAACAAGATGTTACAAGCCGTTGATATTTACAAAAAAAAAAGAGATTCATATTGAATCTCTTTTTTTTGCTCCCTCTCCTGGGCTCGAACCAGGGACCCTCTGATTAACAGTCAGATGCTCTAACCAACTGAGCTAAGAAGGAATATGTCCCGAAAAAATTGGGAGTGCAATATTAACCTTATTTTCCCTAATAAACAATATCTTTAACAAAATTTTTTAAAAAAAAAGGATAATGAGCTTAGTTATTATTGGTACCGTAGCCTTTGACGCTATTGAAACACCGTTTGGAAAAACAGATAAAATCGTTGGGGGGTCAGCTACATATGTTGGATATTCAGCAACGAAATTAGGGGTGAAGCCTAAGCTGGTTGCTGTTGTGGGGGATGACTTTCCTAAAGAGACTGTTGCAGATTTTGAACAGGCTGGATTTGACCTGGAAGGACTTCAAATTAAAAAAGGGGAAAAAACTTTTTTTTGGAGTGGAAGGTACCATAATGANATGAACAGCAGGGATACATTAGTCACTGAATTAAATGTTCTGGAGTCATTTGACCCCGTAATCCCAGAATCCTATCAAGACTGTTCTTATTTAATGTTAGGAAATTTAGCACCTGCTATTCAGAGACAGGTCATAAGAGGAATGAAAAATCGCCCGAAATTAATAGCCATGGATACTATGAATTTTTGGATGGATATAGCAATGGATGATTTAAAGGAAACTATTTCATTGGTTGATGTATTAACAATCAATGATGAAGAGGCTCGTCAACTTTCAGGAGAATACTCTTTGTTATTGGCGGCTGAAAAAATCCAAGAAATGGGACCTAAATACCTAATCATAAAAAAAGGAGAACATGGAGCGCTTTTGTTTCACGGAAGAGAAATGTTCTACGCGCCCGCACTATTACTTCCGAGTGTTGCCGATCCAACAGGCGCAGGAGATACTTTTGCAGGAGGTTTCATGGGGTATTTGAAAAGTACAGATGATGTTTCTTTCGAAAATATGAAAAGGGCTTTGGTTTATGGTTCGGCTTTAGCTTCGTTTACTGTACAAAGGTTTGGAACAGAAAAAATTAAAGAAGTTTCCTCAGCTGAGTTAGAGTCGAGAATGAATGAATTTAAATCATTAATGAGTTTTACTCATAAATAAGTTGAGTTTTTTCTTTTAATTGTTGTTCAAAATGCCTTTGTTTGTTTAAATAAACAGAGGAATTTTCAAACAATTGATTTATGCTTAGATTTTTGTTTTTATTCTTAACAGTTTCTTTTACCTTTTTGTCTTGTTCAGAACCCTTGGATGCAGAAAAAATTGAGGTACACAAATTCCTTTTGGATTCTGAGTCGAAAGATTCGATAGAAATCGTCGTGCCTAAAGGTGCTGTCGAATTTCCTGGAGCTCAACCTGAAGACATGCTGGGCTTATATACTATTTATTCAAAAAAAGTCAGATTAGAAGATTTTGCAATTGAGGTTGAATTCATTACATTATCTGGTGTTGAGCAAGACGATATTGTGCAAGAAAAATTAGAAGAAATTAAAATTGAATCAGAATCTTTTCGTTTAATAAAACAACAGAGCGATGGATTCTTTTTTGAGTCGAAAGAAATAAATGGTGATTTAAATTATAGTTTCATTAAAATAATTGTTGCTAAAACAAAATATGCTGTAGTTTTTCCTGAACCAAAGCCAGATGGAAATACCTCGATGGAAGAAGCAAAATTCATGTACGATATAATTAATAAACAAATATGAATTTTATTCAAAGAAACAGATCGAATGTGCTTAGGGGAGTATCATTGTTCTTATTTTTTTTCGCGGTAGTTTCTTTTAAAGACTCAGGTAATGTAGGGAAATATTTACCGGATGAACAGGTAAAAGCCTTAACCGGCGAAAAAATTGATCTTAAATCCATTACTAAACCTGCTGTAATTTCTTTTTGGAGTACAACTTGCATACCCTGTATTAAGGAGTTAAACGCAATTAATTCTAAGTATGATCAATGGAAAAAAGGTGTCGAAATGGAGGTGTATGCAATCAGCACCGATGACGCTCGTTATTCTTCAAGAGTTCCTGCTCTTGTAGACAAGAAGCAATGGAAATTCCCCGTTTTTACAGATCATGAAAAGAAACTGTTCAAAGTGTTAAACGTCTCAACTAATCCTTATACAATTGTAGTAAATACGTCGGGAAAAATAGTTTATGAGCATAATTCATACAAAGAAGGAGATGAAGAAGAATTAATAAAAATCATAAAAGAGCTATAACTTTTGAGGTATATTCTTATCATATTACTGTTGTCAACGTTTGGGCTTAACGCCCAAAAGAGATTTATTAACAGCTTACATTTTAATGTTTTTGGTAATCAAATAGATGGTGATGGTCATGGAGGATATAATCATGTCGGTTTACAAGGGGGGTTAGGAACATTGGTTAAGTTTAATAATAGTAAAAATGCCGTTGGCTTTGAAATTAACTATGCTCAAAAGGGTGCGAGAAAATGGGCGAGACCAGCCGAAAATGATTTTAGCAGTATGGTTATAAAATTAAATTATGTTGAGGTTCCTTTGTTTTTTGTTTTCGATAGTTGGGGTATTCCTTTTGAAGTCGGCCCCGTTTTTAGTTATTTGATTGACGCACCGCCACCAAAATATAATGATTTCGCACCTCCTGTACACAACCAAGAATTTCGAGAATTTGAACTAGGAGGAATGTTTGGGTTGAATTATAAAATTTCTCAAAAACTATACTTCAAGTTTAGAATAACAAATTCTTTAACCCCCATATATAAAGCAGATCCAATTGTTATACCTGGTTGGTTAGCAGGGGGTTGGCACCGTGGGGCAGGAATAAACATCACCTATTTTTTCAATAACCCAAACTTCAAAAAGGAAGATTTAGATCCCGTTATTCAAGAGTAAAAGTGGAGTTGCTAACACCTTTAAGTGAGCATTTAGAATTACTTCAATTACTTCTGTATCAATCTTTGAATATTTTTGAAAAATAGAGGAGTATTGATTAAACCCTATAAAATAGCAGTCTTTTTAATAGCAGTGCAAGGAATGCTAGCTGCTATGGTATTTTGGTTTCCAGAGGATGGAATATCAATAGGGAAAGAGAATTCCCTTGTTTTTTCAAAACCGAAAGATTTTTACCAAGAGAAAACAAGAGAATTAGAGGTGATTAGTGAGGTGGAGCGATTGTATTCTCTTGAAGAGTTGGAGGAGGATACTTTACTGGCGGCATCCATCGATTCATCGATTTTGAAGCGGGCCTTAATATTGGATAAAAATGAGAGAATAGTTCACCCTTCTGATTTTGAAAATGGGTTATATTCTTTTTACCGAAAACTGTCCAGGGTTAATCAATTTTCAAAGCCTCTTAGAATTATGCATTTTGGAGATTCTCAGTTGGAAGGAGATCGGATTAGTGGAGTAATAAGAGAAAACTTACAAAATGTTTTTGGAGGATGTGGCGTTGGTTTTATACCCATATCTGAAACCAACACAGGAAGATTAAGTGTCCTAAAGGAAGAAAATGGTTGGGAGCGTTATCAGGTTTTTGGAAACGGTAGGAAAGGAAGTCATTCAAGGTATGGTTTTATGGGGTATTACTACAAAGTTGGTAGAGATACAATTGACAAAAAAACGGCTGAAATCGAGATTCGGAAAAACCGAAGATATTTTAAAAAAGCTCAAAATTTTGAACAAATAAGTCTGCTTTATGCCAACTCTGCAGAAAATGTTGATTACGAACTTAAAACGGATACAGGAACAGTAAGCAGAGGCAATTTAGTTGCTACAAAGGGCGTAAAGAGGAGGATTTGGCAGATGAATGGATTCAGTACCGGGAAAATATCTTTGTTTTTAGAAACGGCCAACAGCCCAGATTTTTACGGGGTTTCTTTGGATTGCAGAAAAGGGGTGGCTGTGGATAATATTGCGTTAAGAGGGTCAAGTGGAACCGATTTTACTAAAATTGACAAAGAGTATCTCTCCCAGCAATTAAAAAGCTTAAATGTCGGATTAATTATTTTCCAGTTTGGACTAAATGTAGTTCCTTCTGAACTGAAAAATTACAGCTATTATGAAAAGGCAATGTATAATCAGTTGAAGTTGCTTAAAGAAATTTTACCAGACGCATCAATTTTGGTCATTAGTGTTACGGATGCATGTAAGAATAAGGAAGAGAGTTATGCTAATATTGATAAAGTAAGAGATGCACAATTAAGAGCAGCAAAAAGAGCCAATTGCTCTTTTTGGGATTTATATTCCGTGATGGGGGGTGAGTATAGTATGCCAAGCTGGGTAAATGCAAATCCATCTTTGGCAGAAAAAGATTTTAAGCACTTTAATTCAAGAGGTGCTAAAGTAATAGGGAATAAATTATTCAATGCTATTATTTCTGACTATAACGATTATAAGAGCACGAACATAAATTGATGTATCTCAGAGTTAAAATATTGCTTTTAATGACAATATGGGCTCCAAAAATTTTTGGACAGTTTATTGCTCTGGATACGATGAGACAGTATGATTTTATTCGTTACGACTTAAATAAAATTTCCGTCAAAGATTCTTCCACTTTATCTCGGTTTTTTGAAAAAGTTTACACTTTTGAGTCAAGAGATTCCGGAAAAGTTCGAGTCATGCACATCGGAGATTCTCATATTCAAGCTGGGTATTTTACAGAGAAGGTTCGAGAATGTATTCATAAAGGTTTGGGTTGTGGAACCAAAGAAAGGGGGTTTGTTTTTCCCTTTGGAATGGCTCATACGAACGGCCCATCAAATTATGCTGCTCAATTTACAGGAAACTGGAAAGGATTTAAAAGTTCGTCAAGAACCACAAGTTCCAATTGGGGGCTTGCTGGAATTTCAGCCAGTACAAGAGACGATTCAACAACATTAAAAGTATACTCAAATAATCATACTTTTGATTCTTACCGATTCAATAAAGTCCGTATCTACTTTAAGGATGATTTAGGGGCCTTCAGTGTTTCATTAAGAACCGATCAAAGCGACTCTGTTTTTGGGCATAAAGATGCTTATGGGTGCTATAAAACATTTCAAATACCGGACTTAAACGATACTCTTTACTTTACTTTTAAGAAGAACTCAGAAAATAAAGAAGCTTCCTTTTTAATACAAGGACTTGAGCTTTTAAATGATGAGCCAGGACTCACATACAGCGAGGTAGGTGTTAATGGAGCAGAAGTTAAATCTTTTTTAAGGTGTCAAGAATTTGCTTCCCAGCTGGCAATAGTCAAGCCCGATTTAATAGTGATTTCATTAGGAACGAACGATGCTTATCGTTTAGATTTTAATGATTCTCTTTTTTACCAGAATTACGATAGTTTAATAACGGTTGTTCGAACTGCTTTGCCTAATTCCAATATAATTTTAACCACACCTGGAGATGGTAAACGTTATCGAAAAACACCTTTGACTGAAAACATTTTAATAAGAAAAAGGATTTTAAATCTTGCAAAAAAGAAGAATTGCGGAGTTTGGGATTTCTATAATGTTATGGGAGGTTTGGGCTCCATTAACCATTGGTATGCAAGCGAGCTAACCGCTGAGGATTTCTTACATCTAAATGAAGCTGGCTATGCAATGCAAGGGCGACTTTTTTATAATGCTTTATCAAATTCGTATAACAACTACACGGCAGAAAGAAGAGTTCGACCATTAATTCTAAAAGAAGGAATTGATTATGACNAGCTGTTAAATGGTATTTTTAAATATTCCTCTGATCAACCTATTTTTTTTAGTCACTACTTGTTTTGGGTATTCTTTACGGTGTTTTTTCTGATTTACAGTTTTATATATAAAAANCTTAAAATAAGGAGTTTGTACCTTTTTTTAATTAGTTTATTCTTTTATTATAAGGCCGGTGGTTTTTATTTCTCATTACTTATCCTGTCAACATTACTTGACTATTTTATTGGTAATCGAATTTATCAATCCAAACGATTAATTTACAAAAAGACATGGCTGGTAACAGCTGTTTCACTGAACTTATTTCTTCTCTTTTTCTTTAAGTATACTGGGTTTTTTACAGAGATTCTAAATGATTTATTTGACACTCATTTTCAATCTTATAATGTTTTTGCAGGTCTCGGAAATTTGTTCTCGGAGGGCAAATTTGATATTAGTGAAATTATTTTACCTGTAGGAATAAGTTTTTACACTTTTCAAACAATTTCATATTCGGTTGATGTTTATCGAAAAAAGTTAGAACCGGTAAAAAATATTCTTGACTTTGGGTTTTACGTTAGCTTTTTTCCTCAACTTGTCGCAGGGCCAATTGTACGTGCCAACGAGTTCATTCCACAGATTTATAAGCCTTATCGATTAACCTATGATCAGTTTTCCAAAGCTTCATTATTAATCCTTGGAGGGTTGGTCAAAAAGATAATTATATCGGACTATATATCTATAAACTTTGTGGATCGTGTTTTTGAGTCGCCTCTAAAGTATTCAGGTTTTGATAATTTGATGGGTGCTTACGGGTATACAATTCAAATATATTGTGATTTTTCAGCCTACAGTGATATAGCGATAGGATTAGCTTTATTATTAGGCTTTACGTTGCCTAAAAATTTTAATCAGCCCTATTTAAGTACGAATATTACTGATTTTTGGAGAAGGTGGCACATAAGTTTGAGCAGCTGGCTAAGAGACTATTTATATATACCTCTTGGAGGAAATAGAAAGGGAAAAATCAGAACATATATTAATCTTGCTTTAACAATGCTCCTGGGAGGTCTTTGGCATGGAGCTTCTCTAAAATTTATTGTTTGGGGTGGTTTGCACGGTGGTGCTCTGGCGGTTCATAAAATCATTAGAGAGCGTAAATCGATTAAAACTTCTTCGAAATTTAAAAGCTTTTTAGGTTGGTTGTTAACCTTTCATTTTGTTGTTTTTTGCTGGGTGTTTTTCAGAGCTCCAGATCATGAGACAATAGGGCAAATGTTTAATCAGATATTTTTCGAATTTAATATTAGTCATGTATTGGAATATTTTTCTAATTCAAGCTCAAGAATAATTTTTACAATGATGCTCTGTGGTTATTTGATGCATTTAATTCCAGATTCTTTTGAGTTGAAAATTCAAAAATATTTCAGTAATAAATGGTGGCCATCAATTGGAATCGTTGCCGTTGTTACGGTTTTGTTGGTTTATCAGTTTAAAACCGCTGATATTCAGCCGTTTATATATTTTCAGTTTTAATAAAAATGAAGTAAAGACGGAAAATATATACGGTAATAAACGTAGTTAAAAAGTAAATAAACGTAATTTTAAATAACTTTTTAGAAATGAAAACGTACGAAAGATTATTTAAACTAAAAATGTTTCAAAAACATAAACTTATATTNTACACTATTTCGATTTTATTGTTGTTAAGTAAAACCTCTGCTGCAATAGATACGCTGAATCATATTGATGAAAATAATATGAAACAAGGTTATTGGGTATACACAAACAAAACGAAACGATTACCCAACTACAAGGAAAGTCAGGTGGTTGAGGAAGGAAATTATACAGACGACAAAAAAACTGGAAAATGGATATTTTACTACAATAATAATAAAGTAAAGCAAATTTTAACCTACGCCGATAATCGTCCTAATGGCCATGCTGTTTTTTATTACAAAAACGGAAATAAAAAAGAAGAAGGAACTTGGAAAAATAATAAGTGGGTGGGTAATTACACGTATTATTATGAAAATGGAGAAGTCAGAAACGACTGGAAATACAACCAAAGTGGCCAGAGAACGGGAGTTCAAAAATACTATTACGAAAACGGTCAGCTTATGATTGAGGGAGAGTGGTTAAACGGAAAAGAGGCAGGTACTATTGTTGAGTATTACGAAGACGGTTCTGTTAAATCGGAAAGGACATTTCAAAATGGAACTCTTGATACGGGTATGACTAAAAAGTATTCTCCTCAGGAAAAGGAAGGAAAAGTCACAGTTAAAAAAACCTCGGAGAATACATCGGAAGGATTAGACAAAGAGAAGAAAATAATCGTTAAAAAATCAGTTTCAAAAAAAGATATTGCCCCTTGGAACGGCACAGGAGAGCGGCAGTTTTATAATAAAAAAGGGAAGGTTGTTCGTGAGGGTTATTTTGAGGACGGATATCTAATAAATGGAAAAATGTATCAATACTTGCCTAACGGAAGTAAATCGAAAACAATAATTTATGAGGAGGGGAAGGCCGTTAAAGAGATTTCNCACACGACGGAAGAGCAGATAAAGAAGTAAATATGGTAATAAACAGAAGATGTTTAATCATAACCTTTTTTATGGCCTTGCCAAAGCTCTTTCTCTAATTATATTCTCGGCACCGATATAATTTATTTTTTCTTTACCTTTCAATCGATATTTTACAGCACCCTGATCATTTTTGTTTCTTGTAGGAGCAGTCGTTTTGTTTTTCAAAGTATCGGAGTAAACATGATTCGTCGATGCTTTAATTATGATAGGGTTACCAGAGAACGTTTTTTGAGTGAACTTAATCCATCTTCCTTTTACCCATATNCCTTCAATTTCGATTTCATGCTCTTTTGGATTCTGGATTTCAATGGTATAGTTGACGATCGTCGTTCCGTTTTGGATCCCGGGATATTCGAGTTGTTCCTTAAAAGAAATTATAGAGAGTTTTGAAAAACAAACGACAGAGAGGACAAATAAAGAAATTATTTTAGCCATAAAATTAAGTATTATTGTTCTTTTTTAGCAAAAGTGATGCCTGAATCAGGTGAAGAAAGAGTTTTTAACGCAGCTAGTATATCTTCATCTGTTTCGGCTGATTTTCTAAAATAGCCGTTATTTCCAAACTTTACTCTAAGTATATAGGCCGATAGTTTATTAGTAATATATTTCGCAGAAATGTTCCATTCTTTTTCTGACCAAGTAATTTGATTGGAATTGCAATATTCTTTGAAACGAGTAATGATTTTACCTTTAATAAAATCATCATCAACTTCTTTATAGTCAAAACCTTTGATTTTTTTAGCAGTAAAATACTTAACAACATAATTTCTTATAAGGTCTTTAGAAAGTATTTCGAAAAGCAAGTCGCTGTTCATAGACGTGTCATAGGGAACAAAAACATCAGGAATAATTCCACCACCACCATAAACTAATCGTCCATTCATTGTTTTGTATTCGAGAGAGTCGTTTATCTTGATNCTGTCTTTTGAGTACAATTCTCCGTTTTTCCATCGCTCAGTTTCTTCATTATAGTAGCTGTTGATATTATCTTTTTCGAACGGCTTTTGTATGCATCTTCCAGAGGGAGTGTAATAGCGAGCAGTTGTTAAATTTATTCTTGAGTTATCATTTAGTCGTATAATACTTTGAACTAAACCTTTTCCAAAGGTCCTGCGACCGATTGTTACTGCTCTGTCGTGATCTTGTAGTGCTCCCGCAAGAATTTCACTGGCACTCGCACTTTTGTGATTAATCAATACAGCCAGTTTCATATCTTGGAATGTACCATCTTTTTTTGAATTGTACGTCTCTCTATCATTTTCTCCCTTTGTGTAAACAATGTTTTTACCTTTCTTTAGTAAATCATCGCAAATATCAACAACAGATCTTAAGTATCCTCCAGGATTATCCCTTACATCAAGAATTAGCTTTCTCGCACCTTTTTTTTGAAGTGTTTTAGCTGCGTTTTTAAATTCTGTATAAGTTTGAGAAGAGAAACGGTTAATTCTTATGTAGCCAATGTCTTGACTGAGCATAATTTGTGCATCAACACTAAATATAGGTATTTCACCTCGGGTTACGCTTACGATAACCTCACCTTCGTCAAACGGCCTTAGAATAATTAAGTCAACGTTACTTCCAGATTTTCCTCTCAATTTTTTAACTAAAGAATCAGAAGGTAATTTGCCAAGTGAAATTTTTTGATTGTCCAATCCAATTATTCTATCTCCAGATTTTATTCCTGCTTTTTGAGAGGGGCCTCCTTGAATTGCATTTACAACCATTAATGTATCGTCAATAATTCTAAATTCAATTCCAATACCTTCAAATTTTCCATTCAGTTGCTCTTGTTCTGTTTTGACATTTTCAGCAGGAATGTATGAGGAATGTGGATCCAAATGAGCCAAAAGGTTTTTAATGGCGTATTCAGTCAGTTCGTTTTCATTTGTTGGGTCAACATACAATTCAACAACGTTTTCAATAACTTCATCTACTTTTCCTCCTGAATTGCTGTGAAAAAGACCTTTTTGAGAAGAGTCCTGATATAAAAATTTACCCAGGAATAATCCTGAAATCAAGAAGCAGGCACACAGTATGGGTAAGTAATTAAAAAAGGGATTATTACTGTTCATTTTCTGAAAATGGATTCATGATTTGAACAACTTCAATTCCAGCCTTACTTAAGAAATCAACCCCCTCAGAATCTTTGTATTTATTTATAAAAACTACCCTTTTAATACCTGCTTGTAAAATTAGCTTACTACAATCTTTACAAGGAGAAAGTGTTATATAAAGTGTCGAGTTTTGACCTCTGTTGTTTGATTTGGCCAGTTTTAGTATTGCGTTTGCTTCTGCATGAAGCACATACCAATGAGTTTTTCCCTCGCTGTCTTCACAACAGTTTTCAAAGCCACTTGGAGTTCCGTTGTACCCGTCGGCAATAATGATGTTATTTTTTACAATAATTGCTCCAACCTGTCTTCTTTTACAATGACTTAGTTTGGCCCATTCGGTAGCCATTCTTAGGTATGCTCTGTCGTATCGAGCCTGTTTCGTAGGGCTTTCTGCAATATTTCCTGAATTCATAAATTGAACTTTAAAAAGAAAGGGTAGGTTTTTGCCTACCCTTTTATCTCTTTTTTTTAACGATTATGCAGCATTTCTTGAAGCATTAATACTTCCAAAGAAGGCTCTTATAATCATTTTTTCGTAAGCATCTTTCCATTTTTCCCCTTTTCGCTCTCCTTTTTCAATAGCTTTAACTTGCATTAATGCATACTGTTGAATGGTAATTAGAGGAAGAATAATATTTTCTCTAAGCTGGATTGATGCTCTGATGTTGGGCGATTTTTCTAACAGCTCTTTTTGTCCGGAAATTTCAAGAAGCAAGCGCTTNGTTTGTTCATATTCCNTATATATCCCTTTCCAAAACTTTCCAAACTTCTTGTCTTTTTCAAGGTAAGAGGTCAGGGGAAAGTAGGTTTTGCAGATCGACTGCATAGAGTTATCGATTAATGTTCTGAAGAATAATGATTTTTTGTAAAAATCTCTAACTTCATCAAGTCTTCCATCATCCTCATATTTTTTTAGAGCGGCACCCACTCCATAAAATCCGGGTACATTCTGCTTCATTTGCGTCCAGGCCCCAACAAACGGGATGGCTCTTAAGTCGCTCAAGGAAAGCTTGGCCGCAGACTTACGTTTAGATGGGCGTGATCCTATGTTTGTTTTTCCGTAGTACTGTAGTACAGAAACGTCTTCAAGATAATCGATGAACTTTGGGTCTTCTTTAAAATCACTATATGCTTTAAAGCCAAGTTCAGCTAAATCATTCATGATTTCTCTTTGTTTTTCATTCAATTTAGCTACATCTCCCTTGAACACAAAGTTCTCGAGACCCGCACAGAAAAACTGCTCTAAATTGTACTGCGATGAGTTCAGCGTTCCAAAATTGGATGAAATAGTTTGTCCTTGTATGGTTAACTGTATTTCATTGTCTTCAATTTTATCACCTAATGATGAGTAGAACTTGTTAGTGTTCCCACCCCCTCTAGCTGGAGGCCCCCCACGACCATCGAAGAAGACTATTTTAATTCTGTTTTTCTTTGAAATACCTGATAAAATTTCTTTTGCCGTAAAAATTGACCAGTTTGCCTTCATATAACCTCCGTCCTTTGTCCCGTCTGAAAATCCTAACATAACATATTGACGTTTTCCTCTTGCTTTCAAGTGGTTGGCATAAACAGGATGATTATACATAAAGCCAAGGATTTCTTCTCCGTTGGCCAAGTCTTCAACTGTTTCTAACAATGGAACAATGTCAAATGTCATTTCTCCTTCTTTCCATCCACATATCCTCGCTAATGCATAAACTTCAAATAAGTTTCTTTGAGACTGAGTATTTGATATGATATATCGGTGACAGCCAGTTTCTCCATTTTCTTCCTGAACCGTTTTCATTACATAAAAGGATTTCAGAGTCTCTCTTACGATTTCCGTTTCAAAAATTTCCGGATCGATATTTCCCTCCAGCTGCGTAAGCACATCAATTTGCTTATTCACGGAAAGTGTATCGTAGTTTTTTGGAATTTTACCTTTTACAGTGTCTCCAAGTTTGCCTTCATGAGCAGCTTGGAATATTTCAGCGATTACCTGGCCATGAATCCTCGAATCCTGTCGGATGTCCATATTTGTGAAATGGAACCCAAAGAGTTTCACCTTAACGATAAAGTCGTCAACTACATCTACAAATAACCCCTGATGATTTTTAATTACGTATTTTTTAATCGCTTCAAGGTCATTGATGATTTCTTGTGCAGTTTGATATCTTCTTCCTTTTGTGTTAAAAATAGTAGACGAAAGTTTGTTGTACACTTTTTCTGCAAGTTGATCAACACCTGTAAAAGTCATTCTTTTCCTCAGCTTTTTCGCATCACGGAAATAACAAATGAATATTTTATGTCTCAACTGACGAGCCGTTTCTAAAGTTATTTCTGAGGTTACAAAGGGGTTCCCATCTCGGTCACCGCAAGGCCAGAAACCAATATTAATAATGTCTTTGTCGTAATCGGTCACGCCTTGTTTTGCCAGTTCCCTTCTAACTCTTGCATGAACGTTTCCAACAGAATGATAAAAAACGTTTTCCAGATACCACATTAGCCTTATCGCCTCATCGTAAGGTGTGGGCTTTTCTTTGGAAACAAACGCAGTTCGTCCCAACTGCTGTAAAAGTTCATTTATTTTTTGAAGGTTCGAGTCTCTTATGGCTGCTTCAAGTTCTCCAATTATAGAAAGAACTCTACCTGGGTAGAATTGAGTTGGGTGAGCCGTAAGAACAATTCTTACTTTGAAATCTTCTAGTTTTTTTATCAGTTTATCAACTTTTTGCTGGGATACTGCGCGGTTGAATACATATCTAACTGTACCGTTCCCGTTTAAATCGTTGATTTGTTCAAAGGCAGCGTCTTCTACGGCATCGAACAAAACTACCTGACGTTCAATGTATTGTATGAATTTGAATAACAATTCAATTTTTTCACTTTCCTTTTTTACACTTGCGTGTTTTTTGAAAAAAGAATCTATGATATCCGTAGGGTTCAACTTATTGTCAAAACCTTCTTGACACTCTTTAAATAAAACGGGTAGTAAAACTCCAGTGTTGGTAATCTCTTCAAAAGGAAGAGTAAGGAATAAGCTGTTGTATATTTGGTACTTAGCAGCCACCTTGTTGTTAAACTTTGAACTCAGATCCATAAAGTGTTTTGTTGATAATTTAACTATGAAAACAAATGTAATTAAATTGTGGAAGAATATTAAGCTTTAGCTTTCAATAAAAAATAAATCCATCTGGATTTTAATAAATAAGTTTTTTCAGTTTTTAAAAAACAGACGTGAAAAAATTATTAACAATAAAAACCTCCATTTATTCTAGGTTTAAGAAACCCTTTGTTAATTTCGTCGTACAATTATGAGTTGGGTTTTTGCAAAGCTTTGATTGCCAAACTTATAGCTATAATTACTACGAATTGAGAACTGTTGAGAAAATTACCAAAGGGCTGATTTTATTTGCCTTTGTCTTATCCCTGTCTAAGGGATACGCTCAAAAATATTGGGTGGGCGGGCCAGGTAATTGGAGTGATTCCGACCATTGGGCAGTTACAAGTGGAGGTCTGGGTGGGGCTCCTTCTCCAACTTCGATTCAAGATGCTGTTTTCGACAAAAATTCAGGTATTCATAGCGGCGACACTGTTCGTATTGATGGTTTTGCATCGGTTAAAAATTTAAGCTTCTCATTACTACCGTTTCCTGTAGTCCTTTCTGGTGGTTCGCAATCTGAGCTTTTCATTACTGGCAAGTTTTTTGGCAGTAAAAAATTCATAAATCAATTCAAAGGAGCAGTATACATGACAGGAACCTCTTCTGATTATCGTTATAAAAAGTTTGAGCCTGGTGCTTTTTTTGGAATGCAGTCTTTTTTGGATGTTTATCAGAGTCCGGAAGAAGGAATACAGGTTTTAGCGGCAACTTCAGTTGATACGGTTCTTACGAATGCAACATGTGGAAATAATGGCTCAATTGTTATAACACCAATTGGAGGAGTGGGGCCGTATCGATATGATTGGTTCCCCTCTGATGTTGATGGAAATGGTACGGACTCAATTTACAATCTACCAGCCGGGAATTATGCTTGTATTATTACGGACAGTTCCGACATGATACCATACGTTGTAACTAACTTAATAATTTCTGCACCCCTTCCTCTTGTTTTGAGTCTCTCTAAACCTGTTGACAGTGTCAGCTGTAATGGTGGTTCTGATGGAATTATAGAGGCTCGGGTTTTTGGAGGGTCACAACCTTATGTTTATCTGTGGGATGATGTAAATGCTCAAAACAATACGTCCATTATTTCAACAAATCCTATGGAAGAGGTAATCAGGGCAAACAATCTTTCTGCAGGAACATATACTCTTACCGTTGTCGATGCAGAAGGATGTTCCGATTCGGTCCCCGGAGGCTGGACGGTTCATGAACCAACAGTATTAACATCTTCTATTACAAGCGCAGACGATGTTTTGTGTTTCTCGGAATGCACAGGGGAGGCTACTGTAACTCCGGCTGGAGGAAATTCAGGGTACAGTTACGATTGGTACGACGCTCCTGGTTCACAAACTTCAGCTTCAGCAACCGGTCTTTGTGAAGCTACTTATCATGTAGAAGTTTCGGACGCCAAGGGTTGTTTGGACACCTCAGAGGTTGATATTGCTCAGCCCACTTTGTTGGATGGCTTTATAGCTGCCTCTACCGACGAGCAGTGTTTTGGAGCCAGTGACGGAACAGCTTCTGCAGGGGTTAATGGGGGTACATACCCATATAGTTTTAACTGGTATAATAAAGGAGGGGACACTGATTCTGCAGCATCAGGTTTTTCACCAGGAACATTTAATGTAGAGATAATAGATGACAATGGTTGTCTAGATACAGCAGAAGTTATTATAGGTGGACCTACCCTGTTAACCTCCTCAATTGTTGATGTTGTTCATGTTCTTTGTAATGGGGAGTCAACGGGTGAAGCTGAGGTTGATGCTGATGGAGGGACTCCAGGCTATACTTACTTATGGTACGATGCTTCAAATCAAAACACTCCCCGCTTGACGGGCGTTGAGGCAGGAACCTACCATGTTCAAATTGAAGACAATCAAGGTTGTTATGATACAGCTCAAGTTACAATTACTCAACCCTCAAGTATTTTGTCTTCAAGTATAACGGATACAACTCATAACCTATGTTTTAATGATTGCGAGGGGATAGCAATTGTTACCCCTTCTGGAGGTACTCCGGGCTATACTTACAATTGGTATGATGCATCAGGTTCTGTTTTAGATTCAACCATTACAGGATTGTGCGACGGAACCTATAATGTTCGAGTAACCGATGGAAATGGTTGTACACACATTTCAACGGTTGAGATCACAGAACCTTCCGTTCTTTCTGGCTCCTCGGTAGAGCAAAACTTACTTTGTAATGGTGTTTGTGAGGGAGAAATAAATTTAACACCTACAGGAGGGACAGGGCCTTATTCATATAAATGGTACGACGTTCCTGGAGTACCTTTATCTGAAGATGTAACCGGGTTATGTGCAGACACTTTTCATGTTCAAATCACCGATGATAATTTATGTGTAGATACTATTGAGGCAATTGTTACTCAGCCGGATACACTAATTGCGTCCATTATTTCCTTAACTTATATTTTATGTCACGGCGAAAGTACCGGAGATGCTGCAGTTTCTCAAACAGGAGGTGTTGGTGGATACACTTATTCATGGTTTGATGCTCCGATGGATCCGGGTATTCCACTAATTAATAACTTGCCTGCCGGAACTTATAATGTTCGGGTTGCTGACGCAAATAATTGTGCTGATACGGTTGAATTCACTCTTACGGAACCGGATCAACCTCTTAGCTCAGAGATATCGGATACTGTTCATATTCTTTGTAAAAATGATTGTAATGGAGAGGCAGAGGCCACTCCTTCCGGAGGAACGCCAGATTATAATTACAGCTGGTACGACATTCCCGGTGTTCCTACAACAAACAGAGTCACCGGGCTTTGTGATGGCACTTATCATGTCGAAATTACCGATGAAAACGGTTGTTTGGATACCTCAGAGGTGATCATTTCAGAGCCTTTGGCAGAGTTAAGTGTTTCTATAACCGATTCGGTTAATGTGTCTTGTAATGGTTTGTGTAATGGTAAGGCATTTGCTGTTTATTCAGGAGGAACAGGAAGCATAGATCTCGATTGGTATACCGCAGGCAATCAGTCAACGGATACAGCCTTTAGTCTTTGCGCTGGTAACCACTTTATCGAAGCAAGTGATCAAAATGGCTGTAAAGATACCGATATGGTTATTATGCAAGAACCAACCCCACTTGTAGTGTTGGCTGATCCATCAACATCACCAACTTGTTTTAGTGATTGTGATGGCTCTATGAGTGTGAGCTCTTCTGGAGGAACAGCTCCTTATTCATACAGTTGGTATGACGCAAATGGAACCCCATCAACATCTTTCGCTTCAGGACAGTGCGCAGGTTCTTATAACGTAAGAGTTGAGGATTCTTTGGGATGTATTGATACGCTTAACATTGTACTCACAGAGCCGGAATTACTCGAGTACACAATTGACTCTACTTTTGATTTGTTGTGTAAAAACAGTTGTATAGGATATGCGTTAATGAGTCCAGTGGGAGGAACAGGTCCATATCACGTTGTTTGGTATAGTGTTCCCGGGACACCTATTGGAGTCTCAGCGTCGTCTTTATGTGCAGGGACATGGAACTTTGAATTGTCCGATAACAACAATTGTGTCGACACGGGTAGCGTTGTTATTACTGAACCAGCGCTTGAATTGACATCCTCGATTATCGACACAACACACAATTTATGTTTTGGAGAATGTAATGGTGATGCAACACTTTCAGCCTGGGGCGGGACAGGAATTATAAGTTATGATTGGTACGATTCTCCCGATAAAGATGTTGATATTATTGCCGAGAACTTATGCGCAGGAACATTTCACGTAAAGGTAGAGGATGAGAATGGGTGTTTGGATACATCAACAGTCACAATTACTGAACCGGATGATATATCCATTACAACAAGTATAGATGTTACTTCTTGTGGAAATCTTGATACAAGTAGCGCAAGTGTTGCTGTTACGGGAGGAATTCCTCCTTATTCTTATGATTGGTATGATGCCGGCAACGTAACTAACGATACGATAACAGGGTTGCCTTCCGGAACGTTTCATTGTGAAGTTCGAGACTTTAATAACTGTATAGACACGGCTGAGGTAATAATTGATGCGCCCGATCCGGTTGTGGCGACAATAAGAGAAGACACCATTCACAACCTCTGTTTTGGACAATGTATTGGTAAGGCTGTTGTAGATAGATCTGGTGGAGCTTCTGGAGGGTATACATATAATTGGTATGATGCTCCTGGAACACCATCAGGTAGGCTTGCGGAAAATTTATGTGCAGGAACTTACCATGTTGAAGTAGCTGATCTGGTTTCCTGTAAGGATACCGCTGAGGTTGAAATAAGGGAACCACCAATACTTGTTGTTAGCGCTGACTCATCTGACGCTAGTTGTTATGAGGCTTGCGATGGAACGATGTGGACGACTTATTCAGGAGGTACTTCTCCTTATAATGTGAATTGGTACAATTATCCTGGAATGATCTTAACAGATACTGTTCATGATGTATGTGCAGGCAATTACTCTGTTCTGATTTCAGACTTTAATGGATGCGTGGATACGGCTCATATTGAGGTTGTAGAACCAACAGAATTAACTTCATCTATAACGGATACAACTCACTTGATTTGTTTTAATGATTGTGGAGGAGAAGCTGTTGTAACACCTTCAGGAGGTATTTTGCCTTACTCTTATAATTGGTTAAGCGTTACAGATTCGGATAGTACGGGAAATAGTTTATGTATAGGTTTTCATAGTGTAGAGGTTATTGATTTTAATGGCTGTAGGGATACAGCAGAAGTTATAATAACATCCAGTTCATCCCAGATGCTATCGACGACGGATTCAATTTTAACATCCTGTGTTGGGTCCTCTGATGGTTCTGCGATAGCTATTGGAATAGGAGGGATTGGCTCATATTCCTATGACTGGTATATGAATGGTAACCACGTTGACGATACATTGTCTGGTTTACCTGCAGGGATATATCCCGTTGAGATTACGGATAGTTTAGGATGTTCCGACACGGCAATTGCAGTTGTAACTGAGCCGGACACTCTCAAAGCAATTATATCCGAAACTATTCATGTGGCATGTTTTGAGGATTCTACAGGAACAGCAATTGTAACTCCATTTGGAGGTACACCAGTCTACACCTATGATTGGTATGATGTTCCAGGCGGAGGTTCGGATTCGACGGCGTCAAATCTTCCAATAGGAACTTATCATGTTGAAGTAAAAGATGCAAATGGCTGCACGGATACTGGAGTTGTAACGATTAATCAGCCGTCGGAAATGCTTTTGACTTCTGATTCTATTCCGGCAACTTGCGCTGGTGTTTGTTCAGGGTCCGCCATAGTTATTCCTTCGGGAGGAGTTGCTCCCTATAATTACGGTTGGTATACTATAGGTGGTATGCCAACTACAGATACAGCAAGCGGTTTATGTGCAGGTTTTTATAATGTAGAGGTTGTTGATTTTAATGGCTGTATAGATACTATAGAGGTAGAAGTTACAGAGCCATTAGCTCTATCCACTATTGAGATTGATTCGACAGCAACAACATGTAATGGTGGTTCCGATGGTTGGGCGGTTATTGGCGGTTCAGGAGGAACAGTGCCATATTCTTACTGGTGGGGTGATGAGCTTAATCAAACCAATGATACTGCTGTTGGATTAAAAGCAGGTGTTTATAAGACTGCGGTTACAGATTTCAGAGGTTGTTCTGATACGGTTGAAATAACGATTAACCAACCTGACTCTATTGCTCCAAATGAGAATATTGTAAATGTTTCTTGTGCTGGTTTATGTAATGCAACGATCACTTTAAACATTACAGGAGGAACAAAAGGCTCGGGATATATACATTCCTGGAGTAGTGGTTCAGTAGATACATTTGCAACTAATTTATGTGAAGGAGCTTATACAGACACTATAACTGATGGGGTAGGTTGTATTGATACATTTAGCTTTGTTGTAACTCAGCCAGATACTTTAGAAACAATGATATCTGATACAACTCACATATTGTGTTATGGAGACTCTACAGGAATTGCTGTGGTTACTCCATCGGGAGGAACATCTCCATATACTTATGATTGGTATGATGCTCCCGGAAGTCAAACAGATTCCACAGCAACAGGTCTTCCCTCGGGGACATACAATGTAGAGGTTACAGACNGAAATGGCTGTACGGACACCAGCACAGTTACAATCACAGAGCCTTTAGAGATGGTTTTGGAGTCTGATTCCATTCCGGCTACTTGTACNGGTATTTGTACAGGATCAGCCATCGTTATTCCTTCTGGAGGAGTTGCCCCATATAATTACGGTTGGTATACTATAGGTGGTATGCCAACTACAGATACAGCAAGCGGTTTATGTGCAGGTTTTTATAATGTAGAGGTCATTGATTTTAATGGTTGTATAGATACCTTAGAGGTGGAGGTTACAGAACCGGTTACCGTCGCCTCTTCTAAAGGTGATTCGACAGCAACAACATGTAACGGTGGTTCAGACGGTTGGGCAGTTGTAGTTGGTTCAGGAGGGACAGAACCATATTCTTATTGGTGGGATGATGAACTTAATCAAACGAATGATACAGCCGTTGGATTAAAAGCCGGTGTTTATAAGGCGGTTGTTATAGATTTAAACGGCTGTAATGATACCGTGGAAATAACGATTAATCAGCCGGATACAATTTCCCCTAACGACACTATTTCTCATGTTTCTTGTGCCGGTCAGTGTGATGGAATAATTACATTAAATGTAACAGGAGGAACCAGGGGGGCAGGTTATACACATTCTTGGAGTGTAGCCTCGACAGATACTTTTGTGAATACTCTTTGTGCGGGTACTTATACCGACACGATAACGGACGGAGCGGGTTGTTTGGACACGTTCAGTTTTGTTGTTACAGAGCCAGACACATTGGAAACAGTTATATCCGATACAACTCACATGTTGTGTTATGGAGACTCCACAGGAATAGCCGTGGTTACTCCATCGGGAGGAACATCTCCATATACTTATGATTGGTATGATGCTCCCGGAAGTCAAACAGATTCCACGGCAACAGGTCTTCCCTCGGGGACATACAATGTAGAGGTTACAGACGGAAATGGCTGTACGGACACCAGCACAGTTACAATCACAGAGCCTTTAGAGATGGTTTTGGGGTCTGATTCCATTCCGGCCACTTGTGCAGGTACTTGCACGGGATCGGCAATTGTTATTTCTTCGGGTGGCGTGGGGCCATATACCTATGTTTGGTTTGACGCTGGGGGTCAAGTTAATGATACAGCGATCGCTTTGTGTACAGGTTTTTATAACGTGGAGGTGACGGACTTTAACAGCTGTATAGATACCTTAAAGGTAGAAGTTACAGAGCCACTGCCCGTTGTTGCCTCCGGCCTAGATTCAAGTGCAACTACGTGTCATGATGGTTCAGATGGTTGGGCTGTTGTTGAACCTTCAGGAGGAATATCACCATATGCGTATTGGTGGGATGACGAATTAAATCAAACCAGCGATACAGCAATTAACTTAAGCAGCCGTCTTTACTTTGTTGCAGTCATTGATTCAAACGGTTGTTCTGACACCACAACAATAAAAGTAGAGCAACCGGATTCCATATCACCCAACGAAAGTATTACTAATATTTCATGTGCTGGTTTGTGCGACGGAGGTATAAGTCTGGATGTTACAGGAGGAACGGAGGGATCTGGTTACAGTCATTCTTGGAATATAGCTTCAACAGATACCTTCATTAACAGTCTTTGTGCAGATACTTATATTGATACAATAACTGATGGTGTCGGTTGTAAGGATACATTCTTCTTTGTAGTTACTCAGCCGGATACACTTAGAGCGTTATTTTCAGACACTATGGACGTTGTGTGTAGTAACAGTAGGAATGGGCAAGCCATTGTAACACCAGAAGGAGGTACACCGATTTACAAATATGATTGGTATGATGTGCCTGGTGGAGATATTGATTCGGTTGCCTCTGGTCTTTTACCCGGTACTTATCATGTTGAAGTAACAGATGCAAATGGTTGCATTGACACAGGAGAGATTGTTATAAATTCCCCTCCACCATTAGTGTTAACGTCCGATTCAGTTCCATCAACATGTTCTGGGATTTGTGACGGTATAGCTATTGTTAATTCTTCTGGTGGAACAGCTCCCTATGATTATTACTGGTTTGATAATATCGGCGTTAACAATGATTCCTTGACTAATGCATGCGCT
This sequence comes from Flavobacteriales bacterium, assembly GCA_002717515.1. Classification (GTDB taxonomy): domain Bacteria; phylum Bacteroidota; class Bacteroidia; order Flavobacteriales_C. The sequence continues at coordinate 47,666 of PBEC01000006.1, forward strand.
GGAAATTATACTGTTGAGGTTACGGATAATAACGGTTGTAAAGATACAATAGAGTCTGTTGTTACTCAGCCTGTTACAGTTGTCGCTTCTTTATTGGATACATCAGGTGTAACTTGTTTTGGAGGGTCAGACGGTATGGCTGTTATAAACGGTTCAGGTGGTACTGAACCATATTCTTTTTGGTGGAGCGATGAACTCAACCAAACAAACGATACAGCATCTGGATTGAAAGCGGGGACATATTATGCCGCTGTTATTGATTCAAACGGATGTTCTGATACGGTTGAAGTTATTATTGAAACACCAGCAGATTGGGCACACGTTAAAGATTCTACTCGTGTAACATGTTATTCGTATTGCGATGCGCAAATAACCATAACTCCCGCAGGTGGTACAGGTCCTTATTTTCATAAGTGGAATACCGGTTCATTTGACCCTACAATTATTAATCTTTGTGAAGGAAAATATACCGATACTATTTCAGATTCAAGAGGTTGTCTGGATACTGTAGAAGTAATGATAACTCAGCCGGACTCTCTTCAATTAACTCCTGTTCTCATTCAAAATGTAGGTTGTTATGGAGATAATACAGCAATGGCCTATGCTACGGGTTCAGGAGGAACGACTCCCTATTCTTTTGAATGGGGAGCTCCCGTAATTTCAACAAACGATACTCTTTATAGTGCCGTGGCTGGAACATATACTATTCTATTGAGAGATTCGATGGGGTGTACAGACATTAATAGTATTGAATTAACGCAGCCTGATGAACTTACAACTTTAATTTCGGACACAGTTCATGCAAACTGTGTTTGTAATGCTTCGGCAGCTGTTACACCTTCAGGAGGAACAACTCCTTACACTTATAAATGGAATGACATCAATAATACAACTGATTCCTTAGCTGAAAATTTATGTACTGGAGAATATTTCGTTGAAGTTACGGATTCAAATGGATGTTTCGATACATCTTTTGTGACAATAAGAGACACCTCTGTTTTCACAATTTCTTTGACTGATACAGGTCACGTTTCTTGTAATGGTGTTTGTGATGGATATGCAATTGTTACTCCAAACCAAGGAACAGCACCTTTTACTTATTTATGGAATAACCCCGGAGAATCCATGGATTCCTCTGCAATGAGTTTATGTGCTGGACCAGTCAGTGTTACAGTTACTGACGATGAAGGATGTGTGCGATTTGCAAGTATTAATATACAACAACCAGAAGGCTTAATGGGTGTCTCAGGTTACAATGAGCCACTTTGTAATGGAGATACAAATGGTTCTGCCTGGGTAACTGTTTCGGGAGGCGTTGAGCCTTATGAACATTCTTGGGATTTGGGGAGCACAAATGACTCATTATATAATGTAGGTTTAGGTGTTTATACGGATACAATAACTGATGCAAATGGTTGTTTTGATACGGTAACTGTTAATGTTTCTGAACCAGAAATTTTATTAGGGAACCTTGATAGTCTAAATGTAACATGTCACGGTTCTTCAAATGGGTCGGTTTGGTCTGCCCCATCAGGAGGAACCTCGCCTTATCATTATCTATGGAACGATGCTGGTTTATCAAGTTCTGATTCTTTGAGCGGTCTTGATTCAGGAGTTTACACAGTTGTTGTTACTGATTTTAATGGATGTGCTTTTGTTGACAGTATTGCAGTTTTTGAACCACCTATGTTAAACTCAACGATAACCGATACTGCTCATGTTGCTTGTTATTGTACAGGAATTGCTTCCGTTACACCCGTCGGAGGAACAGCACCATACACGTATTTGTGGAATGATTTAGCAAATCAAAATGATTCAACAGCAATCAATTTATGTGCAGGAGACTATGAGGTTTTAGTGGTTGATGCAAATGGTTGTACAGATACTTCATTTGTAACGATTAGAGACACCTCCGGGTTTTTTACAGATATTGTTGACTCAACCATGATTGAATGTTACGGAGTTTGTAATGGATCAGCATTAGTAAGAGCTGAAAACGGAGTTCAACCTTATGATTTTATTTGGGACGATCAATCGAACACTAATGATTCCCTCGTGAATAATTTGTGTTCAGGTACTTATACCGTAACAATATCGGATGCTATCGGATGTACTCATGTTCAAAGTGTTACGATTACAGAGGTAGATTCACTTCAAATTACTCTAATTGATACTAGTGTTTCATGTAATGGGAATTGTGACGGATCGGTTGAAGTTTTAGTTTCAGGAGGAACTCATCCCTACACATACCAATGGGATGACCAATTGAATTCGACTACTCGACATTTAGACTCACTTTGTATTGGCAGTTATATTGTTCAGGTTTCCGATAGTAATGGTTGCTCCACCCAAGACACCATAAGTATCTCAGAACCTCCTGAACTTGTAGCATTTATAAATCCTTATACTCCAGTAAGTTGTAAGGGACAAAATGATGCTTCGCTCACAGCAATGCCAACTGGAGGGATAAGTCCATATACCTATTTATGGAGTTCCGGAGAGGATACAAAAGTTATAACGGGAAAGGGCCCAAATACATATTCTGTAACCATTACCGACAGCTTAAATTGTAAAGACGACACTTCTTTGGTTGTAATTGAACCCGAAGAGCTTGTTGCTTCAATTACCGATACAACTCACCTTCTTTGTGGAGATGTTCCTACAGGTTCTGCAACGGTGACTCCATCCGGAGGAACAGGACCTTATCATTATGATTGGTACGATGCGCCGGGTAATCAAACGGATTCAATTTGTATAAATCTTTCTATTGGAACTTACAGTGTAGCTGTATTTGATTCAAGAGGTTGCTCCGACACAACTCAAATAACAATAACCGGCCCGCCTGTTTTAAGCGCAAGTATTACAAACTTAACTACTGCAAGTTGCGACATTTGTGATGGAACGGCAACAGTCACTCCTTTTGGAGGAGTTGGTCCTTTTACCTACAATTGGTACAATGCGCCCGTTAACTCGGGAGATAGTTTAGTAAATAGTTTATGTGCATCAAGCTATAATGTTTCTGTGATTGATGCAAACGGTTGTATAGATACTGCCGAAGTAACCATTACAGGTCCCTCTGGTTTTACAGCAAGAGTTGTTGATACTTCCATGGTTACGTGTAATGGGTTAAGTGATGGTTTTGCAGTTGCTTTAGGAGAGGGAGGTAAAGCTCCATATCAATTTTTATGGAGTGATTTGTCTGCAACAGAGAATGATTCTGTAGCAGGATTATCAGAGGGAACATACAGTGTTATCGTGTCTGATGATAACGGTTGTAATGCATTTGCTTCTGTAGTAATAACACAACCAGACGCACTTAATGCCGAAATAAATACTACTGTCCCAACGGAATGTTCTTCTACATGTACAGGTTCAGCAACTGTTGATGTTTCAGGGGGGACGAGTCCATATAATTACATATGGGATGACTTATCTTCTCAAACGTCACCCACGGCTTTAAACCTTTGTGCTGCTCAATACTCCGTTCGAATTGCCGATGCATTGGGTTGTAAAGACACCGCCTCCATATTGATAGTAGGACCAGATGATTTAACGGTTGCAGTGGACTCAATCGTAAATGTGTCTTGTAAAGGAAACTGTGATGGAATGGTTGCAATTACACCAATGGGAGGAGTTGGTGAATATACATATGTTTGGAATGATTCTGCAGCAACAGAGGACACTGTTTTAACAAATCTTTGTGCGGGACAACTTAGCGCTCAAATCACCGATGAAAATGGTTGTGTTGCATTTGCAAACGTATCTATTGAGGAACCTGAGGAGTTAGTGGTTACAATCTCGGATAGCTCCAATGTTGTCTGCTATGAGGGTGAAAGTGGATGGGCATCAGTAAGTATAACTGGCGGAACAATGCCATACAGTATTGCGTGGAATGATGGTGCCTTGCAAACTACAGATACGGCTAAATCACTCGTGGCAGGAACCTATACAGTTACTGTCACAGATGTAAACGGATGTTCTAAGAGCGCTGCGGTTACAATAGAACAACCGGAAGTTATAACAGCAACCATATCAAGTGTTGAACATGTTTTGTGTACTGGATTCTGTATCGGTAAAGCGACTTTAATTGTCTCCGGAGGAACGGTAGGAGGGGGATATACCTATTTATGGGAAAATGGAGGAGACGCTCCAACAGGAACAGAATTGTGTTCAGGATCTCAAACGTATACAGTAACAGATGGTGTAGGTTGTTCGTTGACTGATTCCGTTGAAATTATTGATCAAAACGACTTCACAGCGACCTCTGAAATAGCGTCCGTAAGTTGTAATGGAGATTGTGACGGAAAAATAGTAGTTACTCCATCAGGAGGGATAAGCCCTTACAGGCATTCATGGAATACGGGTGAAATAACCGATAGTATTATTGATCTTTGTCCTGGAATTTATATCGATACTATTTTTGACGATAACGGCTGCTTTAGAGTAGACAGTTTTGAGATAGAGGAGCCGGATATTTTTGCTGTTTCAATAATTAACAGTATTGATTTAAGATGCTACGGAAACTGTGAAGGAAAAGCGGTTGTTCAAGGGTCGGGCGGAATTTCTCCATATAAATATAATTGGTACAATGCTCCAGGAAATCAAGAAGGAGATACCGCTACTGAACTTTGTGCAGCAACCTACTTTGTCCGGGGAGAGGATGAAAATGGGTGTCTCGCAGAGGATACTGTTTCATTGAATCAGCCATCTCAAATTCTTTTATCATTGGATTCTTCCTCTGCTGTAAGTTGTTATGGTCTTTGTGATGGAAAAGCAGCTCTTTCTTCAATAGGAGGAACTGGAACGATTGCATTTGAGTGGTTGGATTCCAATAATTTAAGCTCCAGAATCGATCTTTGTGGAGGAGATTATTTAGTATATGCTCTAGATGAGAATTCATGCTTAGATAGTATCGCTCTCACTATTTCGGAACCTGACTCATTAGATGCCTTTATAACAGATACTTCTCATATTGTTTGTGCAACAGTATGTGACGGAGAAGCAATTGTAGGTCATAATGGAGGAACAGGGCCTTTCGTTTATGATTGGTATGATGCAGGAGGAATAAGTTCAAATCAGATTACAGGGCAATGTGCAGGTAGTTATAACGTAGAAGTAACGGATTCAAATGGTTGTGTTGACACGGCCACTGTACAAATTAATGATGTAAATCTGTTAACGGTATCTACACTCATAACACATGTAAGCTGTACTGGTGAATGTGATGGAAAGCTAAGTGCTCAACCTACGGGAGGTATAGGTCCTTATGAGTTTTTATGGAGTGATTCTTCAATTCTTGATTCGGTTGAAAACCTTTGCCCTGGAAATTATAGTGTTACTGTAACCGATTCTAAAGGTTGTCAAACTTCTGTTGGGGGAGAAATCATTGAGCCTCTTCCTTTGACTTCATCAATTATCGATAGTTCTGATTTGGATTGCTATGACATTTGTGACGGATATGCTACAGTTTCTCCATCAGGAGGAACGGAGCCGTATACATATTTATGGAACAATTCAAGTGGGGAAACATCTTTAATGGCCAACGGTTTATGTGCAGCTCCGTATAGCGTTATTGTAACAGATGGTAAAGGTTGTAAGGACACTACGTATGTGAATTTAAATCAGCCTGATTCGATTGAAATCTCGATTATCGAAAATCAAGCAAATTGTACGAATTCGTACGATGGGTCGGTTGATATTACTGTCTCAGGAGGAACGGGTGCGTATAATTATTTTTGGGAAGGGAATAATTATACATCAGCGATTGAAGACGCTTCAGGAATGGCAATAGGTTTATATACGATAACTGTGACAGATGAAAACGGATGTTTAACTCAGGATACAGCTTTAATTACAGAATCCAATTTTATCAATGCTTATGCTGGAGAGGACACCACTGTTTGTGAGGCGGATAGTTTAGTATTAAGTGGTTCCGGAGGTGTGTTGTATTCTTGGAGTGACGGGGGTACCACTCAAAATCATACTGTCGCACCAACTGTAACTACAACATACATTTTAAATGTATTTAATAATGGATGTTCAGATACAGATACGGTAGTGATAAATATTAATGCACTTCCTGATATTGATGTAATTGCAAGCGATTATTTGATTCTTGAAGGAACCTCTACGCAATTGGTAGCATCAGGAGCTGGTACAGGTGGTTTTTATGATTGGAATCCACCAATAGGGTTGAATGACCCAACCATTTACGATCCGAGTGCAACATTAGACGAGGCCACCACTTATATTGTAAGAGGAGAAGATCAAAATGGATGTTCGGACACAGCATCGGTTCGCATTGATGTCGCATCTTCAATTATTTTCTCTGATGGAATTACACCAAATGGAGATGGCTTAAATGATACATGGGTAATTAAGTTAATTGAAGAGTTTCCTGGGGCAAAGGTTTACATTTACAACAGATGGGGTCAAAAAGTATTTGAGAGCACGGGTTATTTAAGTGAATGGGATGGTACAAGTAACAATAAAAAATTACCAATAGGTACGTATTATTATCTGATTGATTTAGGTCCTAATCAAAAGAAACATACTGGACCGATTACTATAATGAGATAACCTTAATTAGAATATTAAAGTATTACGAAGCGATTGAAAAATAAATTATATAGATATAGAAAGATTATTGTTTGCTTTGCATCATGCCTTGTTTTTTCAGTGGGTAATGCTCAACAGTTGCCTGTATTTACCCAATATATTTTTAATAAATATGTTTTTAACCCTGCAGTAACAGGAACAGAAGATAATTTCTCAGCCACTGCAAATTACCGTTATCAATGGCAAGGAATTACGGATGCTCCGAGAACATATATTCTTTCCGTACACGGCCCACATAAATTTAAAAGCTTTGGCTTAGGGGGTGCTTTATATACTGATGTAACTGGCCCTACATCTAAAACGGGGATGTATTTGTCATATGCATATCATGTTCGAGTAACCAACGATATGAAACTTTCGCTCGGTTTAAGTGGCGGAATGATGCAGTATAGAGTAGATGGTACAAAAATAAACCTTGCTAATCCAGGCGATTTAACACTGGCAAATAGTTTAATGACAAGAATAGTTCCTGATTTTGGCTTTGGAGCATATTTATACAATAAAAAGTTTTTTTGTGGATTATCCGTTCCTCAATTTATTCAGGCTCGACTGGATTTTTCTGATGATGGAACACAAACGCTAAGCAACTTAACTTCTCATTTTTATCTTAATGCCGGTTACACTTTTACTGTGAATAAAGAATTTTCTTTAGAACCATCCATGATGATGCGTTATGTTTCATCTGTTGTTCCTCAGCTCGATGTTGCTGCAAAAGGAATTTATAAAAAGAATTACTTCATCGGAGTAATGGGAAGAACCCAAACAGGATTATCTGTTTTGGCTGGTTTTCAGTCGACAAACGGCAAGTTTAATTTTGGATATGCATACGATATTAATACGGTCGGATTATCTGCGTACAGTAGTGGCTCTCATGAATTAATGGTCAAAGCGACTTTTGGAAAGATAAAACAGAGAAGACCCGTTAAATCAAGAAAAAGAAAAAAGAAAATTTCAAGGTTAGAAAAATTGGAAGAGAAATTGAAGGACCTTGTTGAAGAAGAAAACGAGGAAAAAGATTTCGACGAATCAAAAGAGGGAGGAATGGATCATTATGATGACTCTACTGAGGATAAAACAAATGAGGCTTCATCAGACGAGGAAGATTCTGAAAAGAGTCTTGAGCAAAAACTGGAGGAGGTAGAGAAAAAAGATCGCGAATTAAGAGCAAAAGTCAGAGCCCTAAGAAATGAAGCGGAGTCTGAGGGGTATAGTAGTCCTAATGACCCAGGATTTCCAAAAAGAGCCGAATATCTGGAGGCTTTGGAACAAATAAAAGAAATATATAGAAAGAAAAAAGAACTGGATGCGTTAATCGACTAGCTCTCTCTTTGTTTAAAGTTGAAAGCGGTAGAATGCAGAAACCTTAAATCCAAGCGCACTTGATGTTTCGCTGTTAAGTCTCATTCTTTGGTCTCCGGGATACCATCCTAACATACCAAAAGGCGTCCCATCGCCATCTGCATACATACCGTAATCGTACATAGCATAAACTGCCTTAGCTTTAATAATTAGACGCTCCTTAAGTAAATCGAATTGTAAATATGCTGCTAGTTCATTTGAAGCAGTATGAACATAAAATTCATTGACATCTGATTTTGCCAAATCAAATGTTCGGACAATCAGTAAAAAGTCGGCTCCCAAACTAATGTTTTTATGAACGTTGTAATCACCAAAACCAGTGATGGGAAATTTAATGTCAATTTCTGTTTTTTCATTTTTACTTTTATGGTAAACACCAAAAATAGGAACGTTTAAAATTCCAAACCGTTCTGTATTTATATAATTACCAAAAACCAATTTTGTCTGGGTATTTAGTTTGAATTTCCACAAGGCAATTGCTCCGATCTGAAAACTCTTGTTCAAATGTCCAAAGTCGGAAGCAAGTTTCGGAAGAGCTAAGTAAGTACCCGTTAACTTACTATTGTGTTTAATATTGAAACCAAGCTTGAGCGTTGCTATATTTAAATTTGAAAAATCGGCGGCGAGTGGATTTAATTTTAATCTATGTAATTCATAATCAACTCCGGTTAGGAAAACCAAAGAGTCATTTAAAGTAATAGGGATACTCGTTGATAACTTCGTTTGGGTTATAGGTGTAGATATATTTGGATTGTTTTCAAAAACACTGTTGGGGACTTGTGTGTGAGTAAGTTTAACAAGGTCAACATAATTTTGTCCAAAGGTCAAGAAGGTTAAGCTTGATAAAAGAGTAGATAAAATTATTTTATTCATTTTGTTCTGTTTTGAAATACGTTACTAAGTTAAGCCAAACAATTAAATTTAATATTTGGAAAATAGAAAGTATAAAAGTATTTTTGCTCTCCAAATTTTTCCGACGGAAAAATAGGGCCTATAGCTCAGTTGGTTAGAGCACTTGACTCATAATCAAGGGGTCCCAGGTTCGAGCCCTGGTGGGCCCACACAAAAGCCGAACGATTTTCGTTTGGCTTTTTTTTGAATCATTAGTAAATACCTGTATAGAACACTGTATTCAAAATGGACTTATTTTATCGATATAGGATAAACCTAGATGTTTGAATCTTTTCCCTTGAAATCGACGCTTGAAGAAGATACATTCCGTTTTTAATATTAGGAGGAAGATTGATTTTGGTTTCACCTGCATTAAGATTGTTCAATTGATACACAATTTCTCCTTTGAGATTAAGAACAACTAAATCATAAACGTCTATTTCACTATTTAATTCTATTGTTAAGCTGTTTTGAACAAGTGTTGGGCTTAATTTAAATAGAGGCTCATTGATTTCTTTGTCAATGACAGACGTAATTAAATTGGAACTGTGGTTATTATCCACACCAATATTTGGCGCTTGGTTTTCAATGTCGACCGGATTTCCAAACGCATCAACTTCTGGATAAGCAGAAATATTCGAAAATATTCCTTGTCCTGCCATGGGGAAAGCTGGTTGAGAAAAAGACTTACCTGCATCCACCATAGGACTTCCTCCATAAATTTTAAAACCTTCCATTTGTAAAGAATTTGCATCATGAAAGCTCGGCCATTCATCAACAATTTTATTGTTGTCTCTGTTTTGAAAGTTGATACTTATGTTTCCTTTAAAATAGTTGTTAGAAACCCTCAAGCTTCCATTCGCAATATCAATTACTGGCCCTTCGCTTCCAATACTGGCTCCCCCAGTTGTCATGAAGGCATTGTT
>PBEC01000007.1 GCA_002717515.1 Flavobacteriales bacterium
ATCAGGCGTGGGGAGAATGTGAGTCGTTAAATTTATCGTATCACTTGCTGCACAGTTGTTACCATCCGTTACCGTTAATATGTACTCTCCACTTACATCCGTAGTAATTGTTTGAGTCGTTTCTGAATTCGGATGCCATGCATAAGAACTGTACGTCCCTGCATCAAAAGTTACTGCTCCACTTCCTTCGCAAATCACCTGATCAGGACCCAAATCAAGTATTGGAACTGAATTTACGTCAATATAAATTGAATCATAACAAATTGATGAACCATCTGTTACTGTATACTTTAATTTATAAGTTCCCGGGGTAACAGCTAAATTTGATGCGTCAAAAATAGTGTCTGAGTCGTTGTTAATTGTAGGTGGAGTCCCTTGTTGTGGAAAAGAATCAATGGTCCATTCTCCAGATCCGCTAGCTTTAATTACAAGTGCATCTAAAACCATCGATTGACCTATACAAATTGAAGGCTTGATGTTTTGCAATTCTGCTGTACACGATGAACAATTATTTACTGTTATCCAAGCAGTGTCATTTACCGAACAATATTCAAAAATAATCTGATGCGTCCCTGGACCTGCAACCGAAGGATTAAAAACCCCATTGGCTCTGTCTGTTATTCCATTTCCACTATATGCTAACGGATTCTCCGTTGGGTTTTCAGCATCATTCCCGGAACATATCCATAAAGTACTTAAATCAACGGGAGGATCGGTGGAGCAATAAGGACCTGCCTCCTGAATATCGGGCTCGTCACTTGGCGGTATAAACATCGTAGGCAGTCCCAAATGAGACATTCCAGCAGTACCCGAGACATTAGAAGAGGTAAAAGAATTAGATGTATTTAAATCTCCATTCATTTTCTTTAAGTATCCCCCTCCCGCTTGTCCATGAGAGAGATACAAAGACCCGTCATAACCCAGTTCAATCGCTGTAAATTTCGAACTTACACCTGTTGAAGTCCATGAATTTTTAATGCTTGTAACATTCCAGGAGGAGATGTCTAAATAATGGATTGTACTGTTCTGCATCGAAACATAAACCCTATTGTTGTTTGGAGACCAGGTTATATCATATGGAGACCCCCAAACTCCTGAAACGTTTTTAGCATCATACAGTTGTCCGTTTGACTTATTGAACTTATAAATAGAAACAATTTTATCTCCATCTGGCCACCAATTGGGATGTGCTTGTGCCAAATACTCTCCATCCCATGAATATGCTATCCCTCCTCTTTCCCTATTGCCTGTTACTTTTGGTCCAATAGGAGAAACTACGGACTCACTTTCAAAACCATTACATTTAAGTAAAAAGGTATGAAATTGACCCGTCCCTGAAGACAGACAAGTAACCCAAATATCAATACCATTTGAGTGCAATGTTGCCGAAACCCCTTCAGAAGTTCTAAAAGTTCCCAAACGAGTTGGACCTGATAGTAAGTTCCCTAATGTATCGAAACAAAAAGCATTCATACCCTGGGTTGGTGCAAGTGCATCATCCGTGGTAATAACCCAATATCTTGCCGGATCTAACGGGTGCCGAACCGTTATAACACCTTGAGCAGCAGAACCATTACTCAGACTTCCTTCGTTACCAGTTAAAAGTCCTCCGTACGTTTTTGTCACGGCGTTTCCAGTTCCTCTCCACAGTGATCTTCCATTGGTATAAAACAACAATTCTCCTTTGTCGTTACTAGCTGCAGAGACTCCTTCGTATGAAGTAACAGAATTACCAGGACCACCAACGGAAGTTACTCCCATAGTTTCCATATTAATTACTACTCCACTGTATAAGTTAGGGGCTATGAACCAATTTCGTTGACCCGGCCACTCAAAAGGTAATACGGAGTTGGAGGAACACGTTTCTTGTGCATTCAAACATGCAGAAAACAAAAATAAAACTGCAGAACCAAAAACTATTTGTAATTTATCAAACATCCACTCCCCTTTTAAGAGGAATTAACCCCTTGATAATCAAACAACATACAATTTTATACGAAGAGTGTATGTTTTTGTTCGTAGGCTGATTTTTGAAGAAAAAAACTTCTGAATTTTATTATGATTTCTGAAATTATTTTATGTTTTAAAACATAAAGTTTAAATACCTTTTTTTAAATTAAAATACGTCACTTAGGAGCAATCCAAAAACTTGGATTCTGTTTTTGATTCCCCTGCCATATTTCAAAGTGAACCTCAGTTTTTCCGTTTTCATCGGTCATTATAGTAGCAATTTCTTCCTGAGTGTCCACCTCATCTCCCTTACTCACAAGCACTTTATCTAAGTTAGAATACATGGTAAAAAACTCTCCGTGTTGAATTAAAATTGCTTTTTTCCCTCCTGGCAACACTATGATTGCTGCTATTTTACCCTTAAAAACAGTTCTTGCACGTGTACCTTTATTCGTAAGTATATCTATTCCATTATTTATTGTCGTTAAATGCTCATATACTGCATGCTTTTGATTTCCGAACTTACCACTTACAACTCCTTTCTTTACAGGCCAGGGAAGTTTCCCTTTATTTGAAATAAAGTCTTTAGATAACTTCTTAGCCTTTGGTGTTAGTCCAATAGTTCCATTCGATTTTTCGGCTCTTTTTTTAGCCTCAGCGATTTCTCGTTCGATAATCTTTTTTATTGCGGCTTGAAGCTTTTTGGACTCACTTCTTTTTTTTGCAAGATTGGATCTTAACTTTTTTTCATCTTTCCTTAACTCGACATAAACCTCTTGACGCTCTTCTTGCTCATTCTGTAGTCGATTAAACTCAGCCTTTTTATTTTGCTTAAGGCTTAGTTTTTTTTGTTTCTTTTCTTCTAATTCAATAATTTTTTGTTCAATTTTTTCAGTCGATAATTTAATTTGCTCAGATTGATAAACACGGTATTCTGCAATTTCATGAATATATTTAAGTCGTTTATAAGCTTGATTGAAATCTTCAGAAGAAAAAATAAAAATCAACTTGTTGGTCGCATTTCTATTTTTATAAGCAAACTGTACCATCTTCGTGTACTGATCTTTTAATTCCAAAAGCTTGGCTTTTAAAGTATCGATTTGATTCTTTTGCTTATTTATTTCTTGATCAATATAAAAAACTTCATTGGCAATAGCTGAAATCAACTCTTGTCTAGCTCCAATTTTTTTGTTGAGAATCAAAAGCTGAATTTCAGATTTACGCTTATTGGTTCGAGTTTCTCCTAAAAGCCCATTAAGTTTTTTTATCTCTTGTTGAATTTTTGCTTTTTTCTTTTTCAGTTGAGACTTGGACTGTGAAATCGCTGGCTGAGCAAAAATGAACAGCGCCAAAATAAAAAAGCTACTTAATTTCCATCTCTGTATAATCATCTGGAATTTCTATAAAAACCGATAAATCATCAAACAACTTGACTCTTTTCAGCTCTACATCTGCCAAGATAAAAGGTTTATTATCTTGCATCCCTTTAAATTCTATTTTTTTATTCAAGGGGTAACCGTTAATATCGCCTTGTTTTTTATATTCAACAAGGATTTCTTTTTTTGTTTTCCAATCCGTCACTCCTACTTTTTGAAGCTTCATACTATCACAAGTAAAAAAATGAACTTGATGGAAAGCAGAATAATTCTCTGTATCATCAAAAACATTACTTGAATACTTAATAAGAGGTTCTGAGACTTCTTTCTCTCCCTCACCATCGTATAGAAAGGTGGGTTCTCCTAAAAATAAATTTTGTAAAAGATCAAATGGAATATTTACATTAAGTAGTTTTTCTATGTCTGAATAACCCCCTTTGTAAAACTGTTTTTTTAATTTATCAACGTAAATAACACTATCTTTTGTAGCCAAAATACGAACTCCTGTAATTCCAGACTTTGATATTTTTGCAAAAATCAAACTGTCATTTTTTAGCCGAATTTGCAATTGAACAGAGTGCTTTTCATTTTCATAATAAACCTCAACCTTAGTTTTAATTTTCATCCAATTAAAATCAATTGCTGAAGAATCAAACTTAGTTTTTGCTTGATTTTTTGTATAATAGCCGTACTTGCAGTCCGGATATAAATTTGGGCTGATCTTTTGTTTGGGCTTACAACCAGAAACCAACAGGACTAAAAAAAATATTTTTACCCAAATGTTCACTTATTTCTGCTTTAATTTATTCAATAACTGTTCAGATCCCCCGCCAATATGATTCGCCAGTTTCCAATATTTTAATGCTTTTTCTCTTTGACCTAACTTTTCATATACATCACCTATATGTTCATTAATTACAGCACTACTGTTACCTCCGTTCAGCTCAGATTTTTTCAGCCAATTTAAAGCCTCTTCATACTTTCCCAATTGAAATAAGATCCACCCATATGTGTCTTCAAAAGATGCTTCACCGGGATTTAAGAGGTTAGATTTTTCACTCATTTTTTTCGCTTTTTCAAGTTTAACATTCCGCTCCGATAAATAATAGGCATAATTGTTTAACACAAAGTAATTTTCTGAATCAAGCTCTAAACTTAATTCGAAATAATCATCGGATTTTTGATGTTCTCCAAAAGCATGATATGCATCGCCTAAAGAACTCAAAAACTGAGCTTTCAATTTTTTATCGGTACTTACTATCAAATCATTCCCCTCCTCCAATATCTCAATAGCTCTTTCGTATTGTTGCATTTGAATTCTAGCAATACCATTGTACAGGTAAAAAGAAGGTTGCGTCGGGAAAAGAACCAATGCATCGGAAGATTTTTTAAGCATTTCTCGATAATTAGAAATATTGTAATAGCTAATTACAAGTTGAATCCAAGCTCCATAGTCGTTAGGCTTTACTTCAACTACCTTTTCGTAGTAATAAATAGACTCTTTATAATTTTGAGAATCGTAAATATAATCCGCTGTAATCAAGTTAATAGATGGGTCATAGGGATGAAGATTTGAAGCTAATATCATTATTGACTTTGTAAAACCAAAAAGTGATTCATCAAACTCTGACAAACGTTTAAACTTATTTAAAATATGTCTTTTTTCAGGTAATTCGAATCCAGGGTTTTTAATTATTTCTTTGTAAAGAGATTTAGCTTTTTCTTTTTGATGATCAAGAAAATAATACTTTGCAAGTTCGTTTAATATATATGGATTATTTGGAATGAACTGTAAAGCCTCATCATAAATTTGAAGTGCACTTGAATCCTCTCCGTGCTGAAATTTAAAATCAGCGAAATGAATATAATAATTACTGTTTCCTGGAAAAGTAGAAATCAATTTCTTAATCTCTTCCTCAGATTTTTCGTAATTATTAAGTCCTTTATATATGAGAAATTTATTAAAATTAATATTGTGAGAAATTCCTATTTTTTCTTCTATTTTATTGTGGATTTTCAGAGCTTTTGTATAATTTTTCCTGAAAACATAAAAATCGGATAATTCAATGTCGTAATCTGTATTTGAGGGAAACGTTTTTTGCCTTAATAAATATGTTTTTTCACACTGATCGTACAAACCAAGCTCGCGTGTTAAATTAATTTTATAGTTAATGTACCATTTGTTTTTTGGATTCAAATCAACAGCATAGTTAATGTACTCAACAGCTTGCTCATTTTTTGATTTGGCTCTGAATATTTTCGCCAGTTCAAAATATGCAGGAGCTTTTTCTCCTTTAGTTTTAATAATCTGATTTAATAGCTCTATTGCTTTTTCAAAATCACCAGAATTTTTAAATGATATAGCATCAATAAATTTTGAATCATTTATGACAGCCAATTCATTTTCAGATATGGGCGAAAAAAAAGAGTGTACTTGTTTCCCCATTTTACATGCAGAAAGTACACTCGTTAATACTATTAGAACAATAAGTTTTCTCAAATTAAACATCAGTACTGAAGCTCCCCATACTCAACTCTCTTTTTTGACCCTTTATTGTTACGTCAGTCCCAATCATTGAGTTTTCAATAACTTCATTTTCAATGGTTGTATTTTCGTATACAATTGAATTTTTCAAAATGGTATTTACAACCTGAGATCCTGAGCTTAACGTTACATGAGGACCTACAATAGAGTTTTCAATTTTTACACCTTCACCAATTAAGCAAGGTTCGATAATTAAAGAATTTTTAGATTCAACAGAATCAGCAATCATTTTTTCTTCCTCTTTTATAAACTCTAAAACTCTCTGATTAGTATAAACTGTAGCTGTATAATTACCACAATCCAACCATTCTTTAACCTGCCCCGGAACAAATCGAGTTCCTTTTTGTTTTAAAGCCTCTAAAGCATTTGTTAGTTGATATTCTCCTTTGTCTTTTATATCATTTTCTATTAAATAGTTTAATTCAGCCTTTAAAGCTGCACCATCTTTTACGTAATAAATTCCAATAATTGCTAAATCACTCACAAATTCCTCGGGTTTTTCTACAAAATCAGTGATTACATTATTCTCATCTAATTTGATTACACCAAAAGCACTTGGATCTTCAATTTGTTGGACCCATATTATTCCATCTGCATCTCCGTCCAATGTGAAGTCAGCTCTAAAAAGCGTATCTGCAAAAGCAATTATTGTTTTTCCATCTAAGGCCTTTTCAGCACATAATATTGCATGCGCAGTTCCAAGCGCCTCCTCTTGGTAGCAAATCGTTCCTTTTGCTCCTAAACCCTCGGCAACATTAACCAACATATCCTCTACCTCTTTACCAAAAGAAGGACCAATAATAAACGCAATTTCTTCTATATTTTCTTCGCAGACCCCTGCTATATCCTCAACTAATCTTTGAACAATCGGTTTTCCCGCAACAGGAATCAATGGTTTTGGAACTTTTAATGTATGCGGTCTCATACGTTTTCCCATTCCTGCCATTGGTACAATAATCTTCATATTTTAATCAATTTTAAATTTATTTTACTCCAGTGCTACCAAATCCGCCAACACCTCTTTTCGTTTCACTTAAAACTTCAACTTCATCCCAAGTGATTTGCTCATATTTGGCGATTACAAGTTGTGCTACTCTCTCACCATCTTCAACAACGAAATTTTCTTCGGATAAATTTACCAATATAACTCCAATTTCACCTCTATAATCTGCATCAATTGTTCCCGGAGAATTCAGTACTGTAATACCTTTTTTTAATGCGAGGCCACTTCTTGGTCGAACCTGAGCTTCATAGCCTGGCTGTAATGCAACATGGAGACCTGTTTTTATTAGAGCTCTCCCCATAGGTTTAAGCGTAATAGGATCGTCTATATTTGCTCGTATGTCCATTCCTGCAGACTGATTTGTTTCGTACTGAGGAATGTCGTGTTTTGAATTGTTTATAACTTGAATAATAGACATTAAACTATTGGATTATTTTTTTTGGACGTTCAAAGATATATGCTATTCCCAAATAAGCAAGTAGTATAACTGTATTTAACATTAATTTAATTGAAGAATCTAAATCAAAAAGTAAAAATTCTGAAACAGAAAAAAATAAAACAGCAATTAGAGAATAACTTAAAATACGCTTTAAATTGTAAGGTATTGGATAATGTTTTTGTCCAACTATATATGAAACAACAACCATGCTTAAGTAACAAAAAAACGTAGCCCAGGCTGCTCCGTAATATCCCATTAATGGAATAAGGATTAAATTTAAACCTATCGTAATTATTGCTCCCATTATTGATACAAGTGCACCATATCCTGTTTTATGAGAAAGTTTATACCAAATGGATAAATTGTAATAAACCCCCAAAAGAACATTTGCCAGAAGTAATATTGGGACAACCTTCAATCCGACCCAAAAATCTTCATTTGGTATAAAGTACTTAAACAAATCAATGTATCCGGTAACCAATAAAAAAAGAAACGAAACAACAATAACAAAATAATTCATGATTTTACTGTACATTTCCTTGGAATTCTTTTCTTTTTCTTTTGCGAAAAAGAAAGGTTCTGCGGCATACCTGTATGCTTGAATAAAGAGTGTTATAACAATCGACAACTTATAATTGGCTCCATAAATACCCAGCTGACTCATCGCCTCATCAAGCCCAACATCGCTGACCAAAATTCTCTTCAATAAAACCCTGTCCAAAGTTTCGTTTACGATTCCTGCCAAACCGACAAACAAAAGCGGAATTGAATACTTAAAAAAAGGTTTCAAATGAGATTTTATAAAAACACCTGCTCGGACCATATACAACTCGGGAAAAACGGCAATCAACTTAAAAACACTTGCAATTAAATTTGCAATAAAAACATATCCTACACCTATTTCAGGGTTATAAACTAAATCAATTAGCCAATTGGAAGATCCAGCTTCAAAATTTGTTTTACAATACCCAATAAAAAATAAATTGAGACCAATGTTCACTATCACGTTACCCAAATTCACTGCAGCGAACTTTTTGGCACGATTTTCCTTTCTTAAATAAGCCAGTGGAATAGAGGTAACCGCATCAAAACCAACGATTATAGCAAACCAAACAACGTATTCACTGTGGTCTGGATACATCAACCAGTTTGCAATTCCTTGTGAAAAAAACAGGGAGATAATAATAAAACTTAAGCTTGAAAAAATAACTGTTGGTAAAATTGTGGAATAAACATTTTTCGACTGATATTCGTCCTTGGAAGCATATCTAAAATAAGTTGTCTCCATACCATAAGTCAAAAAAACCACCAAAAATGCAACGTATGCATACATTTCAGTAATCACACCAAATTGGTCTGTTGAAAAGCCACCACCTCCTTCGTCAATCCAATATGGCGTCAAAAGATAATTTAAGAATCTTCCTAAGATGCTGCTTAAACCATAAATAGCGGTTTGTCCTGCTAATTTTTTTATTGGATTACCCACGAATCAGCCTATTGAGTGATTTAATTAAAACTCTGGTTTTCTTTTATTTAAAAAGGCTTCCACACCCTCTTTAAAATCTTCAGTCCCAAAACATTTACCAAATTCACTCACCTCAACTTCAAACCCATTTTTATTTTTGTCGTATCCGGCATTCATTGCTTTTATAGCGGCTTTCACTGCATTGGGAGAATTTTTTGAAATTTTCAAAGCAAGTTTCAGCGCCTCCATGAGTAACGTTTGATCACTAACAACATTATTAATCAACCCATAAACATAAGCTTGTTTTCCATCGATGAAGTTAGCCGAAAGAATCATTTCCATAGCTCTTCCTCTACCAACAAGCTGAGCCAAACGCTGCGTTCCTCCATAACCTGGAATTAATCCAAGAGTTACTTCTGGCAAACCCATCTTGGCATTATTTCCCGCAATTCTTATGTGACATGCCATAGCTAACTCCAACCCACCACCAAGAGCAAAACCACTTATTGCTGCTATTACAGGAGTATTAAGCTGTTCAATTGTATTAAATAACTTTTCTTGTCCTTCGCGAGCTAAAGCTTTTCCCTCCTCTATTGAGAAATGTGCAAATTCTTTAATATCCGCACCAGCAACAAAAGCCTTATTTCCCGCTCCTGTTAAAACGATCGACCTAACATCAGGGTTGGATTCTAAGGCTAAAAAACAATCGTGCAATTCTAAAATTGTATGACTATTTAATGCATTTAAGTTTTCGGGACGATTTATTGTTACAACGGCTATTTTGTCTTTATAATTAACCTCAAGATTTTGAAATATCATAAAATTGAACTTTGTATAAAAATAGGGAAATATTGGAAAAGCTGAATTAAAAATCCCAGGTGCATGCCTGGGATTTTAATACATTCTTCTTTTAAAATTTAATACGCTCTTATATTTTTTCCTTCAATATAGTTTGTGAACGCTTGATTTACAACCATATTTCCACCAGGAGTAGGATAATCTCCAGTAAAATACCAGTCACCCGTATGATTAGGACATGCTTTATGTAAGTTTTCAACAGTGTTGTAAATCACCTCAAGTTCTGCTGATAAATCTTCAGGTTTTAGAATCTCTGAAATCTTTGCAGAAATCTGTTCATCCGTAAAAGGCTCGTATATCTTTTTTACATAATTCACAACCTTTTCTTTTGGTTTTCCCAATTGCTTTATACAAGCATCATAAACCTCTTTGATTATGTGACTTTTATTGTTCTCTTTGAGCAACTGAATAGCAGCATCAAAAGCAATAAAGTCTCCCAGTTTCGCCATGTCAATCCCATAACAATCTGGAAATCGAATTTGAGGAGCCGATGAGACAATAACAATCTTTTTTGGTTTTAACCGATCCATAATTCTTAGTATGGACTTCTTTAATGTTGTTCCTCGAACAATAGAATCATCGATGAGAACAAGATTGTCCTTTCCTGTATTAACCACACCATAAACAGAATCGTATACGTGAGCAACAAGGTCATCTCTGCCGGAATCCTGAGAAATAAACGTTCTTAATTTCGCATCTTTAATAGGAACCATTTCAGCTCTACACGTTGTTGAGAAAATTTCTTTTAATTTTTCTTCGGACATCTCATTTCCTAGGGCTAAAATTTGTTTAGTTTGTTGCTTAGTAAGTTCGTCATTCAAACCAGCAATCATACCGTAGTATGAGGCCTGTGCTGTATTTGGAATATACGAAAAAACTGTATTCTTAAAATCGTGTTGAACTGAATTAAGAACTTTAGGTACTAAATACTTGCCTAGTTTTTTTCTCTCTTTATAGATGTCAGCATCGCTTCCCCTTGAAAAATAAATGCGTTCAAATGAACACTCTTTTCTATGCAAAGGTTTATTGATTTCATTAAACGATATTTCTCCATTCTTTTTTATAACCATTGCCGTTCCTGGCTCTAGTGACTTCACCTGATCGAATGTAACATTCAGTGCGGTTTGAATTGCGGGTCGTTCACTTGCAACAACAACTATTTCATCATCAATATAGTAATGGCAAGGACGAATCCCCGCAGGATCTCTAAGTGCAAAAGCGTCTCCATGGCCAATCAATCCGCACATTACATATCCTCCATCAAATTCTTTTGAAGCTCTTTTTAATACACGCGGAACGTTCATGTGGTCACCTATCAAACCGGATATTTCTCTATTTGAGAGTTTTTCTTTTTTGTATCGTTCAAAAAGCTCCTGATTTTCAACATCAATAAAGTGTCCAATTTTCTCTAAAACAGTTACCGTATCTGATTTTTCTTTTGGATGCTGTCCAAGATTGAGTAATAAATTAAAAAGCTCATCAACATTGGTTAAATTAAAATTACCCGCTAAAACAAGGTTTCTTGTTTTCCAGTTGTTTTGCCGTAAAAACGGATGACAATACTCTATATTATTTCCTCCAAAAGTACCATATCTTAAATGCCCGAGAAGTAATTCTCCAACAAAACTGACATTAGCTTTGAGCCACTCCGGATCTTTAAGTTTTTCCGGTTGTGTTTCGGAAAGCTCCCAAAACTTCATATTGATTTTGTCAAAAATCTCTTTAATGGGCTTTGAACCATTACTTCTGTGTCTAGAAATGTATCGATTCCCTGGATCAACATCCAATTTAATGGTTGCAACTCCGGCACCATCTTGCCCTCGATTGTGTTGCTTTTCCATCAATAAGTACAGTTTATTTAAACCGTACAATGCTGTTCCATACTTTTTTTGGTAATACTCCAGCGGTTTTCTCAAGCGAATCATTACAATTCCGCATTCGTGCTTTATAGGATCACTCATTTCCTAAGTTGTGGATTTATTTGACAAAAATAAACTATTTATTTGTGTCACATAATGGAAATATTAGAAACTATTCCAAGCCATGAAATCGCTATATTAGAATCGTGGAAATAAGAAGAGCTAAACTCAGAGATGCATATTCTATTGAAAACATCTTTTCGTCAACAGTAAGAAAAATAAACCGTAAAGATTATAATCAAAAACAAATTGAGGTTTGGGCTTCATTTGCTGAATCAAATTGCTGGAAAACTATAATAAGCAGTCAAAAAGTTTGGGTAGCCGAAATCAAAAATGAACTTGTGGGATTTTGTTCATTAACTACCAATGGCGTATTTAACTTTTTATATGTTCATCATAATTATCAGCGACAAGGAATAGCTTCAGCACTTCAGGAAGTTTTAGAATCAGAAGCCGTAGATGAAAATCATCATACGGTTTATGCGAAGGTCAGTATTACGGCAAGACCCTTTTTCCAAAGAAAAGGTTACAAAGTAAAAAAAATCGAACATCATGAAATAAAAGGAGTTTTTTTCTCTCGTGCAATCATGGAAAAAGAACTTTTTTAATGTCCATTAAAAATCATAGAGAATTAATATAGTTAAGCAGCTCTTCGATTTTAGTTATAACTTCAGAATCTGAACCTCCTGGATTATTTACAATAATTGAAAAAGCGTATCTTTTCCCTTCATTATCAAGATAACCTGCATAGCTTCGAACCCCTGTCATTGAACCGCTTTTGCATCGAACTTTTCCATTTAGTGGGCTATTTTTTAAAAACGAACGAACCGTACCCGACTTACCTGCAACAGGAATGGATTTTTTAAACGCATCATTATCTTTCATTTTTATCAACAGTTCAACAAATTGTTTGGATGAAACTGCGTTAAAACACGATAACCCACTACCATCCTTTATGCGCATTCCTGAAACATCAATATCAAATTGTGTTTTAAGATAATTTTTAACCCAAGTTTCCATGGACTCATTTGAGTTTGAAACTCGATAGCTGTTTTGTAAAAGGTTTTCAGCTAAAATATTTACACTTTTATGGTTAGTTCTTTTGGCAATTTGTTCAACGAAAGCACTTTTTACGACAGCAAACTGCTTATATTTTTTTTGGGGTTTAGAATATGCCCCATATTTACCCTTAATTATTATTCCACTTTTTTTCAATGCGTTGTAAACCAAATAGGACAAACCTCTTTGAGGCCGTTGCAAAGCAGCTTTTACTTTAAAATTTCGTCGATTCGCCGGAATAGTCCCCTCAATAATCAATCCCTTCTCATATGGTCCACCAAAACAGTATGCCAAATCTTTGTTTTGCTTTGAAGCTTTTACTCTGTTTTCAAAATGTAATAGCGGTAAATCCGGAACTTTTTTAACTATTTTGGTTTGTTCTCCCGGTTTTCCACTCTCAAAATAAAGCTCTACGATATTTTCATTAAAAACTGTTCCACAAGGATTTGCTCCGTAATAATTACCTATATCTTCCCACAGCCATGTTCTAGGTAAAGTTTCAGACTCCAAAGTTGGATCGATAATTTTAATCCCATTAATTGTTTTAACCTTATTTCTGGACAACCAGCTTTTTATTACCCCTGTTACTTCTGATAAATCTCTATTGAATTTCTTGTTTCCTAAAGTTGGGTTGAAATTTGGAAAAATATAGATATCTCCTCTTAAAACCCCATCGACTATAGTCCCTGTGTAAGCTAATTTGGTCTCAAACTGATGTTTAGGACCCAAGCTGTGTATTGCTATAGCTGTACTAAATAACTTTTGTATTGATGCTGAAGTCAATACTTTTTCAGAATTTTCACGAAGAATGAATTTATTCTCACCCAAATCATAAACAGCTACACTCAAGCCAGCAGGTTTAAATATTTCAGAGTACTTCCACTTTTCCATAAAACTGGAAGTAGATAATGCCATAACAATTAAGGACAAGGACAATAAAAACAATATTTTCTTCATGAGTTTACAACATTAAACAAACTAAATACCAAAAAAATGATTTTCCTTCAATTTAAAACTCTTCTGTAATTCATTTTTACTAAGATTGAATCGTGAAAAACATCTGATTTAAATTATTGTTGTATTTCAAAAAGCTTTAAACTGGAAATATAAGTAAGTGAATCCTATAAGTTAACTTTGTTTGAAATGAATAATAAAACAATATACGATTACATAATTGTTGGTGGAGGCTTAGCGGGAATGCTTTTGGCTTGGGAGTTGCTGGAAAAAGAAAAAAGCTTTTTAATATATTGTGATTCCGAGCCAGCCTCCTCAAATGTTGCAGCAGGAACTTGGAACCCTGTTACTTTCCGAAGAATGATTCCTACTTGGAGGGCTCAGGAAATGATTGATAAAATGCTTGAAGTGTATCCGAAAGTAGAGAAAAAGCTGAGCGTACCCTTGCTATCAATGATTGATGTAGAAAAAATTATATCTAACGCCCAAGAAGAAGAGTTTTGGAAAAAAATGGCTCTTTCAGAGGAATCCAAAGATTTTTTAGAATCAATCCTCCAAGAAATAACGATAAATGAAGAAACCAAAAAACTTGGAGTAGTCAAAAAAACTGGAAGAATTGATCTTCCTAAATACGTCAAAAAATCAAAAGATTATTTTCACAATATTGGAAACATCGTTTTTGATACATTCGACTATTCACTACTTAAAATCTCAAAGAATTCTGTTAAGTACAAAACAATTAAAGCATCAAAAATAATATTTGCCGAAGGCACTTATGTTGAAAATAATCCTTTCTTTAACTGGCTTCCTTTTAAACCGGTTAAAGGGGATATTTTAACTATAAAATCAAGTGATTTAAACGTAAGAAAAATTAGAAAAAAGAATATTTTCATTTTACCACTTGGCAACAGCACATATAAAATTGGTGCCACTTATCATTGGTCAGACAAAACATGGAAGCCAAGTGAAAAAGCAAAACTGGAGCTTCTCGAAAAGTTCGAAAAAATTTCAAGCTGTACTTATGAGGTAATTAATCAAGAATCAGGAATCCGGCCTGCAACACACGACCGAAGACCATTCATAGGAGAACACCCTGTCCATAAAAATGTATTAATCTTTAATGGTCTCGGTTCTAAGGGAGTTTTTTTGGGGCCTTTATTGGCTTCGGAATTCTGTGGTTTTCTTGACAATAAAGGACAAATTCATCCCGAGGTATCTGTGGCGAGATGCTTTAAAAAGTATTTTAAACCAAGGAGTTAAAACAACTTCTCTAACCTCCTCTCAACATCTTCAATTTGTAGCTCCAATTGATAAAGCTGCACACCCGCTTCAACTTCTTTCTTTTCTTGAGTTGTTTTCCTGGTGTACTTTTTTAAAATTTCCACTCTGTTTTTTTGAATCAAATCGCGCTTATTTCTAAGCTCAGACAATCGACTCATTAGTTCTTCTTTAGAATAAATAAATCCCATAAAACATATATTTTATTAGAATAATCTAGCGATGATACGTGCAATATAAGACCTCCGGATATAGTATGAAAATCATTTTTTGTTGATAAATTCACATTTTTGTTTTAAAAACCCCGAATTTAAAGGGTTCTTAAAATTAAAAATTGTTGATAAGTTCGTATCTCTTTAGAATTATCTTTGAGAGTTCATTTAAAACCACTATGAAAACACCTGTTGCAAGAAAAAAAAACAAAGAACTTAAAATTCATAACCATACAAGAATAGACAACTATTATTGGTTGAATGAAAGAGATAATCCAGATGTTATTCGTTATTTGAAGGAGGAAAATGAATACTCCGAAACAAAAATGAAGCATACAGAAAACCTTCAACAAGAGTTGTATAATGAAATCACCGGGCGTTTGGACAAGGAGGAAAGCTCTGTTCCTTACTTTTTGGACGGGTATTTTTATTCTCAACGTTTCGAAAAAGGTTACGAATATCCTTTTTTCACTAGAAAAAAAGAGTCATTAGAAGCGGATGAAGAGATACTGATTAATCAAAACCTATTGGCAAAAAACCAACCATTTTGTGAAATTGGTCAATTGAATGTTTGTTCAAAAAATAAACTTCTGGCATACTCAGTAGATTTTGTTTCCAGAAGAATGTACAGCATTTACTTTAAAAACCTAGAAACAGGAGAACTGCTTGAAGACACTATTCATAATACGTCCGGTGGATTTGCTTGGGCAAACGATGGACAAACTCTTTTTTACACCCGAAAAGATGAAAAAACATTAAGAAGTAATAAAATTTATAAGCACACCATTGGAACAAATTCCGATGATGACAAGTTAATTTTTGTCGAAGAAGACGAAACTTTTATTTCAAACGTGTACAAATCAAAGTCAAAAAAATACATCATTATTGGTTCTTATAGTACTGTTTCAACTGAATTTAGAATAGTTCCCGCCGATTGTCCCAATGAAAAATTTAAAATTTTTGAGCCCAGAAGAAGGAATCATGAATACTCCATCGAGCACAAAGGAAATAGTTTTCTCATTGTCACCAATAAGGATACCGCAAAGAATTTCAAACTAATGAAATGTACTTTAAACAACACAGAATCAAAATACTGGGAAGAAATCCTACCCAATAGAAACGATGTTTTATTGGAGGANATTGAGGTTTTTAAGGAGTTTATTGTAGTTAATGAGAGAAAAAAAGGACTTACTCAATTTAGGGTCTTAAACTTCAATGAGAAATCAGAACACACAATTGAAATGGGAGAAGAAAGCTATACCGCTTATGTTTCAACAAACGTTGATTTCAATTCAAAAGTCTTTCGTTTTGGATTTTCAAGTTTAAAAACTCCAGCGACAATTTATGACTATGATCTTGAATCAAGGAAAAAAGAAATAAAAAAACAAACCAAGGTAGTTGGGGGACACAATCCTTCCGATTATGTAACAAAAAGAATCTCAGCGAAAGGAAAAGATGATGTTTTAATACCAATAAGCTTGGTGTATAAAAAAGGAATTTCATTAAACGGNAAAAACCCAACTTTAATTTATGGTTATGGAAGTTACGGTTATGTTGTAGATCCTTCTTTTTCTCCAGCTCGATTAAGCTTACTGGAGAGAGGTTTTATTTTTGCTATTGCTCACATTAGAGGAGGAGAAGACTTAGGAAGATGTTGGTATGAAGATGGCAAAATGTTGAAAAAAAGAAACACCTTTAACGATTTCATTGCATGCGCAGAATTTTTAATTGAACAAAATTACACTAACAACAAGAAACTTTTCGCAATGGGGGGGAGTGCTGGAGGATTATTGATTGGCGCCGTAATAAACATGAAACCTCAACTATGGAAAGCAGCTATTGCTGCAGTTCCTTTTGTTGACGTAGTAACTACGATGCTGGATGATTCAATCCCTTTAACCACAGGAGAATATGACGAATGGGGAAATCCAAATCAAAAAGAATTCTATGAGTATATTTTAAGTTACAGCCCATATGATCAGGTTGAGAAAAAAAACTATCCTGCTCTTTTGGTAACTACAGGTTTACACGACTCGCAGGTACAATACTGGGAACCAGCAAAATGGGTTGCTAAACTTAGAGAGTTAAAAACAGATTCGAATCTACTTTTGCTAAAAACAAACATGGAAACAGGACATGGAGGTGCTTCAGGGAGATATGAATACTACAGAGAGGTTGCTTTGAATTATGCATTCCTATTGGATCAGGCGGAATTGATTTAGCCTATTNTCATAAGATCCAAAGAATTAAAAAGAGAATTCAATAGGTTATAGCCGTGAAAATCAATTTTTTAGTACCTTTGTGTGAAATAAACGGCAGAATTATGGAAGCATCGTTATTGATTATTGGAAAAATGGGACCTTGGGGAATCGTTTTGATTGTTTTGGTTGTTTTACTTCTTTTCGGNGGAAAGAAAATTCCAGAGTTAATGAAAGGTTTGGGAAAAGGAGTTAAAGAGTTTAAGGATGCAACCAACAACCCTGATGGTAAAAACGAAACAAAAGGTGAAGTGAATGAAAAAAACAACTAATCATAACTTCAATTTATGATACAAAAAGACTGCAAAAGCAGTCTTTTTTTGTTTAAAAATTCTTCAATAACTTTAGCTATATGGATTCTAAATATGATTTCTTAATAATTGGAGGAGGTATAGCCGGATTAAGTTTTGCCCTAAAAGCTGCTGAAAAAGGAACCGTTGGATTAATAACCAAAGAAAGTCCTAACGAATCCAATACTTCATATGCTCAAGGAGGGATTGCCGGAGTTTGGAATCACAACGATGATTTTAATAAACACATCGCAGATACATTANACGCAGGTTCAGGTTTAAACAACAATGAAATCGTTGAAATCGTAGTTAAGGAGGCGAAAGAAAGAATCATTGAACTAATTGAATGGGGTACTCACTTTGATAAAAACAAAAAAGGAGAGTATGACTTAGCCAAAGAGGGCGGTCATTCTGAAAGTAGAATCCTGCATTACAAAGATATCACAGGTAAAGAAATCGTGAGAGCTTTAATAGAGCAAGTTAAGTCTCATCCAAACATTAGTGTGTTTAAAAATCATTTTGCCTTGGATGTAATCACTCAACATCATTTAGGCGAAAAGTTAACTAGAAAAAACATTGGAATTGAATGTTATGGCGCCTATGTATTGAATAAAGATTCAGGCGAAATTTTAACAGTACTTGCAAAAAGTATCATTATGGCAACGGGTGGAGCTGGTTTAGTTTATAAATCAACCACAAATCCTGTAATCGCAACGGGAGATGGCATTGCAATGGCCTACAGAGCAAAAGCAGAAGTTCAAGATATGGAATTTGTTCAATTCCACCCCACTTCTTTATACAACCCAGGGTCATATCCATCCTTTTTAATTTCAGAGGCAGTGAGAGGATTTGGAGCGATCTTAAGAGACCATAATGGAAATGAATTTATGGACAAATATGATGATCGAAAATCATTGGCTCCTCGCGATATTGTTGCTCGATCGATTGATACGGAAATGAAAATTCATGGTGTAGAGTTTATGAATTTGGATTGTACCCATTTGAATATGAAAAAATTTAAAGCACACTTTCCTACGATTTATAAAAAATGTAAATCTCTTGGGATTGATCCAGCTTTTGATTTTATTCCTGTTGTTCCTGCTGCTCATTATACTTGCGGAGGAATCTTAGTAGATGAAAATGGACAGTCCTCGATTAAAAACTTATATGCAATAGGTGAATGTGCATGTACAGGTTTACATGGGGCTAATAGGCTAGCGAGTAACTCACTTCTGGAAGCTATTGTCTTCTCNCACAGAGCTTTTTTAAAATCAAGTGAAACTCTCAAAAACAAAACCTATAGAAAAAACATACCAAACTGGGATGCAACAGGCACTGAAGCTCCTGAAGAANTGATATTAATCACTCAAAGTTTAAATGAAGTTCAGGGAATTATGAGTTCATATGTTGGGATTGTTCGAAGTAATTTACGTTTAAAACGAGCGTTAGATCGTTTAGAAATTCTCTACAGAGAAGTAGAAGAATTGTATGAAAAAACAACCCCATCGCAAAAGCTTTGTGAAACAAGAAACCTAATCAATGTGGCATATTTGATTATAAAGTTTGCTTCAAACCGGAAGGAGAGTATTGGACTCCATTACTCTTTAGATTATAAAAATTCATCCAAAAAAGTAGCCTCAACAAACTAAGTCACANAATTTAATTTCCTAAAAAAATGTTTGATTAAACATATTCTCCTCGATGAGGTTTTAAATCATCTCTTATTTGAATCATATGCTTTTTTGTGGTTAAAATATAAGCGATATAATAATGTGGAAAAATTTCCTCACAAGCAGCCGTGGTATTTTCTAACCCTTTCGATTCAATGTATTCGTCCACATGCTTTACATGATGTTCAGCAACCTCTTTGGCATCAATGCTTCTTAAATCCCAAATCAGCTTAATTTTTTCATCACTCATATCGACAAAAATACTCCAATCTTTTTTCGGTTGAATCTTTTTTCAAAATAATTTATGGAATCATAATAAAAAATGCATCTCCATGTTGTAATCTAAAAAGTAAGGAAAATGAAATTTATTAAAATTATAATTGTATCGGGGTTTTTAGCAGTAACTCTTACAGGTGCTTATTTAAAAAGTATTTCTGTTGAACACTCTAAAAAAGAACCAAATAGTACTATTAAAGAAGTAAAAAANATAGAAGAAGACACCTTATCCTTTAACCCAACTTCAATGTTTCCGGCTCTTCTNGTAAAAGAAAAAGGGACATCATCACCTTTAGAATTAAATGAACTTCAAATAGACATAAACGTGGTTGGGCACATAGCTACAACAACTTTTGAAATGACTTTTTACAANGACTCTGAAAGAATTCTCGAGGGGCAATTGTATTTTCCTCTTGGTGAAAACAAAACCGCTTCAAGATTTGCGATGGATGTAAACGGAGAGTACAGAGAAGGGGTAATCGTAGAAAAAGAAAAAGGAAGAGTCGCTTTTGAAAACACTACTCGTAGAACAATTGACCCAGGACTACTTGAGTGGACAAAAGGAAATAATTTTAAAGCCAGAGTTTACCCAATACCTGCAAAAAGCACTAAAAACATTATATTTTCCTATGAACAAGAGTTGATTTCCTCGAAAGATGGATTAACCTATATTATGCCACTGGGTATTGAACAAGTTGTAAGAAAATTTGAGTTAAATGTAGAAGTTTTTAAGCAAAAGATTAAACCAGAGACGAATCATAACACCTTTGAAAATATTGAGTTTGAAGAGTGGCAAGAAAACTTTGTAGCTAAAAAAACTTATATGCACTTTACTCCAAATAAACAATTGGGGTTTAGTATCCCTCATGGTAATCAAACACACTCTGTAAGCGAAAAAGTAGAAGGTGTAAATTATTTTTTCACTTCTTTTCAACCAAAAAGATTCAGTAAAAACAAGAAAAAAGCTACTAAAACACTTTTGATTTGGGATGTTTCCAGTTCAGGAAAAAATAGAAACCATAAAAAAGAAATAACCTTACTCGATGAGTATTTGAAGAAAAACAAAGGAACAAAAGTGGAATTAATAACCTTTAGCAACACCATACACAGGAAAGAATTATTTACAGATTTCAATAGCTTAAAAACACAATTAACCAATCTAAACTATGACGGAGGAACCCAACTAGGCAGTGTCGATTTAAGCAAGGTTGATGCCGATGAAATTTTATTATTCAGTGATGGTGTTTCAAACTTTGGTGAAACCGAAATAAAAAATGGACACACACCAATATATACAATTACAAGTAGTAATAAATCTGATTTTTCCTCTCTAAAATTTCTTTCATTAAATAGTGGTGGGGTATTTATCAATTTAAATCAATCAAGCATAAAAAACAGTTTAAATTTATTATCCAAAACTCCCTACCGGTTAATTGGATATGATGTTTTGGAAGGAAATGTAAATGAAATTTACCCTAAAACAGGAGTAATAAGTCATAAAAATCTCGTAATTGCAGGTCAATTATTTTCCAAGAAAGCTAAAATCAGAGTAAACCTAGGTTTCGGTTCCAAGGTTCATCATTCAGAGATTATCGAAATAAATGCTACTAATGAATCCTTAAAGGGTTCAGTAAGACGGTTATGGGCGCAGAAAAAACTTTCTCATATTGATTTAAAACCGAAAGAAAATAATGAATTAATTACTCAACACGGAAAAAAATATGGATTAGTCACTCGGAATACATCACTCATTGTTTTGGATCGATTAGAAGATTATGTTCAACATGAAATTACACCTCCAAAATCAATGCAGGAAGCTTATTTTCAAAGAATNAATAATAGAATAAAAAATCAAACCGATAAAGAAGCTCAACATATTTTAACCGTGAAAAGAAACTGGAAAGAGCGTATTGAGTGGTTGAACAAAGAGTTTAATTTCGAGGAACTTCNAAAAAAACCAGAAATACCTATTCAAAGAGGGCGGCAATCATCAATTTCTGACTCAGGAATAACCTATGTCGGGAGCCTAGCATCAAGTGAAGGAACAGATGGTTTCACTGATCAAGAATCTTTAGATANGGTTTCAGAAGTTGCAGAAGAGGAAGAAGCTGTAATTGAAGAAAATGCATTATTTAATTATAGTGATGTGGCAAATAACTCTAATGGAAAATTCAAACAACACCCCTCAAAAAAAACAAGCTCTATAAAAATTAAAGAATGGAGTCCAAATGAGCCTTATTTAGGGGCCTACCAGGATAAAAATCAAAATAATTGGTATTCAATTTACCTCAATCAGAAAAACAACTACATAAATATGCCCTCTTATTTTGTTGATATTTCAACACTTTTTTACAAAAAGGGAAAGCATAAGCAAGCACTTCGTATTCTTTCAAATCTTGCAGAACTAGAATTAGAAAATCATCAAATTTTAAGAATTCTTGGGTACAGATTACTAGATATAAAAGAATACTTCTTAGCTATTAAAGTATTTAAAGAAATAGAAAAAATTAGAGGAGAGGAACCTCAAACCTATCGTGACTTAGGATTAGCCTATGAACAAAAAGGAGATTATCAAAAAGCAATTGAATCACTATACAATGTAATTACAAAAAGCTGGGACGGTCGTTTCACAAATATTGAACAAATTGCCTTAGTTGAAATGAATAATATCATATCCAGACATAAAAGCAAACTCAACACAGAATTTATCGACCAGGAATTCATAAAGGATTTCCCTCTTGATGTGCGGGTTATATTAAACTGGGATTCTGACAACTGCGATATGGATTTATGGGTAACCGATCCTCGTGGAGAAAAATGTTTTTACAGCCATAACCGCACAAAAATAGGAGGAAGGATGTCCAATGATTTCACACAAGGGTATGGGCCTGAAGAATTTATGCTTAAAAATGCAATTAGTGGTAAATATAAAATTCAGGCAAATTATTACGGAACAAGAAGTCAAAAAATATTAGCTCCTGTTACCCTAAAAATGCAGTTTTTTACAGGATATGGACGGGAAGAACAAAAATTAAAAGAAG
>PBEC01000008.1 GCA_002717515.1 Flavobacteriales bacterium
AAAAAATAGGTACTGTAAACTCAGTGCCTTTTTTTATGCATTTTCCGAAAAGAGGAGTTTAAACCATCAGGATTCACATCGCCTTCTGAAGGCGAATAGCGAGCAATATTTCTTTCACTGCAATTGAATTAAAAATTTAAGCTTATTGTAAAAAATAATCGAAAACGATAGAAAACCTATTTGGAATTCATAATTGTGGCTTTGAAGAAAGGCTTCTGAAAAAGAAAAATCAAAGGTTTAATAATCACTGTCCACCACGGCTTATAATTATAATTTCGCTTTACAATGGAATTTGAAATAATTTGCATTGCGTGCTCAGGATTCATGGTAGGAAGCTTATTGAACTTTTTTGTTGGTGCAATCATCCTTGTATTTACAAGAGGTAAATAAATATTATTTGTCGCAACTCCTTTTAAGTTTAGCTCTGGTTTTATCGATTTAAACCAAATATGAAAAGCACCCTTTGACGCTTGATATGCTGACCATAAAGGAATTGAGGGAAGTAACACGATAATTGAAGAAATATTTATAATCTGACCTTTTTTCTCACTAAGCCCAGGGAGTAACGACAACACCAATTCAACAGGCGCATAATAATTTAAATCCATGGTTCGAGTAAAATCGTGAAAACGATCGACGGACTCATAAACAGATCTTCGAATTGATTTACCCGCATTATTTACAAAAATATCAACTGAAATATTCTCATTTTTTATTAAATCTAAAAAATCTTTAGTAGTCTTTTTATCTCTTAAATCTCCTACAAAATAACGGGCGCTCCCTCCCCTATCGTTAATAATTTGACAAACTTCCTTTAATTGCTCCTCTGTTCTTCCCAATATTATAACTTTGGTATTAGGAAAAGCTATTTTTTCAGCTAATAATCGACCTATACCAAATGAGGCGCCCGAAATAAGAACGGTTTTTTTACTCAAAGCATCCTCCAGTTTATTATCACTTACTTTAATTTTAGGATACAGTAGAGATTGTAAAAAAGACATACACAAAGTAACTAATTAATGACCAAAAGTCTTAAAATTATTACGGTTTTTGTATTTAAAAATAAACAGGAAAAAGCCATGAACTGGGCTACTCATTTTTTCTTTCATTCAGCCGCATTCGTAATCTGGATTCACTCGTTACGAACCTGTCGCTCTCGCCCATTTCAGGTCACAAAAAAAGCGAATTCTATCGAATTCGCTAGTGCCCTGGACTGGGGTACGATTTTCTTGTCGGAAAATTTCACAACCTTACACAAAACACTATTAATACTACTAATAGTATTGATTTATTGTATCATTAATTAAAGTTGATTAAACTTGTAATAAACAAAAACTGTCAACTATTACGTCAACCTTATGGATGTTAAATATTACTTGAAGGATGCTGAGTCAAAAACAAAAACAATGATCCTGTTGTCTTATTCCTATAAGGCTAATGGTAAATCTCATAGACTAAGATGAAACACATTGAAAAGATTAAATTTTGGGCAGGTATTACATTGATATTCTTCGCCGTTTTAGGCGGATTAATTTTTTACTTGGAAAGTTTTGAAGTAATAGATCCTCTTTTTATTTACGACACATCATCTGTCTGGAAAGCATATGATTCGTCCTCTATGACGCCAATTTTTCTTGGATTGTGCGGAATTGCCGGTGCAATGTTGCTGAATAATGTAAAATATTCAAGCACAGTGAGTGAAAACTAAATTTCACTCACAATATCTTTTATCTTTTGTAAATTTTCCTTTAGAGAGTTATTTTCAGATATAATATTCTGTAGTTGTGAAGTTTCAGTTTTAAGTTTTTCTATTTCAATTTGAGCTTCTTTTAATTGTTTATCCAATAAACCTAATTTTGGATTCTTGTTTTTGAATACACAAGAAACAATTTTCCATTCTTCTTCACTCAAACTATTCTTTGCCAAGTCGGTAATCTTCTTTTCGTACTGACCTTTTTTTAGTTTATTCAATAATTCAAGGTAAAATTCCCCTCTGTCACCTTTATATTCTGGCGTAAAACCATATCCTCTGAAATAAATGCAATGCAAACTTTGAAAGCCATATCCTCCCCATGTTTTAACTGATAATTCAAACTGCGGAAAAGATTCTTCATAGCTCTTAAACATATCGCTTGTAAACCTTATATTATACTCTGGATAATTAAGATTGTTTTCAACCCCTTCTTCTTTGAGAACAAATTGATTTTTAGTTTCAAATAATATCATAATAAAACTTTAAGCAAAAAAACAAAAATGTCAACTATCAAGTCAACTAAAAAAGGTAATCAACTATAAATAAACTGGTTACCTCTTAAAAAAGTGCCCTGAACTGGACTCGAACCAGCACGCTGTTAAGCACAAGCCCCTCAAGCCTGCGTGTCTACCAATTTCACCACCAGGGCAGTGATTATGAAATCGACTTCAAAAATACAATTAACAATCGTTAACACAAAAAAGCATTTCTTAATAATTAAAAAAAATAAACCTACTTATCTTGGTTTCTTAAAGAAGAACCAACATTCAGAACATGAAAAACTACCCAAAAGGAATCTTAGTAATTTTATTCACTACTCTTTTTAATTTCTTTTTTTGGAGAGAAAAATTTGGACTAAACTTAGTTCTTTTCTCATTTGTTTTCAGTGGAATATTATATTCTTTCAATCCTGATACACGCCATAAAAGTCATACATTAATAGCTATAGCAGGAATATTAATTTCAAGTTTTGGAGTTTTATATCACAATTCGTTTTACAGTAAATTCATGCTGTTTTGTTCCTTGTTTTTATTTCTCGCCTCACTAATGGAGAGAGAAATAAAAACCATTTATCACTTGATACCAAGTGGTTTTTTAAGCGTAATATCTACCCCTTTCAGAAAACATACGTTTTTTAAATCTCCTAAAACAAATCTTTCAGCAAAGTCCTTAAGGTATCTTAAATTATCAATTATTCCACTACTTATAACCATACTTTTTATAGTTATATACAGTATTGCAAATCCTGTATTCGCGGAAAAATGGAACTATATATATGACAACTTAGGAAATTATTTGGCAAACATATTTAAGCATTATCCTATTGGGAGATTTGTTTTCATAGGTATTGGATTATTGCTCGGAATTGGTGTTTTTTATTATAGGCCTTCAGGAATTTTCAACGATTGGGCAAAAAACTACACATCAAATTTAGAACGAAAAAAACTAAATATAAATACCAGTCAAAACTCAGGAAACCACTCAATATTGGCTCTAAAAACTGAAAAAAACAGTGCCGTTTTAACTCTAATTCTATTGAACTGCCTGCTTCTTTTTGTAAACCTTTTGGATATTAACGTCTTTTTTATTCAAAAGGAATCAATAAACAGCAATTACTCCAATGAATTACATAAAGGAACATGGATGCTTATTTTTAGTATTGTTCTATCTGCCTCAATTGTACTCTATATTTTCAGGAAAAATCTCAATTTTTACAGGAAAAACTCTATTCTAAGAGGGATTACTTATGTCTGGATTGGACAAAATGTAATTTTGGCAATATCTGTAATTGCAAGAGTGTATTACTATATTGAACATCACGGTCTTGCATACAAAAGAATAGGAGTTGTAATTTTTGTATCTGCTACAATTGTAGGGCTATTCACTCTGGCTTATAAAGTCAAAAAGAAAAAGACAATTTCTTTTTTATTCAAAACAAATGGTCTTTCCATTTTCTTAATCTTACTGTTTACATCATTATTTAACTGGGATGTAATTATTGCGAAACATAATTTAGCAAACGCTCGAGTAAAGAAAATAGACTATTTATTCGAACTATCTTTGTCGGATAAAACTCTTCCCATTCTGGATCAAAACAGAGATAAGTTTGTTGGAAAAAATAACACCTACAGAAGTTATAGTTTCGAATTTCCCTGGATTAAAAAAATGAGTCTTACCGAAAGGTTGAATCAAAGAATTGAAAATTATAAAACAAAACAAAAAAACAACACTTGGTTATCATGGAATTTATCAGATTATAAAACACAAGCATATTTCAACTCAAAAAATTAGTTCAAATCAACCGTTTCATTTCATCCAATTGAAATAGGTTATTTGTTATCTTTATTTATAAGAAAATAAGCCTTGAACATGAAAAATTATTTTTTACAATTTACTCTGATCTCATTTCTTTTTGTCTATACTCCTGATACGAAAGCCCAAAAAATTATTGGCTTTTTAGGGGATTGGCATTCAGGATATACCAATTATATAAACAATACACTTCAGTACGAGTACCTTACAGATGTTGTATTAGCTTTTGCCATTCCAAATGCAGACGGGTCCATCTCAGTTGGAGCTAATTTTTACACTCAACTGAACTTACTCAGAACTCAACTGCACACTAAAGGAAAAAAACTTCATTTTTCGGCTGGAGGATGGTCTGCATCAAACTATAATAATGGAGGTAGAAGAGACCCTGATCCTGTTCAAGAAATGATGAAATCAGAATCAACTCGAGAAATATTTGTTTCAAATGTTCTAAAAATTGTAAAAGATTACAACCTTGACGGATTCAATTTCGATTGGGAATATCCTGAAGCATCAGATGCTTTTGCCGTTGAAGAAGTTCTAATTTCACTAAGAATTGGCTTAAATGATTTAGAGGATGAATTGGGAAAATCACTTGAATTGTCAATTGCAGTGAGCGCCTCTCAAACCTTTAGTGTTGGATATTCAGAAGATGCCATATCCCTAGTTGATTATGTTTACATAATGGCTTTTGACAATAACACAGAACACCATAGCTCAGTATCTTTTGCAAAATCAGGGATGGATTATTGGCTAAATACAAAAAACCTTGAACCGGAACAGCTTATTTTAGCAATCCCTTTTTATAGTAGAAATCCTTACGGATCTTACAGAATATTTTCAAATGAAGACCCTTCTGCCTACTTTAATGATGAGGATGGTTTGTTAAATTCGTACAACTACAATTCAAAACCAGTAATTGAAGAAAAAATAAATGAATTAAACTTAAGAGGAGGAGCAGGTGTTTTTATTTGGGAAATATTTGAAGATAGAACTGATGAATATTCACTTTTAAAAGTTTTGTATTCTAACTTAGTAGGAACTGATGAAGTGAAAAAAGAACTTGAAAAAGTTGAAGTTGCACCTAATCCAATTGCAGAAACTATAACTATTGATTTAAATTCAGGAATCCTCTCTTCGAAAGAAATAAAATACAGCATAACAGACATAACCGGTAAAGAATTGCTTTCTGGAGTTCTAAAGGGTGGGAAAAATCAGGTCGTAACTTCCAATATAACTTCCAAAGGACTATACTTTTTAACTTTAAAAGAAGGAGCCAATCAAGCAACATATAAGCTCATTAAAAAATAATGACTGGTTCTGGATACTCTCGAAATATTTTTAACAAATCACTTGTTGTTACAATTTCGAATCAACTAAAAGCTGTTTTTTCAAATTTTGATTGTGATAATTTTATTGATAATGCATCCTCATTTTCAAAAGATTCAGGATTAAAAGCCAGGTGCAACATAATTGCCGATGCATTGGTTGAATTTTTGCCAAACGACTATTCCTTCAGTGCCAAAATAATTAAATCGACTTTTGAACCAGTTAAGAATAATCAAAATAATTGGGAAAACTTCTTATTTATGCCCTATGCTGTTTATGTAGAAAAAAAAGGGTGTAAAAAAGAATATCTCGAAATTTCATTTAATTTATTAAAAGAAATTACAAAAAGATTCACATCTGAATTTTCAATCAGAACTTTCCTGATAAATTTCCCGGTGGAAACATTAGATGTTTTTCATAAATGGGTTCACGATGAAAACCCAAACGTAAGGCGATTGGTTTCAGAAAGCAGTAGGCCAAAACTACCGTGGGCTAATGAAATACAATTATTCAAGAAAAACCCTTACCCATGTATCGAGCTGCTTCAAGTTTTAAAAAATGATGATTCAAAATATGTACAGAAATCAGTGGCTAATCACATGAATGACATTTCAAAAAGTAACCCAGATATAGCTCTAAATGTTTTAAGTCGGTGGAGTAAGGAAAATAAACCAAATATCAATTGGATTATTAAACATGCCCTGAGAAACGAACTAAAAAAAGGAAATAAAAGAGCTTTAACACTAATGAAATACTCGCTATCTCCCAAAATTATATTAACAAATTTTAAACTCAATAAAACCTCCCTTAAAATTGGTGATTCCCTGACCTTTTCTTTTATGGTTACTAATGTTGGAGAAAATGACGAAAAGTTGATGATTGACTACATTTGCTATTATGTACGCTTAAAAAACAAAATCTCTCCGAAAATCTTTAATTTAAAGTCAATAGTACTACAAAAGCAACAATCTATTACCATTAAAAAAGAACACTTTTTCAAGACTTTATCAACTCGAAAATTATACCCAGGAAATCATAAAATTTCATTGCGAGTTAACTGTAAATTATTCGGAGAAAATCCATTTGTGTTAACTTTAAAATGAGATTTTTATTTACTTCCAACACCCCAAATATTTACAATTGATTTAGTTATATTTGTTGCCTAATTTTCACACATGGAATTAAACAATTTAACAGCAATTTCTCCAGTAGATGGCAGATACAGAAGATTGACTAAAGGTTTAGCTAATTATTTTTCAGAAGCCGCATTGATAAAATATCGAGTTAAAGTTGAAATTGAGTACTTTATCTCTCTTTGTGAAATCCCTCTACCGCAATTATCGGAAGTAAAAAGCCAGCTTTTTCCTCAACTCAGAGAAATTTATCAAAACTTCTCAGAATCAGATACTTTAGCAATAAAAGAAATTGAAAAAGTAACCAATCATGATGTAAAAGCAGTTGAATATTTCATAAAGGAAAAGTTAACTGCATTGGGATTATCTGAAAGCTTGGAATTCATACATTTTGGTTTGACCTCTCAAGACATTAATAACACCTCTGTGCCTCTTTCACTCAAAGATGCTTTGAACGATATTTACTATCCAACCCTTGATGAACTAATTTCCAATCTAAGAACATTAGCAAAAAAATGGATAGATATACCTTTGCTTGCACGAACGCACGGTCAACCGGCATCTCCTACTACTTTAGGAAAAGAATTCTATGTATTCGTTGAGCGACTCGAAATTCAACTGAACCAATTAAAATCAGTCCCTTATTCGGCTAAATTTGGAGGAGCAACAGGTAATTTTAACGCACATAAAGTTGCTTTTCCTGGAAGAAACTGGGTTGAGTTTGCAAATCATTTTGTCGACGATGTACTCGGGTTAAAAAGATCACAGACCACAACTCAAATTGAACACTACGATAATACAGCCGCCTTGTTCGATGCAATGAAAAGAATCAATACTATTTTAATCGATTTAAATAGAGATATCTGGACTTATATTTCCATGGACTATTTTAAACAACAGTTAAAAGAAGGTGAAGTTGGTTCTTCCGCAATGCCACATAAAGTTAACCCAATTGATTTTGAAAATTCAGAAGGAAATCTTGGCATAGCTAATGGGATTTATGAGCATTTATCAGGAAAATTACCTATTTCAAGACTTCAGAGAGATCTCACTGATTCAACCGTTCTAAGGAATGTCGGTGTTCCAATTGGTCACTCCATGATTGGTTTAGCTTCTACACTCAAAGGTTTAGGCAAGCTTTTACTAAATGAAGAAAAATTAAAGGAAGATTTAGAAAAAAACTGGGCTGTAGTTGCAGAGGCAATCCAAACTATTTTAAGAAGAGAAGGGTATCCAAAACCATATGAAGCTTTAAAAGCATTAACAAGAACGAATGATGCAATTACAGAAACTTCAATTGCTGATTTTATCGAAACCCTTAATGTTTCGAATGATATCAAAAAAGAATTAAAAGCAATATCTCCATATAATTACACAGGATTAACAGTAAGCATTGTGTAATGCAAAATTCACTTTTATCAATATTACTGGGCTGTGTTTTTTTATTTAAAACACAGCCTTTGTTTTCTAATCCTCTTAAATTTCAAGAGGAAAGTAAATACTTGTCTTTGCATTACGATTGGGATTCAATTGACAATCAACCCTGGCTTGGATATAATTTTTGGTGTAATTCATTTTTAGACTGGAGAGTTCAAAATCATAAAGCGATAGCTTACCCTTTTTTTAAAAAAAGAAGAACTGCTCATGTGACATCCCATTCAATAATTAAATCTGATGGACAATTAAGACTATCCGCGTCCATTAAACTTTTTGAAAAAGTAAAAAAAGATAGTACCGCAATTTATGGTTTTTTAATTGGGGCCGGTGACTCCATTTATGACAGTAAAACCAATAATTTTGTCTTTAATACCCTTTCGCCAGGGAGCTGTCACTTATTTGGAATAAAAGCAAATGGTAATTTACAATTAATTGATTACCAAAAAGATTCACTTTTATTCGAAAATAAATTAGATTCTAACGAAATAGCTGAGCTATATAAAGATGGAATTAAACTTGAGTTGGAATACCAAGGCTTGTCCGCAACATATTTTAGAATTAATAGCAAATCAATCAAACTTCCGAATACATACAAAATTCCAATGGGAAGTATTGCGCTATTTTACAATTCCCAAACCCCTTTCACTGCTAATGCTTCATTTGACAATGTTCAAATTAAAGGAGAAAACACACTTTTTCAAAGAGACAAAAAATCAACAATTGATGCTGTTCTATCAACCTTTTACACAAATACCAGAGATTCTTTATTTTTAACGGCCCAACTTATGCCTTTTATCCCTGATAGTAGTGAAAATATTAAATTACGAATTATTGATGGCAATCATGAGTCTTCATATGAAGGTGTTTTTGATTCATCATGCTATCAAATACGTTACCGTATTGCTTTGCCTAATAATTTTAAATCTGTTGGTTACTCTATATCAGTGATGGATGTTCGAAACAGTATAAAGTTTAAAAGCTCTCACAATGGAACAATTAATGCTAAACCCCAAAATAAACATCCAAAGATAATGGCACTAAACTGCAATGGTTTCACTTTTTTTCACTCTGGAGGTATCGACTATAAAAATCTATTTTATCCATACCAAAAAATCAGAGAAGGCTATGAAATAAAAAAACCTGATGTTGTTGCATTCTTGGGGGATCAGATATATGAAAGCCGACCTACGATGGCAATTTATAAGGAGCCCTTTTGTTTTTTAGACTATATATTTAAATGGAGCATATGGTGTTATGCATTCAGAGACATTACCCTTAACCAACCAACGATTATTATGACAGATGACCACGATGTATTTCAAGGGAATTTGTGGGGAAACGGAGGGGTTAATGCAAAAACAAAGCCTGTTAATGAAATTCCTTCTTATTACGGGAAAAGAAATTACGATACATGGCAACAGGATAATGGGGGGTATTTTATGAGTAAAAATTTTGTGAATATGGTACTCAAATCTCAAACCAGCCATCTTCCTTTCCCCAAAGAGAGAAAGTTAAGTAATGGTATAATTAATTATTATACAGAATACAAATACGGAAATCTCAACTTTGCCATTCTGGAGGATAAAAAATTTAAATCTCCACCCGCATGGAATGATTTTAAAGTATACAATGGATTTACCATCGAAAAAAACATTAAACCGGAGGATTATCATAAAGAAGAGTTTACTCTCCTTGGAGAAAAGCAGTTGTTCTTTCTGAAAAATTGGTCCATACAACCCAAAACGAAAAATGAATATAAAATAATACTTACTCAATCTGCATACGCCAGCCTAACGACCGTTCAAGTTGACTACACCCCACTAAAAGATCGTCCGGCACGAAAAGACACAACCCCTCAAAAAGTATCTCCAGACATGGACACAAACGGATGGCCAAAAATTGGTAGAGACAGAGCTCTGAATTGTCTTCAAGATTCAAGTATTATTTTTATTTCTGGAGACCAACACATGGGCGCAGTAATTGATGTTTTTGACTCAAGCAACACGAGTTACACCTTCTTTTCTGTTCCTGCAATAGCTAATACATGGCCTCGAATGTGGTGGCCAAAAAATATCGAATCAAATAAAAATTATCCACTTGGAAATTATATTGATGCCTTCGGAAATAAAATAATTGTAAAAGCTGTCGCAAATCCAAATTTAAGTGCTCCAGAACCAAATTCCATCAATCGTAAGTCACCAGGATTCGGAATCATAGAATTTAATAAAAAAGGAAATAAAGTTAACCTTCACGCCTACCCTCTCTATTTTAATTCGACTTCTGAATTAAATGAATTTAAAGGATGGCCTATTGAAATAAAAATAAAAGAGTAAAATACACTTCACACTAAATAATTTGATTCCATTTTCAGGTTAAAAACAAAAGAGGAAGGTTTCATCCTTCCTCATTCGCTAACTAACCTGACAAACTAAACAAAAGTCATTTAACTTAAATTTCATTCCTGATAATAAATCCACATCAATACATTTTTTTTGGTTTTCAAAAGTTCATCTAAATAGGTCATGTCTTCATTACTAACCATAGGACAACCCAAACTATAAGGTGCTTCCTCTGGATAAACTTCAGATTGATTAACTCCTATAAAACTGTGAAGTACTATTATCCTTTTAAAAGCATTATTGTTTGTTGAATCCAATCCATGTAATTTGTAGTGAACATTAATACCCCAATTACTGTATGATCTCTTTCCTATTCTATATCTTCCTAACGAAGAAGCATAGCTGCTTGGAATATTGCTAAAAATCGGTTTATCAGCCTCACTAAATTCCAATCCTTTGGCACCAGCGCTGCCGTGCGAAACAACTATTTCTCTGAGAGCGGAATCCCCTACTAAATCCCAAATCGCAAATCTCTTTTTGCCAGAGTGAACTTTCATATCGATTAAAAAACATACTGTTGAATCCATTTTATTTTTTTTGACAAAATCCATTGCCTCGTAGGATTTTATTGAATAATTCGGACAATAGAGCTCCTCTCTTGTCTCTTCGATCTTGGTTAAACCAATGAGTCCAGCTATCAAAACATATAATAACATCATTTTCATTAATAAATTTTTATTCCACTTTTCCACTTAGTGAATAAGGTTTGATTATTAGTTAATTCTCCATAGACATAGGCATTTGTACTTGAAAAGCTAATCGAATCAGATGCTTTTTCACAAACTACCATTCCATTTAGGTAATCAGAATGAATGAAATAAACGATGTTGTTTTCAACGGCTAAGAAACCAACATGATAATCAAGACCAACGACATACAATCGGTTGTTTCCTCTACTTTTTACTTTCTGAATTACATCTGCCTCAGTAACCGATTTCATTTGGTTTTCCCCACATAAAACGTCAACCACAGTAGAAGCTCCTTGCTGAGCCAACTTATAACGGTTTAAATTGAAACCAATGTGTTTTAAAGTTGTACTTACAAAGTATCCACATGCAATCATTCCTTTTCCTGGTGTATTGGATATGCCGTTAAAATCCCATTTCGTTCCCATCCAATCTGGAAATACAGAATCGGTCATAATGAAATAAAAAGATTGCGATAAGGTTGAATCTGACTTTGTATTCTTTAATTTTTTTATCGAAGAGTCAATTCTTTCTCGATATGAACCGCCTGCAGTCAAAGAATACATTGGGAATATAATAAATAGTATGATTTTTAAAATCTTCATAACGAACTTATTTAAACAAAACTTTGGACATGAATAGAATTGATCATTTTGCTAGGTTAAAAAATGATTGAATCGGTCTTAATTAATAGTTTTTTCAAATTTGATTTTCTTCTTTGATGCTTGATCTCTTAAACCTTTTATAATTACATTTTCAAGCTGAACACTACCGGATTCAATAGCTTTT
Organism: Flavobacteriales bacterium; assembly: GCA_002717515.1. Classification (GTDB taxonomy): domain Bacteria; phylum Bacteroidota; class Bacteroidia; order Flavobacteriales_C. The sequence continues at coordinate 11,837 of PBEC01000008.1, forward strand.
TTCTTTTGTTCAGCAACGAATTCTTCTCGCTTCTTATTAAGCTTTGCCATTTCCTTTTTGATTTTATCCCGATCATCTGCGAGCTGATTAATTTTATTTTTCAACTCATAATTTGATAAACTTTTTAATGAATCTGGAAGATATTTTTTGTCCAACTTGTTGATGTCAAAATTCTTTTTCTTTGAATAATCAACTAAATCCCAACTACTGTTTCGGTAAACCTTACTGCCCTTAGATAGATATCTTTTAGATGCATTAGCTTTACCTATTCTCTCTGCATTATAGTCTTGCGCAAGTTGTTTTTGTTTTTTTGAAAACCCTACAGCATTACAGGGCACATATGTAGCATTAAGTTGGACATTTAGTAAAGATATTTGATCGTCAAATGGAGAGTCATAATGAATAGCCTTTGCATCTGAATTAATACATGCAAAATTTCCATTGGTTAAATCTGCTCCATGTTTCCAGAATGTTTTTATTCCTTCATCTCGATTACCGCAGAAGATGGTGTTTACAGTTATGTTTTTATTTTTTGCAGTTTCACATGCTTTTTTATATAAATAAGATCCTTGATTAAAACCTTCATTGCCTGCTATGTATATCATTTGTAAATCATCTGCAGATTCACTCCATTTCAAATCATTTAAAGATGTACCGATTACTGTACCACAATATTCCTCTCCACCATTTGTTTTTAGAGCAAATAACTTTTCCGATATTTCATCCAATTCGCCGGTGAAATTTTGAACCAATTGAACGTAGCCATTCCTTACACTTAGGTTATCATTTCCATATTGGTACAATGCCAAATCAATTTCCGGATCCTCGCCATTCTCATCTTTAGTTTTAGCAAGTTCAGTAACAATCTTCCAAAGCTGATTTTTGGCTTGATCAATCAGTCCATCCATACTATTACTCGTATCTAATATAAGTGCCAATTTAATTTTCGTTTTATTTCCTGAAAAAGCCTGTTTTTTTTCAGTTTCATTTATCATTAATCCTTCTGGTTGATTTTCTTTTTCGGCTGTTCTATTCCAATCACTACAAGAGAAATTTGAAATCATAAGAAATCCAGAAGCAAAGAGTGGTAAAATTTGTTTTTTCATGGTTTTTACATTTAGCGTTCCCCTCTAAATTGTCAAGAAATAAAAGCAATAAAAATCTGTACTTAGTGAATAAAGCATACGGCTTAGTAAAAGAGAGATTCCATTTAGTGTATACTAGAAAAAAAACCAAAAAACACATCAATGAATAGGCTATGTATATTAACAATTTGGAAATCAAAATCTTTTTAAAGATGTTTACATCAAATGGATGAAAAGAGAAGAAACTATATAATTTGGATTTCCATCATATTTTTTATCTCAACACCTATTTCCCATAGAGCAGGAGGAGATAAAGTCGAATTAAAAAGAGAATCTAAATACAACAACCCTAAAGAGAAAGAATATAAAACCAGCAGAGAAATTTTATCTATTCAACATATTAATATGATTCAAGAGGTTTTATTAATAGACTCTTTAACTGAGACTGAATTAAAACAAATTGAAATTATAACAAAATCATGCATCAATAATGACCTTAGCGAGGCTTTAAATTGGTCCTATTACGCAACTGCTAAAATTTACAAATCAATAAATCAGCCCGAAGTAGCCTTGGAATATTTAAAATTGTCGCAAAACGGAAAGAAAAAAATCAAAATTCCAAATACAAATTTGTTTTTTGCGAAACTCTATTCCGAAACAGGTAATTATAAAAAGTCAAACGCGATATTAACTTCAATTGTCCAACCAAAAAATCCAAATTCGAACCTGAAAATAGAATTACTTTTCGTTGAAAACTTAATTTCTTTAAAACAATTTGAAAGGGCAATCAAAATCTTGAAAATCCTGGAGACGAGAAAACTTCTCAAAAATGAAGAAGTAGAAATAATCAACAAACTTGCCATTTGCTTCATTTCAACAAATCAAATTGAAGATGGAATCAAAGCATACCAAAAAGCTATTTTGATAGCAGAAAAAAATTTCCAGGAAAATAATTCGGAACAAAAAGCAAGAATAAAAAAATCCTTCTCAAAAACTTTAAAAACGAACAATCGATACAAAGAGGATGTCGATTTACTAAAGGCCTCTTTAAGAAGTCGAAATAGTAAGACTAATTCTTTAGAACACCTCAGATTAGCAGAATCCTATTATGCATTAAAAGATTATAATAAAGCTGCCTTATCAATTAGTCGATTTATAGAAAAGCCTAATTACAGATTAATCGACAAAAGCGAAATATCTGTAATTCGAAATACAGCCAGAGTTATTAAAAATGAAAATTTAGCCCTACAATTTATCGATTTTTATACCTCTCTTGAAGATACCATCGAGCTCAGAAGAGAAAAACTCAAATTACTAAAAAAAGGGAAAGGAGTAGAGAATTTACTCCAACTTGAGTTACTCAGAAAAGAAAAAGACATTTCGCAAAATGCCATCAATAGTCTTGTAAAAGAGGACGCTCTCAAAGAAGACGTTCTTATTGCAAGTCGATGGGCTATTGGTTTGTTGTTAATTTTAATTCTGATTGGTTTGTTCGCGGGATTTTACATTCTTAAAGTATCAAAACAAAGAAGAATCGCCAACCAAAAACTAGCATTAAGGACACTTCGATCACAAATGAATCCTCATTTTATATTCAACGCTCTCAACTCTGTAAATAGTTTTATTTCTGAAAACGATCAGCGTTCAGCAAATAAATTTTTAACCAGTTTTTCCAGATTAATGCGACTGGTCATGGAAAACTCTGAATACGATTTTATTTCCTTAAGAAAGGAATTGGAAATTTTAGAAATTTACTTGGAACTGGAGCATTTTAGGTTTAAAGATAAATTTGATTATCAGGTAACATTGGATGATTCCATTGAGGATGATGAATTTGAAATTCCTCCTATGTTGATTCAGCCTTATATTGAGAATGCTATATGGCATGGATTACGTTACAAAGAGGATTCCGGTAAGCTTTCACTAGAAATAACAAAAAAAAACAATCAACTTCAAATTACAATCTGTGATAATGGTATTGGAAGAAAAAAGAGTGCTCAATTAAAAACGAACAACCAAAAGAAAAATAAAAGTACCGCATTAAGAAATATTAAAGAAAGAATTCAAATTGTAAATGAATTACACGCCTTTAAAATAGAGGTGAATACAGAGGATTATAATAAAGACGGAACCGGAACGGTTGTAACATTAATGGTACCTAAAATAAATAAAATATGAAAGCTGTAATTATAGATGATGAAGCTGCGAGCAGATTGACCTTAAGAAACTATTTGACACAGTATTGTCCTGAAATCGAACTTTTAGAAGAGGCAGAGGATATCAAAAAAGGCAAGGAAATCATAAAAAGACATAATCCTCAACTTGTTTTTTTAGACATTGAAATGCCCTTTGGTAATGCATTCGATTTGTTGGATCAATACGATAATGTTCCTTTTGAAACTATTTTCGTTACTGCGTTTAGTAATTATGCTATTCAGGCCATCAATCTAAGTTCGTGTTCTTATCTATTAAAACCCGTTGATATTGATGAATTAATTGATGCTGTAAACAAAGCAAAGGAATCTATATCCCAACAATCATCTTTTAAGACGGCGAGTATATTACTTGAAAACCTTTCCATTGAAAACAAACAACTTAAAAAGATTGTTTTACCTACAATGGAAGGTTTCGACGTAGTCCAGTTAAAAGATATTATTCATTGTCAAGCAAACGACAATCTGACCGACTTCCACCTAAAAGACGGAAATAAAAAAACCGTTTGTAAAACATTAAAATTTTTTGAGGAAGCCTTATCAGATTTTGATTTTTTAAGAGTTCACAAAAGTCATCTCATTAATATTAACTTTGTTGAATCTTATCACAAGGGTAAAGTAGGAGACATTAAAATGAGTAATGGTAATAGTATCCCTTTATCGACAAAAAAGAAAGACTTGTTCATCAAAAAATTTAGCCTTTAATTAATTAGAATATGAAAAAAATTTTACTTTTCCTCTTATTATTTAGTGCCTTCACCCCAACATTTGGATCAGAAACAACAAATTATAACAGTAATAAAACTGTTACCCAAAATCAAAAAAAGGAACAGAGTGATTATAAATATTTTAAGGAAGACTCTACAGCGCAGGAAGGTCAAAAAGAAACATTAACAGATGAAGAAAAACAGCACAATTTCTTTATGAGAACCAGTATGTTAATTATTGGGACTTTTATATTCTTTTTTGTTCTGTTTTTAGTTTTCCGAATGAAATCAAAATAATTCTTCCATAAGGAAGGAGTTTAATGTAAATTTACGGGGTAATCAACAGTCCTTTTTTTTTGAAAGAATTAAAATCATTAAATAAATTCTTACTTCGCTATAAATGGCGTTTAATGCTGGGTTTTTTTTTCATCATTTGTGCAAATTGGTTCAATTTATATCCTGCTCAAATTTTTCGTAATGCAATAGATATTGTTGTTGAAACCATCAACTCCTATAAAATTTTTGAAGGCTCAAAACTACAATCTGAAATATATACAAATTTGGCTAAAGCTCTTTTACTTTTTGCAGCTTTACTCTTTACTGTTGCACTGATTAAAGGTGTATTTACATTTTTCATGCGTTACACCATCATAATGGTTTCCAGATTCATTGAATTCGATTTGAAAAATGAAATTTACAATCACTACCAAAAATTGGACATCTCTTTTTACAAAGAGAATAAAACAGGGGACATCATGAATCGGATAGGCGATGATGTCAGTAAAGTAAGAATGTACCTGGGCCCATCCATTATGTACCTTATTAATCTTATTGTTTTATTCGCTTTAGTAATAACAACAATGATTAATATTAACCCTGAACTTAGCTTATACATTCTACTTCCTCTGCCCTTTCTTTCAGTTACAATTTATTATGTTTCTCGACTCATTAATATAAAAAGTGAACGTGTTCAAAAACAACTTTCCAAACTATTTAATTTAAGTCAAGAAACCTTTGCCGGAATAAGAGTAATAAAAGCCTATAACAAATCAAATTCAACAATAAAAAAATTTAATCAAGAAGCCGAAAACTATCGTTCAATTGCTATGAACCTAGCGACCACGGAGTCTTTATTTTATCCTGTTATCCTTTTTCTTCCTGTTCTTAGTACACTCATTACAATTTATGTTGGAGGGTTGGAGGTTATCAAAGGAACTATTACCTACGGAAATATTGGTGAATTTGTAATTTATATTAACCTACTAACATGGCCAGTTGCTTCACTTGGCTGGGTTACATCTATCATTCAAAGAGCTGCTGCAAGTCAAAAAAGAATAAATGAATTTCTTTTAATTCAACCAAAAATTAAAAACAACTCAAATAACCCATTAGAAATAAAAGGTGCAATTGAATTTAAAAATGTAAAATTCACATATCCAGAAAGTAAAGTTGAAGCTTTAAAAAATATTTCTTTCAAAGTTGAACCGGGAAAGACTCTTGCAATCGTAGGTAAAACAGGTAGTGGGAAGTCTACGATTGTTCAATTACTAAATAGGTTATATGACTGTTCCAAAGGGACTATACTCATTGATGACAAGCCGATACAAAGTATAAACTTGAATGATCTTCGAAATCAAACAGGATGCGTACCTCAAGATGTTTTCCTTTTTTCTGATACTGTTGGAAACAATATCAGTTTTGGAACATTTGGTAACGACATAAAATCAAATAAAGAAAAAATTAAATGGGCAGCTGAACAAGCCGTTGTTCATGAAAACATTATTGAATTTAATGAAGGTTATGATACAATAGTGGGTGAAAGAGGCGTAACCCTGTCCGGAGGACAAAAACAAAGAATAAGTATCGCAAGAGCAGTTTTAAAAAACCCGAAAATTTTAATTTTTGATGATTGTTTATCAGCCGTTGACACCAAAACAGAGGAAAAGATTTTAAGGAACTTAAAACAAATTATGATAAATAAAACAACAATAATTGTTAGCCATCGAATATCAAGTATTCAACATGCAGATCATATCATAATGATAGATAATGGAGAAATCATTGAAGAAGGAAACCACAATGAACTCATTCAGCTAAATAAAGAATATGAAAGTTTATATAAAAAGCAACTCATTGAAGATTAAGCGTCTTTTACAAAAGTATTTTTCTTACTACTCACCAATTATGCTCCAAAAAACAATAGTTTTAAATTCACTACGTTGAATACTAAATTACCATGAAAAATAAGATTATAACAATATTATTTTGTTTTACATTTTTGCTTGGATTTACACAAAATAAATCATCAATTAGTATTGCATGGAAACCAGACATAAAAGAAATAGGTGACGATTTAAACATCATCGAAAGACCATATTTTGAGAAGGCTTTTTATCCAACATTAAATTCATATCCTTATTATGTCGTTTCAGAATTTATTGATGGAAAAGTAATTGAAGCTGACATAACTATTGAAAATAAAAAAACGATAGTTGTAGACAAAGACTATCCAAAGCTTTCCTCAATCAAAACGAGAGAAATAAAAAAAGTAATAAAGCACCTAGAAAACCAAAGTCTTATTCAATTTTTCGTACCAACATTTGAAAGCAGTGCATTTAACCTAATAAAACTCACTGATTTCGAATATTCCATTTCATACAGTCAGTCCAATAACAACAAACGATTACTGACTGATAATTTTCGTTCCAGCTCAAATTCTGTCATGTCCGATGGCGATTGGTATAAAATTGGTGTAACTTCCAGTGGAATTCAAAAACTATCATATTCTTTCTTTACCCAAAATGGAATTTCAACAAACAATTTAGACCCAAAAAACATAAGGATTTTTGGCTATTCAGAAGGTATGCTCTCTGAGGCAGTAGATTCAAAAACGCCCGCTACTCTCCCCGAAATACCCGTACATTTTGAAGGTCAAAACGATGGTAGTTTCGACAACAGTGACTATCTATTATTTTTTGCAAAATCTTCGAATGTTTGGGAATGGAATAATACTTCAAAAAGTTATTATCATGAAAAGCACTTATATTCAGATACAGTTTACTATTGGTTAAATGTAGGTTCAGAAGTTGGAAAAAGAATCAATAACTTTGACGAATCACCCGAACCAGCATCTCACGTTTTCACAACATACGAAAATCATGAATTTTATGAAGTCGATAAGGTCAATCTTATAAAATCAGGACGAACATGGCTTGGAGATTATTTCGATGTAGTATCTGGGTTAAGTAAAACTTTTCCATTCAATCACTTCAATAAGGTACCAGGTGAAAAAGTTCATTTTATGGCAAAATTTGCAGTTCGTTCCACTACAAATTCAGGAAATACAATCACAGTCAAAAATAATGGAAGCACTGTTCATCAAACAGGAAACATTGGGAATGTAAACACAGAATACACCTCCAACTATGTCGTTAACAAAACCATTACCGATAGTTTCGATATTTCTGGTACGTCTTCTAATTTAGAATTCACTTACAATCAGCCTGTAACAGGGGCTGTTGCCTGGTTGGATTATATAGAAATTAAAACAGAATCATATATAAATTTAGGTTCAACGCCACTGGAGTTCAGTCAACCAAAATCAGTAGGTTCGGGAAATATTACTCAATTTGAAGTTAGTAATGCCACATCCAATACAAGAATATGGGACATCACATCTCCTTATGAAACTTATGAAATCAACACTAACTATAATAATTCTAAAGTCGTATTCAAAGCACCAACCGACTCCATCAAATCCTTCATAGCTTTTAATAACACTGGATTTAAAGAGCCTTTTTATGCTGGAAAAGCCCTCAATCAAAACCTTCAATCGCTTACAGATATTGACTACATAATAATTACTGCCAGTGAGTTCAAAAATCAAGCAGAAGAATTAGCTGAATTTCATATTCAAAACTCCAACCTATCGGCACAAGTTGTTACCTTACAACAGGTATATAATGAATTTTCTAATGGTCATGCTGACATAACTGCCGTTAGAAATTTCATAAAATACTTGTTTGACAATGCTTCATCGACAGAGTCCAGAATAAAATATTTATTGCTTTTTGGGGATGGAAATTATGACCCAAAGAAAAGAATAAGTTCAGGAACTTATTTTATTCCCAGTTATCAATCTGAAAATTCAATTTCACCAACAGCAAGTTACATTTCTGATGACTATTTTGGTATGATAAACGATGAAAACGGAATATCAAGTAGTAGTTCAACAGTTGATATTGGAATAGGAAGATTCCCTGCCAGAAATACTACTGATGCAATTGGATTTGTAAATAAAGTAAAAAACTATGTAAATACGGCAAAAATGATTGGGTATGACGGATTAAGTGGAAACGACATGAAAGCCACTTTCAGCGATTGGAAAAATAAAGTTTTATTCATAGCAGATGATGGATCTTCCTCGGACAATTACACCTCTGCTCATCTTACACAAACCGAAACTATTGTAAATTCAGTTTTAGGACAGGACAGTTCTTTTAATGTTAAAAAGGTATATTTAGACGCTTACAACAAAACATCAACCGCAGGAGGTTCTCGCTATCCCGATGTAAATAGAGAGATAAGAGAATCAATGGATAAAGGTGTTTTCTTTGCAAGTTATATAGGACATGGAGGGGAAGGCGGATGGGCCGATGAAAGAATTTTAGATATAAATGACATAAATTCATGGACAAATTTTGATGCTCTTCCTGTTTTTTTGACTGCTACCTGTGAATTTTCAAGATACGATGATCCAGAAAGGGTTTCTGGTGGAGAATACGTACTGCTCAATCCAAATGGAGGATCAATAGCTATGATTACGACAACTCGTTTGGTTTACGGTGGAATATCTAATAATATTGGATTCAGCATTAACTTTTTCGAATCCGTATTATCAAAGCTAAACGGAAGTACACCTACTTTGGGGGATGCTATTCGTTTAGCCAAAGTTCTCAGTCCCCTTGGCACTAATTTCAACAATCGTAAATTTGCTCTTCTCGGTGATCCTGCTGTAAAAATGGCCTATCCAAAATACAGTATTGTTACAAAAAGCATAAACGATGTTGAAATCGGTAATCATCCAGATACACTTAAAGCGTTATCTAAAATCAAAATTTCAGGACAGATTGAATTAAACAATCAAAAAACAATTCTTAATGGATATGTTTACCCCACCGTTTACGATAAAATTGAGACTTCAACAACTTTAGATAATAATGGTACGGGGAATTTTATTGATTATCAAAATCGAAAAAGCATTCTTTATAAAGGAGTTGCCAGTGTTACAAACGGAGAATTCAGCTATGAATTCATTGTGCCTAAAGACATTAATTACAACTATGGAAAAGGAAGAATAAGTTACTATTTTGCTAACGACTCCATTGATGGAACTGGATTTACGGAAAATATAATTGTAGGAGGAAGTTCTGATGAAGCTGCTGCTGATGATACAGCACCAATGATTGAACTATTTATGAACGACAGTAACTTTATTTTTGGTGGCTTAACCGATGAAAACCCATCTATTTATGCTCTAGTGAGTGACGAAAATGGTATTAATACCTCAGGAACAAGTTTGGGACATGATGTTTCAGCTGTTCTGGATGAGGACTACTCCAATCCTATTCTACTTAATGATTTCTATGTTGCCGCACTGAACAATTATAAAAGTGGAAAAATAATATATCCATTAAGCGAATTGTCCGAAGGAAATCATACACTATCTTTAAAAGTATGGGACGTAAATAATAATTCAGGAAAAGCCTACACAGAATTTGTAGTGGCCAATAATGCCAAACTTGCAATAAATCACGTTTACAATTACCCTAACCCTTTTACAACTCACACTAAATTTCTTTTCGAACACAATAAAATGAATGAAGATCTTTATGTTCTGGTGAGAATTTATACCGTTTCAGGAAAACTGCTAAAAACGATAGAATCAAATGTAGTTTCTTTTGGAAACAACCAACCCTCGCCAATGGAATGGGATGGATTGGATGAATATGGAGACAAAATAGGAAGAGGGGTTTATGTTTATCAATTGGAAGTTAAAACGTCAAATGGTGAAACTGCAAGAAAATTAGAAAAATTGGTCATACTACGTTAAATCTTTTTACGTTAATCCGTTATATTTGTACCCTATGAGCTATACAAAATATATTTCTCTTATTGTGTTGACTTTTTTAATCGGAAAGAATCATACCAATGCACAAGAAGACATAAATTACAGTGAATTTTTAAATACAATTACCACAGCCGTTCCCTTTTTAATGATTGGCCCAGACTCCAGAGCCGGTGCAATGGGAGATGTAGGTGTTGCAACAAAACCCGATGCAAATTCAGCATATTGGAATACAGCAAAAACAGCATTTCTAGAGCAAGAACAAGCCCTCACAATATCCTATATCCCATGGTTGAGAAACTTAGTAAATGATATTTATATGGCTCAAGTTGGATACACTTGGAAACTAAACGAAAGAATGAGCGTTAGCCACGGATTACGATATTTTTCTCTTGGAGAAATAACGTTTAGAGGCATAGATGCAAACCTAATTCAAATTGTTAATCCGAATGAATTAGCAATTGATTTATGTGGTATTGGATATAAATTGAACGATTACTTTTCAGGTGGGTTTAATACACGTTACATATACAGTAATTTAACCTCGGGAGCTTCTGTTAACGGTTCCGATTCAAAAGCGGGTAATGCGATTGCTGTAGATATTAATGGTTTTTACAAAAAGCCCATTAACCTTGGTCAACAGGCCGCTGATTACATGTTTGGGTTCAACATTCAAAATATAGGAAACAAAGTGTCTTACAGTGAATCTGCAGAAAGAGACTTTATTCCTATGAATTTAAAACTTGGTACAGGAATAAATATAGAACTTGATGAATTCAATGAGTTTGGAATTTACATGGATGTAAATAAATTATTGGTACCGACACCACCAGCTTATAAAAAAGAAGGAAACGGATTTGCCGAAGATGCCAATGGAGATTATATCATTGAATCTGGGAAAGACCCCAACGTTTCTACAGTTCAAGGGATTATTCAATCGTTTTATGACGCACCAGGAGGTATGAATGAGGAATTTAATGAAATAAATTGGTCTTTAGGGGCAGAATACTGGTACGATGATCAATTCGCTCTTAGACTGGGGTATTTTTATGAAAACCCAAACAAAGGAAATAGAAATCATATGACCTTAGGTTTAGGATTAAAATACCAAATTTTCAACCTTGATTTTTCATATTTAGTTCCTTTCACTCAAAGAAACCCTCTTGAAAATACTTTAAGGATTACAATGAGTTTTGATTTTGCTGACATTAAATCGGCATCAGAAATTAAGGGAAATTAAATTATGGCTTTTAGAGTAGGTTTTGGATTTGATGTTCACCAATTGGCAGAGGGTGAAGAGTTTTGGCTTGGAGGGATTTTACTGGATCATCATAAAGGTGCAGTTGGACATTCTGACGCAGATGTTTTAATACATGCAATTTGTGACGCATTACTAGGTGCTGCTGCACTTGGTGACATTGGTTACCATTTTCCCGACACCTCTCAAAAATACAAAGGTATTGATTCTAAAATACTTCTTAAGGAAGTTGTTCTACTAATTACTAAAAGAGGGTATACTATTGGAAATGTAGATGCTACCGTTAGTTTGCAAGTTCCAAAATTAAAACCTCACATACTCGAAATTCGTAAAAAACTAGCTTCAGTAATGGAAATCGATGTTGATTTAATATCAGTAAAAGCAACAACAACTGAAAAACTGGGTTATGTAGGAAAAGAAGAAGGAGTAAATGCCCACGCTGTATGCTTAATTAACTCTTAAGTTTTTAGTCACAAAAACACCTTCTCTTCTATTTTATTAAAGTGCTTCTCAAAATCATTCGAGTTAAACTTTAAATTTAACGTAGCCATTAAGTACAAAAATTGATTTAAATAATTGGCCCATTCATAATCCAGCTCATTTATTCTATTTTGCATAAGTTCGTCAAGCCTCCTCTGAACGTTCTGGTTTTCTCTCCCGACCTGAACAAAATCAATCCAAAAAAAACGGTAATGAAACATCGCCTTAGCATGCGATCTCATTAGGTTATTCAATTGACGTTGTGTCAAAACAGACTGTTTGTAAAGAGATAAAAATTTCGATTCAACAGAAATTAAATCTTCAAAAATACCGCAAATGATATCTCCCCTTTTGTCAAAATGATAGGTTAAGTTTCCCGAGCTTATTTGCATTTTCTGGGCAATTTGACGAATGGTAACATTGGGTAATCCATACTCATTGTACAATTTTCGAGCCGCATCTAAAATCAACTTTTTCCTCATAACCATGTTAATAAATAAAATTAGTAAACTTGTCCTAAAAATGAAAACTATCGTACCTTAATTAAAACCCTTATCATGCGACTTATACTGGTAGCTATTGTTTTCATTTTGGCTTTATTACAAAGCCTATTGGGTTAGAATATATTTTGCCCAGAGAAAAAATCTGAATAGTGTTTCATCAGGTTTAATTAAGTTTATTTTCTAAACCAAAAAGTATAATATTCAATTTATGAATTAACATTTGAGGTTCAGAAAACAACCTTTAAACAAACTATAAAATCACAAGACAATTAGGATAAAAATTATGAAGCTAATAATTGTCCAAATATTGAAATATCGAGCAATAAAAAATAATGATTATTTTAATTCAAGATAAACTTGGCATTGTTTCGGATGAATCCAACTGAACCGGAAAAAAGAGGATTTATTCGCTTTAACTGAAAATTGGTAATATTATTTTCGTCTTTTCCTTTTTTTTACAGACTTTTTTTTCTTTTTTTCAGACTCTTCCGTTATGAATTTATAGGCCTGAATCGTTTTTTTTGTGGCTTTCTTTGGGTGATTTTTTTTTGCTTTCTTTTTTTCGTGAAAAGCTCCACGGTAGGAAGGGTCTTCCTTGCGTTTCTGACGATCTATTTCCCTGGCAAAAGCTTGTTTTTCCTCATAGCTCGAATCAACTATCTCAACCTCTGATGGAAGTTCTAAAACTTTAATTTTTTGACGAATTAAATCTTCTATTTTTTTTATGTGATAATGTTCAACTTCAGAAACAAAAGTAATTGCAACTCCTTCATTTTTAGCCCTGCCTGTTCTTCCAACTCTATGCACATAATCAGTATACATAACCGGAGCATCAAAATTGATTACATGTGTAACAGCAGACACATCAATTCCTCGGGCAGCCACATCTGTAGCTACAATTCCTCTAATTTCTCCCTCACTAAATTCTTTGTAGGCATTTAACCTTGTGTTTTGTCCCTTATTTGCATGAATTGCCTTCCAAACTCCTACATTTTTTCTATTTAGAAATCTATGAATATTTTCTGCGGTTTCTCTCGTTCTTGCAAAAATCAAAACTCTTTGATAATTACTTTCATTTTCTAACAAGTTTAACAAGAGATTTAACTTTGTTTTCGAATTGGGAACATGGTATACATATTGATCAACAAGATCAACTACGACTTTATCAGGTTCGATTTCAACCTTGGCTGGGAAAACTAAAAACTCTTCTGTGAGTTCTTCAACTTTCGGATGAAAAGTAGCTGAAAACAACAAGTTTTGCCTCTTATTCGGAATTACTTCTAATATTTTGTTCAACTGCGGTAAGAACCCCATGTCCATCATTTTATCCGCTTCATCAAGGACAAGAGTTTTGATTTTTTTTAAAAAAATCACTCCATCTAAATATAAATCCATAAATCTTCCAGGAGTGGCAATAATTAAATCAACACCACGCAAAACTTCTTTTTTTTGGGACTCTTTTCCAACACCTCCAATGAGTTTACAACATCTCAAGTCCGTATGTTTTGATAAAGCAACGGCGTTTTGATATACTTGAACAGCAAGTTCTCTTGTAGGAACGAAAACCAAAGCTCTTGGATCGTTACCTTGAGCATAATTTAAATTTCGAAGAATGGGTAAAATAAATGCAGCTGTTTTTCCTGTACCTGTCGGAGCAATTCCAAGAACATCCTGTCCCAATAAAATTTTAGGAATCACCTGCTCTTGAATTGGAGTTGGTTTTTTATAGCCCAAGTCAACAACTGCTTGCAAAAGCGGCTTACTTAATTTTAAATTTCCAAAATTCATTCTTTTACTTCTCTAAGAGTAAATCAAGCTGCAATTGAATTAAATCATTCATACCATCATCACTAACCTCTCCCTTTTCATTTAACAATGTCGAAATTTGGGACAACGGAGGTTTAACCGGTATTACATTTATTTTAAGATAATTGAAAATATTTGTCAAGTCATCCATACCTCGAGCATTTCCCTGTCTTCCTGACGAAACTCCAGCCAAGGCAACCCACTTTCCTGACACCTTTCTGGGATCCCATCCGTCTATAAATGACTTCATGATACCTGGAAAGCTCCCGTTATACTCTGGAGTAACAACAATTAATTTAGAAGGTTCAAAAATATATTGCTGAGTTATTTTTAAAAATCTTGAATTTTGCTCGCCATAAAGTGAACTAAATACAAAATCCTCAGGTAACTTTGCCAAATCAAGAACCTGACAAGATTTTCCTTTTTCATTCAATAACTTTTCATAGTATTGAGCCACCTTAAGTGTGACACTGTTTTTTCGATTCGTTCCAGCAACAATGGTTATCATATTTAGGTTATTAACAATTCACAAAATTTTGTTTAAAATTAGCCTTCAAATCAATAGTTGAATGACTTATTTTTGCCGTACATTAAAAGTGCCTAATTACCACATTTAAAGGACACTCAACAAATTTAAGCATTTAAATTAACGATGAAGATAACGTACTACGGACATTCCTGCTTTTTAGTTAATCTGAACAACGTAAATATTTTATTTGACCCATTTATAACTCCTAATCCAATTGTTAAGGGTGTTGACCTGGATTCAATTAAAGCAGACTTTATCTTAATCAGTCATGGACATGAAGATCATGTTGCTGATGTAGAATATATAGCAAAAAAAACAGGAGCTAAATTGATTTCTAATTTTGAAATCGTTTCCTGGTTTTCCTCCACAAAAGAAATTAAAAACACCCACCCTTTAAACCATGGTGGAAAAATTGAACTTAATAAAGGATTAACAGCAAAATATGTAACGGCTGTTCATAGCTCTGTACTACCCGATGGAACTTACGGAGGAAACCCTGGGGGATGGGTTATAGAATCATCTGAAGGTTCATTTTATTACTCTGGAGATACAGCCCTAACGTATGACATGAAATTACTCAATGAGTTTCACGACTTAAATTTTGCATTTCTTTGTATTGGCGACAACTTTACTATGGGTGTACACGATTCTGCAACAGCAGCTCAATTTATTGGAGTAAAAGATGTAATTGGAATGCATTATGATTCATTTGGTTATATAGAAATCGATCATGAATCAGCAAAAAAACATTACGAAAGCAAAGGTTTAACACTAAACCTGATGAATATAAACGAAACAATCACAAGATAACATGGGAAAAGTATTAGCAATTGCCAACCAAAAAGGGGGAGTCGGAAAAACAACAACTTCAATGAATCTAGCCGCTGCATTGGGTGTATTAGAAAAAAAGGTTTTGGTTATAGATGCTGATCCACAAGCCAACGCTACTTCAGGTTTAGGCTTTGACCCGCGTAACATTACCAACGGCATTTATGAGTGTTTAATCAATGAAGTCGAGCCGAAAGATATTATTTTAACATCCTCCTCTCCAAACTTAGATTTAATTCCTGCTCACATTGATTTGGTCGGAGCTGAAGTTGAAATGATTAACTTGCCCAATCGTGAAAAAATGATGAGAATGGCAATCGATAAGGTAAAAGACAATTATGATTTCATTATTATCGACTGTTCTCCTTCTCTTGGGTTAATAACAATAAATGCTTTAACAGCAGCCGACTCTGTGGTTATTCCTGTTCAATGTGAATACTTCGCTTTAGAAGGCCTGGGAAAGCTTTTAAATACAATTAAAATTGTTCAAACTCGATTAAATAATGACTTAATCATTGAAGGGATCTTATTAACAATGTACGACACACGTCTAAGACTGTCAAATCAAGTAGTAGACGAAGTTAAAACTCATTTTCAGGATTTAGTTTTTGATACAATCATTCAAAGAAACACAAAACTTGGGGAAGCACCATCGCATGGAGAGTCTATAATTATGCATGATGCAAGTTCAAGAGGTGCTACAAACTATCTCAATTTAGCTCGCGAAGTACTTCAAAAAAACAATGCCACTAAAATGAATCAAGAAGACAAGATAGTTGACTTGAATCAAGAATCAGAAGTTAAAAAAGAAGAAAATATAAACATTAAAAATGGCTAAGAAACAAGCACTCGGAAGAGGTTTAGGAGCATTATTATCGGACACAAAAACCGATGTCACATCCAACCTTAGTATATCAGATACAAATTCTCAACTTGTTGGAAATATCGCCAATATTAAAATTTCTCAAATTGAGGTAAACCCTTTTAACCCAAGAGTAGAGTTTGAGAAAGAAGGACTTTCTGAGTTGGCTGCTTCTATTAAGGAACTGGGGTTGGTACAACCATTAACAGTAAGAAAATTAGGAAACGATAAATTTCAAATTATATCGGGTGAGAGACGATTTCGTGCATCACAAGCTGCTGGATTAAAAGAATTACCAGCATATATTCGTATTGCCAACGATCAGGCTATGCTCGAGATGGCTTTAGTTGAAAACATTCAAAGAAGAGATTTAAACCCTCTTGAAATTGCTTTTTCATTCAAACGATTAGTTGACGAATGCGGCTTAACTCAAGAGGAACTTGCTGATAGAGTCGGTAAAAAACGATCCTCTACCGCAAATTATCTTCGACTATTAAACCTTCCAATTGAAATACAAAATGCACTTAAGGATAAATCTATTTCATTCGGACACGCCAGATCATTAATTGCTCTTGATGATGAGGAAGTTCAATCATATATTTACGATATGATCATTACGGAAAAGCTTTCCGTAAGAAAAGTGGAAGAATTAGTAAAAGAAACTAAGGAAGCTAACAAACAGAGTGGAATTGAAAACAAACCAAAACAAAAAAATGACAACCATCTTTCATTTGTACAACAGAAATATAAAGATGACTTAACGTCATTTTTAAAAGCGAAAGTAAAAATGAAATTAGGAAATAATGGAAGTGGAAACCTCGTTATACCCTTTAAGTCAGAAAATGACTTAGAAAGAATAATGAAATTATTAGATGCATAAATTTATATTTCCATTACTACTTCTTATTTCTATTTGTGGATTTACACAAAATACAACCGTCAAACATAAGTTTGCTCAAAATAAAAAAAGTGTAGTTGTAAAAGATTCTACAAAAGTTCGAAAAAATCATGAGTTGAATCCATTAACATCATCCTTGCTAAGTACTTTTATACCCGGAGCTGGACAAATATATAATAGAAAATACTGGAAAGCACCCATTGTATGGGGTGGAGCGTTAGCGTTTTATTACAGTTATGATTTTTTTAGTAAACAGCATGAATTTTGGCACCAAATATTGATTTATAAAGATCGATACAATTCAAATGAATACATAATTCCCTTTGTTGAAAAATATGAAAGAGGGTTTACAAATTTATCTGCAAAGGAAGTTTCAGAATTGCCTAAAGACGAAATTCAAAGCTACAACGATTTTGCAAAAACCAGAAAACATCAGGTAATCATAGGTGCATCCGTTTTTTATTTATTTCAAATTGTAGATGCAACTGTCGATGCTCACTTCTCACAATTTGATGTTTCTGAAAATCTTTCACTCAAATTAGCTCCTGCAACTTTTCAAAATACACCTTATGCTCAAGGAGTTAAGCTAAGTTTTAGCTTTTAAAGATTATCAACTGAATTCCTTACGTATTCTATACTCCTTAGGATAATAATTGTTTAAACGATTTCCTACTCTTTTCACCCAGCCAAGAGGCTGGTTTTCATACATAATCAATCCCCAGGATGTAATTTTTGGCAATCCAACTAATTCCTTTTTTTGCAAAAATAGAATGGCCTCTTCACGAGAAACCTCAACAAAATCAAAAGACTCTTTTTTTAGTTCATTTGACAAAGCTAACTCATGAGAATATTTCATTTTACCCTTTATACTTTGGCCAACCTGGCAACCTATTTTTATAGGTTTTAAATCCCAAACTATTGATTTTAAAACAGATTCAAAAGCCTCAGGGAAATTATGAATCATCTCGTTTATAATATAATTTTTATTATCATTTTCAAGAAAAACCAAAGAATCGCCATCCCATTCCTCTAATCGTAATTTCCGTATTCTCTTTGGTATTTTAATTTTTTCTCTGCCCCCAAACAAACGCATCGCAGAAATAAAAAAACCTTCTCCTTTTGTTACTCCCGGCAAAAACTGAAACCCCTTTAAATCACCCTCTTGTAATTCAATAATTCCTTCATTTACCGGATATTCAAAATTTAGATTTTCAACTTCGTAATTGTCTTGAATCCATTTTAGATTTTCTCTATTTTCCTTGTCATTAAATGTACAAGTACTATAAATTAATATACCACCATCTTTAATGGTTGGTATTATATCCGATAATATTCGTTTTTGCCTTGTACAGCATAAATCAACATTTTTAACACTCCATTCCTCTATTGCCTTTTTGTCCTTCCTGAACATACCCTCTCCCGAGCAAGGTGCGTCTACAACAACCGCATCAAAAAAACCCAAGAAGTGCTCAAATTCTGACGGATCATTATTAGTAACAATAACGTTACTACTGCCCCATTTGTCCATATTCTCCTTTAGAATCCATGAACGAGATTTAATAACCTCATTAGCAACAAGCAATGCGTCTTTTGGCAAAAAGGAATTAATAAGAGTAGATTTTCCACCTGGTGCTGCACAAAGATCCAATACTATTTTATTAGACAAATCAGTAGAATTCAAAATTTGTCCAAGAAACATACTACTTGCCTCCTGAGAATAATAAACTCCTGAATGAAATAGTGGGTCGGAAATAAATTCTGGACGTTCAGTCAAATATTTTCCATTCTTTGACCAAGGTACAGAGTCTTCATCTTTAAAACGCCTGGAAGGCTTAAACGGATTTAAACGAACGGAATAAGCAGGCTTTTGCTCTAATCCAGACAAAAGCTTCTTTTTTAATTCACTTGAAAAAGGAATAGATTCTATGAACTGATTTGGTAACTTCAATTTCTTATTGCTTTAATTCTCTCATGAATTGGAGGATGAGAATAATTAACAAATACATATGCTGGATGAGGATTTAAATTCGAAAGATTATCCACAGACAATTTTTTTAATGCATCAATCAACTTCTCACCGTCATATGTATCTCGGGCATATGCATCCGCCTGATATTCCATTTTTCTCGAAATAATGTTTTGAAAAACTCCAATTAGTATTGTGATAGGAGATAACAAAATAAAAAATGCAATCAATCCGGTATAAAATGTTGAAACCTCAACGTCCAGACCCAACGAAAGCTCTTCTTGATTAATTGCCCACCCTAAAAGAAATAATATTAGGAACATTTGTACTATTCCAAAAATCAAATTAAAAAGGGTATGTTTCTTTTTATAATGTCCTATTTCGTGAGCTAAAACTGCTACAATTTCTTCTTTTGATTGCCCTTCAATCAAAGTATCATATAATACAATTGTTTTTTTCGGTCCCATTCCGCTAAAAAAAGCATTTGCTTTTTTACTTCTCTTACTACCATCCATTTGAAATAAATTTGAGAGCTTGTAACCCACTTTTTGACAATACTCATAAATACAAGACTTTAACTCTTCATCCTTTATCTCAGACAATTTATTAAATATAGGAAGCAATAATGAAGTGTAAAATGTATTAACAAAGACCATTATAACTACAATTACGCCCCAAAATATCAACCAGAAATCACTTCCCATTATTTCAATTAAAAATCCGAGCAAATAAAGCAAGCCACCACCAATAAGCCCCCCAAGAAGTAAGCCTTTAATCGTATCAATTATGAAAAGTTTTTTTGTTGTTGTATTGAAACCAAATTTTTCTTCGATTACAAAAGTTGAATAGTAACTGAAAGGAATTGCAATAATCTGATTAGCACCGATGATAGTCCCCATAAAAAATAAAGCTTGAACCGATTCATTCTCCGAAAATGTAATTGCCCAATTGTTAACTAAATTAAACCCTCCTTCAGTAATCATAAGTATCATTAAAATAGTTGAAACGAACTTACTGGTGATACTAAATTGAAAATTCTCCTTTGAATATTCAACCGCCCGTTTAACTTGCGCAATTGTGTAAATCCCTCTAACCTCTTTCGGCCAAGGCTTCAGCATATTTTTTTGATTTAATATTCCCAAAACAATTTGAAGGATTAAATTCCCCACTAAAACTGAAATTACTAAAGTTACCATCGATTAAATTTTAGACTAATTTACAACGGAGCTTTTACGAATAAGAATACTCATGAACCTATTTTAAAAAATAGTTAAAAATTAATCACAAAGACACCAAAAAAACCTTTACATATTCAAAAGTTTTAATATTATGGAATCCTTCCAAATTCACAAACAAAACATTCTAATTTCGACTTTATTTACAAGTTGATTTTAAGTAATATCCCTTTAAGTTTTTGTATACCTTTGCAATGCATTTTGTAACCTATAACTCATCTTATTTTTTGATTAAATCGCTTTTAAAAATACTCTTAATTCTATATGCTCTTCCTATGTTTTCTCAGGGAGAGTTAAATGCTGATTTTGATTTAGCTGAAAATACAAGCGGTTGTGCTCCTTTTATTGTAAGTTTTATCGATATTTCTTCAGGAGGTGATTCAAACAATTTAAGTTTTTATTGGGATTTTGGAAATGGCATGAGCAGCAATGAACAAAACCCTACTCATATTTATTCACAACCTGGTTTTTATACCGTTTCATTTACAGTGAATGATGGCTCGAATTCCGATACGGAAACAAAATACTCTTTAATTAGAGTTAACCCTCCACCCATAGCAGATTTTACAGTTAACAACCAAACAGGCTGTTCACCTCATTCATCAGAATTTACAGATTTATCCATCCCAACCTCAGGAACTATAACAGATTGGTTTTGGGCGTTTGGAAATGGTGAGACTTCTTTCGAACAAAATCCTACAGTAGTTTATACTGAAATAAAAAACTATAATGTATTTCTAAAAGTTGTAGACATAAATGGTTGTGAGGCTTCAACATCAAAATCAAACTATATAAAACTTGATGGTCCGGTAGCTAATTTTTTATACGATTCTGTTGTTTGTGGTCTCCCGGCAAATGTTACTTTTTTAAACCAATCAACAGGCAACGAACTGGATTACTTCTGGGATTTTGGAGATGGAACAACCTCAACTGGTGATGTACCTGGAACCCATGTTTATACAGCTTTTGACAGTACGAAAGTAACATTAATTGTAACCGAAAGAAATACTGGATGTTCTGATACGTTATCGAGCAGCTTAGTGGTTGGAAATTACGAGGCTGAATTTGATTGGGACATAGAATGCGGGAACAATGAATTTACTATAAATGTTGAAAATAAAACAAGCGTTTACAATACATTAAAATGGGACTTCGGGGGAGAATCAATAGCATTCACTTCGAATGCATCGCATAATTTTTCAAGTAAAGGCCCGTACGAAATTACTTTAACAACTACAATTGATCCTTCTTGTTGGGATACAACAACAATTCAATACAATCTACCAATTGCCAATATTTCATATGATGCTTCTATCTGTAGTTACCCTTTTGAAGTAGCCTTTAAAAATCAAAGCTCAGCAAAAAATTTTCAATCGTTCTGGGAATTTGGAGATTCTACTTCAAGTACTCAAAACGAACCTATCCATATCTACACAATCCCACCAGAAATGTTTTTATCCAAACTACTTATTGAAGATAGTTTTGGGTGTGTTGATTCTGCACAGCAATATGTTACTGTCCCCTTCCCTATTGCACGATTTTATGAGTTAAATTCTAAACACACAGGTTGTAGTCCTTTAAATCTAACTTTTAAAGATACCAGTTATACACTTGGATCCAATATATCAGCTGTTGAATGGAACTTCGGCGATTCTTTATCAGGAAACAATAACTTCAGTACAGATTCTAATCCATCTCATACCTATAACACACCTGGAATTTATGACATCACTTACATTATATTTACAGAAGACGGATGTTCTGACACTGCTGTTTATGAAGGAATTGTTAAAGTTGGAGAGCGACCTGAGTCAGCTACTTTTGAACAACTTTTTAATGATTCAATTTGCTACGGAGAGAGCATTCAATTTATTGAATCTGCAACTTATTCAACAACTGCAATAGAAAGCAATTATTTTTGCTGGGCTTTTGAGGAAGGTTCAGACAGCTTATTATTAAACTCTGAAACTCCACCAGAGGATTGCCCAGAGAAACCCGAATTCTCTAACAATAATAACCCATTCATAAACTTCTCTCAACCTACTCACATTTATTCTGAATTCAACCATATAGCCGATACATCAAACTCAAATGTTTCAACTGGTGAAATTATCCCAAATGCTGGAAATTTGTACACCCACTTATTTATTGGATACAATAATTGTCTGACAGAAATCATTCAACCAACTTTTGTCGACACTACTATAGCCGTAAATGGTTACGTTTTAAATGATTCTGTTGAGCTATTTTCGGACTCAACACTTCAAGTAGGGCTTTATCAGGCCTCTATTAATTACGACTCCATAGCTTATAGTTATGTTTATACGAATTCTTTATCCGATACTTTAGTGAAAATTCATCCAACGGATACTATATATCTCAGTTTTAAAGAAGGCGAAAAATATAAAATCCGAACAAAAATCATCAACAAAACATCCGGATGTTCAAATGAAATCACTGATGTATTTACTGTTGATTCCACTCGTTTAAATTTTGAAATAATTAACAAAACATGCTTGAATCAAAACCCCGTGCTATTTGCCGATAACTCCTTCTCAAAATACGGTAATATAAATCAACGAAAATGGTTCGTTAATAACAACCTTGTTGCTACGATAAAAAACAACAACTCCATTGACTCATTTTATTATTCATTTCCTGATACGGGTATTTTTACCGTAAAACTCCTGGTAGAATTCTCCATTCAATATCAAAAGTATGGACAATGGAAAACAGGAGTTTTCTTCAAACAAACGTCTAAACAAATAAAATTAGAAGGTGTCAAAGCAAAAGGCTTTTCTGATACACTACAAAGCTGTGGAGGAGATAAAATTCAATTTAATGACACTTCTTCATCAACTGGAGAAATCAAGGAATACCTGTGGATTTTTGGTGACGAAACAGCAAACAGCAACTTAAAAAACCCCAACCACGAATATCTAAACGCTGGAAACTATACACCTTCTCTGGTTGTCACCGATACATTT
Organism: Flavobacteriales bacterium; assembly: GCA_002717515.1. GTDB lineage: Bacteria > Bacteroidota > Bacteroidia > Flavobacteriales_C. The sequence continues at coordinate 35,321 of PBEC01000008.1, forward strand.
GGTTGTGTTGATTCGGTTGCATTAGATGAAATTGTTGTTTTAAAACCCAATATTGATTTTACTTCATCTGACTCTTTAGTTTGTAAAGGAGATGTAGTTTCATTTGATAATAAATCATCCGGAAACTCACTATCATTTGTTTGGACAATAGATTCAACTGCTCAATACATTACCAATATTGAGTATCAATTTGATTCTGCAGGATTTTTTGATGTTAAACTATATGCAATCGACACATTCAATTGTGCGGACTCACTTACAAAAAATAATCTAATAGAAGTTTCCCGTATACCCAAACCGGAATTTACAGCAACCACTCTTCAAACAGGATGCCCACCTATGTCTACAAATTTTTCAGATACTACAGGGGGAACAATAACAAAATGGCTTTGGAATTTTGGAGACGGAAATCAACGAACAGATAAAGACCCTACACATATTTTTACAAATCCAGGAAACTATGACATAAGTCTTATAGTTACAAACTATGCGAATTGTAGCGATACAATTGTAAAACAAAAATATATTAATGTAGGAGGTCCATATGGTGAAGTAGTATATAGTTCTGATACCATATGTATACCTGAAAAAATTGAGTTTAATTTAAATCTTAATAATACTAAATACTATGTTATAGATTATGGCGATGAAAACAAACTAAGCTACACTTACACTGAGAATCCGGACAGCACAAACCACATATACACACAGGGAGGTATTCACCAACCCATTGTTGAACTTATTGACTCATTAGGTTGTTTGTATAAACTTCCTGAGCTCCCGAAAATTTATGGAGACAGTCTTAATGCAGATTTTAAAACAACATCTGAAATCATTTGTGATTTAAATAATGTCTCCTTTCTAAATAAATCCCGATCAACTTTCGAATCTCAATTTTTGTGGTCATTTGGAAACAACGACAGCAGCACTTTAATATCGCCCATCTACAATTATGAAAAAGACAGCATTTATGAGGTAAGCCTTAAACAAATTAGTCCTTTGGGCTGTATCGACTCAATGAATCAAACTATTCAGGTTTTTTCTGCTCCTAGCCCAATATTATCTATTTATAATGAATCTTTTTGCATCCCTTCAGAAACGAACTTAAAGCTTAAATTTGAAAACGATGAATTTAATTTCGATAGTATTTATTTTCTAATTAATGACACGCTACAATTATTAGGAGACTCTATTGTTAATATATTTTTAGAAAAAGGAGCACAAAACATAAAGTACTTTATAAAATACGGAGATGGAGCTTGTCTTTTAGATAGTTCTTTTTCACTTTCATTCTTTGAAAAACCCAAAGCAAATTTTGAATTTTCTCCAGAAAATTCCTCCCTGGAGGAACCTGTAATATATTTCAAAGATAAATCTGAAAATGCTACTTTTTGGAATTGGACTTTTGACGAATTTGGATCGAGCTCTTACCAAAATCCTGTATACAGTTATGAAACAGCCGATTCCTACACCGTAAAATTAGTAGTAAGTAATCCAGGAGGATGTTCTGATTCAATTACTCATAAAGTTATAGTCTCTCCTTATAATTTTATAAATCTTCCAAGCGGATTTTCACCCAACGGAGATGGAAAAAACGAGACATTCGGTATTCTAAAAGCTGGAAATATAGAACTACTTGAATTTAAAATATATAATCGTTGGGGAAACCTCGTGTTTTCAACTACAAATCCAGATGAAGCCTGGGACGGAAAAAGAAAAGGGAAAGACCAAAATACTGGTACATATATCTATTATGTAAAAGGACGGAAAAATTCCGGAGAAATCACCGAAGTAAAAGGCAGTTTCACTCTTATAAGATGATTAAAACAAGAGCGAGCATACTGTTTTTATTTTTAAAATTTTCTGTACTCGGTCAGGACATTCACTTCTCTCAATACAACGATCTTCCATTGGCATTAAACCCTTCATTGGCTGGAAATATGGATGGAACAATGAGAACAGGAACCATATATAGAAATCAATGGAATAGTATAAGCGTCCCCTTTGAAAGCATGGCTATATATGCGGATTTTAAATCTGCTCCAAAATTTTTAAATCAACAAAATATTGGATGGGGAATTCAAGTTCTCAACGACAAATCGGGTAATGGTGGACTCAGCGAAAACATACTTAACGTATGTGGTAGCTATCATCATTTCTTGACTAAAAAAGAAAACCAAATACTCACAGCGGGAATTTCATTGGGCGGATTCCAAAAAAGTATTGACCTATCTAAATTAAATTTTGAAAATCAATTCCAATTCGAAACTGCAAATTTTGGTTCGATTACAAGTAATGAGGTCTTAGAAAATAATTTTATAATGGAGTTTGATATTAACCTAGGTGCGTCTTGGACATATTATGACGAAATGGGTCATCAGGCAATGTTTGGCTTCAGCGTAGCTCATTTGAATCGACCCAATTACAGCTTTTTCAGTGATAAAAACACTCTTGCTCGAAAATACACCGTTCACGGTTCTGGAATTTACACATTAAACAGAAAGTTTGATTTAGATCCATCTTTTTTGTTTTCATCACAAAACAAAAATATAAATGCCATTATAGGAACTGACTTAATTTATTATTTAGGTAGAAAAACGGTTGAAAAAATCGATTTAAAAGTTGGACTCTACGCACGATTAGGCGATGCTCTTAATTTTACAATTGGAATGAATCAAGACAATTGGAGTATTGATGTCGGCTATGATTTAAACATTTCAGGCCTTATGCCTGTCAGCAAATCAAGAGGAGCTTTTGAAATCTCTATATCGTTTGTCAATAGGATGTTTAAAGGAGCGAAAAATATGAAGTACATAATTCCTGGTGATCGTTTATTATGATGAGAAAATTTACAACAACATTACTATTTTGCTTTCTTTCCATATTAGGTTTAAGCCAATACAAAAGCACGAAATTGAAAATGGCAGAAAGTTTACTCGAAGAAGGCAAAAAATTTGCCGCTTTAAAAATATACGAAGACATTGCAAAAAACCAAGGGGATAATACAGAAGTATATTTAAAAATTGCTGAATTAAATGAACAATTATTTAATTATAATGAAGCTGCTAAATGGTATTATGAATTATTCGAAATTCAAAAAGGAGTATTTCCAAAATCAGAATTCAAATTTGCAGAAATCCAAATGATATTGGGAAACTATGAACTCGCGCTTAAACATTTTATCAATTTTAATAAAACCTACACAGGTTATGACAAAGTACTTTATAAAAAACTATGTAAAAATCATATACAAAGTTGTGAATTATCTTTAAAATCAATTCAAAATTCTGAAATATCAATAAAAAGAATCCCAAAAAACATCAATTCATCTTACACCGATTTATCGCCTTTTATTTTTAAAAACAAATTATACTTTTCATCAATTGCTGTTGATTCAACAATGACTTACACAAATTATTTAGATTCTGCACCTACTTTTCAAGTATACGTTTCGGAACAAATTAATGAGGAAAATTTTGACACTGCACACCTGTTTATCCCTGAAGTAATTAACAAAGCATACTCACATACATCAAATGGATGCTTTAGTAACGACGGAAATAAATTTCTTTTTACTCGATGTAAAAAAAACTCCAAAGGGAATACTATTTGTAAAATACATTGCTCAATAAAAACTGACAGTATATGGAGTGATCCTATACCATTGGGATCAGAAATAAATGACAAGAACAATGACTTTTCAAGTACACATCCAACCCTTATGAGTTATTTAAAGAGGGGACATAAAAAAGATACCATTACCAAAATTATTTTTGCAAGTACAATGCCTGGTGGTAATGGAGGTTATGATTTATGGATGGCAACACTTGATGAAAATTTAAATACTTCTAAGCTTGAAAATCTGGGTAGAAAAATAAATTCTATGGGTAATGATTTGACTCCATTTTACAGTCCGGATGAAAAAACACTTTACTTCTCCTCAAACGGTCATGTCGGATTTGGTGGATTAGATGTGTTTAAAACGAATATCAAAAATGGCAGGGCTAAAAACAAAACATTACTGGATAAACCGATAAATACTTCATGGGATGATTGGTACTACGTTAAAAAGGATAAAGAAACAGCTTTTATTGTTTCCAACAGAGAAGAAGCAAAAACCTACTACCAAAACATTCGATTAGACGATATTTTTATCGTCAAAACAGTTACTAAAAAATATTTAACCCTCTTCGCCTATGAGAATAATGAGGAAAAAAGATTTTTAGAAGGAGTTATTTTCAGTGTGAAAATGACCAATGATAAAAAACACCATGAAAGTCAATTTGAAACGAACGAACCGTTCCAAATCATTCCCAACAAAACTTATGAAATAATAGCACAAAAAAACGGATACTTTAATAAAAGTATTCTGTTTTCAACTCATCACAACATTGAACCTGATACTTTAAAAACAGAACTCAAACTGCAAAAAATTGACACATCTAATGGTATAATAATCGACAACATTTATTTTGAGTACAATTCACACACATTAAAACCTGAATCAAAACGAGCACTTAATAAACTCTACAAGTTGTTAATCATAAATCCATCTTTAAGAATTGAAATAGGTGCACATACCGATGTTAAAGGTTCTGATTCATACAATATTGAACTATCATTAAAAAGAGCTGAATCGGTTGTGAATTATTTGGTTAATAAAGGCATTGGAAAAGATGTATTAACAGCTAAGGGGTATGGAAAATCATCACCTATATTCAAAAAAACAGAATCATCTAGAAACAGAAGAATTGAATTTAAAGTACTTAATGAAAATAACATAGGGGATTAAACACACTGAAATTGACTATGAAAAATATCAGATTTCTTATTCTATTTTTTTACACTCTTCCAGCCCTTGGTCACTGGGAAGAAATTAACTCAACGACAAATAATGATTTAATAAAAATAGAAATCATTGATGAGAATGCTTTTTGCGGAGGGAAAAATGGTATTCTTCTCAAGAGTATCGATTTCGGTAATTCATGGACAGAAATAGCTACGTCAGCATCAGGAAGTATAACCGACATTCATTTTTTAAATACATCTGTTGGTTATTTTACTACCAGCAATGGAAAAATATTCAAAACAATAAATGAAGGAACAATTTGGACAGAGCAATCCGTTCACAACGGAAGCATAAACGGAATAGACTTTAAAGACGACTCAACAGGAATTGCCGTCGGAGACTTTGGAAATATATTTAAAACAGAAGATGGCGGCGAAAACTGGATTAATTTAGGTAGTCAATCCATTTACATACTGAATGATGTCTCTTTTTTAAATGACACCTTAATTGTAGCAGTAGGAGCTACAGGTTCTTATCTATTCAGCACAAATTCAGGTGAAAACTGGACCTATAAAAACACAAATCAGCCTGAAACCTTTTTCACAATTGAAAAAAAAGATTCTGAAATTGGATCTATTGTTGGAACAAACGGCAGTTATGCAGAATTCTCGGAGCATAACCTTTCTATCGGAGATATTTCAATAATCGACAACGATGGAAACTGGTTAAAAGATGTTCATTTCACACATAAAGAGAACAGCTATATTAAAACCATTGTTGTAGGTTTCAAAAGTACAGTTTATATAGAAAATAATGGTTGGAACAATTGGAGTATGGATTCACTTAATAACCTAAATAGTGTTCATTTTTTCAACGACACAATAGGTCTTGCTTGTGGATCAAATGGTAAAATTTATAAAACAACTTCTGGAGGCGTACCTTCATCTATTAAACAGATTAAAAAAATCAAGCTGAACGCATATCCAAACCCCGTAAATACCACACTATTTTTTGAAGGCAATTTCATAGATTACGAAGCAACTATATATAACACTTTAGGACAGTTGATTCTTAAAAAAGTACTGACTGAAAACCAATTGGATTTATCACATATCCCAAAAGGAAATTATTACGTTAAACTCCATTCCTCAACTAATTTTACCATTGGCGTATTCTCAAAGAAATAAAACATTGAATTAATTGTTTGGAGTATAATTTAAGCTTAATATATGACTATATTCCTGTTAAGATGTTCAAAATAGCCTTTCACCCTATATACGTTCATCCCGTTCCAAAAAATCATAGATTTCCTATGGAAAAATATGAACTTCTTCCCTTACAATTGGTGCATGAGGGTATTGTTGAAGAATCAAACTTTTTCGAGCCTACAATGGAGCATATTTACGACTACAGTATTCACAACAACAATTACTTAAAAAAACTGTTTAATGGAGAGCTCACAAAAACTGAAGAAAGAGCGTCGGGTTTTAAGCAAGATAATCGTCTTGTGCAGCGAGAAATATGCATTACAAATGGAACCATCGAAGCAGCTATGCAAGCATTAAATGACGGAATATCATTCAATATTGCCGGTGGAACGCATCATGCTTTTTCCAATAAACCTGAAGGGTTCTGCTTATTAAACGATCAAGCCATAGCCTCGATGCATTTATTGAATAATTCACTGGTCAAAAAAATAATAATTATAGATTTAGACGTTCATCAAGGCAACGGAACGGCCGAAATATTATCCAACGAACCCAGAGTTTATACATTTAGTATGCATGGCGAAAAAAACTATCCACTTCATAAACCTGCTTCAGATTTGGATATTTCTATACCCGACTCGACAAATGATCTTGATTATTTAACTATTCTTGAAAAGAATTTAAAAGAAATCTTCAATAGATTTCAACCCGAATTTGCTTTTTATCAGTCCGGAGTCGATGTTTTAAAATCCGATAAACTCGGAAGGCTTTCCTTAACATTGGAGGGCTGTAAAAAACGAGATGAATTTGTATTCAATATATGTAAAGAAAACTCTATTCCGGTAACAACAACTATGGGAGGGGGATATTCCAAAGACATAAAAATCATCTTGGACGCCCATTGCAATACCTTCAAAGCCGGAATATCCAAACACCTTGAAGCTTAAATGTAAACTCTTACATCATAAGTGTAACAGTACCTATCATTTCGTGCTCTTTACCTGTGAAAGGATCAACAACAACAAGTCGCCATACGTACACATCCATTTGGGCAATTTTACCACTCGATGGAGATAGCTCGGTAACTCTTCCATCCCATCCTTGGTATGGAATTTTACTCATCCAAATTAAAGTACCCCAACGATTGTAAATTCTAAAATCATAATTATCACCAAATTCTAAATTTCTACCTACTGGAAAAAACGTATCATTTGTGCCATCATCATTCGGTGTAAAAGCATTTGGAAGAAACACTGAAAACTTATCACGAATAATAACGGGCTTGACAATTGAATCCGAACAGCCATTTGAATTGGTAACTTTAAGCTTAACATTAACAGTATCTCCATTTGAAGAATTAAACGCTACCGTCGGATTTTCATCAATTGATGTTTGAGGACTGGCCGTAGTCACTGGATTAGATTGTGACGGCAATACTACATTTGAAAAATCCCATTCAAAAGAAAACGCGTCTTGAGAAGATTGGTTTTCAAACACAGCGACATTGTTGTCCACATCCAATATTTCAGGCAACCATGAAAAATCAGCTGTTGGAATTTCATAGGTACATACTGCACTGGAAAGTGTAGTGCTATCTGTACAACCGTTCGCATAAACGTTTACTAATTTGATGTCAAAACATCCGAAAGAAGAGTACGTTTGATTTACTGTTCCAGAGACATCAGTTGACGTATTGGAATTTCCAAAATCCCATGAGCTCTGAACAGGTGTTTCTCCCGACTCATCAGAAACTAATACATTTAATGGAGCACAACCCATTCTTGGGGTAACGGATAAAGCAGTAACAGGAACCTCGTGAACATCAAATGAAATCGCGGTATCAGCCTGACAAGGATTGGTTAATGTATAGGTAGCCGTATAAGAACCCCCTGTAGTTGGATTAAAGGTACCACTTGCACTAACATCACCTCCCCAAGTTCCTCCTGCAGTAGCAGCTGTTAAGGTAAATGGATTAGAACCAGCACAAACAGTTGATGGAGGAGTAATAGTTGGATCAGGAGTCCCTTCAACAGTAACTAAAACAGTATCCCAACTACCACATTTACCACTAATTGTATGCCGGATTTCAAAAGTTCCATCACCTGCAACAGAGGGATCAAAAATACCGTTATTTACATCCGTTATCCCCGTTCCTGACCAAGTTCCACCTGTAGAGCCTGAAACTGTCCCAATTGAAAATGGCGCTTCTGATACGCAAACATTGGCAACAGGCAACAATGTAGCATCTGCTCTTTCAAGAACATGAATCCTTAGTGAATTCGTAGTAATACAGCCCTGATTATCAGCACTTAAATCTATATCATTATCGCCGATATTGCCACTGGGGTCAAAATTACCCAATGCATCTACATCACCCGTCCAAGTTAAAACAGAGCTGGAAGGAACAACGCTTACTGAAACTAAAATTGATGCATCATCTTCACACAGAGTATCCTGGAAAGGAAAAGTTATAGTAGGCATATCAATAACTTCAAAAGTTATCGTATCGTATGCAGGGCATTGACCTGAAAAACCATATTCCAACTCAAACTGACCCGACAAAGATGTAGTTGTAAACAATGATCCTGTGGAATTAAGACCTCCATTAGTATTGGTGATTTCAACCCAAGCACCACCTGGCTCCGAGGTAGTTAAAGCAACATCGCCATGATTTTCACAAAAAGAAGTGTCAATATTGGTAATTGAAGGATCAGGCGTACTATTTACAACAATATCAATGGTTTTTACATCACCACAATTACCAGGTATTGTATAAGTAATAGTGTGTGGACTTGATCCTAAAGCCGCTGCATCGGCAGGGTCAAATTCACCTGTAGTCGGATCAACTCCATTTCCACTAAATGTTCCTCCTGCATCTACCACAGATAAAATCACAGGGGAATCTGTATCACAAAACGGACCAACTGAAGTAATAGAGGCGTCAAGCTGACTGGTGGTAGTAACCCAAATTGTATCCTTATCCTCGCAAGGATCAGGGATGGTATATATCAGCATTTCATCAACTACCACGCCAAGTGATGCTAGATCGATTTCTATATCTGTTCCCGTTTGATTGACTGCAGCGTTGTTCCAGGTACCACCCGATTGATTCACTGTTAATAATGGGTTTGGATCCAAAACACAAAACGACAAAGAATCTTTATTTTGTGGCGTATTTATGGATGCATCGTTTAACGGATTAACCATGACATTTAAAGTATCTGCAGCTCCACATAAACCAGGTATGGTATAAATCACCTCTTTTTGTCCTGATGTTAAAGAACTTGGATCAAAAGTTGACGGAAGAGAAACATCTCCAGACCAAAGTCCAGAATCCGCACTTGCGGGAGTAATGGTTAAACTAACAGCGGGCTCGTCTGCACAAAATGGCCCTATTGAATCAATCGAAGGAATCGGTCTTTCTTTGACCAATACATTAATAGAATCCGCATTCAAACAACCCAAACTATCCACACCATACTTAACCGTATAGTTTCCTGGCCCAAGGGCTACGGGATCAAAATTAGGCACAACAAAAGGAATCCCATTGTCTATTTGCCAAACTCCAGTTACATCTCCTCCATTTGCTGGTATTGCAGTCATTACTACGGCTACCGAGTCATCACAAAACGGACCTATTTGGTCTACGACAACCGTTGGAATTTTTTTCACTTCAATGTACATAGAATCTTGGCAAGAATTGTCTACTGTAAACTTCAATTTATATATACCATACTTTGTATTAGGTGCAGAAGCATCAAATAAAGTATCGGAACCTGAGTCATTCATTGTTGCGCTAACACCAGTAGAAGTTGGGACAGAATCTATGGACCAAACTCCTACTCCACTTGAAGAAACCACTGCAGTATCCAATAAAAAAGTTTCACCAACACAAATGGGCTGAGAATTACTTATATCTGCATCACAACCACAAGTACCAACAGAAAAGGTTATTGAATCCTTGATAGTACAAATTTCAAAATAAACTTTATACGTTCCGGGACCCGGTGCATCAAAAACACCCGTTATAGGATCAATAGAGCAACTCGAGCAAGAACTTGAGACAGAGTAAGCATTCTCATGTCCTGAGGTATTTTCAGCACTTGTCCCTTTACATAACCAATCGGTTTGCAAATCGACGGGTAAATCACAATCTGTTAAAACCCCTGGATCTTGAATTTCAAGCCAATCCTGGGGAGGAACAAACATATTTGGCAATCCATATCCAACTGAGTTTGTTCCCGCTGCTAAACCGGAAGTATTTATGGTGGAACCATCAGATGTTATTAAGTCATTTTGATAAGCCCAACTTGTTGAGTTGAATTGTGCCGCATAAACAACTCCGTCTCCTCCAAGTTTTAATGAACCAATCGTAATATCATCACTTCCTGTGTTTCCAACTTCAGTGTAAGCCCCTGTACCAACATCAAACACTCCTATTCTACCCAGTAAAGGACCACTCCAGGGATCAGCCATGTAGGAAACGTATAATTTAGATCCATCGAGAGAAAACTCACAATCATAAGGATTAGACTGAGAAACATCAGTACTTCCTAATCCTTGATTATTCGAAAACTGTCCTGTTTGAGTATTAAAGTCAAGCAAAGAAATTGCATTAACAGGATCCCATGTTCCTTGTCCACAATGGAATGTAGCTGCAGCTTTAATGGTGGTTTGTAAAGTAGGATTGTGTTGAAACTCTATTGATCCTCTTTCATTAGAAAACTCAGAGGTATTAACAAGATTCCCCGCCCAATTAGTAAATTGAGTTCTTGATAAAACATCAAACCCAACCCCAGATACAACAGGAGTTGTATTCAAGCCACTACATCCCAAAAGATAGGCATGATAATTATTTGTAACTGCGTCTATTATAGCTTCGTGCGTAACTATCCAGATATCCAGACCATTTTTATGAAAAGTAGCCGATACTTGTTCTGTAGCCCGAAATCCACCTATTCTTTGAGGTGCGGAACAAGTATCGTCAGTCTTACTGTATATACTATAATTAAAACCATACGTTATTCCATTAATTCCTCCAATTGCATCGTCCGTTGTGAAAATATAATAATCATTATCGTTTAGAGGATGTTTTGTTATTAATACACCTTGTACAGCAGAACCGGTAGCTCCTGTTGGATTCTCAGCTCCTGATTTAAGTCTTTGTGAAGGACCAGATAAAGGACCAACATGTACTTCTTGTCCCGCACCATTCCATAACTTAACTCCATTCGTATAAATTACGAGATTACCATCCTCATCACTTGCAGATGCACAAGATTCATATGCAGGATAGGGAGAACCCGGTCCTACTTTTGTTGACACAGATGGAGCACCAGTACCAGCTGCTCCAAAATTCATCATTTGAGCTTGACCAAAAAACCAATTACTATGAGTGGGCCATTGAGACTGATTTTGTGAGGCCGGGCAGGTTTGCGCAAGTAAATCATTACTAAACACAGAATATATAACCGTAAAAACAAGTAATATCTTCTTTTTGTCGAGAAAAAAGTTCTTAAGCATAGGTAGTTAGTTAAATAGCACTTTTATCAAACAATCAAGTTTCTGAAAAGTTACACAAATTCAGCAACTTAACCAATTTGAAATAAGCTTACAATCGTTGTTTAAATCAACAAGAAATAAAACTAATAAAAGTTGAGGATTATCAAGAATTAAAAACAATTGAATGTTCATCAATCGCTAAGACAATTTCAATGTACTAAAGACCTGTTCTATTTCTTTTTATTGCGTTTCTTCTTCGCTTTTTTACCTTCATTTTCTATCTCAAATTCAATTTGACCCAATAAATCATCGAGACTTTTTTCATTGGTCAAATCCAATATCGTTTGATATTCTTTTTTTGAAATTTCAATTTGAGGGATTTTTTTTCCTAAAAATTGTTCTATGGTTAACAACAAGTCCATTTCACCTTTCGATACAAAAGAAAGAGCTTCTCCTTTTTGATTACCTCTACCAGTTCTACCTATCCTGTGAACATAGTTTTCAGCGATATCCGGCAAATCATAATTCACTACCAATTCTATTCCTGGAACATCCACACCTCGTGCTGAAACATCAGTTGCTATTAAAAGATTTACTTCGCCTTCCTTAAATTTTTTAAGTGCTTGATTTCTTTCTTTTTGATCTTTTCCACCATGAATGATGAGAGCATTGATTCCTACTCTTTCCATTGCCTTGGCTACTCTTTCTACTCGAACCTGTGTCCTAACGAAGACCATGATTTTTTTGGTTGCATCTTTGTTAATAAGGTTTTCCAAAAAAAACCTCTTATCATCCATCTCAATCGATGACACAAAATGGTTTACATTTTTAGAAACAGGATCTTTAGGAGAAATTTGTATTCTTATGGCGTTATTTACAAGAGAATAAGCCAGTTTTTTAATTTTTGTATTTATTGTTGCCGAAAAAAATAAAGTTTGACGTTTTTTAGGCAACTTTTTTAAAACATCTTGAATATCCTTATAAAATCCCAAATCCAGCATCCGATCTGCCTCATCAAGAACCAAAGTATTTATCCTGTGTAAACTCAAATAACCCTGAGAAATTAAATCAAACATTCTACCTGGCGTTGCAATTAATACATCCACTCCTTTATTTAATTTCTCTATTTGAGGATCTTGGTCAACGCCCCCAATTATAGCGTATGTTTTTACTGTAGTATATTTAGCGACTTTATTAAAAACATCTTGAATTTGTTGCGCAAGTTCTCTGGTTGGAACCATAATCAAGCAACGAACACCATCCTTTCTACCCTTAACACTTGAAATTTGAACCTTATGAACTATTGGTATGGCAAAAGCAGCAGTTTTGCCAGTTCCAGTTTGAGCAATCCCAAGAACATCCTCACCTTTTAAAATTGACGGAATCGACTTAAACTGAATATCAGTGGGTTTTTTGAACCCCATACCATCAACTCCTCTTTTCACCTCGTTTGTTAATGAATAATTGCTAAACTTCATAATTTAAATATAGGGTTTTAATAGGCTTTAGGTTTTGTCAAGATTTTTGAGGTTAAAAAATTCAAGATAAAAGAAGACTTTTATTACTTAAAAAGTATTAATTGAAAAGATTCAATAACTCCCTAAAATGAGCTTCTTTTTCTGGTTTATTTACCTTTTCATAAGAATAACATATGTTGGTTATCATTCTTTTAACAATAGCGATATTGCTGCAAGGTTTAAAAAACTCTTCTTTTGGTTCAATTTCAATTTGCTTTAAAAAATCCAACACATCTTGCTTACCAAAAACGGCTCCACCGCTGAATGTATTCACATAAAACAAAATTCCAGGGGTAGCCATTTCTTCTGGAGCAAAATTAGCTAAAAACTCATCTTCATAGGCCAAAATAAAATGATGAGGTAAATTAACTCCATAAACCGGTATATCCAGTCCCTGGGCAATGACAGCGTAGAGTATTCCAATGGAGAGAGGACTTCCTTTCTTGCTATCCAAAACTCGATTTATGAAGGAATTCTTTGGATTATGATAATCTTTTCGATCGCCTTTATACTCGTGTAAATTAAAAATTATATGATTCAGAACTTTTATTTTTTCAAAGGCTGTTAAATCATCATTCAACTCTATCCAAACATCCTGCTTAATTTGGTTAATCTTACTTCTGATTTTTTCTTCATCAATATTATGATATTGATACTTTGCAACTAAAATTGCACCATTTAGCAAATTTTGACCACCATTCTGTTTCCAATTTTTGAGTTGCTGAAAAACATCAAAAGATTTTATAGAGTGAATTAAGTTTTCAATACGTTGTTGAACAAAAATCTCCTCAGAACTTTCCCAATTGTTTTCTAAATGAGGAACTGCATCAAGCCCCATCTCCATAAACTTTTCACGAATGTGACGATACACACCTTCATCAGGATCATCCAAAAGCTGTATTAATGCATTCAATTGATTTTGTTTCATAACTGGATACTAACAAAGAAAAAATATTTATTTAAAAAAAACATTCTATCTATATGTTATTATACACAGATTTTTGTGGAGAAGGTTACTTCATTAAAAGTATATAAATTGGAATTCCCCTTTAATTATTAACTTATGCAGCCATTACTTCTATTTCTTTATCAATATACATTTCTTCAAAATTCGTTTGATAAATAGTACGTGGAACGCTTTCACTAAGTACTATTTCGGAAATTTCATAGTTTCTTAGATATTTATTGAAAAACAAAGGCAATGAGCTTTCTCCAAGAGGTGTTTTAGCCTTACAATCAATCAAACTTTTAATCAGCTCTTCTTGTAAACACGAATCTTCGATTTCAATTGCATTATTTGTTATTCTTAATTTTTTTCCATTTAATTTGCAGTGAACGACGGTATTCATTTTATCTTTTTTTGAAGTTATATAACAAGAATACAAACACAAACCGTATTTAGTTTACGGTTTGATATTTCGTTTAAAACCAAATTAAAAGTGTATGGATAAAGCAACACGGAATAAATTTATTGAGTTCTTACAAGCTTATGTTCAAAAGGAAAGAAGAGAAAAATTTCACAAGATTCTTCAAGAGCGCACTAAATACATTACAGTGGTATTAGAAGATATTATTCAATCTCAAAATGCAAGTGCAGTAATTCGATCGTGTGATTGTTTTGGAATACAAGACACACATATCATAGAAAACGAATTTAACTATACCATTAATCCTCTTGTTTTAAAAGGGGCGAACCAATGGGTTAACATAAAAAAATACAATCAACAAAAGCACAACACATTGTCGTGCTTAAACAATTTAAAATCAAAAGGATACAGAATTGTAGCCACTTCGCCACATACCGATGACATTAGTTTAGATGAACTCGACATCACCAAAGGAAAAATAGCGCTAGTCATGGGAAATGAGCGAGAGGGAATATCTGAGATTGTAAAAAACCACGCTGACGAGTTTGTAAAAATTCCTATGGTAGGATTTTCAGAAAGTTTTAATATCAGTGTATCTACAGCAATTTGTCTTAATCACATTACCACTCAACTTAGAAAATCTGATTTAAATTATCATTTAACAAAAAATGAGAAAGAAGAATTATTTGCAGATTGGTGTTTAAAGTCAACTCATATACCGCATAAAACTGAGCATGAATTTTACAGGCGAAATCCAGAATTGGCTCCTAAAAAATTTAATGCCCACGAGTAGAAGGATAATAAATGTAATCCACTCAGTTAACAACTCGCAGCTGTTCTTTCGAAAGATATCCAACCCACCTGTTGGTAATTTGAAATTGAGGAGAAAGAGCTACTGTAGTTGGAAAGGTTAACTCATTATTTTGAGCACCTAAAACCCATGATAAAGAGTGTGTGTTCCCTTTTTTAGTATACATCCTGTTCAGAAAATAGATTTTTTCGTTGGACTCGGCATTTAACTTTATACAGTAGTAATTTTCATTCAATTGACTAACTACAGAGGAATCCCTAAACGTAACTTTTTCTTGCATCAAACAGTACTTGCACCAATCTGTATGGATAAAAACCATAACTGGTTTTGGTTCTTTTTGAGACAAACTCGGTAACTCATCAAACGTAACCCAATTAATTTCTTGTCCAAGAGTATTTAAGGATATTGTCCAAAATAATAAAACAATCAGCTTTTTCATTTTTTATAAGTGTATCGTATTCCAAAATTGCCCCTAATTCCTTGATTGGGAGCAAACATATATGCAGGATCAAATCCCAGGTCATCTGGATCAGCAGGATCAACACCTGGATTTTCTGCATTGTTTAACTTTTCAAAAGGATCGTGAGAGCCCCAAATACTGTTATCCGGAGGAGTGAAATTCAATATATTTTTTACTGAACAATAAACCTCCCAGCTTTTCTTAATTTTCTTAGTGATTTGAAAATTTTGAAGACTCCAATAAGGTGATTTCGGATTACGAGGATCTTTACTCCCCAGTAAAGGCAACAACATAGGACTGTAAAAATTACCCGTATAATCAAATCTTAAACCTTTCTTTTTCAGTTCATACGACACTCCCCAGGTACCCGTAAATCTTTCTGTTAAAATTTGACGCTCCGTTACCGATTGTTCTGTAAAGGAAACATCCATTAAAGTACCCCCAGCAAGAATATTTAAACCATTTGGAAATGAAAAATCCGTATTCATAGAGAGTCCTTTCGAAACTGAATAACCATCCAGGTTATCATATATAATGGCATTTGGATCGGTACTGTAATCGGGTAAAATCTGATTACTGAAATGAGTATAAAATCCTGTAAAATCAAAACTCAAAAAAACATCGTTTTTAAGTAGAAATTTCCGTACGAAATTTACATTTCCATTCCATGATTTTTCAGGTTTTAACTCCTCGCGAATAATTAGCTGTCGAGTACCCGTAAACGCCTGATGCTCTTCTGTAAAAACATTAACTACTCTAAAACCATTACCACCTGTAAATCGTAAAATTGTCTTTTTACTTTTGGAAGTCCATTTGTAATTTACCCTTGGAGAAAAAACATTCCCATGGTTTGTATTGTAATCGTACCTTCCTCCCATTAATAATATGGACTGTTTAGAAAACTGAATTTGATCTTGAACAAAAATACCTGGTAAATGAATTTCACTCGGCTCAATCGTAGCCGCTGAATTGTCATCGTAATAAGTATATCGATAAGCAGCTCCTGCAGTAATATCGTGTTTTTTTATGTTTTTAAAATAAGTTAATTGACCAAATAAAACATCTTGATGTCCGAGATATTCCGTAGTGCCATACACTGAGTTTTGGTCGTGACTGTTTGCTGAAAATGAAAAATTGACTTTTTCTTTGATGGGTAATTGATAAACCCCAAATAACTCCCACCGATTGGTATAAATCGATTCTCCATATATGGAATCTCCTCCTCTAAATTCAGGAGTCCAATTAAGTTCGCCGCCCCAACGATCTTCATACAAGTACCTTCCTGCTATTGTGAATAAACGATTTTCCTTTCGATCAAAACTCCATTTATTAAACACCGAAATCCTATCCTGTAAAGCTAAATCAGTAATACCATCATGATTATTATCAATTTTATTTTTGTAATTAAAGTGATTTAACCCAATTAAACTATGCGATTTTTTTGCTTTAAACTTAACTCCAATATCAGAATTTAATTCACCCCATGATGAACCAAAAACATCTGCACTAAATTGAGGTGCGCTTTGCGGAGATTTTGTTATAATATTGATTATTCCACCAACAGCTTCGGAACCATAAAGTGTCGATGAAGGGCCCTTAACAATTTCAACTCGATTAATTAAAGACTGCGGAATACCCATCAAACCGTAAACAGTTGATAAGCCACTTACAATCGGCATCCCATCAATTAAAACCATAGTATAAGGTCCCTCAAGCCCATTAATGTGAATATCTCCCGTATTACAAATGTTGCAATTTAATTGTGGTCGAACACCATTTATATTTGCCATTGATTCAAAAACAGAAGCAGTGGGGTTTTTTTTGAAAAACTCGTTACTGTATACCTCGACCGGAACCGGACTGTTCGATTTACTTATTGGTTTAAGTGTTCCCGATACAACAACTTCATCAATTTGATTGTCGGACTCCTTTAAAACAGGATTTACCTCAACAGAAATCGAATTCACATTTAAAGGGGTACTAAAATTTGCATACCCCAACAATTGAGCTCGTAAAACATATTCTCCGTAAGGAATTGACTTTAGTAGAAACTCACCTTTTTCATTCGTAAAAACTCCGTGACTCGTTCCTTCGATAAAAACATTAACAAAAGCCAAGGGTCCTTTTTCGCTTTTTACAACTCCAAATACGTTACCTGATTTAGAAAATCCAAGAAAAGAAACGAACAAGAGTAAAAAAAATATAAGCTTTTGCAAAACGCAGTAGTTTTTAGCGTAAATATACATTTTTTTTAGGTTAGCCTAAAAAAAAATTTAGGTGCATTTGTTGATTTTTTCAAAAAAGTTAATCCCCCACTGAACATCATCAAAATTTGAAATTACTCCGAAATGATATTGGGCATTTACAATAAATATCATTTCTTTGCGGAAACTTTTGATCGATGAAAATCCACAACTACAGTGCTGGACCGTGTATTTTACCAAAATCAGTATTTAAAAAAGCTGCAGAATCCTTAGTAAATTATAACGAATCAGGACTTTCAATTGCCGAAATAAGTCACCGAAGTAAAGAATTTATGGCCGTTATGGAAAATTCTGTAAAACTAGTGAAAGACTTAATGAAAGTGCCTGAAGGTTATGAAATTCTTTTTCTTCAAGGAGGAGCTTCTATGCAGTTTTATATGAGTGGACTAAATCTTCTTCCTGAGCAAGGAACAGCAGCCTACATCAATACTGGAACCTGGAGTTCAAAAGCAATAAAAGAAGCAAAGTTATTGGGTAATATTCATGAAGTGGCGTCAAGTAAAAACGAAAACTTCAGTTATATTCCAAAAAAATTCGATGTTCCGCATAATGCGAGTTTTTTACACTATACATCCAACAATACAATATTTGGTACCCAGTTTAAGGAAGCTCCCAATACGGATTTAAGACTGGTATGCGATATGAGCAGTGATATAATGACAAAAGAAGTCGACATCAAAAAATACGACTTAATATACGCTGGTGCACAAAAAAATCTAGGTCCTGCAGGAGTTACACTTGTCATTGTAAAAAAAGATGCTTTGGGTAAAACAGGAAGAACAATACCAAGTATGCTTGATTATCAGGTTCACATCGATAAAGAGTCAATGTTTAATACTCCTCCTTGCTTTAGCATCTACACAACTATGCTCACTATGGAATGGCTAAAAGAAATTGGCGGAGTAGAAGAAATACAAAAAAGAAATTTGACCAAATCAAGTTTACTTTATGACGAAATCGATAGAAATTCATTATTTGAAGGAACTGCTAAAACAGAGGATCGATCAGTAATGAATCCTACGTTTATTCTGCGCGACAAGCTATTAAATGATGAATTCTTACAAAGATCAATTGATGCAGGAATAAGCGGAATAAAAGGTCATCGATCTGTTGGTGGTTTTAGAGCATCCATGTATAATGCACTTGATATAAAGAGTGTTGAAGCTCTTGTTAATTTGATGCGAGATTTTGAGAAATCAAAAGGATAAAAAAGGATTTATCTTTTTTTCCAAAGACAAATTTGTTTGTCGTCTCCAATGGAAACAACAGATTTGATTGATGGAATTGAAACCAAATTGTTAACCGAGTTGATATGACCTGCAAATTCAGGAAAACATAATCTCTGTTTAACTTTAAACGATTTTGCATCCCATATTTTTATAATTTTATCCCTGCTGCAAGTTGCAAATTCATCAGGATTTAACCACTCTATTTTATAAATCGGCCAATTGTGAGCCGGTATAGATTGAATAACGGTTTTGGTTAGAATATCAATACCTGATAGATGGGCATTTTTATCACCAACGAATAAAACGTCATTATTGACATTACTGTTCAAACAAAAAATAGGATACTGAATTTCAGCAAATAAATCTGAGGAAGAAAGATTAAATATATTTATTTGAAAAATTTCACCTTCTGAATTACCAATAAAAACATTTTCATCAACATTATGTATGGCTCTTATTTTTCCCTTACCAAACTGATGAGTTTGTAACAAAGTATTTTTTGCTACATCCCAGATTGTTAGTTTACCATCACCCGAACCAACAAAAAGCATATTCCTTTTCTTAATATAACATGAACAAAAAATGCCTAATTTATGATCGGAAGAATAAATAACTTCCTTACGAGAATCGATATCAATAACATAAAAATCCCCGTTAAACAACCCAATAAAAAGATGTTTATCGTCGTTTAATAATTGAAAATTTAATATTGCTGACTCTGTTTTAATTGACAATGGCACATTTTCACCTTTCTCTAAATCCCAAGCCGCAACTATTTTGTCAGAACCTCCTGTAAAAAGAAGTTTATGTCTCTCTGAATATGTCACTGCATACAAAGGACCATTGTGTTTTTTATGTTTTTGATTAAGACCGTACACGCATCAAAATTATAAATTACTTTTTGAATATAATTTAATTGAACCTTTTTATCTATCCAACACCTCTAAATTTTAAGTAACGCCGATGCTCTCTTTCCATTAATTTATCAAATTTTTCAGGCGAATCGATTTTTACATCCAATTCTATGGCAGTAATCGGATGTGTAAACCTCAACCTAACGGCGCATAAAAAAAGTCCCTTATGCAACAAAACATTTCCCTTTTCACCGTATTCTTTATCACCAATAATGGGATGTTTAATTAAAGCACTATGTTTTCTTAATTGATGTGTTCTTCCTGTTACAGGTTTCATCATTACTTTGGTAATACAACCATTGTTTAAACTCTTTTTTGAATCAATAATAAAAACTTCCGTCAGAGCATCTTTACCATCAA
The DNA here is from genome assembly GCA_002717515.1 of Flavobacteriales bacterium. Taxonomy (GTDB): domain Bacteria; phylum Bacteroidota; class Bacteroidia; order Flavobacteriales_C. The sequence continues at coordinate 55,742 of PBEC01000008.1, forward strand.
TTGGAAACTCAATAGATTTATCCCTCTCTAACCTACCCGAAAGTAATGCCTCATATGTTTTTTCAATGCTTCGATTTTCCAACATCTTCCCGAGTTTAACTCTAGCTTCAATAGATTTTGCAACAATGACCAATCCACTCGTAGATACATCTAGGCGATGAACCGGTTTTGGCCATTTTAGCGGATTTATTTTTGCTTTTGTTAATTTCCCCTGAATTGCATTCTCAAGTGTTCTGTATAAATTACCTGATGTTGGGAGACCTGAGGGCTTATTTACAATTGCCAGATAATCATCCTCATAAACAACATTCAATTTCATTTCATAAGAAAGAGGAGCTTTAATCTCCATATCCCAAAGCTCTATTTCATCACCCTCCTTCACGAAATAAGAGGAAGGAATCTTTCTGCCATTTACACGTATTACCCCTTTTACAACTGCTTTTTTTACACTTTTATTGGAAGGTAATTCATCAAAAAGGCCTCTGCAATATGTTTCAATCCGAACATTAAACGGTAACGTTTTGGCTTTTTTGGATTTTAATTTATACATAATAAGAGTAATTATACGTTAATTATAACATCTGAACATTACCTGCTAAAATGAAGTTAAGAAAAAACATACGTCCTTTTTATGCAAAATGGTGGTTTTTCATAGGCTTAGTGATTTTAGGATGGCTGACTCCAATCACGAAAAACTGGTACATATTCTTTTTTGGAGAATCAACTATTGCATGTCCTGTATATAACTATGGAAAATCAAACCTTAGGTTTTACAACTTTGTATTTACTCTTAATGGAGAGATATTTGTTAAGTCCCATGCCTTAAGTATGAGAAACACCCTGCCCAAAAAAAGCGTCAGAATTTATTACGAAAAAAACCTACCTGAAAACTACCTTATTCCAAACCTAAACAACATGTATACAAAACAAAATTTATTTTTTCCTTTGATTCTTCAAATTGGCCTGGGCGTATTTTTCTTAAAGGCAAGATTAGAGTGAAGTCATTACTTAATTAGGTTATACAAGAAATCGGGTATCAAAAAAGAGGTACGAATACATTTTTAAAAGTATTTTTGTGCCCAAATGTTCAAATCCTTTTCTAAAATAAATTTTCTAGTGCTTTTAGTTGCTGGTATGACCTTAACGAATGCTTCATTGGCATCAGGTTTAAAAGGTATAATATTGAACACTGAATATGAGCCAATAGAAGATGCAAACATACTCATCGAAGAACTTAAAATCAACTTAACATCAAACAAAAAAGGCGAATTTGAATTTTCCAACCTTAATTTGGGGATATATACTGTAATTGTTACGCACAAAAATTACAGAGAGTCCTTACAAAAAGTAAACGTTGCAAAAGATAAAATCACCTCAATTAATGTGATTTTGTTTTCGAAATCTGAAGAACTTGAAGATGTTGAAATAAATGTAAGCGAGCCCGTAAGTCGGGGTAAGGAAATATCCGACGATCAAATTTCAATCGGGAAAAATAAAATTGTAATCAAACAAGATGCAAAAAAAGGAACCTCATCTTCGCTAACTCGAACAATTGATGCTCCAGTAAATATAATTGAGTATGATGGTGCCGGACTTCAACTGGGAATTGGAGGAAGGGGCTTAAATCCTAAACGAACAGCTCATTACAACACACGACAAAATGGATACGAAATTAGTGCTGATGCTTTAGGATATCCTGAAACCTACTATACTCCTCCAAGTGAAGCAATTCGAGAAATTAGTGTATTGAGAGGAGCTGCCTCTTTACAGTTTGGACCTCAATTTGGTGGAATGATAAATTTCACTTTAAAAGATGGACCTGAAAATCCAAAAAAGAAAATCGAATTAATTTCCAATAATCGTCTTGGCACCTATAATCAATTTCAAACTTTCAATAGTATTGCTACAAAAAGTAAAAAATTAAAAACTTATTCCTTTTACAATTACAAAGTTGGAGATGGTTGGCGAAACAATTCCAGTTACGATTCTCATGCCGCATTCATGGGATTATCGTTCCAGCCCAATAAGAAACTTAAGTTAACATTACAATTGACCAAATATTTCTATGTAACTCAACAAGCCGGAGGATTAACCGATAAACAGTTTTACGAAAATCCACAACAAAGCTTCAGAGAAAGAAACTGGTTTAGTATTGATTGGAATATAGCAGCATTAATTGGGCACTATAAATTAAATTCCAACTCATGGATTAATTCCAAAACATTTTATGTTCACGCATCGAGAAACTCTGTAGGTTACATGGAAAGTCCACAAAGAACGGACCCTTTACCTTTAGTTAAACGTGCCATCATAAAAGGTGATTTTGAAAATATAGGGAACGAAACGAGATGGATTAATCGGTACAAAATAAAAAATAAAAACGCTGCATTAATCAGCGGAATTAGACTATACAAAGGATGGGCACAAACTTCTCAAGCAAACGGAACTAAAGATTATGATGCAGATTTTACTTTACCAGAATCTCCAGAATATTCTCAATATCAATTCCCAAGTGCCAATGCCTCTGCATTTTTGGAAAACACATTTTTTCTAACGAAAAAAATATACTTAACACCGGGTTATAGATATGAATATATAAGTACTAACACAGAGGGGTATTACAATAAATACGTTGTAAATAATGCAAACGATACCCTTCTTACAATTAATTCGCCTTCTAACTTTACAAGTAACAGAGACATACATCTTTTTGGAACAGGATTAACTTACAACCTTGCAAAAAATGGTAAATGGATTGCAAACCTCTCTAAAAATTTTCGTTCCGTAAACTTCAGCGATATTAACATTGTTGTTCCGAGCTTGCGTGTCGATCCAAATATTGAAGACGAAAAAGGATATACTGCGGACATTACCTACAGTAAAAATTGGAAGAAAAAAGCTTTTTTAAGTGTTACCGGATACCTCCTCCACTATGCAAACCGAATTGGATTAATATGGCAAACCGACGATTTAACTTTTGATACTTATCAATACAGAACAAATATATCAGCTTCAAGAACTCTTGGAATGGAAGTTACAAACTGGATAAATCTCGGTAAAATCATTTCATTAAATGATACCTTACACAACTTAAATCTTACTACCAATTTAACCAGCAATTACTCCAGATACATAGAAAAAAATTCGATTGTTTATGGAAATTGGGTAGAAATGGTTCCCCTTTTAACGGTTAAATCTTCTTTAACATATGAATACAAAAAATGGCTCATTTCCGGTTTGGTAAATTTTCAAACTCAACAGTTTTCTGAGGCTACAAATGCTATGGAAAGTAACAATGGAGTGTATGGGCTAATACCCTCATTTTACGTAATCGACTTCAAGACTGGATACCAATTTAAAAAAATAGCGCTTCAGTTCTCCGTCAATAATTTAACCAATAAAAACTACTTTACGCAGCGAGCCAACTCATATCCTGGTCCAGGGATAATCCCGTCAGAAGGTCGAGTTTACTGGATGTCTGCACTGTTTAAATTATAAATGTCCGGTTATTTTCCGGAACAGTATACTGAATTTGTCCGGTAAGAAAAATCTGTATTAAAACCAGAGTAACGTATATTGCGAATACAAAAATGTAATTGTTATGAAAAAAGCTCTGATTCTAATGTTTTGCTGGATAAATTTATGCGTAAGTGCAAATCACTGTATAATTCCAGAACCTGTTTCTTATAATGAATTTAAAGGGAAACTAATTTCAAACGGTTTCCAGTTCCAGGACAATTCAAACCTCAAAAAAATTGAATACGCAAAAACACTGTTCAACGAATATCTCACTTCCATAAAAATCTCCGACGAAGGTGAAACTAAAATAAAGCTCAACCTCAACAATTCAATAAAAAATAAAGAAGGATACATACTGGAGGTGAATTCAATGGGAATACTTATTGAAGCAATCGATTTCGGAGGATTCCATAATGCTCTACAAACACTAAAGCAGCTACTTCCCGTTAGTTCTGAAAACAACCTCTTTGAAATACCTCATTGTAAAATCATTGATGAACCACGGTTTGAATGGAGAGGATTAATGTTGGATGTAAGCCGACATTTTTTTACTGTGGAAGAAGTTAAGGACTATATAAATAAAATGTCTGAATTTAAATTCAATAAATTTCATTGGCATCTTACGGATGATGAAGGGTGGAGAATTGAAATTAAGTCATTGCCAAAATTAACTGAGATTGGAGCATGGCGAGGAGAAAGAAATGGAAGATTTGGCGAAAATCGTCCTGCACCTACCGAAAGTGAACCAAAAACTTACGGAGGATTTTATACTCAGGAAGAAGTTAAAGAAATTATTGCATTTGCTGACAAACGAAACATTACAATAGTTCCCGAAATTGATGTTCCCGGTCACAGCATGGCACTACTGGCTGCATATCCAGAACTTTCTACTAAAAAAGAAATCACTCAAGTTTCGGTTGGTCATAAATTTGCAGAGTGGTTTGGAGACGGAAGCTTCAAAATGCATACTGAAAATATGCTTAATCCTACGGACGAAAAAGTATATGAAATACTGGAAAAAATTTATTCAGAGGTAGGAAAACTATTTCCGGGAGAATACATTCATATGGGTGGTGATGAATGTTATAAAGGATATTGGAAGGAAAGTGATGAAGTGAAAAATTTTATGATGAAAAACAACATGAAAGATATGCACGATTTGCAAGCCTATTTTATTAATAGAGTGCAACACATCATTGAATCCAATGGAAAAAAAATGATTGGATGGGATGAAATTACAGAAGGTCAATTAAATAAAGATGCTGCTGTAATGAGTTGGCAAGGAATGAAGGGAGGAATTAAGGCGGCAAAACTCGGTCATAAAGTAGTAATGTCACCAACAACATTTGCTTACCTGGATTACATTCAAGGCGACCAAAGCGTCGAAAATTCAATCTACGCCAGTTTAAGCTTAGAAAAATCATATAAATTCGAACCCGTTCCCGATAGTGTAAATCCTAAATACATAATGGGTGGACAAGCTAACCTATGGACTGAGGTTATTCCAACACTTTCATTCGCCTACTATATGACTTACCCGAGAGCATTGTCTATTTCTGAAACTTTGTGGAGCCCCAAAGAAACGAAAAATTGGGACAATTTTTCTCATAAAATATTGGTTCATTTCAATCGATTTAGTAAACAGGAAACAAACATTTCCAAGGCTGTCCTTGATCCTATTGTAACCGTTTATAAATCCGGAGAAAAATTAATGTGCAGACTTGAAAACAATATCCCAGGGACAGAAATTTACTATAGTATTGACAACACTTACCCTGTTGAGTATGGAATAAAGTACACCGTGCCTTTCGAAATACCTAAAGGAGACTTAAGTCTACGAACTCAAACATTTTTAAACAATCAAGGAGTTGGGAGAGCTCTTCAAATTCATAGAGAGGAGCTTTTAAAACGACTTTAAAATATTCATAAATAAAAAAGGCCACCCATTAATGAGTGGCCTTTTTTATTTTGAACTACAAATCAAATATTTTCTTTCTTTCTAACTAAGTCCGTATAAATAGGAGAAGCTATACAAATGGATGAATAAGTCCCTACGATAACTCCAATTAATAAAGCAAATGCGAAACCTTGCAAAGAACCAGTTCCAAAAATGAGGATTGCCAATAATACAACCAATATGGTTAATGAGGTATTGAATGTACGAGACAGCGTACTGTTGAGAGCTTTATTAACCACAACATTAATTCCCTCTGAATTCTTCCCTGAAGTTCGTTCCCTAACCCTATCGAATACAACAACAGTATCGTTGATAGAGTAACCCACAACCGTCAAAACAGCCGCTACAAAAGCAGTATTGATTTCTAATGCAAATGGAAGAGCGTCCTGTAATAAGGAGAACAAACCAAGCACAATGATTACATCGTGAAATATAGCTACCAATGCACCTAAGCCAAATTGCCACTTACGGAACCGAATGGCCACATAAAGAAAAATAGCAATCAATGCATAAACAACAGATGTATAAGAAGCGTCGATAATATCATCAGCAATTGTACTCTGAACATGAGCACTCTCTAAAACACCCTTATTTTTGCCATCGTATTGATTTACAAATTTTTCCGATGTCATGTCTGCAGGTAAGTATTTTTTTACTCCCGCATACAGAAAGCTCTCTACTTTATTAGAAGCTTCTTTTGATTCATCACTTGCTAAAAACTTTGTAGTAATAATCAGGTTACCTGTACCCCCTGTTTTAACTTCAGGCTCCAGCTCTTTTCCATTTTCTAAAAACACTCCTTTGAGCTCTGATTTTAAAGTTTGAACATCGGGCACATTTTCAAAAGCCACCTTATAGGTTCTTCCCCCTGAAAAATCCGTACCCAAATCAAAACCTTTAGTAAATATAGAAGACAGTCCTATTAGGATTAATATACCTGAAGCAACGTAAAACTTCTTTCTTGACGATATTATATTGTATGTTGTTTTTGTAAACCAGTCTTTGGTTTTCTCAGTAGAAAATTTGATGTTTTTTTCTTTTCCCAACAACGTGTCAAAAATCAAACGAGTAATGAATATCGCTGAAAACAGAGAAGTAAAAATACCTATGATTAATGTTTGGGCAAAACTTTCAATAACCGACGTACCAAAGTACCACAAAATTATACCTGTGATTAAAGTGGTTATATTAGCATCCAAAATAGCGGTGTATGCATGTTTATAGCCATCCGATATTGCAAGCTTTAAGCTTTTACCAACTTTCAATTCCTCACGAATTCGTTCATAAATCAAAACGTTTGCATCAACCGACATACCTACAGTCAAAACAATACCAGCAACACCCGGAAGGGTTAATGATATCGTTGGAGCTGCAGCAAGAACACCAATGATAATTAATATATTCGCAACCAGAGCAACATTTGCAGCCCAACCGGCTGAGCTGTAATAAAACACCATGTAAATGAGAACCAAACACAATGCAAAAATAAAGGACCAAACCGCTGCATTAATGGCTTGTTGACCTAACGTTGGACCAACAAAAGTTTCCTGTACAATGTTTGCGGGCGCCGGAAATTTTCCTGCATTTAGAACATTCGCCAAATCAGAACACCATTCATATGCATTCTCCATTTTTCCAGGAGTAATTTGAGTTCTACCGTTGGGTATTGCTCCATTGCTGGCACCAGGGGCAGCATAAACCAAACCGTCCAAAACAATAGCTATAGGTTTACCATTACCGTACTGATCTCTTTGGTCATATGATTTACTGGTAATCTTCTCCCATTTACCAGCAGCTTTTGATTTAAAATCCAAAGCGACGTAATCTTTACCATCTTGCATTTGACGAGATGCTCTTTTAATAAACTCACCTGATAAATACGCACCCCCTGTTGATTCTTTTCTCAAAGCATAAAGCTGCAAAGCATTCGATTTTTCACCCAAATCAGTTTCAGAAGACCAAGCTAATTTTAAACGTTTATTAAAAAGTTTCTTTTCATATCCTATTTTAATAATTTCATTGACTTTGGCCGTATCTACTACTCTGAAAATACCCACACCAGCTCTATTTCCTCCTAAATCTTGATCTTTAACTTTAAGGGCGCTCAATGGGAACTGCCGTTTGGAAAGCAATTCCAAACTATCTTCTTCACCTAATCCCTCAAAATCGAGTGAATCCAGAGGGTTTGTAAAGTTGTAATAATCTCTTGCCTTTTCTTCCAAAGCTGCAAAGGATGCTTTTAAATCACTGTATGAGTAGGTATCCCATATTTCTAAATTGGCCGATCCCTGCAACAAACCTCTTACCCTTTTTATATCCTTTATACCAGGCAAATCTACAACTATCCTACCCGTATTACCTACCAATTTAATATCAGGCTGTGCTATTCCAAATTGTTTTACTCGATTTCGTAATACCTCTTTTGCCTGACCTATGGCACCCGATGCTGATTCTTCCAACATATCCAAAACCTCCTTATCGGATGAATTCACATCAATATCTCTCTTTCCGGCGAACCACTTGGCCATAGGTTCTCCATTCATTTTCTCTTTGTAAGCTTGTTCAAAAAGCTCTACATAACCTCCGGGTTGAAGTTTCTTTAGCTCTTTTGCTCTTTGAGTGACTTCTTTAAATTTTAGAGAATTTTTAATGTTACTCCCCACTAAAGAACTTACGAGTTGGTCAACTGCTATTTCTAAGGTTACCGAAACACCTCCTCTAAGATCCAATCCCAGATTGATTTCTCTTTTTTTACATTCAATGTAGGAGTATCCCAACCAAATCTCTTCGTCGGAGTTTTCTTTTAACCACTCTCTTGCTTCCTCAGGAGTACTTGTGATTGTTTCAGCTTCTTGCTCAAAATCTCTAGCAAAGTATGTGAACGAAAATTCATAAAGACAAACTAACCCAATAACGGCTAATAAAATCTTGATTGCTTTTTTATTTTGCATATTGTAATTTATTCAAATAAGACCGACAAAGATAAATCATACCACTCGATTAACAATGATTCATTTGAGGATAATTGAGTATAATTTACTACATTTAATCATAGAATGCGTATTTGTTTGACTATCAGTTTTTTACATCTTTTTAACACCTTTTCAATTGGACAATTTTCATTTGAAAGAAACTACGATGTATCGGTAACGCAAAACAACAGAACTTTAACAAGAGCCTGGGAAGGTGGTTTAAACTACCCCATCTTTAGTAATCTGGACTTCGACAACAACGGCAAACAGGACTTAATTGCTTTCGATAAAAGTGGGAATCGAATGATTCTATTCACCAACGAGCAATTAATTTTTCAACCCATTCGTCTTGAATTATCTCTTGACAAATGGGTTCTGTTAAGAGATTTTAACTGCGATAATTTACCGGATATTTTTACCGGTACTTCGGGTGGCATAAGGGTATATAAGAACATTGGAAATTTCTCATTTGAATTGGAAAGTACGATACTAAAATCCAACTTGGGAGATTTTACTTCCAGTCTTTTTGTTTCCGTCGAAGACATACCTGGAATTATCGATATGGATGGTGATGGAGACTTGGATATACTCACATTTGAAAATTCAGGAACTTACATTGAACTGCATAGAAATTTGTCGATTGAAAATTCGGGAAACTGTGGATTGGATTTCAAACTGGAATCAAGTTGCTGGGGTAACTTTTCAGAGGATGCTACTACCAATGAAATCTACTTAAATCAAAATTGTTCTCAAAATAATTTAACAATTCTTGGGGGAGGAGAACATGCAGGTAGTACAATATCAACCATTCAGTACGAGGTTGACGCTCCAATTGATTTATTAATTGGGGATATTTCATTCAACAATTTAAACTACCTAACCAATGGAGGAAGTCAATCGGTTGGAAAAATCACTCATATTGATGACAATTTCCCCAGTTACGACAATCCGGTTGATCTTTATATTTTCCCGTACGCTTCACATGTTGATGTAAATCAAGATTCAAAAAAAGACCTCTTAATCACAAGTACCAATTCTTTAATTGGTAACAATAAGGAAATTTCCTACTACAAAAATATTGGTATTTATCAAGACACATTTTCATTTCAAACCAACTCATTCCTTATTGAGGATATGTTGGATTTTGGAACAGGAGCCTATCCTGTATGGGTTGATGAAAATCAAGACGGTTTAAAAGATATTTTAGTAGGAAATAACGCAAATAACAAGAACGGTAACCGAAAGGCTACATTAAGCCTTCTTCGAAATGTAGGCACACAAAATGATCCGTCCTTTGAACTTATTACCGAAGATTATTTAAATTTTTCATCCTACGATGAACAGTATTTATACCCTGCAGTAGGGGATTTAGATAAAGACGGCGATGACGATTTACTTTTGGGACTTCAAAACGGTAAAATTCTCTATTTAAATAACCAAGCACAAGCTTACATGCCTTATGATTTAACTATTGCTTCAGCAGAATTTGAAAACATCGATGTAGGAAATTATGCCGCACCTGTTTTATTTGATGTAAACGGAGATTCTGCTATTGACCTTACTGTTGGCGAACAAAATGGAAGCTTATTTTATTTTGAAAATCAAAGCGAGGAAAATTATGATTATTCCCTTGTAGTAGAGAACTTTGGAGAAGTTTCTACTCAAAATTTTTCTGAAGGTATTTTTTTCGGTTACTCAACGCCCTATTTTTTTAATCATAATGGGAGTTTAAATTTACTTGTAGGTGGAGAATCGGGAAAAACTCAAGGATATATGAGTATCGAGGATGAAATTTCCTCGACACTTCAACTTGATTTTTCTGACTTTTACAATACTCAAGATGGTGGATTCAGCAAACCCCTAATCGGCGATTTAAATGGAGACCATAACCCTGAACTCATTATAGGCAACCAATCTGGGGGATTGGCTCTATACATAGGATTAGATCCTGAAAACACTAATGAAATTAAAACATCACAAGAAGTTCATTTTGAAATTTTTGAAAATACATTAAAACTTCACCTTGAAAGTATTCAAAAAATTGAATTAATGGATTTGAATGGAAAATTAATAACTACTTCCCAAAAAAATCAAATTTTTCTTCCTGAAACAAGGGGTGTGTTCTTCGTTATCGCAGAAACTTCCTCTGAGAGAATTACAATTAAAATTTTACGCTAATCAAAAATTATGGTAGAAAGATAAAAAACCTCCAAAGGTTCCCGTTTGCATGAATGGATTCCAAATTTGAGGATTGTGGACAGTATTATCTACCCACGGCTGAATCCATTTAATCTCTGCAGAAAGTCTTGATGCGCCTGGCCCCATACTTAATCCAATGTGGGGCGAAAACAATAAATCATCCGCAAAAGGTGTTTTTAAATCAAAATCGGAAATCACATTATAGTGAGTTTGAAATCCACCATAAAGAAACATACTCCATTTAGGATCTCCTGGACAATCACAAAAGTAATGAGGATCACTCATAAAGTGCCAATATAGATTTGCATCAAATTGAGGGAAAAAAGTAAAGCCTCCGTCATGACTATCGGTCATTGCATTGGCTACAAAATTTGTTGTAAAGCCTATCTTTTTTTTACTCCACCATTTCCACTCTTTTAAAGCACCAATCTCTATTGCGTAAAAACCATCCAAAAGCGAAGAGAGTTGAAGCCCCCCAAAATAAGTTAAACTCTTCGATTTTCCTTTAGCATAGGTAAAACTTAGAAAAGGTGCAGGAGTAATGATTCCCCTCTCTTCAATTATTGGACCTCCAAAGGAAACACTAATGGACTTTTCCTTTTTTGTTAAAGGAACAACATAACGAGAAGGTGAACAGCTCACCACAAATAAAACACTCAGTATAAAGACTAAATTTTTCAATTGATTAATTTTTCAATAACAATTTTATCAATTGGAAAAGTAACATCATCCCTGGATAATTCATTTAATTTTAACCACCTGAAGCATTGGGGTTCATTGGTTTCAAATAAAAAAGGAATTTCGGTAGTTTTTATTTCACCTTTCTTTAGCACAACCTTATAATAAATACTTACTAGTTGCTGTTGTTCATTAAAAGACGAAACTTGATAAAAATCATTAATGTAAAAGAGATTTTGAACCTCCACGGTTACATTCAATTCTTCTTTAAATTCACGAATTAGACACTCCTTAATTCCCTCTCCAAATTCTAATCCTCCACCGGGAAACTTTGTCATTCTAATTCCGCTACGTACTTCATCGGTCACCAAAACTTTTCCCGCCTGAATCAGCACGCCATAAACTCTGATATTAAAACAAGATGGAATCATAATTTTCGGGCTCTTAACATTTCTCTTTTACCCGGTGGACCAGGAACTTTTTCAACAGAAAAACCTGCCTCAATCATATTTCTTTTGGCTTGTCCCTGACAACAATAGGTGACTAGAAGAGAATTTTTATTCATGATTTCATACATCTTTTTAAAAACAGATACTGTCCAGAGTTCAGGTTGCTTATTTGGAGCGAAAGCGTCAAAAAAAACGACATCAAAACCACCTGGAAGAACGTCTTTGAGTATATCTAAATTTAATTTTTTCAAATAAAAACTCTTAGATACTTTGTTCAGTTCATTCCAGGGCGTTGAATAAATTTTTTCATAGATTTCTATTTCATTAACGCTGATTCCATAGTTTAATTGGTCAAACTCCTCCTTGGATACAGGATATTTTTCTATTGAAGTATAATGAAGATTACATGAATTAATTTTTGCCCATTTTGCCGATAACAATGCGTTTAAACCCGTACCAAACCCAACTTCAAACACATTGACTAATGAGGCTTTTTGTTTCATAAATTCATCTAAGCCCATCTTTAAAAAAACATGATTGGCTTCATTTACGGCTCCGTGTATGGAATGATAATGCTCATTAAGCTCAGGAACAACTAAAGTGTGAGAACCATCGTTTGTTTTAATTATTTTTCTATTTTTTGATAAGTCCAACTAGAACAAATTAATATGCCAGGAATCTTTTGCTTTAGTTTCCCAATTGGAAACAAATTCTCCACGACTTTGTACCAAATTATTAAATACGATCAAATCTTTATTAAATTCTCCCGATCGAACTTTTTCCTGAAAATCACCCATTTTTATATTCAAAATTGAATCTCCAATTTTGTAGGCTAAATTCATCTTATCCAACATTTCAACCGAAAACTTTTCTTCAATTAACTTCATAAGAGCAACCGATTTATCAATGGAACAGCCTGTTACCTCTTGATATGATTCATCTACAAAAACAACAACAAACTGATTATAATAAACCTCTATTGCACTTTTGAGTTTCTTTCCGTGCGCTTCCCAACTTAAATTAAATTTAGAAAGCTCTTCCTTCAAATCAACCAGTTCAGTATTTAAAAACGCTCTATTGGATTGGTAAACCCAAACCCTTGATGAATCGGGTAAATTATTTGCTATTACAACCATGACTTAAAGTTAATCATTTTAAAAGATTACCAGAAGCTTGTCATCGATGAGTAAAATCAAAAACTATTACAATTGGCTTATAAATCAGAGGCTTTAGCAACTAATTCAGCCAAATCCAAAACCTTTACCTGATGACTTCTGTTTTTTAACTTAACGCCATCCGTTATCATTGTGTTGCAAAATGGACAACCTGTTGCAATTACATTGGGATCTAACTCAAGAGCTTCCTCAGTGCGATCAATATTGATTTCTTTATTTCCCTTTTCTGCTTCTTTAAACATTTGTGCACCACCAGCACCACAGCACAGTCCTTTTTGCCTGCTTCTCTTCATTTCGGCAAGTTCTACATCAAGTTTCTCAATAAGACTTCTTGGAGCATCATAAATATTATTTGACCTTCCAAGATAGCAAGGATCGTGATACGTAATTCTTTTTCCTTTAAACTCTCCACCTTCTACTTTTACCTTTCCCTGGTCTATGAGTTGTTGAATAAATTGTGTGTGGTGCATAACTTCATACCTCCCTCCCAGTTCAGGATACTCATTTTTAAGTGTATTGAAACAATGAGGACATGTGGTAACAATTTTTTGAATTTCATATCCATTAAGAACTTGTATGTTCATAAGAGCTTGCATTTGAAACAGAAACTCATTCCCAGCTCTCTTGGCGGGATCGCCAGTACAAGATTCCTCCTGACCCAAAACAGCGTATTTTGTACCAACCTTATTTAAAATTTTAGTAAATGATCGTGTGATTTTCTTTGCTCTATCGTCAAAACTACCTGCACATCCTACCCAAAACAAAACGTCCGGCTTTTCTCCCTTTGCAGCATAATCAGCCATTGTTGATATTTGTAAATTTGCCATATTCTAATCTTCTTCGGTAGCCCATTTGAATCTATCCGCTGACGGAAAAGCCCATGGTGCTCCATTATTTTCTACATTTCCAAACATTATATTTAATTCGTTAGGTGCCTGTGATTGCTCCATGACCAAATACCTCCTCAAGTCGACAATAACCGTTAAAGGATTTATATTAACAGGACAAGCCTCGACACAAGCATTACATGATGTACAGGCCCAAAGCTCTTCAGGAGTTATGTAATCATTAATTAAGCCTTTACCATCACTATCCGAATCAGATTTATCCAAAAATTTCCCCAACTCTTCAGTTCGATCTCTAACATCCATCATAATTTTTCTGGGAGACAATAATTTACCGGTTTGATTCGCCGGGCATTGATCTGTACATCTTCCACATTCAGTACAAGTGTAAGCATCCATTATACTCTTCCAAGAGAGATCAGAAACGTCTTTTGCTCCAAAAGGCATAGGGGATGAATCATGTTGATCCGAATCTGAAGGTGTTGCGTAAGGATCTGCATTGGGGTCCATCATTAACTCCACTTCTTTTTTTACACTTTGCATGTTGTCCAACTGACCTTTGGGAGTAAGTTTGGCATAGTACACATTTGGAAAAGCCAGAATAATGTGAAAATGCTTAGAGAAAGGTAAGTAGTTTAAAAAAGCCAATATTCCGATAATATGAAACCACCAGCAACCTCTTTCAATAAGAATTAATGAATCAATACTCAAATTATCCAAAAATGGACTTATAAAACTACTTATTGGGTAGGAACCTGCCTTGATATAATAGTCGTATTCATTTATTTGCAATTGCAAATCGGCTGCATTCATCATTAAAAAGGCAGACATCAATACAATTTCCGCATATAAAATTATAAGAGCATCCTTTTTAGGCCATGATGTCATTTCAACTCCACTAAAACGTTTTATTCTCTTGGAAAGTCTCCTCAAAAGCAATGCCACGCAAGCCAGTAAAACACCAAAAGCTAAAATTTCAAAGGATGCTATTAAAAAATTATAAAACGGTCCAAGCAAACCTGCAAAAACACGATGAGTTCCAAAAACACCATCGATTACAATCTCAAGAACCTCAATATTTATGATAACAAATCCTAAATAAACTACAATATGTAATGCCCCAGCTACTGGTTTTTTAACCATTTTTCCCTGACCAATAGCGACAAGGCACATCTGTTTAAATCTATTTGCTTTGTTGTCACTTCTATCTTCAGGACGTCCAAGAAATATATTTCTTCTGATTTTTTTTACTCTGAAGAAAAAAATTAGTGACGTAGATAGAAGTATAACCGAAAAAAAAATGTTCGAAATGTATGGCATGAAACGAAATAATCTCTTTTATCTATTAAGATTATTTACTGTATTTTTCGAAAATTTGTTTCAATCGAGAGGAATCACATGGTGTTCCGCATGAATCTCTTATTTCTGTAGCTATTTTACCATAGACTTCTTTACTCAACTGATTAATTACAAAACCATTATCCTTTAATACCTCATAATCAGACGAATCCCATCCGCTTGCGGGTTTCTGACGTTTACTACCGAAGTTAATAAGGGAAATGTTTAGATATCTTCCAGGATTTTGCTTTAAATCAAGAAGTAAAAAATCCAAATCAGCACTGGCTAAAACCAAATGCTCATATAACTTTTTATCGTTAAGTAACATTCCAACAGTCCCTTCTCCTCTGTTGATTTTATCCATTATTGTTTCAGTCTCTGTTAGCACATCGTTTACTCGATTTATAGTTTGAGTGATTTCAGATTTCGCAATACTATCGGTAATGTTATCCAAATTTTCAATAATACTTGTGATTTTTGAGCTGTTGTTATTCAATGTCTTGGTTAAAGATTCGATATGATCTACAATCCTCTCTACCTTGGCGTCTTTTAAATCCGTAGTGATAGAGTCCAGTGACTTAGTTGCATGCAAAATATTAGCCATTGCAAGTGGTATTTGTTCAAAAGATTTTTTCAAACTACTTTGCGTTTTATCGTCCATTACCACGAGCAAAGTTTTTGCCAACTTATCGATATCTTCCAGGAGTAAATCAACTTTTTTCTGAAGTGGGCGTAACCTTACATCAACCTCCTCTTTCAAAGAAGGCGACAATTTACCAATAAGAGTGTCTCCAATCTGAACATAATTTTTTCCTTTGTTTATATCAGACAATTCAACAACCATAGTTCCTAATAACCCGACGGAGGAAATCATTGCTATACAGCTATCGCGAAGAACAATCCCATCCGTTTCAACTTCAAATTTAACTACCCAGCAATAACCATCCACCGCGCTTGAGTCAAACTGAATCGTTTTAACGGAACCAACCTGATTACCTCTGTAGTTAACGCCACTTGAAGATGCCAACCCATCGAGGTTTTTATATTTTGCATAAATACCTTTATCAGCGGAAAAAACATCATTTCCCGACAAAAAGTTCGCCCCCCAATAGAGCATGAAAATTGCTGAAGTTACAGTTAATCCTATTTTAAATTCCTTACTCACTGTTTTCCAATTTTTACTGTTTTCCTTGAGCTATAAGTTCTTTAGCTTTCTTTACAGAAACTCGTTCCCCTTTATAAAAAGCTACAACAAAAGCATCACTAAAACTAGTTTGTCTAACTTTTTTCTGTAGTTCAATGGCCTCCTCTTGAGTAACGCAATTGCCTACTGCATATTTGAAAACATCACCAGTTTTGTATTCAAAAACGTCTTTTACATCTTTAAACTTGCGTGAATTTAAGGGTATTTTTTTACTTGATGAAGTTATTTGAACTCTAAAAAGAACTTCATTGTTTTTTGGATTGCGTTTTTCACTTTCTTTTTTTGCTTCCTCAGTTTTATAAGTTTGAACGACCTTAGCCACTGAATCTTTACTTAACTCTACTTTTTTTTGTAATTCTATCACTTTATCCTGATTCATTTTAATGTTCAAAACATTGATTAAAGTTGAATCCCAACCGGCGAATAATTTTGCCTCCTCTGAAATAATTTCGCTTGAACTGACTCCTTCCATCTCACGTTTATACTCAACAAAGGCCCTAAAAATAGCACCAGCAGTCTCTGCTTGACCCAATTGTTCTTTTAATAACGCTTGATTTTTTGAATTCGATAAAAACCCAACCTCAATTAACACACTGGGCATGGTAGTACGATACATTACCAACAAAACTCTCTGACGAACTCCTCTGCTGTGTCGATTGTTTCTGGATGAAAACTGATGTTCAACTTTATTTGCAAAGTTAATACTTGACTGGAGATATTCTTGTTGATACAACCCCATTAAAATATTGGTCATTGGACTGTTTGGATCATAGCCACCATAATTTTTCTCGTAATCTTTTTCCATCAGAATTACCGAATTTTCTCTTTTGGACAACTCAAGATTTCGATCTGTATACTTCGTACCCATAACATAAGTCTCCGTACCATATGCGGATTTATTTTCTGCTGAGTTTGCATGAATACTTATGAAAAGATCCGCTTTATTTTTATTGGCAATATTTGCTCTCTCATGTAATTTTATAAATTCATCTTTTTCACGCGTGTAGATAACTTTTACATCCGGACAATGCGTTTTTATAAGTTTTCCCAATTTCAATGCAATACCTAAACAAACATGTTTTTCTTTAGATGAAGAACCTAAGCAACCGGGATCATGCCCACCATGTCCGGGATCAATTACTACAGTTTTAACTTTGAAATTCTGGGAGCGAGTAGAGTCTTTCTGGCTGAATGAAAATAAATTGGTGAACAAAAGCAAAAGAATTATAAGAAAGGATAACCTTCCGCGTTTCACACTTTGGGTATAATTTTTGTTTACGATGAACAAATTAGCCCCTAAATTTTGTGTAATTTTAAACACCATTTTCACATTGTTAAAACAGTTTCCTAAAAGGAATAGTATAATCTTGTTATCAAAATTAAATATAACTTCAAGGTTTTTAGCAGTTCTGCTTGGATTATTAATTAACAATGGTTTTTCAAAAACACTGTATTTTAACCCCTTACAAACATATTTTCCAGACACGAGTGAGCTGACCATATCGCCGGACACTCTTACTAAAGACTCTCTCTTTAAAGATCGAATATCAGAAGGCGCTCCCGATTTTCCTGTTAAATACACTGCCAAAGATTCCATTAATTTTGATAACACCAATCAAATAGTATACCTATTTGGAGAGGCGAAAGTTGAATACGATAAAATATCACTTGAGGCGGAAAAAATCAAAGTTTTTATTGGAAAAAATGAAGTTCATGCATTTTGTAAAAAAGACAGCTTAACGGGTAAAATATTGAAAAAGGTTATTTTCACGGATGACGGGGATAGTTTTGAAGCCCCTGAAATGAAATACAACTTTAACACTAAAAAAGGAAGAATCATTCAAGCAGCTACTCAGGAAGGTGAAATGTATTTGTTATCAGACGTAGGAAAAAAAATGCCCAACAACGATATTTTTTTAACAAAAGGAAAACTCACCACTTGTGATCACGAACACCCTCACTTTTACTTTGAATCAAGAAAATTAAAAGTTATCCCAGGTAAAAAAATAGTTGTCGGCCCAACCAACCTTATAATAAGAGAACTACGAACCCCAATATGGTTGCCTTTTGGGATTTTCCCAAACAATCAAAAAAGAAAATCAGGAATACTTATTCCAGGTTATGATGTTAGAAACGGGTCAATTGGATTAGATAACTTGGGTTATCATTGGGCGATAAACGATTACATACACGCTGAATTTTTATCAAGCGTTTATTTCTCAGGGAGGACTATACTTTCTGGAGAGTTCAAATACAAAAAAAGGTATAAATACAATGGAAATATATTTTTCCAGCACACCAAAGCTGTTTCAGGAACTCCTGATATAAGTGGGTATAAAATCACAAAAGATTTTAATTTGAGGTGGAATTTCCAACAAGACTCGAAAGCGCACCCCAAAAGCAATTTTGGAGTAGCTATTGACTATAGGTCCCCGAAATTTAACCAGACACAAAACTTAAGTCAAGCAACAGCCGTCTCCACTGTTCAAGGGGTGAACAACTCTCAAATCAGATGGGGATGGACAGATAAAAAATGGAATTTAACAACAACTTCCAGTTTAAATCAAAACTTTTCCCAAAAACGAATCTCAATGACTTTACCAAAAGCCAATTTGAGCATACGTGCAGTAAATAAAGGGATTTTCACATTTAGAGGAAATGCAGAGACAAAAAGCCAAGTAACAACCGGAGACTCCACCTTTTTCAGCAATAAAACATTACAAAGCATACGAAACGGAGCTAAAGCTAAAGTTGATATAGATATTTCTAAACGAGTTACCTTTTTCAAATATCTCAACGTCACAACCCCTAGATTAACTTGGAACTCTTATTTAATTACTGAAGAGATATCAAAAATTCAAACTGAAAATGGGTTAACAAATGACACAACTAACACGTTTAATCATGCTTACGACTTTACATTGAGCAATTTTGGAATTAACACCAAAATATTTGGTACCTATAAGTTTTCAAAAGGAGGCTACTTAAAAGCATTACGTCATCAAATTACGCCATCTGCAAATATACAGTACCGACCAGATTTTTTTATTGATGCGCAAAACATAAACCAAATTGCTTTTGACACGGTTGCAAATAAAAATACAGAATACAACAAATATTCAACCGCTATGTATCGCCCAAATGGGAGCAAAGCAGCAAGTTTAAATTTTGTTTTGCACCAAAACCTCCAATCTAAAATAAAAGATCTTTCCGATTCTACAGGGTTGAAAAATAAAAAAATAAACGTCATTAGTAAATTTATAGTGTCATCCGGCTATAACTTCATAAATGACTCTTTAAACTGGAAAGACCTTACAGTAGATTTAAATGCGGCACCATATTTTTTAAAGCAATTATCGGTTTTTGCTACAATATCACCTTACGCGCTTGATAAAAATGGAGACATTTATGATGAATTATTATGGAAAAGTGGACAAGTCGGTAGATTAACCAATTTTGTAGTTCAAAGTTCATTAAGTTTAAACAGAAATATGTTTACCAAATGGCTTTTTGGTTTGGATAAAACACCACAAGATAATTTTGGATGGACAATGGACATTAGTTATACCTACAATTATAAAAAACAAAAATTAGACGCTTCTTCTTTCCAAAATTTTAACGTAATTGGAAAAGTACAACTAACAAAAAAAACAGAATTTAACTATAGGTTACCCGTAAACCTCAAAACTAAAAATTTTGCAAAAGAAGGGTATTTAAACTTCACAAGAAATTTACACTGCTGGGAAATGAAAATGAATTGGTTTCCTTTTCAGGATGGTTTGTTTTGTACCTTCACAATATCCCCGAAAGCGAGTATGCTGAAAAATATTATACCGCCTAAAACTTTTAATGAAAGAATACGAAACTAATAAAAACTCAAATACATGGCTGAAATAATTAACACAGAAAATGCTCCCTCTCCTATTGGACCGTATAATCAATCTGTTCGAACTGGAAATTTATTATTTGTTTCAGGACAAGTTCCTTTTATCGCTGAAACAATGGAGTTGGTAACTGAGTCAGTTGAGGCTGAAACGCATCAAGTAATGAAAAATATCGATGCAATTTTAAGAAAAGCCGGATTAAGTTTATCCAACATTGTAAAAGCATCTATTTTTTGCAAGGACTTAAACGATTTTACAAGAATTAATGAAGTTTACGGATCCTATTTTAGGGAAAATTATCCCGCTAGAGAATGCGTAGAAGTATCAAGGCTCCCCAAAGATGTAAATGTAGAAATATCAGTTATTGCTGAATTTTAATAAATCGGATTAACGCCTGTTGGCAAATAACTTTTCTGATTTTTTATTCGTTATGATTCATAAGAGTTCTTATGAGTAATAATGTAGTATGGCAAACAAAGTCACAGATGAATTAATCAATCAAACCATTGAATTGGCTAAAGATATTCAACTGCAAGACAGCAAACACGTGTCAAGTCCGTTTTCCAACCGATTAGCCCCACTACTAAAATCACCCGAAAGTAAACACTTTTTGATAAAACTGATGGATGTAGCTTTTAGAAGTCAAAACTTCAGTAAAATATCCGAATTTGTTATCAACCTTTTCAATTCAACAGATGCACATAAAAACCTTTTCAACCCCTCGGAAAATGTTCTCGTTCGACTTTATCGAATTATTGGGTATAAATTCCCATCGGTCAGTATTCCTTTTATGCTGAGTCAAATCCAAGAAGTTACAAGTCCAGTTGTATTTTTTAAAAACTCTAATGAATTCAAAAAACACGTTAATAAACGAAAAAAGTATGGAATAACACTAAATGTAAACCCTATTGGAGAAACATTAATAGGTGAATTTGAAGCAAAAGAAAGACTAAATAAATACATAGAGATTTTAAATTATGAGGATGTAAATTATTTGTCTATTAAACTATCAACGATACATTCTCAAATTAACACTATTGCACATGATGAAGTGATAGAAGAATGCATTCCTCGACTATCCAAACTTTACAATGAAATTTTAAAAATTAAAGAGTCTACTGGTATTGAAAAATTTATAAATCTTGATATGGAGGAATATCGAGATTTATCCATTACACTTAAAACATTCAAAAAAACTTTAAATAAGCCCGAATTCAAAAACATACGAGCAGGTATTGTTCTTCAAGCCTATTTACCTGATACATTTCAAGAAGCAATAATGCTGAAAGACTGGGCAAAAGAAAGAGTAAAGAACGGAGGAGCACCCATTAAAGTTCGCATTGTAAAAGGGGCTAATTTGGAAATGGAAAAAACTGAAGCATCCATGCACGGATGGCCTCTTGCAACCTATTCGAAAAAAATAGATACCGACGCAAATTATAAAAAGATTTTGCTGGAACTGCTTCACCATTCTTCTGCAAAGTACTTAAATGTAGGTGTGGCCTCTCACAATATTTTTGATTTAGCATTTTGTTTAAATCTGACTCTCAAAAACAATCTTGAAAAATATGTCGATTTTGAAATGCTAGAAGGCATGGCAAAATCGACCGTAATCGAAATAAATAAAAAAAACGTGAACCTCATTCTTTATACACCTATTGTAGAAAAAGAAAATTATTTAAATGCCATTGCCTACTTGGTAAGAAGATTGGATGAGGGAACACAGGACGGAAATTTCTTAAAAGAGGGATTTAAACTTAATGTTGGTTCGGAAAAATGGAATCTTTTAAAAAATCAGTTTCTCGATTCACTTAAAAAATTAGATTCCTTGGAAAGTAAACCCAATCGTAGTCAAAATCGATTCAATGAAAAATATCAAATAGAGAATGCCTTCACCAACTGTCCAGACACAGACTGGACGATAGAATCTAACCGAGAATGGATTAGAACAATCCGGAAAAAGTGGTTAAACAATCCTTTTATTTCTGTTGTTCCCGTTGTTGGTTCTCATCCGAAAAATAAACGGTTAAAAATTCGCCAAAAAAATTGGAGAAATGAACTTCCTTGGGAATATGAATTAGCAAAAAAAGAAGACTATGAAGCGATAATAAAAACATCTTCTATATGGTATCAAATGAAACCGGAAGACAGATATAAGCTCATTAAGAAATCTGCTAAATTAATGTCTGAAAGAAGATCTGACTTAATAGGTGTTGCGGTATCGGAGCTTGGGAAAATCCCCATTGAGGTTGACGTTGAAGTTTCTGAGGCAATTGATTTTGCAAACTACTACGCACAATCGATTTTAGATTTACAAAAAGAAGGTATTAAAATACATTCTTCTGGAATTAACTTAGTTCTTTCTCCATGGAATTTTCCAATTGCAATACCCATTGGTGGAGTATTGGCTTCTCTCGCAGCTGGAAAAAGAGTGATACTTAAACCTTCTCAAAATGCCGCTGCCACGGCTTACACAATTAGTAAATGCCTTTGGGATTCTGGAATCCCAAAAGATGCTTTTGCGTTTTTACCTTGTGAAGAAAGTATTCTTGATGATTTCTTAAGCTCTGGTAATGTTTTCGATGCAGTTATTTTAACAGGCGGAACTGATACAGCCCAATTTTTATTACAAAGAAACCCTCATCTAAACTTACATGCTGAAACAGGTGGTAAAAATGCAACCATAGTTACTGCCCTTTCAGATAGAGAACAAGCGATAACAAACGTTGTAAATTCGGCATTTGGAAACAGTGGTCAAAAATGTTCGGCAACTTCTCTGCTAATCTTAGAAAAAGAAGTGTTTGAGGACAAAGAATTTAGAGTTTTGTTAAAGGATGCCGCTGAAAGCATAAAGGTAGGCAACCCATGGGACTTTTCGACTAAGATTGGACCATTAGCGGTTCCTATAAACAATAAAATAAAGCATGTACTCAACAACACAAAAAATCAAGAATGGTTGTTAAAACCCAAGCAAAAAGGTAACCAGATACTATCACCTGGTATTAAGTGGGGAATATCCAAAAAAGATTTCGAATACAACAATGAATTATTCGGACCAATACTATGCGTAATGAAGGCAAACGACCTAAACGAAGCTATTGAATTGGCAAATGGAACTCCTTTTGGACTAACCAATGGAATTGAAACTCTTTCAATTGACGAGATAAACCACTGGAAGAATAAAATTACAGCAGGGAATTTATACGCAAACAGAAGCACAACTGGGGCTATTGTAGAGAGACAACCCTTTGGCGGTATGAAGGCATCATCTTTCGGGTTTGGCATGAAAGCTGGAGGTCCAAATTATGTTCTACAATTTATAAATTTTGAACCTGAAAAAACATCTCTTTCAAACATAGAAAAGAACTTCAGTAAAATTTACGAAGAACATTTTAGCAGAGAAACTGACTCTTCAAAAATTAGAGGTCAACATAATATTTTTAGGTATCTAAAGGCAAAAAAAATATTAATTCTTAGCGATAAGAAAACTAAAAACGAGTATTTAAAAATAGTTCTCACAGCGTGTAAAGTATTAAACATACCTTTTGATCATATTGTTCTGAACGACTATTTTGCTTCAAACAATAATTATAATCTAAATCATCTTCTAGATCATATAGGGGATGAAACCATTATTAGAAGCTTAGTTTCTTCACTTCCAGAGGACTTTGTCAAAAATTGCCACAAAAAAAGCCTACATATTTACAATAAAACTCCAATTGCAAATGGAAGATTCGAACTACTAAACTATCTTAAAGAACAAAGTTTATCCATTAACTACCATAGGTATGGAAATTTAATGGGAGAAACCAGTATTGATTAACCTTAGCCCTCCAAAGAATCCTTCGACTTGATTTTAGTACTTGAATAATAAAAGATAAAGAATAATTTTATTCATAATTACAGTGACCATTATACTTCATATTTGAAAAGCCCTTTACTATATTTACATCATGAAACTAGTCGTTATTGGAGGTGGAAATATGGGCCTAACCTACGCAAAAGGAATCCACCAAGCAGGTTTATTAACCGAAAAAATTTCAATTTTAGAAACAGGAGATGTATTCACACAACTTGTAAAGACAGAACCTGATTTTGATGTATATGACAATGCTGAAGACTGCATTAAAAATGCAGATATACTATTAATTGCGGTAAAACCTTTTCATGCCAAAAATGTGTTTGAATCCATCAAAAATCACACTAGTAAACACCAAGTTGTTATTTCCGTTATGGCTGGAGTAAAAATAAGTACTATTGAGAGTGGTATAGGCCTAGAAAAAATAGTCCGTTCAATGCCTAATCTGCCTGCAATGATAGGGAAAGGAATGACGGCATTTACTGCATCCAAAAATCTCTCTATTGAAGAAGAAAAAATTGTTGTTAAAATTTTGGAGTCAACAGGAGAAGTGATTCAAGTAAAAACCGAGGATGACATTGATAAATCA
Organism: Flavobacteriales bacterium; assembly: GCA_002717515.1. GTDB lineage: Bacteria > Bacteroidota > Bacteroidia > Flavobacteriales_C. The sequence continues at coordinate 80,410 of PBEC01000008.1, forward strand.
ACTGGATTGTCAGGAAGTGGGACAGCATACATTTTATACTTTATGGAAGGCCTTATAAATGCCGCTAAAGAGTTTGGGTTTTCCGAAGAAGAAGCAAAAAAAATAGTAAGTCAAACTTTTGATGGTGCGGTTGAATTATATCGTAGAAACGATCTCTCAACATCGGAATGGATTGAAAAAGTGTGTTCAAAAGGAGGCACAACAATTGAAGCTATCAACTCATTTGAAAGCAACAATGTTAAAGATTCTATCAAAAAAGGGGCTTTTGCTGCTTATAAACGAGCTTTAGAGCTTGGGAATTCATAATATATTACGAACTTTAGAATATGATTTTTTCTACTGAAACAAAAAATAGAGCGCTAAAAGATTTAGCCAAACTAATTGACGAAAACAAATCGGAAATTATTGCTCAAAATAAAATTGATTTAGATAATGCTAAAAATATCGATCCTACTCTGATTGATCGATTAAAAGTCGACGAAAAAAAGGTAGACGGAATGGTCTCAGCAGTTGAAGAAATTATCTCCGATGCAGATCCTCAGGGTAAAGTTCTTCATGAATATACACACCCAAACGGTATGCTTGTGCAAAATAAGGTAGTCCCTTTTGGGAACATACTTATTATTTATGAATCTCGTCCAGATGTTACTATTGAAGCTGCGATAACTGCCTTTAAAGGAGGAAATAAAATTTTGTTAAAAGGAGGAAAAGAATCTAAAAATTCAAACCTTTTTTTAGTCAGTCTCTGGCACAAAGCCTTAGAAAAAAATAATATTCCAAGCGATTTTGTTACCTACCTGGATATCAATAGAGAGGAAACACAAAAGCTATTAAAAGAAAATACGCACAAACTAGACCTGATTATCCCTAGAGGAGGAGAAGGTTTAATCAACTATATCAGAACAAATACTTCGGTTCCTCTTCTCATTAGCGGACGGGGAAACAACTTCGTATACATCCATGACAAATGTGATTTTGACATGGCTATTGACATAGTGCTGAATGGAAAAAGTAGATTGAGTGTTTGTAATGCAATCGATAAAGTTTTAATTCATAAAAGTCTACCTAATTTCTCTGAAAAAGTGGAAACTTTGGTACAGGAATTAGCCCGATTGAATATGGAAATATTAGCGGATGGGGAGCAAATAGAAGCAATAAATGGAGTTCATAAAATGGAGGAGAATGTTTACTCTGATGAATTTTTAGCTGCAAAGATTCTTCTTGGAGAAGTAAACAATATAGATGAAGCCATCGATAAAATAAACTTACATTCCGGAGGACATTCAGCGGTAATTGTAGCATCGAATGATGCAACAGCAGAAGATTTTCAAAACAGAGTTGATTGTGCTGCTGTATATCAAAATGCATCATCACGATTCACAGACGGAGGGCAACTGGGTTTTGGAGCTGAAATAGCAATATCTACACAAAAGCTTCACTTTAGAGGGCCTGTCGCGACTGGACAATTGGTTACCAATAAATGGTTTATTAAAGGAAACGGACAAATAAGAGGATAATGAAACCGATTATAGTTTTAAAAATAGGCACCTCTACTTTAACTGCTGGAACAGAAAATATTTCTCGAGGAAAAATCGAAGATATCTCGAGACAAATCCTTGAGTTAAAAAAAGAATACAGTGTCATTTTAGTGTCTTCAGGTGCAATTGCAACCGCTCGTCAGTTTATTAAATTGAATAGCGAGAAAAAAATAATCAAAAATAAATCCGCTCTATCTGCTATTGGCCAGCCTAAATTAATGCAGATATACATTGAAGTTTTTAATGATTTTGGTTTAAATGCTGCACAATGTCTTCTTACCCATTATGATTTAAAAGGAAATGATTCTCGAGTAAATACAAAAGAAACGATACTAGAGCTTTTAAAACACGACTATATCCCAATTGTTAATGAAAATGATACCGTCGCAGTTGAAGAAATAATATTAGGCGATAACGATAAACTTTCAGCCATGGTAGCAGAACTTGTTGGCGCAAGTAAGCTGGTAATTGCGTCTGATATAGATGGTATCTTTAATGGAAATCCTAACCTTAACCCAAATGCAAAACTAATTGAAGAAGTCAAAAGTATTGATGAAATAAAACCGTTCATTCAAGATGTCGACAACGGATTGGGAACAGGCGGAATGCAATCAAAAATTCAGGCTCTTGAAATATGCGAAGGCACAAATATTGAAGTTCTTATTGTGAATGGAGGAATTCAATTCTTTTTAAGAAAAGCTCTAAATAAGGAAATTAAATTTACTACTTTTAAGTCATAAGGTTTGTGATTTACCCAATTTAGCGTCCTCCTTCAAAATTTCACCCATTTGAGTTTTACAGAAAAGATATTTAATTTTTTCACCAGTATTTAAAGCTTCTATTAGTTCCCCCAGAATCTTTATCCCTTCTTTTGTGGCATTAAATGAAGCATCATTTAAATCCAGGTTACCTAATTTTACTTGAAAAAATATATCTGACAAAACTTTAGCCATTGATTCAATTGCACCGAAATTCAGAGCTAAAGCTTGTGCATGCAGGAGATGAAGTTTTAAAAATAAAACATGATAAAAATAACTTTCACCCTTACTTTGTTCAAGATTATTAAAAATATCTTGAATTTCAATTTGGCTTTTTTTTGACTCAGTATAAAAAAGCTTTAAATGAAGACTTTTTTCCATACTGAATATTAAAGACCTCCGCCCATAGGAGACAGTTTCAAAGAGTCAATAATTCCAACGCTATCTATAGTCATTACAGGAACAGAATCTTTAAAAAGCTCAATATCATTCAACTTAGATTTGTAAACACTATCTTTTTCAACAATTTCAGAATGTGGTATTTCCTCGAGGGTTCCATCTTGAGAACTCTGAGTTTTTTCATTCTCAATTACTTTAATTTCTTTCAATTCAGATTTCTCTTGCTTTGTTTCAGACTTTAATTCCTTCTCCTTTTCATTGATGGACTTGGCTTCCTTTTTTATTTCTTTCGCATCTGATTTTTCTTGCTTTTTTTCAGACTTTAATTCCTTCTCATTTTCGTTGATGGACTTGGTTTCCTTTTTTATCTCTTTCGCATCTGATTTCTCTTGCTTTATTTCAGACTTTAATTCCTTCTCCTTTTCGTTGATGGACTTGGCTTCCTTTTTTATCTCTTTCGCATCTGATTTCTCTTGCTTTATTTCAGACTTTAATTCCTTCTCCTTTTTACTTTCAGCCTTCTCCTTTTTGTCCTCAGCCTTCTCCTTTTTGTCCTCAGCCTTCTCCTTTTTCCTTTCAGCCTTCTCCTTTTTGTCCTCAGCCTTCTCCTTTTTGTCCTCAGCCTTCTCCTTTTTCCTTTCAGCCTTCTTTTTCTTTTCTTTAGCTCGTTTTAACTTTTTATCGTCGTTATTTTTGAACGCAAAGTTTAGTCCAAAGCTTCCTGATAAATTCCTGGTGTAGTCAATTTGTGTTAAACCAAAAACATTATCCATCATTGCATACAGTTGCACTGCACCTAAGTGAAGTACGAAACCTGCACCAATATTATCATAAGTTTTATTCGTTCCACTATATGTCAACTTAGCTGAAAACCATTTTTTTAAATTCACCCCTCCAGAAAACATATACATAGGATAGAGTTTGTTGTTAAACACCCTTCCATATAACATACCTTGAAAATTAAAATAATCTGTTAAGGAGTAAGATGCACCTGCATATATTTTTGTTTTTAACCCTGTTGAATAACCGATTTGAGAACGTTGCAGATTAAATGTTTCTGCGATAGTATCGACAATGTTATCAAAAGAATTAGACTCATCGTTAGATGAATTATCATCTGTATTAAACAAATCGTCCATTGGCATTCCTTCAAATTTAAACGAAGCACCTTCATTATATAATGTTTCTCCATATTCCGACCATCTTATATAACCTAAGTCTATTACACTTGCAAAAAGTTGTAAATTTTCGGAAAACTGATAATTGGCACCAAAATCAATACCCAAACCAAGATTATTAATATTAAAAGCAGGAGGATTTCCCATTTGCTCTGCAATTAAAGAATCTGCAAAAAAGGTTCCATATCCATTAATAGCGAAATTTGAAGTAGCGGTTAGTGAATAATCGTTAGGATCTGTATATAGGCTAATTCCATCAAAATTTCCACTTGCATTGGCCAACCCTGAAAGCAGTTTTAATCGACCACCAACACTAATTTTCTCATTAATCTCTCGTGTATATCCTATTCCTGTTTCCACATACGCTGAAAAATCAAATGAAAACCCATCCAGCGAAATTGTCTTACCTATGTGAGCTGCATTTCCATTAATCAAAAAATCAAAAACACTTTTACTATATCCTAAATTAAAATCAGTTTTTGGAGTTAAATTAAATGACACAAAGTTCTTACCAAATTTTACTCCAAGAGCAATTGCATCCAGAGCTGTACCAAAATTTAGTAGATTTTTGTTTTGAATAGAAGACAATAAATTATTTGGGCTTACATTACCATCTTGAAACAAATCATTAAAAGTAAAACCACTATTTGAGGCGGTTATTCCATAACCAGATAAGGCAGGTATGGCAAAATAACCATTGTACTCAGGAAGTATACCAGGATTCGTATATTTAGCCTGAGGAAGATTGTTGTATAGGGTTTGTTGATGAGCATACTGAGCTCCCGCAAAATTAAACGACAACAAAACAACAGTTGCAATTGTATATATCTTTTTCATCATTTTAATCTTGATTATCGCTAGGATTAGACAATTCTATTTCTTCTTCTATGAATACCTTGGCTTTAACACCTACTTTTATTTCCATAGTGTAATCAGAATAAATATTAACATTAGCACCCGAATTAGCAGTGTTTAAAATCGCGGAAATAATTATATTATTACCCGGAACCTTTAACAAATTAACATCGTCTTCATCCGCAATTAAATCAGCCTGTCTAACACCGTTAAAAATGACATCACCAGTAGATGAATTAACTGTGGCTGCTTCAATTAAAACGTCACTGCTGTCAGAAGTCTCCAATGAATCCAAAACAAGATAGTTTTCATCAGTAATGTAAATCTTCACAGAGGCCTGCAAAGGAAATCCATTATCAATATTAGTTCTCATTGATGCGTGTTTAACATATTCAAAACCATTAGAAAGTGAGGAATCAATCTCAATGGTATCCTGTATGGTAAAATCATCTACTGTAGCATAAAGCGGAATGGATAAATCAAGGGTAATATTCAATTTACTGGTATCAAGCGCATAATTATATTTACCATCATTCAAAGTATCCGGGTTTATAGCACCCGCAAACCCAGTAGTAACGACGTTTGGCCAAATGTTAATCAAATCAGCTATATTAGTCGTGTTTCCAAGTATCAGTTCACTCGTTACAGGAACATCCGGGGAAGCAATATTCCCACTTAATATATCAAAAGGAATCACTGCCGATGCATCCAAAGAATCCATCTGATCATCTCTTTTCATAATTAAATCTAAACTTGATATTCCCATTGGTATACCAAAAGTGTTATGAAAACCAATTGTGACAGTGGGAGTTGCAAAATTTATTTTTTCAAATATCTGAGCTTCTCCCAAATCAAAATCAAATGTTTCAGGATCTAGATTCAAAGACTGACTTCCGAAATAACCATCTATAAAAAGAGGCTGAATATTACTCATTGTAATATCAGCAGTAACTGAATTCGAAGTATCAAAGCTTACGGGGGTTCCTGAGCTTTCGAGGTTGCCTCTAATTATTGCCTCAAGAGCATTAACAGATTGACCTTCCTTACTCAAATCAAAAGAATACCCAGACAAATCAAATGTTTTATTTACAATTGTTGGACCTCCTCCAATGAATATAGAATCAAGAAACGGAACTCCTCCAGATTTTGCATAGGGTAACTCAATATATAATTTAGCAGCTTCTTCAATTTCATAATCTACCTGAAAAACTAAATTACCCGATTTTAATTCTAATGTTTCCAACTCTTCTCCTGAAGCTAAATTCATAGAAAAGTCAATAGTATCGTTTAAAACCTCTTGATTGGGAAAGACTGCAGACCCTGAAACAACAACAAAATTAGTACCATTGATTGTCGCTACAATTTCGTCGAAAAGACTGACACAAACTGGCTGACCACTTGTACCCGCTGAAGAAACACTAACAAACTCACCTACCATATTAGACTCTACTGTTTTACCTGCTAAATCAATAACATCGGTCAAGGAGTCTCCGGGTAGTATTTCATTATAATTCAATATACCAATAATGGAATTGTCGGATTGATTTTTTAGTCGAAGTTGAACATTATTAATAGGCGTGGGCCAACCATTTTTCAATTCTACCTCCAATTCACCACTCGAAAAAGTAGCCGATACAAAAGGAGCTCCTGAAATTGGTAAAGTGACATCAGGAACATCTATGCTTGGAACAAAAGGAAAAGCATTTGCACATGAATCAACTCCCGTGAGACCATTTACCAGAGTGGAAAGAACAGGATCATTGTCGGTAACCGATTGCAAGGAAATTGAAGTTTGAAATTGTGGTATATCCTCAATGGATAAAGGATCAAGTTGAAATTCAAAATTAAAGTTAACGTCGTCGATATTAATAAACTCGGATAATTCAACGGAATAAACTTGGTCAGAGTATCGATATTCCAAAAGTTTATCACTGTTTTCTGTTAAAAGAGTTGAATCAAGGGCCGTCAAAATTTGACCAGCTTCTATCGTGGTTTTAAATAGAGGAGCAGCAATTTCAGGAGAATATTGAACTTTTATTGGGTTTAAATCGTAGTCATCTTTTACACAAGAAGAAAGGATAACCATCAAAAAAACAGCAGTTTTCAGTTTTTTCATTTGTACTTTTTTATTAAATCCTTGTACACAAAGAAAACTTGTTTTTTTGGATAAATCTAAATTTCAGTCACGAAATTTGACCCTTAAATCTATTTAATTTAATTGTACCTTAAATATCCTATATTTAGCTAAACTAGATTTTTCTAAATTGAACTTAAGAAGCTTTCTACATTGGACTTAACCCGTTCAGATATGTTAGAAACATCAGCCTTCTGGAAAGAATCGCCAATGATTTTTTCATAAAGCTCAATATACCTGTCACTAACAGACTGAACATACTCTGGTGTCATTTCTGGAATCAATTGACCTTCTTTGCCTTGAAAACCTTTTTCGATCAGCCACTGACGAACAAACTCCTTTGACAATTGCTTTTGGTCTTGACCATTGGCCAGCCTTTCAGCATATTCATCGGCATAAAAGTATCGAGATGAATCGGGAGTATGAATCTCGTCAATTAGTATTATTTTTCCATTTTTATCTTTACCAAACTCATATTTCGTATCGACTAAAATCAACCCTTTCTCTGCAGCAAGTTCAGTACCTCGATGAAAAAGTTCACGAGTATATTTTTCAAGTTGAAGATAATCCGTTTCAGAAACAATTCCTTTTGAGATTATTTCCTCTCTTGAAATATCCTCATCGTGTCCTTCATCTGCCTTAGTAGTAGGTGTAATTATTGGTTTTGGAAACTTTTCATTATTTTTCAATCCTTCTGGTAAACTCACTCCACATAACGTTCTTGAACCGGATTTATATACTCGGGCAGCATGACCTGTTAAGTATCCTCTGATGACCATCTCTACTTTAAAAGGTTCAGCTTTTTTTCCTATGGAAACCACGGGGTCTGGAGAATCAATTAGCCAATTGGGAACAATATCTTCGGTGGCCTTCAAAAACTTGTAGGCAATTTGATTTAAAACCTGCCCTTTAAAGGGTATTCCCTTTGGAAGAACAACATCAAAAGCGGATATTCTATCGGAAGCAACCATAACCAATAAATCATCATTTATTCCATAAACCTCTCTTACTTTTCCCTTGTAATAAGAAGTTTGATTTTTAAATCTAAATTCAGCGTTTGTTAAAGTGTTCATTCCAAAATTGTTTTCTCAAAAATAAGAAGTTTGAGAACATAATTAAGACGTTTTTTAAAGCTTTTACAAATTATTTTATTTTAATTCTTTTTTGATAGAATTATTAATCAATGGTTGTTTTGTTAAAGAATTAAATAAACAATACTTTAGTGGCTATGAGTACAAAAACTATCTTATTAAGTAAGGAACAAATTCAAGCTAAAATCAACCGAATCGTTCATCAAATTCATGAATTATGCTTTGCTGAAAAAGAAATTATTATCTGTGGAATAGTTCCAGGCAATGGGAACACTATTGCTCAGAGAGTTGCTGACCAGCTTGAATCAATTTCTTCAATAAAAATTAATCGAACTGAAATTGAGATAAATAAAAATAATCCATTGGCTGATAAATTAAAATGTCCTTTACGATCAGAAGACTATGCAAACAAAACAGTTGTTATTGTAGATGATGTTAGCAACAGTGGTAAAACTTTAATGTATGCTGCCAAATACTTTTTAGAATCACCAATCAAAGCAATAAGACCACTCGTTTTAGTTGATAGAAACCATAGTGTTTACCCAATTAAACCATCATTTGTAGGCTTAACTGTTTCAACAACTCTTCAAGACCATATTCATGTGGAGATGAATGCAAATAAAGAAGCTGTTTATTTAATTTAGTAGCTAAAATAGAAGCTCGGAGCAAAAAATAAGTTGCCATTTCGATCAAATCCCAATTGAACACCAAAAGTAGATAAGTAAGAATATCTAAATGGGTTGAAATCCAAATAAAGAGTACCTCCTTGTGAACTGAAATAGCCGTTATCTAAATCATCGTTTACCTGTAAATAGTCATAAAACAAATCCAACCTGACTCTTTGTACATAAGCCAGCCTACTTATTTTCCAATCGGGATAAAATAGAGGAATTGCATATTGAGCTGTAAACTTCTCTCCTCTTGAGTAACTTTGATTCAATACGCCACGAGGCTCGCCCAAATAATCCGGAACAAATACATCCGTTCCCCATTGCTTACCTAATAAAAATTTAAACCCATCATTTTTTAATATTCCGGGTATAGTTGAATAAATATTCAATACCTGAGCATTTTGATTTTCATTTAAATTAAAATAACATGCAGATGAAAGCACAAAACTCCATGGAGAATAAATATCTCTACGTCCATTTTTATGAACTATACCAAAAGCTGCAATCCATTGTGTGTTTTCAAATGTTAATACAGTGTCAATATATCCTTCCTCAAAATCATACTTACTTTTATCATAAACATAAGCTCCTTTTAAAAAAGCTGATTTTCTGAACTTACTCCCATTAAAGTAAAGTTCTATCTCGCTCTCAGCTTGGTAAACAACACTTTGAACATCGGCTAAAACCGACTGAATTGTTGTTTTAGGTTGAATAAACTGATAGGCTTGAACAGAAAATTTAGGGTAGAAATGCTCAAAATCATACCTCGCGGATATTTTTTGACTTTTTGTATAACCAAAGTAATCGTAATTCAAACTCAAATTCGATGACCCCAAAAGATTTTGAGAAAAAATAGAAGCTCCTAAATTAGCCGTTTCATCATTTGGATTAACAGAGAAAGGAGCCCAACTGTGAAAATTAAACAAATGAAGTATTGGTCGAAACTTTGAAACTTCAAATTGCCGTTTGGGAACGGCTAAATCTTTAAGAATTCTTGACCAATCAGAAGGTATTTTATTTCCAATTTCAATTTCTGATTTAACAACTTTAAAACCTTTACTGTGATAATCTGAATAAACGACATTTTCTTGTAAGTAATCCAGTGAAAAAAACTTCAATCCAAATTCAGGATTTACAACTTCTCTCAGTTCACCTCGATTTTTAAATTGGAAAAAAGCAATACAATCCTTATTACTGTTTAAAGTCTGAACTAAAAACCCGTTTTTATATTTTGTTGGATAGCTTAATGGAATTGAAAAACTTTTCGACCTTATCGATGTTGAATCACTCAATTTTAATATTTCCAAATAATTTTCATCTCCATTTAGCCGACTGATAACGATACTATCCTTGGTATACCAATTTGGGTGAAAAACCTGACCTTCCGCGAAAGAAAATCTCTGAATCTCCTTTCCTTTGATACTTAATACGACTAAACTGGGAACATTATTTTTAGCGTATTCAATCACGGCTATTTTATCTCCAGCTGGACTAAAAGTTGGAGCAAACCATCTCGTTTTACTTCTTAATCGTTTTCGCTTCTTTTTTTGAATATCGAATAAAATTATTTCAGAATAATCTAAATATTGCCAACGTGGATGCCTCCTTTTTTCAGCCCAAATCAAGGTAGAATTATGTCGATTCAAAGAATTATCGTCATAATTACCTGGAGTGTGAACAACACGCTCCTTACCATAGCTTACAGCAACAAATTTCAAAGGATGATTGTATGATTTTTTACATGCAATGAAAAGTGAGTCGTTAATCACAACAGGGTTTTCATAACTCACAAAGTCTTTCGACTCCGGAGTTAAAATTTCTTTTGATGTAGTTTCGTAGAAACCTTGTTTACTTTTTAATTTTTTTTGAGTTGCGAAAACTAAATCTCCGTATAATTGACTTGTAGACTTACCGGTAATCTTTTTTAAATGATAACTAAAAGGATACGGCGGAAACGGATTTCTAACCAATCGATGCATTACACTGTCCCAAACATGCGTTCCGTATTCATTTTTAACAAATTCAGATAAAAAATATCCAAGTTTATAATAATCAGTAATGTAATCCTTAAAAGAGCCAAAAGAAGCTTTTTCATAGCTTAAAGAATCCAACTCCATTATTTGAGCTTCAAACTCTCTTAAAAAAGGGCCATACTCTCCTCTTCCTCTTTCAGTATGTTCGGTTTCAACCCCTACAGCATCACCTTCAATCATCCATAAAGGAGTCGTAAGTAAAATTAAAGCGCCCATACCCTGTTCACCAAAAACTAATTTTAAAGCTTTGCCTACACCATCCTCAAACTTCTCAAATTGTATTACATGTCGATACTCATGAACAGCTAACTTTTTTAACCAATCCACACCATCATTTTCTTGTGAAGGTGTAGCATAGAATTCTGAACGCTTTGGCGCAAGAGTCACAAAACCATTATCAACTGTAGTATTATTTTGAAGAATTATAGATATTTTCCTTGGTTTGGTATTTAAGGTTAATCGTGACTTTTCATTGGCATAAACCAATAAATTTGCCAATTCTTGTGCTTTTTCCTGAAAATCATTTGGAAATATTAATTGAAAATCATCTGTTTTTATTTGTCTCCATTTTGTAGAAGATGGATTTTGGCCCAAATTATAATATTGGGCTTTTGTACTCAAAGAGAACAACAAAATAATAATTATCAGGCAACGAGCAAACATCAAAAACGTTAAAACACGAAGTGTGTGTTACTATTAAATAACAATATTATATCTTTAATTCACTATGTCAAAAAAACTTATCGGCTTTATTTATATTCTTTTTATTTTGAGTAGTTGTGTTCCTGAAGACCAAACGGATGTTTTTTGGGATTCAATTGACACAAAAAACAAGTATCAATCTTTCATTTTTGTTTTTAGTAATACCCAGATCCCTACTTGTGCAGACTATGGTCAACCACAACTTGAAAAAATTTGGAATGGAGAAATCGATGATATTAATTCTGAAGAAGTTAACGGATGCATGATGTACCCGTCTATTTTAGATCCACAATATTCAAATACAGCAGAAGAGTTAAAGTTTCTTTTCGATCAAAACGGAAACAACACATTTAATACCTGGCCGGCATACATTAATAATTTAACATGTTTTAATACCGATTCATTAATGTGGTACGAATCAATTAAAACCACTCAAAATCAAACTCCAGGTATAAAATTGGGTATAAAATCCACACCCAGCGATAAAGAAACAAAAATATATGTGAAAGGAGTTTATAATACCTCGATTTCCAGTCACAGTATAGCTGTTTATGCATATCGAAAATCCGAATCAATAAATCACAACACAAGTAATGGAAACGAGTCATTTCTTGTTAAAAATAGAGTTGTATTTGCATTGACCCCTACGGTAGGAAAATCACTAACTTCCAACTCGTCGGGTAATGAATTCCGGGAAATTTTTACTTTCGAAACATCCAATGAAAACATTTCTAACCTTGAAATTGTCGCAGTCATTTATAAAATAGAAAACAATTCACCAACCGAAGTGATAAACTCAATAAGATTGGAGGATTTATAAATCAAAAAGGGAGTTAATTAACTCCCTTTTATCATTGACAATATCAATTAAATAAAGGCACAACTCAATTGATACAGCTTAAACAAACACATTCTGTTTTTGTTACAGATTTAATAAAATTTTTAACTCTAAATAAAATCATCGAACAATTGGCATAATTTTTATACTCCATTTCACATGAGAATTTTGATGCTATTTTTCGTTATTTTTTCGTTTTCTGTTCACTCCCAACATTCGTATATCCCCAAAAAAACAGATCAAAACTTTTACAACTATTTAAAAAATAAATTCGAACCTGAATTTTTAATTCAAAAAAATAAGAAGCGTAAATTCTCTGAAAATTTCATCTTTGGAAAAATCCATGAAACATGTACACTGTTGAACTTAAATAAAATCAACTCATTTTCAATTTCTTACCCTGGTAAAGAAAATAAATTTTTGGCAGCAATTTTACATGGAATAAGTAACAATTCGACTTACGAGTTTCTCGCTGATGATTATGAGCAATATAGTTCATCCAAATCGATTCTTTTTAAAGAATTTTTAAAAATAAAAATTCAGGCCATACCCGATACAACGAACATGAAAGCCATAAGAAAATACGATATAAATCGACTCGAAAGAATAACACAATTCAATCACAATGATTTAATTCAACTTAAAAGCCCTATTATAGTTTCGTATTACACAACGCACATTGAAAATTACAATGGAATCGAAAAGAGTTCAAAAATTATTATAAAACACAACGACAAAATCATTTATTCATCAATTTCGGATGGATATAAAAATAAATTAGTACATGAGCCTAAAATGAATGAATTCATTTTTATGTATCAACTTAAGAACCAAAAAAAAATAATCTGGGGAGGATTAATGAATCATTTCTTGACAAATTTCCTTTGTAAAAAAAAAGACATTATACATTTAAATGCAATGCATATTAGTAAAGTATCCGATATACATAACAATAATATTAAAGACTTAAAACGGGTTTACAGTAAAGGAATTTTAAAACAATCGATGAATCCATTAAAACTTATTCTTTAAGATTAAAAAACTCTTTCAAATCAAGTGTTTCCAAATAAGGCTGCCAATCATCCTGTGAAATTAATGCTTTGATTTCGAGTAATGTTTCATCGTTGTTATTATAAACAGCCTGTACATAAAAGTTATGTAGACTGTATATTTTGATTCGTATGAAACCGAAAATAACTACTTCATCAACCAAAACACCTTTACGATCGATCATACTAATGCATGTTTCGTTCGTTAGGTCATTGTACATTTCTGTAGTAATTTTCATTTTCACTAAATGTTGTTTAATTATTAACGAATTTCTTTTTTAACGGTTTCAGTTTTATATGTATTTTTTCTGGAACTGTGTTTGCAGTTAACTTGCAACATTTAAATACAAAAAACGTAATAAGCACATGAAAAAATTACTCAACACATTCTTAATTTTGTGTAGTGTCATTTCTTACGCTCAAAGCGGATATCACTTTAATAAAAAAATATTTGGTTACACCTTGGATCAAATCACCCTAATGACGGATGATGGAGACAGTAAATTATATATTGATGATTTATTGTTCAAAATGTTCAACCCCGATTCCACCGTCTCAGATTTTGAACTTGCAATGGGTTATTATGGTTTTGTTTTGCAACCCGACTACAATCCTGATAAATACATCGGACTTGAAATGCAAGTAATGGCTCTAAACAATAAACACGAATGGACTAAAGCAAAAAAACTTGCAGACTCCTTAGTAACAAACTATCCCACCTGCCTAATGGGACATGTAGAGCTTTCCTATGCGTTCAATAGCCTACAGGATACCGTCCAGGCTGCTCTCTATCGAAGAATCTATGAAAGACTTAGTAATATGATATTTCAAACTGGTGATGGTTTGTCCATGGAAACTGCTTATATAGTAACTGGTTACAAGGATATTGAAGTTCTTACTCAATTGATGCGTATGCGAATTAAAAAACGGAAAAGAAAAACAAAGAAAAAATCTACATTTGAAATTGTAACCGTTTACAAGAACTTTGAAAAGATGGATGTATATTTTGACACTTCCTTAATTACTGAATTCAAAAAATAAAATGTGAGAAATATAATTACTATAATTTTTACACTCAGTTTTATGCTAACTTTTGCCCAATATGAGCAAAAGTTCGTAAAGAAAGATTTTGATGGAGATGGTTTTTCCGAAGAACTGGAGATTAATTATTATTTAGGTAAAATTCAATTTGCAATACTGACTTATGAAAAAGGAACAAAAAAATGTACTTTGGACATTAAAGCTCAAAAAAAACATCCCTCATTAATAAATACCATTCCTCTTTGCGATGATCTTCTAAAGCAAGATTTTAATGAAATTACTCAATTTGTAGACTCAGTTATTTTTAATATCCCAGCAAGCAAAAATTTGGACCTAACATTGGGTTGGCTTTTGGATGCATACTCATCAAAAAAATTATTAAATGAACATTCCTTTTTTACGTCGTATTCAAAATTTAAACCTAAAATAAAAAAAGGTCAATACAGTTCCCCTTCCCCCCATAGACTTTTAGTTAAAGGAAAATTGATAAAAAAAATAAATCAACTTCATGAAAAATGCGATACAACATTAAAGAGCTGGATTACATTTGATGCCAATCGCTTAAACAGGGCTCGACAAATTACTGAATATGAACTCAATCCCAGCTGGCCCCAATTTATCGATAGCCTGGGATCTGTTGAACTATATAAAACAGGACATAGTGTATTTATCGAAAACGACACAGCACATCAAGTATTATTTGTTTCGGACGGCGTTCTTTACGAAAATCTTCAAAAACTAGAGTGGGAATCCATTCAGCAAGTTGGTAGGTATAAAAACTTCTATCTGATTTTAACACACCCATATCCTGGAATTGAAAATAAACTGTTTTTAATAGACCCTTTAAAAGGAATTGTATTTGAATTTAAAAAAGATGTTCTATACGATTTTGAAAACTATTTTTTGAACATAGAATCTTTTGATGTGATGGAAGATGAACTTTTTTTATTTATTAGAAAATCTCCTGATTTTGACTATAAAATTAAAGAAAAAAGGATTTCGTTATTGTTAGTTTCAAAAAGCGTAAACAGCATAAATATCAAATAATTTTTTGACAATAAAAAACCCCGCTCTAGCGGGGTTTTTTATTGTTTTATGACTTTTAAGAAATTATTTCACCTCTTCAAAATCAACATCTGTTACTTCCTGGTCACTGTTTCCTCCCTCGGAAGACGATTCAGTATTCGCTCCTGTATCTCCACCACCTTGTTGCTGTTGAGCATACGCTGCTTGAACATCAGCTTGGATGGCTTGAAGTGCTCCATTTAATTTTTCAGTAGCTGTGTCTATTTGAGCAATATCCTGAGCTGAATGAGCTTTTTTCAACTCTTCCACAGCTTCTTTAACAGGCGCTAATTTAGCCTCGTCAACTTTGTCCTTGATTTCTTCCAATTGCTTTTCAACTGAGAATATCATCGAGTCAGCCGCATTAACCTTATCCACTTTCTCTTTAGCAGCTTTATCGGCTTCGGCATGCTCATCAGCCTCTCTTTTCATTCTTTCGATATCATCATCGGACAATCCTGAAGAAGCTTCAATTCTAATAGACTGCTCTTTACCTGTTTTTAATTCCTTTGCTGAAACATTTAATATACCGTTAGCATCAACATCAAAAGTGACCTCAATTTGAGGCTCTCCTCTTCTCATAGGAGGAATTCCGTCAAGATGGAATCTACCAAGAGACTTATTATCTTTTGCCATAGGTCTTTCACCTTGTACAATATTAATTTCAACCGAAGGTTGGTTATCAGCAGCAGTTGAATAAGTTTCCTTCTTATTCGTAGGAATAGTTGTATTTGCTTCTATCATTTTTGTAGATACACCTCCCATTGTTTCTATTCCTAATGATAATGGAATAACATCCAATAAAAGAACATCTTTTACATCTCCAGTTAATACACCACCTTGGATAGCTGCCCCTAGAGCAACAACTTCATCAGGGTTTACTCCTTTAGAAGGTTCCTTTTTGAAAAACGCTTTAACCGCATCTTGTATTGCTGGTATTCTTGTTGATCCACCTACTAAGATTACTTCATTTATTTCAGAAATATCTAACCCGGCATTTTTTAAAGCTGATTTACAAGGTTCAATCGTTCTTTTTATCAAACTGTCGGCTAATTGTTCAAACTTCGCTCTTGTCAATGATCTCACAAGGTGTTTAGGAATACCATCAACAGGCATAATATACGGTAAATTTATTTCCGTTGATGTTGAAGATGACAATTCAATCTTAGCCTTTTCAGCAGCTTCTTTTAATCGCTGAAGAGCCATAGGATCTTTCTTCAAATCTACATTTTCATCCTTTTGAAATTCTTGAGCCAACCAATCAATAATTACCTGGTCAAAATCATCACCACCAAGATGAGTGTCTCCATCAGTAGCTTTAACTTCAAATACACCATCTCCCAATTCAAGAACTGATACATCATGCGTACCACCACCACAGTCAAAAACTACAATATTTAAATCTTCTCCTTTCTTGTCCATACCATATGCTAATGCAGCAGCAGTAGGTTCGTTGATGATTCTTCTTACTTTTAACCCTGCAATTTCACCAGCCTCTTTTGTGGCTTGTCTTTGTGCATCATTAAAATAAGCAGGAACGGTAATAACAGCCTCTGTAATTTCAGTTCCTAAAAAATCTTTTGCTGTTGATTTCATCTTTTGAAGAATCATAGCAGAAATCTCCTGTGGAGTATAATTTCTATCGTCTATTTTTACTCGAGGCGTATTGTTATCTCCTTTAATTACCTCATAAGGAACTCGTTCAACATCCGAGGAGACTCTATCGAAACTTGTCCCCATAAAACGCTTAATCGAGTTTATCGTTTTTGTTGGGTTAGTAATCGCCTGACGTTTTGCAGGATCTCCAATTTTTCTTTCTCCATCTCCAGTAAAGGCAACAATAGAAGGTGTTGTTCTCTTACCTTCACTATTCGCTATAACTACAGGTTCAGAACCTTCCATTACCGCTACACACGAATTGGTTGTACCTAAATCAATTCCAATAATCTTACTCATCGTTTACAAAATTTATATTCGTTTATTAAAAATTTCAATTTTGATTACGCCTACTCAATCTGCGTG
This sequence comes from Flavobacteriales bacterium, assembly GCA_002717515.1. Classification (GTDB taxonomy): domain Bacteria; phylum Bacteroidota; class Bacteroidia; order Flavobacteriales_C. The sequence goes on from PBEC01000008.1 coordinate 97,784, forward strand.
CCATTGAGATTTAATTGATTTTTGATGAAATGTTGGCAGAGCACTTTTAATAAAGGGCTTTTCATATGACAGTTTAACTGACATTATTGCAGAAATCGAAATCAAACTTCTCCTTATTCTATTTTAAATTTGATTAATCCTATGTTTTTAGGACCAACACTCGGTAAAATTACATTTCCAGCCGGAGTTTCGCTTAATAAAGCAGGTACAGTGTAAAGGTTTTTCTCGTCACATTTAATTAAAAGCTTCTCCTCTAAATCTCCACTCTTTATGTCAATCTTTACTAGTTTAAGATCAAAGTTTTTTTTGGAGGTAGAAATTACTTTTCTCTTTGCTTTCTTTACTTTAAAATTCATTGCTTCATTTATAACCTGCCCATTTAAAACTTTTCCTGAATGCGTTACTATGCCGTACTCATTATTTTTAATTTTTCTTACAATATCATTATAGAATATATAGACATTATTATTTTTTAAAATTGATTCATACCCTACAACGTTAATCTCCATATTGTCACCAGTACAATGAAAATGATGATCATAGCTATCAACCGATTCTATAGCCTGTTCTTCATCAATTTTCTTATACCAACTTAACTTATTATCATCAAACCTTAAAAAAGATATACTTCCTCTTCCTGTTGTAAAGCTTTCATAAGCATTCTTGTAAAAACCATTACAATGAAATACAACAAATGTACTTTCATCAATAAATTGAAAATCTCGAAAAAGTGATTGAGGTGTTAACCCATTCATATATGAAAAACTCCATGTACCGTTGATCTCTCTATTTACATCAAAAACTGACATTAAAATTCCTTGGGGTATACGATAATCCTTTTTAAAAGACCAATCCGCTGATATATATTTTTGATCAAAGAAAGTATCCCACTCTTTGATATGTGAAGAATTAATATATTTAAATCCAGCAATTAAAATATTTTTTGATATTGGATTTTCAACAATACTTGAATGGTATAAATCTTTTGGAGGAGATAATTCAAAATATTTTCCCTTAAAAATATTCACGAGAAAACTTTTTCGCAATTTTTCCTCTTGTTGATGAACAAGTTTATAAAATATACCTTTAGATGTAAATAAAATTTGATTCTTGAACGGTTGGAATTTATCCTCGTTCTCAATAATTGAGACTTCTTTTAAAACTTCACCACCCTTCCCAAAAATCACAGCCTTATTATAGCATTTTCCTTTCATTTTTATTTTATTTTGAATGTAAACACCTAATTTATCATTCTGGGCAGCGCAAAAAATAGAAACATTCCTTTTATTTCCTTTCACAGAAGCCAATTCAATAATTTCTCTTGAAACAAGAGTTTCCTTATCAAGAATTGAACATTTTATTTTTGTTTTATGAATAGCATCACGATAGATAACATATATGAAGTTACCATGTTCAATAACCTGAATACCGGGTTCTCTATGAATTGTTGGTATATCATAGCTTAACGGAATTTTATATTGTAATTTTATTTTTATTTGTTTCGAAGATACATAAGCATTATGTTCACTATTTAGGATTAATAATTTATGCTTGGTTTGATACGAATTTGTTGCATGAAAAAGAATTTTCCCATTACTCAATACAAACAGGGGTTCGAAGCAATAAAAACTTTTTGATTTAAACTCAGGTAAATTAACGTTTTCATAGTTTTGTGATTTTACAATTGAAAAACTAAATAACATTAGAAGCAATACATTTTTCATTTGATTTAATTTACTTTGTAACCTTAACTTTTTTTTAAAGATAACTATGAAAATTTTGTTTAAGAAATCTCTGATTGTTTATATCAAACTAATTGTAGTAACATGAAATTAATCAGTTGGAACGTGAACGGTATACGAGCCGTGATGAAAAAAGAATTTGTTGAATCATTACATTCAATGGCTCCGGATATTTTGTGTTTACAAGAAACAAAAGCACAAGATGATCAAGTTGTTGAAGCGTTAAAAGACATTAGAGGATATCATATTTATATAAACTCGGCAATAAAAAAAGGGTATTCAGGTACTGCTATACTATCTCAAGAAGAGCCGTTAAGTGTTACTTATGGTTTAGGCATTGAAGAACACGATCAAGAAGGAAGAGTGATTACGGCTGAATACGAATCATTTTATTTAGTAAACGCTTATGTACCCAATGCACAAAATGGCTTAAAACGATTAGACTACAGAGCCCAATGGGATAAAGACATGTTGGCTTTTTTACAAAAATTAGACGCGGAAAAACCTGTTGTTTTTTGTGGAGATTTAAACGTTGCCCACACCGAAAAAGACATCAAAAACGCAAAGAGCAACTACAACAAATCACCCGGTTATACTCAAGTAGAAATTGATGGATTATCTGCATTTATAAAAGCTGAATTTGTCGATATATGGAGACACTTTCATCCAGATGAAATAAAATACAGCTGGTGGAGCTATCGGTTCAACAGTAGAGCTAAAAACACAGGCTGGAGAATCGATTATTTTTTAACCAGTAAAAGATTGCTTAAAGTAATCTCAGATGCAGAAATTCACAACAATATATATGGCTCAGATCATTGTCCAGTAAGTATAAATATAAATTCGTAGGGAAAATAAACATTATATTTCCCAACCGGATATGATAGCAGCTTGAAATTTTTTTATTTCGAGTGGCACATCGTGAACTATAAGTGCTTCACATGATATGGCTAAACCATAAATTCCTGAGGGGGCTAAAAATGCAACGTCGGTTAAACGAATTCCTCCTGCTGCAAGAACTGGAATATTCAAATTCTTTTTAGCCATTTCATCAATTACAGTTTTATACCCTGTAATACCTATTATTTGAGCTCCTTCATCTTTTGAACCTCTATTTTCGTAGGGCCCTAAAAACAAGTAGTCAAAATCATTCTTAATCTTAAGAATATCATCTAAATTATTGACCGAACTTCCTAAAATAAATTGCGCTTTTAGTTTTTTAAAGACTTTCGAATCAATAGGCTTGGTTTTACTGAAATGAATTCCATCAGCACCTACTTTTTCAGCAATCTCAGGATGATCCCAAACAATAAGTTTTGCATTATTTTTCCGGGCTATTTTGACTGATTTTTTTGCAGTTTTAAAACATTCTTCTTTACTGAAATTATTCATTTTAAGATGAATAAAATCACATCCTAAAGATGATACTTTTTTTACTTGCTCTTCAAATGTGAGTAGAAGATTTTCTTCAGTGAAGTATTGAAGTCTTGATATTGTTTTCACTATTAATGACTTATCTAATCTCCCAAAAAATAGAAATCTTAACCGAAATAAGCAAATGATTATCTTGAATAGAACTGCTTAAATTTAAAAACTCGATAAATCAAAGAATAAAGAGTCGGACCCAAACACCCGACTCTTCATTACTTAAATTTAAAACTTAACTGTTATTCCAGTTAAGAAATTAGTTCCTGCTTGTGGATATAGCCAATTTTCATTTATTCTCTGACCTCCACTAAGGCCGCCCCAAGTATAACCATTACTGCTGTACATTTCGTTAAAAATATTGTTTACCAACAAATTAAACTGAATGTCTTTTAGCATGAGACAAGACGTACTGTAACTGGCAATAAAATCACTAACCAAGTAAGCCGGTAAATCTCTATCATCACTTGATGTATTATCCAAATATTGTTTTCCTACATATTTGGTTTGCAACCCTAAAGACAATCCATTAATGGGTTGAAATGAAATTAAACTTGCTGCAATAAGTGAAGGCGAAAATGAAATATCAGTATTTGTATGAACTTCTTCGTCATCTGTCCATGTATCCCAATTAGATACGACCTCAGTAAACTCCTTTATTTTATTTTGTGAAAGTGTGGTGTTAACGCTCCACTCTAATTTATCAGTGAGCTTAATTGATCCTGATAATTCAATCCCTGCTCGATAACTACTTCTAACATTATCGCGGATAGAAGAACCAACATCATTCAGTGCACCCGTTAAAACAAGTTGATTTCTGTAATCCATGTAGTATAAATTCGCCTGTCCCAAAAACTTTTTAAAACGTCCCTCTAAACCAACTTCATAATCATACAATGTTTCATGATTGGGTTGAGCGTTCTTTGGATTATCTATAAAATCATTTCTAACCGGCTCTCTATTTGCCACACTAAATGAACCATATGCTAAAATTTTATCCGAAACTTGATAGTTTAAACCAAATTTTGGATTAAAAAACACAAATGAAGTATCGACATCTAAATCACGTAGATCATTATCTGTACCAACATTTGAATATGTAATACTCCTAACTTGCAAATCAATAAAACCATTCATTTTATTGTTTACTGAAAATTCAGACTTTAAATAAGAATTGAAATCTGTCTTTTTTCCTACATTATCATAGTATTTATCTCTAATTTCGGAATTACTGGCATATTGCGCCCATATGATTTCACCAAAATGATCCCCCACATATTCATTATAGCCTCCACCTAAAATTACGTTTACTTTTTTTGTTGCGTACTTTACGCTGTATACTCCACCATAGAAATGGTTGTCCAACCATCTTCTTCGAATAAAATCAGAAGTGGTAACCGTATCATTTGTAAAAACAACAGGATCAAGATTGTAGTCAGATAAATCATCACCCGTTCTATACTGCTCATAATATCCCCTTCCATATGTATAGTGAAGAGATGCATTTGCAGTTAATTTATCTGTAAACTCGTGAGTTAAATGGAGTTGATAATGGTCTTGAGCATAATTATCCACCTCATTGTCGTAGGTGTAATAGTTGTATGTTCTTCCTGAGTTTACCAAATTTGCGGAATCCGATGAACCCCACCAGTTGTTAGCAATGGAGGCTAAAACACCTGCTTGATCGTTATTAAGCTTGGCCTCTGGAGTTCCCCACCAGGCTTGATATGTTTTTTCCTTTCCGGCAAAAGTTACAGCCTTAACAATTGTTTTCTTTCCGTAGTACCCTCCTTGTAAAAAATAAGAGGATAAATCTGCCGATGCTCTATCCAAATAACCATCAGAAGAAATTGACGACAAACGACCATCCATTGCCCAATGCTCATTTATTAATCCAGTACCCAAACGAATGGTATTTTTATTGGTATTAAAAGAACCATAAGAAGAGGAAACTTCGCCATAAGCAGAATCAGAAACCAAATCCGTTTGTAGATTTACAGAGGCGCCAAATGCTGCAGCTCCATTTGTGGATGAACCGACCCCTCTTTGGATTTGAATATTTTGTGTAGAAGATGCAAAATCAGGCATATTTACCCAAAACGTTCCGTGAGATTCAGCATCATTGATGGGAATACCATTTACCGTAACATTAATCCGAGTAGCATCAGAACCTCTTATTCGAAATCCTGTATATCCAACACCTGCTCCTGCATCTGAAGTAGTAACAATTGAAGGAGTGAGTTTAATTAAAGAAGCAATATCCTGCCCCAAATTAATTTTTTCGTAGTCTTCCTTATTTATATTAACATGAGCAACGGGAGCATTTCCCTTAACTCTTGTTGCTTGAATAGACACCTCATCCAATGATTGCGGAGAGACTGAAAGGGAGAAGTTTATTGTTGCATTTGCACCTTTTATAACAACAGTATTGACCACCTTTTCTTTTCCTGAAATTTCAGCGGAAATTTGATATTCACCATTTGGAAGGTTCGTAAGTTTAAATTCACCATCAGGATTGGTGTAAACACCTTGATAGGTATTTTCAATTTTTACTAAAGCTCCAAAAACCGGATTTCTTAGTGTATCCTTTACAACTCCTGAAATGGAGTATTGGCTAAACACCGAAAACGATGCAAGGATACATAACGCCGTTAAAAATAAGTTACTTTTTTTCATAGTAAATCAACTTTTAAGACGAATGCAGAGGAGTAATACAAACGTGTGTATTAAACTTTATTGGTTTATTATCTCGTTTACCTACGCCAGCATTATCTGGATCAGGTTTATTTCCCTTGTATGGGAAAAACGGGTATAATCTCAGCCTTTAATTTTTAAGGCACCCCTCAATGAGTGGGGCAAAATTAGTAATAAAAAACAGAAAAAAAAATCTGATTTCATAGTTTATTAACAATGTTTTTCGCGATTTCCAAACGTTCTCTACGAGTACCTTTTACAACGCTGAAAGGCAAATCATTATCCACGAATATAGACTTATATGCATCAAACAAACGCTGCCTGTCTTTTGCATTTGGATGCTCACGTAAAGGATCATGCGTCCAGGGAACATCAACATCGCAAAGCAAATAATGCGTATAATCATCAATGTTGAGCAACTCTTCTATAATAGGTTCCTCTCGTTTGTATTTTTCTTGGATCCAGACCTTGTAGGTGATGTAATTTGTATCAAAAATGATGAATGGATTTCTCCTATTTTCTTCAACAAAACTTCGCTCAGACTCCAACTGACCATGAATCATATTAAGTACATCCTGATAGGTATACTCTACTCCATTAGATTCAAGATAAACACGAGCGTATTCTGGTACGGTTTTTATTTGAAAACAAGTAGCTAAATCTTTACAAAGAGTAGATTTACCAGTAGATTCAGGACCTATGACCACAATTTTTTTCACAAAACAGAATTAATAGTTTTGAATACACTTGAAAACCGAATTGATTTTGGTTCAGATTTTTTCCAAGAAAAATAGCCATAAGCAGCAAGAGCAGTATAAAAAATCATGAGTAATGCGTACACATTCAAATCTCTACTCCAATATAAACCAGCGGATACAATATCAATTATAATCCAGTATATCCAACTACTCAACCATTTTCGAATCGTAATCCAGGTTGCTAAAAAACTAAAAACAGTTGTAAATGAATCCACTAATGGTCTTGTTGCATCGGGCAAAATAAGAGAAATTAAAAAATACAATCCAAAACTTAAAACAACACCAATAAGAATAAAAACAATATGTGTCGAGGAATTAACTTTAATAACAAATGGACGATCTGTTTTAGGATTACTCCATTGAATCCAGCCTATTACTCCCGCTATCACATAGTAAAAGTAAAGAATTGCTTCTGCATATAATTTTGAATATATCCAAAACAGATATACACTTAACAATGAGTGTATGACTCCAGCACCCCAACAAAAAACATTCTTCTTGGCAGCTAAATAAATATATGCTACTCCAAAAAAAGTTCCTGAAATTTCAATTATGAGGGGTAGGTTTTCCATCTGATAATTCAATTCAAAAGTATAAACTTGTTAGGAATAAAAAAGAACTCTTTTTGAAAAAAGTAATGTCTTCATTTATGAAGCGTTAGATTTTCCCTAAAATATAAAGGGGGGGGGTGTTTAAAATTTTAACTTAATTTGCCATAACAACAATAAAACATTATGAATATTTTTTGGTTCAGAAGAGATTTACGAATTGAAGACAATACAGCATTCTCAAAAGCGCTTGAAAATGCAAACTCAGTCCTCCCAATTTTTATATTTGATGAAGACATTTTAAATGATTTAGATCCAAATGATTCAAGAGTAAACTTCATTTACGAATGTTTAGACAAAATAAATTCTCAACTCTTGAATAAAAACTCTAGTATTCTAGTATTGAAAGGACAAGTTGAATCAGTGTGGACATCTTTAATAGAAAGATTTCCAATAAAAAAAGTATACTTTAATCATGATTATGAACCCTATGCTAGGAAAAGAGACAAAAAGGTAATTGACTTTTTAAAAAATCACAACATAGAAGTTAAAACCTTCAAGGATCAAGTCATCTTTGAAAAATCAGAAGTGATAAAAAAAGACGGAACCCCTTACACGGTATACACACCATATAAAAACAAATGGTTAGAAAAGTTTGTTGCTGAATCAACTAAAAATGTTAAAAAAGAGCCAGAATGGGAAAACTTATGTGATACTGAATACAAATTTCCTTCCCTGAAGTCTTTAAAATTAATGCCATCCGCAATAAAAGTAAAACCTTGGAATTTAAGTAAAATAGAACGATATGATGAATATAGAAATTTTCCAGAACTAAATGCTACATCAGCACTCGGACCTCATTTGAGATTTGGTACGGTTTCCATTAGAAAACTGGCAGATAAAGCGAGCAGAATAAACCAAACTTTTCTATCCGAACTCATATGGAGAGAATTTTTTATGCAAATTCTTTGGCACTTCCCAGAGTCGACTCATCAAAATTTCAAATCAAAATACGATGGAATTCAATGGAGAAACAACCATGAAGAATTCAATAAATGGTGCAGTGGACAAACTGGATATCCAATTGTTGATGCGGGGATGAGAGAACTGAACCAAACTGGCTACATGCACAATCGAGTTAGAATGATTACATCGAGTTTCCTGATAAAACATTTACTCATCGACTGGCGTTGGGGTGAAGCTTATTTTGCAAGTAAATTGTTGGATTTTGAGTTGTCGAGTAATGTAGGGAATTGGCAATGGGCAGCAGGAACAGGTTGTGACTCTGCTCCCTACTTTCGCGTTTTTAATCCATACGAACAAGTTAAAAAATTCGACAAAAATTTCAATTACATAAAAAAATGGGTTCCTGAATTTCAAGAATTAACATACCCTTTACCCATTGTAAATCATAAAGAAGCAAGGTTAAGAGCTTTGGAAGCTTATAAGAAAGGCTTGAATACTTAATTAACAATTAAACCTTTATTATTTAGTACAAAATAATAGTAGAATTTTATTTTCAACTCTTAAATTGTATTCTGCAATTGAATGAAATTATTCAGCATCATATTTTTTGGACTCTTTATCCTTTTTTCAAACAATTCACATGCTCAACGTGTAAACAGCAGATACATTAAAAGATTTCCATATTCTATTACTGTAAAAAGTTTTATAGGTACAAAACCAAACGAATTCAAACTCGAAGACAACTTAACTTCGGGAACATTAAACTATAAGGTGGCTGCTGCCCCACGACTTGGTGCGGGAATTTCATACAAATGGTTTTCGGTCTCTTCCTCATTGTTTAAATTGAGTGAGCCCAATGAAAACCAGAAGGGAATCACCAACCAATTTGACTTGCAATGGAATTTCTACTTAAGATTTTTTAGCATTGATTTAAGAATGCAACGCCATGAAGGTTACTATTTAGAAAATTCAAAAACTATTAAAAATTGGGATGAAATTAAAAACGGTCTCTACCAAAGATCTGACCTAATAACATCATCCTTAGGTGGTAATATTCGATATAACCTCAATTACAAAAAGTATTCTCCAAGAGCTATATTTTCTCAAACTGAACGTCAACTAAAAAGTGCAGGTTCTCTAAGCTATGGATTTCGATGGAACATTTTAAATATGGAAAGTGACTCAAGTATAATTCCTGCTAATTTAAATTCTACTTTTGTGGAATTTAACTTAGATCGTCTGTATTTTTCAGATTTTGGATATGGATTTGGTTACGGTTACACATTTGTAAGAGATCAATGGTTTTTTAATATCGGATTCATGGGATTTATAGTTCATCAGAATGTGAAATTTATTGAAAACGGTACTCTACAAAAACAAATAAGCTTACAAGTCAATTTCCAATCAAGAACAGCATTAGGCTATTCAAACGATAAAATTTACATAGGTTTTAACGCAGTCTCAGATCAAATGTATTCAAATTGGAAAAATACAAAAAACATAATTTATTCATTTTCAAAAATTAGAGTCATTTTTGCCAAACGTATCCATACAAGACCAATTAAAGTAGAAAAAGAAGAAATCTGGAATTAAAAAAATTATGGCCTATAAAAAAATATGTGATTCTGAAGTTGTATTAACTGAATTAATGATACCCTCATATGCAAACTTTGGAGGTAAAGTTCATGGAGGTGTTATATTGTCCCTAATGGATAAAGTTGCATATGTTTGCGCAACAAAACATGCTCAAAATTATTGCGTAACTGCATCTGTAAGTGCTGTTGACTTTCTTGCACCCGTAGATGTTGGTGACCTTGTTTCTCTTAAAGCCAGAGTAAATTATGTTGGTAATTCAAGTATGATTGTTGGTATTCGTGTTGAAGCTGAAAATTTTCAAAAAGGGATCGTCAAACACACCAATTCATCCTATTTCACATTTGTTGCCATTGATAAAGAGGGAAAACCCGTAAAGGTTCCAGGACTTGAATTGTTAACGGATACTGAAATAAGAAGATTTGCATTTGGAAAATTAAGAAAAGAGCAAAAATCAACCAATAACAAAGAATTTGATGAATTAAAATCAAGTATTAATTTAAATACTGTACATCAAAAATGGAAAAATGAAAACTGCAAAGTAGTCTGAAAACAAGGTCAAAAGAAAAAGTGTTATTTTTTAAATTTTCTGTACAAGTAAATCCCCAAAACGATAAGACCAACTATAACAATTACGTTAAGCGCAACACCCAAAATGAAACCAAGAACGTTAAGGAGTATAAGGATTACTCGGAACAAAAAAATACCTAAAGCAATAGCTATGGCAAGAATTATAATTTTTTTCACATTTTCCATGAATTTCAAAATTAAATAAAAAGTTAACTTTGAACGAATGGGAACCAGAATAAATAAATATTTAAGTGAAGTTGGGTATTGTTCTCGAAGAGTTGCTGACAAATTAATAGAAGAAGGAAAGGTTACCATCAATGGAAAAATCCCAGAGATGGGAACAAAAGTCGAAGAAGGTGATCGTGTAGAAGTTGAAGGGAATATTTTAAAAAAACCTTTAAAACAAAAGTTCACATATCTAGCCTTTAATAAACCGGTTGGTATTGTTTGCACAACAGACACAAAGGTTGAACCTGATAACATCATTGATTTCATTAACTATCCAAAAAGAATTTTTCCAATCGGAAGACTCGATAAACCCAGTGAAGGATTAATTTTCCTTACAGATGACGGTGATATCGTAAATAAAATTTTACGTGCAAGAAACAATCATGAAAAAGAGTATATCGTTACTGTAAATCGTTCAATAGATAAAAAATTCATTCAAAAAATGAGTAACGGCGTTCCGATATTGAATACTGTAACAAGAAAATGCTTTGTAAAAAAAATTGGTCCACAAAAATTTAAAATTATTTTAACTCAAGGTTTGAATCGGCAAATTAGAAGAATGTGTGAATACTTGGGCTACCGGGTAAAGTCTCTAAAGAGAGTTCGTATCATGAACATCAAATTAGACATTCCTGTTGGAAAATTTCGAGAGTTTAGTATTGAGGAACTGGCCGAATTAAATCGACTTATTGAAGACTCTTCAAAAACTAATAATTAAATCAATATACCTTCTTTCTTTCCTCTTTCATTGACCATTCGAATAGATTGCTGAATCAATAAAATATAATCCGAAATTTGAACTTTAAACCTTTCTTCTTTCTCTACGCATAAACAAGCCTCCTCAAGACCTCTGGAGTAATTCACCAATAATTCACACCCAATTAAATTGAATGAGGCAATCATATTGTGAATAATAAGTCCTATTCCTTTGTAGGATTTAGAATCCATTAATTTTTCAACCTCCGCTATTTGGTCGACAGTTTGTTTTGAGTAAAGTTGAATAATTTCTTTTTTGAATTGTATCTCTCCCTGTCCAAACTCATCCAATCTTGTAAAGTCTATTTTCATAGGCTTTAGCTCATCAAAACTCATTAAAAAGTCAATTGGCAAAAGTTGTACACTTCCCGGTTTTCCTATTCTGTCGCTTATTGAATTAAGTATTTTATTTGTTTCATCAAGAATAAAAGCAAATACTTTTTTAATGTCCTGTATTTGTTTTTCTTCTGTACTCCAACACTCTAATTCTTTCAACTCTTTTTTGATGTCTTCTCGACCAAGCATCAAAAAAGAAGATTGAAGCCTATGCGCATATCTTGCTGTTTCTTTTTGATTTTCAAAATTTAAACTTAAACTCATTTTGTTGAGTAACTCGGGAACTTCTTGTATAAAAACAGTTAGAATATCATCAATAAAAGAATCATCTCCTGCACTTAATTCCTTTATGTAATTTAAATTACAATGCTCTAATTTCCAATCCGACTCATTTTCCCGGAGTTGAATTTTATCTGTGTTAAATTCTTTCGTTTTTAAATTTAAAAACTCCGCTAGTTTTTTCTTCAAATCATTTTCCTCAAAAGGTTTCGTTAAGAACCCATTCATTCCAGCATTCTTACACAAAAGTTCTTCCTCTTTATTTGAGTGAGCGGTTATGGCAATAATAGGAGTTGATATACCCTTTTTCCTTATTTCTTGAGCAGCTTCCAAACCACCCATTTCCGGCATTTCAATATCGCTAAGAATTACATCATAACTGTTTTTTTCCAATTGCTTTACAAGTTCGATTCCATTGTTTACAATCTTATAATTCAAATCCCATTTTTTAAATAAACTTTTTGCTAAAAGCCTGTTCATTGGATAATCTTCAGCCATAATAATCTTGGCTGATTTCAAGCTTACACCATATATCTCATTGGTTATTTCTTCTTTCTTTTGATCCTTTTTTAAAGAAACCCCGTAGTCAATTTCTAAAAAAAATGAACTTCCTTTATTTTTACTGGATTCAACCCAAATTTTACCCTTCTGAAGTCTCACAAGCTGCTTAACAATAGCCAACCCTAAACCTGTACCTCCATACAATCGAGTCGTATTGTCGGATTCTTGAATAAATTCTTGAAATATTTTCTCTAAATTTTTTCCAGCAATTCCGATTCCTGTATCTCGAACTCGAAATTGAACTTTCAACTTCTTACTGGACTTTTTTACTAATTTTGCAGACAAAGAAATTTCTCCTTGCTCAGTAAACTTTTCAGAATTGCTTAGTAAATTCAACAAAATTTGATTCAACCGAGTAGGATCACCTGTCAAGTACTGAGGTATTTTTGGATCAATACTGTATTTAAACTTTATACCACCACTTTCAATCTTGTGCTGAAAAATTGATTTTAAACCAAGCATTAACTTTTTAAAATCAAATCGAATATTTTCAACAGTAAGATTTCCACTTTCAATTTTAGAAATATCTAAAATATCGTTTATAATTACCAAAAGATTATCCGCAGAAAGCTTAATAGCATGAGCAAATTCTAACTTACTACCTTTTAATCCTTTTTCAATCATTAAATTAGACAAGCCAATTATTGCACTCATGGAAGTCCGAATTTCGTGACTGATTTTAGCTAAGAATTGTTGTCGAACCATCATGTTATTTTCTGCCTTATTCTTGGCATCAACCAGTTTCTTAATCGCTTCCTTGCTTTCAGTTATATCTCTTAAAATAATATAAAAACCAATAGGTGATTTTTTGGACGAGTAAAAAGGTATAATTTTACACGTAGCTGGAAAAACTCTATTTTCGGTTTGAATTGTCAACTCTCCTATCCATCCGTTTTTTTGAATTAGCCTCGGGATAATTTTGTCCTTAAAAATCTTCTTCTCCTTGATAAAATCAATAAAATTATTGTTTGAAACAGGGGCTGAAATTGTAAGTAAATTAACGGCAGTTTGATTTAAAAAATCCAACTGAAAAGAATCATTGCAAATTCCAACAAACTCACCGGATGAATGAATTAAAAACTCCTTTTGCGTAAGCCTCTCTTTAATACGAGATAACTTTTCATCAAAGTATATTTCCTTTGAAATAAAAGCTTTATCCGTCAAAGTTGAGAAAACTTCGTCAACCCCTTTTTGTAAGGAAAACAGCTCTTTTTGTAACTTTCTATTTTCAGCTTGTAGTGCCTCAATTGACTTTTCTTCGCTTCTCATTGTGTTCTAAAAAAACATATCTGCATACTACGAAAAAGAACATTTTTTTGTTTCGATTCGAATGTTCATCGGTTAAAATTCGTCGGTTATCGAATTAACTGCACAATTAACAATTACTGACGTTATTTAAAGGGCAAGGTAGTTACTCATAGTTCCATTTTTGTTTAAATACAAAACAAAAGCTGTAAAATCCTCATCTCAACAGTGGGGATTTTTCTTTTACCCAACAAAAAACATGACTACTCCAAAAGTTCCCTCAAATCAAAAAAACGTATTGAAGGATAATGTGTGTTAAAATACCCTAAACCATTATTAACATTAGAGGGATAGTTTACAGGTTCGTTTGTTATCTCAGAGAGAATATTTCCAGAACGTTCACGACTTTCTAAAAAATTATAATAGCCTTCGCTAATATTGGATAATAAAACCAAAAGACTATCCTTTGTTGTCACGGATTCTAAATTAAATGATCGCTCAAAGACTTCTCCATCTTTGTTCTTGTCTTCAATCAATTCCTGGTATTCAATATTATTAGACCCATTATCAAAAAAAGAATTTACATCCAAACCTCCTTTATTTGTATTTCTGGAATAAACACTTAAAACATAGAAGTTGGTCTCATTAACCAAATCTTTAAACGATAAATCAATATCCACACTGGTGTCTCCTTCCTCAACATGTAAGGATGGGATAACAGTATCCAACGGAACATTTTTTTGCATAATTGAAGTCGCCGTTGCTGTTTCATTCAAGTCGTAATCAACTACTTTTAAATGATATACACCGCCTGGATTTTCCAATTCATTTACACTTGCAAAGAGTCCTGGAGAAATCATATAGAGAGTATCAATTCCCGATACAGATTCAACAGTAACTAAAGCAGAATCTATTAATAAATCAGCAAACATAGCACTGTCGCCTTCTCCTTCATATCCCGCATTAGATAACACCGTAAATGAGCGAGTTAAGCCAACCATCATAATATAATCAGGCACAACTTGAGAAGCAACCACAATTTCAGGTTCATATTCGTTCAGCTCAACTTCAATTGGCTCAGGCCTACACGAAATGAGAGAAACAATAAAAAAAAGTATTGGTATAATCTTATTCATTAAAACTCAAAATTATAAGCAATTGATGGAATAAACCCAAACAATCCCGGTTGAACATATTTAAAACCTCCATTTTCACTCGTTTCCAATTCAATTCTCCAAGGAGTTGCCCTATTGTAAACATTATAGGCTCCAAAATGCCACTCTCCTTTAAACTTTTTTGTTTCCTTACTTTGCCAAACAAAATTAACATCCAAACGATGTGAGGGCGACATACTTACAGAATTTCTACTTGGATACACAGGAATCCAATCAATACCTGTCAAGGAAGCATTTGGCATTGCATACAAACCAGTTTGAGGGGTAAATCTTGAGCCGCTTGAATATACCCAGACTGAACTGAAATGCCAGTTTTTACTCATCTTAAAATTTTGGACTACTGAAAAACTGTGTCTTCGATCGTATCGAGCCCAATAGGAATTACCACCGTTTAATTCATCAAAAAAACGACGACTCCAACTTAAAGTATAACCAATCCATCCGTTCCATCTCCCTTCATCTCTTTTTACTAAAAACTCTAAACCATAGCTTTCTCCATTTCCCTGCAGTAATTCAGTTTCAAATTCTGCATTAAATAGAAGATTAGCCCCTTCCTTATATTCTGTCAAGTTTTGCATAAGTTTATAATAAGACTCAAAAGACAAATGAGTTTTAATCTTTCTTAAAAAATATGAATAACCTGCTGCGAACTGATGAGAAGTTTGAGGCTTCACTAAACTTGTTACAGGATACCACAAATCAGTAGGTAACGCTACAGTGCTCGATGAAACAAGATGCATATACTGACGCATCAATGAATAACTAAACTTTAAGTTACTGTTGGAATCTATTTTGTATTTAGTAGAAAAACGAGGCTCTAATCCAGCATAATTTTTGTCCTTAACATTTGCAGTAGATAACCTAATTCCCGAACGAAATTCCCACTTTGAGGAATCAGGACGAAAAATATGCTGTAAATAAACACCCGATTCTAAAGCCCCTAATATATCCCCCTTGTTACTCTCTACATATTCTCTCAATTCTCCTTGAGAATTAACAATATTAGGCCTAAACTCATGAAATATGGACATTGCACCATATTTAAAAGTATGATTTTGATTTTTATGAAATTCCCAATCAGCCTTTCCACCGTAATCATTAATAGCTGATAAAATATATAATGAATACTCTTCACCAAACTGAGTATTAATATTGTAATCAAAATTGGTATAAATGAGTGAATAATTAGCAAATAATCGATCACTAATCAATTGGTTCCAGCGCACAGATCCTGTAATGTTTCCAAGTGTAAATCCGAAATTAAATCTTGAATTTTCTTTTACATCACTTTGATTATAACTTAAAAGGTCGTTACCCAAATAAGAACTTACATACAAGTGATTTTTTTTATTGATTTTATAATTCAACTTCGCGTTTAAATCATAAAAATAGTAGGGTAAAAAACTTCCAATCCATTTAAAAATCTGATCAATGTAAGTTCTCCTTCCAGCAATCATAAAAGAACCCTTATTTTTAATTATTGGTCCTTCCAACATCAATCTCGAACTCAATAAACCCAGTCCTCCTCTTCCATGAAATTCATTTACATTACCATCGTTCATTCGAATATCAAGAATACTTGAGAGCCTTCCGCCGTATTTGGAAGGAAAAGCTCCTTTATAAAGTGTAATGTCTTTTATCGCATCTTGATTGAACACTGAAAAAAAACCAAATAAATGACCAATATTATATACGGGAGCTTCATCCAATAAAACGAGGTTTTGATCTACATCTCCTCCACGAACATAAAGTCCGGTCCCACCCTCTCCGCCTTTCTGGACACCTGGCATAAGTTGAATTACTTTTATAACATCCGACTCTCCTCCTATCGAAGGAATATACTTTATGTCCTTTATTGGAATTTTCACAGCGCTCATCTGAGTACTTTTATGAATTTCCTCTTGTGGGGATCGAGAAACATTAATTGTTACCGTTTTAACTTCCGTTGAAGCCTTATTTAAAGTAAAATTAAGCTCATCAATATTTCCTTTATGTACAACAAATGTTTTAGGCACATACCCGAGATAACTCAAAGTAATTTTCGCAGTATCCATAGGAACCGTTAATGAAAAAAAACCATATTCATTCGTAACAGTTCCGATACCTGACTCTTCATTGTATACAGATGCAAACAGTAATTTCTCACCCGACTTACTATCCGTAACTACACCGCTGATTGTCAACTGAGCAAACAATGAAAAATGAAAAAAACACAATATGACCGGAATAAAATTTTTCAAAACATTTGTTCATTGTAAATTACCAATATAATTTAAATTGGCTAACCAATTGTTTAAGTACTTTTAAATTTGATTTAAGCTCTACTTGAAGCTAAAACGCACGCCACCCAGAAAGGTTGTTCCTGCTTGAGGATGGTAAGCGGGAATAAAGCCATTAGGATTAAAAACAGATGATTGAATAGCAGAAACCGGACGAACACCACTTCCCGATTGACGTCCTATCAAGGCATATTTTGTATTCAAAAGATTGTTAATCTTGATAAAAGGATCGATTTCAATTTTCTTTGTTTCAAAAAGGTGTTTACCCGTTAAAGTTAAGTTTAAAAGAAAATGACCGTTTAAAAATCCATCTGGATTACTTTCTACAACATAGTCATAACCTACATTTTGAATTGTTTCAGCCGTTTTTTCAAAAAAATACAAATTGGATTCAGGCGCTTTTATTTTACCCACCCAATTACCCCGAATGTTTAAATTTAATTTTCTGAATGCAAAATAATTAATTGCAAAATTAAATTTTTGCAGAGAAACATTATCCAACCTACCCATAATGCTGTCTGTAAGGATTTGATAATTTCCGGAAATAAACAAAAAGTCCCTGGGAGCCCATTTTCCTCTCAATGACAATCCCATAACTTTTGCATTACCAACATTTTGATAAATATCAGCCTTTTGACCATTGGCACCTATCTCACTTAAATTAGTGTTTTGTGTAATTCTGATTAAATTGTTTAGGTTGTTATAAAAAAGATTAAAATTCAACGTCCATTTGGGTTTTGAATATCCAATTTCTATTTCCGAAGTTTGAATTATTTCCGGTTCAAGAGAATCTACGCCTCGCCATTCATCATACAACTCAAAAATAGTTGGAGGCTTGTAACCTCGACCATAAAGTAATTTATATCTTAACCCATGAGGATTGGATGATACCAAAGCCAGTCTTGGGTTAAAGATACCTCCGTAGAATTCATCGTAATCGTATCGTAAACCTGATGTCAAAACGATATTCTCTCTAATCAAATACTCATCCTGAATGAATCCCGCTCCATTTGCAGAGAAAAAAACAGGCCTCAATACCGGTTCTTCATTTATTGATGAGAGAATTGATTTTGCGTCATCTTCCAAATACCTTATATTAAAAAACTCTCTAATTTTTTGTTCAAATTGAAAGCCCAAAATCATTCTGTGTTTGGGGCTAACATCAAAATTTAATTGTTGCTCCAACCCCATTAAATACCCCTCACTTTCGTAAGATTTTCGGTAATTGGGAATAATTGAATCCTCGTGATTAAGATCCTGATATTGATACGTATAAGTAAACCCAGTCTCAGGTAAAACCTTTTGTGACACAACATAAGCTCGAGAGGTAGATTGAATTTTATTAGCAAGTAAAGAAACGTATTTCATCTCAAAAGATTGACCAGAATGGTTCGCTAAATAATCTTTTGTTGAATCATTAGTAAAATATTCATAACCAACAACATAACTCCCCAAACCTTCTTTTTTCTCCCATTGAGAAGTTGCAATACTGAAATTTTTATAATTTATCTTAGCCCTTAAATAATAATCCTGAATACTCGTGTTAAATCCATCATTCAATCTTGGAGAACGACCATTTACCATATCATTTTGCAATGTAATACTGTCTCTTGTTTCTACAGAATCCGGTTCATAATTATTATTGAAATAATTTCCTGGATCCAATCGATTCAACCCATTATCTCCATTGGTTTGAAAATACCGTCCTGTTAAACTAATAGAAACCTCATTTTTAAACCTTAACCAACCATCAAAATCCTGATGATAGGTATTATCCGGACCTGTAAAAGAACTTGAAAAAAATTCAACGTTTTTATTTTTATTGAGATAACCCTGCTTTGTTATAATGTTTACAAACCCAACGAATGCATTAGCCCCATACAACGCAGAACCAGGGCCACTTACCAATTCAATCCGCTCTATATTGTTCAGCGCAAAATTATATCCGGTGTGTCTAAACCATCCATTTGAAATATCATTTTGTAAAACACCATCAACATACAAAGCAAATTTAGTTTGACCTACATCACCTACTCCCCTGAAAAGAAAGTGAGTAGGATACTCGCCCGATGGTAAACCAACGGAGAAATCAAAACCAGGCAAATCTTTGAATACCTCCTCAAGGGTAAGATACCCTCTATTTTGAATCTGTTCTGAAGTAATAACTATTATATTAGCTGGGGCATCATCAATACTCTGCTCCCTTTTACCAGCAGAAGTCACCTGAAGATTCATTAAATCTTCCCAGTCTAAATTATCTATTGATATTGTATCTTGACTGAAACCAAACGAAATACAAAAAAATAAAAGTAATGTGAGTAACCTTTTTGTCAAAATATTTTTTTCTGTGGCCTTGTACGAGCGAAAACGATCTTAGTTACAAGAATCAATATCTAAGCACCTTTCGACAAAAGAGAACTGTCTCCGTAGCTTAAAAACCTAAAATCATTCTTCAATGCATATTCATAAATTGACTTCCAATTCTCACCCACAAAAGCAGCGACCAATAACATTAATGTACTTTCGGGTTGATGAAAATTAGTAACCAAATGGTCACAAACTTTAAAATCATAACCGGGCACAATCATAATTTCAGTACAGGCATGCAGCTCTTCCAATTGATTTTTGTCCAAAAAATCGATTAACGCCCTAAATGACTCCTTATAAGAAATAGGATTTGAGCACTCATAAGGCTCAAGCTTTGAAACAAAACCATTGAAAACATTATTAAAAGCCTGATTTCCCAGCCAAAAACAACTTTCCAAAGTTCTCATGGAAGTAGTTCCAACAACTGTAACATTCCCCTCAAATTCAAGAAGTTGTTCTAAAACTCTTTTCTTTACAACAAATTGTTCAGCGTGCATATTATGCTTGGTCACATCACCCTCTTCCTTTACCGGCTGAAATGTACCCGCACCAATATGAAGAGTAACAAATTCTCTTTTTATATTATTTTCATCTAGGGAGTTCAAAACACTATTTGTGAAATGTAATCCTGCAGTTGGTGCGGCTACAGCTCCATCATTTTTTGCATACACAGTTTGATATGAATCCTTATCTTCATCAGTTGCATCACGATTCATGTATGGTGGTATTGGAATTTTTCCAATTTCATGAATTACATCTACAGCCATTTTATCAGCAGGTTGCCAAGTAAGTTCAACATGCCTTAATACTCTATCCCGGAGTTCTGCTCGAATTTCCAGCTCTTCCGTTTTCATGAGCAATACCTGTCCATCTTTCCATCTTTTTAAATTTCCAATCATACATTTCCAGGTGGCTTTTCCCCTGGCCTCCATTGCTTTTACTACTTCAGTGGAAGGAAAAATGGGATCCAAAAGAAAAATTTCTATATGTGCACCTGTGCTTTCTTCAAAAATCAATCGCGCAGGAATAACCTTGGTATTATTAGAAATAAGTAAACTATCCTTTGAAAGTTCTTCAGATATTTTGTTGAATGTTTTGTGACTAATTTTCCCACTTTTGAATAGCAACAATTTCGATTCATCTCTATTTTTTAGTGGATATTGAGCAATTTTACTCTGAGGTAAATCGTAGCTAAAATCAGAAATTTTTATCATTGATTTCTTTGAAAACGTAACAATACGTTAAAATAACACCATATTTTGAAAAACAAAGCATCTTGATGTCGAATTATCTACTTTATAGATATTTAAATACTGTTTATAGATTTTTTGTCACTTAAAAATAAAATAAATGTAAACTATTTTAAATACCAGGGTATTACTAAACGAGATTTTAAATGAAACCTATACTATTTTGAGTAAATCTATTTTAATAAAAAAAACATTTATTTTATCTATACTTCTAGTTTTGTCTCAATTAACATTTGGACAATTCACATATGCCTATGGTTCTTACTCTGGAAGTGGTTCAAATACCTCTTTAACAGGTATTGGTTTCTCCCCTGATGCAATCATGATTAAATCAGAGGGGGCTTATGAAGCCATATTTTCAACAAGAGATATGCCATCAGGTTATTCCAAACGAATGGCAACTTCTGCGACGGCACTAGTAACAAGCCAAATTATTTCATTGGATTCAGACGGGTTCACAGTGGGGGATCAAGATGAGACAAATAAAGATGGAGAAACTTATCATTGGATGGCTTTTAAAAGTGAAGGAGATATTCATATTGGCACATATACAGGAAACAACCATGGTGGCCAAAATATATCAGCACCGGGCTTTAATCCAGAAATGACTTGGATTTGTGGAGACGAAGCTCATATAACTGCAGATATGATCATATGTTTATCCTCAAATGCAGACGATTGTGACTATTTAAACAGTGGAACAAAGAACACCAACAAAATGCACAGAGACGCTAGTGGATTTGACACAGACGGTGTGTCAAATCAATCGCCCGACAGGGGTTCAACAAACTATTATTACATGTGCTTTAACAACGGATCATCAAGCAATCTAAAGGCAGGAGGATGGAACAATGGAGGTTCAGTGGATAATAAGCACATTACAGGACCAGGTTTTGAACCTGACTTTGTATTTGTAACTACATATGTGGACGGAGCTGGAGCCCCAATGTTTAGACCCGCATCATTATCTGGAGACGCATCATTTTCTTTCACCGCTCAAGCGGTAATGTCCAATGGAATCCAAAGTTTTAGTTCGAGTGGTTTTAAAATTGGAACTAGAAACCGAGTACAAGATCCATGGAATGCTCACGATTATGCCGCTATGAATGGGGGTTCTAACCCAAACCTTACTCTACCTGTTGAGCTCATAGCTTTTGATGCTGTCGAAGAAAACAAAAAAGTTAGAATTACATGGTCAACAAAAAGTGAAATTAACAACGAGTATTTTTCCGTTGAACGATCAATAGATGGCGAAATTTTTGAGGTCATTGAAATCATTGAAGGTTCTGGAAACTCTCTTGAAGAAATCAATTACCTAACTTACGATATGAATCCCCCTAAAGGAATTGTATATTACAGAATCCGACAGACCGATTTTGATGGCAACAATGAATATTTTTCAATTAAAACTGTTTTTGTTGGTGAAAATGATCCAATAAGTTGGATTAGTATTGATAACAATGGAAAACCCATAATTCAATTGCAAGGAAATTTAGAAACTAAGTATACAATAAAATTATACGATATACATGGATCTGTAATATTCAATCATAACTTTGTTATAGCCGATCAAAATGCAAGTCGTATAAATTGTGATTTACCAAAGAATCTGAACAAAGGAATATATTTGATTGATATTGGAAGTGAAAACTTCAGTAGTTCCGGAAAAATAATCATAAAATAATTCTTTATAGATATCAATAACGAATCGTCATCAATACACCAAATGAAGATTGAAAAGCATTTGCATCGACATCCCCTCGAAAAAGTCCAATTAAATTTTTAGTAAATAAAGGTTCGACATCCATTGCTATCTTTTTGTCTAAAAAAGTATATCCAACACCTAAATCTCCTGAGAAATTAAATAAAGTATATTTTGTTGGATCTGATGATTCTGTAGTATATGAAATTCCACTATTTGGCTCGGTAAAAACAGTTGTAATGGTATTTCGTAAATTCACAAGAGAAGTAATCCCTGTTCTTAAAAAAAATCTTTTTGAAATTTTCAACCTCATATACATTGGAATTGTCCCATAATCATGCTGATAAAACAAAGATTTTTCTTCCATCATATTTGTGAAAATTTTTTCCGTTTGTTCACTCAATCTACGATAACCAAGACCTGTACCAAAAGCAACAAACCTAAACTTTCTTTCAATAAAAAAATCCCCGTTTATTAAAATAGAATGGGCAAAGCTTTTGAATAAATCCTCATTGATTTTAACCGTTAACTCGTCGCCTTTAAAAGAAACAAACGACAAATTAGGAGAAAATCGAACCCCTCCTCCCAACTTACCCCAAGCAAAAACGTTTGAAGTTGAAAAGCAAAAAACAAGAACAAACAAAAATCGCATAACAAACACCCAATTATATTCCTAAACTGATTTAGCTGATACTTCAAAGGAAGAACAATGTTGCAATTGATACATAAAAAGTAGAATTAGATTTTTAACAAAGGTTTGTTAAAGGGAGTTTAATTTCTAATTTGTCAGGTTATATTGGACAATATTTTATTTATAGTATAAGATACCTTAATTGCAATTATCCTTCTCATAAATTTATTGTTTATCAACTCGGGACGAACCTTTCGAAATTCAAATGCCACAAAAAAAGGTCACAATTTATTGTGACCTTTTTTTTGTGTGGGCGATACTGGATTCGAACCAGTGACCCCCTGCTTGTAAGGCAGGTGCTCTGAACCAGCTGAGCTAATCGCCCGTATTGTTTAAAGAACATTCCGTTTTGCAACGGGAGGGCAAATATAAGGCTAGATTTTTCTTTTGCAAAGCAATTGCTAAAAAAAATAAAGTCTAACCTTAATTAAACAACTTATACCGCTTTATTTTATTACCCTTTCTTATTTTCCACGCATGATAACAGGATGGAACATCATGAGTCCATGTAGGCAAAAACCATGTAATAAGTAATCGATCAATATGACTAATCACACCTAAAAACACTGCGACTTTAAACGTCAAACCACCATAAGCAAAACCCAAAATTCCAGTAAACGCAGCCAATAGAGATAAGCCCCATGTTTTGGACAATAATGGGTGAAAAGCGGATTCCCTTCCAAATTTTAAAAAACTCATTAAATAACAAAGAACTTCCATAGCCAGAACACCTCTTACTAAATTAACGTGTTCATTAATTATTTCAGGATGTATCCAATAGGAATAAAAACCAATTGTCAACCAAAAAAGCATATCTACCTGACTATCCAACCTTCGCATAAATGCAGTTTGAACCCCCATATTTCTGGCAATTATCCCATCAAAAATATCAGATAAAAGGCCCAGATACATAAGCATTAAAATCAAATATCTGATTGAATCACCATAATAAGATCCCAGAATACCAATAATTGGAATTAATAAAAATCTAAATGCAATAAAATAATATGGTATGTGTAATTTTTTCATCTCTTTTTTTTTGTAAACTTATGACACAAATTAAAAAGAGCATTTTCAAATTTCACAATACAAATTTTGATTTTTGGATTTTTCGCAAATTTTGATTTTTAAAGCTTAAATTAAAAAACGCCTAATGACTTAGACGTTTTTATAAAATCTAAAGTAAATCTTTACCTACTTTTCAGACTGCTCTTTTGATATTTCATCCAGATTAATGATATCATCAACTTTTACCTTAGAGTCACTAGGTCGGAAAACAAATTTGTCTCCGTCAAAGAAATCCAGAGTAATTCTGCTTCCTGGTCTAATTTCTTGTTTTAATATAAGCTTAGACAACTCATTCAGAACTTCTTTTTGCATTACTCTTTTAAGTGGACGAGCACCAAACTGAGGATCATAACCGAGTCTAGCCAATTCTTCGAAAGCGAAATCTGTAGCTTCTAAATAAACGTTCTGATCTGCTAATCTATCTTGTATTTCTTTGAACAATATTTTTACAATTTGAGAAATTTCACCCAAACTTAAAGGAGTAAACATTATAGTTTCATCGATTCTATTAAGAAACTCTGGTCTTAATGTTTTTTTAAGTAAATCAAAAACTTCAAACTTTGTTTTTTCAGCGATAGCATCTAAATCCTTTCCCTTCACGTTTTCATAATTATCTTGAATAATGTGAGAACCAATATTTGAAGTCAAAATTAATATCGTATTTTTAAAATTGACTAACCGTCCTTTGTTATCCGTTAACCTACCATCATCTAAAACTTGCAAAAGCGTATTAAACACGTCGGGATGTGCCTTTTCAATTTCATCAAATAGAACTACTGAATATGGCTTTCTTCGAACGGCCTCTGTTAGCTGCCCACCTTCCTCATATCCAACGTAACCCGGGGGCGAACCTACCAACCTGGAAACCGAATGCTTCTCTTGATATTCGCTCATATCAATACGAACCATAGCATTACGATCGTTGAATAAATATTCACTCAATGCTTTTGCTAATTCCGTTTTTCCAACACCCGTAGTTCCGATAAAAATAAACGAACCAATCGGACGGTTTTCGTCTTGTAATCCCGCCCTACTTCTTCTTACAGCATCTGCAACAGCTAATATTGCATCGTCTTGACCTATAACGGATTTGTGAAGCTCTGCTTCCAAACGCAATAATTTCTGAACCTCAGCTTCTACTAATTTAGTAACCGGAATACCTGTCCACCTACTAATCACATCAGCAATTTCATCAGAATCAACTTCTTCCTTAACCATCTTCTCATTGCTCTGAATTTGAGCAAGTTTTTGCTTCAATTCGTCCTGAAGTACTTTGGCTTCTTTAATTTTCCCGTATCGAATTTCAGCGACTTTTCCATAATCACCAGAACGCTCGGCTTGTTCCGCTTCTAACTTGAAGTTCTCAATACTTTCCTTTGCTTGTTGGATTCCATCAATCACTTCTCTTTCTGCCTCCCACTTTGCTTTCAATTCATTTTTTTGATCAATTAGTTCCGCTAATTCTGATTTTATATTCTCCAGTTTAGCACTGGCACCTTCCCTTTTTATTGCCTCTCTTTCGATCTCTAACTGAAGAATTTTTCGCTCTATTAACTCAAGCTCCTCAGGTTTGGAATTGATTTCCATTCGTAATTTTGAAGCTGCTTCATCTATTAAATCGATAGCCTTATCTGGTAAAAACCGGTCGCTGATATATCTCTGAGAAAGTTCAACAGCAGCTATAATTGCTTCATCTTTAATTTGAACTTTATGATGCGTTTCATACTTCTCTTTTATTCCTCTCAATATCGATATAGCATCTTCTGTTTGAGGCTCTTCTACCAATACTTTTTGGAACCTTCTCGCTAACGCTTTATCTTTTTCAAAATATTTTTGGTATTCATTTAAAGTTGTCGCTCCAACTGCACGCAATTCACCTCTGGACAATGCAGGCTTTAAAATATTAGCAGCATCCATAGCTCCTTCTCCACTTGAACCAGCACCAACCAAGGTATGTATTTCATCGATAAATAAAATAATACTGCCGTCGCTATTGGTTACTTCCTTAACTACCGATTTTAATCGCTCTTCAAATTCTCCCTTATATTTTGCACCAGCAATTAGAGCACCCATATCCAAAGAATAAAACTTCTTGTCTTTTAAGTTTTCGGGGATATCTCCATTTATGATTCTATGTGCAATACCTTCAGCTATTGCTGTTTTTCCAACTCCAGGCTCACCAATTAAAATTGGATTATTCTTTGTTCTTCTGGATAAAATCTGAAGCACTCTTCGGATTTCGTCGTCTCTTCCTATAACAGGGTCCAACTTACCATCACGAGCAAGTTTATTCAGATTTTTCGCAAATTTATCTAATGAATTGTAAGTATTTTCTTGAGACTGAGAAGTAACTCTCTCTCCCTTTCTCAACTCCTTGATGGCAGCTTTAATACCATTATCGTTAATCCCACTATCCTTTAAAAGTTGAGAAGCGTTATCAGAGGTATTCCTTAAACCAAAAAGCATGTGCTCTATAGATACAAATTCATCTTTAGATTGCTCAGCAAAATTAGCAGCCTTATTCATTGCCTCATTTGCAAATCTTGATAAATTAACAGAACCTCCAGATACTTTTGGATAACCCTCAATGATTCTATCAAGAGCCTTTTGAACAACACTAAAATTAACGCCAAGCTTTTTAAATATAAATGGAATGACATTCTGGTCAACCTCAAAAACACCTTTAAGAATATGACCCAACTCAACAGTTTGAGTTTCATTTCCAACGGCTATTTGCTGAGCTCTTTGAACAGCCTCTTGAGATTTTATTGTGAAATTATTAAAGTTCATACAACTTGAGTTTGAGAGTTAATACTTTTATTTTTTTAAAATTTACTTGTCAAATTGCGTTCCAATCGGAAGAAACATTAAACATCCTGAAATAAAGTCAGAAACATCTGAAAGCCAGCGACTTTTTGACGTTTTAAAAAAAACAACCCCGCTATTTTGACAGTATTTTAAACACAATTCCATTCAAAAAAAACTTCGTTTTAAAATCTTAAATAAAACTTGTTAAAAACAATATTAAAAAGATATACTTTCTTTCTATGCGACAAACTAATTTTGTATTTAATGTTGAATAAAAATCTAAAAATTAGTTTTGCATTTATTATTGCAATAGCTTGCACAAGTTTCATTACAGGAGGAAACAACTCTGATAAAACATCTTCTGATGTAAAACCTTTAGAAGTAGTTAAAACTTCCTTGAATCCAGAAGAAATTTTTATCAGAAATCATCCAAAACGTGAATTAAGATCTGCTTGGATAACAACCTTTACTAATCTTGACTGGCCCAGCTCAAAAGGACTTACCTCGCTTCAACAAAAAAAAGAATTTTCACAAATTGTATCCGATTTTAAAAAAAACTCAATAAATGCTGTAATTTGTCAAGTAAGAGCTTCCTCTGATGCATTTTATAAAAGTAAATTATCTCCCTGGAGTGAATGGCTTACTGGTCAGCAAGGAGAGGCACCTGATGGTAATTTTGACCCATTAAAATTCATGGTTAAAGAATGTCACAAAAGGAACATGGAGTTTCATGCTTGGTTTAATCCTTTCAGAGCAGTTTCCCACGTGAAATTTTCTAGTATTGCTGAAGATCATATAACAAAAAAAAAACCGGAATGGTTCTTTAAGTATGGTAATACTTTATATTACAATCCAGGAATACCTGAGGTTAGAAAATACATCTGTGATGTAGTGAAAGAAGTTGTTCAAAATTACGATATTGACGGAGTCCATTTTGACGACTATTTTTACCCCTATACCATCAAAGGAGAAAAAATTCCCGACGAGAATGAATTTAAACTTTATTCAAGAGGTTGCATTGATATTGAAAACTGGCGACGAGATAACATTAACTTACTCATTCAAGAAGTAGCAAAAATTATAAAAGAAGAAAAGGAACATGTCAAATTTGGTGTAAGCCCTCTTGCAATTTGGAGAAATCAAAAACAAGATCCAGAGGGAAGTTTTACAAACAGCGGACAATCCAGTTATGATAATTTATATTGTGATACAAAACTTTGGATAGAGGAAAGCTGGGTAGATTATATGGCACCTCAATTGTACTGGAGCACATCCAACGAATTTGCCAATTACAATCACTTAATCAATTGGTGGACTAAAAACGAATACAATCGTCATCTTTATGTCGGGCATGCCATATATAAACTGGATAAAAAAAATCGGCATAGTTTCGGCACAGACGAACTGATAAAGCAGGTAACAATTGGACGTCAGAAAGGAAAGGTGGATGGAAACATTTATTTCCGAGCAAAGGCATTCATAAATAATCACCAAAACTTTCAGGAGACAATTGGCGAATCTATTTATAAATATCCTGCTTTGATTCCGGCAATGACTTGGATTGATAGTATTCCTCCCTCGGAACCTACAAAACTCAAAGCTAAAAGAAATGAAAATAAGGTTTTTTTGAAATGGAAGTCACCAAACTACAAATACAAAAATGATTCTGCGGCTTACTATGTTGTTTATCGTTTTGAAGAAGGAGAGGACATCTCTACTAAATTCTCTAACAAAATTTTAAGCATTCAAAAAAACAATGAGTTTATTGACTCTACTGCAATAAAAAACACATACTATCAATACGCTGTCACATCAGTAGACCGCCTTCACAATGAAAGTAGAGGTTTTGCTTTAACCGAAATTCAATAATTCATGAATTGAGTCTGGCGCAATTTTAAATGCTTTAAAAAAAAACAAAAAAGCCTTGATTTTTTCAAGGCTTTCATTTTCTTATAATTCTATTGAATTTTATTCTATTGATGTTTGAGAATAAGGATCCATTTGTTCATCGTGCTGAGAAAGGTCTAGTCCAATGTCTTCTGACGCTTCAGAAACACGAAGAGGAATAATCATATCCGTTAATTTGTAAAGCAACCAAGATCCACCAAAAGTAAAAACCGAAACCAAAACTAATGCAATCATATGATGACCAAAAATTCCCCAACCTAAATTACCTTCTCCTCCGTGTAATAAACTTGCTCCTTCACCGTGAGCAAAAATTGCAGTTAATATCATACCCATAATACCACCTACACCATGACAGGCAAAAACATCCAGAGTATCATCAAGTCGTTGCATTTTATTCCAGTTTACAACTGAATTGGAAACTATTGAAGTAATAAAACCGAAGAATATGGCTTCAGGTACAGAAACATAACCTGCAGCAGGAGTAATAGCTACTAAACCAACTACAGCACCAATACATGCTCCTAAAGCAGAAACTTTTCTTCCATTAATTCTATCAAAGAATATCCAGGTTAACATTGCGGTGGCTGAAGAAGAATTGGTAGTGATAAACGCCAATACCGCATCACCATTTACACCAAAAGCTGAGCCAGCATTAAACCCAAACCAACCGAACCAAAGCATTCCTGTTCCTAGAATAACAAAAGGGATATTAGTTGGAGTATGCTCCTTATTCTTTCTTTTACCAAGAATCATTGCCCCCGCTAATGCAGCAAACCCTGCAGACATATGAACAACAGTTCCCCCAGCAAAATCTTTTACTCCAAAATAAGTATTCAACATACCATCAGGATGCCAAACCCAATGCGCTAAAGGGGTATATAAAAAGACAACAAAGAAACTTATGAAGATCAAATAAGAGATAAAACGTACTCTCTCTGCAAAGGAACCAGTTATAATTGCTGGCGTGATGATTGCAAATTTCATTTGAAAGATGGCGAAAAGAACAAACGGAATTGTTGATGCCATTTGTTTATGAGGAGAACTTCCAAATTCTTCTATAAATTCAAAAAACGAATAGGAAAATGGATTACCCAACAAACTATGGGTTACTATTTCTCCAGAATCCGCTATTGATTCGAAACTTAAAATAGGATCTCCAAAAGCCAATCCAAAACCTAGCACAACCCAAACAATACTTATGATTCCCATACAAATAAAGGATTGAAGCATGGTTGAAATAATATTTTTCTTACCAACCATACCTCCGTAAAAAAAAGACAAACCAGGTGTCATTAGTAAAACTAAACAAGCAGAGGTAAGAACCCAGGCTGTATCCGCAGGGTTGTATGAATCTTTTGGTAAAAAATTATCGGCTAAACCTGTGGGGGTAGTATTGGAAAAAATCGCACTTGATATATTACTCCAAAACAATGCTACTATTGAGACTATCGCTATTAAAGCGAAAGAAACAACCCACCTTCTTTCAATTTTCATTTAAATCAGTCTTAAAAAGAGCTGCAAAAATAAGCGTATAAATGAAAAAAAACAAGTCGAGCTCGAAAAAGAGCTTTATTAGATCAGCAAAACGATCTTAATTAGAAAGAGTCAAAATAAGTAGTTCACCTCCGTTTACCTCTCAAATAAATCTTTTCTCCTTCCTTTGGGGTGTATCCCTCTGTCCAATTATTTCTTCGGTATAAATGTTTTAATTTAATTCCAAATTGTTGTGATATTCGATATGGACAATCCCCCGCCTTGGCAAAATATATCTTTTGAGTACCTCTTGAACGCTTAGGCTGTAAATATACAGCACTCCCAATTTGAAGGGTTGTATCGGAATTACAATCGTTGTACGAAAAAAGTCGAGAAAGAGAAATATTGAATCTTTTAGAAATACTGTAATAAGTATCGCCTTTTTTGACCTCTATATATTTAATCCAATTTGACGAAATTTTAACTTCATAATTAAATTTATTTGTTTGTTTTTTTAATTCTTGATTGGTCTTTTTATGAAAACTTCCTTTTTTCTTATTCTTTTGTTTAATTTTCAGCTTTTCTTGCGTTACAAATCGATTCAAATCATAACGTTCAATCATATCAATTAGTAAAACAGCATACCGCTTGTTTGTGGCATAACCCGCATTTTTTAATCCTTTACACCACCCTTTATAGTCGGTCAATTTTAAATTAAAAAGGGAAGCGTATCGTTTACTCCCTTTTAAAAAATCAGAATGATCTCTATAAGATTGCCAAACCGTTTTGTATTTACGAAAACATTCATTTTTCTTATCATCGTCTAAGCGGTATATGTCGCCTGTCCAGGAAGAATGACATTTTATACCAAAGTGATTATTTGCATTTTTAGCCAATTCACTGTTTCCATATCCGCTCTCCAACATACCCTGGGCAAGAGTAATACTTGCTGGAACTCCCGATCTATTCATTTCTTTTACTGCATCGGCCTTATACGTTTCAATATACTCACTAGGAGTTATCTTTTTGGCGTAAATAGAATGACAAAAGAAGCTAACTAACAGGAAAATAAATGGGTTTATTTTCATTCTCAAAAATTATAATCGATACCTACCAGCATATTAAAACCATAATTAGCATACTGATCCCAACGCTGGTGCTTGGTATTCAAAATATTATTTGTTTTAATGAAAGCACCTAGTTTTCGAGAGTAATTGTATCGAAAATCGATATTAAAATCAAAAATAGGATTCAGAGTGATGTTATTTGCAACTCCATTTTCATCAAAGGATTTTATTCCAAGTTGCTCTCCATAGTAGAATAAATCAGTTCCTAACACAAATTTATCCTGAAGTTTGTATCTCAACCTTGTTTCTCCATAAAGTGCAGGTAAGTGATATGCATCTAAATTGCGAACATCGTACAAATTAAATTCAACCTTGGTCAATACATTTAACTTTTTACCTTCATGTAAAAACTCAAGAAATCCTTGTCTATTAACTACTGTATCACTCACAACATTAAACTCCATGAAAGGGTTATCGCTTAAATTATAATAAATGGGCATAGACTTAAATCGTCGGTATCGAAAACCGAGGCTAAAACTCGAATTCGTGCTGAATGCACCTTTAATTCCCCCCATAAAATCTAAAGGAACATTTACATTAAGGACATCCTGATAATTTGCAACAAAAGGATTTTCATACACATAATCCAAATAAGAAATTCTTTGGTAGTCGTTTTGTAACCTACCAAAAATATGCAAGACATCTTTCACAAAAGACCAATCTCCTTCCAGATAAGGCATAGCATTCAATTCTTTATTATTACTTTGATAAAATGTTTTTAACCCAACTGTAAAATCGATTTCTTGAAATTGCAAATCAAAAGATGGGAATATATTGAAATAAAACGACTCATGATCTTTAAAAGGCCTACCAGAATTCAAATAACTTGTTCGATAATTTAACTTAAAAACTCCTTTGAACCAATCGTATTTTGACCAGTTTAAATATTTATTAAAATCTGCATCAAAATCAATTTTATGTTCAACAACAGCCATATTATCCAGAGAAATTTCATTGTATTTCACTCCAAAATCATAGCCTAATTTTAACGGGTCATTTGATGAGGTTTTAAAACCCGTTTCAACACTAAATTTACCTACGCCTCGTTTAAAATCATTTTCATTAAATGACAGAAATTGGTCTTTATCAAAGCCATGAAAATTAAACATATTATTTTCATAGTCAGCAGAACCATAAAACAATTTTCCATTAAAAAACCTTTTCCCATATAAGGCAACCGTAGAATTTCCGTAAAGAGCATCAATCGGTGAACCAACTTGTTGTTTTTGAGAAAAATGAGTCGCATCAAAACCAAAACTATACTTTCTATTTCTAAGAGTGGAATAGCTCAACTCCGCCATTGGGGAAGTTCTAAAATCATTAACTCCCATTGCAACATAACGCCTTCTAATTTTTTGCAAAGGTTCCACCATCCTAATTTTTGGTGCCTTTATAGTTTTAATTTTGAAATCAGACGATGTTTTTTTATCCAAAAAGAAATATTTAACCTCTGTTTCTATTTTTGATGAATCTTGAAAAAGTGGGTCATCGCCAATTTTTTTACCATAATTAACGGTCACCTTACCTTCTCCAGGAATATAGATTTTCATTCCGTCAACTACCTTAGTTGTATCGTTTAACTGATTTTGTCCAATTGCACCAAATGATAGAGCAATCAAAAAAGGAATAATATTTCGGTACTTTTGTATCATCTTATTTTTGATTTAAGGAATCAGTTGGAGTTGTTGATTCAAAATTCAATGTATCTAGTGGTTCATCATCCTCCTCTTCCTCGATATTGAATAACTCTTCGCTAACATTTTCTTCATCTCCAAGATCAATAAACACTTCTTCTTTTTCTACAACCTTCAAAGCAGCCTCTTCAATGAATTTAATTTCAGCAAGCCTTTTGTTTACTTCGTCAATAATTTTTTGATCACTTGAATGTTCAAGAACATTTTTTAAAGCATATTTAGCATCCACTAATGCTTCATTTTTAATTAAAATATCAGCCAAAAGAATGTACCCTTTTGAGTACCAGTACGGATAATTTGAGAACTCCTTCAACAAACGGATAGAGAGCTCCTGACTGGTTTTATAATCCTCTTGTAAGTACTTTATATAAGACATTTGATATATTGCCTCCGCAGCCATTACTTTTTGAGTTTCTCCTGCAATTTTTTCATAAGCAGTATAGGCTTCATTGTATTTATGAGACTGGAAATAAGCATTTCCTAATAATAATCGAGCTTGAAACTTATTATAATTCTCAACTAGCTTATTGCCCTCAACAAGTAATGCATACTTTACTGTTGATTCAAAATCTTCCAGATTTGAATATGCAATCATTAAACCAACCAAAGCATCCTTCTCATAAACATCATACTCTGTTTTTTCTACCAAAAGTAAAAACCTTCCAATTGCTTTTTGATACTCGTCATTTCCCATATAAATGGATGAGGACTTGTACAGAGCTTCTTCAGTCCACTCTCCATATGGTGCATCAATAACTTTTTCAAAATATGGTAAAGATTGCTCTTCTTTTTTGAGAGCATAATAACTTTCAGCAATCATATAATTTGCATCGTTGGCAAAAATCCCATTGGGAAAATCTTTTAGATAAGCTTCTAATTTACCCGTTGCTACAGTATATTCACCTTCCTTATAATATCCTTTAGCACTCTCAAAAACAAGGGTGTCTTTTGCTCCCATTGACTCATCAGGCAACCCTAAATTAGCTCTGAAATTCAGATAACGCTCTACATTTTTCAAATCAAAGGTTGCAACCTGTCTCAAACCTCTAAGAGCATTAGCTGCATATTCTGTTTTTGGATCTTTTTGTACAGCTGCCTCGAATAATTGGGCCGATTCCTCAAACAACTTCCTGTCCCGTTTAATATTTGCCATCTTGTTCAAAGATTGCTGAACTAAGGCTGTGTTGTTCTCATGATTGTCAACAATATCTTGAAAATATTTATATGCAATATCAAATTTTTCGAGTCTTTGATAATAAACATCACCCGCTTTAAATTTTGAATCATCAATATACTTACTGGCAGGGAAATTAAATATTAAATTTTCAAAAGCTTCAGCTTCCAGCTCGTACTTATTCAAAAGTTTATAAGCCTGACCAAGTTGAAAATAACCATAATCAGTTTCTCTTTCACCAATTTTAATAGCTTCTTTATAATAATTAACGGCATGAATTAATTCATTTTGCTTTTCAGAACCAGTCAAACTATTGCTAAGAATTAAATAAGCATCTCCTGTTCTGAGATAAGCATCTTTAATCTTATCTGTAGGTTTATCGTTTGCATGTTTATTTATATAATTTCTATACGCTTTTATAGCAGGGCCATATTCTCGCAAACGCATATTTGTATATCCCAATTGATAATCAACTTCTTTATACTCATCTAAAAGTATAGCTCCAGGACAAGACTTAAATACCTCATATTGTGCCAAAGCTGCTTTATATTCGTTTAACTTGTAAAAAGATTCTGCCTTCCAATAGTTTGCAAGTGCAACAATTTCTCGATCCTCAGGCGTTTTTAGCGATTTATTGAAATAATATATCGCCTTCCTAAAATTTTCCAACTCACCCCTATTAACAAACCCTATTTTTTGATTATTAAATTCCTGAACTCCCTTGTAATAGGTTACTTTTTGGTACGCATAATTTAAATCAGGACCTTTATCTTTTATTTTTTCTAATGCCCTTATTGCTCTGGGATAATCTTTTGTATTCAAGTAAACATTCAATAAAATTTTTCTTGCTCGATCCACATTTGAAGAATTTGGATATTTAGCGATGTAATTTTCAAGTGCTATAATACTCTCATGATATGGATCAATATCAAGTTCAAAAGAAAGTTTAGCATAATTGAAAAGCGCATTTTCAGTGATATCAAAATCATGATGATTTTTATGTGCATTTCTAAAGGCTCTTCTCGCTGCTCTTTTGTTATTCAGATGGATGTAACAATCACCGGAATAATACATAGACAACTGCCCCAACTTAGACTCATCATCTGAGGATTTATTAAAATTATTTAAAGCCTTTTTATACTCTGCATTTTTATAATAAGAATATCCCAACTGGAAATAAGCCATTGTATCCATTTGACTTACTTTCTCCTTGAACTTTTCAAAATAAACAACAGTGCTGTCGTAATTTCCCAGCTTATAAAAACCCTCTCCAACTAATCGCGCAATTTCAGGAGCTCTTTTAGTATTGGATTTTTTTAAAAATGGAGCTCCATAGGCAACCAACTCTTCATTTTTGTTTTGCAAGTATAAAATTTGAGTAATGTAATAAGGTACAATTGGAGCAAAAACAGAATCGTTCTCTAAACTTTTAAACTCCTTAAAAGCAATCTCATTATAATTAAACTTGTATGATAAATGAGCAAAATAAAACTGAGAAGATTTTTGATAATCACTAACTACAGATTTTGCTTTATGAAACATTTTTTGAGCTTCAGAAAACTTCTTTTTACGAAACAATGCATACCCATACTTAAATTGATATTCAGGCACTTCATTTAGTTCCAAATCATTTTCATCAACTTGCTCAAACCATTTTAGAGCGCTTGACCATCTTTTTTTACGGTAGTTGTATTGTCCCAATTGAAATCTTGCGCGACGTACTTTAGGACTTTGAGGATGATTTTCAATAAATCGAATAAATAAATACTCTGCATCTTGATTAAACAATTCTAATGCGCATAAAGCGACATAGTACTCCGCATTCATTTTAACCTCTGAGTGAGGCTCATCAATTTCATCGTAAATACGCTTAAATTTTCTTTGAGCTGCCACATATTTCTCAGCAGCAAAAAGCTCCTTTGCCCTCTTAAAATCAGCATTATCGTGAGCATACACTAAGCTTTGTTGTGCATTAACAATATTTACCGCAAAAAATAGGATAAGAAGCACTGTAGTTTTTATCAATCTCATTCGATACATTTTATCATTTAAAGCTTGGCTGAATGAAGAGAAAATTATATTCTTTCCAATTAAATCTGCTCAAAGGCAAACTATACCTAAATTAAAAATACTACTGTCGAAGGTACTCAACGAATAAGCCAAAGTTTTCTTATCAACGAATTATTGTGAAATAAAGTATTGAGATTGATAGAGTTACTAAGTTAAAACAACGTTAAATATTGCACTTTACAAGAATTATTAAACATTTTTCATCTGTTAATCAAATAATTAGATTAACTTGCGGTCATAATTATAATACAATGGCAAAAGGTACAGTAAAATTTTTCAATGATTCCAAAGGTTTTGGATTTATTGTAGACGAAGAAACAGGGAAAGATATTTTTGTTCACGTTTCTGGATTAGTTGATGAAGTTAAAGAAAATGATGAAGTTACTTTCGATGTAGCCGATGGACGAAAAGGTCCAAACGCTGTAGACGTTAGACTAGCATAAAATATTTTTTTACTTGATTACTAAGGCCATCATCTGATGGCCTTTTTTTTGCCCAAAATTAAATTCAGAAAAACAGTTAGAGTTTAGGATGGGATACCTTTCCAGAACATGAATCACTGGAAGCTCCTGTGACTGAGCTTAAAATATTGATCTTATTTTTAATTCTTAAGTACCCCAATAAACCAAAAATTATAGCCTCCTTAAAATCGATAATATCTGATTCAGGTAATATTTTTTGACACTCTGAATATTTATCGATGCAACTCATAAGAAACAAATTTTTGGCTCCACCACCTGTAAACAAAGCTTTTTTTGAAGAACCTTTCAGATACCCCCCTATTATTTGACCAATATGTTCGTAATAAGTTCTAAGTTTATCTTCTATTGAAGAATTAAAATCACTTAATATCGGCAGAAAATCTTTCTCTAACTTCTCAAAACCCATACTTTTTCCTACATCATAGTAAGACCAGCTGTTTAATTTTTCCAGAAGATCTTTTCGAACTCTTCCTGATTTCCCTAAATCACCATTGCGATCAAATTCATACCCCAGTTTATTTGCTAGAATATTTGACACAATATTACAGGGCGAAATGTCTTTAGCAATCCGTTTGCTTTGAAAAGTTGTACTGTAATTCGATATCCCTCCAAGATTCACACAATAATCGTAATCTGAAAATAAAATATCGTCACCAACTGGAACAAGTGGTGCTCCTTGACCTCCCTTTGAAACATCCAACGACCGAAAATCGCCAACCGTTTCAATACCCGTTACTGAAGATATATTATCTAAATTTCCAATTTGAAAAGTAATCCCTTTTTCGGGCTCATGATAAACAGTATGTCCATGAGAAGATATCAAGTCGGGGCTTTTTTTACCTTTTAAAAACAACACAGATTGTTGCCCTAGAAAATCACCATAATCCTTATGTAATTGAGACAATTGACTTTTTGACAAATCTCTGGCCTTCTTAAGAGTAGACACCCATTGATTCGGGTATTTTACAGTTGATGCTGAAATAAGCTCATAGGTTTTTCCATCATTGGTAAATTCCATGAGAGCCATGTCCAAACCATCCAGGCTTGTTCCTGACATTAAACCTAAAACAATCATAAATGAATATATCGAAAGATAGGCTAAGAATGTTACCTTAATTTAAAAATATTGCATATAGTTCCTGACATCGATGCTCATCATACCAGCTTTTCGGGCAGCTTCCAAACCAGGGTTACCATCTTCAAAAACAACACAATCTTTTGGTTTAAGCCCCATTTCAAAAGCGGCTCTTAAAAAAGTTTCTGGATGTGGCTTGTGATTTTCAACATCATCACAAGTAACTACAGTGTCAAAAAAGTCATTAAAACCTATAGCTTTAAGTGTTAGTTCAACCGATTTTCTTTGTCCTCCACTTCCAATTGCCATAGGAATTTTCCCTTTATACGATAGAGCTATTTTTGCAACAATTTCGATTGGCTTTACCAATGAGAGAAGCTGAAGGAACTTAGACTCTTTCTCAATACCCAAATCAGTCCCATCCACACCCTTAATATTCAATTTAGATATTAAATTTCTAAAAACCTCTAGGGTAGGTTTTCCAGCCTCTTCATAAAAATAACTCTCCGGGAAATCAAACCCTCTTTTATTACATACAAATTGACACGCCATATAATGAATAGGCATGGTATCTGCCAAAGTTCCGTCTAAATCAAAAATGAAACCTTTAAAATCAGAGGGAAGTTTTATCACAATTAAAACGTAAAATATTGATTTATTAATTTAGGAATAATCCTTCTCTTCACATAAGAATCTGCTTTTGAATAGGCATCCAAAGAGGCTTTTAACTTACTCAACTGTAACCCTCTGGTTGATTGGATAACCTCTGAAAAAACGATTTCTCCATTACTTTTTTTATTTACATCAATCGTACCCGTCAATTCAACTTGGTGAGCTCCTCTGGTACTTCCTATAAACTTTGTATCAGAACTTATAAGCATAATTAAATCAGCCTCTGATTTTGAAGAAACGACTTGAAAACCCCTGGAGATTAAAACTTGTTTTGCAGTAAGAGTTAAAGAAGGTTTTTTTCTTTTTCCAAATTCTTTTTCATTGGACTCTATGAATATTTTAGGTGGAGTTACATTGATTTTTATTTTACCCGTTTTCATGGGAATATAATTCAGTAATTTTAGTACTATTTTATCTTTTGTCTGATTTTCCGTCAATTCTTCAAAATCCAAATTTGCGATAACATACTGTTCCTTTTTACTTTGTTTTATTTTACCCAAAGAAACTCCAGCCCTTCCAAACTCATCAGATTGAATGTTATAATTTTTAAAAAAAACAGCCTTATACTGACACTTCAAAGGTATTTGGGACAAAAACACTCCATCAGAGTTCTTAACAAGAAAATAAACATCTTCTTCTTTTAAATAATCGCCCAACAAAACATCGTACTCAGTTTTTGAAGGAATAATAGTTATTTCACTAACCATTTCTTGAGTATAACTCATTACTTCAGTGGCAAAGCAAACCTCTTTACCATCAATAACTGTTTTCAAAGGCTGATCGAGATACTTACTAACACTTTCAAGTGATTTAATACTCAAAATAAATGCATCGTGATAATTATTTTTATCGTGATTTTCCTTCGACCTTCTAAAAAAATCTTTTCCAAGCGTTAAAGCTTTTTCAATTCGATCTTTTTTTATTTGAGCATATTTTATTTTCGATAAACGATAACAAACCCAGTATTCATTTTCATCCTCCCATACGCCAACAAGCTCATAACCCTCTATTTCTTCTGAAGACTTTATTCTTATATTTTGTTCATATTCTTGATTAAAATCTCCTCCGGTTTCTAGTGTTTTTAAAACCGATTCGGCTGAAATATTAACAGAAATTTCACTTGCTAAATTTTCTAACGCTCCTCGTTTGGCTTTCTCTCTGTAGTCTGAACTCGTTTTCTGAATACTATATACACCAACATAGTAATCGATATTAACGGGAGTTGATTTTACCCAGGATGGAGGATTATTTCTTTTAAGAGCCCGTTCCTCACTTGATTTACAACCAATGATCAAAAAACATAAAAATATATATGAAAAATATCTGGCCATTATTTCTCAGGGTTAAAACTATAAATTTTTGAAGCTACCCGCGAACTTATTATTTTTAAAGCCTCCATTCTTAACTCGGAAGAACCTTTAATATTTTTGTTACTGGTAAAAGCTCTTCTAAAATTATTCACTTGTGATCTGTTTGTATATACTCGATCACCTGGTGAATCTTGAAATTTAAGGCTCCAGATTCCTGGATATAGATTTTTATAATTTCCAGAATATGTATTGTAATTAACTTCACTTCTCATCACTTTCTCTTCTATTCCAGAATCCAACACCTCACCCGTTTCTGTAGACACCAATATGTATTGAAAAGAAACACTCACTTGGTTGTAACCTTGGTAGTTGTTGTAAAAAATCTTATCGTAAACATACTTAGTTTCAGTTTTTTTTGTTTGAGGATTATAAAACTTTTCAGACCTTCTCTTATATCCCTTTTTTCTTTTCATCTGAGGAGGATTGTTTTGACTTTTAATGGATAATAATTTACCGCTCAATATTGCCTTAGCACCCAGTAATTGACCAGTCTTTACAGCACCGTTCCCTTCAATCCAACCATTCATAGACAAATACTGTTCATTCAAAACTTTATCCATATGAGTTCTGTCAAGAACCTTTAAAAAGGGACCTTTGTTTGCCAATAAATCGTTGATAATATTTGCTTCAACAATAGCAGCACCACCTTTAAAAAAGGATAAGTTTTTAATCTTTAAAACAGCAACAGGGAACTCTGCTAAAAGTAAAGCCTCCTCTAATTTGAATTTTGAGTCTTTATAGCCTGGATTTTTATCAATCACCCTTTTAAATTCATAATATGCAGCTCTATTTTTACCTAAATCAAGGTATTCTGTCCCTTTTCGATAAGGAGGTTCAAGCTGTGCAATTTCTTTCAAGTTTTTCAAATCTTCCCCTTTATAATTGGGTTCTATTTTTTGTATTTCAATAAAAACAGCTTCAGCTTCTTCAAATTGCTCTTCACTCATTAACTTATTGGCCAATTCAAATTCTTCTTCTAAATATTTCTTTTTGGCAAACTTGTAATCCTCAAAGACATGATTCGGAATATTAACCTCAACATTGTAGTGATCAACTTTGCTTTTAAACTCCTCAATTTCCATATAACTGTAAACAGCGGATTTATAATTATTCAAGTTAAAATCCCTGAAAAACTTTGTCTGATAAAAAGACACCACCTCCTGACTACTTTTTCTAAGCCCTATTTGTGCATCCACATTAGACCTGTCTTTATTTAAAGCCTGTATATAAAAGGAAACAGCATCTTTATGTAAACCTGCTTCTGCAAGTTTACTTGCTTTTTTTGTAATAGCTTTTGAGCCATTACAAGCTACAATGATAGTTGCAAGAAAAAAGAATAAAAATGGTTTTACTTTTAGAACACTTACCCTCATAATTATACAATTTACGCTCTTTATTTTACGCGTGTGCAATTTCTGTTCCAAACTTGTTAAATTGAATAGCACTAACTGTTCAAAGATATAAATCTAAATGAATTCTTAACAAGAAGCAATCTATGTTGTTAATCATTGCTATTGATTCTTTCGTTTATCATAAAATAACCTCGTATCTTTGCTTGAACCCATGCGATTTTCATTATTTTTTTTCATTATTTTTTTGACATTTTCATGCAATGAGTTTACCAACCAAAACTCGAGTGAAACTTTAAATAAAACAACAGATACTTTAAATTACGATAGTATCATCATACCCGAAGACGAGATAAAAAGTATAAAGGATTACTTTTCCAACTTTATTAAAAAAAGAAAATTTAACGGTCATATTCTTATTGCTAAAAAAGGAAAAATAATCTTCGATACGACATCGGGCTATGCTAACATTAAAAAGAAAATTAAACTCGATGAAAACTCAGCAATGCAGGTTGCAAGCATTACCAAACCAATAACTGCAACGGTCATTTTACAATTACTGGAAGAAGGTAAACTTTCACTCACCGACACAATCACGAAATATCTTACCAAGCTTCCTGAGAATTATCATAAAATAACGATTAAGCAATTACTATCGCATCGATCGGGTTTGTCTCCATATCCCTATTATTGTCATGATAAAATCGAAAATAAAAAAAAATTAATATACAACGACACCGTACTATGTATAATTGATTTCCATAACCCAAAACCTTACTATTCTCCCAATCAGAAATACAATTACTGTAATACGAACTACATGCTTTTAGCATCAATTATTGAGAAAATTGAAAATAAGACCTATGCAGAAGTTATTGATAAAAGAATAATAGAAAAGTGTAATATGAAAAACAGTTTCGTTTTTGACATGACAAAAAAAGAAACTCCTACAAATTTAGTTCTGGGACACACTAAAGCGAACAAAGTTTTTAATTTGGATTATTTAGACGGTGTAGTTGGCGACAAAGGTTTTTTTTCGAATGCAAGAGACTTGCTATTGTTTGACCGTATGCTTTCAAAGGGAGGATTAATAAACGATTCTATTCTGAAACTGGCCTTTACTCCACAAAATAAAATTCAAAACAAAAAATCATATGGCTTGGGCTGGAGAATCAAAATGGATAAAAAATTTGGTAAAATCATTTATCATACAGGATGGTGGCATGGAAATAGAAATATTTACATAAAAATCCCAAAAACTGAATACACAATTATTCTTTTGAGCAATGCATTACGTGGCTCAAGTTACAATATGAATAATTTACTGAAACAGTTTGTGTTTTCTGAAAATAAAACAGATACTACTGGAAATAGCGTAAGTTCAATTACCTCGGATTATCGCAAATTAAATTAAAAAAAGGCCATCTATAAGATGGCCAAATTGTAGTTTTAAATTTTAATCTCAACAGTAGTGTTTGAATTTTAATCAATTCATCCAGGCATTTGCTTCTAAAGCAGATTTAAATACTTTGGTTGGTTGATTATGTTTTATTGAATTAACAAAAACTCTACCAATAATATCCGTGTTTTCATTATTCACCAAAACAGCCTTTCGGTTGGAAACCCCATCTAATTTTTGGTTCAGTAAACACAACCCCTCCAATGTTACACCAGTAACTCCATCTAAATTCAGAAGGACTGATTTTTTTGTTTGTGATTTCTCGAATGATGAAAATTCATCACACAATTGATAAACCAGTTCCGCATCGATGATTGTATTTTCTTCAAAAGAAAAACTAATTACACCATCCTCTTCCCATAAAGTTACATCTGAGAAGAATAATTCTTGATTGTTTATGTTTTTTGTTGCTTGCATAGTTCAAAGATGGGCAACAAAAAGGCAGAATGAAATTGAAAAAAAACGATATAATACTTTAAAAAGTAAAAAAAAAATACTTTAAAACACTGAAAAACAACACTTTAAATAAAAATAAAATGAAAAAAAAAGCCGCTATGTAAAGCGGCTTTAGTTAAAAATTCCGTTTGATTTTAACCTCCAAAGTCGTCAAAAGCCACATTTTCAGGTGGAATACCCCAATCATCGGTCATTTTAATTACCGCTTGATTCATCATAGGAGGACCACAGAAATAGAATTCAATATCCTCTGGTGCTTCATGTACTTTTAACTGATGTTCAATAACAGCATTATGAACAAAACCAAGGAATCCGTCACCATCGTCATCAATTGTTTTTTTCTCTATCCAATTGTCTGATTCTTCAGGTTCAGATAAAACAATATAAAATTTAAAATTCGGGAACTCACGTTCAATCTGACGGAAATCTTCTTCGTAAAACAATTCTTTTCTGGACCTACCACCATACCAATAAGTTACTTTTCTACCCGTTTTTAAAGTATGAAATAAGTGAAACAAATGAGATCGCATAGGAGCCATACCAGCACCACCACCAATGTATATCATTTCTGAATCAGTTTCTTTTATGAAGAACTCTCCATAAGGACCGGATATTGTAACTACATCACCAACCTTTCTTGAGAAAACAAAAGAAGAACAAATACCTGGGTTAACATCCATCCAGTTGTTTTTCTCTCTATCCCATGGAGGAGTAGCAATACGAATAGTAAGCATAACAATATTTCCCTCAGCTGGGTGATTAGCCATTGAATAAGCTCTAAAACAAGGCTCTGTGTTTACCATTTTAAGACTCCACAATCCAAATCTATCCCAATCCGCTTTAAATTTATCAGGACCTAATGGATCGGACGGCTCAGGTTCGATGTTAATATCTTTTGCAAAGTCAACCGTAATTTCAGGAACATCAACCTGAATGTAACCTCCAGCTTGAAAATCTAAGTTTTCTCCCTCTGGCAGCTTAACAGTAAACGCCTTGATAAAAGTTGCCACATTATAATTCGATATAACTTCACAATCCCACTTTTTAATTCCAAATATTTCGGCTGGAATTTCAACCTCCATATCTTGCTTTACCTTTACCTGACATCCCAATCGGTAATTTTCAGCAATATGTTTTCTTGAAAAATAAGGTTTTTCAGTTGGTAGAATTTCACCTCCACCAGAATGAACCTGGCATTCGCACATTGCACAAGTTCCACCACCACCACAAGCAGAGGGTAAGAAAATTTTGTTATTACCCAAAGTTGAAAGTAATGTACCTCCGGCGTCGGTCTCTATAACACGCTC
Organism: Flavobacteriales bacterium; assembly: GCA_002717515.1. Taxonomy (GTDB): domain Bacteria; phylum Bacteroidota; class Bacteroidia; order Flavobacteriales_C. Next base: position 142,441 of record PBEC01000008.1, read on the forward strand.
ACCATTAACCGTAATTTTAACCTTTCCTGAAGGGGATAGTTTTGCCTTTGCAAATAAAAGCAATGCAACCAGCAATAATACTACCATTAAAAAAACTACTACACTTATAATTATCGTCGCCATATCTTTTTAATATAAAAATTCTTCTTTTCGTTTCTAAAGTTCGATTCCCAAAAACGCCATGAAGGCAATCCCCATCAATCCAGTAATGATAAAAGTGATTCCTAAACCTCTTAAAGGAGCAGGAACATTAGAGTAACGAATTTTTTCACGAATAGCAGCCAATGCGACAATTGCTATCCACCAACCAATACCTGAACCGAATGCAAAGGCAGTAGCCTCACCTATAGAACTATATTGCCTTTCCTGCATGAATAGTGCACCACCTAAGATTGAACAGTTTACAGCAATTAAGGGCAGGAAAATTCCCAATGCACCATATAAGGCAGGAGCAAATTTTTCTACAATCATTTCAACCAACTGAACAATAGAAGCAACAACAGCTATGAACATAATAAAAGAAAGAAAAGATAAATCCATCGTACCACTTCCATTCACACCATAATCTTCGTCAAGCCACCACAAAGCACCTTCGGCCAAAACGTAATTTTCCAACAAATAATTCACCGGAACAGTAACACATAATACAAAAATTACGGCAGCACCTAAACCTGAAGCTGTTTTGACCGATTTGGAAACCGCTAAATATGAACACATACCTAAGAAATAGGCAAAAATCATGTTCTCAACAAAAATACTTTTTATAATAATGTTTATAATGTCTAACATCTCTCTATATTATTTCAATTAATTTTCTTCAATTAGTTTTCTGTTTTTCGCTCTTTGTACCCATATAACTCCAGCAACTAAAAAGAGAGCAATAGGCGATAACAACATCAGTCCATTGTGTTCATAAAACCCATCAGTACCTCCAGTGAGAGGGTCGAAAGATATTATCCAGGAATCTGGAATAAATTTGAATCCCCAAATTGAACCTGAACCGAAAACTTCTCTTAAAAAACCAACAACCAAAAGAATCCAGGTGTACCCAAATGAATTACCAATTGCATCTAAAAATGCAGGACCAGGTTTATTTCCTAAAGCAAAAGCTTCCAATCGACCCATAATGATACAGTTCGTAATGATTAAACCAACAAAAACAGACAGCTGCTTGGAAACTTCATAAACATAGGCTTTTAATATCTGGTCGACCGTAATTACGAGCGTTGCGACAATAACCAATTGAACAATGATTCTAATTTTATCAGGAATCATATTTCTAATTAAGGAAACAACCACATTGGCCATTATCAAAACAAAAAGTACCGACATGGACATTACAAAAGCATTTTCAAGCATAATTGTAATTGCCAATGCAGAACAAATCCCTAAAACCTGTATTGAAATTGGATTAGAATCATTTAAAGGATCCTTAATCAATTTCATGTTTTTTTTCGAAAACAATGATTCTTTTTTTGTACTCATTGCGATGTATTTTATTCTTATTATTAATTATTTAATCTTATTCCAAGCTTTCATATAAGGCTTAAACCCAGCTCTCAGCATAGAGGAAACACCATTGGAAGTAATAGTCGCTCCTGCTATGGCATCAACTTCATGATTTGGCTCTTTCAAACCACCTTTTACAACCTTTAATCCCATATATTTCTCCCCTTTCATTACCATCTTCGTGGAAGATGTAAACATTTCCATAAAAGATTTTTCTGCTATTTTTGCCCCTAAACCTGGCGTTTCTGATTTGTGATCGAAAACAATCCCGGTAATGGTATTCTGATCGGCTCCTAAAGCTGCAAATCCCCACACAGGACCCCATAATCCATTTCCAGCCATTGGGATTACATAACTTGTGTCCGATCCATTTATGTAGGTGAAAACTGGATATTTACGTTTCTTTGGTTCGTTTTTCGTCGATTTATGCTCTTTTACAATGTCAATCGTGAAAGCATTCTCACCTTCAATCGGATTGCCTTCGTAATTGTAAACATTACTTGTTACAGATTCCGTAAATATTTTTTCAATATCCGCTTTTTCAAGCTTTTTCAAACTGTCCATCGGTGCAAAACCAGCAGCAGACAAAATGAACTGCCTTTTCTCGTTAGCAACATTTTTCTGTTGGGGTTCTTTTAACGATGTAGCCAACAATGCTAATAAAGATCCACATATAGCCACAAGGACAACAGAAAATCGAATTGTATAACCAGTACTATTTTTATTAATCGCCATTTTATAAAATTTAATGGTTTGCTGTATTTAATTTTAATCTATTCAAACGTTGCTTTATGTTCCCCTGAATAACATAATGATCAATTAAAGGAGCCATAACATTCATGAAAAGAATTGCAAGCATCATACCTTCTGGATAAGCAGGGTTAAACACCCTTATCATGATACAAAACAACCCTATAAAAAAGCCATATATGACTTTACCCACCTCTGTTTGAGCAGCAGAAACAGGATCAGTAGCCATAAAAACAAGGCCAAACATAAAACCACCTGCAAACAAATGTTCTAAAGGACCTACTGTCATATAAGGATTTACTCCTGCTGTATTAAATATTATGGTCATAAAAACTGCACCAAAAATACCCGACAGCATTATTTTGAGGGACCCAACCCCTGTATGAAGTAGTAATCCTGCTCCAATCAATATGGCTATAACTGAAGTCTCACCGATTGATCCAGGAACAATACCTACAAAAGCTTCCCATAAGTCGAACTTTTCGGACAACTTAACCACTCCAGCTTCAAAAGATTGAGCAGCAGCTCCAACTGCTTCGCCAAGTTCATCCTTTGTATTTTTCATTACATCTACAGACGCCTTAAACCTTGAAAGCTGAGTTGCACCAGCAATTGCATCTACTTCACCAACTCTTTGACCTATTTCATTTAAGACGTATTTACCATTCTCAGCATAAGAGTATCCCTCTGGTAACTCGGTATTTACCCAGGCTTTATCTCCAGATAATTGTTTTGGATAGGCAAAGAATAAAAATGCCCTTGCAGTTAAAGCGGGATTGAGAATATTCATACCAGTACCTCCAAAAACCTCTTTAACAAATACCACTGAAAATATTGTAGCGACAGCTACCATCCATAATGGAGTATCAGCCGGAACTATTAAAGGAATCAACATTCCTGAAACTAAAAATCCTTCTTCAATAGGGTGTCCTTTTGCAATACAAAAACCAAACTCTACACCCAAACCAACTACATAAGAAACTATTACAACAGGAAGAACTTTAAGTGCACCAAAAAAAACCTGGTCTAAAAAACCAAATTCCTCCGTTAAACCAAGTGCACTGTAATGCTGGTAGCCCGTATTCCATATTCCAAATAACAAACATGGAATCATTGCTGTTATTACGGTATTCATTGTTCTTTTTAAATCAACAGCATCACGAATGTGAACTCCTTTTTTTGTTGTATGTTTTGGTGTAAACAAAAATGTAGCAAATCCATCAAAAAGCGGATACCACTTCTCATACTTCCCTCCTTTTTCAAAGTTGGGTTCTAATTTGTCTACAATTTTCTCTAAAAACTTCATCTTACTACTAATATTGAATTATTTTATGCGCATTCTTTCTTTACTAAATCCAAACCGTTTTGAAGAATTTCTTGAACGGGCTGTTTGGATGTACATGCAAACTCACACAATGCCAAGTCTTCGGGCACTACTTCATAAATCCCAAGTCCCTCCATTGCGTCAATATCTTCAACAAGACAAGACTTTAGGAGCTGCACAGGATAAATGGTCATAGGAAGTACCTTTTCGTATTCACCCGTAACAACAAATGCTCTTTGTTCACCATTCATATTGGTATTTAAACGATAGGCTTTACTCGGCATCAACCAAGACCAAAGAGTTCTGCTTAATGAAAATTTATTGGGCTGAATCGGAACTGCCCAACCAAAGAAATCGTAATTATTACCTTCTGGAAGAACAGTTACTTGAGAGTCATATGTTCCGAGAAATCCATCTTTTTCGACCTTAGTCCCTGTTAGAGGGTTTCCTGATATAAATCTTGGCGATTCTTCACTTTCTTTTAAGTTTCCTTCCAATATTCCTTCTAAATTCTGACCCAACGTAACGTTATAGTATTGAGGATTAGAAACCTCTGAACCTGTTAAAGCGATTACTTTTTTAGCAATGTACCTACCTGTTCTTAAAAACTCACCTATCATAGCGACGTCCTGAGCATTCACAGTCCAAACAACTTCGCCTTTATTTACCGGATTTATGTGGTGAATCTGTATACCAACATTACCTGCCGGATGTTTACCAGAAATTTCACCTAAAGAAACGTTATTTGCTTTCGTGAACAAATCACTGGCTTTACCGTATTTTTCTTTCAAAGATGCCAAGGCTTTGGCTGCACCATGAGAAGCAGAAATATTTGATGCGGTTTTATAGTCAATTTCAATATTTTTTCCTGCGTCATCGGTATAACTAAATTTATCTTCAGCGTTGAACCTAAGTTCTTTGTCAACAGAAATATTTAGGTTGACATAACCGTTTTTCGAAAATTTAGCCAAAGCATCAATACCCAATTGAAAATCTTCTTCTCTTCCTTCCAGTAAAAAATCATAATCCGGTGCCAGTGGACTAGTGTCAAAGGCTGAAACAAAAACTGCCTTTGGCAAATCATCAGGATTTGCTATGCAGTTAAAAGGACGCTGTTTTATGAAGGGCCATAAACCAGCCTCAAGAAGCTTAGCTTTCAAATCTTCTACAGAAGTTTCTGCGACATCAGTCGCACCAAAATCCTCAAAAGCTTCTGTTTTATCAACTTTAATTTTTATTTCCAAAATAACACGACGTGCTCCACGAACAATTTCAACAATTTCTCCAGAAACTGGCGATGAAAACTTTATCTTATCGTTTTCTTTGTCAAAAAATATTGGGGTACCTGCTTTTACTTTGGCACCTTCTCTTAGCATTAACTTTGGAATTACTCCATGAAAATCAGAAGGCTTTAGTGCTATAACATCAGACGCTGGTGCGTCTACTTTAGTTCGACTTGCGACACCTTGTAATTTGATGTCCGCCCCTTTTCTCAGCTTAATTTGTACTGACATTCTCTTTAAATTGGGTGATCAATTTACCTGCAAAAATAAGCAATCGTCAGATTCAAAACTAAATTTTTGAGTAACATGCTCTTTATTTAAATTGATTCTAAATAAACTTTTATTGACTATTTTTAGGTACCTGAACGTTACATTAGAAATATGAAATCATTTTTTACTCTGTCAATATTTGTCTGCTGCTCCTTTAATCTTTCAGCATCATTCAAAAATGAAGCGTTTACGCCAACAATTAAAAGTGTTAAACTTGAAAGTTCAAACTCAAACTTTGACTTACCTATAATAACTCTGAATTCTGCTGAACAAATCAACTTAAGTTTTGATTTACTGTCCAATGATGCAAAAGAATTTAGCTATACATTCATGAAATGCGATGCCCTTTGGGAAAAATCAGAAAACATATTTTATCATGATTTTGCCGAAGGAATGGAAGATCAGTTCATAACTGATTTTGAATTTTCAGAAAATACCACAACAAACTATATTCATTACACTCTAGATTTTCCCTCAGAAGAATCAAAATTTCTGATAAGCGGAAATTATGTTTTGATAGTTAAAGACGTGGAATCTTCAAACGTTGTAATGACACAAAAATTTTATGTTGTAGAATCGAAAACGAAAATAATACCGGCCCCTAAAATTCCAATAACTTTTGATTTTAAGAACACGCATCACCTCATAAACTTCACAGTAAATCACTCCTTGGTTCCAAGTGATAATCCGATGAATGAATTTAGAGCTGTAGTAATACAAAACGGCAGATACGATAACGCTAAATATAATTTAAAACCCTCTTTTGTTAAAAACAACCAATTACTCTTTGATGATGAAAAATTTAATATGTTCGAAGCCGGAAACGAATATAGAATTTTGGATTTTCGAGATTTAAAACAAGTTGGGCAGGGAGTTGAAGAGATTTTTTACCAAGACTCCATTTACCATGTAATACCCACCATAGATTACAAGCGTGCTTATTCAAAATATAAACAAACCTTTGATAATAACGGGCAGTTTTATATTGAAAAAAAACCTTCTTTCGGAAATCCAAATTTAACATCTGATTATGCTTACGTTCATTTTAGATTTGCGCGAAAAATCCCATTGGATAGTTCTTCAGTTTTCGTTTTAGGCAATTTGAACGATGGAGAAATAAAGCGAACTTTTAAAATGACTTACAAAGATTCACTAGAACATTACGAGGCTCATATTCTGCTAAAACAAGGTGTTTATGACTACGCATACGCATCTAAAAAGATTGGAGACCAATCACTTATTTGGGAAAATACCGATGGAACTCATTATCAGACTAAAAATACATACACCATTTTAATTTACTACAAAGGTTTTAACGACGAATCCGAAACGTTAATAGGTGTTAAAAGATTTATTTTTCAGTAGCGCACAGCAGTTTCTTTTACTATTTTTGTACTATGGAAAGTTTAACTACTGAGGGTGTTGAAGTTACTGTTCGAAGTAATTATGAGGAAGAGTTTTCAAAACCATCCGAAGCGTCTTTTATTTTTTCCTACAGTATTTCAATCAAAAACGACAATGATTTCTCTGTAAAGCTCTTATCCAGAAAATGGTTTGTTTTTGATTCTAAAGGAGAACACTACGAAGTTGAAGGAAACGGCGTCATTGGACAACAACCTTCATTATCTCAAAATGAATCTTATAACTATGATTCAGGTGCCTCACTAACTTCTCCAATTGGTAGAATGCGGGGTTATTACATAATGGAAAATTTACTCACTCGAGAAAAGTTCAAGGTATACATACCCGAATTTGATTTGATTGCTCCTTTTGTATTGAATTAATCCTTTTTCCTGGGCAATACCGAAACCGTAAGGCGAGCAATACAGGTAAGCCTTTCTTCTTCGTCTGTTATTTTAATTTCCCAAACATGAATCTTACGCCCAATACTCAAGGGCTTAGCGACACCTTTTACCCAACCCGATTTTACTGACCGAATGTGATTCGCATTCACATCTACTCCAACACTGATTTCGTTACTGGGGTCAATGATCATTAAAGAGGCTATACTCCCTAATGTTTCCGCCAAAACCACATTAGCACCTCCATGTAAAATCCTCATCGGCTGAACAGTTCTGGAATCAACAGGCATCTTACCTACAAGAAAATCATCACCTTTTTCTGTAATTTCTATACCCAGGGCATCAAGTATAGTACTTTTGCTCATGGCGTTTATTTGATCAATACTGTAATCGCTTTTCCACATAAATTTTAAATATCTCCAGATGCTGGTATATCAATCTGAAACCCGAAAGTTACCTTTGGGAGCTCAACCCCTTGAGTTAGATTGTTTACAAGCATGCTTATTCTTGTTTTTGAAAAAAAACAAATGTTTTTATATCCTATTCTAAATTCAAAGCCATGCTGATATTTATCAATGAAATTGAGTTTTGATATTTTATTTTTGTAGTTCATACCATCAACCATACCTCGCGTTAAATAAATCGACCGAGCAAGAAGGTCACCATATAAATTCGCTTCAAAAAACATAGCCTTGTTTAAAAATTGATCCCCTTGAAAACGTATACCAAGCATCCCTGACATATTTTGAAATCTCAATTTTCTTTTTTCATGAAAAACAGAATCGATGTATAATGTACTGCTATCATTATTAAGTTGATACGCACTCCAGTTGTAACCAAATCCTATATTGAGATAAAGCTTTTTTGTTAGAGTAATGTTGTATTGGTAACGAACATCAAAATAATTGGATTGAAACTCTTTAATCAAATCGGATTGGTCGTTGTTCATATTCCAACCCCAGGAATAGATTACTCGATTTTTTGGACTAACCTCTGTAATTTTAGCAGAAAAATTATCGGGCTCAAAAATTTCATCCACGACATAATCCTGCCCCATCAAAGCAAACGGTAGAAACAATAATAAAACAATTTTTTCCTTCATTAGAATTCCTTTTCAATGTAAGTCCCTCTGTGAAACACCCTAATCATTTGACCTTTTGAGTGGTTCTTAAAATAAATTTTAGGCGATTCACTACTTTTTTCAAAAGTTACTACTTTATATTCTTTTATGTAACCTTCTTGATGAACGATTTGATAAAAAATCTGAGTTCCTGGATGACTTAAGTACTTAAAATAGTAATACTTGTCTACCAAATAATTTGGACTTTTCAACAAGGCTATCGATGGATTATCTCCTTTAATGGTGTCCTCATTAAAATATAATGTAGCACGAGGAACTCCATACCCATGAGAATAATCAAAATAGGGATACAAAGACGAAGATTTTTGAATAGTATCCATTAAATTCATTGGAGTTAATTTTGGTTGATTTTGAAGAACGCAAGCAGCAAAACCTGTAACCAAAGGAGCTGAAAAAGACGTTCCCTCAAGTTTTCTTAAATCAAAGCCGTCAAACCAAAAAACATTACCAATTGCAGTTACATTAGGTTTCAAATTCAAATCTTTTGATGGCCCATATGAAGAGTATCCTGTTCTAACACCCAATTTTCGATCTATCGCACCAACGGTTAAAATACTATCGGCATCACTGGGAAATCCAATTCTTTTCCAGGCATGATCACCCTCATTACCTGCAGCATTTACTATAAGCATTCCTTTCCTTGCAGCTAAATTTCCTGCAATGCTCATTAAACAACTATCTCCAGTAAGCATATCAAGAGAATGATTTCCTTCGATATAGCCCACAGAGCTGTTCACCAGGCGTGCCCCCTTTCTGTGACTCCATTCAACAGCTTTTAACCAAGATTCCTCAATAGATTTATTAGAACTGAAAAGGGATTTTATCTTTGCAAACAGAATTTCTGACTCGGGAGCGTGCCCAACTTGAATGGAACCTAATTTCCCAACAACAAATGATGTCACCATAGTTCCATGAGCTGGCCCTTTATTATAATCAAGTGGTTTATCGATCGAGAAATCCCAAGCATCAATAAGCCTACTATTGGTAAATATATGTTGAAGCTGAATATTTTTGTTCGCTCCTCGAAAACCAACATCAATAATGGATATTCGAATATTCTCTCCTGAGAGATTTCGTTTTTTAAAAAAATCACCTCCCATCGTATTAAGCTGCCAGGTAAAAACAGGGAAATTCTTTTTAACTTTTTTTTGAATCTCCTTTCCAAGAGGAATAAACTGTGAAGAATCACTCCACTTAATTACCTGTTTAACGAAAGACAATTGCTTAATTTCAGAAATGGAAGTCTCCGAACAGTAAACACTAACACCGTTAAACCATCTTAAAACGTACCCGAGGGAATCCGATAATAAGGAAACTTTGGAAATGTATTTACTGTTTACCGGTAAATCGTACCAATCATACATTGGCAAATTCATTAATCTCTTATTTTTTATGGCATTTGAATCAAAATACTCATAAGGATTAAAAAGGTGTTCTGTGTTTTTATTTTTAAAAATTACAAAATATGAATTACCTTTTCCCAAGAGCGAGAAGAACGTTAAAAGTAATACGTATGTAATTTTTTTTATCAAATCTTAAACTTTTCATAAATGGACAAATCATCAGGGACCGCCCCTTTAGTCTGACAAATTAAACCCGCAAATTCACCAGCCCTCTGCATAGCTAAATTTAATGGTAATTTTTTTATAACACCATACAAAAACATAGACGTAAAGGAATCCCCTGCACCAACAGTATCTTTTATATTTTCAACCTTTTCAACTGGACAAGAAACAATTTTTCCCTCCCAGTATAAAATTGCACCCTTAGACCCTTCAGTTAATAGAACTTTATTAATCCCATATTCGTTTCTTAACCAGACAATTACATCGTCAACCTTAAATACTTTTGATAAATAATTTAACTCTTCATCATTTATCTTCAGAACATCGGCTGAACTCAAACATAAATCAATTGTTTGAAAATTGTAAAAAGGTTCTCGTAAGTTAAGATCACAAACAAACGTGGTCTTTTCAAAATGATTTCTGTAGTTTTTGAATGATTCCTTATTGTTTTTAAAATACAAAGCCAATGAACCAAAAACAAAATAATCAGGAGCTGTAGTCTTTTTCATTGAAATGTACTCCCAGCCACATCCTTCATGAATAAGATAAGAGGGCTGACCATTTTTTAAGGTAACATCTACTCTACCCGTTTGGTAATTTTCATCCACTTGAAGTTGGTCAATTAAATCCTCTTGCTGTAATATTTGTTGAATCTCAGACCCAAGCACATCCTCACCAATCTTTGTTATTATCCCTGCGTCTTCTCCAAGCCTTTTCAGGTGTACAGCAACGTTAAATGGTGCTCCTCCAATTACATTTTGGTCAGGAAAACAATCCATTAATACCTCTCCAAAACTTAAAACCATAGTTTTTTATGTTTTTATCGAGACTTCTCGAAGTTTACAAATGTTTACTGATTTATACTCTTAATTTTTTGCAACAGCTGTTTATTATATTAACTGAATCTAATCAAAAAACGTATGAACAATAAAGTTAAAATCAATCCCGCTCCCATCATTGTCCACAGCGGAGTTTTTGTTTCCTTTCTCAAAAGCTCTCCCACCATCTTTTGCTGATTGGAAAAATTCTTTTTTAATTTTACTTTTCTACAAGAATAACATTGAGATGCTGTTTTTCTGGATAAGGGTATTAGAGGTATCCGAGCAATATGATAATAAATTTGAAAAATGCTTACTACGCCTCCTTTTTCACCACAACTCTCACACTCCTCATCCGGTATCTCTCTGGTTGCTAACAACTTATCCTTCCTTCCAAATAAAATCACTCTGACAATCTTTTAATTAAATTTTTCTGAGCTTTTTCCCAAGACTTGAAATAACCTGAATCTAAATACATTTCTTTCGCCTCACTATCCGTCATAATTAATTTCACTCCTTTTTTTACTTTATCAATTGTAACCTGCTCTATTTTTATGTATTTGGTTTCCATCCAATCTTTGAGTTCTTCTGGGAAATCTTCATCAGGCGAACCAATTAATCCGGCAACAGTTTCCGCAATTGTTAAGAATTTTGAGCAATCCATCAAAGAGGTATCTTCAACAGAGAAATCATGTAAAAAAGAATCTATCGAGTCTTTTATGGAGTGAATTTCTTTTTCCTGAACTATTTCATTTACCCAATCCAATGCTGTATCGTTTTCAAAATTTGATATTCCCCAAGCAGACATATTATTTTTTCTTCAAATTTAATATTTTATTCCTTCTAAATCATTTTATTTAGATATTAGTAAATTGGTTTTTTTAATGAAAAAGGTAGCTGTTGTCATATTAAATTGGAATGGAGTAAAACTTCTGGAAGAGTTTTTACCCAGTGTTTTATCATCTTTACCGGAATACGCTGAATTAATTATAGCAGACAATGCTTCAAACGACAATAGTATTGAATTCCTTACTTCCTGCTATCCACAAGTTAAAATCATTCAAAATACCAGTAACGGAGGTTTTGCAAAAGGATATAATGAAGCTCTTAAGTCCATTGAAAATGAATATTTAGTATTACTCAATTCGGATGTTGAAACGCCAGAAAAATGGATTGAACCAGTAATCAATATAATGGATGAAAATCCAAAAATTGGAGCAGCAATGCCCAAGATTTTACAACAAAAAAGTAAAAACCATTTTGAATATGCAGGGGCAGCAGGAGGATTCATAGACAAGTGGGGATTTCCATTTTGTAGAGGGAGAATTTTTGATACTCTGGAAGAGGATTTAGGTCAATACAATACCAATGTACCAATTTTTTGGGCAACAGGTGCCTGTATGTTTGTTCGGAATAATCTTTTTAAAAAACTGAAAGGATTCGATGAGTTTTTTTTCGCCCATATGGAAGAAATCGACTTATGTTGGAGAATACAAAAATCCGGGTACTTAATTTATGCAATTGGAGAATCTCACGTTTATCATTTGGGGGGAGGAACTCTCAATAAATTAAGTCCGCAAAAAACATTTTTAAATTTTAGAAACAACTTACTTTTATTGGTTAAAAACCATCCAAAAAAGATGTTTTTGATTAAAATTATTCAAAAATTATTGCTCGATGCGATAGCAGGATTTAAGTTCCTGGCTGAAGGAAACATAAAACATTTTTTTGCTGTTTTTAAAGCTCACCTTTCTTTTTACAGAAGTTTACCTAAATATTTAAAAATTCGAAAACAAATTAATAAAGACTCTATTAACAGCGAAATTATTGGAATATACAATTCGTCAATAGCAGGAGATTATTTTTTGTCCAAGAAGAAAAAATATTCTGATTTATCCAATACATTATTTTCGGAATACATAAATAAAGGAAAATGAATTTGACTAATCCTTGAACAGCTTAAACTATTAATTTCGTTAATCACACGATAGTTTTTTGCATCAAAAAATAATTCTACTCCTCTTTAATTTATATTGACTTTACAGTAATTTTCGTTAATTTTGCATACCCTAAATTCACCGTAACTTGAAGTTATCCGTTATAATTGTCAACTACAATGTTCAGCATTTTCTTGAACAATGTCTGCAAAGCGTGTTTAAAGCTTTGCAAAATATTGAATCGGAAGTTTGGGTAGTAGATAATAATTCTGTTGACGGTTCAGTTGCAATGATACAGGAAAAGTTTCCGGATGTTAAACTGTTTGCCTCCAAAAATAATTTAGGTTTTTCGCGCGGAAACAATCTTGCCATAAAAAAATCATCAGGAGAATACACTCTTCTTCTAAATCCAGATACTCTTGTTGAAGAAGACACCTTTGAGAAGGTAATAAAATTCATGGATAACACCCCCAAGGCAGGAGGTTTGGGGGTAAAAATGGTAGACGGTAAAGGAAACTTTCTGCCTGAATCAAAGCGATCACTTCCCACACCCTCTGTAGCATTTTATAAAATATTTGGTCTTTCCAGTCTATTTCCGAAAAGTAAACGATTTGGAAAATATCATTGTGGTCACTTAGATAAAAACGAAAATCATGAAATCGAAATTTTATCCGGTGCCTTTATGCTTATGCGAAAATCAGCACTGGATGAAGTGGGAATGTTGGATGAAGATTTCTTCATGTACGGTGAAGACATCGATTTATCCTATCGATTGTTGAAAGGAGGATATAAAAACTACTATTTCGCAGACACTCGAATCATTCATTACAAAGGAGAGAGCACGAAGAAAAGCTCAGTGAATTATGTATTTGTGTTTTACAATGCAATGATCATTTTTGCAAAAAAACATTTCTCTTCAAAAAACGCATCACTTTTTAGCTTTTTGATAAAAATTGCCATCTATTTCAGAGCCTCAATTGCAATATTAAATCGAATGGTAAAAAAATCAGCTTTACCCATACTCGATGCATCACTATTACTAGGTGGCATACTAAGTTTCAAACACTTATGGGAATCAAAAATAAAAGGCTTTTCATACCCAAATGAACTCCAATATTATTTCATTCCCGGAATATCACTCATAATATTAATGTCTGTTGCCTTTTTTGGTGGCTACAAAAAGAAGTTAAAATTGAGTAAAATCCTGAGAGGTGTTATTTTTGGAGCTGTTACAATATTTATTGGCTATGGTTTCATAGATGAAAAGTACAGGTTTTCAAGAGCAATTATTGCTTTTAGCGCTGTTTGGTCCTCAATAGCCCTGATTTCCTCACGAATGTTGCTTCAGTTTTTCAAATATGGAGATTTTGAAATTGACTCTAATTCACGAAAAAACGTAGGAATCATTGGTAATACCAAAGAAATTGAGCGCGTAAAGGACATACTTCAAAAATCAAACTTTTTATTGCAAAACTTTGTATTCATCGCATCCGATAACTCCTCTGAAAACAAGTCCTTTGTTGGCAACATAAATCAATTGAATGAAATTATTCAAATTCACAAACTGGATGAAGTAATATTCTGTGCAAAAGATTTATCATCAAATAAAATTATTGAAACAATGGAGTCACTCTCCAATCACGATGCAGAGTTTAAAATCGCACCTCCTGAATCTCTCTTTATTTTAGGAAGTTCAAGCATTGACTCACCGGGGGAACTTTATCTTATCGACATAAACTCTCTCAATAAGCCTGAAAACATAAGAAATAAAAGAATATTTGATGTGATTTCGAGTATCATTTTACTTTTCACATCACCACTTTTAGTACTACTTGTCAAAGAACCTTCAAAAATGTTCGGTAACATCATAAATGTTTTTAAAGGTAAATTTACATGGGTAGGATACAGTAAATCATTGAATTCGAAAAATGAACTGCCCATTTTAAAATCAAGTATTTTGTCTCCGCTGGACAGATTCGATGAAAAAAATCTTGAAAAAGAAACCATCGAACGTTTAAATATGCAATACGTAAAAGACTATCATCCCTTAAATGACTTGGCTATACTGATCAAAGGTCTTAAAAAAATTGACCAGTAGAGTTTTAAAGCCTTATTTAATTCTGTTATGCAGAATTGCTCAACTCCCCTATTTTAGTTAATTTTAACCACCACATTGCATAAGATTTTATGGCTCAAATCGAACTATTATTACCCAAGATGGGAGAGAGTGTAGCAGAAGCTACTGTAACCTCTTGGTTAAAAGAAGAGGGAGACTTTGTAGAATTAGAGGAAGGGATATTAGAAATCGCGACCGATAAAGTTGACTCTGAAGTTCCGTCGGATTACGAAGGAACATTGGTGAAAAAATTATTCAAAGAAGGAGAGGTCGTAAAAATTGGGACCCCATTTGCCATCATTGAAATACAGGGTGAAATTGAAAAAGAAAACAAAAGCGAATCAACTCCTTCAGCTTATGAGGAACCAGATTCTTTGGAGGAACCTCCAAAATTAACATCTTCATTGTCATCAATTGCCGTTGAAAAATCTATACAAAAAGAATCGGGAAAGTTTTACTCACCACTTGTTCGAAGTATTGCAAAAAAAGAATCTATAACCTACGAGGAACTCGAAAAAATAAGTGGTACAGGGCGCGAGGGCAGAATAACAAAAAATGACATACTAAGCTATGTTGAAAACAAAAATAGTGGAACATCATTCGATTTAGGTAAAAAACCATCTGAACAAAACCAATCAAAACCTGCAACCTCTTATTCCGGGGCTTCAGATTTAATTGAAATGGACAGAATGAGAAAGCTCATTTCTGAGCATATGGTAGAATCGAAAAAAACGGCACCTCACGTTACAAGTGTCATTGAAATTGATGTAACCAACCTGGTAAAATGGAGAAATAAAGTAAAGGATGAATTCCAAAAAAAGGAAGGATATAAACTAACCTTTACTCCAATTTTTGTCGAAGCAGTAGCCAAAGCCATAAAAGATTTCCCAATGGTAAATGTTAGTGTTGAAGGAGATAAAATACGCGTAAAAAAAGATGCAAATATAGGAATGGCTGTCGCCTTACCATCCGGTAATTTAATTGTACCTGTAGTTAAAGGTGCTAATCACCTAAATCTAATAGGTACAGCCGAATCTGTGAATAACCTGACACTAAAAGCTCGAAACAACAACCTTTCCCCCGACGATGTTCAGGACGGCACCTTTACAATAACAAACATTGGTACATTTGGAAATATAATTGGAACACCAATAATAAACCAACCAGAGGTGGCAATTTTGGCCACTGGAGTAATACAAAAAAAACCTGCAGTTATAGAAACATCCGAAGGAGATTTTATTGGAATTCGTCATATGATGTTTATGTCAATGAGTTATGATCATCGTGTAGTTGATGGGATGTTGGGAGGCAGCTTTTTAAGAAAAGTTGGAGATTATCTTGAAAATTTCGACATTAATAGACAAATTTGGTAATTATAACTTATTTTAGCCATTGAAAATTTACGTTTAGAACGTTAATTATTTGTTAATAATCGACTTTAGCACAGAGTTTGAAGTACTCTGTAAAACTTAGACATATGAAACGACTATCATCTCTATCCGCACTTGTACTATTTGTTTCTTCAAACTTAGTTGGTCAATACGATGTATTTATCAACAGAAATAATGAAAAGTTCAACGATGAAATTTTACAAAAACCAATAAAAAAGCAATACAACATTGCAGATGGATATTGGGATGATAAAAATTACGACTTCGCATTAAAAATTTACAAAAACATCCAAAAAGACGTTCCCTCAACAGCGTTTTTAAACTTCAAAATAGGAGAGTGTTATGCGAAAGGAACTCTACTCAAAAACAATGACTCTGCGCTTCATTATTTGGCCCTGTCTGCCGATAATGTTTCCTCAGATCTTGAGTTTGACGTGAACGACAATACGCTCCAATCTGCCCCGATATTTGCCTACTGGGAATACGCTACGTTGTTAAGAAAAAATCACAAAATAAAAGAAGCAAAGGAAAACTTCAAGTCCTTTGAAGAATCTCTTGGGAAAAACATAGACAGTGAATGGCAAAAGAAACTCGAAAGAGAAAATAAAATTTGTGAAACTGCAAAATTACTTCTTGAAAATCCAGTCGACATAATTCTGAAAAGCATAGACAATGTGAACTCAGAATACGCTGAATATGCTCCGGTTGTATCTGCGGATGAACAAACAATGATTTTTACATCCAGAAGAAAAATTAAAGGAGGTAGTGAAAGTCAACCAAAAGATCCAATCGACTTTAAATATTATGAAGACATTTACATTTCCAAAAAAGACGCTCAAGGAAATTGGAGTGAGCCTGAGTTAATTTCGGACAAGATTAATACGGAAGGGCATGAAGCTACAATTGGCTTATCAGTGGACGGACAGCAGCTTTTAATTTACTCAGCTCAGGAAGACCCCCAAGGAGATATATACTACTCCAAATTAAACGGTCAGGATTGGAGTAAACCCATACCTTTTGAAGCATTAAATTCAAAAGCATCCGAAACACACGCTTGTTTCTCAGCGGACGGTAAAACGATATTCTTCACATCGAACAGAAAAGGTGGTTATGGTGGATTTGATATTTACAGAGTAACCATGCTTCCAAATGGAGCATGGAGTAAGCCTTTAAATCTTGGACCTAAAATCAATACTGAATTTGATGACAGAGCTCCTTTCATTCACCCTGACGGAGTGTCCCTGTTCTTTTCTTCAAACGGACATGAAACAATGGGTGGATTCGATATATTCCAAGCAACCGACCTTGGTGAGGATGGATGGAGTACACCTGAAAACATAGGTTACCCAATAAATACAGCCGAAGATGATGTTTTCTACGCAACTTCTGTAGACGGTAAACGATCTTATTACGCTTCCAAAAAAGAAGGAGGTAAAGGAGAAAATGATTTGTACTTAATCACCATACCAAAACCACCCGTACAACCCATGACAATTATGTCGGGATACTTTACAACAGGAGATGAAGAAGGTACGATTCCTGAAGACGCAGAAATCATTGTTAAAGACAATGAAACTGGTGAAATTGTAGGTATATTTAAACCCAATAAAAAAACAGGTAAATATTTGTTCATTTTACCTCCTGATAAAAACTACAATGTAACATATAATGCAGACGGATACTTGTTTAAATCTGAAAACTTAATCGTACCAAAAAACTCTGCATTTCAATCCATTAAAAAGGAAATTAAACTAGCACCAATAAAAGCAAACGAATCAATTGTACTAAACAATGTATTCTTCGAATTCGAGAGCTATGATTTGACTCGTGATTCACGTACAGAACTTAATAAACTTTTTAATTTGTTATCGAATAACCCTTCAATTAAAGTTGAAATACAAGGACATACCGATTCAAAAGGTAAAAAATCATTCAACAAAAAGTTATCTCAAAAAAGAGCTGAATCCGTTAAAAACTACTTAGTTAAAAAGGGAATCAATCCAGAAAGAGTGAAAGCAGTTGGATATGGAGAAGACCAGCCAATTGCCAAAAACACAAATGCAGACGGATCCGACAACGAAGAAGGAAGAGCTTTAAACAGAAGAATTGAACTAAAAATTCTAAGCAAAGACGGAGAAGAAAAGGCAAATGTGAATAAGATTGTTGTTCCTGATAATCTAAAAAAATAAACAGCCCAGTATTGGTGTTAAAAAAGCGAATCAAATTTGATTCGCTTTTTTAGTATTGCTCAATTGCTTTTGTCAAACGATTGCAAACGATTTCTCTTAATTCTTTTGGTTCAAGAACAACAACATCCTCCCCGTAGCTCAAAACTCGTTCGATAAGTTCATAGGTTAAATAAACCTCTAATCCTATAACAAAACCTTTTTCATCTTCTGAAATAAATCTTTGCGAAGTATGTAGAGGTTGCGTAATCAAATATCCTTTTTGGGCAGAGGAAAACCTTAATATGACCTTAAAAAACTCTTTATCTACCTGAGTGATTCCAAAAGAGTACTTAAAAAATTCAAGTGGATCAAAACCCGGTTGAACGATGAAATCACTTTCCAATAAATTTAAATCTTTAATTCTATCAAGAGCATAAGTAGCCAACCCCCTTTTTTGCTGAACATATCCAATTAAATACCATCTATGCTTATACTCCTTTAGTAAATAGGGATGAACAGTTATTTTTTTTGATTCATTAGAGTCGAATCTTTTATATAGGATTTCTGTTTGATGATAGTCTTTAATTGCGGTATACAAATTCTGTAAAAATTCTTTTCCTGGGTAATTTGGGTAAGAGTCGAACTGAACAATTTTATCTATTCTTTCGTCCTGAACATCAGATGAAATATTCAATCGATCAAATATTTTTTCAATTGCGAATCTGAATTGAGCAAACATGGGGGACTCCCTGAAATTCATCAATGTGTTTGAGGCAAACTTTATAGCATCGATATCTTCACTTTTTAAAGGAATGGAATGAATCGTATATTCTTCATCTTTGTAATAATAGCCCATGTAAACTCTTGAAAACTTGATTGGAGCGAAAAAACCAAGCTCTTCATCAGTTCGCATCGCTCTAAAATCTTTTTCAATAGTACTAACTGAAATATGTTCACCCCAATCTGAGCCAAACAAAGAATCTTCGCACTTTGCTCGAATTTCTTCCAAAGTTGGGTAAGGTTTATACTTATTTCTAAGCATCGAATCAATTATACGATATCTTATGAGAGCATGTTTATGTAAAGACATACATCTAAAATAAAAATATTTTAACTTGAAGTCTTGTAAAATAGAGAAAAGACTTTAATCTTTAGGCAAACAATTAATTTTTAAAAAAATGGCAACAGTAACATTGAAAGGAAATGCGATAAACACCTCGGGAGAACTTCCACAAATAGGAAATAAAATGCCCGATTTCAACTTAGTAAAAAACGACTTAAGTGTATTATCAAACAATGATTTACAAGGAAAAAAAGTGGTATACAATATTTTCCCAAGTGTAGATACCGGAACATGTGCGGCTTCAACCAGAAGGTTTAATCAGGAAGCCTCTTCCTTAGAAAATACGACGGTAGTATGTGTTTCCAGAGATCTTCCATTTGCACAAAAAAGATTTTGTGGTGCAGAAGGTATCAACAACGTAATAATGGCATCGGATTATAAAAATGGAGATTTCGGAAAAGATTTGGGTGTTATTTTCACCGACGGACCACTAAGTGCTTTACTATCTAGATCAGTAATAGTAGCTGATGAAGATGGTAAAATCTTATTTACTGAACAAGTTTCTGAAACTGCAGACGAACCAAACTATGAAGCAGCGTTAGCAGCTTTAAAATAGAACTTCTTGATTTTAAACTCAAACATTCTAAAAACCTGGAGTGTTTGAGTTTTTACATAGTTCATCTGTTCTTAATTTTACCAGCATGAATTTAGACGAGCTTAAAAAAAAGGCTGCAACGCAAAAAAAATCCAACAAAAAACTAGTTGCGAAGCTCAAGAAAAAAAAAGGCGGCCTTGTTGATGATTTATTTATTGAAGCCCATTCAAACGTTTTCAGCTGTACAGATTGCCTAAAATGCGCAAATTGTTGTAAAACTACCGGACCTCTTTTTACCGATAAAGACATCGACAGAATCGCCAAACATTTAAATATAAAACCTACAAAATTCATCACCGAATATTTACGAATCGATGAAGATGGAGATTATGTTTTACAGTCTACGCCTTGTAAATTTCTTAAAAACGACAATTATTGCTCGATTTATGAAGTTAGACCTAAAGCTTGCTCAGAATATCCTCATACCGATAGAAAGAAGCAACATCAGATACTAAACTTGAATTTAAAAAACACAGAAATTTGTCCTGGTGTTTTTGAAATTTTCGAAGAAATTAAAAGAAAGGATATCTAATATTGTGAAATAGAATTCAAGTTTAAATAGTAAACTTAGTGAATGAAACAACTCTTCAATATTTACAAAAAAGATAAAAAGCCGATATACTACATCACGATTTTTTTTGTCTTTGTAAATTTATTCTGGTCTTTTTACAGCAACAACACATGGGATGATGACTGTCCTGCTCGATTTCAAAACACATTACATGCAATAGAAGATGCTGAACAATTTGTAAGTCTTTGGAACCGACCTTTGTTTGTTTTAATTTTTGTTTTACCCGTACAATTTGGTGCATGGACAATTCCAATAATTCAAACCTTTTTTTCAATTATATCAGGGTTAAGTTTGTATCAGGTTGCAAAAAGCCAAAAATTTCGATTTGCTTACCTGGCATTTCCTTTACTGGCATTTCAACCTTTCGTATTTGGAGTTTCCCGATACGCGATGACTGAACCATTAGCCGTAACATTAATTTGTCTCTCTCTTTTCTTTCAAAACAAAAAAAAATGGACTGCTTTTGCAATATGTGGATCCTTACTTCCCCTTGCACGTTTAGAATTGGTTATTTTTCTTCCTCTCTATGCAATCGCTTTAATACAAGCAAAAAAATACCTTTCAATACTGATTCTTGGAACACCTACTCTACTCTGGGCAATTGCAGGAGGTATATTAAACCATGATATCTTCTGGATTTTTGAGGAAACAATAGGAAAAGAAAAAAAAGAAAACAGATACGGTCATCAGGAGTGGCACACTTATTCATCAAGATATGCATACATAATAGGACCTGTTGTATTCCTTTTCTCTCTCTTAGGTGCGTATAAAATCTGGAAATCAAAATTCCTTCGAATTTATATATTGCTCCCGTTTGTTTTGGGATTCATCGTTTACACACTGTTTTCCTGGAAATTAAATATGGGAAATGCGGCAGGATTTTTAAGAAACATAATACCCATTTCTCCATTCATAGCGCTTTTTAGTTTAGCAGGTATAAATACCTGGTTTGTGTTTGCATCCAAGAAAAATAAAAATTTAAGAAACTTTCCAAAACTGAAGAAAAAAGAATCCCTAATATGGACTAAAAAAGTAAAAGACTTCAACTTAAAAGTTCGAAATAACAAGATTTTATGTGTCGTATCATTTTCACTTTCCGTTTTTCTACTCTATGTCTTTTTTACAAATAAATTGGAAATGCATCATAAAAAACTAGTAGAAACTTATGATTTCTCCCTTTTTTACACAGCGATATTACTACTTACATCATTAATAATTTTTCTCTTTTTAAAAAGAAAACTTCTAAATTATTTATTTCCTTCATGTATATTCTTATTCCTGTCAAGTTATACCCTAATTACGGAACATCCTTTAGCCAATTCAAATGAGGAACGTCAATTGATTTCAAAATATGCTGAACTCTACAACAGCAGCTATTTAAATAATAAAAGTACACATGTAAATCACCCCTGGTTTTTTTGGAGTACTGGAATCAACCGATACGATTCTCAAATAAGAGCAATGAAAAAGGAAAGTCTTCATGAAGCAAAAGTTGGAGCCATAGCACTTTTTGAAACACGCTACAGCAATCGACTTAACGGCAATGTGAATAAAACTTATCTTAACGACAGCGAATACTGGGTTGAATTAGCACGTCACAGTACTCCATCGGAAAACTTTTTGATCAGTACATATGAAAAAGTAAATGGATTTGAAAACTATGAAAAAAGTCATTTTAAATTCATAGAAGCAACAAATGAATCTGATCCAACGGCTTTTTATTGTTTAGGTAATACCTACCTTACAAAACTTAATAATCTTGAAAAAGCTTATAACGCATTTGCCAAGTCAATACATATTGATTCAACCTATTCAGAAGGTTTTCTTGGCTTAGGAAAAACAATGATTCAAACAAAAAACTTCAAAAATGCAATTGTCTTCATTAACAAAGGTCTTGAAACATCACCTAAAAACTTTAATTTACTTTTACAAAAAGGGATTGCTCAAATTAACCTCCAACACTTCGACTCAGCCATAAAAACCCTTGAAAAAGCAAATAAAATTAAAAAATCGAACAGTAGTAGTTCTAAAAATAAAGAGCTTGACAAATTCAATGAAATTTTAAAAAACTATAAGAAATTAAAATCGCGCGAGATAAAGTAATTTAAATCGAACTCATTAAGCATTTTGAAATCTAATTTCAAATACAGAGAAGCCTTTATTTATTCCAACATTAGAATAATCAACTGAATTAAACCAATTAAAAAACCTAAAATACCACCCAACAATTCAATAAATTTGAATTCTTTCTTCATAATTGAATAAAGTATCTCCTCTAATTTATCGCTGGAAAAATTAACTACCTTATCGTATACTACTGATTTAACATCGATTTCACTCTTAAGTTTATCAGCATATGAATCGATAACTCCGGGAATAACATCCGTAATCTCTGTTAACAAGGTAGACTTTATCTTACTTTTCAAATCGTCGTTTAGAAACATTGCAAGCATAGGCATACTTGCAACCAGTTTGACATTTATAAAATCGTCAATTTTATTTTCTACGAATGCAATTACCTCCTGATTATCGGATGATTTCATTTTCGAGACAACATCATCTATAGAAAAAAGCTCTGATGCCACAATATGACCTAATTTTTCAGCCATAACCTTCTGTCGCTTTGGAAAAACACCTTGAACTTTAAAAAAGAAAAAGTTTTTGGGTTCTTTTGGATGAAACAGCATTTTTACGGCAATCCAGTTTGTAACCCAACCCGTTATAGCTCCAATAAACGGAAAAATAAAATACCAACTCATAATTTATAATTTTTGAAAAAAAAAGTCCCGATTACCGGGACTTTAAAATTAGAGACAAATCTTTTTATAAATGCATAAATTCCTTTTTGGCCATCAATTGTTCCTCAGTTTCTTCATTGTCTTCATCATCCACGCAACAATCAACTGGGCATACTGCAGCACATTGAGGTTCATCGTGAAAACCTACACATTCTGTACACTTATCCGTAACAATGTAATATACATCTTCTTCCTTTGGTTCTTGATCATCATCAGCTTCGTAATCATTACCATTTGGTGTGGTTACATTTCCCGTTAGAGATGTACCATCTGACAACCTCCATTCTACACCACCTTCATAAATAGCATTGTTTGGGCACTCCGGCTCACAAGCTCCGCAATTAATACATTCGTCAGTTATTGTAATAGCCATAATATACTGTTTACAGTAAAAATAATAAGTCATTCGATAAGAAACCAATTCAAGAATAAAATTTTTCAAATATTTGAATAAATAAAGCCTATTTAGAATCAAAACAGATAAGAAATGGTGATAATCAATCGAAAACAACAAAAAATTAAAAAAAGACACTTAACTTCAAGAAATTGATAACACCTTTTATTGATGCATGAAGCAATAGCCAAAGAATAGCTTATTTTAGCACCATGAACCTACTTGTAATAAGTAATTATCAAGATTATCACACTACTCGTCCCGAAGCTGACATTTTTAAAAAAATGTCTAAACTCGGAGTCAATATCACAATAATGACCTACGGTGAAAGTAAACATGCAAAAGAGTTCAAGGATTTAGGAATCAAGGTAATTGACTTTCATCCCGAAAAAAAGTTTGACAAAAAGGAAATTCTAAAAATCAAAAACACAATTATTGAAGATAAAATCAACATAGTTCATGCCTTCAGCAGCAAAGGAAGCTATGCAGCAATTAAAGCTGCAAAGGGACTCAATGTAAAACTTATTTTATATCGAGGATTTACTGGAAACCTTGAATGGTGGAATCCAAGTTCATACCTTAAACACCTCAACAAAAGAGTTGATGCAATCATGTGTAACTCGAAAGGTGTCAAAGAATACTTCGACAAGCAATTATTTTTCAAAAAAGATAAAGCCGTAACCATAAATAAAGGTCATGACACTTCTTGGTATGCTGAATATAAGCCAGTTGATATCAAAAAAGAACTGGGCTTATCAAACGATGCATTTTTATTAATAAATGTGGCCAATAATCGAAAAATGAAGGGGATACCTTATTTAATGAAAAGTGTTGCATTACTCCCAAAAAATAAAAACATTCATTTGCTTCTGGCGGGAAAAGGAATGAAAACCAGAGAAAATTTAGAGATTCTAAAACAAGCAGATTGCGAAGACAGAGTGCACTTTTTAGGTTTTCGAAAGGACGTTCTCAATGTTGTTGCAGCCTGTGATGTTTTCGTACTCTCTTCCTTATTTGGAGAATCAATCACTAAATCTGTAATTGAAGCCATGTCGCTTCAAAAGCCAGCAATAATAACAGACATACCAGGAAACGTTGAACTTATTGAGGATGGAAAAAGTGGCTTTGTTACGCCAAGTAAAAAACCCAAAGCCATGGCTCAAGCAATTGTGAACATGTACAACAACCCAGAAAAAACTAAGCAAATGGGTGTGGCTGCAAAATCGAGAATTCAAAATCAATTGAGCTCAAAACAAACGGTAATTCAACTTAAAGCACTTTATGAAAAAATTCTTGCTGAATGAAATAATTAATCCATTTCTGTATTCATTGAAAAATAAACTGTCTTTTTAAAATTGATTCCAAACAATTATTTCCATTCCCTTTTAAGAAAAGATTTTTTTAGACAAATTTAAATATGGAATTAAAATTTCTTTAAAGAAAAACGATATACTTGTAACCAACAAAAGAAAATTAAACCAAAAAAAATGAAAAATCTTTCCTTAACCGCTCTAATTTTCGGACTATTTTTCCTCCCAAAACACATCAGCGCCCAAACTCTTACCGCCCCTGTTGCAGAGGGTGTCTACGGAGGTCAAATCCTGGATATTGAATCCTGGGAATTTGATACAGACTCTGTTTATGTGCTGATATCAACAGAAAGTCCAAACTCCATTTTTATAGGTAAAGGTTACAGAAACTCTACAAGAGAAAATTTAAGCTTTTCTGTCTTAGAAAGTGCAGGAAGTGATGATGGATACGGCTCCAATGTTGAAAACATAGAAGTTCACGAATCCAGTAACACTATTTATTTTCTTGTAAATAGCTCACTTTACAAAACAAGCATTAACTCATCTTCGGCAACTCTGGTGGATGATTTGGTAAAAACATTCATTATCCAAAGAGATACCATGTGTTTAATTAAAAATAATCTAATTGCAGGAGGAAATGACACTCTGGTATTTGGACCCATCGATGGATCAGGAAATTTTACTCCGTCAAATGGCTTTAGTCTACTCAAACAATTCACCGATCCTCCACAACTAATTATATCCCCTGTCGACAACTCTATGCATCTGTTTGAAAGAGGTTCAAACCCACAAAGACAATATATAATCGATCCCTTCAATGCAATGAGCAATAGTTCTTCAATTGCCTCAGCAGTCAGTACAGCTCCTATTATTTCGAATGTTGAGTGGAGAACTTTTGGAATAGCAAATGATGGAACAGTTTATGTTGCCGGTCAACCACCTCTTGGTTCACCGACAATTAGGGACAGGGCAATTGCCTGGAGTTTTGACAATGGGTTCACATGGAACGATACCCTTATGGATGGACCCGGACCAGAAGGTGGTGTTGTAGGAAATAATTTTGTCATTGAGGATATAGGTGGAGAACGACACATCTATTGTGGTAATTTATTCCTGACCGACACATCTATTATGCATACCTGGTATAATCCTGGTACAGAACAAATCAATGATTTAAACAGAGCAAACGACGGAAAAACTCTTCAAGACCCCATCGACCAAGACATAAAGTACCATACAACAAACATTGGTTTTGGATATTCTGTATCTGCAGGAGACAGCATTTTTGGATGGAATGAAGGTATAGATGCTGTTCAAGTAAACGACATCGATATGAGCCCGGATTTTTCAATCGGTTGGGTAGCTTCAAAATCTGGAATTCGAAAAGTAGAAAACTACAACACACCCAGTGAGTTGTGGCATACGGCTTACTTTCCAAACCTTGATGGATCTCCATATCTATCGGTTGCGGTTGATACATTCGATAACAACATTGTTTTTGTAGGGAATCAGCGAGTTTACAAAACAACAAATGGCGGTACGGCCTCAGGATCCAGCGACGGTTGGAATGAAGTTTTCACTCCAGAAACTGGGACATATGGTTTTAATCGAATCAATACAAAATGTAATGTTATAGCAATTTCAAGACTTGACAACAACATTATTCTAGCCGGTTTTTCTCAGGATTACACCAATAAAGGTGGAGCTTTTTACAGCTTAGATGGAGGAAATACATGGGACCAACTCTTACTCAACACCAGCTCTGTTGGAGAAGATTTGGATGTAAACGATATTGAACTGGTTGAAGAAGGTGGAAATGTAGTTGCTTATATTGGAGTTGAGTCGGATGTTATGACCTCGGGAGCATATGGAATATACCGAGCAGAATTATCATCAAGTACATGGAGTGTAACACAAGAAAGTGTTTTTGGTGCAACCGACAATATCATTGATCTTGAAATGAACCCGGCTCGTGATACTCTGATTGTCCTCTACAAAGACCCAGGGTTACTCCCTGTTAATAACGTTATTTTTAAAGATATAACAACGAATACCTGGAGTTCCAATTACATCGGACCACTCTCAGATAATGGCAACGCAACCGCAATTACTGTTGGGGACGGTTACATATTTATGGCCATAGAAGAAAAAATATATACATGTCCATTCACTTCACCTCTAAGTTGGACTCTAGCTTATTCTTACCCTGTTGGAATTGACATTAATGTTCTTTTTTATGACGAATTGTTGGTAGGGACATCTACTGGACTTTATGCTCAAGAACTAGACTTAACAAACGTAAGTACAAACCCTAATATTGAAATAAACAAAACAATTGTGCATTACAACACTGCCTCAGGTAACATCGATGTAATTTCTGATGCTAAAATAAATGAAATAAGCCTTTACGATATTGGAGGGAAACTCATTTTAAACGAATTTCCAAATCAATCTAAATTCAGTGTAGAAGCCAATTTAACCAATGGAATTTATATTTTAAATTCTCAAAATGAGAATGGAAAAGTTAATTCTCACAAAGTTATTGTTGTAGAGAAACGCTAATTAATTTTAATTTAAATGTAAGCAAGACTGGATTTTTTTTTGTTTCTTATAATAAATCACAAACAAAAAAAGCCATGAAAACTGTATTAAAGAATGGAATATTTGCATTTATTGGAATTGGAGTATACTTTTTAATAGCAGAACTGCTTGGATTTAGTAAAAGCACACCTTTACGTTTACTTAACTTTTTCATTTTGGGATTCTTCGTCAACAAAACGATTGTCCATGTAAAAAAATCCAACAAAACTTTTGTTGTTCAGTTTACCCATTCGCTATTAACTTCAATATTAACGGTTTTTCTCAGCACCATAGCATTGGCTTTTTACCTCTACTTATGGAAAGGTTCTGACTACATTAACTCGTTATCTCAACCCCTATTGAATATGGGCGCGCTAAAATTAAGTATGCTTCAATTCAGTTTTGCTATTTTCACTGAAGGAATTGCTTCCGGAATTATTCTAAGTTTCGGGTTAATGCAGTTTTGGAAAAATAGGAAATTAGAGTAGTAAAAAAGGCAAGTTCCTTTATGAACCTGCCTTTTGAGAAGTTATACCGTCAAATCTACTTCACAGTAATTTTCCGAACAGCTTGTTGATTGCTTGACATAACTGTAACAAAATAAATACCAGGACTTAAAGCACTAATGTCTAATTTCCCTGAAGCTCCTTGAAGGTTTTGATCCAGAACAACACTTCCAAAAATGTTAACCATTTGAACGCGATCAACAGTATTATCGTTCGAAATCATTAAAACGTCTGTTGCTGGATTCGGGTAAATAGACAATCCCGAAAGAAGATCGGTTTCAGTCCCTGTTGTTGCACATGCAGCACACTGACCAAAGGTAATATCATTGCTTAAGGGATCCGTAGTCTCCCAAAATCTATTGAAATAACCACCTTGATTTTCTATACACGGTTCATTTGTTAAGTCTTCGAAAACTCCATCAGCAACAACCTTGTACTCCATTCTATCCGTTGGCACTGGGTCGAAGGTAAAGGTCCATGAACCATCACCGTTATCAGCCGCAACAGGTCCTCCATTAGGATCCCATCCCCACCAAGGACCGGTCATCCGGACAGCGGAAGGCGATTCATCACAAAAAGAAACAGTGATATTAAGTTGACCAAAGGCAACAGACGAAAAGAGTAAACTACATAAAATAAGCGTAAAATTTTTCATGGGAATAAGAGTTTGGTTTCGCTTTAATATACAATAAGTTCAAATACGATGCACAAAAAATAATCATCAAAAATTTCAATGTAACTTTCAACAAATTTTCACGAATACTAATAGATGTAATTTTAGAAACCACTACACAAAATGAAAGAAAACTGATTCAAGTTAAGATTTATTTAATATTTGTAATAGGTATCTAATTATCAATTTAAAATTGTGAACATATCCAATATAGATTTTTCAATTCTAATCATATATGCCGTTACAATTTTGTCAATTGGCTTATATGTTTCAAGAACAAAAAAAGGCAAGGAAAAAAACTCAAGTGATTATTTCTTAGCCAGTAAATCCCTTCCGTGGTGGGCTATTGGAGCATCCTTAATTGCTGCTAATATTTCAGCTGAGCAATTCATTGGAATGTCAGGTTCAGGGTTTGCAATAGGACTAGCTATTGCTTCCTATGAATTTATGGCGGCTTTAACTTTAATTATAGTAGGTAAGTATTTCCTACCTATCTTCATTAAAAAGGGGATTTACACCATACCAGAATTCTTAGAAAAACGGTACAACTCCAATGTTAAGTCTGTTCTGGCTGTTTTCTGGATATTCCTTTTTGTCTTTGTGAATTTAACATCTGTTCTTTATCTGGGAGGAACAGCACTTGATACAATTATCGGAAATGGTGATGGCGCACTTGTTTTAAATAGTGTTATTGGGTTAGGATTATTTGCGGCAGCATATTCTTTGTGGGGTGGTTTATCATCTGTTGCCTGGACAGATGTAATTCAAGTCATTTTATTAGTAATAGGAGGATTAATCACTACAATCATAGCCTTAAACCACATTACAGAAGATGGTGGTATTTTAAATGGCCTGGAACATATTTTTGAAAAAGCTCCAGAAAAGTTTAATATGATTCTGAACTCAGAAGACGAAGGATACTCTGACTTACCAGGAATAGCCGTGCTTGTAGGAGGTATGTGGATTGCTAACCTTTATTACTGGGGATTTAACCAATATATTATTCAAAGGACTTTAGCCGCAAAAAGTATTGCTGAATCTCAAAAAGGAATTGCCTTTGCAGCAATACTAAAGATGATTATTCCAATAATTGTTGTTCTTCCCGGTATCATTGCTTATGTAATGTACTCGGAAAATCCAGAAACTGCCCAAGCATTTACAGATACTGATGGTTCACTCTTAAACGACAAAGCCTATCCCTGGTTAATTTCTAGTTTTATCCCTACAGGATTAAAGGGAATCATTTTGGCTGCTCTTTCTGCAGCAATTGTTTCTTCACTCGCCTCAATGATTAACAGTACCTCAACCATATTTACATTGGACATTTATAAACCAATGGTAAACAAAAATGCTTCAGAAAAAAACTTGGTTACCGTAGGACGATTATCTGGACTGGTCGCTTTAATCACAGCCATAATCATAGCCCCTGTGCTTGGAAACATCGATCAAGCGTTTCAATTTATACAAGAATGGACTGGCGTAGTTAGCCCGGGAATACTAGCCATCTTTATGCTTGGACTTTTTTGGAATAAAACAAGTGCCAGAGCAGCGATTATTGGAGCCTTATGCTCAATACCCATTGCTCTATTTTTCAAAGTTGGCCCAAAAGGATGGATTGAATCGAATCTTTTCCCCGACCTGCCTTTCATGCACCAAATGGGATTAACCTTCGTAATTACTTCACTAATAATGATTATAATATCCTACATAAATAATGGAAAAAATAAAGACATTAAAGGAATTGAGTTGTCCAAAAAACTATTCAAAACATCCTCTGGTTTTAACATTACTTCAATCATAATACTATTGGCTTTGATATTTATTTATACAATATTCTGGTAAAATGAGATCGATAATTTGCATTCAGATTGTATTACTTTCTTTGGGATCAATAGCTCAAGAAATTAAGAATGTAAAACCATCACCTCTTCAAAATTTTAACATTAGTGGTAACTACCGATTTTATGCACAACATCGAATATTTACTGAGCCATATATCATCGGATACGAAAATAACGTTCCAACACAACTTGATGGAAGAGCAATATTAATTGGTGATGCGTCTCAACTTCCGGAATTAACATTAAATATCAGTGGAAGACCAAACTCAAAAACCTCTTTCGGAACCGATTTAATTGTTTGGAATCAAAATTCAGGAGATTTTGACTACTACAGGAGTTTACAATTGGGAATTAACCTTTACGGTGATTTTTCAACAAAATACTTCGATGTATCCGTTAAAACCGGTGGTATTTTTTGGCATGAAATTACCCCTTTAACCTTTGGCTCCTTTTTTGGCTACAACAGATTCAGCGTTTTTGAAAGAAACCCATGGGATCCACAAATGAGAAACGTTGATGATCGCTATAAAAACTATCTAAAGAGTGGTTCAATTAATCAAGATACTCGTTGGGCCAACCAGGCAATTCAAGGAATTATTTTAGACGCAAGCTTACCAATGAACATTTCCATCGATTTGATATACGGAAAAGCCCAAAACATGGGAGCCGTTTTTAATATTCCGGAGAATGACCTCAACAATCAAACTTCAGTAGCGAATATTCGATTCTACGACAATACCATACCAAACATGGTATATGGAGGAGCAATTAGAAAAAACTTAAAAAAACACACGATTTCTCTGAACAATTACAGCGAATTATCCTACAGCGATGCTTTAGCTACAAAACGTATAAATAACCAAATATCAACCACGGGGCTTAAATTTAATTTTTCAGAAATTGAATTTGACTTGGAAGGTGGGCTGGGAAAGTACAGTGATGAATACAATCAAGACAGTCTTGGTTTTGGAGAATTATTATCGTTTAAAATTAATACCAGCAAAAAACTGACTTTCATTCCATTCCAAATCCACGCTTACAGAATTAGCCCTAATGTTGTGAACAATAACTCCACCTTTATAAACACGTCAGTGAACCAGGCTCAATCTGCTGCAGCCGGTGAAAATCAACTCATTGGTGCAAATGGAGTATTACAACAAACTGGAAGCGGTATAGTTCCAATGGGGCAAATGGCCAACAACAGGCAAGCCGTAAATATTAGTACCGATATTAAACTGATGCCCTTAACACTAACCCTTGGAAACAGCATTGCAAAAGAAATCAATAGAATTGGTAATAAAATCAGTTATACCCATTTAAACGGTCTAACCCTATCGCGATTTTGGAGATGGTCATTTCCATCAAATGTTGGTCCTTACAACAAAAAGTCCGTTTTGTATCGATCTGTTTTTGAAACGGTAAACATAACCGAAACAGATAACGATGGAAAACTTCCCTATGACAAGTATTTTAATACCATGGAGGCACAACTCAAATATAAATTTAATCTACTCAAAAAACCTTGGTACGTTTTTTACCTGGGCTCTTATAACTCCGTTCAAAACAATTTTTCCTTAGTTACAGTATTTAATGAAAAAGCTTTTTTGAGAGTTTATAACCATCAATTTGAAAACTATTACCACATATCTCCAAAAATAATTCTGGCGCAATATTTAGGTGTTGAACGAATTGTTGCCAACTACTCTACTCAGGTTAACATTGAAACTCAGAGACCAATTAATCAAGAGGGGATAGGAATTGGATTAGGAATAGATTATATGATGGCAAAAAACACAGGACTTTACATCAGGCATAGATATTTCACATTTGAAGATAAGAGTTTTCCATTGGATAAGTTTTCTGGACATGAAACAACACTTGAAATAAAAGTTACATTTTGATGAAAAATAAAATTCTAACCATATTGACCCTCTTTTTCGTTTTTCAACTCAAGTCGCAAAATGAAAAGTTTCAAATTAACGGTGCAGCTCGTTCCTATTTATTCTCTAATGAACTTGAAATCGACAATTCAATCGACAGCATCACACCTAAAAAATCAAATTACGGTCATAATTTGTTGGACTTAGGAATCAGTATTTTTCCAAACAACCAAACTGAAGTTATCGGAATATTTCGAATTCGAAATGAATTGGGAGGTTTTTGGGGCGGAGGTGTAACCTTCAATGTGCGACAATTAACCTTAAAAGGAGTTGCCAACAACATCGTTCGATATGAAGTTGGTGACATCGATTTAAAAATGACACCCTACACTCTCTTTAATAATCAAGAAGAAGGCGTCATTAATGAATCCGAGGCATTTAAAGTAAGAAGAGAAATCCTTCACTACGATTTGTTTTATCAAGAAAATCATTGGAGAATGCAAGGAGCAAAAGTCGATTTCAACGTGCTTACCAATTCAACTTTTAAAAAAATAAACTTCAAAGGATACTTAACCCGACAAAGAGCTACCGATGGCCTAAGCTTACCCGAAAGACTGTTTGGTGGAGGGAGTATTAATTTCATCAACAGCCCCTCACTGAACTTTCAAATCAATAGTTCAAACATGTTTGACCTAACAAAAACACTCGGTAACGATAGCACCAGATTTTCAAACTCGGTAATTACTTCTAATTTTCAATGGCAGGGAGCAAACAGAAAAAAAATCGTTTTTAAATTATACGGTGAAGGAGGTATATCCAATACAAGATATATGAATTATGACGATCAAAATGCTCCTGAACTATTATCCGATTGGTTTTACGATATTACATCCTCTACCCTTTTCAAAAAGAAAAAAATTCGATTTAAACTTGGAGCAAAAGACGTTGGAAAAGATTTTCGATCTCCTGGAGCTCAAACCAAAAGAATCGACTATTCAAAATCCCCCGGATTATACCAACAATTCACAAACAACTTTATTGGACGAGAAGTAAGTTTCTCGGACATAATAGATGGAAATGCAGAAGCTTCATTTAAAATTTCCGAAACCTTAATGGCATACAATGCAGCATACAGTAATACCAACCCATATGGAGCAGCAACGCCCAACAGAAGAGGGCTATACATAAATTTAGAAAAATTAGATTCAGCGGATGTAAAAAAAGGATATTTTGAATGTTCATTTTTACAAGAATCGGTAGGTTCAGGAACAACAAAAAGAAAAAGCTTTATTCTAACTCGAATAGGGACGGACATCCTTATAAACAAGCATTTCAATTGGAAAAAAACAACAAAAATAAATTTTGGTTTTCAAAGTGAATTCACATTCAGGAGAGGTGAAATCTTTGAAAAAATCAATTTACAAAGCAACTTTATCGATTTAGGTTTTAGCTATGAATTCATTCCGAAAATTAGTTTTCTTTTAGGAACAAAACTATGGATAGCAAAAGGGAATGAAAATTTAATCGTTCGCGATGAATTCAATAATGTAATTGATTTTGAGGCCATTAACATCAATTTTAGTGAGAAAGTCATCGCAACAGGATTTAAACTGGATTTCGATGAAAAAAATACGTTAACATTACAATACCAAAGCTTTAACATAAACGATCAGGTTGAAAACAGAATTGATTACGGAATATCCGAATTCATAATACTTTACAGTTTATTCTTTTAACATGAAAAAAATAATATACACAGCGCTACTAATTTTACTGGCAGTGTCCTGCAGAAAAAATGATGAAAACACCATCGAGGGACCAAGCTTAAATGATTTGTACGGACCTTTTGACATACTTTCCGAATTGGATATTCAAAACAGCATAAACTTTTCCTCGGGCGAGAACATTTCATTTGATATGGAATTATCAAAAAGAACCAATTGGGAAATTGAAATTACCGGAGGAACCACAGGAGCAAAAAGGGTAATATCGGGCAGTGACCGAATACTATCATCGGATAATGCATTATGGGAAGGAGGAGCTGACGAATTCCCTTCATTTGGGTTGGAAACAGCCTACATTACAGTTCGTTTTCCGAACGAAGAAAACTCTCAAGTTATAAGCGACTCTGTTACCATAACCGGATTGAAAAAAGACAAAGGAATTCTAATTACAAGTTTTGAAAACGGATTTGAAAGTCATTGGGAATTGTTCAACCAAACCACAGTGAGTGGAGAAATAATCTGCTCAGATGATAAGGCCGCAAAGGGAAATTGTTATTACAAATGGGATGGACTCGTAAGCTGGGACTGGGCCATAGGATATGTAAAATTAAACGCTCCCGATTCGGGGTTTAATTTACCGGCTAATGCAAATACCTTATTTTTTAATATGGGAGTAAAAATGATCAGCAACACAGGACCTGCCCCCAATGGAAGTTTTATTCAAATTTTATTTGAAGAAGATGAAAACGGAGATGGAATATTCAATGAAAACACGGAAGACGGATACATTTATGAATATTGGTATGAAAAAGATGAATGGAGCCTTCTGAGTATAAAATATGGAGACTTAAAATACGATTCTGAAGGAAATCCTGTACAAGTAAATGGAAATGGTTTACCTGAACCCACCAAACTAATTGGAATGAGAATATTCTTTTTGGCCAACAAAGATTCCGGAATACGATCAGAAGCATTTGTTGACCACGTTATTTTTACAGAAAATGAAACTTATAAACCTTGAATAGATTAACCTCCATATTACTCTTTGTTTTTTTGATACAATCCTGTCAAATAGAAATGGGAAAAGTTCAACTGTACGATGAATACGAACAGCCACAACAACAAGAAAAAATTAAATCGGTAGTATATTCCGATGCAGAGGGAACCATGTGGAATTCATTATTCAATTGTGGTGAATTTGAAATCAGTAAAGAAACCTATTACAAAGGAAAAGCATCGATTAAAATTTCATGGGATAAAAATATGGGTTGCGAATGGATTGGTTTTGGTAACAGCTTTAACAACTGGCAGCCTGTAAATATTAAAAAACATGTTGATAATAAAGCACTTAGCTTTTTTGTAAGAACCCACCATGGAGAAGTCAATTCCATACCAATTGTAGCATCCCTCGAAGATTTTTCAGGAGGAGGAAGCTACCTGTTCATTGATTGTAAAAAATATCTGAAAGGGATTTCCATAGATACATCCTGGAAACAAGTAATTGTTCCGCTTTGGGATTTCCCCATGGGAAATGAAGTTGAAAACGATGACATTGATGCTTCTTCAGTAAAACAATTAAAATTTCAATTGGAAGGAGCAGGGAAATTTTTCATTGATGAAATTACACTAATAGAATTTTCAAAAAATCAATACAAAAACATGCTCATGGAAGTAGAAAACATGAAACCTAAAGGGGCAAAAAAACAACAAATTTACAAAGAGGGAAACCTAATTAAATCCGCATGGGGAACGGGCAAAAAACTCTGTCATTCCCTTGAAGAAACTTCTGACAGTATCGGCGAGACTCATATAAAATGGGAATTTGAAACTAAAAACTGTAATTGGGCACAATGGGGAATAAATTGGAACGACTGGTATCAAATAAATTTCAGAGGAATTACAGAATTCAGCACATTAGAATTCAAAATAAAAACAGACTCTACGGCTGAATTTTACATTTCAATTGAGGATTTTAAAGGTCACAAATCTTCCAAACTCATTACACAGCAACAAATAAAAAATCACTCCCAATGGACCCTCGTAAAAATCCCACTTAAAGATTTTAAATTAAGAGAAAATAATTTTGTTTTAGACCAAATCAAACAAATTACATTTAAAGGCAAAACCTCCGGAAAAGTATTACTGGACGATATCAAAATCAATGAAAATGAAACACATTAAACA
This sequence comes from Flavobacteriales bacterium, assembly GCA_002717515.1. GTDB lineage: Bacteria > Bacteroidota > Bacteroidia > Flavobacteriales_C. The sequence continues at coordinate 178,694 of PBEC01000008.1, forward strand.
CTTAATATCCCTCCTATTGATTTTACTTATAGCTGAAGCTTGTAGTGAAAAAACCAACCATCAAAAAGAAGGAACCGAAAAAATATCAAAAACAGACTCGATTATTGATAGTCTGATTAATTCTATGTCCATCGAACAAAAAATAGGACAAATGACACAAATAAATATTGATGTAATTTCCAAAGGAGAAGTCTACAAGTTAAAATCTCCACATGAAATTGACTCATTAAAGTTGGATGTTGCAGTTAATAAATACTATGTAGGTTCAGTTTTAAATGCAGCAGGCTATCCATTTTCAAGACAACATTGGGAGAAAATCATAACAACCATTCAAAAAAAGGCAACATCTCAAGGAAGTAAAATACCCATTATATATGGAATAGATGCTATTCATGGAGCAAACTACACTGTTGGAGCAACCTTATTCCCCCAGCAAATTGCACTCGCCGCAACATGGAATCCCAATGTCGTCGAAAATGCAGCATCAATAACAGCCTATGACGTTTCGGCATCAGGAATACCCTGGAACTTTTCACCCGTTCTCGATTTGGCTCGTCAACCTTTATGGGGACGCTTTTACGAAACATTCGGCGAAGATGTCTACCTCGCAAAAACTATGGGAAAAGCCTTTGTAAATGGATATCAAGGAAACGATGCAAAACATCCTCATAAAGTAGCCGCATGCTTAAAACACTATGTAGGCTACAGTTTTCCTCTCTCTGGAAAGGACCGAACTCCTGCATGGATTCCAAATAGAGTTTTAAAGGAATATTTTTTACCCACCTTTAAAACCGCAGTTGAAGAAGGAGCCATGAGTATTATGGTAAACTCAGGTGAAGTAAATGGAATTCCTGTTCACGCCAGCCACGAATTACTTACAAAAGTTTTAAGAGATGAACTCGGATTTAAAGGAGTTGTTTTAACCGACTGGGAAGACATAATCAAACTTTACAAAGATCATCATATAGCATCCAACATGAAAGAAGCCGTTCATTTGGCCATAAACGCAGGAATTGACATGAGTATGACACCAAATGATTATTCCTTCAATGATGCACTAATTGAATTGGTAAAAGAAGGAAAAATCAAAGAAACAAGATTGGACGAATCCGTAAGAAGAATCTTAATAATGAAACAAAAGCTTGGATTATTTGAAACACCATTTCCAAACTTTAATGAATATCCAGACTTTGGCTCTGAAAAACACATCAGTCAAAGTTTAAATGCAGCCAAGGAAGCCATAACACTTGTAAAAAATGAAAGTATACTTCCATTAAGTATCGAAAAAAAGATTTTGGTAACCGGACCCGGTGCAAATTCATTAAACTATATGAATGGAGGATGGACACACACTTGGCAAGGAGATGAAACGATATACAACACACCAGGAAAAAATACCATACAAGAATCTTTAAAATTACTTTCGCCTAATGTAACCTACATGGAAGGAAGCAGTTTAGATTCAAACATCAATACTGCTGAAACATTAAAAGAAGCTGAAAATCATGATGTAGTAATCATTTGCCTTGCAGAAGACCCTGCAGCAGAAGGCCCTGCAGACATCAATTCACTTGATTTTCCAAAAGCGCAACAAAACCTCGTTCGTGAACTGCACAAAGCCGGAAAACCCATCGTTGTAGTAACTACAACAGCACGTCCAAGAATACTACGGGAAATAGAACCCTTCATGAATGCAATATTAATTGGATACCTTCCTGGAGATGAAGGAGGAACAGCAATAGCTGAAACAATTTTTGGACTGAACAATCCTTCGGGAAAACTTCCTTTTACCTACCCAAAATATCAAGGACTAAATATAACATACGACCATAAGCACACTGAAAAAACAAATCGTTTTTTAGGACAAACATCCTCCCTAAGCGACTACGATGCAAAATTCAAAGGAACTGTATATCAATGGAATTTTGGTTACGGCTTGAGCTATTCAAGTTTTGAGTATTCAGAACTTAAACTGGATAAAAAGTCGTACGCCAAATCAGATACCATTAAAATAGAAGTTACCCTAACAAATAATTCGGACATAGAGGGAAGTGAAGTCGTTCAAGCATTTTGTTCGGACCTTGTTGCAAGTATAACTCCCAGTGTAAAACGACTGAGAAGTTTTAAAAAAATCAAACTTAAACCGAATGAAAATAAACGTGTAAAATTAAAAATACCCGTAAAAGAGCTTGCCTTTGTAGGCATAGAAAATAAATGGATTGTGGAGTCGGGAGACTTCACCCTTAGCGTTGGTGATTTAATGACTAATTTTTCAGTGAATGAATAAATTTCAATGGATTTAACCTTCTTTGATCCGACGCTTTATATTTTGAATTTAAAGGAATAAATGGTATATTTTATTAGTTCTCTGATGTTCCATTTCTCCCTTATTTAAACCTACAGTAGCCATGAAACGAAGTAAAATTTCACTGTTAATATCCCTCATTTTATTTTTTACATACACTAAAGCACAGCAGTTGTATGATGATTTTGAAGGAACTCCAGAAATTACCTATGGTTTCATAAATGGAGTTTTTGAAAACAATACAACAAACACAAATCAGTCAGGAATAAACAGCTCCGCTACTTGTGCAAAATACACAAGAAACGTAGGTGTTCCCTATGACGTAATTATAATGGACCCCAGCTCCCCCATGAACGACCTGTCGGATTATGTAAGCGGTTCAAAAAAAATCACCATGATGGTAAAAACCGACGTTTCTGTAACTGTTCAAATCACCCTTGAGAACAGCTTAAGTGCACAACCCGGTAATTACCCAACAGGACGACACAGCGAATATAAAACCACCACCTCAGGTACAAACGACTGGGAACTCCTAACTTTTAATTTTGACCAGCAACCCGATNCNGGCGTTNATAATACAGNCGTGGATCGAATGGTAATTCTGTTTGACCCAGGAAACAATACCAATCACGTCTTTTATATCGACAACATAATGGGTCCTGAGTTCTATAATCCATGTGAAACAATCACAGCGATTGACTCCATTGCCGAAGATTTTGATTGCCAAAGAAACATATCGTTTGATTTTTCAAACGGAAATTTNACAGTAGTAAAAAACCCTATGGCTGATGCCAATAATACCTCAAACAATTGCGGTCAATTCATCAAGTGGACAACTATTACAGACGGTGCATTTGGAGGTGGATTTGGAAGCCCCTTTACAACAGACACCTATCTTTCAGTTAAAATTGATTTATACGACCCAAATGCTCCACAAAAATTTCTATTAAGTATGAAGGATGAAAACAATTATAATCTTTCTATTGACTCCGTAACAACTATTGTATCGAGTGATTGGGAAACCTATTCACTGGACTTCAAAAACATATCACCATCCCAATTTATACCAAGATTTGCTTTTAATTTGAACCCATCGACGGAAACCGAAGATACCATATGGATCGATAATTTTGTTTTGTCCAAAGAAATTGTTTCTACTTATACTCAGCAAGAATTAAAAAATTTAATCTCAATTTACCCTAATCCAGTTCAAGAATCGAATCAAATTGTTTTTGAATTAAAAATGGACAATTCAGTAGAAACAATAGATATAATATCCATTGATGGGAAACTAATGGAAACGCTTCTTATTAATTCAAGCAAAACGATTATTGATATGAGTAATTATGCCAGAGGAACTTATATTGCAAAAATTACACTCAGCGACAACAAAACCATAGTAAGCAGAATAACCAAATAATATATTTTACTTGAGAACATTAATTAATTTAATAATCATCTTGTTTTCACTCACATTGCTCAACTGCAAACAAAGTGATCCAATAGAAACTGAATACACCCTTATTTGGGAGGATGTATTCGGAGGTAATGCAATTGACACTGTAAACAACTGGGAATTTCAAATAGGCGATGGGGCAAATTATGGCTTGTGGCGGTGGGGAAACAACGAAGACCAATACTACAGAAAAGAAAATGCACGCGTAAGCAATGGTAAATTACTAATAAAAGCAGTTGCTGAAGATTACAATGGCTATAGTTACACTTCAGCAAGAATGCGAACAAAAGGAAAAGTGGACTTCAAATACGGGAAAATTGAAGCAATGATTCGAATGGCAAATACAAAAGGGCTTTGGCATGCCTTTTGGCTTTTGCCCTCCACTCCATCACAAAACTGGCCCATGAGTGGAGAAATCGATATAATGGAATATGTTGGAAATGCACCTCATGAAATTTTGAACACGCTTCATTTTGCCGACAATTTTGACAATCATCAATACATTGGATCAGCANCTCCCTTCACCGAAGACAATCAATTTCATTTATACAGTATTGAATGGGACGAAAATAAAATCATCTGGTATTTTGACGATGAAGAAACATTTCGAGTAATCAGAAGTAATCCAAACATATCGAGTACCTGGCCGTTTGACACTGAATTTCACATCCTTTTAAACACAGCTGTTGGCGGAAATTTAGGAGGAACAATTGATGCTACTTCTTTGCAATACCCCAAATACATGGAAGTAGATTATGTTAAAGTTTATCAAAAATTAGAATAGTAAAAAGAAAATCAAAATGAAATATTCAGTTCAACTTGTTCTATGTATGATTTTTCTTCCCGTTATGGTTTTTGGGACGAAAGTTGAGATTGTAAAGAAAAAAGGAGGTTATGAACTCTTAAAAGATGGAGAGCCTTATTACATTAAGGGAGCTGGAGGCACCGAAAACCTTGAAAAATTAAAAAAATATGGAGGCAATTCGATCCGTACCTGGGGAGTTGATGCACAAACCGACAACATACTAAACAATGCTGAAAAGCACGATTTAACCGTTTGCTTTGGTATCTGGATAGGACAAGAACGACAAGGGTTTGATTATTCCAACAAGGAAGCACTGGCCTCCCAACTAAAAATGGTACGAGAGACCGTTCGCAAATACAAAAATCATCCCTCCATACTAATATGGGGTGTTGGCAACGAAATGGACTTGGATTACACCAATTTCGAAGTTTGGAAGCACATGGAAGAGGTTTGTAAGGTTGTAAAAGAAGAAGACCCCAATCATCCAACCATGCTGGTTACAGCAGGATTGGATGTTGCTGAAGTGAAACTGATTAAGGAATATACACCCAGCCTAGATATACTCGGGATCAATACCTACGGAAACATCTCCTATTTAAAAGACGCTATAAACATGTACGATTGGAACAAACCCTACATTGTTGCTGAGTGGGGACCCTATGGATGGTGGGAAGTAGGAAAAACCTCCTGGGGAGCAGCCCTTGAAGAAACCAGTTCCGAAAANGCAAAAACCTACCAAGCCAGCTTCACAAGTATCCTTAAAGACACATCAACCTGNCTGGGAAGCTACGTGTTTTTGTGGGGTCAAAAACAAGAAACCACCTCAACATGGTTCAGTATGTTCACCNAGGAAGGAGAAGAAACTGAAGTAATGGATATCATGATAAAAGGTTGGACTGGTGAGAAACCGGAAAACAGGGCGCCAAGNATATCCAACTTTACATTGTCCGAAAAAAAAGGACACAACAACATAACCCAAAAAATCAGCACCCCGCTAAAAGCTCATGTAAACATCTCAGACCCAGACGGAGATGAAATCTACTACCAATGGCAGGTCATACCAGAAAGTACCGATAAAAAAACAGGAGGAGATAAAGAAAAAGCCCCAAAGCCACTTAAGGGAGTTTTCAAAAAGTCAGACACCAAAAAAAATACCGTTATATTTTATATTTCATCACCCGGAGAATATCGCCTTTTTATATTTGCTAAGGACGGAAATGGAAATGTTGCAACCGGTAATATCCCCTTCAAAATAATAAACTAACTCATCAATTAAAGTACNGTATCAGANAACAAATTAATTCCCTGTTGAATAAAATAAAACTCCCCTATTGCAATNAATTAGAATACTATTGTAGTATTTTTGCAAAAACATCGGATTATGAAGCTATCTGCCTTAAAAATTCTTCTTGATGAGCTAAAACAAGTTGAATTTATTTTACCTGATGGAAGTGAAATTCCAAAACACTTTCACGTTACCGAAATAGGTAAAATAGAAAAAAACTTTGTGGATTGCGGAGGGACAATCCGAAAAGAATCGGTTATTAACTTTCAACTTTGGTCAGCCGATGACTACAATCACCGATTAAGTGGAGAGAAATTAAAGTCAATAATTGAATTATCCGAAAGAGTGCTGTCCCTTGAAAATTTAGAAATTGAAGTTGAATACGAAATGGACACCATTGGAAAATACAATTTGGATTTCATCAACGGAAAATTCATTTTGAAAAATACAAATACCGATTGCCTGGCAAAGGGATACTGTATTTTACCAAACGAAGAATCCACTTCCATTGAAACAGTAATTAATCAAACAAGAAGCTCTTGTAAATCCGGGTCTGGGTGTTGTTGATAAAATAAATTCTTTATCCATCCAGAAGTCCAATTTCTCTTAATCGCTGCATTAAGTAACCCTCAGCAGTAATGTCTTCGTATTGCTTAGGATTAGAATCTGAAACACAAGTCGATAAACAACTCAGATCCATATCTGGATTTGCATGCATAAAAAAAGGAACTGAAAATCGTGACTTATTCATTTTTTCTTTTGGAGGATTCACCACCCTATGTAATGTTGACTTCAACCTTCCATTCGTATATCGCTGGAGCATATCACCAACATTAACAACCAAACAATCCTCAACAGCAGTAATTGGAATCCATTTACCATCTCTTCGTTTAACCTCCAGGCCTTCTGCACTTGCACCCATCAATAAAGTAATTAAATTGATATCTCCATGTTCAGCAGCCCGAACAGCTCCCTTTTCGACGAAAGAATTAACAATAGGAAAATAATGCAAAGGTCTTAAAATGCTGATTCCTTTATCCACCTTATTTTCAAAATGATTTTCATTTAAATTCAAAAACAAAGCAATGGCACTCAACATACTCTTTCCTATTTTTTCCAAAGTAAAATAAGCTTCCAAAGTATGCGATTTAAACTCGGGAACTTCCGAGGGAAAAATATTCGACTGGTAATGGGGAGAAACACTGCCTTCAATTTCTTTTCCGATGTGATAAAACTCTTTTAAATCTCCTACTCTCCTTCCTGCAGCATGTTCCTTTCCTTTCCCCGTATAACCTCTCTGACCTCCCGTATGACTCCCGTCGTACTTCAATTTTAATTCATCGGGTAACCGATAAAATGCCTTAATCGAATCGTACAAATCGTTTTGCCTTTGTTTAGAGTAACCGTGATTACAAATCGCAACAAAACCAATATTCTCGTATGCCGAACCCAAATCTTGAACAAACTTTTCTTTTTCCTCAAAATTTCCTTCCAAAAAATCTTTTAAATCCAATGTGGGTATAGTATCAATTAATTCCTCGGACATCTTAATAAAATTTGAAATTTACACTAACTTAGAGAACATTATTGAGCAACACTTTTTAAAACGCATGAAGTTTTTCACAACCTTTTGTTTCATAGCTTTTACCACTATTTTTTCAGTTGCAAATGCACAAATTGTAATTCGAAATACTAACACTCAAAAAAGCAAAGAAGTTGATTTCGGAAGTACAATATACTACAAGCTTTATTCGGATTCAGTTTTGGGTATTGAATTAACCAAAGACATAGGCATAGTAGCAACAACAGCTGATTCCAGTTTTATTTTATCCGACGGAACAGAAATTCCGGTCAAGGATATTAAATATCTGGAAATTGAAAATAAAAAAGTAAAAACGTGGAGAGGAGTCATGAGTCCTTTTTTGATTACAGGACTTGGATTTTTCACCAAAGGCGCTACAATGGCAATTGGAGAGGGGAATGATAGTGCAAATAAAAACCTGATACCGATTTATATTGCGGGCGGTGGTGGCGTATTCCTACTATCCAGCATACCATTTTGGATCAGAAACAAATCATACGATCTTACAACAGGAAAGTACGAAATTTTAATCCCGTAACAAATGAAGCACAGTTTAAGCGACATCAAAGAATTAATAAAAGACAGAAGAACAATTAAACCTGAAGATTTCAAAGCGCGAAAAGTTCTCGACGATCAAATAAAAGAAATTTTAAACAGCGCAAGATGGGCTCCAACACATGGAAAAACCGAACCATGGCATTTTGTTGTTTTTCAAGAAGAGGCATTAAAAGATTTGGGCAAATTCATGGCTGAAACCTATAAAAACTCCGTCTCAAAAGAAGACTTTTTTCAAAAAAAATACGATAAATTCTTAAATCGTCCATCACTATCTTCAGTAGTTATAGCCATTTGTATGAAAAGACAGCAAATAGAAAAAATTCCAGAAATTGAAGAAATTGCAGCAGTTGCCTGTTCCGTTCAAAACATTCACTTAACTGCAACTGCATATGGCTTAGGTGGTTACTGGAGTTCCGGTCAGGTTGCCTATTCAAAAGAAATGAAATCTTACTTAAATCTGGGAGAAAAAGATTTATGCCTTGGATTGTTTTACATAGGATATCCTGACATAGATTGGCCAAGAGGACAAAGAAAAACACTTGAATACAAAACAGAATGGCGAAAATAATTGGATTTCTTATTTTTTGTTTTCCATTACTTCTGTGGTCAAAACCAATCAATAGAGATTCTATACTAAACTTATTGCCAAAAAAATTTAATGGACAAATCGCAATCAAAAAAAACAACAATTTTATTTTTCGAGAAAATTTTGGTGCAAAAGGAATAATTCATCAGAGTCCCATAAACGACTCTACCGTTTTTAATATTGGTCAAATCTCTCATACTATAATATTCTACTTGTTTGAAGAACTTTTTAAAAAAGGCGAAGTTCAACCTGAAGACAGCGTATACAAATACATTCCTGACCTACCCTATAGAAATTTACAAATCAAGCACTTGCTGGAACATCAATCGGGACTGCCCAGTTCCTATGTTAAGCTTTATCACCGTAAAGTTTACAACAATTGGAATTTAAAACTATCGGAGCGAAGCATTCGTTTTGACAACGAAGACATTATCAATATTTTAATAAAAAACGACATAAAATTGAATTTTTCCCCAGGAGACTCAACCGCCTACTCCGATTTGAACTACCTGATTCTAAGTTCATTAATTGAAAAAATAACCCACCTTTCCTTTTCGGAAACCACGGAATTTTTTTTTACTCAAACATTATCTTTTAAACCCATACTCTCAGCGAATACCGATACCGTATTCAATAAAGCCTATGGATACAGAGTTTTCTCTAACTCTAAATTTCAATTGTGTGAAAACTTAGGATCTAGAGGTTTACCTTTCGACGATGGGACTTATGGAAACCAACACATTTACCTATCCGCTTCAAATTTGGCGAATTGGGGAAAATACATATTCAATAAAAAATATATTAATGCAATAAAGAACTCTGAAAAAAACGAAANAATAGGCGGCATAAAATACAATAAAAACCTTCAGATAATATCAAAAACCGGAGCTTTTGGAGGAACAACGTCAANACTAATTTTCATCCCTGAAAATGAAATTATATTAGCAATTAACACAAATAAAATAAGTACATTCAACGACAATAAATCGTTTAATGAATTAATTAAATACCTTCAAAATTTAAACTGATATTACAACCCCGGACACTGAATGGGTTTTACTTTTTTTGGCGACCAACCTTTCGATTTTTTTTTGAGTTTTCTTCCCTCTACCGACCCACTGAGAAAAAGAATACAGCAATTTAACATGGGAATCTACAAAAGCATCCTTGTAGTTTGGATTTCCATTACTGCTCACACCATCAATATAGTCAGTGTAAGTAACGTGGAGAGAAGCCTCCCAGACCAAACCAAAATTATCGGTAAGCCAAATACCAAAACCAACACCAAANGGAATATTGAAGCCAGAAGTTGGGTAAGACGATTCCACAACATAATTAATCGTGGCAAAACCCGATCGTGTTAAAGTCGGATTAAACTGAAAATAATTTATTCCAGTAAAAAGGTAACCAATATAAGTTTCCTGCTTTCCTGTTATGTTTCTAATTTTAAGATTTAAACCTATTTCTTTAAGAGGAGATTCAAAACTCAAACCCCTTGCATTCTTAATAGCATTGTTTACAAAAGCATCATCGGCACTTAAAGAGGACTCCGTATAATGTAAAACAATACCGTATCTTTTATTGAAGTTATAACCCAAACCACCCTTAAAACTCAAATTCAAAATTTTTGGCGTTGGAAAAGCAGTTGCATTCAAATCACCCTGATAATAAGAAGTACCTCCACCAATAAACGCATAGGCATTTTCCCATTGAGCATAAGATCCAAATGAACACANACAAATAATAATGGCAACAGCTCTTCTCATTTTTTTAAACCCCTTTAATTCAAAAAATTATAACACCAAAAGACTCATTACTAAGTATTTACAATACAAATTGAAAATAAAAAACATTTTAATTTTCAAGATTAATTATTCGTCAATACACATCGAAAAACGTATTTAAATAAAAAAATTACGATTTTCTAAATATTAAAGAACCTTTCTAAAAATTTCACGTTAATTTAAAGACGTTTTTTGGGACGCTTACGCAAAAAAAAAAAATTAGTTGCCCAGGCACCCGTTAAAGCAACGTTCAAAAAACCCAATCTTATGGAAATTAAAAGAACATTCGACATTCTTCCTTATGCGTTAAAGAACCATCCTTTTGAAGACTGTTTAGCCGCTAAGGAAAATGGAGAGTGGAGAAANTACTCTACCCAGGAGTTCAGCGATAAGGTAAACCAATTGAGTAATGCATTAATAGAAATAGGGATACAGCCCGGTGATAAAATCGCATCCATTAATAACAACAGACCCGAATGGAACATTCTGAACTACGCCGTCTCTCAGGTTGGTGCTATATTATGTCCAATGTATCCTACAATCTCCGCTCGAGATTATGTTTACATCTTTAACCATTCTGAAGTAAAATATGTTTTTGTAAGTGATGAGGAGATATTAGGAAAAGTCCTTAAAGCCAAGGAAGAATCTCCCACAATTCTGGATGTATACACGTTTAATAAAATCGAAGGAGCCAAACATTGGACCGAAGTCCTTGAAATGGGTAAAGGACAACATCAAGAAGAACTTCAGCAAAGAATAGACAACATCAAAGAATCGGATTTAGCAACAATCATATACACATCGGGTACAACCGGACAACCCAAAGGAGTAATGCTAAGCCACAATAATTTAATTTCCAATGTTGTAGCTGGAAAACCGTTACTCCCTACCGAAATAGGAGACAAAGCATTAAGCTTTTTACCAGTATGCCATGTTTTTGAACGAACAGTGCTCAACCTATACCTTTTAGGAGGAATAAAAATATATTATGCAGAAAGCCTGGAAACCATAGGGGACAATATAAAGGAAGTTAAACCTCATGTATTTACTGCCGTACCTCGACTTATTGAAAAAGTGTACGATAAAATCATAGCTGGAGGAAGTCAAAAATCAGGAATCATCAAAAAACTTTTCTTTTGGGCCGTTGGAAAGGCACAAAAATTTGAAATTGGTGGAGGTAGAAATTTTATAGCCGACAAATTAGTTTACTCAAAAATAAGGCAAGGANTGGGAGGAAATGTAAAAGTTATCGTTTCGGGATCAGCAGCACTTCAAGCCCGATTACAAAAATTCTTTTGGGGAGTTGGTTTGCCAATACTTGAAGGATATGGCTTAACCGAAACCTCTCCAATAATTTCAGTAAATACACTTTTAGATAACGGAACAAAATTTGGAACAGTTGGAAAAGTTATCGAAAAGGTAGAAGTTAAAATTGCTGAAGACGGTGAAATTTTAACCAAAGGCCCCAACGTGATGATGGGATACTTCAAATCGCCAGAACTAACCAGTGAAGTAATGAGTGAAGATTGGTTTCATACTGGAGACATTGGAATATTTGAAGATGGATTCCTAAAAATAACCGACCGTAAAAAACAAATTTTCAAAACTTCAGGAGGGAAATACGTTGCTCCTGGACCAATTGAAAACACAATGAAAGCCTCGCAATTTATTGAACAGATAATGGTTTTTGGCGAAGGACAAAAACACGCGTCAGCTCTAATCGTCCCTGCATTCGAACACATTCGAACATGGGCAAAAGACAAAGGAATTAAATGCACTTCAAACGATGAAATTTGCTCCAACAAAGAAGTAATTGAAGCCATATCGACAGATGTAAAAGGCTACAACGAACAATTTGGTCAAACCGAACAAATTAAGAAATTCGAACTGGTCAATTGTGAATGGTCAGTTGAGGGTGGTGAACTCACGCCGACAATGAAACCAAAACGCAAACCCATTCTTGAAAAATACGATCATTTAGTTAAAAAGATATACAACGATTAGAACGTCGATATTTTCTATCGCATTTATGAAACTTTTAATAGATAAAAATGGTAAAACTATCATTTACCAACGCTTCTATTATTGTTATAAACATGAGGAAAATAAACAAAATTGCCGTACTTGGATCCGGCGTCATGGGATCTCGTATAGCATGCCATTTCGCAAACATAGGTGTTAATGTTGTACTTCTGGACATCGTACCCAAAGAAGCCTCCGAAAATGAAGCTTCAAAAGGTCTTACACTTGAAAGCAAAATTGTAAGAAATCGTATTGTAAATGATGCNTTGAATTTCGCGATAAAATCGAACCCCTCACCCCTTTACCTTAAAACAGAAGCAAAAAGAATTGAAACTGGAAATTTTGAAGACGATCTTCATAAAATTTCAGACTGCGACTGGACCATAGAAGTCGTAATTGAAAACTTAGACATCAAAAAGAAAGTTTTCGATGAAGTAGAAAAACACCGAAAAAAAGGAACTTTAATCACCTCCAACACATCAGGAATTCCAATTCATATGATGTTGGAAGGAAGAAGCGAAGATTTTCAAAAGAACTTTTGTGGAACACACTTCTTCAACCCGCCGCGATACCTCAAGCTACTGGAAATAATCCCAACTCCTAAAACCGATCAAAGCGTAATTGAATTTTTAATGAATTACGGCGATAAATTTTTAGGTAAAACCACAGTCCTTTGCAAGGACACACCCGCATTCATTGCCAATAGAATCGGTGTTTTCGGTATCATGAATCTCTTTCATAAAGTCAAAGAACTGGGATTAACCGTTGGGGAAGTCGATAAACTTACAGGGCCTATATTAGGTCGTCCTAAATCAGCCACATTCAGAACTTGCGACGTTGTTGGGTTGGACACCTTAATTAAAGTAGCCAAAGGCGTTCAGCAAAATTGCCCTGAAGACGAAGCCAATTCAGAGTTTACCATTCCGGAATACATTTCAAAAATGGAAGAAAACAATTGGCTCGGATCCAAATCAGGACAAGGTTTCTACAAAAAAGAAAAAGATGAAAACGGAAAAAGGACCATTTTAGAACTGGACTTAGAAACATTGGAATATACGCCCACTAAAAAAGTCAAATTTGCTACACTGGATCTGGCAAAAGCTGAGGACAATCTTACAAAAAGAATCGGCATTTTGGCCATGGGACAAGACAAAGCAGGAGAGTTTTACAGAGGCATTTTCACCAGCCTATTTGCCTATGTGGGAAATAGAATCCCCGAAATATCAGATGAACTCTATAAAATAGACCAAGCCATGAAGGCAGGTTTTGGTTGGAAATTGGGACCTTTTGAAACCTGGGATGCCGTAGGAGTTAAAAATGCCGTAGGTTTAATGCAAAAATCTGAAATTCAAGTCGCTGATTGGATACAAGAAATGTTGGCTGAAGGAAATGAAAGTTTTTATAAAGTTGAAGGAGGCGTAAAACAGTATTACGACATCCCCTCCAAAACATACAAACCAATACCAGGAACCGAAGAGTTTATCACATTAAGCAACTTCGATGCATCCAATATAGTTTGGAAAAATGCAGGAACCACATTATACGATATAGGTGACGGAGTTCTAAACCTTGAATTTCACACGAAAATGAATACCATGGGCAGTGAAGTGCTACAAGGTATAAACAAATCCATTGATATTGCAGAAAATGAAGGATGGAAAGGACTTGTTATCGCCAACCAAGGAGATAATTTTTCGGCTGGTGCAAATTTAGGAATGGTATTTATGCTCGCCATCGAGCAGGAATTTGATGAACTTGATTTTGCAGTACGATATTTTCAAAAAACAATGATGCGCATTCGTTACTCTAATATACCTGTAGTAATTGCTCCTCATGCTCTGGCATTAGGAGGAGGTTGTGAAATAGCGCTTCATGCCGACAAAGTAGTTGCCAGTGCAGAAACCTACACAGGTCTTGTTGAAGTTGGCGCAGGAGTTATTCCAGGTGGTGGTGGAACTAAAGAATTCGCACTGCGACTATCGGATGAAACATTCGAAGGAGACATCGAACTTCCCTCATTGAGAAATAAATTTCTAACCATCGGAATGGCAAAAGTTTCTACATCCGCGGCCGAAGCATTTGACCTGGGATTTTATAAAAAAGGAAGAGATAAGTTTGTTGTGAATCAGGATNGACAGATTGCAGAAGCGAAAACCGCAGTTTTGGATATGGCAAATGCGGGATATACCCGTCCTGTAGAGCGAAAAAATATCCGTGTACTTGGTAGGCAGGGACTTGGTATGGTGTATGCAGGTGCATATACAATGTATAGCGGAAAATACATTTCCGAACACGACAAATTAATTTCAGAGAAACTCGGATATGTGCTTTGTGGAGGAGACCTTTCAAATAAAACATTGGTATCTGAACAATACCTATTGAATTTGGAAAGAGAAGCCTTCCTTTCTTTGCTCGGTGAGAAAAAAACCCTGGAAAGAATTCAAAGCATTCTGACAACTGGGAAGCCATTAAGAAACTAAAAGCAAGTGAATGACACTAACTAAGAAAATATTATTACTATTTGGACTTTTTGGAATAATGAGTTTTACTCAATATCCCGAAAACCTGACGGCGATGCGACCAAAATATGCCCCCGACAGTGTCACTCACAGAAATAAACTTGACGATCAAGGAAAAAAATGGGGCACCTGGCAATCCTATTCCAGAAATGGAGTACTTATTATGGAAATGAACTATAAAAACAACCAATTAAACGGAGAGTTTGTTCGATACAACGGATCAACAGGTAAAATGTTGGAAAAGGGAGCCTACCTAAACGACTTAAAAAATGGTTCATTCACCAAATGGTATTCAAATGGAGTCAAAAGAGTCGAGGGCGCCTANCGAAAAGGATTAAAAAACGGAATTTGGAGTTATTATTTTAAAAACTCACCAGGAGTAATTCGTCTTACAGGATATTTTAAAGATGGAAAAAAAAGTGGAAAGTGGGTTTTTTACGATAAAAACGAAACCATTCGATCCATCGTAAAATATGAAAACGGAGTAATTACAGAATCCAAAGAAGTAAGTAAATAAATAGAATAACACATGGAAGCATACATTGTAGCAGGATATCGATCAGCAGTAGGAAAATCAAAAAAAGGAGGTTTCAAGTTTTATCGTCCCGATGATTTAGGCGCCCAGGTTGTTCGTAAAATTATGGGTGATTTACCCGATATGGATCCCAATACAATCGACGATGTAATTTGCGGAAATGCAACACCCGAAGCCGAGCAAGGTTTGAACATGGGCAGAATGATTTCATTAATGGGATTNGACACCGTAAAAGTTCCTGGAGTAACCGTAAATCGATATTGCTCATCCGGATTGGAAACCATAGCTATTGCCGCAGCAAAAATCAAAGCAGGAATGGCCGATTGCATTCTGGCAGGCGGAGTTGAATGCATGTCCCCTATCCCATTTGGTGGTTGGAAAGTAATACCTAATTACGACGTAGCCAAAAACAATCCAGACTGGTATTGGGGAATGGGATTAACAGCAGAAGAGGTAGCCAAAGTTTACAAAGTTTCCAGAGAAGATCAGGATGAATTTGCATACCATTCTCACATGAAAGCTTTAAAAGCATTGGAAAATGGGAATTTCAAAGAAGAAATTGCCGCAGTAAACGTTAAAGAGGTTTTCTTGGATGAAAATGAAAAACGACAAGAAAGAGAATATACAGTTGATACCGACGAAGGACCGAGAAAAGGAACAAGTATTGAAGCATTGTCCAGATTAAAGCCTGTTTTTGCAATGGGAGGAACAGTTACCGCAGGAAATTCATCTCAAACATCCGATGGTGCAGCCTTTGTGATGGTAATGAGTGAAAAACGAGTAAAAGAATTAAACATCACTCCAATTGCAAGATTTGTTTCCTATCACGTTGCAGCTTTAGAACCAAAGATAATGGGAGTTGGACCTATTTATGCAGTTCCTGGAGCCTTGGAAAAAGCGGGGATGAAACTTCATGAAATCGAACAAATTGAGTTGAATGAAGCTTTCGCTTGTCAATCCGTGGCAGTAATCAAAGAATTGGACATCAACCCAGAAATTGTCAACGTCAATGGAGGAGCAATTGCACTCGGGCATCCATTGGGATGTACAGGAGCAAAATTATCCGTTCAACTGTTTAATGAAATGAAAAAAAGAAATCAAAAGTACGGAATGGTTACCATGTGCGTTGGTACCGGACAAGGAGCCGCTGGAATTTTTGAAATGATGTAAAAGAATGTTTAAAAAAAGTAAAAATATCAGGGAATTATCCACCATTTATTATCGGGAGTTCAAGCTCGATGAAATGTTTGCGATTATAACCTATTGTAAAGTAGTAATGAAATTAAAAATTGTGCCGTTATGTCTGAAGAAAAGAAATCAATAAAGGGAGGAGAATTTATCATCAAAGAAGCAAAAGTTGAAGACATCTTCATTGCTGAAAACTGGGGAGAAGAAGAAATTATGATGCGCGACACGTGTTACGATTTTTTAGAGGCTGAAATTTTCCCCGATTTGGATAGAATCGATAAAATGGAAGAAGGATTAATGCCTTCAAAATTAGATAAAGCAGGAGCACTCGGTTTATTGGGTGTTTCAATACCTGAGCAATANGGAGGTTTTGGNAAAGACTTCAACAGCTCATTATTAATCAATGAAGCCACCGGATCCGGACACAGCTTTGCCGTTGCATTGTCTGCACATACAGGGATAGGAATGTTGCCCATACTCTATTACGGAAACGATGAGCAAAAAGAAAAATACCTCCCCGACTTATCATCGGGTGCTAAAAAAGCCTGTTACTGTTTGACNGAACCNGGATCTGGATCGGATGCAAACTCAGGAAAAACGAAAGCAATTTTAAATCAAGAAGGTACTCATTACATCCTCAATGGTCAAAAAATGTGGATTACCAATGGAGGCTTTGCTGATGTTTTCATAGTATTTGCAAAAGTAGATGACGATGCCAACCTAAGCGCATTTATAGTTGAAAAGGAATTTGGCGGAATTACCCTAAATCCTGAAGAGGAAAAAATGGGAATAAAAGGTTCATCAACTCGACAAGTATTTTTTAACGACGTAAAAGTCCCAAAAGAAAACTTTTTAGGTGAAAGAGAGGAAGGATTTAAAATAGCGTTAAACATTCTGAACATAGGAAGGATAAAACTTGGAGCAGCAGCATTGGGTGCAATGAAAAGAACATCTACCCAGGCAATTAATTACGCCAATGAAAGAGAGCAATTCGGAAGACAAATTTCAAAATACGGAGCAATACGATTCAAACTCGCAGAGCAGGCCATAAAAACCTATTCATTAGAATCTGCCTTGTACAGAACAGGATTAAATATCGATCAAGCGACAGACGAATTGTTGGCCGGTGGAATGGACGAGGCCAAAGCAAAATTAAAAGGCGTTGAAGAATTCGCAGTAGAAGCAGCCATTTTAAAAGTATACGGATCNGAAACACTCGACTATGTAGTGGATGAAGGCGTTCAGGTATACGGAGGTATGGGATATTCGGCGGATGCACCAATGGACAGAGCCTACAGAGATTCACGAATCAACAGAATATTTGAGGGAACAAACGAAATCAACAGAATGCTTATCGTGGATATGCTTTTAAAAAGAGCCATGAAAGGCAAACTGGATTTATTAGGTCCAGCACAGGCTGTGCAAAAAGAATTAATGAGTATTCCAGACTTTGGCGATCAGGACGACAGCCTTTTAGCTGCTGAAGGAAGATATGTAGCGAACTTCAAAAAAGCCATACTTATGACAGCAGGAGCAGCCGTTCAAAAACTCATGCAGACCTTAGCAAAAGAACAAGAAATACTCATGAACATATCGGACATGATTATAAATACTTACGTTGCTGAATCGATGCTTTTAAGAGTTAAAAAATTAATCTCAAAAGTTGGTGAAGAAGAGGCTAAATTGCAAATAGCTATGGTTCAAACATTCATTTACGATGCAGCCGATAAAATGAACAAATCAGGTAAAGATGCAATAAACTCTTTCTCTGAAGGCGATGAACAAAGAATGATGCTATTAGGAATCAAACGATTTACAAAAGTAGCTCCATTCAATGTAAAGGAAGCAAGACAATCCATCGCTGAAAAATTAGTTTCGGAGAATAAATATATATTTTAATTCACCCTATTATAAAACCAAACTAAACCAAAAGAGGGAGCATATGCTCCCTCTTTGATTTATTAATATCCTTCAATCAAAGTTTTAAAACCATACTCACATGAACAATTCCAGTTTTCGGGGAAGGAAATTTCGCGCCAATCGTATTAAAACCTAATTTTTCATAAAACCCTATAGCGGTTTCACGTGCACTCATATATATTTTTTCAGCAGATTGAAAAACGCAAAGTTTAATCAATTGTTCCATAATACCGGAGCCAACATTCTGGTTTTGATAAGCAGGTAAAACAGCCATTTGAGATATAATTCCATTTCCATCTTCATCATAAGTTAACCTACCAACTCCAATGGCCACATTCTCACGTTCCATGACAACATGAACTGATTTTTTCTCCCAGGGGTCATTAAGATAAAAATCCGCATCATCAACGTTTTGAAACAGATGATTTTTTCGAATATTTTTTCCCTGATTATAGAGTTCGTCTCCTATTTTCACAATCCTTATTTGCATTGCGTCGGAAAATTTTTGTGAAATTAATTGTCTTTTTCGATAAATAAAGTTTGTGTAGGAAATGCAAAATCCAGTTTTGCATTGGAAAAATTCTCTAAAATTTCCAGGTTAATTTCTGTTTGTACACCGAGAATATCGGCTCCTGGAGATATGAAATATACACATATGATATTCAACGCCGAATCGTTAAATGCATTAAACCCTACAACAACCTTTTCATCAACGCCATTCTTACTCGATACGATTTCCTTTAATAGCTCCATACCTTTTTTAATCCCATCGCTATCCGTATCGTAGGTTAACCCCAAATTTAAAACAACTTTTCTGGAAGGTTCCGAGCTTATATTTTCAATAGCACTTTCAGAAAACTTAGAGTTTGGAATGGTCACCATCCTACCATCCAAGGTTCTAATTCGCGTACTTCTTATGCCGATCTCCTCAACCGATCCATCAAACCCCGAAATCTTAATTCTATCTTTCACTTTAAAGGGTTTATCAACAAAAATCGTAAAGCCACCAAAAAGATTTTTTACTGAATCCTGAGCAGCCAGGGCGAGTGCCANTCCACCAATACCAAGACCAGCTACAATCGCACCAACATCATAGCCGGCATTATTTAAACCAAGAATTATGGCCATAATCCAAACTGTAGACTTCAATACCTTTCGAAGAATAGGTATTAATTGATCATCCAGGTCACTTTCAGTTTTTTCGATTATTGGTACTAAGTAACTCTCAATTAAAGCCTCTATCGTTCTGGTTATTGCCCAAGCGACAAAACCAAGTAAAACAATAAAAAATATCTTATCGATTCTGCCTTGACCTGTTTCACCCAATTGTAACCAATCGATGGATTTCCATATTCCAAAAGACCCTATAATGTAAGCAATTGGTTTTTCAAGCAAATCAATTAACAGATCATCCAACTGTGATTTGGTCTTTCTTGCCAACTTACTTACCACCTTACTCAGCAACCAAAAAATAACTTTTGCTCCTATGATGGAAACAATAATCAATCCTGCGGTGATTCCCCAATCCAATAACGATATCCCAAATGGCTCCTGCCAGCTAAAATTTCCCATAAAACATAATTTTATGTTAAGCTAAAAAGTTTATTTGTTAAAATATCCATTTGCCCTAAACAATTTGTCTTTTTTAATCGCATTAATGACATATTGTATCATTTTTCAGCTTTCAAAAACTATTTGAAACAAAGATCATATCCATTAACTTTGTACTATGGGAAAAGATTGGAAAGAAAGATTAGGAACTGTGTATTCAACAAATCCTGATTTCAATTACGAAGAAAATGAAGGTGAAGAGCAAGAAACACTTCCTCCCCAGCAACAAAAACTATACGTGAGTCTCGACAAAAGAAATCGAAAAGGAAAAGCCGTTTCTTTAATTGAAGGCTTCATTGGAACTGAAGACGATTTAAAAAATCTGGGGAAAATACTCAAATCAAAATGCGGTGTCGGCGGATCCGTTAAAGACGGAGAAATTCTTATTCAAGGAGATTTTCGAAACAAAATTGTTGAGCTCCTTGAAAACGAAGGCTATCAAGTAAAAAGAAAAGGTGGCAAATAAACTATAATCCATGAACTTAACAACTCACATTGGAAGATTACGAATAGCCGCTTTGATTGAAGGAATTACATGTATTACACTTTACTTAATAGCNATGCCTATTAAATATTTTGCAGGAATTGATGAGGCCGTAAGAATACCCGGTATGGTTCACGGTATTTTTTTTATAGCCTATTTGGTTTTGCTCTTGCCTGTACACAAGCAACAGAAATGGTCGTTTTCAAACCTCTTTATATTTGGAATAGCATCCGTTGTACCCTTCATGACCTTTTGGGCAGATCACGAACACTTCAAAAAATTAAGTACCCAATCCTGAAATAAAAAGAAAAGAAATTCGAATTGTTGCTTTGATAAACACCAGGCTGCTTTAAAGGCTCTTGAAGATAATCCACCTTGTATAAATTCCCTTCCAGATCCTTCAAAAGATAATTTACAAGATATCGAGATTCGTTTGTTGTCATCATATTAAATATCGTAGCAACACCATAATTATATGTTACCTTTTCAAACAACAGGCCTTGTTTTCCTATTCCAATCCCTCCTCCTAAACCACTGGAATGTTCGCTCATTCCATTATTTGCATACAAATATTGCGTAGCCGTATAAGGCAAACTTAAAACATAATCAACATAAACACCATTGGGCGCTTTAGTCTTTGAGAATTTAGGCAAATAATGCCTGTATTTTAACCTCAAATCAAACCCTCTTACATTAGCAAAATCGACAGTCCCATAGGAATACTCCGGATACAACCAACTGGCATTGTTATGTTCAGCCACCAAATTGGAACTTCTAAAAATGAAATCGACACCAAACGAACTGTAATCACTTATTAAATATTCATAATTAAAACTATAACTAATATAATCGGAAGCTCTTAAAGTAAATTTAGGCACATCGATGTAATCGTCTCCAGTCGAAGGTAAATTATCAAATCGAACAGGTAAAACTAAACCATCAGCAGTTGGATTAGCATAAGCTGACCCCCAATATGTATCGTCAATAAATAAAGTTACAGGAAGGGGGTGAAACTCAAAACCCAAACCGAATTTATGCCTGCAATCAAGATAACCTTTATAATCATCAAACGCCTGAGCTCCAAAAAACCCGAAAGCAAAAACACCCAGTAAAACGTTTAATCTAATCATTACTAAATCGATTTTAAAAAGCATAAAACGAAATCGATTTTACCGAAAAAAATCCGTAAAAAACCCTCCAAATTGCAAGTTAAAAAGCGTGCATAAGTCAACTCATTTTTTAAATTAAATTTGATACACATTAATCAGTACGTAATTTTAGAAACTTAAGTTTACGCCAAACGTTTTGGAAATATGAATCTTANCAGAAAACAAAAAAAAATTAGAGCACAAATACTCTCCCCACTAAAATTTAAATTCTTTACACTATCCAAGCTCCCCCTTGCCTTTTTAAGCGGCATCAAAACAACCGAACTAACCACAAAATCGGCAAGTACAACCGTTAGGTATAAATATCTAAACACCAACCCATTTAAATCCATTTATTATGGAGCACTGGCGATGACGGCCGAATTAAGTACAGGAGTACTCGCTATTCTCTCCATTGCAAAACATGAAGAATCCATTTCACTATTGGTANTAGAATCGCATGGGAAATTTCACAAAAAGGCAATTGGAAAAATAAAATTCACTTGCGAAGATGGAGAACTTTTTCAAAGAGAACTCGAAAAATGTGTAACAGAAAAAACACCAGTAACCGTAAAGTCACACACAAAAGGCTTTAATGAAAACAATGAATTGGTTTGCGAATACGCATTTACATGGAGCTTCAAAATGAGAGAAAAAAGAAACTGAAATAATAAATTCTCTTTACCGCATTAATCTTTTGGGAGCATCAAACATAAGCAACCGAGCTTTTTCAAACTTCACATCACTCCAGGTTCTCGNCTCATCCCACTGCAAAAGAACCATCCCACAAGTAGGAACGTTATCAATTGAAATTAAAGAATGAAGATTAACAAAATCGGTAAACGCAGGATTATGCCCAATCAACTGAACGTAATGCGCNTCTGTATTNAAGGAGTAAATAAAATTTTCCANCTCAGAAACACTAAATGTGTAAAGATTCCTGTGAGTAAAAAGTTTGTTTTTATCCAAACTCAATTCCTTTGCCGTTTCCTGAGCACGTTTTGCTGAACTTACATGAACCTCTTCGACTTTTTCAAACTCCAACTTCATAGTTTTGGAAAACAGTTGAGCACTTTTGACTCCCCTATCGTTCAGTNGTCGATTATGATCGGAAACAGAACTATCCGACCAACTTGATTTAGCATGACGAGTAAATAAAATTTTCTTCATTACTCTAAACATACACCATGCAGAGCAAAAATCAAAAAAAGTAAAATATAATTAAAATCAATACGATATTCATTTGCATCAACAAATTCAACATGCACTACAAAGATAATATCCTTATATTTGTTAAAACAAATGTTATGGAAAAATCGGATTTAGTATTGGCATATACCAACCACCTTCTAACCGAAGGCAAACGTCCCTTGAACGTATACAAGTTTTGTCAGGACATCAAAATTGAGGAATCAGAGTTTTATACATTTTTCGGTTCTTTTGAGGCCATAGAAAAGCACGTATTTCAGCATCTTTTCGATGAAACTCAAAAAGTTCTTAAAAAGAACAAAGGCTATAAAAAATATTCCTCAAAAGAAAAATTACTGTCATTTTACTATACATTCATTGAAAACCTTACTGCCAACAGAAGTTTAGTNACCTTTTTACTGAGCAATAAAAATCCCATCAAAAGTTTTTCCAACATCTACCCCATAAAAAAAGACTTTAACGAATTTGTTAAATCTTTAGACATGAATACCAATGGAATGGCTCTGGACAAATTAAAAGAGTTTCAGGAAAAAGGGTTAACGGAAATAGTNTGGAATCAATTTTTAAGCATCATTAAATACTGGTTAAAGGACGATTCTCCTTCCTTTGAGAAAACCGATGCCTTTATTGAAAAATCAACAGCAGCAGGCTTTGAAGTTCTAAACCTGACTCAAATAGAAAGTGTAATCGATTTTGGAAAATTCCTCTTCAAGGACACCTTCAAAATGAACTAAATGAATGAAAAGTGTAAATAAAATACCAACCACAAAAGTACAGCGAGCCTCCAAAATTTTAAAAACAGGAGCAAAAGTTGGTGGCAACTATGTTAAATACTATGCCAATAGAGTTACAAAAACGAAAGAAGAAGCCAATCAAATATTAAATGCCGACAATGCTGAGGACATCTACGATGGATTAAAAGATCTTAAAGGAAGTGCTCTCAAAGTAGCTCAAATGATGAGCATGGATAAAAGTGTACTCCCCANGGAGTATGTTGAAAAATTCTCACTATCTCAATTTTCAGTACCNCCACTTTCGGGTCCACTCATATCCAAAACATTTAAGCAGAACTTTGGTAAAACACCTCAGGAACTTTTCGACACCTTCGATGCCAATGCAATTCATGCAGCAAGTATTGGGCAAGTACACAAAGCCACAAAAAAAGGCAAAACGCTGGCTGTTAAAATTCAATATCCAGGAGTAGCCGAAAGCATCTCCAGTGACCTTGCACTTGTAAAACCATTTGCATTAAAAATGTTGAATCTNTCTCGTAAAGATTCAGAAGTTTACTTTCAGGAAGTTAAAAACAAACTACTTGAAGAAACCAATTATGTAAACGAACTTGAACANGGAAGAGAACTTTCTGAAAAATGCAAAGTTGTTGAAAACATAATCTTTCCGGAATTTCTTCCAGAGCTTTCCACAAAAAAAATCATCACAATGGAATGGATGGAAGGCATGCATTTGTCCGAATTTTCAGAACAATATGCAGGTACCGACAAAGCAAAAAAAGTCGCTCAAGCACTTTGGGATTTTTACATGCATCAACTCCACGTTTTAAAAAAGTTTCATGCCGACCCTCATCCGGGNAATTTCNTAGTTAACANTAANTCAGAATTAATCGCTCTCGATTTTGGTTGCTTAAAGGAAATTCCGAACGACTTTTACCTGCCCTATTTTGAACTGATTCACCCCGAAAACATCAACAATGAAGCAAAATTCCTGGAAATACTAAAACAACTTGAAGTAATCCTTCCANGCGATAGTCCCCAGGAAATCAACTTCCTGAAAAAGTTGTTCAAAGAACTCTTATCCGTTTTCACTAAACCCTTTCAAAGCGATACTTTCGATTTTTCCGACGAATCATTTTATCAGGAAATTTTAACCCTGGGAGAACGATTGTCAAAAGATAAAGAACTAAGAAGTCAAAANGGTGGCAGAGGTTCGAAACATTTCATTTACATGAACAGAACCTTTTTTGGACTTTACAATTTAATGTTTGATCTTAAAAGCGATAAAGTACTCATTAAAAAGTTTGGCCCATAAATACAATTGTAATGGAACGTAACCCTGAAAAAAGACCCACNATNAAAACATTGNATAANAACAGGANANCATTGTCCATCGAAAACTTTCAAAACAAAACACTGCGGCCCATATTAAAAATGAAAAATGATTTACTCGTTGAATTTTTTAAAAGCTACTTACACGAAAAAAAAATTGATTGGTCAAAAAAAAACCTCGAACAGAAACAAGAACTGATTCAAAATACCTTAACGCGAGACCACAAGTTTAAAACCTCAATCCTTCACATGATTTTGGGGAATTTTTCGTTACACGAATATCAAAAGTACACATCAAACACCAAAGAGAACAATAAAAGAATATGGAAAATGTTTCAACAAAGACTGGAAAGCCAAGTTATATGAATTACTCCAGTAACTGAACAAACCCGTTGTATCTTCTTTCTTCATAGGTATTGTCAACGAATTCCCAAATCCAGTAATAAACCCCTGCAGAACACTCAACACCCTGATCATTTTCACCTGTCCATAGCGGTATAACATCCTTTGAAACATAAATTAATCGCCCCCATCTGTTGTACACTAAAAACGTACCACTTAATACCTGCTCAGGAGTAATATTTCCAATAGGAGTCCACGGCGACTGATCCGTAGTGATATTTGGCAATTCAGGATCTGGAGGAATACACTCACCGAAAATTTTCATAGTATCCACACCCTCACAACCGAAAGAATCAACAAAAGCAGCCCAATATTCCAGAGTATCATCTGCAATTATAGAATTTTCGTCGACCGTTCCGTTACTCCAGGTTAAAACACCCACCAAATTGGAAGTCACTTCAGCAATTATTTCTATTTCGTCCCCTTCAGCAGGACACATCGCAGAATCAACAGGTAAAACAACAATCGGTTTTGGTTCCGAACTTTGAAGAGCTATTAATGTATCCAAGGCGACACATCCACTAGAGGGATCCCTTACTTCTACAGAAATAGTATCACTTGCATAAATATAAAACGACTCTTCTGTTTGTCCGGAAGGAGACCACAAATACTCCATATTGGAAATACCCGCAGAAATTAAAATTGAATCTCCCTGACAAAACGTAACATCTGAAATTGAAATCTCAGGTGCTTCATTTTCCTCAATTGTAATTTGATCGGAATTCGAACAACCGGTATTTCCATCCGTTACCGAAACCATGTAAGTACCTCCATTTGATATGGTAATGATTGCAGAATTTTCTCCGGTGGTCCACAAATAATCTAAGTTTGAACCCGTTGCATCCGCATCAAGAGTAATGTCAAGACCTGTGCATATACTCACTTCGGACGGAGTTAAGTTGATCGTTGGATTTTCATTAACAACAACGGATGCCGGACTGGAAGTATCCGAACAAACCCCTGAACTCGCATCGTTTGAAATAACTACAAAATAATCTCCCTGAACATCGGTATCGTAAGTATTATCTGTAGACGACGTACTTACTTCATTACCAGAAACCACTAAGTTTAAATACCAGGTATAGGTGTAGCCGTCAGTACCGGATAATCCAGTTGAATTAGCCGTTAAGGCAGCAATTTCCCCTGGACACAAATCAAAATCAGGTGAATTAATGGTTAAATCATCCGGAATTTCAAACTCCGTAACCGAAACCTGTCCGGAGGTATCACATCCCGTAACTGAATTCGTTACCGTAACTCCAAAATCTCCCCCAGAAGAAACATCAATGTTTGAGCTGGTTTCCCCTCCGGGTGTCCAGACAAACTGTAAGTTGGAACCGCCAGCATTTGCATCAATATTCACAGTCTCTCCTGAGCAAAGGCTACTCGAGGAAGGATCTAAATCAATCGTTGGGTTCGAATTCAAAACTACCGTTCCAGAAGTAGAAGTATCCACACACGCTGCCGGATCAAGAATACTTGAAATCACTACAATATACTCACCACTCACACCAGTAGAATAAGTACTATCGCCAATTTGAGAATGAACTAAATTGGAAGGGTCTATAGCTCCCAAATACCAATCGTATGTATATCCCGAAGGATTTATCCCCGATGAATTTGCAGTCATTGCCGCCGTTTCACCAGGACAAATATTAAAGTCAGCTGAATTTACCTGAGCATTTTGTGGTGTGTCGCACTCCAAATGACAAATAGAAAATTCCGAAGTATTCACCGAACCTGCTGCACCCTGCTCAGTTGCCAAAACAATTGCATTTTCCTTGCCTACTAAATTTCCTCCCGTTACAAAATCATACTCCCAGGCGAACAACCCATTTGAAGAAGCAACTCCCTGAGCGGAAACCGTTGCAACCATAGTCATTCCTTGATTCACCGAATCAGTACATTCCAATGGGCAGTTGGTATCCATTGCATAAATATCAACAACAGCATTTGCTGAAGGAGCAAAACCAGAAATAAAATTTGCTCTGGGCTCATCAGCGCTAATTATAATTCCCTTTGGTAAAGGAGAGTTACCGTACTCGTTGTTACCGTCGTCTTGCAAAGAAATTCCTCCGCTCGTATTACAAGAAAAAGAATTATATCGAAGAGTATTGTTTACCGTTCCAGTTTCGGATACTAAAATACCAAACTCATTTCCTGAAATGGTATTTCCTTTATTTTCATCACCTACAATATTTCCAGCAGCAGCTTGCTCAATTTGAATACCTGGTCCCGTATTGTTAATTATCTGATTGTTATAAACAACCGTATTGGTTGTGCTGACACCAACCAACCATATTCCACAACCATGAAAATTTGTAGCGTCGTCACGGGTATTTGTTGAGTATCCAATTACATTCCCATCTGAACCATTATCTCCACCAATGGTCAAATTAGTAGTTCCCTCTGCAGAAATTCCATAATCCCTGTTTCCTCCCTCAGTTAAATCTTCATGAACACCAATAAAATTTGAAGCGATTACCACATTATTTCCCGTACCGTTTCTCAAGGCAATACCTCCTCCACCATGAGCTCCGTATTTGGGATCTGCTTTAAACCCATTGTAACAAGATATATTTTCAGTAACGGAAACACCTGTAACATTTGTATGTAAAGTAATACCATCGAAAGCATTACCTGCATTACTTTTACCTGCATCTGTTCCTACATAATTTTGTTGTACTGTTCCCGAAGTAACTCCCTGAATACGTATTCCCGATATTCTGTCGGGCATCGTTTGGGTATTGTGCGAAGAACCGTATCCGTTATTTACAACCGTATTTCCTTGAACATTTGAATTGTTTCCATTCCAAATAAAAATTCCATTCCAACCATTTCCCAATTCATCACCACTGGAGTTTGTTCCCACTATATTGTTTTGAACCACTGCACCGGTAGCAAAAGCAGTGTTAATTAAAATACCATTACCGGCATTATCGTAAACCAAATTACCCGTAATTTGAGTATTGGGTCCATCCGAAGAAATAGCCCCCTGCTCTATAAGAAAAGTTCCTAAGTCCGTGTGGTTCCCATACACTTCATTGTTTCTGATAATATTCCCATTACACCCACCAAGAGAATTATCACAAACAATTCCTGCCCATCTGTTATCGAATGAAACACAATTTTCAACTATATTATTCGCTGCAATAAGTCCAATACCGTTATGATTCCCTCCTGAAGTCGAACAATTTGAAATGGTATTTCCTCCGGTTCCTCTTACGATTATAGATACATTCTGAGCACCTGTCGTGGTGCAATTATCTACAGTATGGCCTCCTCCGTTTTCAATAGAAATTGAATGCCCTGAAGCATTCGTAAAAACACTCCTGGTTACTATTGTTCCAGTCCCTCCATTAATCCAAAGAGCGTGATTATTTACACTTCCTGAAACTTGAAAAAAGCAACTATCCACAGAATTATCACTTCCTGTAATAATAAGGCAATGATTACCACTCTTTTCAAAATTCACACCATAAATATCAACATCAGCAGCTGTAACAGAAATTGTAAATTCTATAGTTACTGGCTGGCCATTCAGAGTGGATACACCATCAATATATAAATCATTATTGGCAATATCGGTCGTCCAGGCGGCAGAAGTTACAGTATTACTCGGAACAGAAAATTGAATCGTATCTCTTCCAGGATTACTCCCTGCATCGGAAACTGCTCTCAAAAAAGAACCCGGATCACCCGTTCCCCATCCATTCCCTCCAGAAATGGTAACCGTATAAATATTTGCAGAAATTTTCGAAAATAAGGCTAAGCTTAAAACAAAAGCAAGAAGAATTTTAACTTTCATAGTTAAGGTTTAAGGTTAGTTAAATCGACCAAAACAAAAGCTACCGAAACATTCATTTTTTTTACATGGATTAAAATCCAAAAAACGTAATAAAATAATTTCTTAAACTCTGATTTTGAGCACGATAATGTCGCGTAAGTTAATACAAAAGGAACGAATTATTGGCATAAATTATAAAAAAAATTAAGAATCAACCTCTGAAAAAACACTATAAAATACTGAAAATCAATACATTAATAATAAATTGTCTCTTTTTTAAAATCGTCAAAAAAAAATATTCAATTTTTTATTTTTTTTGAAAAAAAACCGAGACATGATAAAACAAAAAAGGCCATCTGATGAACAGCTGGCCTTTTGTACAATACAACCCAAAATTTATTTTTTCACAAAAGTTACAATTCCAGTATTGTAGCTGTTGGTCATTTTAGCAACATAAATTCCAGGAGCTAAATGAGAAACATCCAAGGATACCTGAGCAGTACTCGATTGAAAACTATTACTGGCAACAACCTGACCATTCAAGTTTAAAATTTCCATGGATTCAACCTCTTCAATTCCCACAAAAGTTATTGAAGTATTGGTTGGATTTGGAAAAGCAGTAACATAATTTAAAGAATTCGGTAGGCTCGTTGAAGAAACCAATCCACAAGACTCAAAGTTTTCAGTACCTACAACTTTAGCATTACCATTAGTAACCATATCAATATTATTCATGATGACAACATCGCCATAAATATCTGTGATTTTAAAAGATTTATGAGTACCTCCATAACTTCCTTTTACAAAACCATTATCAACCCCTCTGGTCATCAATTCCCATGAAGCACCATCGTCATTTGATATTTCAACTGTCGAAATTCTATTCACATGATTTCCAACTATAACCTTAGCATACCAATCGTGTGAACCCTGAATAATTAAATGCAAAGGTGTTTCCCAGGGACAAGAAACCTCCTTCCAATCAAAATCACCAATTCCAAGAGCAACATAATCTTCCTGCAGCAATGCTTTAAAAGCCGTAATGCTTAAATCAATATCACCGAATTTTGTATTTACCCCCGTATTAATAGATCCATCGGGATTTCTATCCCAACAATCTGGACACTCATCAACAATTTGAATAATTACAGGAACATTATTATGTTCGGGAGCAATTGCCTCAACACACATACCACAGTACTTTGCATCATTACTTTCCTGCAATAATCCTTTATCCAGTGCACCGTAATTCGTATTTAATATGTCATCTCTTTCAAAAGTACACTTTACAACACCGTTTGGCTGAACATCTAAATTGTCGTACCATGTACCGTGTCCATGATCTTCAAGTTCACTGCATGAAACACCATTTCCGCCCCCGGAACCATCGCCTCCACCAGAACCATCACCTCCACCAGAGCCATCACCTCCACCGGAACCATCACCTCCACCAGAGCCATCACCTCCGCCAGAGCCGTTTCCACCTCCTCCACCAGAGCTTTGACAAGGATCATTCTCTAAACTCCACGCCGATGTCCAAACGGAACCTGTTCCAGGAGCATATGCCCAGTCCTGAGTTGAAGAATTGGCCCAACCCGCAATAAGAACTTTATAATCTTTACCATCTCGGCTNATAATATCATCCACAGAATAATTTCTGTCCGCTCCTTCAGTAAATGCAGGATAATCGCATTGAGCCTGAACCGAATTTAAAAACGTAAAAATAGTAAGAGAAAGGCCAATCAACGAAGCCTTCTTTAAAAGAGAAAAAGTAGATTTCATAAAAAAAAGGTAATAGGTTAAGTCATCATTTTAACGACGACACAAATAGTTTTCATTCCAACTAAAGTTAATAAATTATTGGTTCCATGAAAAACACACCCAAAAAATCAACCCAACAGAAATTACATAAGTTCCGTAAAAAGAAATCCAAAATAGTGTTAAAAAACAATACGTAATTCAGGATTTAACTCCAATTAAAATGCCAATTGGCATTAGTTTGTGTAAATTGCGAAATACAACAAATAGCTATGGAGTATTCAATAAAGGGACGCGAAAAAAAAGTAAAAAAAGCATTCTATGCCGTTTTGCTTAAATTTCTTCTATTCAGATTGTACACACCCCTGATTTCCAAGCAAACTAAAGAGCGAAAACTTAAAAAACTCCATGAAATAACCGCCTCAAAAATCAGTAACACCTTCATGGATCTCGAAGGACTCTTTTTAAAACTTGCTCAACAAATATCAACCCTTTCGAATCTTCTTCCCGAACCCTATATAAAGGAATTTGAAAAAGCTCAAAATCACTCAAAATCGAGACCTGCACATCAAATTAAGCAGCAAATAGAAAGCGAGCTTGGAATCAAAACCAGCCAAATTTTTTCTTCATTTGAAGAACAACCCATTGGAACCGCATCAATAGGACAGGTGCACAAAGCCCAATTGCAAAATGGAGATTTAGTAGCCGTTAAAACTCAACATTTACGAATCGATGAAATTGCTGAACTTGATTTACAGCTCATTAAAAAACACATTAAAATTATTAAGTACTTCATTAAAATACCTGGATTTGATGAAATGTTTCAGGAAATAGTAAAAATGATTCATGAAGAATTGGATTACGAGCATGAAGCAAAACAAATTCAAAAAATTGCCAACAACTTCAAAGGTGATGATCGAATAAAAATCCCTAAAGTATACGAACAATACAGCACAAAAAAAGTGCTCGTAATGGAATACGTTGAAGGAGAAAAAATCACCAACCACACCTTTGCCCAACAAAACACACTCGACCAATCTCAATTGGCTAAAAACATCCTGCACCTGTTCTCCAAAAGTATATTCATACATGGAATTTATCACGCCGACCCGCATCCTGGGAACCTGCTCGTAAACAAAAACGGTCAAATTATTTTAATCGACTTCGGAGCAATTGGAACCTTAAGTAAAAATATGAAAGAGGGCTTAATCATATTAATGCAAGCCTCCATTCTTAAAGATGAAAATCTGATGATTTCAGGATTCAAAAAAATGGGATTCATATCATCCACACCAGGAATACATAAAATTTCAAAAAAAATCATTCGTTTAGTAAACAACTACTTGGTAAACGAACTAAAAATTGAAAACCTCAACCTCAACGAAATTGATATCGAACAAATCAACTTCTCAAAAATCTTCGGACTCATCAAAGAACTCAACCTGAAAGAAATTGAAGAAGTAATCAAAATACCAAAGGATTGGGTACTCCTGAACCGAACCATAGCATTAACCATTGCAACAGTTGGAGAAATAGCACCCAAAGTTGACGTATATCAGGAAGTAAAACCAAACCTGTTGAAAATGGCCATACAAAAAGAAAACATGGGTATGCTGTTTAAAACCACNCTTCAACAACAACTCCTGAGAATCATCGCTCTACCCCGAAAAATTGAACTTTTCATCGAGCAAGCCGAAGCAGGGGAACTGGAAGTCACTCAAAAAAATCGAAAAACCGAAATCAAAATAGTGTACGCACTCATTCAACAAATTCTTTTTGCAGTTGCCGCCCTTTATTGCTACAATATCTACTTAAAATCACAAGACAAAGCCATGTTCTACATAAGTATAATTGGCTCAGTTCTGTTTTTAAAATCGTTTATAACAGCCATTGTGCTCAAACGAAAAATACGCTGAATGCCTCCAAAAAATATTCAATGTAAAGCACAAAATCACAATACACTGTACATTATCTCCTTATTTCGTTAAATTAGTTTCAAATTGCAGCACGATGGAAAAGTTAAATTGGAAAGTTGAAAAAGAATACGAGGAAATCACATTCAAAACCTTGAACGGAGTAGCCAGAATAGCCTTTAACCGACCAGAATGCCGAAATGCATTCACCCCAAAAACCGTAGACGAACTTTGGGAAGCGCTGGTAATCTGTCATGAAAGCCAGGAAATCGGCGTAGTGCTCATCACCGGAGAAGGACCCTCGCCAAAAGACGGAGGATGGGCATTTTGTTCCGGAGGAGATCAGCGCGTACGCTCAACAACAGGATACAAAGGAAGCAATGGTATCAACCGATTTAATATACTGGACGTACAGCGCCAAATCCGCTTTATGAACAAAGTAGTCATCGCCCTGGTTCCAGGATGGTGCGTAGGAGGCGGGCACAGCCTGCACGTAGTATGCGATTTAACCCTGGCCAGCAAAGAACACGCAATTTTCAAACAAACCGATGCCGATGTAGCCAGCTTCGATGGAGGATTTGGTTCAGCCTACCTTGCACGACAAGTAGGACAAAAAAGAGCCAGAGAAATCTTCTTTTTAGGTGCCAACTACAACGCACAAGAAGCCTACGAAATGGGAATGGTAAACAAAGTAGTACCCCATGAAGAATTAGAGCAAGAAGGATACGAATGGGCACAAGAAATCATGACCAAAAGCCCAACAGCCATAAAAATGCTAAAATTTGGATTCAACCTCATCGACGACGGACTCGTAGGACANCAAGTATATGCAGGAGAAGCAACACGACTTGCCTATGGNACNGACGAAGCNGTNGAAGGAAGAAACGCCTTTTTGGAAAAAAGANAACGCGACTTCTCGAAATTCCCAAAGTTTCCTTAATCCTCTAAAAGCTCCTCAATCATTAAATTGTAATCGTACTGCAAATCCTCATGCAGACTGGCAATTTTGCGCTGAACAATCTCCAACTGCTTAGAATAAATAGAAAGCAACGTATTGTTGTGCACAAAATGCACACTCTCCTGCTTCACCCGCAAACAAAAATGAATTAAAACATCCACCTCCGTTTCCTTATTCTTGGAATACCGAATAAACTTCTTACAATTTCGGAGCACCTTCCTCACCGCCTTATTCATTCGGTAATACGTATCGCGGTTCAACGCATCAAACTGCACATCAATCTCCTCCTTAATCGAATTCACATACCCCAACTCATCCTGACGTTCAAAAAGCAAGTACGTCAACAACTCCTTGTTGTCCTTTTTAAACTTCGTCATCAACAAACACAACTCCATGAGTTCATCCTTCGACTTAAATTGCAATTCCGATTTAATATCCCGTAAAGAAGCAGCTTTCATACTTACAAGATAACAATAAGATAAATTATGCCTGAAAAAATTGAAAAAGAAAAAATCGATTATAACTTCAGTCTTTTTTGACTGGACTCACGATTTTTATTGCGGATCATTTTAAAATCCAGATCATCGTTCATCGTTTTTAAATCATCCAACACAGAATTGGAATTCAACTTCAAAAACTCAGCCGTAACACAAGCGCGAAAAGTATTCTTATCCTTCACCAACTCGGACAACTCAAACCCCTTATCCTCCTCATTCACAACAATCAAATTAATCAAATCCTCCGCCAGAGCAATGCTCATGCTGTTCAGTAAAATATCGTTGTACTTTTTCACCAAATT
>PBEC01000009.1 GCA_002717515.1 Flavobacteriales bacterium
AAGTCGTGCCTCTTCCTCTTTTCTCAAACGCTCTGCTTCTGCCTCTGCTGCAAGTCTTTCCTCTTCCTCTTTTCTCAAACGCTCTGCTTCTGCTTCAGCGGCAAGTCGTGCCTCTTCCTCTTTTCTCAAACGCTCTGCTTCTGCTTCCTCCGCAAGTCGTGCCTCTTCCTCTTTTCTCAAACGCTCTNCTTCTGCTTCNNCNGCAAGTCGTGCCTCTTCCTCTTTTCTCAAACGCTCTGCTTCTGCCTCTGCTGCAGCTTTTGCGGCTTCAGCCGCTAATCTTTTCTCTTCCTCCAACCGAATACGTTCTTCTTCTGCTTTGATCCTAGCCTCTTCGGCAAGTCTTTTTTCTTCAAGTAACCTTGCTTCCTCTTCCTCTCTCTTCTTTTTTTCTTCCTCTGCTAACCTCTTTGCTTCTTCAGCAGCTTCTCGAGCTTTTTCTTCTTCCAAAGCTAATCTTGCCAACTCCTCCTCTTTTTCTTTTCTTGCTGCCTCAACTTTACGCTTTTCTTCTTCAATTCTGGCTTTCTCTTCTTCAAGTGCTGCTTTAGCTTCTTCAGCTTTTCTTTTTTCCTCCTCGGCAGCCAATAGAGCTCTTTCTTTTTCTGCCTCGGCAGCTGCCTTTTTTGCTTCCTCTTCTTTCTTTTTCTTTTCAAATTCAGCAGTAGCCAACTCTTCTTCCTTTAGTTTCTGTTCTTTTTCGAAATTTTTATCTTTTTCTCTAATCTTTTTTTCTAATTCTCTCAATTCCTCTGTTACCTCATCGTCATAATCCCAATCGTAATCAAACATTCCAATTTTTTCAATATAATTTACCTTTGCAACAGGTTTTTCAATATTTTCCTTAGACCCATCCAAAGGCTGCTCAATCATTTTCAAATCCAAATCACTGGACATATTTTCAGCCTTTTCATTACTAGGAAGCTGAGTATTGACTGTAAAATTTATAGTAACATAGCCCTCTCTTTCAATAACTACTTTATAAGAATTATTAAAAGGAAAGTATAACAAAACCCTGCCTCCTTCGGTAGTACCAGTTTTAATTTCAACCTTTTGTCCATTTTGATCAAAAACTGTGATGATAGGATCTTTAACCCTTTTCTTTGCTTTTAAAAAAGTAGCCAATTCAAGAGTTGAACCACTACTCTGAGCTATAGAGCTTTCGGCGAAGAAAAATATCAAAAATATACTCAAAAAGATTTTATTCATAATTAAAGACTGCATCGATATTATACGTAAATGAAACTTAATATGTTCCTAAAAAAGTCAAGATTTATGCCAATGATTTAAGCTGATCAACAATAGTTTTTTTTTCGTGGTGCCAATTTACATCATAATTGTTTTCATGTTCAATAATTGCAGTAAGTAAATTATTTAAAAAAAGAATATTTTGTTTTGATTTTGGATACATGGTTTTATGTTGAAATGAATTCAATAATTTTTGAGATTGATTACAAAACCTATTAAAATCCTTTGAACCTATTCCTTTTTTTATTTTTTCCCAAACAATTTCAATTGCTTTTTCATTTGGATGTACTAAATCATTATTAAAAAAAGAGTAATCTCTCAACTCGTCAATTACAACTTCATAAATTGGAAGGTACTCAACATTTTTAAATTGAGATGCCATTTGATTACAAAGAATAATTAAATTGGATTTACTTAATGAATTCTCCATCATACCTTCTTTTGTATGTCTTACAGGACTTACTGATAATGAAATTTTAATACTAGGATTAACTTGGAATATTTTTTTTAAAATTGGTTTTAAATATTCAATCATATTAGAAACCGAAGAAATTTCCTTTTCAAAATCACGTAAAGGCTGTTTATGACAATTTGCAACAGGCAAACTCTCAAACTTCCTTAATATTGATGAACCAAAAGTTAAAAATAATCGACTTGAACTACTTAGTTCTGAATCCAATTCCCTTAATTTTTTATTTGCAAAATCAACAGATTCGTTTCTTTCATACTTGGCGCATTTTCCACTGAGCTCATAATTGAACCAATAATCTTGATATTCAAAAAAATCTTTCTCATTAAAATAATTTTTATCCAAAGCTCTTTTCAAAAGTCCAAAAAGCGGAATGGGATGGAAAACAACACCAAGTGGATTAATTGAAGTATTCAAATGATAACTTTGAAACTTTTTCCCAATATTTTCTGCAAAACAAGATCCTAAAAACAATGATTTGTCCTGAACGTTTAAATTTGAAAAATTAGATAAAATATTAAGCTCTGTTCTATTCATATCTTAAATTTGTAACAAATATAATTATGAAAACAGAGGATTGCTTTTATTTTGGAAAAATTGGAAAACCAAAAGGTTTCAAAGGAGAGGTTAATATAATCATCGATAAATCTGCACCGATATCACCATCCAGCCTGAATGAAGTTTTGATTTTAATTGGAAAAAAGCTAATAAATTACCCACTGAAATCCTATAAACTGTCTCCGAAAGGAAACGCTATCGCACAATTTGAAGACATCAATAGTGAATCCGATGTAAATCGAATCAAAAATCTTCCAATTTACCTGCCAAAAAGAATACTGCCAGAATTAGGAGATAGCGACTACTACCTTCACGATCTCGTCGACTGCACTGTTACCGATTTGAAATATGGGGAAATTGGAATTGTTAGAGAAGTCAGTACTCAAACTTCTCAAATAATTTTGTTCATCGAAACTAAAAAAGATGAAATTGTTGTTCCCTTTGTGAATGATTTTATAATCAATGTAAATACATCAAACAAAGAAATCAATTTAAATTTACCAGAGGGGATAATTAGTCTAAATGAATAAATTCATCAAACCATTTCGATTTAAAAAATTTACAATTCATCACGATAAATGTGCAATGAAGGTTGGTTTTGACGGAGCGTTGCTTGCCGCTTGGGCACAACACAGCAAGCCAAATCAAATATTGGACATTGGGTCAGGAAGCGGGTTGATATCATTAATTTTGAGGCAACGCTACCCAAATGCAAACATAACTGCCATAGAGCCAAATAAAAACGCGTTCATTCAATCTGAAATCAATTTCAAGAACTCTCCTTTTGAAAAAGAAATATTTCTTTTTCAAAAGGAGTTGCAATCTTTTTCAACGAAAAAAAAGTTTGAATTAATTTTGTCCAATCCTCCTTTTTTTTCTGAGGATACAGAGAGTAAAGATTCCGATAGGAATCAAGCTCGACAGGAAAAATATTTGCCCTTGGCTGACCTTTTATCGAATGTTCAAGCATTGCTCAATAACAATGGAAAATTTTTTCTTATTTATCCGACCTGGGAAACAAATAGAGTGTTGTATGAAACTGACAAAACTAAACTGTTCATAAAGAAACAAACTACAATTTATTCAAGCAGACAAAAACCCTCAAAGAGAACAATTTTTGAATTCCAACTTGAACCATGTAATAAAACATGCCAGGAATTCGAATCCGGAAATCAAGACATTGGCTATACCCAAAAATACGNTGAGCTTATGAAAGAACTATATATTATTTTTTAACATTGTCCTGCCCTTGTCTTGTAAAACAGCTTGACATAAATTAAAGTTCACATTACATTAGTTTAGTGATTTCAAAAGTTTTGACATTTTTTCAAATGTTTTTTTGCTTGTTCAGTTTTGGTCAGAGCAATTGTACTTTCCAAAAAATGAACGATACAACACTGTGCTCTCCAGGACAAATTGAAATATGGGTTAAAGGAAGTGATTTAGATAAAGTAAAGTGGGAAGGTGAAAACATCCTTGTTGACGACACCCTATATTCCATAAAAGCTGCTGTCTCTGAATCAACCACCTTTTATGTAAGCAACAGAATTTTAGATTCAGAAAACCTTGTTATCAATGGTGATTTTGAATCAGGAAATCAGGATTTCACATCGAATTATTGGTCAAGTTGTTTTCAAGGAAGCATGCCACAAGGAAGCTATTGCATAAACTCAAGAACAGATACATACTGGTCAACATGGAACAGTTGCAGTGATAGAAATCAGCCTGGAACGGGAAATATGTTTGTAACAGACGGTGCTGTCGTACCCGATGAAGAAATTTGGTGCCAAACCGTAATAGTAGATCCAAATACCGACTATGCACTGTCCGCATGGATAACTCCTGTTTTAAACTTAAACAACGCAATATTACAGTTCACTATTAATTCCGATACAATTGGTGAATCCTTCACGGCAAAACCAACGGAGTGTCAATGGAATGAATTTTTTGAAATTTGGAATTCAGGAATAAATACAAGTGCTAAAATTTGCATAACTAATGAAAATAGGGCAAGCAACGGAAATGACTTTGCGATGGACGACATCGCCTTGAATAAGGTTTGTTATCAACGTGATTCTGTTCGTGTTACCGTTATTGATTCAATTAGTTTTGAACTAAATAATGACACAAGTATATGTCCTGGTGATAACATTAATCTTACAGCAGACACACTTTTTGATAATGACTTCACTTACAACTGGTCAACGGGAGAAAGCAGCAAAGATATAACTGTATCAACACCGGAAATCTACCATTTAACGGTTACCCACTTTTCGGGTTGCTCTGGTGCAGACACTACAAAAATTGAAAAGATTGCAAACCCTGAAAGCAAATTATACGAAGATACCACAGTATGCTTATCAATTAAAGGCGGTTTAGATTTGAATCCTGGCTCTGCAAAATGGTTTTTGTGGAATCATCCGAACGGTACAGACACCTCACAAATATTTAAAGCTGAGATTCCCGGTATATATGATGTAACCTTATTTAACGGAACAAATTGTTTTACCACCGATAGAGTTGAAATAAAAAATTTTTGCGCCACTGAACTTTTTATTCCAAACTCATTTACCCCAAACGGAGATGACAGAAACGACACATTTGGTGCAGAAGCCATTGAAACTTATTATTATCACCTACAAATTCTTAATCGTTTTGGGAAAATTATTTTTGAAAGTTTCGATATACAAAACAGGTGGTCGGGAGACGATGCACCAGAAGGCGTTTATGTATATTATCTTGATTATCGTCTAGTAAATAAAGAGTTTGGAGTTTTGAATAACTTTAGAAAAATTGGAACCGTTACATTAATTCGTTAACGGTGATAAACATTTATTCTTTTTTATAACACTTTAGTTGACAATACTTCTTAATGTGAAGTTTAACGTCTTATATTTGCATCTTAAATTACACTGGAATGAAAAATAACATTGCATTAGGAATATTAGGAACAGCTGTACTAATCTTATACATTTTACAGTTCAAATCTCCGGTATCCACGACAAGCGCTGATGCGGACAAAGTAGAAATTGCCGACTCCACTTCAATTGATTCCAGCGCTTCAATAGTCACCCTTAGTGACTCCACTTTTTTGGACAGCTTAAAAGAAGCTGATTACAGCAGAATTGGATTTATTAATATGTTTAAAGTTGTTGATCAATGTCCAATGCTAAAAAAAGACATTCAAGTATTAGAGAAAAAGCAAATCAATCTGCAAAGAAAAGAAGCACAGATTTACAAAGATTTCGAAGCATACAGACAGAAAAAAGAACGAGATTTAAAACTTATGCAAGAGCAAGGTTTATTGGACCAGATGACATATCAGATGGAATTAAAACAAATGGGAGAAAAGCAAGCTGAGGCCGAACAAAAAGTATTGGCCTTAAAACCAAAAGCAGAAGAGTTACAGAAATCTCAAATGACAATTACTCAAAAGAGAAACGATATCGTTCAAAAAGCGCTTGATAAAATCAATGAAAAACTTCAACTTGACTTCGTACTTGTACAAGATGGAATGAACACTTCTGTTTTTCCACTTAATGCAAAAAACGACATAACCGATCAGATTATACTGGTAGTAAACAACAAATAAAATATGTTTATAGCTCAAGAAAAAAAGAAGAATAATATTCTTGAATATATTCTATATATGTGGCAGGTTGAAAATATAATCAGGGCCTGCCGTTTCGATATCAATATAATTAAATCAAATGTTATTTCGCAATACGGGTTAACCGAAAACGATAAAGAATTAGTTGTGGATTGGTACAGTGATTTAATTCATCAAATGAAAAGCCAAAACTTACAGCAATCCGGTCATTTAGCATTCACACGAGACATAATCACTGAACTTGCATTACTGCACCAGACATTACTTAAAAATTTTCAAGACAAATCGTACAACCCACTTTACAACAATGCAAAAGCAGATATATACGATTTACAAAAAAAACAGCCTAATAACGCAACAGAAATCGAAGCTTGTGTAAACGGAATGTTCAGTCTTTGGATTTTAAAACTTGAGAAAAAAGAAATCTCGCAAGAAACTCAAAAATCGTTTCAAAGAATCAGTAAAATGCTAACAAGACTTGGTAAAAATTATCACGAAATGATGAAGCAAAAGTGATTACCTAGTGTTTTATTTTTTGATAAAGTATTTCGTCTTCAAACCCATTGGTGGTTTTAATCCAATCTTTTTTGACTCCCACCTTTTGATATCCAAGGCCTTCAAAAAGCTGCAAACTTACTTTATTTTTTGAACCGATATTGGCATAAATTTGTTTTAAATCCAAATGCTTAAAGCAGTATTCTTCAAGAATAGATAACGCCTCTCGAGCATAACCTTTCCCCCTTGATTTCTCGTCAACTAAAACACCCACTCCAACCCTCTTGTGTTTGGGCTCAAATTCAAACAAATCAATTAAACCTATCGAGTCGCTATTTTTGTTCTCAATAACTAACCTGAGTTGCTTGGATGTATATATGTCCAAATGCTGAGTTTTTAAATATTGCATTAGAACAAATTTTGAAAAAGGGACTAAAGTATGACTAACTTCCCAAACCTCGGGATTATTTTCCCAAGAGTATATTAAATCTAAATCCGATGGTTCCAGAGCTCTTAAAGCGACTTTATGACCGACCAACAACATATGGCAAACATAGAAAAAAAACCCAGACGCGTAAACCGAAATTTATAATTTACTACCGCTTTAAATAAATTGTTTTTGAAGAGATTGATGAATTGCCTCATTAACTTCAAAAACCGAATAACGTTGCATCAAGAGTTCGTCATTACAAATTGCACCGCTTAAGTTCATTTGATAATACCCTTCGATAACACCTTGATCTTGTAATTTGGGAAGTAAATCAAAAATTAAATGAACATCGTGAATTTCTGTTTGATAAGCGGAATTCATAAATTCTTTTATTGGACTCAAACAAGTAGCTGCTCCTACGTCAACCCTGGGATAAGCTTTAACAACTTTTCTTACTGAACTCAACATTTGTTCATCCGTGTAAATGACAGGTAGCTTGAGGCGTACAAAAACACTTTCAATACTATGCTTCTTGATGTAGTTTAAATAAAGACTCACATCTTTATCAAAAGTTGGACCTTTGGTACTTATACCGTAAACTTTTCCCGAAACCGTTAAGGAAAGATGAGGAGGAATAGTTCTGGCATTCAATATCAGCAAATAAACACCGTTGTATAATTCCTGTTCATCAAGAGGCTTTAAATTAAGTATTTTGAATTCAGACATTTATAACCCCTTTAAAAACATACTCAGCCGGCCCTTCCAGCCAAATGTTTTCATATCCATTGCCTGACTTTTGAAATTTAACTTTTAAATTCCCTCCTTTGGCACTTACATTGAGTTGACTACCCTTAAATTGTCCAGTAACATGAGCAGCCAGAACAGCTGCTGTAACTCCCGTTCCACATGCCAAAGTTTCGTCCTCCACACCTCTTTCGTATGTACGAATGTATAATTTACCGTTGTCTAAATTGATAAAATTAACATTAGTTCCATCATTTTTAAATCGATCATTGTACCTAATTTCACGAGCCTTTTGAATAATATCAAATTTTTTAAGATTAGATTCAAAAGCGACATAATGGGGTGATCCTGTATCCATAAAACAGTAACCAGGACCCTTTTCTATATCCTTAACATCAATCATCTTCAAACTTATCCATTCCCCGTACTCAGTTTTAAATGAATTTGCATCATGAGGACCATCTACTGCTAAAAAATGACAACTTTGACCTACCACTCCGATATCCTTTGCAAAAGAAACAATACAGCGTCCTCCATTACCACACATTGAGGATTCATTTCCGTCAGAATTGAAATACACCATCTCAAAATCATAACCGCTTTTATTTCTTAAAAGCATTAAGCCATCAGCTCCTATACCAAATCTTCGATTACATAGAAACTTTACCAATTCAAAATTTGAGCGATCAAAACTTTCTTCTCTGTCATCAATAATTACAAAGTCATTGCCTGCTCCTTGGTACTTGTAAAACTCGATTTTCATGATTATTGATTGCGTTAACATTTCTTAACAAGCGAAATTAACACTTTTTAACCGGACACTTGTAAACTCGAGGCTTTATCATCGTTAATTTTAAAAACATAATAATTTTTCGGCACAGCGCTTGATAAATTACGATTAAAAATCTTAAGTGTAAATGAAAAAATTTAGCCATAATATAATAACAGCAAGCCTTGGAGCCGCCATTGCCCTTGGAGGTTTTCACCTAATAAACAACCTAGAAAAAGAAGAAACAACAAAGAAACCTATTGTTGTTTCAGAGCAACCAAAAATTCAACTTTCAAAAGCTTCTGTATCTAGCGCTAAAGCAATGCCTACCTTTGAATCAG
Source organism: Flavobacteriales bacterium (assembly GCA_002717515.1). Lineage (GTDB taxonomy): Bacteria > Bacteroidota > Bacteroidia > Flavobacteriales_C. The sequence goes on from PBEC01000009.1 coordinate 8,665, forward strand.
CGGCTGAACAAACTGTAAATAGTGTAGTTCATATAAAAACAATTGCCACTCAACAGGGAAGTCACCAGCAGTATGATCCATTTCAGGAGTTCTTTTTTGGACGACCTCAAAACCTTCCAAAACATGAAGTTTCGGGCTCAGGTTCAGGTGTGATAATATCTGAGGACGGATACATAGCAACGAATAACCACGTGGTAGAAGGTGCTACTAAAATTGAGGTGACCCTCAACGACAAAAAAACTTACAACGGAACAATAATAGGAACAGACCCGACAACGGATTTGGCTTTAATTAAAATTGAGGAAAAAAATTTACCAGCCATTTATTACGGAAATTCAGATGATGTAAACATAGGCGAATGGGTACTCGCTGTTGGAAATCCATTTAATTTAACTTCAACAGTAACAGCTGGAATTGTATCGGCCAAGGGAAGAAATATCAATATATTAAAAGAGGACTATGCCATTGAAAGTTTCATTCAAACCGATGCTGCTGTAAATCCAGGAAATTCAGGTGGTGCTCTTGTTAATCAAAATGGAGAATTGATCGGTATAAATACCGCAATCGCATCTAACACAGGATCTTATACAGGATATTCATTTGCTGTCCCTGTAAATATGGTGAAAAAAATCATGGGAGATTTAGCTAAGCACGGAACCGTTCAAAGAGCATTATTGGGTGTTCAAATACGGGAAATCAATCAAGATCTGGCTGAAAAAAATGATATTTCCAACCTTGAAGGTATATACATCTCCAAGGTAATGAATGAAAGCTCTGCTGAAGATGGTGGGTTGCAAGAAGGAGACATCATACGCTCATTAAATGGTGTAAAAGTTAAATCACCCTCTGAGCTTCAGGAAAAAATTGGGCAGTACCGACCTGGTGATGTTGTTAATGTAGAATATGAAAGAGACGGAGAAACTAAAAATGCCTCATTAACTCTCAAGAATAAATTAGGAACAACTGAATCAATAGCGAAAGAAATACTATTTCTTGGAGCTAAGATCGGAAAAGTATCTTCGAAAGAAAAAAAGAATCTCGGAATTAACGGAGGTGTAAAAATAGACGAAATAAAAAATGGAAAGTTACTGCAGCAAGGCGTGAAAAAAGGATTCATCATTACAAAAGTTAACCACAAGGAAATAAAATCACCCGATCAACTCATAGCTACTCTTAAATCACTTAAAGGAGGTGTTTTAATTGAAGGAATTTACCCAAGTGGTGCTAAAGCATACTATGGATTCGGAATTTAAAAACAATGTTCTCAATCAGCTTCATTAGCTGGTTCTTTTTTAAACCTTTGTGGTTTGTATTGTTCTCAGCCCCCCAATTTTAACCCAACGGGGGGCTTACTTTTTATACTCCAACCGTCCAAGAAGTTCAACAATTTCTTTCGCCTGCCGAACGTCGTGGACACGGAGAACGCTTGCACCCTTTAAAATACCGAGAGTATTCAAAACCGTTGTTCCATTCAGTGCTTCATTAGGCGACGTTTTCAACACCTTATAGATCATAGACTTTCTACTTATACCCACTATGAAAGGACGATTTAAGCTCCCGAAATGCTCCAGGTTATTCATTAACTCATAATTTTGTTCCAAAGTTTTTGAAAATCCAAAACCAGGATCAAGAATTAAAGGGTGCTCTGAAGAAAGAGCCTTAACTGAGTATGTCAACTCAGAAATGACTTCTTTTATCAAATTATGATAATTACATTTGGATTGCATGTTTTGAGGGTTGCCTCTCATATGCATAGCTATATAAGGAATATTATACTCTCTTATCCATGAAATCATTTTATGATCCAAGTTTCCTGCTGAAATATCATTTACCCATGTCGCGCCTTTATTAAAATTCTCCTCAGCAACCTTTTTACGAAATGTATCAATAGATATTTGTACATCAGGAAACGATTTATGAATGGCCTCAACGACGGGTGTCGTTCTATCCATTTCTTCTTCCATGCATACTTCTTGAGCCCCTGGTCGAGACGAATATCCCCCAACATCAATAAAATCAGCCCCTGAAGCAATCATCTTTTCTGCGCTTCGAACAGCATTTTCCAAAGAATTGTGTTTACCACCATCAAAAAAAGAATCAGGGGTTACATTTAGAACGCCCATTATCTTCGGTGTTGAAAAATCAATAATTTTATCACCGATTTTAACGCTCTGTTTAGTAGAAAATGGACTATCTTTCAAAAACATATTCAGCAAAAATAAAAAATGAATAATACAGTCAATGAATTTAATGTAATCATAGCTAAATGTTCCGATTTATTTTTAAAAAAAATGAAGGACTACGGGACAGCCTGGAGAATTTTAAGAACCACTTCTTTAACCGATCAAATATTTATAAAAGCACAGAGAATTCGAACACTTGAACAAGTAGGCGAATCAAAGGTTGATGAAGGAATAGTTCCTGAATACATAGGTATTATTAACTACTGTGCTATGGCGCTGATACAATTAGAGCTCGGAGCCTCTGTGAATGAAGATACAGACGAAGATAAAATTGCTCAGTTGCATGCAAAAGGGCTTCAAACTGCGAAAGATTTAATGGCCAACAAAAACCATGATTATGGAGAGGCATGGCGCGAAATGAGAGTAAGTTCCTTAACCGACTTAATTTTAATGAAAATTTTACGCGTTAAATCAATCGAAGACAACCAAGGAAAAACAATTGTAAGTGAAGGCCTCGATGCAAATTATTTGGACATGATTAATTATTCTATTTTTGCTTTAATACGAATGGGCGAAGCTGAAAACAGTTAATTTATAGTTAAATATGTTAAACATTAACATAAAAAAAATTGGTATTTACTAAATTCAGAGAAACAGTTTAAGATGCATTTCGGTATTAAAATAATCATTTGGATATTCCGATTTTTAGTTGGTGGCCTTTTTATTTTTTCAGGATTAATAAAAGCTAACGACTCTTTAGGTTTTTCATACAAACTGGAAGAATACTTTATTGAATTTGGAACAATATTCACTCAAAATGACTTGGGGTTTCTTGCTGCCCCAATGAAATGGATGGAGGCAATTTCCCTTCCTCTAGCTATGTTTATCGTCGTACTTGAAATTGTACTAGGTATACTAACAATTACAGGGTCTAAAATGAAGCAGGTATCTTTTTTACTCCTTGCTCTAATTATTTTCTTTACGTTTTTAACTTTTGCCAGCTGGAAGTGGGAATTAGTGAAATCATGCGGATGTTTCGGAGACTTCATTCCATTAACGCCATTCGAAAGCTTCATTAAAGACTTAATACTTTTAATTCTAATCATACCAATAGTACTTACAAGTCGAAACATCAAATCAATTCTCACTCCAACGGGTGATCGATTGACTATACTCTCTTCTTTTGTTGTTTTCTTCCTTTTTACATTTTACGCATACAATCACCTCCCTTACAGTGACCATAGAGCATATAAAGTTGGAAATAGGTTGACTGAACAAATGCAAAAAAAACCCGGAAATCCACTGACCTTATATAAACTTCAAAATATAAACAATGGAGCCGTAACCGAAATGGCAAATTATCCTGACGATTATCAAAATTGGAAGCCTTATATAAATCCTGAGGACTCTTTGGAAAAATATTTTAGGTCCGTTGACGAAGAACTCACCATAAAACATATTAAAGTAAAATCAACTGGCCAAAAGAATCGAGTTACAGAAATACCGGATGAACTGTCAGAAGACTGGGAGATCATAAAAGAGGAAACAAACGTTTATTTTCCGGATCTTGACCCTAAAATTTATGACTTAACTGCTGAATCAATCGAAGATAATTTTGAAAACAAAATTAATGAAATGTTAAACGACACAAACTTCAGACTTGTTCTTGTAATTCGTGATTTAGACTTTTTTGGTGATTTTAATTTAGCAAACGATGGTTGGCATTTTAAAAAGTCTTCAGAAAATGAAAAATATTATAAACAGTTTCAGTCACTATACTATGACTTCAAAAAGGAGCATAAAGTTTACACAACTATTTTAACCTCAGAAAACGACATAAACAAGATTGATGCTTTTAAACAAGGATTGAAAACCCGTGTGAAATTTTATTTTTGTGACGACAAAGAATTAAAAACAATGATCCGGTCAAGTCCTGGATTATTTTTGTGGAAAAAAGATTTGGTTTTAGGGAAATGGCATTACTATGATTTTCCGACCTTTAATGAAATAAAAGAAGATATACTAAATTAAATTAAATTATGGCACGTAAAATTGTTGCAGGAAACTGGAAAATGAATAAAACTGTTAACGAAGGAGTACAGTTGGTTGAAGAATTAAAAAATGAACTTGCAAAGGTCGATACCAGTGATGTTACTGTTGTTGTTTCACCACCTTATGTAAACTTATCTGAAGCCGTGAAAACAGCTCAAGGTTCACCCGTTAATGTTTCTGCTCAAAATGTACACCAGGAAGAAAGTGGGGCTTATACGGGAGAAATATCTGCTCAAATGTTGAAAAGTGTTGGTGTTGGTTACGTAATCATTGGACACTCCGAAAGAAGAGAATATTTTGGTGAGAACGCAACAGACATTGCAAAAAAAGTAGATGCAGTTATTACTCAAGGCCTAACACCAATATATTGCTGTGGAGAAGTAAAAGAAGAAAGAGAAAGCGGTAATCAAAACGAGGTTGTAGGAGGACAAATTAGCTCGGAACTTTTTCACTTATCTCCCGAAGATTTTGGAAAAGTTGTAATTGCCTATGAGCCAGTTTGGGCAATTGGCACAGGCTTAACAGCATCTCCGGATCAAGCTCAGGATATGCATGCGTTCATAAGAGATTTCGTTTCAGAAAAATATGGTCAAGAAATTGCCGAAGAAACTTCAATCTTATATGGTGGTTCTTGTAAACCTTCAAATGCTGCGGAAATATTTAGTAAAAAAGACGTGGATGGAGGTTTAATTGGAGGTGCATCTTTAAAAGCAGAGGATTTTGTGGGAATAATCACCGCATTCAATTAATGGACTATCAAAAAATAACTGTTACCATTCAACCCAGGACACCCTGGGTTGATGTTTTTATTGATGAATTAAGCGAATTGGGTTGCGACAGCTTCGAAGAAACAAAAAAAGGTTTTAATGCTTATATACCAAATCATGAATTGAATGAGAATTTAAAAAACCATCTTAAGTCTCTGGTTAAAAACAAAAATTTTCAATTCGATTACACATTGGAAAAAATTCCTTCCAAAAATTGGAACGAAATTTGGGAAAAATCATTTGAGCCTATTATAGTTGGAGACTGGTGCTCAATTTTAGCCCCTTTTCATGAAACTAAAAAAACAACAAACCATACAATTATAATTGAGCCAAAAATGTCTTTTGGAACGGGCCATCACGAAACAACATACATGATGGTTGAAACAATGAAATCAATTGATTTCCAAAAGAAAAAGGTTTTAGATATGGGTACAGGTACCGGAATACTGGCCATTCTGGCAAAAAAAATGAATGCTGAATACGTTGAGGCTATAGATATTGATTCTGAAGCAGTAGAAAACTGTGTCGAAAATGCATCCAGAAATCATGTTGAAGTAGTAAGTAAGTTGGGCAGCAAAGAACACATAAAAGGCAAACTCTTCGATACTATCCTGGCAAACATAAACCGTAATATTTTACTGGAACAGATGCCTTTATATGGGCAAAGCTTAAAGCCTGGCGGCATGTTGATTTTAAGTGGTTTTTTAACTGAAGACGAACAAACCGTTACTGCAGCTGCAAAAAAAGAGAATATTATCCTTTCCGATAAAAAAAATAAAGAAAATTGGTTATGCTTAGCTTTTATAAAAGAATAATTTTTTTAGTTGCCATATTAATCATCCCCTCTTTTTCTATGGCTCAATCGTTTGATGAATTCTCCTCTAAAAAAGAGGAATTTATTGTAGAGTTAGAAAAGTTTTTTGAAAAAACAAGTGAAGAAGAAGCCTCGAAAATAATGGCTGAATTTAAGGCTATTTGGCCAATGGATTTAGTAACGCCTAAAAAAGAAGAAAAAATATACAAACAAGCAAACCTCACCTTTCAATCTCGATTAAAAAAACTAGGAGCAAAAAGTACATTCATATATGGTTTTGAGAGTGGTAAACTAAACAATTACCAAATTCAAATGATTATTATGATGTGTAATAAAATGCTTGAGAAAAGGATGAAGGCCATACCGGACTTTAAAAGCTATATTTATTCAGTAATTAGCTTTTTCACGACGTATCAAACCGAGGATTCTTTTGATACCTGGAACATCACGGTAAACAAACTCATCAATGAAAAAAAGAGGTATTTTACCGTATTCTTAAACAACTGTAATAATATTTTTCTCTTCAACGCTGTTTATATTACTAAAAATGTAAAGTGGCAAGGAACTTCTCTGACATTTTCATTCGATTACGATAGTTTACCAAAAGTTGTATTTCCAAAAATGGATTTGTTTTGTGTTGCAAAAGGAGATACCTCAAGAATTTTTAAAACAAAAGGCGCCTTTTACCCCACAATAGGAAAATGGGCCGGAAAAGGAGGAAGAGTACTCTGGACAAGAGCTGGCATACCCGAGTCCAAGTCTTATGCGGACTTAAGTAAATATTCCATTGAATTAAAATCTTCAAAATTTTCTGCTGACTCAGTTGATTACCTGAACAAAAAATATTTCAACTATCTGATTAAGGGAAAACTGGAAGACAAACTAATGGCTAATGTCGACACCTCAAATGCAACTTACCCAAGATTTTATTCCTACTCGGGTAAAGTTTTAATAGAAGAATTGGAAGACAGCATCGACTACGAAGGTGGTTTCATGATAAAAGGAGATAAGTTTATTGGTAAAATAGTTGAAGGGATACCGGCCAAAATAACCATTAAAAAAGGAGGTAAACCATTTTTAGTTGCCAAATCAAATTCTTTTATGATTAATGATAAAAGAATCGGAACAAGGTATGCAGCTATAAAAATGTACTTGGATACTGACTCCATTTTTCATCCTGCTCTCCAACTGAAGTTCATTACAAAAAAAAGAGAACTCACTCTTTATCGAGAAGGGAAAGGAATAGGTGCATCACCATACTACAATACCTTCCATAAAGTGGATATGGAAATCGAATGGTTAAAATGGAACATCGATAAAAACTACATGGACTTTCTTACCATTCCAGGTTCAAGTTCTGGTCTTATGACCTTAGAATCCAATAGCTTTTACTCAAATGAGAAATTCATGGCTATTCAAGGTTTACAAGAAGTTCATCCACTGTACAACATCAAAAAATTCGTAATGACTGAAAATGCAGGCGACAGAACTTTTAAAGACGATCAGCTTGCCAATTTTTTAAGTAAAAATCACGAATCTGTCCAACGCTCATGCGTTCGACTGGCAAGTAAAGGATTTTTAATTTATGATGTAGTTGAAGGAAAAGTAACTGTACAAGACCGATTGTTTGAGTGGATGAATGCAAAATCAAAAAAAGGAGATTATGATAACATCCAAATCGTCTCCAATATTAAGGGAGAACCAAACGCAAGTATGAACCTCGTCAATTACGATATAGAAATTAAAGGCGTTAATGGTGTTGCAATCAGTAGAGCCCGAAAAACAGGTTTCATACCTCAAAACCAGACATTGAAACTCCATAGAAACCGAGGTATGTCTTACAGTGGAATTACAAGATCAGAGCGATATGAATTTTGGGGAAAGAAGTTTAAGTTCAATTACGACGAATTTTCGGTGACATTGGAGGAAGTAGACTCTGTAAGGTTAAAAGCAGGTTATGAAGCACAAAAAAAGGTTACGCCAGACGGAAGAACTCTTATGCCAATGATAATGGTTCAGAGCGTTATTGAAGACGTTTCTGGAAAATTAGAAATTGATAAACCTTCAAATAAATCTGGGACTTTATCGGATTCATTCCCTCAGTATCCCCTATTCCACTCATACAAAAAATCATACGTACGCTACAACAAACGAAATCTTAGAGGGGGTGCCTATGATCCCGATAAATTTTATTTTCAATTGGATACATTTACCGTAGATTGCCTTGGAACCTTTTCCAATGAAGGTATAAAATTCTCAGGGACTTTTAATTCAGGAGGTATATTCCCAGAATTCAAGGAAAATTTAACCCTAATGCCGGAAGACCACTCGTTAGGTTTTGAAAGAAAAACTCCACCTGAAGGTTATCCGATATACGGAGGTAAAGCTACGTATAAAAACAACATTGTTCTCAGTAACAGAGGTTTGATGGGTGATGGAGATTTTGAATACATAACGAGTATTTCAAAATCAAAGGCTTTCATATTTTTTCCAGATTCCATGAACGCACTAGCAGAAAGTTCAAATATAGCTCCACAATCTTCAGGTGTACAATATCCAAAGGTTGAAGGTAGAGATGTCAAGATAGCGTATTATACTGATAAAGACTTCCTTAACATTAAAAAAAGAAAAATTCCGATGACTATGTATGATGGAGAAGCTCAGATGCATGGTATTTTAAAATATGACCATAAAGAGCTTACTGGAGATGGTCTAACGGAATTTAACAATGCCGTTTTAAAATCAAGACTTTTTGAATTTCAAAACATGACTTTTAATGCTGATACTTCTGATTTTAAATTAAAAGTTGATTCAACATTAGTAAAAGAATCAGATAGTGGAGATGGAATAGCATTTTCTACAAATGACGTAAATGCAAAAATTGATTTTAACAAACGAGAAGGTGAATTCGTTGCAAACGGAGGTGCTTCGTTCGTAGATTTTCCTATGAATCAATACATCTGTTTCATGGATCAATTCAAATGGTTTATGGACAACTATGAACTGGAGCTGTCCACTACGGATAAATCGGCAAAGAAAAGCGACGGTGGTGCTGCTGAGGGCGGGCAGGATTTAGATTTGTCAGGTTCTGAATTTATATCCACTCATCCTGCTCAAGATTCACTTAGATTTATCTCACCAAAAGCAAATTACGACTTACGAGAATACATTATAAAAGCACATCAAGTAAAATTCATTAATTGCGCTGATGCCCGCATTTACACCAGCGACGGAGAAATTGAAGTGAAAAAAAATGCCAACATGAAACCCTTGGAGAATGCAAGAATCATTGCTAATGTAACTACTAAATATCATACCATTACCAGTGCTCGAGTAAAATTGAAAGCAAGAAGAGACTATGAAGCCGAGGGGGATTATGAGTATGTCGGTGGAGACGGTTCAAAACAACTCATTCATTTTAACAACATAAGAGTGGACTCATCTCTCCAAACCGTAGCAAGTGGTGATATACTTGAAAAAGATAATTTCATGTTGAGTAAACATTTCCATTATAAGGGAAGAACAAAGATTGAAGCAAATAAGGTAGGTATGAACTTTAAAGGAGCTGCATATCTCCAACACGATTGTAAAAACCTTGGAAAATCCTGGATTGGTTTCACTAGTGATATTGACCCATCTAACGTTATGATTCCTATTGAACCAAATATACAAGCATGGGTTCCTGGAAAAACAAAAGGTGCTAAATTGGGGGCAGGAGTTTTATTGAAAAACGATTCCACACATTTGTATTCAGCCTTCTTATCTCCGAAAAAATTTCACACTGATAACAGTTTAATATCCGCCGCTGGATTTTTAAATTTCAACGAAGAAATGAACGAATATCAATTATCGAACAAAAGTAAGTTGATCGAATCAAATTTCCCTGGGAACTTTACCGCTATGAATACCAAAACATGTGAAGTCCGAGGTGAAGGAAAAATTATACTTGGAAATGAAAAATTAGGTCAAGTTAACTTCACAAACTATGGCGAGATAAAACATGAACCAAAAAGTGACTCAATTACCATCGAAGGAGCTTTAGCAGTTGATTTTTTCCTTGATGAAAAAATGTGGACTCACCTGTTGGAAAATATACTTGGAAACCCTCAACTGGCACCTGTCGATAATACTCGACCGATATACGGAAAAGCCATTCGGGAAATGGCAGGTAAAGAAATTGGGGATAAGTTAGTCGCGCAACTTAATCTTTACGGAGCATTTAAAAAAGTTCCAAAAGAAGTTCGGCACAACATAATGTTCTCAGATATGAACATGTATTGGGATCAAAAAACTAAATCCTTCAAGTCAATAGGTGATTTAGGAATTGGTGTCATCGACAAAAAACAAGTGAATAAATACGTAAAAGGATACGTTCAGTTAAAACGTAAAAAAACCAAAGAGAGTCTTGCCATTTATATTGAAATTGAGGAAGGATTATGGTATTATTTCGAATACAGCAGTGGAGTAATGAGGGTAATTTCTTCTCAAGAGGATTTCAATGCAATAATATCTGAACTTAAACCGGATAAGAGAGAAGCAAAAGGAGAGAGAAGTCAAGGCCCCTACTCTTTTATGTTAGGAACAGAAAGAAGTAAGCGAAAATTTGTTGCCGCAATGGAAATTTAAAAGAAATTCCTCAAATGCCTTTCCTTCCATATTTTGAACAAATTGGACACTCCTCAGTTTTATGTCCTCGAGCTGGGCAATATTTTCTACCGAAAAAAATAATTTGAAGATGCAGTTCATTCCATAACTCTTTTGGAAATAAGCGTTTCGCATCCTTCTCGGTTTGCTCAACGTTTTTTCCATTACTCAACCCCCATCGATACATCAAACGATGAATATGCGTATCCACTGGAAATGCAGGAACATTAAAAGCTTGCGCCATAACAACCGATGCAGTTTTATGCCCTACTCCAGGCAAAGCTTCAAGCGACTCAAAGGATGCAGGAACCTTACCTCCGTGTTCATCTATTAAAATTTGGGAAAGCTCATAAATTGCTTTTGATTTTCTTGGCGATAACCCACAAGGCTTTATTATTTCTCTAATTTCGTCTATAGATAAGGTCAGCATATCCTTAGGGTTATCAGCCTTTTCAAAAAGTAAAGGTGTGATTTTATTCACTCGTTCATCGGTACATTGGGCTGAGAGTAAAACCGCAATTAATAAAGTGTAATCGTCCTTATGGTCCAAGGGAACTGGAGGTTTAGGAAACTCTGATTGAAGAATATTAATAATCTCCGAAACTTTTTCTGCCCTCTTCATGGACTAAAATTAATGAAAAACTAAAAAACCAAACATTAAATTTCGGTATTACAGCATAGCATATAACCTCATTTGATTTATTACATTTGCACACCAAAACTATTAACATGTCCAAACTTCAAGAAGAAATTGATTTAAGAAGAACTTTTGCAATTGTATCTCATCCAGATGCAGGTAAAACTACGCTTACAGAAAAGCTACTTCTTTTTGGAGGAGCAATCCAAACTGCAGGTGCTGTAAAATCCAATAAAATAAAGAAATCAGCCACCTCTGACTTTATGGAAATCGAAAAGCAAAGGGGAATATCTGTTGCTACCTCTGTAATGGGCTTTGATTATAAAGGATTGAAAATAAACATATTAGACACTCCTGGACACAAAGACTTTGCCGAAGACACCTATCGAACACTCACTGCAGCAGACTCAGTTATTGTCGTAATTGATGTAGCAAAAGGAGTTGAAGCACAAACCGAAAAACTTGTAGAGGTTTGTAAAATGCGAGACACTCCAATAATTGTTTTTATCAACAAACTCGATCGCTTTGGAAAAGACGCCTTTGACTTGTTGGATGAAGTTGAACAAAAATTAGGTATTAATGTTCACCCTTTATCTTGGCCGATAGGACAAGGAGATGACTTTCAGGGTGTTTACAACATATATGAAAAAGGTCTTAATCTTTTTTCCTCAGAAAACAAACAACATGTGAGTGATGTTTTGAGGGTTGAGGATATACAATCCAAAGAATTAGACGAAATTGTTGGTGATGAGCCTGCACAAACTCTCAGAGACGAACTTGAATTAATTGAAACGGTATATCCCGAATACACCAATGAAAAATATCTAGAGGGGAAAGTATCCCCTGTATTTTTCGGTTCAGCATTAAATAACTTTGGAGTTCAAGAATTACTCGAATGTTTTGTTCGAATTGCCCCAAAACCACAACCAAAAATGTCTGACCTTCGAGAAATATCTCCTTACGACAATAAGTTTTCAGGATTTGTATTTAAAATACACGCTAATATGGATCCTAAGCACCGGGACAGGATTGCTTTTGTTAAAATCGTATCTGGTAAGTTCACTCGAAACACAAATTATCTACACGTTCGAAACAATAAAAAATTAAAATTCTCAAATCCAACAGCTTTCATGGCTTCCAAAAAAGAAATTGTTGATGATGCTTACGCTGGAGATATTGTTGGATTATACGATTCTGGAAACTTTAAAATAGGAGACACTTTAACAGAGGGAGAAAAATTCATGTTTAGCGGAATACCTTCCTTCTCTCCAGAACAATTTAAGTATATCGATAATGCTGATCCAATGAAAACCAAACAGCTCAATAAAGGTATTGATCAGTTAATGGATGAAGGTGTTGCTCAACTGTTTAAAAAAGTAGACAATAATAGAAAAATTATAGGAACAGTTGGTCAGCTTCAATATGAAGTAATTCAATATCGATTAGAGCACGAATACAATGCTAAATGTAGATACGAACCAATTAATTTATACAAGGCCTGTTGGTTCACAAGTGAAAATGAAGAACAATTACGAGATTTTAAAATGCGAAAATTGCATAATTTAGCAAAAGACAAAGAAGATAGAGATGTGTTTTTAGCTGATTCGAGGTATGCTCTTGAATTAGCTCAAGAAAAATACAACGAAATTAATTTTCACTTCACTTCTGAATTTTGATAATTTATCTTCTAAATAAGAAAGGATCGTCAAATAAAACTTTCGACGTTCTTCTTTTTCTGTTTTTTGGACGATAAATCATTTTTCCCGCTCCGTCGATATAACTTGTTCCCGTTACCCTTCCCCTTGAATCCTTATAAACAGTAATACCGTTGGACTGATAAATCTTATACCCTATTAATTTTCCTTTAGCATTATGAAAATAAACTTTTCTCTTGCCTCTTCTTTTAGCAGTTCGTTCTAAACTTCCATTTGTGTCATAGTAAAACGCTTTATTTCTTCGAACTATAATACGGTTTTCATTATTTTTTCGAGCCTTATTATTTTTGAAAGATTTTGTTTTTTTCGAAACTTTTTTCGGTTGAACAACAGTTTTTGGAAATACCTTAATTACTCGTTTCCATTTATCTCTGTATACAACTGAATTTTTTGTTTCAACACGACTTCCTATGTACTTATCATTAGAATCAAAAAAGCTCTTTTCTGAGTTGGAAATCATAACTCCTTTCCAAACCCTATTTTGAAAAACATTCTGATCTTGTGGAGTTTGTGCATTAGAGCAAAATGATACAAGTATTAAACTAAAAAAAAATAATCTCATGAAAAGTCAGCAACAAGAAATGTGCCAACTATTCAAAACGATACAACTCCTTTTCACATTCTTGAACTTCTTTTTCAAAAATCAGTAAGCCAATACTAATTTCTTTTATACGTAAAGTGCCTTCCCAAACAGAGTCCGTTGATTCCGAAAGAAGTATTTCATCGCTATTTATAATTTCTACTGTAAACTTAACACTGTCCTTTCCCTGCTCCAAAAACCAACCATGAGCAATCGAGTCATCTTGAATAAAAGTCAGCTTTGCATCATATTTATTTTGATATACGCCACACTGTTTCCAATCCAAATCCCATGTATCAAATAAATACTCTTCGGTGTTTTCAACTTGTTCACACCCCGAAACAAAAAAGATCGATAAAAGAAATAAAATTTTAAAAACTCTCATGTAGAATTAATATTTAATAGGTACTCAAATTAATAAACCTATTTAAATTTAATCCTTGAAAATAAACATTTTATTGAACATTAAATTAACAGTAAACCATCTGAAACAAAAAAAAACTGTTGACGTAAAAAGCAAAAACAGTCAATACAAAATTGGAAAAAGACTTTGAATATTATCTAAAAAACAAAAAAGAGCTGAAACAAAAATTTGGAGGTTCTTTTCTAATTATCCAAAATCAAAATATACTCAACTCTCTTCCTTCATTTAAAGAAGCTGTACATTATTTAAGTTCTAAGCAGGGAGATTTTTTAATTCAAGAAATTAATGAAGAGGTTGATTCTCAAACAACTGTTTTATCTTTGTAGTCTATTTTAAAACGAATGGAATCAGAACTTTTATCTGCTCTTAATGTTCTAAAGCAACCTGGAGTAATTCTTACACCAACAGAAACTGTTGTCGGTTTAAGTTGTTCAGCGTTATCAGGTGATCAAATTTCAAGAATATATCAAATCAAAAATCGACCAAGTACAAAAGCTTTTATTGTGTTGGTCGATTCTGTATCCATGATTAAAAAATTCGTTGAAGAAATAAATGAGTTGCAAAAGGAATATTTAAATTCAAAGGAACCGACAACGGTTATTTTAAGTAAAATAAAAGGTTTACCAAATAATCTTATTGCGGAGGATAACACCTTAGCTTTCCGAATCACTCAGCATCCAGAATTAAAAAAATTAATCACCGCCTTTGAAACACCTATCGTATCAACATCCGCAAATTTAAGTGGAAACCCCAGTCCAAAAACCCTTGAAGAAGTAGATCAAGTTATTTTGGATCAGGTGGATTATAGCTTAAATTTGTCTTCAAATCATACTGTAAGTTCAAAACCATCAAGAATTGTTAAAATCCTTGGTGATAAAGTTGACATCATACGTAAATAATTGAGTAACGCATTGCTGAATCATAAAATTTTTGAAATTGTATCTCAAACAGCAGAGGAACTTAATCTTCGTGCTTTTGTCATTGGAGGTTACGTAAGGGATTTGTATTTGGGACGTCCCTCAAAGGATATTGATATTGTTGTTGAAGGAAAAGGTATTGAATTGGCATTAGCCACAGCAAAAAAAATCGGAAACCCAAAAGTCTCCATTTTCAAATCTTTTGGAACAGCAGCATTCAATTATAAAGGATTAGACGTTGAATTTGTAGGAGCAAGAAAAGAATCTTACAATCGAAATTCGCGAAAACCCATAGTCGAAAACGGAAGTCTAAAAGATGATCAAGACCGAAGAGATTTTACAATTAACGCTCTGGCGTTAAGCCTGCAAAAAGATTCATACGGTGAACTCATCGATCCTTTTGACGGCCTAAAAGACTTGAAAGAAAAAAGAATCATTACCCCGTTAAATCCAGATGTAACCTATAGTGATGATCCATTAAGGATGATGCGCGCCATTCGTTTTTCAGCTCAACTCAACTTTAAAATTGAAAACGAATCTTTCGAATCGATTAAAAGAAATGCCGAGCGATTAAAAATAGTGTCCGTTGAGAGAACTATGGTCGAGTTTAATAAAATAATGATGTGTCCCCTACCGTCGGAAGGCATAAAGTTATTACTGGAGGCAAAACTTCTAGAGCAATTTTTCCCAGAAATGGTCAAACTCAAAGGCATCAAGGAAAAAAATGGACAAAAACATAAAGACAACTTTTACCACACCTTGCAAGTAGTCGATAACATATGTAACAACACAAATAATTTATGGTTGCGTTGGGCAGCATTACTACACGATATAGCAAAACCAGCAACACAAAGATTCGACAAAAAATCAGGGTGGACTTTTCATGGTCACGAAGCGTTAGGCGCCAAATGGGTACCAAAAATTTTTAAACGACTCAAACTTCCTTTGGACAGTAAAATGAAATACGTTCAAAAATTAGTTAATTTACATTTAAGGCCCATTGTTTTATCCCAAGAAATCGTTACCGATTCTGCTGTTCGTCGACTTTTGTTCGATGCAGGTGAAGATATTGATGATTTAATGACACTATGTGAAGCCGATATTACATCCAAAAACAAACAAAAAGTAAACAAGTACTTAAACAACTTTAAAACCGTTCGTGAAAAATTAAAAGATGTAGAAGAAAGAGATAATTTAAGAAACTTTCAGCCACCGGTTGATGGAAAAGAAATTATCGAAGCATTTGATTTGGAACCATCTCCACTAATAGGAAATATAAAAGAAGCCATAAAAGAAGCTATTCTCGAGGGTGATATACCTAATGAAAGAAAGGCAGCAATAAAATTCATGGAAAAAAAAGGACAAGAATTTGGCTTAACATTAGTTAAAAAAATCAACTAAATTCTGCATATTTGTTATCGACATTCTAACACAGAAAATTAAATGAAATCATACGTTTATAGAGTAACGCCAATCATTGAGAACAATGAAGATGAAATTTACAGAGACATTCTCATTCAGGAAGATAAAACCCTGGAAGATTTCCACTTTGCTATATTAGACGCTTACAGGTTGCAGGAAGGAGAAATGGCAAGTTTTTACACCTGTACAGAAAATTGGGAAGAGGGACTTGAAATTACTCTTATGGATATGGGAACTATGGAACACGAGTCTGTGAGTATATTAATGCAAGAATTTACCATAAAAGACTCCGTTGCTAAAGACGTAAAATACTATAAGTTCACCTACGACTTTTTATTTCCTAAAAAGTTTAAAGTAGAAAGAATCGGAGAAAATACGGAAATCAAGGAAGATGTTCCGGTATTACTTGCCGAAGTTGGAAAATACGAACCTGTTGTTAATCACCTATCGGATATTACCTTCGATGATTTTGAAGAAGAATCAATATCCGATGAAGACGATGACGAACCTACTTTTGAAAATATCGACGACTTAGATATCTAAAATTGGAGATATCAAATCAAAAAAACTTAATTGTAATTGTTGGCCCAACAGCTATTGGTAAAACAAGTTTAAGTATTGAGTTGGCAAAACACATTAACTGTGAAATATTCAGTGCTGACTCTCGCCAATTTTATAAAGAAATGTCAATTGGAACAGCAAAGCCTACTCCTGAGGAAATGGATGGTGTTCCTCATCACTTTATAAATAATATATCAATTCAAGAAAACTATACTGCCGGAGATTTTGAAAAAGAGGCAATTTCAGCTTTAAATGAAACTTTTAAAAAACAAAACACTGCCATTTTAGTTGGCGGAAGTGGGCTCTTTGTTAATGCAGTTTGTTTTGGGTTCGACGATATTCCTTCAAGCTCAGATATTCGAAGAGAACTAACTTTAAAGTATGAAAAAAATGGAATTTCAGGTTTACAAAATGAACTTGAAAGGGTTGACCCTATTTATTTCAAAGAAGCCGACATCAATAATCCACATCGCGTTATGCGGGCCCTTGAGGTGTACAGAGCTTCTGGAAAACCCTTCTCTCAATTCCTAAATAAAACAAATAAAAAACGACCGTTTAAAATTACATGGATAGGCCTCAACACAAGTCGCCAAACCATTTATGAAAATATAAATTCGCGAGTAGACATGATGATCGAATCCGGCTTGTTGGATGAAGTGTTTTTCCTTGAAAAGTATAAAAAATTAAATGCTTTAAAAACAGTTGGCTATCAAGAGTTTTATCAAAACCCCAACAATGAAGCAAAAGCAATTGAAATGGTTAAACAAAATACCAGAAGGTTTGCAAAACGACAAATCACATTTTTCAAAAGGAACAAAGAAATCGAATGGTTTGAACCTAACGAATTAAGTAAAATCCTGAAACATTTGAAGAACAACCAGTCTGGTTAAAAAGAATCAAACAATGTCTGCGAAATAAATAACTACTGTAAAAGCAACAAAAACAGCCCCTATAAGTTTTGGACTCGACTGATTAGAAACATAAAATTCCCATTTCCACTTAACCAACCAAATATTGGAGAGAGAGAGCAAAGTTGCCAATCCGTATAACAAAACATCCATCCAATCGAAAACGCCATCAGTCAAATGAAGCGCCTGCAAAACCTCTAATCCAACACCCAACATAGAAGCAAATAAAACCCAACAAACGAGCCATTTACCTTTAAAACGTTTTATCCAGGTAATTGTATTTTGAAACGCAAGAAGCCATAAACCACCCGGTAAACTGTATACGAACCATTCAGGAAGAGAAGAAACATTTATTAAATCTCTGACTCCTGAAATAACTTTTTCTCCATCCAATGAAGATATAAGTTGATATATTGCAGTATCTGCAGGACGAAGGAGCAAATACATCACAGCAGCTATGAATAAAGGCAGTAAAACTTCAAAAAAAATGTATTTTTTATTGCTCACTCGACAAAGTTAACGATTAATTACTCCTTTTTTTAACCGTTCATCATTTTACCTAAAATCAGTTACCCATTCATCCTCACTGAAATGAAACCTTAGTAGTCAACCAATAAACGTATTAACTTAAGGTTTCACACATGTTAGGAAATACACTAAAAAAAGCATTATCTTTGTAAATGAAATTGGCCTCGTAGCTCAACTGAATAGAGTACTTGATTACGGCTCAAGAGGTTCTAGGTTTGAATCCTAGCGAGGTCACTAAGAGAAAAAAGCTTACAGCTCTGCTGTGGGCTTTTTCTGTTTTTATTCCGAATCAAATACAATTTGAATTAGGGATTGAATTAGAAAATGACGGAGATCTTTGCAGAATAACAAGCTTTTCTCTCGGAATTCGGAACTCTTGAGGATATTCAATCCTAGCGAGGTCACTAAGAAAGAAAGGTAACTAACTGTAAAAAAACATGTTACTCTTTTTTAATTTTTATGATCACCCACCATTTTACCCACAAATTAATTTTTACTATCAAATTTTGATGATTTATTAAGATTGCGTAACAACAAAAACAGAGTCTTATAGTATGTTTTTAGGTCATGGAAAGATGAAAAAATACAACTTCATCCCAGATTGAGAATAATAAGTCCATTTTTATTTGAGGTATTAATATACTTATTTGCTCTTTCTTTACTTTATCAGTTATTGTTTTAATTTTGTTCTATGAAAAAATTAATTATTCTGTTTTCGTTTTTTTATTGCTTGGTAGGTTGTAAAAGCGGACAAGAAATATCTGACAAACAAGACACTAAAATTAATTTAACTTTTAATAATTATTTGGAGAGAGGGTATGTAAATATTCAATCAAAACACTATAAAGACGCAATTGACAATTACAGTAGAGCAATTAAAATTAAACCTGATGATGAAAATCCATATCACAACAGAGGACTTGCATTTTATTATTTAGGTAAATATCAGCTTGCAATTGATGACTATAACAGAGCAATTAAAATCAATCCCGATTATGCTGATGCATATTTAAACAGAGGGCTTGCTTTTCATTATTTAGAAAAGTTTAAAGATGCTATTGATGACTACAACAGAGCAATTAAAATTAAAGCTGATTATACAGATGCATATTACAACAAAGGACTTGCATTTTATTATTTAGGAGAATATCAAAATGCGATTGTCGATTATAGCAATGCAATTAAAATCAATCCTGATTATGCAAATGCATATTTAAACAGAGGACTTGCATATTTTAATTTAGGAAAGTTTCAAGATGCAATTGATGATTATAATAGAGCAATTATAATTAAACCTAATTATTCAAATGCATATTTAAACAAAGGACTTGCATTTTATTATTTAGGAGAATATCAAAATGCGATTGTCAATTATAGTAATGCAATTAAAATCAATCCTGATTATGCTGATGCATTTTACAACAGAGGACTTGCCCATTTTAATTTAGGGAACTATCAAGATGCAATTGATGATTGTAATAGCGTAATTAAAATCAATCCTGATTATGCAGATGCATATTTGAACAAAGGACTTGCATTTCATTATTTAGGAAAGTATAAAGATGCTATTGATGACTATAATCGAGCAATTAAAATTAAACCTAATTATTCAGCTACATATTACAACAAAGGACTTGCTTATTTTAATTTGAAAAAGTATCAAGATGCTATTGATAATTATAGTAATGCAATTAAAATCAATCCTAACCATGCAGATGCACATTACAGCAGAGGACTTGCATTTTATTATTTGGGAGAGTATCAAGATGCGATTATCGACTATAGTAATTCAATTAAAATCAATCCTGGCTATGCAGATGCTTTTTACAACAGAGGACTTGCTTATTTTAATTTAGGGAACTATCAACTTGCAATTGATGATTGGAATAGAACAATTAAAATTAATCCTGATTATGCAGATGCACATTACAACAAAGGACTTGCTTTTTATTATTTGGGAGAATATCAAAATGCGATTGTCAATTATAGTAATACAATTAAAATCAATCCTGATTATGCAGATGCACATTACAACAAAGGACTTGCATTTTATTATTTAGGAGAATATCAAGATGCTATTGTCAATTATAGTAATGCTATTAAAATCAATCCTGATTCTGCAGATGTATTTTACAACAGAGGACTTGCTTTTCATTATTTAGGAAGGTATAAGGATGCTATTGATGACTATAACAGAGCAATTAAAATTAAACCTGATTATTCAGATGCACATTACAACAGAGGACTTGCTTATTTTAATTTGGAAAAGTATCAAGATGCGATTGACAATTATAGTAATGTAATTAAAATCAACCCTGATAATGAAGTTGCATATACTAACAGAGGGTTAGCATTTCTTAATTTAGGTAACCATCAACTTGCAATTGATGATTTCAATGTAGCAATTAAAATCAATCCTGATTCTGTACTCGCATATTACAATAGAGGAGTTTCAAAATGGTATCTAAAATTAAATTATTGTATAGACTTCAAAAAGTCCTGTGACTTGGGTATGTGTGATAATTATAACACTTATTGCAAATAACAACCCCATACCTTCATGCGATCCATAATTGATTCTGAATAACTCGTTAAGCAATTTTTCTTTTTCAATCCGTCGACTCCTTATCAAGAATTGTTTCATCTTTGAATTTACTTAAATCCAAATCCTCATCTATATTTTGTGATTCTTTTTTTGCTTTTGTAATACCAATTATTATTGGAACAGCAGCAGTGAAGTACATGAACAAGCTATAAACAGCTGCAGGAAAGCCTAATGTTATATCAATCAATGATGACACCTGAATAGCCAATGTTCCATTTTGATTCCCAGATTCCAAACATATTGTCAATGCTTCTTTAAATTTTAGCTTCACCATTTTTGCAGTTAAAAATCCAACCAACATGGTTGCGATGTTTAAGGAAATCACAATAGCAAAAGATTCTGAGATGCGCTCCACCAATTGATCCCTTTCCTTAATGACTATTCCAACAATTACTAAAATAATTATTACCGTACTCGCTATTCGAACTGGCTTATCCATTTTTTTTGCTACCGCTGGCTTTTTATTTTTTATTGCCATACCTATAACCAGCGGTATTGCGATAATCACTATCAAAGCACCTATAATATCTCCCACAGGTGAAGATATTTCTTCACCTGAAGAAAACCCACCAAGAGCAAAATTCACAATTAATGGTATTGTAATAATAGTCACTATACTATTTATGGCAGTTAACGTAACTGAAAGAGCGGTATTTCCTTTTGCAAGGTGAGTTACTAAATTTGATGTTGGACCACCAGGACAAGCTGCTAAAATCATTACACCTATTGCTATTTCTTTGGTAACATCAAATAGCTGTATAAGACCAAAAGCAATGCAAGGCAACAAAATTATCTGATTCAAAAACCCTAAAAATACAGCTTTCGGATATTGTAAAACCCGTTTAAAATCTTCTTTTGTTAAACTTAACCCCATTCCCATCATAATAATGAAAAGAGATACAATTAAAAATATCTTTGATCCTGAATCCATGAAAATTATAGTTGTTTACACGCACTTATACTTTTAATCACAAAAAAGGTTTTGTTCAATTTATGAAGCAAGTTTAGAATACTTTTTTATTGTTTTTTTGATGCTTATTTTTGAACTATGAAAATTTTAATGGTTTGTTTAGGGAATATTTGTCGATCACCAGTTGCCGAGGGAGTAATGAAAAGTAAAGCAGAAGAACATAATTTAAATATTATTATTGACAGTGCAGGGACTTCTGGTTGGCATGATGGTGAATCGCCTGATAAACGTTCAATAGCCAATGCTGCTGAAAATGGAATCGATATTTCGAGGCAAAAGTCAAGAAAAGTTATTCTTTCAGATTTTGAAGAGTTTGATGTTTTATATGCAATGGATGAATCAAATTATAACAACCTTCTGAATAGGTCTCCCGAAAAGTATCACTACAAAATAAAAATGATTCTTGATGAGGTCCATCCTGGAGAAAACATGAGTGTACCCGACCCATACTATGGTAACGATGGATTTCAATTGGTTTTTGACTTACTTAATGAAGCTTGTGAAAAAATTGCCCAAGATTTAAAACAATGAATAAAGGAATCGTTTATTTAATCCCCTGTCCTATCGGCGAAAACCATCCTGAACTGGTTCTTCCAAAACATACACTTGAAGTTGTTCAATCCTTAGAAAATTTCATTGTTGAAAATGAAAAAACCAGCAGGCGTTTCTTAAGAGCTTCAAGCCACCCAAAACCTATCCGTGAATTAACATTTGAAACACTAAACAAGCATACTCTTGAAACAGATATAGTTAACTATATTGAACCGCTTTCAAAGGGGGAATCCATAGGAGTTATTAGTGAAGCTGGATGTCCTGGAGTTGCTGACCCTGGTGCGCAGGTCGTAAGACTGGCACACAAAAAAGGATTTCAAGTAATCCCACTCATTGGGCCATCTTCTATTTTAATGGCTTTAATGGGGAGCGGATTTAACGGTCAATCGTTCAGCTTTGTTGGCTATTTACCAAAGGATAAAAAAGAACTCAAAAACAAAATCAAAGACTTAGAAGTTTTAAGCAAAAAATACAATCAAACTCAAATCTTTATTGAAACACCTTTTCGAAATACTCAAATGCTGGAGAACTTAAAAACATTTTGTAACCCGTCAACCAAAATATCAATTGCGGCTAACATTAATCAGAAGAATGAACTTATTAAGACAATGACTATTTCGAAACTACAACCCAATAACTTCAACATTCATAAAATACCTGCTGTATTTAGCTTAATGGCTGAATAAAGACTATACCCAATCAATACCCTTAACCAGTTTACTTAATGTATAAGCTTCAGGGGATTCTTTTTCAGGCTTAAAATCATAAGGCCATCCGGCCATTCTTGGAAGTGACATTAAAATACTTTCAATTCTTCCATCAGTATCAAGGCCAAACTTTGTTCCCTTGTCATATACTAAATTGAACTCAACATAGCGACCTCTTCGTATTTTTTGCCATTCCAATTCCTTTTCGCCATAAGGCAAAGAGTTGTTTTTTGTCATTAACTGAGTATAGGTTGGTGCAAATGTTTCACCAACACTTCGAACATATGCAAACAAATCTTCCAAACTCCTTTCCGAATTTGCTTTTAATCGATCAAAAAATATACCTCCGACTCCTCGGGTTTCTTTCCTATGTTTGATAAAAAAATAATCATCAGCCCACTTTTTATGAGCGGGATAATAATCTAAGTTGTGTTTATCGCNAGCTTTCTTTAATTGGCTATGAAACCATTTTGCATCCTCATCTATGATGTAATGAGGTGTCAAATCAATTCCTCCACCAAACCAAGCGTCCTGAATTTCGTTGGAGTCTTTACCACTTCGCGTTTCAAAATATCGAACGTTCATGTGAATTATAGGAACATTTGGATTAACGGGATGCATAACAATTGAAACTCCCGTAGCAAAAAAGAATTTTGATTCCAGCTGCAATGCTTTTTGTATGTTCGTCGGCAGTTCACCATGAACTCCAGACCAATTCACTCCACCTTTATCGATAATCCCTCCGTCTTGCAAAACCCTTGTTCGGCCTCCACCTCCACCTTCACGACTCCATGAATCTTCTTTAAACATACCCTTTCCGTCGGTAAATTCCAACGCACTGCAGATTTCGTTCTGCAACTCTTTAAAAAAAGATTGAACCTGTTCAGCAAAAGGACTAATCATTCAACTTAATAAAATTAAAATTTGAGTATTTATATACATAAACGGAATTATTCGAAATTCCGTTTTTGTCGCCGTTGAACTTAAAACGATAATCTCTTATTCCTCCCTTTATGGAGGCACCTACCAATTTACTGTGAGCATACTCTCCTTCTTCGAGTAACCTATTTAAAATAAACAGCGTGAAATCATAACCTGTAAATGCTGAACTTGATGGCTCTGAATAATATTTTTTGAAATATGAATTTAAGAATTGGTCGGCTATAGGAGATCCGTATTTAATTTGAGAAGCTGAAGTAATATGAATATTCAAACTGTCCCAATAATCCACTTCGATATTTTTATATTTTTTCAAGTCGTCCAATCCAAATAAAATAATTTCATACTTAGAGCTCGGAGATATAAGTTTTGCAGTTAATTTTGAGGCAAATGCTTCTTGGTTGTTTGCTAGAATAATTATGTTTTTGACACCCTGACGAAGACTATCAATTGGAGCGGTATAACCCTCANCAATTTTAGGAATATTTGTTCGTCCTGAATCAACTAATAAACTTGAAGCAATAATCTCCCTTTGTATCATCTTAGCTACAGGTTTATTGCTTTCTTCCTCAGTGGCAATTATTATGTTTTCTTTTGAAAAATTTTTTGAAACATATCTCCCCATAGCCTTATAATGACTTTTATCCGATGGAATTATTCGAACTGTGTTTGGAAAACCTTTAATTACCTGATCTTTTTTACTGAATGGAGAAACCAAAGGAACATTAGTATTGGATAATAATTTTGCTGCATAAACAAATGTATTTGTGTAACCGGGACCAATAATCAAGTCCATTTTCTTAAAAATTGGACGAGAAATTATCTTTTTAATTTCAACTGTATCTGCTTTTGTATCAAATACGAATAATTGAACGTTCAAACCTGCTTTCACGGCTGAATCAACAGCCATTTTAACCCCTTGATAGAGCTCTAGAAAAATTCTTGTTTTTTTATACAATTCCGGATCCTGCTCATCTTTGTATTTTTTTAAAAATTCAATATTCTTTTCAAATAGAAAAGGAAGCATTACCGCAATATTAACATAGGTAGAGTCTTTAAGTTTATTTGTATCTACTAGAAAAGGACTTAATTTATCACTTTTTGAAACTTTTAAAAAATAATCATCAATGGCTATTTCATCCTCAGAAGATTTGTCACGCTGATACAAACGAACCACCTCTCCCAATTTTAAACCGTATTCTTTCACCTCTGGGTTGTCTTTAAAAAACTGCTCCTCTGAAACACCATACTTTCGGGTTAAATTATAAACGGTCTCTCCTTTAACAATAGAGTGATATATATAATTCCCCTGAAATTCATCGGGTTGATTTACTGAAGATGAAGATGACTTAGAGGTCGACTTAGGTTGCTGCCCATCAATACAAGGCACTTTAAGCTTTTGCCCAAGACTTAAATCAGAACTTAAATTGGGGTTTAATTTTTTAAGTCCTTCCTCATTGGTTTTATACTTCAAACCAATACGATATAAATTATCGCCTTTAACAACAATGTGAAAACAGTCATCATTCGCCTGAACAAATGAAAAGACCACGATGAAAATTGAAAATAAAAAATTCTTCATAATTCAGCTTTATACAAATACTATTCCCATTCTATAGTTGCAGGAGGTTTTGAGCTGATGTCATAAACCACCCGATTAATACCNTTTACTTTATTAATTATTTGATTTGANANNTNNCCTAGAAAGNCATNCGGTAAATTTACCCAATCAGCAGTCATACCGTCTGTGCTTTCAACAGCTCTAAGAGCAACTGCATTTTCATACGTTCGCTCATCTCCCATTACACCAACGGACTGAATAGGAAGAAAAATCGCTCCTGCCTGCCAAACTTCATTGTAGAGATTATGTTCTTTTAAACCATGAATAAAGATTGAATCTACCTCCTGTAAAATTCTTACTTTCTCTCTGGTAATTGCACCAAGTATACGAATCGCCAAACCAGGACCGGGAAAAGGATGTCTCTCCAAGATTTGTTCTGGGATATTCATTGACCTACCCACTCTGCGAACTTCATCTTTAAAGAGTAACTTCAAAGGCTCTACAA
Organism: Flavobacteriales bacterium; assembly: GCA_002717515.1. Classification (GTDB taxonomy): domain Bacteria; phylum Bacteroidota; class Bacteroidia; order Flavobacteriales_C. The sequence continues at coordinate 34,656 of PBEC01000009.1, forward strand.
TTTTTAATTTCATAAAATCGGGCAAACCACCAACGTTATGATGAGATTTTATGGTTTGTGAGGGCCCTCCATCTACACTTACAGACTCAATAACATCAGGATAAATTGTTCCTTGAGCCAACCATTTGGCATCTTCTATTTTTTTTGCCTCATCATCAAATACATCAATAAAAACTCTACCGATTATTTTTCTTTTTTTCTCTGGATCAGAAACTCCATCAAGTTCATCTAAAAACCTATCTTTTGCATTGACTCCCTTTACATTTAATCCTAACACCTTATATTGCTCTAGGACCTGTTCGAATTCTCCTTTTCTAAGCAATCCATTATCTACAAAAATACAGTGCAAATTTTCACCAATAGCTTTGTCGAGCAAAACAGCTGCTACAGAACTATCAACACCACCGGAAAGACCNAAAACAACCTTTTCATTTCCTATTTGACTTTTCAAATCACTAACGGTTGAATCAACAAATGAATCTGGGGTCCAATCTTGATCGGAACCACAAACTCCGACAATAAAGTTTTTTAAAATTGTTTTTCCATCGGTGGAATGATAAACTTCAGGATGAAATTGAATACCAAAAGTATTTTCTCCTGAAACATGATACGCTGCACACTCAACATCTTTTGTTGAAGCAATTGCTTTAAATCCTTCGGGCAGTTGAGTAATCGTATCTCCATGACTCATCCAAACCTGAGAGTCCAATGGTACTCCATTCATGAGTTGATGATCGTCAAAAATATAAGAAATGTTGGCTCTTCCGTATTCTCTTATTTTAGAAGGTTCAATATTACCACCATTGATTTTCGCAATATATTGGGCCCCATAACAAACTCCAAGAAGAGGCAAATGCCCTTTAATTCCAGATAAATCATATTGAGGAGCATTTTCATCAAGCGTAGAAAAAGGACTTCCTGATAAAACAACACCTATGACCGATTCATCAATTTTCGGTGGATTATTAAAAGGATGTATTTCACAATACGTATCAAGTTCTCTCACTCTTCTCGCAATGAGTTGAGTATACTGAGAACCAAAATCAAGGATTAAAATCTTCTTTTGCATATGTAAATATATACCGAAAGAAGGAATTAAAGCTCCACTTACTCAAGCATTTTTCAACATTATTAATAGAAAAGTTTTTAGTGGTTGTAACAAAAAATAATTAACCTTGTTCAAATTCGCTCTTTTCTTTTTAATTGACGAAATTTACAAAGAATTAAAATACTATTATGTCGGGAAATATAACTTTTACAATGATTAAGCCAATGGCCATGAGAAATGGTGCTGGTGGAGCTATTTTAAAGATGATTCAAGACGGAGGTTTTGAGATAATTGCACTTAAGATGAAGCAAATGTCAAAAAGTGATGCTGAAGAGTTTTATGGAATTCATAAAGACAAACCCTTTTATGAAAATCTTGTAGAGTTTATGACGAGTGGACCAATAATAGCAGCCGTTTTAAAAAAGGACAACGCTGTTGAAGATTACCGAAAACTACTGGGTTCTACAAATCCTGAAACAGCTGAAGAAGGAACGATAAGAAGAGCTTTTGCTACAAACATGACCATGAACGCAGCCCATGGATCTGACTCTGATGAAAACGCAATAATTGAAACAAAATTTCATTTTAAAGATGATGAGATTTTTAACTGAATAAAACTTAAAAAAAAGAAAAGGGCTACAATTAGTTGTAGCCCTTTTCTTTTGTATACATTTTCAAATTTTAATTTGGATCAAAACTCAGTTTTTCACCTTCCTTTTCGTAAAGAAGTTGTGATGCTCTTGACACAAGAGAAGTAGAAAACCACCCTACTGCTTTATCCTCTGGATTGGAATTCGACGGACTAACGATATTCGTTCGAACATTAGCCGTCGGAGTTGCAAACAAAGCTCCAATACCTCCGCCTTGAATGGCCTGGTTGGTCACTTCCTGCCAAAATGAAAATGTTTCCGGACTAATGCTCCAAATTTCATAAGCTACCTCATCACCCAAAGCGATAGAATCATCAACATTATATGCAATAAGAGTTGAAATAGGCGGTATAAAAAGCTTCCCATCCCCCTGACCAGTTTCACTAAACGTGCCATCAACAGATATATTCAAACCAGCCAAACGTGTATCGTAAACACCATTTTTTTGAAAACGAATCCAATAATAGTCAAATTGCCCAGCTAAATCTCTNGCAACAAGTTCAATTGCGTAACTACCATTTTGTTGACCCAAACCAGCGGGAACATATTGCCAATTTAAGCTGTCTATTTGAGGTACGGAATGGGCATAGGATGTCGATGTGTATATAAAACTATCGACTTTTATTACTAATTCATAAGTTCGACCCTCAGAAACCATTACAGAATCATCCCATGAATAAACCCCGTCGTTTAGTGGCGATTCAAAAAAGTAAATACTATCTCGATTATCTCTTACGTAAACAGAATCAGCGATGAATGCTTCTTGAGCCACTTCATCAAAAAATTGTTTCGTTTTTGTCAAATAAATTACCTGCGGTTCATTTTTGTTTGTTAAAAATGCATCAACTGAGAGTTGGGTTTTACCAAATTCCGGCTCTACTTTGATCACATCTTCACAAGAGCAAAAAACAAATAAAATAAGTGTNCCTAAAAATATTTTTTTCATAATATTAAAATTTAAAATTATAGGTTATTGAAGGAACTACAGAACCTATAATAGAATACCTTACAGCTTGTGTTTCACCATCTTCATTTTTAAAATATACGGTAAAAGCATTTCTTCTGGCATATGCGTTATAGGCACTAAANACCCAATCACCCGACCACAACTTCTTTCCTATCTTCGCAATCTTCTGACCATTTTCATCTTTAACTTTTCTGATTTTTTCCTTCTTCCCATGAATCGTGAATGATAAATCCAACCTGTGGTAATCTGGAACCCTGGCATTATTTCTGACATTAGCATAATTGTGCGATATCCCAATATTTTGAATAGCATAATTTGTAGTAGAGGTTGTAAAAGGTGCACCAGTGTTGTATACAAAGTTTGCACTCACCTCAAAACGCTTATTGAATTCATAGTTCAATACTAAGTTTCCTACTACAGGTTTGTCAAAACGGGCGTTATAATAATTTCCATTGTTAATGGAATCTACTTTAATTTGAGTTTTAGATACTGTTAAACTTACCCAACCCGTCAATTTTCCTGAATTTCTTCGAACTAAAAGCTCTGCTCCATAAGCTCTCCCTCTTCCCGAATACAAATCACCTTCATAAAAATCGTTCAACTGAAGTTCCGCCGTAGGTATATATCCTATTTGATTTTGTAAATCTTTATAGTAACCTTCTATTGAAGTTTCCCAACCTAAATTTTNACCAAAATTCCTGAAGTAACCTGCTGCAACTTGATCAGCAAGCTGTGGTTTTACATTATTGGTTGTTGGGGAATAAAAATCTAATGGAGTTGCAGCTGCGGTGTTACTCATTAAATGAATGTATTGAGACATTCGGTTATAACTCAACTTAACCGATGAAACACTATCCACATCAAATTTAGCGCTAAACCTGGGCTCCAGATTATAATAATCTTCAATGATTGCACCATTTTTATGATCTTTAATTTCTAAAAGCTCTTTACTTGAATTCGCATCGGGTCTGTCTCCGTATACATACTCTTTACTTGGACCCAAGTAATAGTATGACGATACTCGAACACCGTACTTAAGAATTATTCCTTTTTTGACTTTCTGTTCATTACCGAGATATATTGCATTTTCAAGTCCGTATAATGGTTTTTGAGAAAAGTCAAAGGTNTTCCCTTCTTGATAAAATTCACTTTCCCCCGGTTTAAAATCATACAGTATAGATTGCCCTCCGAATTGCAGTGTGTTTTTATTATTTAAGAAATAAGAAAACGATGGCTTTAGGGAATAATTCCTAATTTGACCCAACCACTGAAAACCTCCCGATTCTTCATCACCAACTCCTATTCTAAAATCATAATTCGAAAAATAAGCCGTAGTATTCAGGAACAATTTATCATTAAAAATATGATTCCAACGAGCGGTTGCTGTTTGATTTCCCCAATCAAATCCAAATCCTGAGTAAAATACATCTCTACCAAAATAGCCACTTAANTAAACATTATTTTTCTCATTAATATCATAATGAACTTTTGCTGTTAAATCGTAGAAGTAAAATTTAGCATCAGAAAAATCATCACTTAGAAAAGGTTTGGCAAGAACGTCTGCATATGAACGTCGTCCGGCAACAATAAATGAGGCCTTGTCTTTAATTATGGGCGCTTCAATCGAAAGTCGACTAAACAGTGCACCAATCCCTCCCTGACCAGAAAATTTCTTTGAATTTCCTTCTTTCATTCTTATGTCTAATACCGACGATAATCTTCCTCCGTATTCAGCGGGGATTCCCCCTTTAATAAGCTTAACATTTTTAACTGCATCTGGATTGAAAACGGAAAAGAAACCGAATAAGTGAGAAGAATTAAACACTGGGGCTTCATCCAGTAGAATTAGGTTCTGATCAACACCACCTCCTCGAACATTAAATCCAGTTGCACCCTCACCCACTGTTGAAACACCTGGCATTAATTGAACGGACTTAACTACATCAGCTTCTCCCAGTAGTGCTGGTATTTTTTCTATTTTCTTTACGTCTAATTCGATGGTACTCATTTCTACCTTCTTAAAATTATCGGTAGCACGCTTACCCGTTACAACAACAACATCAATTTGTTCCGACTGAGGCTCCAGTTCAACATTCAGCTTCATATTTTCTTGAACATCCACTTCTTTAGTCACAGTTTGGTAGCCGCTGTAGTTAAAAAGAAGAGTATGTTTACCCTTTGGCAGTTCAAGGGCATAATACCCATATACATTAGTGGCAGTACCGTAATTACCGTCAGCAGTATAAACCATTGCAGTAATCATAGTTTCACCATTTGAAGCATCTTTAACAGTTCCTGAAACCGTATAATTTTGTGCCAGCAAAATAGCTGGGAACATCAAAATCAAAAAGAGAATATTTTTAAAATTTTGTTTGGTCATATCAGATCAAGTTAATCAGAACAAATTTAAACGAAACGAGTCAATCATATTAAAAAAAATGATAAACGATACTATTTCTTGAGAATTAGTCGTTAGTAAGTTGACAAACGGTTTATAAGATTGAAAAAAAAATGAGCTATCTTTAACCGGTTCAGAAATTTATAAAACAACTCAATCATGGCACAACAAGAACAAAAAAAGAAAAATAAAGGTTTGATAATAGTATTATCTATTTTACTATTGGGATCAATTTCCTTTAATGTATACTCCTTTTTAAACAATAAAGCTGAAGCAAAAAAAGCAAAAGAAGAATATGTACAACTTTCAAATGACCATGAGGAAGTGAATCAACTTCTTGAAGATGCAGAAGAGCTTACCAAAAAACTGGAAGGAGATATTGCTGAAAAAGATACAGAAATACAAGCTAATCTTGCTGAAATAAAAAGAATTAAAGCCGAAAATGATGCTTTAATCAAATCAGGTCTGAGCAAAGATGAAATCAACAGAAGGTTGAAAGCAAANCTGGCAATGGTTAAAAAACTAAACAGTCAGTTGGAGTCGAAAGTCGATGAACTTTTGTTGGCCAACAAAAACCTGGAGTCTAAAAACAATGAATTGACAACCGACTTGGATTCAGTAAACACAATTAATAACAAACTGAGTAAAAAAGTTGCAATAGCCTCTGAACTTCAGGTTCCTCAACCTGTAATTGAATTTTATAAAAAAAGAAACAGCCAAAAAAGACCATGGAAAAGAACTTCATTGGCCAGAAGAACCGATAAAATTGAGTTTTCCTTCACTATTATGTCGAATGAAATAACTGAAACAGGAGAAAAAAATGTAACCTTAAAAATCATTACACCTGAGGGAAAAACAATGGGTAATCTGGATATAAACGGTGATGATTTAAACGTTCATCCAAACGGAGCTTTAACGTATGCAGCTCATAAAGCCTTCACTTATACAGGGGAAGAACAAAACATAACCCTGGCCTATGTAAATACAGATTTAGAATTTCCTGAGGGAAGTTATAATTCTGAAATTCTAATCGATGGAAAAGTGGTTAGTTCTTCAAGTTTTAATTTAAAATAAAAATAACTTTATATATTAACGAGCCGTTAAACCATTGTTTAACGGCTTTTTTTATTTTTGATTTATGCTCTTACAAGTTCAAAACCTCACCCTTTCCTATGGAGAGATAACTGTACTGAAAAATTTAACTTTTACAGTAAAGAAAGGGCAAATATTATGCATTCTGGGTGAAAGCGGATGCGGAAAAACTTCTCTTCTGAAAGCGGCTAGAGGTTTTATGGACAGGGACACAGGTGAAATATATTTTCAAGGAGAACGCGTTTTTAATAAATCTGAAAAACTGGTTCCCGGAACAAAAGGAATTGCAATTGTACATCAAGACTTTCAATTGGAACCAGGATATACAGTATACGACAACATTCGTCACCATTTGATTCAATATCAAAAATCATATCAAGAATCAAAAACAGAAGAAATTATTAATCTTTGTCGTTTACAATCAATTCGAAACAAAACCTCAAAAGAACTTTCTGGAGGACAAAAACAAAAAGTTGCCTTGGCTAAAGCAATAATTGAGGAACCCCCTCTTTTACTTCTCGATGAACCTTTTAGTAACTTGGACAACATTTCAAAAACAGAATTCAAAGCCATACTAAAAAACATCGTTGAAAAACTAGAAATAGGGCTTTTATTTGTTACGCACGATTCTCGAGATGCATTAACTTTTTCAGATGAAATTTTAATCATTCAAAATGGAAAACTCCTTAAAAAAGGAACCTCCTATGAACTCACAAAGCGTCCACCTTCAAAATATGCTGCACAACTTCTGGGTCTGGTAAACATATTTAAAGGAAAAGCACTTAATAATAGCTTCAATACAAATTACAATGAAAAAAAAGACTATTGGCTACCTCAAAGTGCTTTAAAGATTAAAAAAGGAAAACAATTCCAGATAATTGAAGAACAATACCTTGGAAATGAATTTGAATATTTATTATTCGATAAAAACTTAAAAATAACCTTTAAAAGTAACATCAGACTTACTCAAAAGACCTACAATCTTGAAATTTACGAACCTGTTTTAATTGGTTAGTAAAAATCAACATTTCTTTTATAAATTTACACATTCAAATTTCGACTGAAGATTAAATCTACATTACTATGACAAAGGGAATGGAGCGCATAATAAACGAACTTAAGGGAGAAAAAAAGAAAACTGCCATTGAACGTTTACATAATGAAAATCAAGTTGCAAAAGAAAACAAAAAGTTAAGATTAGCCTCCGATTTAAATAACCTAATTTTTTATTTGAACAACCCAGAAACAAAGCCAGGAGGAGTTAAAAAGGAAGATTTAACACTTTTTGAAGAATTAAAAATTTCGCTGGAAGTTTAGTTTTTTCTGAATCTCGATTCTATAAANTTTTTTGCCGGCAGAGGAATACCCATATAGTCCTCAAGAGCCTTTACCGTATTTTCTATTTCTGTGTATGAATCTCTGCTATAAACTCCAACTTGAAGCCAAGTCTTGATTTTGTTTAGTGCAAAATAGCTATCACTTTCGTTTTGAATTTTCATTAATCTTTTTTGCGATAACGAAGCTTAAATCGAATAGTTGTGCTTAAAATGAAATTATTTATTTCATTTCGTATAACAACCAATATATTTTGAAATAATCAACCTCTGAATTTCTGAGGTACCCTCGCCTACCTGGAGCATACGTTGATCTCTATAAAATCGCTCAACAGGGTATTCCTTAATTAATCCATAACCTCCGTGAATTTGAACAGCATCATCTGCAACTTCCTTCGCAATTTCAGAACTATACAATTTAACCATAGCTGCTTCAATCGAAAAATGCTGATTATTGTCACGCAACCAACAAGCTTTATACAACATATTTCTTGCTAATTCAATCTTCATATGCATATCTGCCAACTTGAATGAAACAGCTTGAAAATTAGAAATAGATCTTCCAAATTGCTTTCTGCTTTTTGCATATTTGAGAGCCATTTCATAAGCGCCNTGAGCCAATCCAACTCCTATAGCTGCTATCCCCAATTTTCCTGAATCCAGTGATCTTAACATCATTCTTGAACCCTCACCTTGAATTCCGAGTAAATTTTCCTCTGAAACGGAACAATTGTCAAAAAACAACTGAGCTGTATTCGTTCCTCGCCACATTAACTTATCATGAATATCCTCTGCTGACATTCCTTTTGTTCCCTTCTCAACCAAAATGGTTGAAAACTCTTTTTTCCCTTTATTAGTCCCTGTTACAACCTGAACTGTTACGCCTCTTGTAATTGGAGTATTCACATTAGTTATAAAAGTTTTTGTTCCATTAATAAGCCAACTTCCTGATTTAAGTTCTGCTCGAGTACTTGAACTTCTTGAATCAGAACCTGAGTTCGGCTCAGTAAGAGCAAATGCCCATATGTTTCTTCCCGTACATAAATCCGGTAAAAACTTTTCTTTTTGAGCATCTGTACCATGATAATAAATAGGGCCAGCACCGAGAGAATTATGAACAGATAGTGTTCCTGCTTGAGAACTGTCCACTCGAGCAATCTCCTCAATGGCAATTATCAGAGAAAGATAATCCAAACCCTGACCACCAAATTCAGGAGGGATACACATCCCAAAAAGCCCCATATCCCCCATTTTTCGGGCTAAATCTACGGAAAAAGACTCATCTCTATCCAACTGATATGCAAGCGGCTGTATTTCTTTTTCAGCAAATTCTCGAACTGTTTGCCGAATCATCTCATGTTCATTTGATGTGAAAGGATTTTTCATAACTCATCACATTTATTATTCATCATCACCAATTCTATCCTTAATCCTGTAAGACTCAAAAAAAACATTGACAGGACCATACAAATGATGAAAACCAAGTGTCATAATTTTATTGACGTCTTTTTTGGAAAAAGCTATTTTTTGAACAACCAATTGCTCACCAATTGAACAACAAGCTTTACCATAAGTAATTGCTAATTCCACCAAAGAATTATTGCATTTTTGAAGGTCTGAGAAATATTTATTTAATGTACTCTCAATTGATTTATCCGATTTTAAATCTTTCCATAATAGCGTTTGAACACCTTCAAAACTTAAAGGTTCAACAGCAGAATATTCGACTCCGTTAAACACACCATTTATTTGTCCTGATTCATATTTAAAAATNCCATTTTTGGTTTTTCCTTTAGTATCCTGACCACCCAGTACTCCAGCTTCAATCCATGCCTTTAAAAGAGAATTATTGAATTTTTCACTTGGGAATGCACTTTGCATAACTGTCATAATAGCATCACATACATTTATGCCAACATAATCAACTACTTCAAATATCCCCATAGGGCGTAAAAGCAAAATTTTTGTTGTTTGATTTATAGTATATATTGCTTTGTCAATTCCATAATCTTTTGACAATTCAGACGCCAAACTTAAAGCAAACGAAACCTCTCGAAGAAATTGTCCATTACCTATAAATCCTGCACAGTCAGGCGCATACACAACGGTCTTGTTTAATAACTCCGCAATATCATCGGCCAACTTTATTAACTCCAATTCTGTTTTTTCAGTTTTTATTATCTCCAATAATTTTTGAACCGGGGGAGGATTATAAAAATGAAGTCCAATTACTCGACCCTCAATTCCGGACTTCTTCTCTAAAACTGAAATTGGAATTGACGATGTATTAGTAAAATAATACGGTTTAACTTTACTTTTTTTATCAATAGCACTTAATAAGTTTGATTTTATTTCAATATCCTCCGCTACGGCCTCAAAAATCAATTCACAATCTTGAACAGAATCGATATTATCACTAACAACAACCAACTCTTTCATATCTTTTAAATAGGCTTGAACAAAGTCAGTATCATTGAACAATTCAGAACGACCTGAATACATTTCCCTTAACAAGATTATGTTTTTCTCAGAATACTTAATTGATTGAAATTCAATATAATTAACCATNTCAATTAAACTATCGATAGATAAGTCAAAAGCGAATATTTTTTGCTTTCTTGAGTACTTTAAATTTTGAAAGAGTATTTTTTTTGCGAGCAACAAAACAATACCCCGGCCCATTTTACCTGAAGCACCGAGAACACCGACATTTTTGAAACCAAAAAAAGAATCCGTTGACATCTGCCGCCATTTTAATTACATATTGTGTACGTGAAGATTATTGCATGGTTCTATTTTTCACCTCTAAATAGAATTTTTGGAAACAAGCTTTGTTTTTATGCGTTAGCATATTTTAAGAGCGAACTGAATATTATAGAGATGAGTGAAGAAGAAATTAAATCAATAGAAGAAAAAAGGAAATACTTTAAAAACAAGATTAACCAAGAGGGTATAGTTTTACCTGGAGCCTACAATGCTTTAACAGCCAAACAGATACAACAGGTTGGTTTTGAAGGCGTATACATATCTGGAGCCGCATTATCAGCAAGTGCAGGATTACCCGACATAGGACTTTTAACACTCAGTGAGTTCTCTTTTTTTATAAAGTACATAACACAAGCTGTTGATTTGCCTTGTATTGCAGATGCCGATACTGGTTTTGGAGAGGTTATTAATGTTGTTCGAACAGTTCAGGAACTCGAGAGCATAGGACTCGCTGGAATGCATATGGAAGATCAGGTAATGCCAAAAAGATGCGGCCATCTGCCTGGAAAAACATTGATTTCAAAAGNAAATATGTGNGAAAAAATACGAGCTGCATGTTCAGCAAGAAAAGACAAAAACTTTTTAATNATCGCTCGAACGGACGCACGCTCGGGAGAAGGTTTTCAAAAAGCCGTTTCGAGAGCCAAAGCATATGTAGATGCCGGAGCCGATTTAATTTTCCCAGAAGCTCTTCAAAGCCAGAAAGAATTCAAAGATTTTGCTAAGGAAATTAATGTTCCTCTACTGGCTAATATGACGGAATTCGGCGTTTCACCATTATTGAGTGCAAAAGAACTATTTGCTATCGGATATAAGGTTGTAATTTTTCCAGTTTCNGCATTACGAGTTACTATGAAAAATACTGAGAACTTATATCAGGAAATAAAAAAAGAAGGAGCTCAAAAATCATTTTTAAATAAAATGCAAACGCGTCAAGAACTATATGAACTTATTGACTATGAAGCTTATGCTAAAATTGATAAAAAAGCAGCAAACTATAAAAACCAAAAAAAATGAGAGCAAATAAAGGTTTAGCAGGTTTAATAGCGGGAGATACAACCATCTCCAAAGTGGACGTTGAAACCAACAGTCTTTGGTATCGAGGTTACAACATTAATGAGCTGTGTGCGAAAACCTCTTTTTTGGAAGTAGCTTACTTATTGTTGCATGAAGATTTACCAACAATTTCGCAACTTACAGATTTTGAGGATTTTGAAAAATCAAACCGAACAATTCCGAAAGAAATGTATTCGGTTTTCGAAAAAATGCCTTCCCATGCGCACCCTATGGATTTGTTAAAAATGGGNGTATCTATGTTGGGATCNTTCGACACAAAAAATAGTTTAGGAACAAATACACACGAAGAGAACCTCAGAAAAGCAATGTTGCTCCTCTCAAAAATGCCAACAGTTGTGGCGAACAGCTATCGAATTTCAAAGGGTTTATCTCCTGTTGAGCCCAACTCCAACCTTTCTTATTCGGAAAATTTTCTAACTATGATTCTTGGAGAAGAAACAAACGACTCTTTAAGTGTAAAAACTCTGGATAATTCTTTGATTTTATATGCCGAACATGGATACAATGCATCTACTTTTTCCGCAAGAGTAACCGCAGCTACTTTGAGCGACTTATACAATGCAGTATCCTCTGCAATTGGCACACTTAAAGGCCCTCTTCATGGTGGAGCAAATGAACAAGTAATGTATATGCTACAGGAAATTGGTGCACCTGAAAAGGCAAAAGAATTCACTCTGAATAAAATCCGAAATAAAGAAAAAATTATGGGATTTGGTCATCGACTCTANAGAACTGGAGANTCAAGAACTGAAGTCATAAAAAATCTTGGACAACAACTTGCTGAAAAAAAAGGCATTACAAAATGGCATGANATTTCATCAATAATGGAAAAAACCATGATTGCAGAGAAAAAAATTTATCCAAACTTAGATTTTCCTGCTGCAACAGCTTACTTTCTTCTTGGTATCCCAATAGAACTTTACACGCCAATTTTTGCAGCCTCAAGAGTTACCGGGTGGGCTGCGCATATTCTTGAGCAACATGACGACAATCGATTGATTCGACCAGGCTGCGAATACATCGGTCCAAAATCTCGAGAAGTAAAACCCATATCCGAAAGAGAATAAATTTTATGAAGGAAAAAACAGACGATATAATACTTGCAATAACTGACTATGTTTTAGATGCATCAATAACAAGTGATGAAGCTTATAAAATTGCCTATTACAATATTTTGGATGCATTGGGTTGTGGAATTTTTGCTTTACAATTTCCAGCGTGTACAAAATTACTGGGCCCCACAGTNCCNGGTTGTAATTTTANAAACGGAGCCCGTGTACCTGGAACAGATTATGAACTTGATCCTGTTACAGCAGCATTTAATATTGGATGTATGATTCGTTGGNTGGACTTTAATGACACCTGGTTAGCTGAAGAATGGGGTCATCCATCCGACAATTTTGGAGGAATATTAGCTGTGGCCGATTACCTCTCTCGACAAGAGGGNAAAACAATGTCTATGAGAGAGGTATTGACATTAATGATTAAAGCACATGAAATCCAGGGAGTACTTGCTTTAAAAAACAGTTTCAACAGAGTGGGTCTNGACCATGTTATTTTAGTGAAAATCGCAACAACCGCCGTAGTGACAAAAATGCTTGGAGGCAACAGAAATCAAATTATAAATGCGCTCTCCAATGCATGGCTGGATGGTCACAGCTTAAGAACCTACAGACACGCCCCCAATACAGGATCAAGAAAATCATGGGCTGCAGGCGATGCAACAAGTAGAGGCGTTCACTTGGCTTTTATGGCTATGAAGGGTGAAATGGGTTACCCATCAGTTTTATCGGCACCCAATTGGGGGTTTGAAGATGTACTGTTCAATAAAAACAAAATTATTTTAGCGCGTCCACTTGAGTCCTATGTTATGGAAAATATTCTTTTTAAAATTTCTTTTCCGGCTGAATTTCATGCTCAGTCGGCTGTGGAAGCTGCAATCACACTCAACAAACAATACAAAGAAGATATTCATCAAGTAGAAAAAATTGTAATACATACTCAAGAGCCTGGAGTTCGTATAATTGACAAAAAAGGTCCTTTAAATAATCCGGCAGATCGAGACCACTGTTTGCAGTATATGGTAGCTGTTGCTTTAATTACAGGTGATTTAAAAGCAGAACATTATGAAGACGATTTCGCTTCGAATCCTTTAATCGATAAGCTTAGAGAAAAAATGGAAGTGATTGAGAATAAAGAATACAGTAAATCGTATTTAGATCCAGATGAGCGCTCAATCGCAAACTCAATCCAATTATTTTTTAAAAATTCCTCATCAGAAAAAATAGAAGTTCACTACCCTATTGGACACAGAAAAAGAAGAGATGAAGGAATCCCTGAACTTGTAAAAAAATATAAAACAAATATGCTGAGACATTATAAGGGAGAGCAATTGAATCAAACACTAAATCTAATTGAGTCCTATGAAAAGTTTTTAAAATTAACCATTAGCGAACTAATGGCTGTTTTCTCTAAATAAATCCAGGATTGAATAACTCAACCAAAATGTTCAAAATTTTATTTATTTTGGCCAACGTTGAAAATAAGCTACTCAAATAAATCTGATGAAGAATTAATTGATTTGTATCAAACGACTCAAAACAAACATTACTTGGTTTATTTGTATCAAAGACATTTTCATTTAACTTATGGATGCTGTTTAAAATATCTGGCGAGTGAGAGCGACGCTAAAGATTTATGTACTGAGCTTTACGAACTTCTATCAGACAAATTACTGTCTCACAAAATATCAAACTATAAAAGTTGGCTTTACAGGGTTACTTATAACCAATGTATGCTCTTTTTAAGAAAGAAGAAAAAAAGCATTGAAAAACAAAAAGAATTTCAGCTGAATCAAAATGAAGATGTGGAATTTGACCTTTTTAATCATCCAACTATTAAAAACGAAGCACTTTTAGTCCACTTGGAAGATTGTATTGAAATGCTTAAAGAGGAGCAAAAGAAAAGCATCCAACTTTTTTATCTCAAGCAATTGTGTTACAATGAAATTGTCCTGCAAACCGGTTATGCGATCAAAAAAGTAAAAAGTTACATCCAGAATGGAAAAAGAAATTTGAAAATTTGTATTGAATCCAAAAGTGAATAAAAAAAACTTACATACCATATTCTCGAACTCTGAATGCCTTTCTGAGGAAAAGATTCTGGCATATTGTAATAATCAGCTTACCAATAAAGAAAGAAATGAAGTTGAAAGACATACAATAAATTGTAAGTTTTGCTCAGACGCTTTGGAGGGCTTCGAAAAACAAGTTCAATCACAAAAAAACTATTACGAAGTAAAATCTTCATTTACAAAAAAAGAAAAAAGAAGACCACCTTTTTACATAACTCTAACAGGATTAGCTGCTGCCTGTTTAGCCTTTGTTTTTTTATTAAACGAACTTAATAAAACACGANAAGAAATAGCCGTTCAGAAACCGTTATTGGAAAAAACAGAAAAACAAGATGCCGAAAACTTTCAGTGGGCATCAGATTCTAAAGCAAATGGTAACTCAATAAATTTAAAAGACTCAAACTTGGCAACAAACTATAGTTACTCTATAGAATACAATGACTCCTCTATTGTTAATTCGTTTGCTTGTTCAAAACCCGACTCAAAAGAAGTATACAAAGATAAAGAACAAAACAAATTGTTAAATATCTCACCAGGCGGAGTCGACAACAATAATAAATTATCTTATAACGGTGAAGTTAGTGAAATCTCTGGGCGGAAAAGGGAATCTACCAATTCAGTTCAATGGACTGACTCCCTGGATGATTATATGGCAGTAAAACTGAATAGTACAACAGGAATACAAGACAGTATAGATACAGAAAAAAAATATTCCTTAAAAGAGGGGGGGTTCACTAACACAATACTAGAAGAAGAGGTAATAGATCTGGAAAANGAAGATGATTTTGACTCAATTCATTATACTATAAATGGTTTAACTGCTTCAAAACCAAATAACGCAATAAATTTAAGCGAGGNTAAAAAAGACTCCAGCGACAACTTATTGTCTTTAAATTATGAACATGATAAAGTTTTAAAGAATAGACTTTATGATGCAAATAAATTGAAATTTTCAAAAGACTCTATACTGCAAAACAACGACTTTGATTTAGGACTTCTTCAGTTCAATAAAAAACTATACAAAAGTGCAATATCTCACTTTTTAAATATTTCTCCCAACGAAACAAATTATTATGAATGTCAACTTTATATCGGAAAATCATACATACAGTTGAACGACTCGAAAAAAGCAAAACCCTTTTTGCAAAACGCGATTAAAGGAGGAGAAAAAATAAAGAAAGAAGCTGAGGATTTACTAAAAACCATTAAGTAATTCTAATTTCGATATAAATTCAACTCAATTAAAACCTTTATATTTGTACCATGTTATTTACTCCAGGAAGAATTGCTTTTGCTCTTTGTTTTTTAGCTGTTTTCACAATTGCAGCCGTTTGGAGCTATCGAAAAGATAAATCAGAAAGAGCAATAAACTATAAAGGATCCACTAAAATTGTAATCACTATTTTGATTCTACTGGCCCTGTTGGTCTCCCTTGTAAAAGTTCTCAAGTTTTTATAATCGAAATTGTTTTCCCTTTGAAATAAGGACCTTTTCCGATAATTACTTCCAAAAGAGCCTTTAATCTTGCTAATTTTTCTCTGAAACCGTTTAAGGCTGCATACCCACCTGGAACATCTTTTGCGCAAAAACCATATGCTTCCAATCCGTTTCTTCGTGCAATATATATCGCTCTTTCAATATGAAAACGTTGGGAAATAACCACAAATCTATGCTCGCGAAAAATCAGCTTCATTCTGAGCATGGAATCAATTGTACTGAAGCCCGCATAATCGCAATAAATTATTGAGCTCGGAATTCCATTTTTTATCAAATCATTTTTCATTGTTGTAGGCTCATCATACCCTTGCCTACTGTTATCTCCAGAAACTACAATGTACTTTATCTTTCCCGACCTGTAAAGGTCAACAACCTTTTGAATCCGATTACTGTAAAATAAATTCATTTGTTTATTTTTCATAAACTTGGCTGTGCCCAATAAAACGGCAACATCAAATTTATTATTAACATCAATAAACTTAGAGGAAGATTCTTGAATTACTTTGTTAGAAAATGATACAAAAAACAAAGTAACAGAGAAAAATATAAAAATAACCAGAACTACTTTTTTATACATTTCTTAAATCTATATTTCTTTTTTTAAAACTATCGAACCAATTTATTATCTGATTAAAAAATATAATTATTTGTATAAGTTTTAAGTACCATAGTGTAAATTTAAATAATGAAACCAATTGCATTTTTATTCTCAATATTTTGTTTCTTTTCTTGTTCTCAAAACAATAAAAATTACGAAAGTTTCGGAGGTAGTAAATTCGATGAATGCTATGATTTAGACATCACTCCTGAAGGTGATATTATTCTAACNGGCATATTCAGTGATAATTTTATTTACAGAAATGAGATTTTATTGGAATCAAAAGGCAGCTACGATATTTTTATTTTAAAAATAACATCCGAAGGAGACATTATATGGGCAAAATCCATTGGTGGAAAAGAAAAAGACTGGGTATACAATTCTACACTAGATCAAAATGGAAACATATACAGTTGCGGATTCAATAATACAAAAAAATATAAAACACCATTTGTATCCAAACTGGATAAAAATGGAAAACTATTGTGGAAAAAAGAATTCGACTCAAAAGGAGAACTCATAAACCTAGATGCAACAAACCAAGAAATTCTTGTTACAGGAAAAACTCCCGATAAAAGCATTTATAAAATATCTTTTGATGGAGACTTAATAGACCACCAAAACAGTGAAAACTTCACCGGTAGAGGAATTATAAGAATCGATAAAGAAACTCTTGTTTATGGAAGTAAAAACGAGGATGCTGTTGTTCTTTTTCTAAATAGAGAATTTAAAAAAACCAAAGAAATGTCTTTTGGAACAAAAGGAGGAGATATAATCCTAAGCTGTGTTGAGGACAAAGGGTTTATTCATTTTTGCGGACAGATAGAGGGCGACACTTTGTTTTGGAAAAATAAAAATAGAACTCAAAAAATACCTCTCAAAAGTAAAGGAGGAAAAGATGGCTTTTATGCTATACTGGATAGCAGTTTAAATATAATTCATTTTGAAATTCAAACCTCTCCCAAAAATGATTGGAGTCGTTACATTGCTTTAACGAAAAAAGGAGATATACTCATGAGTACAGTTTTAAATCAACATGGATTAATTAACGATATTCCCATTAAAAATCAAAAAGGAAATTATGATATTGCTTTGAGCGCTATTAAAAATCATAGTATAATTTCCACAAAACTTATTTCAAGCGACAAAGAAGAAGGTATAAATAAAATCGTAGTTGTGGACAGTGTGCTTTATTTTGCAGGATGGCACCAGGGAACACTAAAATTCACAGAAAACATTCATTTGGAAGACAATGAAAAAGGCAATGGGTTTTTCGTTCGAATCAATAAAAATAAACTCTTTAAAAACTAAGCTTCAAACCATATTCCCTGATGATTCATAAAAGTTGAATCTTTTCGATTTAAATCCAACTTTCCCCCATCGTAATTGGTTGCTCTCAAATTAAGCTCATTAAAAAAACATGCCGAGGCTGCAAAATCCCAAATACTTCCGCCACCAACCTCATCCTTAGGTAGTTTCAAATAAACAGCGGGTGAATTTTCCAGAACCCAAATTGCATTCATACAGGCCCCACCTTGAGAGATGATTTCAAACTCATTAAGTCCTTCCTGTTTTTTTTTNAATTTTAACTCTGAAACAAATGCGTCAAAAGATTTGGATTCAACAAAAGAACGATCAGTAATAAATGTAAACTTTTTCTCCGATGATTTAAGGACAATCGGCTTCCCATTCTTAAATGCTCCCTCACCTTTAACACAAGTGTATAAATCCTCTGTTTTAGGATTATAAATTACACCAAGAACAGGAACTCCTTCCTTAGAAACCAAAGCGATTGAAACGGCATATCCGTTAACTTTCTCCGTAAAAGGAAGCGTTCCATCCAATGGGTCGATGCACCAAAAATATGGGTTTTTAAACCGCGAAGAATCATCTTGCAACTCCTCTGAAAGCAAACCAAAATTATATTTACTTAAAGTTGAAGAAAGGTTTTTTAAAATAATGTATTGAGCTTTCTTATCAACTTCAGTTATAATTCGAGAGGCCATACTTAAGTGATTTCCTTTTGATTCCACTAAAAAACTACCGGAGATGCTTCTTTGAATAAATTTACCAGCTTCTAAAGCTGATTTTTTTGCTTTTTCTGAGAGTTCATTAAGCTGAATAGACCAAACTGCATGAGATGTAATTTGACTGACATAATCATTCAATTTCCAATGACCAGGACTCCATCCCTGCAAAAAGCGATTAAAATCAGCCCAAGCAAACTTATAAAGCCTACGCCACTCTTTTTCAAGCTCATCATTTTTACCTCCCAGGAATCGAGCCAATTCATTAAAATAAAAATCCAGAACTTCTTTTTCCCGTTCAATACTTTCAAAGTCCTGCACACTGCTCATAAAATAAACTAAATCCTTCATTCCACACCCCTCTCCCACATATTGAAAATCAACTGCTGCCGCCTTATTGTTTTCTGAAAAGCAAAAATTAGCCAATTTTGCATCCCCATGAACCAATGTTTTATAACTACAACCCGACAAAATCGAATCTATTTTTGCAGCATATTCTTTTAATGAGCCAGACTCCATTTTATCGTACTCTTCAGGACGAGTTTCCAGGTGCCAGTATGTGCCTTTTTCCCAAAGTAAACCCGATCCAGAAACGTTCATAAAATCAGCATGAAACTGAGCAAGCCAGGAAATACAAGATTTAAACTGATTTTCGCTAACAATTCGAGGACGAACAGTGAAACCAGAAGCATTTAAATCCTCCAAAACAATCACTTGAGCATCTCCTAATTTAGCCTGCAAAAGTTTATTAGGAACTCTCGCGTTACTTTTGTCGGCAAAATGTTGATACCACTCACTTTCTACCTCATAAGATTTAACTTTTCGTAAATGACCAAAATTAGAATTCCATCCTCTTGGATGATTTTTTTCATCCGGAAATTGAATATGCTTTATAACAATAGATTCACCCTTGCTGTTTTTCCACCTTTCTATACTACCATAGCCACTCCACAACGATTGAATGGTTTCAAAAAAACAATATCCTTTCTTTGGAAAAGAGGATTCTATAAATTGAACTAAAGTATTCACACTTCAAATTTACTTATTAAGCGAATCATTTTTGATAAAAAAAATTCAATAAAAAAGCCCCAGTAAGTTAACACTTACTGAGACTTAATCTATAAATTGTGCCTCAATTTATCTTCTTGGTTTTGCAAACTCTGCTCTCAGAGATCTTCCATCGTGGTCAGAACCCTGAAGTCCGTTTAAAATTTTATCTGATGAAGCCTCTTCTACCTCTATAAAACTAAACTTCTCATTCATTCTGATTTTCCCAATAACTCTACCTCTTACATCGGTATTGCTGCAAACAAAGTCGATTAGACTTCCTTTATTTAAACCATCAGAGCTTCCTACATTAATAAAAATAGTTTTGAACCCAGCTTCAGCTCCTCTGCCACCACTATCTCGATTACCTCTTCTCTCATTTCTCGAAGAACGATCCCTATCGCCTCTTCTTCTATCTCTATCGCGTCCTCTTCCTCGATCTCTATCGCGTCCTCTGTCTCTGTCTCGCCCTCCAGTTGAATTGATATCATCAGAATCTTTATAGTATTCAATGAATCGGTTAAAATCTTTCGAAATAAAATGCTCAATAAGCTCTTCACGAGAAAATTCAGTTAACTGCTCAAATACGCGCTCTCTGTATTTTTCAAACTCCTCTTCAATAATTTGTGCTGATTTTACTTCTTCAATCAACTTAAAAAGCTGAGATTCACAAACAACATCACCACTTGGAACTTTTGCCTGAGAAAATTTCTTTTTAATTATTTTTTCAATACGTTTTATTTTGTACTTGTCTCTATCTGTAATAATAGCCAGAGACTCACCTTTTTTACCTGCTCTTGCAGTACGTCCTGATCGATGAGTATAGGACTCAATATCTTCAGGCAATTCATAGTTAATAACATGAGTAATATCGCTTACATCAATTCCTCGGGCTGCAACATCAGTAGCACACAACAATTGAATTTTACGCTCGCGAAATTTATCCATAACCCGATCACGCTGATGCTGCGACAAATCACCATGCAAGGCATCTACGTTATATCCTTCAGCAATTAATCGGTCTGAAATTTCTTGTGTATCTCTTTTGGTTCTACAAAAAATCAAACCAAAAATCTCAGGATTTACATCAACAATTCTTTTTAAAGCTGGAAATCTGTTACGATTTTGTACCAAATAAAATTTATGCTCAATATTTTCACCTCCCTCATTTTGTCTTCCAACAGTAATTTTAAAAGGGTCGGCCATATAATTTCTCGCAATTCGCTCTACTTCTTTAGCCATCGTCGCTGAAAACAACCATGTCGTTTTAGTAGGGGGCGTTTGATCTAAAATAAAATCCAAATCATCTTTAAACCCCATATTCAACATTTCATCTGCTTCATCCAGAACAACCCTATCAATTTCCTCCAGTTTAGCAACGCCTCTTTTTATAAGATCGACCAATCTACCTGGAGTAGCAACAATAATGTTGCATCCTTTTTTTAATTCTTTAATTTGAGTACTAATGTTAGCACCACCATAAACTGATACGATTTTAATCCCCTTCATACTTTTGGAGAAATTTCTTAAATCATCAGCAATTTGATTACCTAACTCACGAGTTGGTGATAAAACAATCGACTGAGGCTTCATGTAACCAGGCTCAGTATTCTGAAGCATTGGTAAACCAAAACCTGCTGTTTTCCCGGTTCCTGTTTGGGCCAAGGCAACTAAGTCGCGCTCGCCTTCCAGCAATACAGGAATTGCTTTTTGTTGAATTGGAGTTGGAGTCTCAAACCCGAGCTCATCGAGTCCTTTTAATAGCTCCTCACTCAATCCTAATTCTGAAAATGTCATTCAAAAAATTTAAGTTCATAAAAAACGCTAATAATCCTGTAAGCCAGGTTCTGTCTAGTCTTGTCATTTATCTAAACGCCTTACCCACTGAAATCGAGCGAACAACTCTTAGTTCCTAAGAACACTCCAGCCTATTTAAGCTTTCATCCCATAAGGTTTATTCAGCTGCAGGAATTACTTACTGCACTGGTGAGCTCTTACCCCACCTTTTCACCCTTACTCCAATAAAACAAGTTTATTAAAGCGGTTATTTTCTGTAACACTAGCTGTCGGTTTTAAAACCGCCCTCTCTTTCAAAAGGTATGGTGTTCTGCGATGCCCGGACTTTCCTCCCCAGTAAACTGGAGCGACAAGACGGATTATAGCGCGTGCAAAGATACATGTTTATTACCATGAAAGCTATTAATTGACAGAATTTCAATAAATTACCAACATTTAGCCTTTTCTTGTAATATTTACTGGGATAAAGAAAAACAGGGATTTAAGTACTAAAAACACATAATACAAAGATGAGCAATCAGTTTTTCGGGAAGTCAACAAAAAAAATTAATTATCAATCAAATCCTCTTTGACCTTTTGCTTACCCAAAGCAAGTATGAATAAATAACTAATGTGAGCTATAGAAAAAGCAATACCAAAAATAACAGCAAATGGAATCAAAATTCTTTCATCAATATTTTCGATTTTTCTCACAGAGAAAATATGAATAATACAAATAAATACAATGGTTAAGGAATAACTTAAAATACTTCGGATATTAATTTTATACTTTGTTGTTTTGTTGATTTTCAAATTAAAAAAAGAAAAAACCAACGAAGGAACGAGTAAAAATAACAAAACAGGAATTATGTATTTGTCTTTTCTAAGATAGCGTGAACTCTCCATAAGTATAAATACACCACAAGTTGCAGCGTAGGACAAACCTCCAAACATTAATGATTTAAAATACCTTCGAAACAATCCTGGTTTATTCTCCATGCAGAACTGTAAAAAAGCCATGAATTCTCCGAGGATTATCTCCTGGAGTAATATAAGTATAATAGTAGGTTCCTGGTGAAACCAACCTACCATTTTCCAGTCTCAAATGCCAAATTGGATATGAATCATCTACCTTTGAGCCGAAAACATTGAGACCCCATCGGTTGAATATCCTAAGTTTGGACCCTTTCCAATCCTGATTAAGCAATTCCTGACCAATCATGAGCTGAAAAACATCATTTATACCATCGCTATTTGGAACCACAATATTTGGGAAAACATAGGCTCCCTCGCAAAGCTTCTCATCAAGAAGCTGAACATTAACAGTATCGGTATAGATGCAATTTTCATCAGAAATTTTAAAGTAATATTGATCTGCCAGGTCGTTCCTAACAAGTTGAAAATACTCTTGACTTAACCCATTCCAATGATAATGAGGATAAACCTGGTCAACTTTTAAAGTGTCTCCTACGCATACAGCAACTGGAGTTTGATCAGGAGCAACCTGACCTGTAGGCAAAATGATTTCTGCCTCTGGATAAAGCTGAATAGGGTTATAAGGGTTAACAAAATAATCCTCAACAACCGTCTGAGCTGGGAAACTTACCTCGTCGGCTAAAGGAGTTCCACCCGTATGCACCTTTATACTTATTCTACCACATAAGGAACCGGTGTTGCCAAAATCCAACTCACCTTTCGGGATAGAAAATGTGTAAAACACGTGAGGGGTTGTATTATTGGTAGTAGCTTTCAATTCTACCGAGGCAGATCCTCCTGTACTTCCTTCACAATCGTTTATCGAGGAAGGAGATAAAATATGTCCATTACAAATACCCTGCGATTGAGTAGAATCATAAGTGTAGAATAAATCTATTTGATTACCACCTAAATCAATTGCACCGTTTGAGTTGAAATCAAACATTAAATAAACATAATCGTCACCCGAATCTAAGTTATCGTCGGAGTCTAAATCGATGGATAAATCATTAAATACATCAACATAGATTAAAACACTGTCATTTCTTACTTCGTATGAAATAGCATGCTCAGAATCCCCATCAAGTTCTAATTGAGCAGAGGCTCTAAAAACAAAAAACAAAGCAAGAAGAAAAAAAGGTATTTTGAAATTGTTCATAGTCTTCACAGTTCAAGTCCTAAAGATAGAAAATTACAATCTAAATTTTAAGCCTTCCCCAACGATGTTCGTCATAAAATAAATTTTCTAAAACCTCGTGAGTTCCTGCAATTTGATCTACAACATTTTTAGCCCACTCCAGATATTCGTATTTACGTTCATAACTCCAATCAGGAACGTCTTTTCCACAAACGTCCTGAATGTTGCAAATTTTATCAGCAATTCGAATTAATTTAGCTTCATAAGAGAGTCGAGGAGCATTTTTTACTTGTCGATCTTTACGTTCATCTTTCGTCAACTCTTTATCGTCGGAAACCTCAAGAACAACATCAGCAACCCGCTCGTTAAAAATATTTTTTATGTCTGAATAGGTAACATCGGTATCTTCAATCACATCATGTAAAATAGCAGCTGCCAAAACTTCCTCATCATTAATACCCGCTCTCTCCAATATATAAGCAACCTTAATCGGATGATTTATGTAAGGAGTGTTTAAATTTCCCTTACGAAACTGACCTCTGTGTTTGTTAGCAGCAAATTCGGTAGCTTTTAAAATCATAGTTTAATTACGAAAACAGATAGTAATTGTTGCCTCAGATAAGATAGATTTTTTAAATAAAATAAATTATACATTAAATCTAAAATGCATAACATCACCATTTTCTACAATATAGTCTTTTCCTTCAACTGACAATTTACCAGCTTCTTTGCATGCTGACTCAGATCCAAACTCAACGTAATCATCATACTTAATTACTTCGGCTCTAATGAATCCTTTTTCAAAATCCGTATGAATAACACCCGCAGCCTGTGGAGCAGTCATACCTTTCTTGATTGTCCAGGCTCTAACTTCTTTTTCACCGGCTGTGAAATAAGTAGATAAGTTCAANAAACTATAAGCTTCCCNGATCAATTTATTAACGCCTGGTTCACTCAGACCCGCATCTTCGAGAAACATTTGACGTTCCTCATAATCGTCTAATTCAGCAATATCAGCTTCCAGTTGGGCGCTTACCATAATTACTCCGGCACGCTCCTCTCTGGCTATTTCTTTAATCCTTTCAACGTAATCATTCCCTCCTTTTAATGCAGCTTCATCTACATTGCAAACATACATTACGGGTTTAGAGGTGATTAAATTCAATTCACTAACAAGAAGTAGCTCATCTTCTGAAAACTCAATCGTTCTAACTGATTTTCCTTGCTCAAGAGTAGCGACTACTTTTTCAAAAAGCTCCACTTGCTTTTTAGCATCCTTATCACCAGACTTAGCTACCTTCTTCGACTTCTCTACCCTTTTTTGAACCGTTTCCAAGTCCTTTAATTGTAGCTCAATATCAATCGTTTCCTTATCTCTTACAGGATCAACAGAGCCATCAACATGAACAATGTTTCCATCATCAAAACAGCGTACAACATGCAAAATAGCATCGGTTTCGCGAATATTTCCTAAAAACTGATTTCCCAAACCTTCACCTTCACTAGCTCCTTTGACCAATCCGGCAATATCAACAATTTCCATTGTATTAGGGACTACCTTTTGGGGGTTAACCAACTCTTCTAATTTTTCAAGCCTTGAATCAGGGACGTTAATCGTACCTACATTCGGTTCAATGGTACAAAAAGGGAAATTAGCCGATTGAGCCTTAGCACTCGATAAACAATTAAACAAGGTAGATTTTCCAACATTTGGTAAACCAACAATACCGCACTTTAACGCCATAATTCAGAAATATTTAGATGCAAAGATAACAAAAAGGGTTGTACACTTTTTCAACGTTCATTCCCATTTTTTGCTACCAGGTTTTAAGGTGTTCTTTTGTGTAATCAAACTCCCAGGTTTTCCACCCTTTTTTTTCCAGATCGGAAACCTTAAACCACACTCCTTCACCGCGGGTAAGTTGTTTTTTTACAATGTGTATGTTTTGTGCTGGCATATAGCTCTGAATTAACAAGACTGCTTTTTCTCCGGAAGTATTTTCAGATACAGCCGCAACCATCACTACATGTCCGGGAAAACCTCCAATAATAAGCACATCTCCTCCTTTAATGTTTGTTGTAGTTTGTTTTTTGAGTTCCTTGTTTAAACTATAGGTCCCTGCATAGTTAAATACATTCCAAAGATATTTTCGAAAGCCTTGGTAAGTTTTGTCTGTATTTAAAGACTTTTTGTAATAATAGGCATGATTTCCTTTAACACCTATTTTGAACCCCTGCCTCCATTTTGAATATTCGGCTTTAAATCCGGAAGTGTAATTGAAATGAATATCGGCGAACTTATTTTGTGAATACAAATACTCTGATCGCAATCGAATAACTGCATCTGCACATTGCTGCAAGTCGGTTTCACCTATATCGATATCCAAAACTCCCGCATTCAAAGCTTGTAGCATTTTCTTTTTACCATTGAACAACTTTATTGGAGTTCCTTTCGGTTTAAGAGGAAGGCATCTTAACCAATGCTCAAAACTACCCTTAACAACATGAGTTAATTGAAATCCTTTAGGAACGGGATGTCTGTTTATCAACAACTCATTATAAGAATGTTTCCAAGCATATTTAATGTTACCTGGGCGAACAAAATTGATTCCTTTGCCAACTGTTTTCGCTTTTTTTATTAAACTCTGAGACGGTGAATCTTGAACCTCATAAGTATATGAAAAATGGATTCCGACTGCAAAAAAAAATAAAACAGCTATTAATATTTTAAATCTAATCATATTCATTTCACGATTAAAATGAGGATTTATTACATAGAATTGAAAGAATATTTAGTCAAAGTATATTATCACTTAGTCACAACTACATTTTTCAAGGTTAAAATGTCGGATCAGAAACAACAGCTTCTTTATTTATTATTATTTTCGCAATGAATTTAAAACTCAATCTTTTGTTAGAAGTAAAATCTCAAGGTTATTCGGTTGTTATTGGTGATGATTCTTTAACTCATCTTAATGAATTTTTAAACAATAAATCGTACTCTAAATATTTTATCATTGTTGATGAAAATACAATCGATCATTGCTTAACTACGATACTTACAAATGTTGACTGCCTTGCGGAAGCAGAAGTAATTCAAACCGAAAGTGGCGAAGAAAACAAAACCATTGAAATAGTGACTCAAGTTTGGTTTACAATGAGCGAAGCGCATGCGGACAGAAAAGCTTTGGTCATAAATCTTGGAGGTGGTGTAATCAGTGACATGGGTGGATTTATAGCCTCAACATACAAAAGAGGTGTTGACTTTATTAATATTGCTACCACCTTACTTTCACAAGTTGACGCAAGTGTTGGAGGTAAATTAGGTATCGACTTAGGCGGTTTAAAAAATCAAATTGGTGTATTCAATTTCCCGCAAATGGTTGTAATCTATCCTCCGTTCCTTAAAACATTAGAATTCCGTCAATTAAGAAGTGGTTTTGCTGAAGTTATCAAGCACGCCCTAATCCAAGACGCTGATTATTGGGAAGAAGTAAAAAACATTACTGTAAGTGGAGACTACAATTGGAGTAAAATCATTGAACACTCTGTAAAAATTAAAAACAAAGTAGTTTTGGAGGACCCACTTGAAAAAGGTCTCAGAAAAATTCTAAACTATGGACATACCATAGGTCACGCTATAGAAACCTGGCATCTCGAAAACGATAGTGACTTTTTCCTTCACGGGGAAGCTATAGCCATAGGCATGATTGCTGAAGGGTTTTTGTCAAAAGAGAAATGTGGTTTATCCGATTCAGAGTTAAACCAAATTGTTACCGCACTAAAGTCTGTTTATGATTTAAAACCTTTGCAAAAGGAAAATTTTGAATCCTATTGCAGCTTAATGATTCACGACAAAAAAAATACAGATGGAAATATTTCATGTTCTCTTTTATCAAAAATAGGAAACTGCAAATGGGATATTTTCGCCGATAAAAATGACTTGCTCAACGCTCTAGCTTACTATAACAAAATAGTTGATTAATGGATAAACTAACAATAAAAGCCGAGACTAAAATAATTAACGGAGAAGTTAATTTAACTGCCAGCAAAAGTGAAAGTAATCGCGTTTTAATAATTCGTGCTCTATGCGATGATTACTTTCCTATTCACAATCTTGCTGCTGCAAAAGATACTGAAACCATGATTCAACTTCTCTCTGAAAAAGGGTATATAAAAGATGTTGGACCAGCTGGAACAACCATGCGTTTTTTAACTGCCTTTTATGCCAACACACCTGGAAAATGGATATTAACCGGGAGTGAAAGAATGAAAAACAGACCTATTTCGATATTGGTAAATGCACTAAAAAAACTTGGAGCCAAAATTAAATACCTCGAAAAAGAAGGATGTCCTCCATTAGAAATTGAAGGAGGAAACTTGAAGGGAGGTAAAATTAGTATTGATGGCTCTGTAAGCTCTCAGTACTTATCGGCATTAATTCTAATTGCACCAAAATTAAAGGGTGGTTTAGAAATGGAGCTGACTGGAAAAATAGCCTCCATACCCTATCTAAAAATGACACTTGCACTTATTGGAGAATTTGGTGCAAAATATTCTTTTGAAGACAATACGATAAAAATTGAGGAAGGTAAATATCAAGGGAAAGAGTTCACTGTTGAAGCTGACTGGAGCGCAGCTTCCTATTGGTATCAAATCGCTGCCCTTGCAGATAAAGCTAAGATTACACTTAAAGGACTCAAAGAAATAAGTTTACAAGGAGACTCTGCAATTGTAGAAATGTTTAAGCATTTTGGTGTGCAATCAACTTTTGAAGGAACACAAGTTACTTTGGAAAAAAACGATCAAAAACATTCCGAACAATTTGACTATGATTTTTCGGACTGCCCTGATGTTGCTCAAACTCTTGCAGCAACAATAACAGGTTTAAACATAAAAGGACATTTCAAAGGGTTGGAAAGTCTACGAATTAAAGAAACGGATAGAATTGCCGCAATTAAAAATGAATTAGAAAAATTTGGTGCTTCCATCGATATACTACCTGATGATGAAATCAAAGTAAACAATGCTCTTCTTAAATCATTCAACGGTTCAATAGAAACTTACGACGATCACAGAGTTGCTATGAGTATTGCACCATTGTGCTTAAAAGTTGACTCGATTGATATTGAGGAGCCCAACGTAGTAGCAAAATCTTATCCTGATTTTTGGAAAGACCTTGCTGTAAAAGGATTGAAATCGAGCTAAATATTACATAAAAAAGCATACTATTTGTAACCTATTAACGTTTTAACTTTTATACATTAAAACACTTAGCATAGTAAAATAATACCGTTATAGATATTGAGTCTCAGTTTGAAAAACATAGCGCTAATATTATTAACTTTCACTGGGCTTTTCGCATACCCGCAAGGTAAAGATGAGTCTCTAAAGGGAAAAGATTTCACCTTTTCAATTGGCGCAGGGAAAAATAAGTTTTTTGAGAAGCAAAATAGGGAAGAATTTTTAATTGCCGCCCCTCTGGAACTGCCTCTAAACCTTAACGTAGGATTAAATAAAAAAATAGAAGTTGGTGCCGAATGGACTCCAATAGTTTTTAACGACAAATCTCAATACAACTTCGATGGTTATGACTCTACCATGAACAAATTTGGAGGCCATTTACAAAGTATGAATTTCAACTTTCAGTATAGCCTTAATAATACCTACAGAATGAATGGATATATTCAATTGAATGGTGGCTATTCATTATTGCACAAAAAACAATGGATTAGTGGAGATCTAAATGAATTGGTTGGAGATGGTTACAACTATTCAATCGCAGGTGGACTTCGATATCAACTTGGAAATATGTACGACGATGTATTTGCATGGTTTTTTGATTTTTCGGTGAGTTACACTCGATTCAACATTAAAATTGAAAAATACGCGATAGATAATGTTTTACAACCTAAAGGAGAAAACTCATGGAATGATTTAAAATTTGGATCAATTGATGTTGTAATGAGAATTGGATATCGTTTTAGGTACAGGTAAATCCTGAACTCAAAACTTGCTTCATATTCAATCAATTGACTAATTTACGTCGTATGGATTTCGATGAAACAATCTCAATTTTAAACCACTACTCAAAAAAAAAGCTAAAAGGAAAAATTGCTCATGAAGAAATTGCACCATTCCGAGCAAATTACACCAACTTAGATCCATCCTCTCCAAAAATCGCCGCTGTTTTAGTTTTGCTTTATCCAGTAATAAACAAGTCCCATTTTGTTTTAATTGAAAGGACAAAATACAAAGGACAACACAGTGGACAAATCTCTTTTCCCGGTGGAAAAAAAGAAAAAAAAGATAAGGATATAGTTGAAACCGCACTGCGTGAAGCTTGGGAAGAAACAAACATAAAAAAAGATGAAATAACAATTATTGGTGAACTTTCAAAACTATATATTCCTCCCAGTAACTTTGAGGTTACCCCTATACTTGCTTTTTCAAAACATCAGCCTGATTTCATACCAAACAAACGTGAAGTAGTCGATGTAATAGAAGTCAAAATAGAAGATTTGATTAAACCTCAAACTATAAAAAAAATGAAAATAAAATTCAAAAATGGGAAAGTCCTAAACACGCCATGTTTTGATTTTCATTCTAAAACAGTTTGGGGAGCAACAGCGATGATTCTCAATGAGCTGAAACATTACCTCTTGGATTCTAAAAAATAAAAATTTAATCAGCTTTCAATTACGGCACTGATGCCTCTATCCAAAAAAGCTTCTGCCATAGGTTTTAACTTTTCTATAGCGCCTCTCTTCACGGAACATTTCCCGTTGTGGTGAATAATCCAGGTACACTGCTCCGCTTGAATAGAGGAATGCTCACAAATTTTTATAATGGATTCAATGACAAAGTCAAATGTGTTAACGTCATCATTGTATATGATTAAATCACAGGGATTACTTGTTTTTTCTTTCTTATCTAAACGTGTTTTAGGCTCTACCAGCTTCTCTAATTCAAACATATGTGCAAAGGTAGATAATTATAGATTATAAATCCACTAAAAAAGCGTTAAAAAAAACAAAAAACACAACGATTTTAATTTATCGAATAAGGGCAATTCTACCTACTCTCTGTTTAGTTTTTAAATACCCGTTTACATTAAAGTAAGCATACTTTAATCGGTAAACATAAACATCCTGAGGAACCGGCTGGTTAGTCAAGTAATGAGTGCCGTCCCAAAACTGCCCCAAAGCATTTCCTTCCCAAACCAACTCTCCCCACCTGTTGTATACAAAAACTTCTACCGACTCTATGCTTCTCCCTTGAATCATCCATACATCATTTAAACTGTTGTCGTCGGCAGTAAAGGAATTTGGCAACCATACGTGAGCAGGGCAATCTTCCTTTATCTCTACCCGATCCTCAGTAAGGCAACCCGCTAAGTTGGTTATTCCTACCAAATACGTACCTTTTTCATCTACACTTATCGTTTGTGTCGTTTCTCCACTACTCCATAAATAGTCTTCTCCATTTCTTCCCGGATCAAGGATTAAACCGTTCTCTATATCATCAAAACAAACTATCGTATCGTTCATCAATTCCGACACAGGATTATCATAAAACACCACCGTAATCGAATCTCGATCCAAACATGAACCATTCGCTGCCTCCAACCAATACTCACCCGTATTTAATACCTGAATTGAACTCGAAGAACTTCCCGTACTCCAGGTGAAAACATAAGAGGCATCCGTTACCAATGAAATCAAATCCGCTGTCTCACCAATACATAAATTCGTGTCGGGACCCAAGTCCACCGAAGGAACATCCAAAAAGGNAAATGTAATCGTATCCGAACTCATACACGTTGTGGCTAATTCNGTTACATTCACACGATACTCACCCGATGCCGTTACTACTATATCCGCTGTTGTCNAATTACTTCCTCCTGACCATTGGTGCGTATGCGTACTTTCATCCATACCTGTTCCTAAAGCATACTCCTCTCCCAAACACAACGTTGTATCAGAAGGCAAAGTAAAAGATGGTGGTGTATTCACAATAAGCGAAACACTCGCTGTATCTGAACAATTGTTCCCATCCGTTACCGTTACTCGATAAATCCCGGCCGTTGTCACTGTAATTGGATTGCTTGTTTCTCCATGATCCCATACACTTTGAACACCTGTTAAACCGTGATCCAAAATCCTGTCCTCTCCAAAACAAATGGGTGAGGCCGATAATTGCGGGTCAGGAAGTGCGTTTACTGTTAATTGAACCGATGCATTACCCGTACAACCTTCATCACTTACCATCGATAACGACACTACTCCAGCATCAGATGATTGAGCACCCGTTATTGCAAAAGTATTACCTGTTGAATTGTCCTGCCATGTATAGGTATAACCCGATGCTGGATAGCCTGAACTAAATACTACATCATCACCCTCACAAATNGACGTATCGCTTAAAGATAGTGGTAAATTATTGTCCACTCGTACCGTCGCCGTATCTCTTGTAACGCAACCCGAAGGGTTTGTGAAATCCAAAATTACATGTACTACTGAACCATCGGACTCATTCGAAACCGTATAGCTTGCAGAAGACGAACCATCATTGATCCAGGTCCAACTCGAACCCGTTAACTGTTGTAAACCAGTCGGAACACTTATCGTTGCCGTTCCTGATGGACATATCGTCGTATCCAATCCAAAACCAACTGCCGTACCCTGTTCTTCCGTTACCTGTATGGTATCTCCATTTACACAATTGTTCCCATCCGTTACTACTAAACCATATGTTCCTACTGAGGATATATCCNGTGTTTCTGAATCTCCCAGCATAGTGGGAACAGAATTCGTAATATCGGCCCACTGATACGTAATAAACGTTCCTCCACTTAACGTAATGGTAGGAGTTGTACCTACACAAATAAACGTATCCGATCCTAAATCTACTGTAGGTAACTGATGAACGATTAATTCCAAAGAGTCTCGGTAAACACAGCCAGCACTATCCACTTCCAACCAATACCAACCCGCATCACCNCTTGTAATGGTATAGTCCGTACTTCCATCCTGCCAACCCACAACACTTACATCTGTCCTGCCAGATTCCATTGAAAACGTTAATGCTGCATCTCCTGAACAAATGGATTGGTCATCACCCAAATCAATCACCANTGGGTTTACTTCCGTTACAAAAACAGTATCTCTTCCATAACAACCTCCAGCATCTTGTACCTCCAACCTTACCTCTCCATGAGAGGTCGTAAAAGTCGAATCGTTTTGAAGACCGCCCTCATTCCAATTAAACGTGTAACCCGTTCCGTAGCCTGCATCCAACTCTGTAGTTGTTCCTGTACATATATCGAAATCTTCACCCAAATCAACCGTCAATTCAGTCGCAACCGATAAAATTACTGAGTCCGTATCGCTACATCCGTTTTCCGTTACAATTACCCAGTATTCACCAGCCTCTCCATTTCCTTTTTGTATTGTTTGAGTAACATCTCCTGTACTCCACAAATAATCCGCGCCCGGATTACCCGCGTCAAACGTTACCGAAGGTGATGTTGAACAAATCGAAATATCAGAACCCAAATTCACAGCAGGTGTTGTATTAATAGTTACAACTATCGTATCCGAACCTTGACAACCATTAGCATCCTCTACATCAACATAGTATGTCCCCGAAACAGTTACTTGAAATTCTTGACTATTAGAGCCATCTTGCCAAATTACAGAAGTGAAACCTGTACCTACGTCCAATGTAATTCCATTATCACACAAAACAGTATCTTTTCCTAAATCAAGAATCGCACTACCCAGTACTTCTACAGAAATAGAATCCGTATCTGAACAGGCAACATTCGAAACAACAACCCAATAATCTCCATCCTGTATTACATCAAAAGTTTTATCTGAAGAAGCATCCTGCCACTCATAGGTATACCCAACATTCTGAGCATCCAAAGTTAGTGGCCCACTCGCAGCGCAAACCGATGTGTCGTTACCTAAATCTACTAACGGAGGTGTTAATATCTCAATTGAAATTAATACTGAATCCGCACCACAATCATTTGAGGCAACAATAATCATATCCCCATTTGTAGCACCTGTTGCAACATCAAATTTAGCGGATGTATCCGTTGGCTGTGGTGTAAATGAAACTCCTGTGCCTGTATATCTCCAGTCATAATTTGTTACACTCTCCACGGAGGTAATAGCAAGTTCATTTTCAGTTGTACCGTCACAAAAAACTGTATCACCTGATTTATAAGCTGGCGCGCTGGGAACCGATTGCTTAATGAATTGTATAGTATCAGAGTAAACATGACAATCAACGTTTGAAGGATCAGATTCGTCTTTAACCAAAACCCAATATTCACCATCGTCAGTAACTGTGAAATCTCCTGTCGTATTTGTTGGAGTTTGGGCTGTACCGTCTTTATAAAGTTCAAATAAAAAAGTTCTGGGATCGTTACCAACAAGCATTGTATGAATAGAAGAATCTGCACACGAAAACACAGAGTCGGTTAATTTAACATCCGAGGCATCTACCAAAGTAACCGTACCAGGATTGGCACAAACAGTACCACAATTTAAATCACCTGGAACAATTACACTATCTTTTAAAATACACTGAGGGTTTGTGTTATTTGTTGCTGTAACGATGTAAATTCTGTCCGATCCCTGAACCGTAACATTCCCCTCTGTATGAATGGCTGTTGTATTTTCATTATTAATTCCAGGGTTCCACGCGATAGAATAATCGGGGACGTTTTGCGGACAAGTTACTGTGTAATCTCCTATCATGTGATTATAACCAAATAATGATGAACCCATAGGCGAAGTCCCTGAGTAAACCTGATTATCAGCCTCGTCATAAATGAAAAAATCATAATCATACCATTGTGTTGCCCCAGGAGTAGTTGTGAGAGCCGTTCCCATTGATATAACATCCCCCGTATTCAAAGACAACCAAAAAACACTGGGTTGAGCTGACGTCCATTGATCATACTCATTGGGAGCAGGTAAATCAGCGGTATGTTTTTGTATTAAAGTTTTTCCTGTGGAAGTAGAAACCAAGGCATTTACAGCAGGTTCCCATTGAAATGTTGGCTTACTTATGGCTACTACTTTCCACAAACAAGGAGTTGGTTGCTCTAAAATGTCAGCCTCAAGATCAGCTTGGCAACTCTCTATATTTAACAAGTCGGCCTTGATGTATTCATTAATTTCTGTATCATAACCAACAATTACAGTAGTATACGCCTTGCATGAAGGATCACTTAAATCCTCTAAAGTAAAATTATACGCCCCATCTCTTACTCCATCGAACTGAACCGTGCTTCCAGATGTTTCAAGAACTACAGTGTCGTTACCCACTGGCGTTGTAGCAATGTATGTAACACGGTAATCAGAAGGGTCATTCGTTAAATTAAGCGTAATACTTCCATCTGGTGTTCCCTTACGTACAGCATTCACTGAAGTGCCTGAAGCCACAAAAGGACATAAATTACAGTCGTTGGCAGTAACATTCCACCCATTAATATTCCTGGGGTCTTGACAAGAATTTTGAGTGTTACTGTATACAGTATAACATCCATTCGAATTACAGATTTGACCAGCATAATTTTGAGTTCCCAATTGGTCAGGAGTAATGGTTATGGTTTTATTTGTTCCAATTAAAGTTCCCGAAACTGCATCTCCTTTGAACCACTTATACTGAATATCAGGGTCATTTCCAGCATCCACCATTAATTCAAGAGTTACTGATTGACCCAAACACATCGTGGTAGTTCCATTCAAAATATCTACATGACCATAAGGTATAAAGTCCCCTGTGCAGCTCAAGTCAACACCAATTGGAGAACCATCTACTGGTGTTGGTTTGTCAGCCGGTAAGTGTAAAACTATTGCATCAATCACTTCTCCAAAATCAGAAAAATTAATTGTTCCGGATAAAGAACCTGCTGAAGCAATGAATGCCTCCTCAACAAAAGGTATTATTTCTGTTGCAAAATCTACATCAGAATACATGGGTTGAATAATATTCAAATATTTTGTCACCTCCGAATAAGGAACAGCATCATCATACCAACCACCCCAAGAACTTCCGGTAGGGTATTCAGCATACGAAGTATTGTCTTCAAGAACAGAAACCCATCGAGCAATATCGTTTCCATAATTTGCTGTGGTTGCGGGTAAGCCTCCCCAAATACCCGGCCCTGTATCGTTTATTGCTGCCTCTGCATTTAAAAAAGCATTAGGTCCACCATTGTAGGCAGATGCAGACATTTTCGTATAAGCATATGGGTCATGATTGTTTTGTTTACAATCAACATTTTCATAAAAATCCCAACCAACATTGTAATTGAATATCTGAGAAGTATACGCATCGTAATAAGTTTTGACAATCGCACTTGCCTCAAAACCATCAACACCCTCTATCAGCAAATCATACATATCTGCATTAGCTCCTGAGTTTGAATTTATTGGAATTCTTCCATTTGGATAAGCTTGTTGCAAGGCACTCCATGCTGAACCAGGACCTTCAATTTGTAAACACCCGTTATTAATTTGAGCAGCATAAAGTGTACTTGGATTATACGCATCTGGAACCTTGGATGGATCGTCCCAGGTTAAACCAGTTGCACACCTCAACTCAGTTTCCTGAATAAGTGTAGCCATCCAATAATTCATATTTGGATATTCAACTCTTTGAACGGTATTTCTACCTAAATTCCAAGCTACAGCAATTGCTATTGCCCACGAGGGTTTGTTGGAAGGAATAAACCCCGGACGAATGGTGTTTAAATCCTGAGGTCTTTTTATCCATCCCTGCCCCAAATATAATTTTCCCTCCGGATTACTTGGATCTGTAGGAATATTAGCACTAATGTAACCTAGAGTGTCAAAACTTGCTCTTGAAGGCAACCCAGGACAGTCGTTCTGACCATAAGAAGATCCCACAAAAAACAACAAACAGGACCATATAATAACAAGTAATCTCCTGTTCGTCATATTTAATTTAATATTAGTCCGTCGACCATAAATAGGGTAATTTATAAAGCTACAATGGCAGCAAAAATAAAACAATTAACAACACCATATGTTACATGCCTGGAATAAAAAAATCACATTAATCGTTAAAACTCATCAAACAAGATGTAAAACCAAAGGTGTTTATGTTAAACACCTAAATAAATATAAATTAGTTAACTACCGTTTGTGTAAAGCTTTCTAAACATTTTTGAACGATAATCGTAAAAAGAGTAAACCCTACAACACAAACAACTTATGCATTACGAGAAATCCGAATTGACTATTATTTACAACAGCAAAAAAAGCATCGATAAAAAAACACTTGCTATTGCTCAGGCAATATCTACCAACATCAATCGACAAGACATAAATGAAGTTCGTGTATCCAATACGCTGTTTCGACTTGCAGTTGAAAAACTCAACCTAAAAGCAAAAGATATAATGGACAAGTCCGACCCATATTACCAGGAAAACATAAAAGGAAGAGATCCTGATATTGACTCTGCATATTACATGATTATGAACAATCCTAAATTGCTCAAAAGTCCGATTGCACTTTTTAAAGACAAAGTTGTATTTTGTTCTACACCAAGTGATGTTCTAAAAGTTTGTTAAACAAACTAAGGCAACACACCTACACATCATATAATTAATAATCACTAAATTATTTCTATTAATAATACTCTATTTTGAAAAAATCATATGTGTGAAAATTCGTTGGAATAAATCGCCTTTAATTCCTTTCTTTTTTCAGCATTCAAAAAATCGGGAATTAAAAAAATGAAATAAAATGTTACTTTATTTCATTTTCCTCGTAGGAAGAGATGAAACTTTATTTTATGATTAATTATAGAATTGTATCCGTGGTTCTGGGAGCTCAATTAATTCTTTTTTCATGCGCTCCTTCAAGATTTGTTAATACCCTTCCAAAAGGCGAAACTCAAATAGGCGCTTCCTTAGGAGGAGCAATGGTGAATTTATTTGGTTTAACGATTCCAACGCCCTATTCAAGCGTTGTTATAGGTCATGGTATTAGAGACGACATTACACTTTATGGAGGGTTGCATACTACAGCTCTCTTGTTCAATACATTTCAAACCGATTTAGGAGTAACCAAAAGGCTCTACCATTCTGATTCATCAAACTTTTGGGTGCCTGATTTGTCAGGAAGCTTCACTCTTAATACACTATTTGAAATGAAGGATTACGCTTTTGATGTTTTTCCCCAAATGGACTTAAATGCCGTATGGAAATATGGATCAAAAAGATCAAACTTTTTTTACATCGGCGCATCAAATTGGTTTGACCTCAGCAAATATAAAGCACATGAGGAACTCCAAACCAACGCTATCATTTTCAATCCTCACATAGGAAATACCTGGCAAAAAAAGAATTGGAGCTTAACATTAGAATATAAAGTATTGGGAGTCATGCAAAGTAATCAAGACATTGTAGTTGACTACGCAAAATGGCACGGAAATCATAGCGTCCCAGGAATATTTGTTGGATTTTTAAAAAAAATAAACAAATGAAAAATAGTATAAAAATATCGTTGATCGTCATTTTAGGAATCGTAGTTCTATCCTGTCAAAAAATCGACAGCTTTATGTTTGAAAACGTAGCAACCGATGAGTACTTATTTGATGATTACGTTGGAGATAGTAGAATTTTACTGGATAGTTCTTATAAAATCT
Organism: Flavobacteriales bacterium; assembly: GCA_002717515.1. Lineage (GTDB taxonomy): Bacteria > Bacteroidota > Bacteroidia > Flavobacteriales_C. Next base: position 72,877 of record PBEC01000009.1, read on the forward strand.
CTGAAGACGACATTCACTTACTTGAATTTCAAAGTGAAGGAAAGAAAATTTATGGAGTTTACACAGGTGATATCACTAAAATTAATGAGGACACAATAATTGTATATTGCCATGGAAACACAGGCAATATTGACCACTATTGGCCAAGACATAAATTACTGGCAAACGTCGGAAATAAAAATAGATACGGAATCCTTACCATCGATTACAAAGGATATGGAATGAGCGAAGGATCACCTACAGAGGGTGGTCTTGTAGAGGATGTAGATGCAGGATTAGAATGGTTAAAATCCGAGGGATTAACCAATGATCGATTAATCATTTACGGCTTTAGCCTTGGAAGTTATCCAGCAACCTATCTCTGCTCAAAAAAAAGCGGAGCATTGGTCCCATCAAAACTTATACTTGAAGCGCCGTTTGCATCAACAAAAGTAATGGTGAACGATGCTTCTAAACTATCAATGAATAATAATTACTTTACTTCTACGGATTTTGAAGTTGCAGATTTAATCAAAGAGGTTACGCAACCCTTTCTTCTATTGCACGGTGAAAAGGATGATTTTTTGTCCATTAAAACACATGGAGAAATTGTTTACAAAAATTATGGAGGAAGTGAACCCAATAAAGAATTTATAAGAGTACCAACCGCTGACCATAGTGATTTACCAGCTGAACAAGGGTATGAAGAATATAAGAATTCACTTCTGGAATTTGTAGAAAAATAAATTCTCCATAAAAACTATTCCTGATTACAAACGTCAAACAAAACGTATCGAGTTAATTGCTAATTTCACATTATGATATCGGCAAGAAATTTAATTATTGGAATTTGCTTGGGAACATTCCTTATAAGCTGTACCAACTCAACAGGACATAACTCTAAAACAATAAATCGAAAGCAATATAAAGAAAAGCTTGAAGGGTTCTGGCTGGGTCAATGCATAGCAAATTGGACGGGTCTCGTAACAGAAATGGATAAAGTAGGCAATATTGGAGACATTAAAACTGGTTCTTTTTATACAAGAGAAGATTGGGGAAAAAAGGACATACCCAATATTTGGGGAGAAGAAAAAGCCTATCTATCTCCAACTATTGACTTTGTTTTCAAGGACACCAATGAAATATGGGGAGCCGACGACGACACCGACATTGAATACATTTACCAACATTTACTATACAGTAATAAAACACTTTTTTTAACTCCGGAACAAATTAAAAACGGTTGGCTTAAACACATTAAATCTGAAGAAGAAAACTACTTGTGGGTATCCAACCAAAGAGCATTTGATTTAATGCAAAAAGGAGTTTTACCGCCAGAAACTGGTGACCCGGATAAGAATGAATTTTACGACATGATTGATGCACAATTAACTACAGAAATATTTGGTTTATACGCTCCCGGACAACCTGATATTGCCTTGCAAATGGCAAAACTTCCGATTCAAACAACCGCAAGAGGAAATGCAGAACACATTGCGAAGTTTTATGTTGCCATGCACTCAATAGTAGCAGCAAATTTGATGCAAACAAAAAAGGACAATAAGGAAATACTTTTTAGTGCTGCTAAGGAATCTCGACAACTCCTCCCCGATTCAACCTATTCTGCAAAAATGTTTGATTTTGTATACGAACAATACCAAAAAGGTGTTGATTGGGAAAAAACACGAGATTCTCTTTATGAAAGATATCAAGTGCAACAATTGGATGGGTATAATATTACTTCCAGAAACATGCATTGCAATGGATGTTTTGCGGCAGGAATTAATTTTGGTGCTAGCTTAATAAGTTTATTTTATGGAGAGGCAGACTATAAAAACACAATTAAAATCGGAACTCTTGCCGGTTGGGATTCCGATAATCCCACAGCCACCTGGGGAGGTTTAATTGGTTTTATGCTTGGAAAAAAAGGACTTGAAAAAACATTCAATCGTAAATTCTCCAATAAATTCAATATTCATAGAACTCGTCAAAACTTTAATAACAATGGAATAGACAATTTCGAAAATATGGCCGAAAAAGGAGTAATCATCTTAGATTTAGTAATGAAAAACCAAATCAAAGCCAAAATGAAAGAGAATACAGATGCATGGGTTTTACCTTAAAAAACAAACGATTTACAAAAGTAACTTTGAACGAATACACAAAAAATAGCATATATCTTGACCCTGAAAAAGCACAGGATTACTTCAACTACATTCAAAGGAATCCAACAAATTTAATAGAACAAAAAACCGTCAAGTCCCTTTTTCCAAAATTAGAAAATAAGACATGCTTGGAAATTGGATGTGCAGGAGCCATATACGGCAGAGAAATGTTGAATAAAAGAGCCCTTCAAGTCGACAGCATAGACTACAGCTCGGCGATGATTAAACTCGCCAAAAAAATAACAAAAGACACCATAAATTACCATTTAAAGGACATCAATCATGAATTTCACTTATATAAAACGTACGATTTTATATGTGCATCATTTGTTTTTCATTATTCGAGAAACCTCAGCAAAACACTGAAAAACATCATTAAACTGATAAACCCAAAAGGAATACTCCTCTTTTCGGTACCCAACCCCGAAAAACACAAGAAAAAAGAAAACCTACTTTATTTAGGACATCAAAAATCACCTACAAAATTTTACAACCATTCCGAAAAAGAATATCTGGACATTTTAACACCTTACGGATTTGTGATTGATTTTGAAAAAAAGGAAGATTTTATTGTTGTGAAATTTATGAAATCGGAATAAATTATCTTCTGTACGATCCATCAGGTAAAACCGTAGGAAGTTTGTATTCTGAATTTTTCAACAAATTAAAAACTTCTGCATCCATCGATTCTAAAAGCGCTGGGGTATTTGCTCTCCACTCATGACCAATCTCATCGTATCGACCTGGGAAATCCTGAGCCCCCAATAGAGAAGTTAACGCCCAATAAAAATACTCGGTAACCTGACAGTTATACTCACATGTCTTATCGTCATAAGAATACCAGGCACCAGATGGATAATTGGATGGAACATCATTAAACTGACCTCCCCTCGCCTTGTCCATGGCGTTAGCAATTTCAGAACCCTTTTCTTCTCCAAAAACAGTGGGATAAACCTTAGAAAAGCCAGAATGTGTAACTAAATGAAGGACCTCCTCAAGCGTAGCGTCAAAAGGCGAATTATGATTCCAATCCGGGTGTATTTCATCTCCATATAAATCTTGAAAAACATAAGATCCTTCCAGTTCATTTTCACTTCGTAAAAAAGCTTTTTTCTTACTTGAGTTTTCCTTACCAAAAAGAACCATAACCGACTGGTTTTCAACCATTTTATCCAAAACCAAAGGATTATCCACAATACTATCCTCGTCGTTATCAAGATATTGAGCCATGATATTAGCCGTATGCAATAAGTCCAAATCCGAAACATTCTCTGTAGCATAAATATATACTCCAAAAACATCCACCTTTTTACAAAAAACATTAAAAGGCCGATCAGGGGAATCATCATTATTTACAATAGTAAAATTATCTTCCTCGGGATTTGAAAAGTCACAGGACGAGGGCTTTTTTGGTGCCTTTCTGCACGAAGTAAGAACAATTAAAACAGTCAAAAGAAAAACAGAAATTCTATTCATTTTAATGATTAGTCTTTATAATAGTTTTGTAAAAATAAAACAGAAAAACTCATTCAAATAACTCACCTAAAAAAACAAATTATTTCTTTATTACTTTAACCAATTTCTCTCCATTATTGGTTTTTAACTTAACATAATAAATACCTCTTTGAAGAGACAACTGAAGTGACTTCATTGCTTGATATTCCGTATCCTCGTAAACCAAACCACCTAAAACATTAAAAATGGACAATTGGCTCCACTCTTCATCGGTTGCAACTACCAAACTGTTTTTAAATGGATTAGGATAAACCTTTACAAGATTATCATCTTTAATAATTTGACTGGATGAAACAATATCTTGAACCACACTTATCTCATG
>PBEC01000010.1 GCA_002717515.1 Flavobacteriales bacterium
CAATTATAGCAATGTCAAAATGGTTATCCATCAATCAGTTCTGTATCTTCAAGGGTTGGTTCTAAAGATTTGAATTTATTCAATCTTCTTAAAAGTATTAGACCTATTAAAAAGAATACTCCTAAAGTAGCAACACCTAGTCTTTCTGCAAATCCATCTTCCATTCCTGAAGCAATTACTTCAACCCCAGCATATATAAATAAACCGAAAACAATTGCTATTTTCTCTGTAATGTCAAAAAAACTAAAGAAAGAAGCATGATCTTTAGTCTTAGGCAAAAGTTTAGAATAAGTAGATCTAAATAGCGATTGTATTCCACCCATAGCAAAACCTATCATGGCTGCTATGAGATATACCATCCATTTTTGAGTTGCAAAACAAGCAATAATACATACTAATGTGTATACAATTGATGGACCTATTAATCCCGCAACATTTCCATATTTTTTTGAAACTTTTGAGAAAAGAAAAGCACCTGCTATTCCTAAAAACTGCATTATTAAAACTAGAGGAACAAGCTCTCCTCCTTCCATTCCAAAAACTTTTATTGCAAATAAAGGAGCGATAATTACAATTGTTTGTACTCCAAGGTCAATTATAAAAAAAGCGGATAAAAATCGTTTTAGCCTAGGTAGTTGTTTTAATTGGTGCCAAACGTGTTTCAATTCCTCAAAACCTTTTGCCATCATTTCTTTTTTCGGCAAATCAGTTTTTTTACCTTTTGGTAAAACCGAAAATGTCCATCTGGCCCAGCCAAACCACCAAATTCCTACAAGAATAAATCCTATTCGAAATATTATTGGGTCTTTTTCATTTAATACACCAAAAAGTTCCTTAGATCGGTCCAAGAGTATAATTAAGATTAATAGAATAGATGAACCTAAATAACCATATGAAAACCCTTTAGCACTTACTTTATCATGAAGTTTTTTAGGTACAATTTCTGATAAAAAACCGTTGTAAAATACAAGGCTTCCGCTAAAGCCAATACTTGCTATTATTACACCACAAATTCCAATCCATTGATCGTCTGGGCCAAATAAAAATAATGAAGCACAAGCAAATGCTCCCATAGTACTGAAAAATTGCATGTATCTTTTTTTATATCCCCCGTAGTCAGCAATTCCAGATAAAATAGGGGTTATAATAGAAATTATTAAATACGAAAAACACATCGCATATGTGTAAAGAGAATCTGAAGACTTAAAAGTGATTCCAATAAATTCAGACCCATCTGGGACGAAAGCTTTGAATATAATTGGAAAAACGGTCGAAACAATTACTAAATTGTAAGCTGAGTTAGCCCAGTCGAACACTATCCATCCTCTAATTTGTTCTTGCTTTGTTATTTCTTTTGACATTATCGTAAATGTATAAATTAATAGAACGAATTTCCGATGTTTATCAATAAAACCAAAACACAAAAAAATAATAAACGGACTTTGAGCGAATAACTTTAACTGTTTATATCTGTTTTTTTCATTTTATGGCATAGAAATTGAAAATGGGGGTAAAAAAGATATGAAAAAGCAATATGTTGAATCTGCATTACTTACAGTGATTTATATTATCGGCTCTGGAATTACAGTGTTTTATTTTAATGTTAGTGGAACACTTTTAGAATACATTACTTATCCAGCCAAAGTTTTCTTGGAACCTATAGTAAATAAGGAGTTTTCAATCAAAACCATAAACTTAATGTTGTTTGTAGTGTATTTTTTGTGGTCCTTTAACTGTGTCTATTTGAACATAATTAAATCAATACTGAAACATTTGAATAGTAAGGCTATTAAAAAGCTTTAACAGTATCAATAAAACATCGAACGGCATCGGGGGAGATATCAGGATAAACACCATGGCCAAGGTTAGCTATGTGAGAATGACCTTTAAATTTTTCTAACATCTCTTTGGTTTTTTGTTCAATAGTTTTGAAATCTGAATAGAGAACGCAGGGATCTAAATTACCTTGTAATGTTTTCTCTGGTCCAATTAATTCTCTGGATAAAATAGGATCCATATTCCAATCCAGCCCTATAGTTCTACAATTAAGCTTACCCATTTCTTTCCTCATAAAATAAGCTCCTTTAGCAAAAACTGTTACAGGTACTTCATCTATTGAATCGCAAATTTTTGAGATATAAGGTAATGCAAACTCTTTGTATTGTTCCTCAGATAATATTCCAGCCCAACTGTCAAACAACTGGACAATTTCTGCACCACATTCAGTTTGGGCTTTTAAATACTTTATTGTTGTTTGAGTAATCATTTCCAACAGTTTGTGAGAAAGAGTTGGATTGACATACAGCATTTTTTTTGCTTTTGAGAAGGTTTTACTCCCTCCACCTTCTATCATATAAGAAAATATTGTCCAAGGAGCCCCTGCAAAACCGATAATCGGAACTCTACCATCTAATTCCTTTTTTGTGATTTTAATAGCCTCTAAAGTGTATTCTAATCCTTCATAGGGGTCCGGAATTATTAGCTTGTTTAAATCATTTTCTGTTTCAATTGTTTCCGGAAAATGGGGACCTTTTTTCTCAATCATTTCATACGTTAGCCCCATAGCCTCGGGTACAACAAGTATGTCGCTAAAAATAATGGCTGCATCAACATTTAATAAGTCAACGGGTTGTATGGTAACTTCTGCCGCTAGATGAGGGGTTTCAACCAACTCTTTAAAACCTGATAAAGTAGATCTTAATTCACGGTATTCTTTTAAAATTCTTCCTGCTTGTCGCATAAGCCAAACCGGAGTTCTTTCTGTAGGTTCTCCTTTTGCGGTTCGAATTATTAAGTCGTTTTGATAGGTCATAGCCCTAATTTTGCTGCAAATTTAATTATTTAAAGAGTATTTACAGGTCATAAAACTGTAAACTTAGGATTTAAAATTAGTTGGATATTTATTGAAATCTAATCTTCTTCTACTTTTCCGAGGATGAATATTTCAGTTGTAGAAAGATAAGATTTAGCAACTATAAAGTATTCAATATCATTAATTTCAATCAATACATAATATTGTTTGGGATTCGCTCTTGGTTTTGACAAATCATGACTAAACTCAACGTCACCGTCTTTTAATGCATGCTTTACCATAAGTTCAGTTATATTTAAAGAGTCTAATGCTGACAGAGCCGACTCTACAAAATCAATTCTTTTAGGGTATGTTTTGTTTTGAGCATTCTTCATTTCGGTCAACATGGAAATTACCTTTGCATTGGGCAACCAACTTAGATATTTCTCCAATGGTTTGTCTTTTCTAACGGACAATGTGAAAAGTAAAAAAGCGGACATAATTCCGAAACTTGAGAAAAAAATGAAAAATCTCCTACCTTTTGTCATCTCACAAAGATAATAATTAAAGACCTTACATTGAATAGCTTACAACGACAACTTTATCAATAATTCCTAATGATACATTTTAAATAACTATTTTGAAATTAAACTTAAAAGAAAAATTCCATCTGCGATTCCACATATTGTAGTTTCCATAGTTTGAAAATCCGTATCGTCGTCATAAAAAACTACTTTTTGTGTGTTGAATTTTTCATTCTCAAAAGCCTTTTGTGAAAGAGAAAACCATTTTACGTTGGATAAGTGACCATTTATATCTCCCGGTCCTTCAGCTATGGCTCCAGTGGGAAAGAGGTTTTTTTGAATTTTATAAGTTTGAGAATAAANGTTTCTAACAGAGTTCGGTAGACTTTTAGAGGCCAAAAAAGAAACGCCCCAATTATTTTTCCCAAAAGTATAATCAATAACCTCCTGAGATAAATATCCAAATGTATTTTCTTTCAACAAAAGGTCATGTAATATCCCGGCTGATGCAACACCAAAGAAAGAGTATAGGCTACCCCATGTATAATCGTGAGGAACCATCCATATATTACTGGATTCGAGTGCTTTTTTTTCGAAATATTCAAGGTCTGAAATTAAATAATTTAAACTTCTGGAATAATATTTACCTGCTCTTGAATGAGCAATCATGTTAAAGTCCGACCAGGAAGCCCAATATGCCCTTCCTGCAAGGGATGAAAAGTATTGAATTTGATTTTCGTAATATTTTTTTCCTGTTGTTAAGGCCAACTCAGAAGCGGCAAGAAGTAAGTTGTCAAAAGGACTTTTATCGGCATAAAAAACCTCATGATTTTTTTCAAACCAAAAAACTCCTTTGTGCTTTATACTTAGTTTAAATAATGCTTCGGATTTTTTAAGATAAACATTCGCCTTTATAGAATCGATGTCTCTGAATACTCTACTTGCAGCTGCAAATGAAGCTGAAGAAANGGCCATATGGCTTCTGGAAAGAGCAGTGTAAGCGAAGCGATATGGGTTCTTATCGTTTGCAGGGAGTCTATTCCCGAGTTCATGATCTCTATTGTCTCCAACTTGAAATACGAATATTGAATCATTAACATAACATTTTTCTAAAAAATTCAAACCGAATTTGACTTCATCTAAAAGATCATTTAGACCACTTTTCGAATATAATTTATAGTCAAAAATGGAAGGGTTTTCTTCATAAGCTCTAAGCAACTGATAGCATGTATAAGCATTTGTTAAACTAAATTTCAAGTAATCTCCGGCATCGTACCACCCTCCTGACACATCTACTTTTACTTTAGATTCTTTCCATTGTTTCTTATTTTCAATTTGTGTACAAACGAGAGCAGAGCTGTCTTTGAAATGCCCAGGGGCTTTATCAACAGCTTCAAAGGAGGCACTTCTTTGCTGCCTTAAATATCTAAGAATTTCACTAACGTATTTTGAGTAAGGGTCATCATCAATTTTGATTGAATACGATTTCCCCTCAAATTTTAATGTCAACAACCCATTCCTTTGAATACTTGAAAAATTCACCCTGTAGTTGAAAGGAAAGTTGGTGTGATCCCCTTTAGCTGTTAGCGAATTTTTAATTTTTCCACTCAGTAAGATAGAATCTTCAAAATAGATATTCCAAATTTTATCTGTCAGATTTTTGTTTGAATTGATAATTAAACTTTTTTCACCAAATGTTTTGTATCCTGCTTGATTGTAGCGGATGAAATGTTCTTGAGCTCTAAGAATCGAAGAGAATAAGAAAAAAGTGTATAATAGTTTGAGCTTCATTTTAATTGAATAAGATTAGATTTCTAAAAAGAATAAATGATTTCTGGTGTTATACAATGGGTTAAAGGGATATCTTGCATATTTCTATTTTCAATTTTTTGACAAGGTGCGAATAAACTTAGACCTATTCTTTTTACGTCTTTGTTTAAAATAGTGAAGAAACGATCGTAAAATCCTTTTCCGTAACCTATGCGATATCCATCCGAATCAAAAGCTAAAAGAGGGGTAATTACAATATCGATGTCTTTGGGATTTTTAAAAACGGGTTCAAAAGGTTCTGTAATATTATTTTTTGTGTTTATAGTTTTTGTGTTTCGATTAAATTCTGCAGACTTAAGAGTTGAATCTTTAAAATTACTTACAGGTACTAAAACATCAATATTGTGGTCCCAGCAGTATTTTATTATAGGTAAAGTGTTTATTTCATATTTTGAATTTATGGGTAAAAAACAATGAATGCATTTTGGTTTGTACTTATTGATTATCTCAATTGTTTTTTCAAAAACTTGCTGAGAATCGCTGTGGAATTTCTTCGAAGAAAGTTCTTTGCGCTTTTCTAAATATGCCTTTCGGATTAAATCTTTTCTCAAAATAATATTTTTCAAAATATAGTGTAAAAATAATACAAGAATATTTGTTTAATTGAGACTTCTTTTATTACATTACANAAACACACAATTGACAAAAAAATTGTCAATATTAAATACGGAAAAATGACTGGATTAAAAGAAGGAGATAAGGCACCTGATTTCAGGGGAGTTATTGAAAACGGAAGTGAAGTTTCCCTTGCTAATTATTCGGGAAAAAAACTGGTGTTGTATTTTTATCCTAAGGATAATACACCAGGTTGCACTGCTCAAGCTTGTAATTTAACAGAAAATCAACAACTTTTAAAAAATGCAGGTTTTGAAATTTTAGGAGTTAGTGCTGATTCAGTAACAAAACATCAGAATTTTATTTCAAAATACGATTTAGGCTTCTCATTAATTGCTGATGAGGAAAAAGAAGTAATAAAAGCTTATCAAGTATGGGGTCCTAAAAAATTTATGGGGAAAGAATACGATGGTATTCATAGAACGACTTTTGTTATTAATGAACAGGGAGATATTGAACGTGTTTTTACAAAGGTAAAAACCAAAGAGCATGCAAATCAAATTTTAGAATCATATAAATAAAGTACAATGGCTGAAGAAAATCAAGAAAAGTTAAAAGCTTTACAAATGACAATGGAGCGTTTGGATAAAGCTTATGGGAAAGGAACGGTAATGAGATTAGGAGATGATTCTAAGCAAGATATAGAGGTTATTTCAACAGGATCAATTTCATTGGATTTAGCTTTGGGAATTAAGGGTTTACCAAAGGGAAGAATAGTTGAGGTATATGGACCGGAGTCTTCAGGAAAAACAACATTAGCTATTCATGCAATTGCTGAATCACAGAAAAAAGGAGGTATTTGTGCTATAATTGATGCGGAACATGCTTTTGATCGATTTTATGCAGAGTCATTAGGTGTGAATACGGAAGAGTTATTAATTTCTCAGCCGGACAATGGAGAACAAGCCTTAGAAATTGCCGACAATTTAATTAGTTCAGGTGCAATTGATTTGTTAGTGGTTGATTCGGTTGCTGCGTTAACACCAAAAGCTGAGATTGAAGGAGATATGGGTGATTCCAGAATGGGGCTACAAGCACGTTTAATGTCTCAGGCTTTAAGAAAGCTGACAGCTACCATTAAGAAAAGTGGAGCGTGTGTGATTTTTATAAATCAATTGAGAGAAAAGATTGGTGTTATGTTTGGTAATCCAGAAACGACTACTGGAGGTAATGCTCTTAAATTTTATGCGTCTGTTCGAATAGATATTAGAAGAATAAGTCAAATTAAGTCTGGTGATGAGGTGATTGGTAATCGAACAAGAGTAAAAGTTATTAAAAACAAGTTGGCTCCTCCTTTTCGAAAAGCTGAATTTGATATTATGTTTGGAGAAGGCTTTTCAAAAGCTGGAGAAATTATTGATTTAGGCGTTGATAAAGGAATTGTAAAAAAATCCGGTTCTTGGTTCAGCTACGGTGAAACTAAACTAGGACAAGGAAGAGACGCTGTAAAGGCTCTTATAAAAGATAATGAAGAATTGGCTGCAGAGTTGGAGGAAAAGATTTTCGCTGCTATTGAATCTGGNGAATAATTCAATCTATTAATCAACTTTTTTAAAGGGCTTTCTAATGAGAGCCCTTTTTTTATATTTGGCGAATGATTTGTAAGAGTGCAAAAACCAATAATTTTTTTGATTATTTTTTTCTAAAAATCCTATTCTGTGTTTTTTCAATTGCACTAAATTCCTGTAAGCCAAAATCCAATATTGATCAAGATGTATTGAAAGGTGATACTTTCCTTTCTCAAAATAATCTTGATTCTGCTCAATTTTATTTTTACAAAATATTGGAATTGGACTCCAACAACAATACTGCTATAAATAGGCTGGCGGATATACATTTTCGAAAAGTTGAAATAGGTAAGTCTCTTAGGTTTTTTAATAAGTCTGTTTCCATTGATTCAACCAATGAAGATGCTTATTTTAAAATTGCTGAAATTAATTTATTTCTTGGTGATTATAAAAGTGTGTTTAAAAACATTAACAAAGGGCTTAAAATAAACGAGAGAAAGTCAGAGGCATATTTCATGAAAGGAGTTGCTTATAAACATATTGGTGATACCATAAAGGCTGTATCAAGTTTTNAAACTGCTATTGAATTAAATCATGAATTGGCAGAAGTATATTATGAGTTGGGTTTGCTATTAACACTTCAAAATGACCCATTGGCAATTGATTATTATAAATTGGGAATAGAAAGTAATCCAAAGGATTCAGATTTAAAAATGAGTTTAGCGTGGTCTTTACAACAATTCAATAAACATAAAGAAGCTGATGATGCTTATTTTAAAGTTGTAAAAGAGTTTCCAATGCATACTCGAGCAAAATCAAATTATGCTATTTTCAAATATCAATTAAGTCAGGTTGATACTGCATTGTTGATGTGTAACGAGGTGTTAATGTTGGATTCATTAAACTATCCCATGTTGAATTTAAAAGGAATTATACTAAAAGAAAAAGGAAAATTTAAGGAGTCCAAAAAATTGATGGAAAAACTGTATTTAATTGAAGCTCAATCTGAATTTTTCTGAATATTAACTTTTGATGATTATTATGGTGCAACCCATTTGTCTTTTGTAATCATTAGTGCTTCTTGAACAGTAATTCTTGATCCGTTATTGTAGGCAGTAACAAAAGAACCGTTTATTTTGTAATTGGATTTGGCTGTGCTTCGGTGTTCTCTTGCCGACATATATTCTTTAAAATCACCAACGGTGTACTTATGCCATCCTTCATGCATATTTAAATATATTTTTTCTTTTACATTATGGTTTTTAACAAAATAGGAGGTTTCAGTTTTCTTTCTAAGTGCACAAATTTGAACTCTGTAATTCACACTATGATTACTCACTGTTTCATTACTTAATGCAGAGTTATTTTCTTCACTTTCAGGAACAGTATTATTGGATTTNACACTTGATACTGTTTCCTTTTCATTTGTTGAACTTACAACCTCATTTGTTGCTTTGTCTTCAGTTGCTACAGATGTCTCGGTTGAAGATTTATTATTGTCCGACACGGTTGTATTATCGTTAGTTGTTGTTGATGAGTTGATGTTGTTTTCAACTTTTGATGTAGGGTTTGATACATTATTATTGTTTCCAGGTGTCTCTTTTTGTGTGTTATTTGAAGCAATATTTTCAGAAGAAATTGCAGCATTGTTTTTTTCGTTGGTTGAACTATTGTTCGTTGTTGTGGTGTTGCTTGAAGAATTTTCCGAAGTATTTGTGCTGAATTCACCAGATGAGGTATTGTTTTTCTTTGAATCGGTGGTTAAATCATTACTTTCTTTTTCAATTCCTGCGGTTTGAATACCTTCTTTAGGTAAGTTTGTTATTTCAATCGATGTTTCATCAATTACTGAATTTTTAGTTATATCACCATCAAGATATGACATTTTTCCAGTGATGACTTTATTTCCCTGGATATTTGCGTCAACCATAATTTTGTAGCTTACTGTAAATTCATTTTCAGATGGAAGAGTCATCCATAAAAATTTCACCTGGTTTCCTTTTTGACTGAAAATGGCGCCATTATTCTCTATTTCTTTAGCAATGAATCCGTCGGGGATATTTTCGATGATTTTTCCTACTCCAGAGACATTTGATTTATTAACTTTTAAAGTCACTAAAAATGTTTTTCCCGGCTCTACCTGAGACACTTCAAATAAACGAGTACATGAAAGTGAGGTTTTTGATGAGCTTTGATTGGTTTTTGAAGAAACGGAATTATTTATAGTATTGGACGACGCAATTGATTGGGTGTCTGATTTAGTTTTTGGAGAAACTGTGATTGTTGGAGATGTTAATTCTTTGTTTTTCCTTTCGCCTTCGAGAACGTAGGAAATTTTACCGTTAAAATTATAGTCTCCAGTCAGAGATGTATCACATTCTATCTTTACTTTGACATTAAACTTTGGATCCTCAGGTAATGAAATCCATATAAGTTTAATTTTTTGGTCATAAAATGTGAATGTTCCTTCTTTTCCTTCCAACATCTCTGCAGTAAAACCCTCAGGTAAGCTCAATTGTAGTTTTGCAAAGTCTGAAATATTTCCTTTATCGATTTCGATGTTCATGATGAATGATTCTCCAGCTTTTACTGAGGAAGGAGTATCNAAAGTCACATTAATTTCTGATTGTGTTAAAAAGCTTGCTGCACTAAGAACAAGAAATGATGATAAGATTAAAAGACTCTTCATATAAGCTGTTTTGTACCAAAACTTAACTTGAATGACTATGTTGAGATAGTATTTTCTCAGCAAATACCATTTAAGGCAGTTTTAGTGAGATGAACCCAAACAAATCTAACGGTCCAAATTCAGCGATACTTTGAATTCTTTTGATTGTTTTTCACACAGTTATGTGTAAAAGCGGTNTTTAAATTCTCCTGTTGAGATGAATGTTTTTTAAAAAAAAGCCTTCCATAACGGACGGCTTTTTTACTAATTTAAAGTGTTCCTGATGTTATATTCTTTTTACATTAGCTGCTACTAATCCTTTTGGGCCTTTTTCCAATTCAAAAGTAACTTTGTCTCCTTCTGAAATCTCACCTTCAACCTTATTAATGTGAACAAAGTAAGATTCTTTTGAATTGTTATCTTTTATAAATCCATAACCTTTTTCGTCATTGAAAAAGGAAACTTTTCCCTGAAGCTCATCTTCCTCTAAATCAATTGATTCTTTGGAATAATCTAGATTTATGTTTTCAGCTTTTATTTTAGTCTTTTTAGAGGGATCTGGTGGAGTATCTACTATTTGACCAAATTCATCAACATAGGCAATCATATCTTCAAATTTTCCTCCAGTTGAATTTGATTTTCTNTCCTCTTTTCGAAGTGCTTTTTCTTCTCTTTTCTTTTGTCTCTTTTTTTCCCGTTCTTTTTTTCCAAACGTTTCTTGTGATCTTGCCATAGGTGTTCTATTATTTAATGATTCGAAAAATACCTATTATGCAAACAAAGATTCTAAAAGAAATCTCAACAAATTTTTTATAATCGGCAGTGCTTCTATACGCTACCAAAGATAAGCTTTATAGACATTAATGTAAAGGCGTAAATTGAATTCTTATTAATTTACATCTATGATACTAAGGGATTGGTCTAAAGTTTTACTTGAGTTATGACCTTTGCCTTACGACTTCGTACATTATGATTCCAGCGGCAACGGATACATTTAAGCTTTCCGTTTTACCCATTAAAGGTAGTCTCGCCGAGGAGTTGCTTTTTGTTATATTGGAGATTGCAATTCCGGATTCTTCACTTCCCAAAATAATTCCAATCGGTAAAGTGTAGTCTACTTGGGTATAATTTATATCTGACTTTTCAGTACAAGCAACCAAGTGGATGCCAGATTCTTTTAAAAATGGTATTATGGAATCTAAACCAGAAACTTTACAAATTGGCATGTTAAAAATTGCCCCTGTTGATGTTTTTATGGTTTCTGCATTGATTTGAGCAGAGCCTTTTTTAGGAATGATAATTGCGTCTACCCCCGCACATTCCGCTGTTCGAATTATTGCTCCAAAATTTCGAACATCTGAAATTCTGTCAAGAATCAAAAGAAAAGGGTTTTTTCCTTGAGCAAAAATTTCAGGGACTAAATTTTCAATATTTTCAAATTCAATAGGTGCGATAAACGCAATTACACCTTGGTGATTTTTTCGAGTTATTCGATCCAGTTTTTGTTGTGGAACCTTATTTAAGGTTATTCCTTTTTCTTTTGCAAGCGTTACGATTTGCTTGGATTGAGGAGTTCTTAGCGAATTTAAAATTAGTATTTTATCGAATGTTTCTCCTGAAGCAAGGCCTTCTAGAATAGGATGTATTCCAAAAAGTAGGTCGGTTTTCTTTTCAAATTCCACGAATTAATTCTTTTTAATTGATTCTAAAGTTAAGTTTTCTCCATCAAATGAGGCGAAGTGTGGATTTTCAGTGAACCACTCCCCAAGATTGATGTAGCGAGAGTTTGTGTTTTTAATTTTTAAGTCAAGAACCAGATGTCGGTGTCCAAAAATGAAAAAATCGTAATATTGTTTCTCTAATACTTCTTTGCAGTAAATGTAGAGCCACTCTTTTTCTTCTCCCAAGAATTCTTCTCCTTTTTCTAGGTTGGAAATTCTAGATTTTCTACTCCAAAAATTACCTACTCCCATTCCTAAATTAGGATGAATTCGTGCAAACATCCATTGACAAAGTTTAGAATTAAAGAATAGTTTTAAAAACTTATAAAATCGATCTCCTGGGCCTAATCCATCACCGTGTCCAATGAAGAATTTTTTTCCATTCCACTCCTTAAAAATGGGTTTTTTGTGAAGGGTAATACCAATCTCATTTGGTAAATAATCAAACATCCACATATCGTGGTTTCCTGTGAAAAAGTGAACGGGAATACCCGAATCTGTAATTTCTGCAATTTTCCCTAAGAATCTTACGTAGCCCTTGGGAACACATTGTTTGTATTCAAACCAAAAATCAAATAAATCGCCAACCAGAAATATTTCTTGAGCATCATTTTTAATTCTATCCAACCATTCAACAATCATTTTTTCCCGTTCTCGGCTTTTTTCATAGTTGGGAACACCAAGATGAAAATCGGAAGCAAAATATATCTTTTTTCCTTGTTTCATTATTGAAGAATCTCATAGAGTTTATTCATATTAAACATGAATTTAATTCTTCGTAAGTAATTAAATTCAGTTTTTTCTGTGGTTGGATCATCACCAAGACCAGCTATTTCATAGTCATTATTAATGGCTTCAGAATATCCAACAGGGAAATATATTTCAAAGTAGTTTCTTATTATATTGAGTTGAAAGCCATAGTCATAAATAATCGGGGTTTTGATAATGTCGGCATTAAAGTCACTCCAAATTTTATCGGTAGTTCCAAGGTCTGCGTAAAAAGAAATTAATTTCACTGGTAATGGAACAACTAAGTTNATACTGCCAATCCAAACAGAAGAGTTTATTGTGTTTATTCCACTTTTGAAACCTCCATCTTGGAGATAAATTTGTTGTCTTCCTAAGTTTGTTCCGTTAGTAATAAATCGACCATATGTAGTGTTGTCGAAAAGATAATCAGGAGTGCTGAAGGTGAAGTTTTCCAAATCTGAAGAAGCGATTAAAGTTCCATTGTTGGCTGTTAAATTAAATCTTTCGGTATATGCATTTATATTTTGTAAAAAACATCCGGCAAAACCTCTTATGTCAATTTTTTGTTTGCGGTTATTTATTGTTAAACCATAATTAAATTCGCTGGTGAATTTCCAGTTTTGTTCAAATGCTTGCAATTGAATTTTTGCATTATAAGGATTTATTGATCGGTTATTTTTGGTTTTGAAATCAAATGNTATGTAGTTTTTAGCTAAAGATTGTCTTCGGTCGAAAGAAACGCCGGTTCTGGTTAATCTTGCTTCAAAATTAGATTTTAACCTTGATCTTTGGTTTTTATTGTTGATCATAAAATTTAAACCTGCTTCTAATTTTTCTATTTGTCCTGGAACAACACCTAAATTGAGTCCTTGTTTTTTATAGATGAAGTTAATGTTTACCTTTTTGAAGTATTCCGACGGATAAATTGAGTATGTAAATTGTCCAGATCCTACCAGTTTATTCGTTCCAAATGAAAACTGAGGCATAAGTAAATATCGAAATTTATGTTCTTGAATGCTCAAGTTTGTAGCGAGAGCACCAAGTTGTAAATCATCGTGTAAATTGTAGCCTAAAATGGGCAAGAAGTGAACTTGGGTTTTGTCAAGCTTGTTAAAGTTGTAAAGGCGTGTGGCCTCAATAGGTTCTAGTCTTCCAAAAGGATTAAACAATGCGAATCGATTGTTTTTTCGATTCATTTCAGGAATATCGTGATAATAATCAATTATAATTTCATCATAATCTCCTAGAGGAAAAGCAAGCTCTTTCGTATTATAAAAACCGTCATACCAAGCTGTTTTTACTACTGTTCCTTTTTTTATCGCACTCACAACTAGCGGAGAGGCAACATCCCCGGTATTAGTAACGTGGATGCTGAAATTTTTGTTATCTGCGGTATAACCTGCATAATTGATTTTATAATCTATAGGATAACTTGTTTTTAATAAGTCCTCGAAGAACCAGTCAAGATTTTTATCTGTTCGACTTTCAAAGATGTCTTTAAGGTCTCTTGGTGAAGGATGTTTAAACTTCCATTTTTCGAAATATTCTTGCATTATTTTATCGAACTTGTTTTTTCCCAAATACTTTTCCAAGTAATTAAAACAAACGGCCACTTTACTGTATATAACGCAACCATAGTTTAAACTTGAGTACTCATTTGCCGGTAAGTTTGGTGTTTGATCGATGTTTCGAGTATTTACATAATCGTATAGGTAATGGTGATATTCCGTTTGCTTGATGGCTTTGTATTTTAACAGCTTTAGAGTGGGAATAAAGTCGTAAAAATCCATTTTAGATTTTACTTCTTCATAATAGCGGCGCTCATAATAGGAGTTGATTCCTTCATCCATCCAAGGGTGTTTGCGCTCGTTACTTCCAAGTATTCCATAAAACCAATTATGACCGACTTCATGAACGGTAACTTCTTCAAGAAAAGCTCTGTTTTCACTTCCTCCCAAAACCGTAATCGTTGGATACTCCATTCCTGCACCTGCAGTTAAGCCTCCATCGACAGCTCCACAAATATCGTATGGGTAATCACCAACCCATAAGCTGTAGTAGTAAATCGCACTATCAACAAATTGTACAGAATTTCTATAAACGCTGCTGTTCTCTGGGCGATATTTCATGTATGTTTTTACTTTTTTTCCACTGTAAGGTAAAATAACCCAACTCGATTCCTCTATCCAGGATGTATCTGCAAACCATGCGAAATCATGTACTTTATTAATGGAATAAGTTTCTGTTTTTTTGTTTTTGTATAAGGTTTCTTTTATCAAATTTCCAGATGCAGCCAGCTTATATTTCGATGGGAGTGTAATNGACACTTCAAATTGACCATATTCAGAATAAAATTCACCTATACTGAGGTAAGGCATTATGTTCCATCCGTTTTTATCGTAAACGGCAGGTTTTGGATACCACTGGGTTACTTGATATGAATTTTCTAAATGACCCAGTCGAGAAACTTCTCCATACGGTATTTTTACTCTAAAGGGAGTGGTTATCACAATGGAATCACCAGGGAATAGGGGTTTAGGAAGGTTAAACCATGCTACTTCTTTACCGAGTTTATGTTTTTGTAAAATAACTTTTTTACCATTAACCCGAAATAAGGTTGAGTCAAGTTTTCCTTTGAATTTTTCGTCGCCAAAATAAAGTGTTGTATTACCATCCTCAGTCAGCTGTTTTTCTAGGGGAGTTGATGACTGATATGCATTTGGCCATAAGTGAAAATACATTTCCGAAAGAGTGTCTGGAGAGTTGTTAATGTATGTTACTTTTTCAAACGCACTGAGTGTATGTGTTGAATCAAATAATTCAACATTGATTTTGTAATTCACTTCTTGCTGCCAATATGCATTTGCAGTTAAATTGATTACTAAGAAAATGTATGTAAAAATACTTTTACTCATTACCAACGAGCTTTTTTACGATTTCATATGCTTTTTCTCCTCTAATGTGATCACCAGCGTCAATAATTTTTCCATTTGGATCTAATATCATCATTGTTGGATAATGTTTTATTTTATAGTTTTTTAAAGTTGCCAATCCACCCGCATCATAAACTTGCGTCCAATTTGTTTCATATTTTTCATTAATTTTTTTCCATACCTCTTGAGTACTTGGATTTTTTCTGTCAATACAAACACTAATAATTTCAAATTTATCTCCGCCAAATTCATTTTGTATTCTTTTAAGGTTTGGTATCTCCTGTATACAGGGACGACATCCTGTATTCCAAAAGTCCAATAAAACATATTTTCCTTTATAGTCCGATAGGGATATAGCTTCTTGTTTAGGATTTAAAAGAGTGAAATTTGGAGCTTTCTTTCCAACATCGGAGGAGTACCATTCGGTTATAATATCATGGAATTTATCTACATCTTCATGTTGGGGGAAATTATTTATTAACGCACTATCAATAATTTGAAACACTTTTTTGTGACGAATTTTATGTAATGAGCTAACGGCTAGTAAATTAGAGAATTGACTTGGATTTTTAAGAACATAATTGAGAACATAATTTTCTTCTTTCCTTTTTGCATTACCGTACAATTCTTCATACTCTTCCAGTAATGCAAAATGCATTTGTTTTTTTTCCGCCTTTTTAAACTCTCTTTTTAGTGAGTCGGTGTAAAATTTTGTTGATTTAATAAAGGCAACAAGTGAGTCAAGACGATCATTTTCGGGGGTTCCTCCGATTTTTGACGAAGCATAAAGGTTATTGCCTTTTCCAGAAATACTAATAAAGTCACCCGGTTGTCCAACAAACATAACCTCACCTTCTTGCCCAGGAATATATATTTGATAAAAAGCAGTTTTTAAAGCCTCTACTTTAAAAGTTCCTTTTCCGTCTTCAGATTCAATTGTGTCTAATTGGGTGTGTTTTCGGCCTGAATTTACAAGTTCCAGAACTACTTTTTGTCCATCAAGCTCATCGATGTTAAAATTGATGGATAAATTTCCATTTGAAAACTCATTATTGTTTTTGTTGTTGCAGCTTAAAAGAAAAATACTTGCTAAAATTGAATACCAAATTGATTTCATGTTATAATTGATTGATAAGTTCTTTAAAAATTGAAGTTAAATCAGGTTCTGCTTTACTTGCTGTATTTAAAATTTGTTTAAAGTTGACAGGTTTAATTATACCGTGACAAAGGTCGGTTATTACAGAACATGCGAAACAATTTAGCCCTGCATGTTTTGCAGCTATTATTTCTGGAACTGTACTCATTCCAACAGCATCTCCCCCTATGATTCTGAGATAATTATATTCTGCTGGGGTTTCGAGCATAGGTCCCGGTAGGCCAACATAAATTCCTTTTTGAATTTTTATTCCAAGGTTTAGTGCAGCAGATTCTGCTTTTCCAATTAATTTTTTACTGTAAGATTCAAACATATCAGTAAATCTTGTTCCCAATTCGTCTATGTTCTCTCCTATAAGTGGGTTTCCCGGAAATTGATTAATATGGTCTGAAATAATCATAATATCTCCGAGCTTGAAATTAGGATTAAGTCCTCCTGCTGCATTAGATATAAGAAGGTTTTTTATTCCAAGAAGTTTGAAAACTCTTACTGGAAATGCAACTTCATGCAAAGTATAGCCTTCATAATAATGAAAACGACCCTGCATAACTAAAACTTGTTTTCCCGAGAGCTCTCCGAAAATTAATTTTCCTCTATGTGATTCAACAGTTGATGTAGGGAAATTAGGAATATCTTCATAACCGATTTCAAAATCAATTTTAATGTCGTCAACCAAACCTCCTAAACCAGTGCCTAAAACAATTCCTATTTCAGGTGATTTTTCATATGGGTTTTTTTTGCCCAGAAAATTAGTAGTTTCTTTAATTTGATTGAGCATACTCAAGTATTGTTTGGTCAAAAGATTTTTCTTCATCCGGACCTTTGTGAAATTTTATTTCAATGGGTAAGAAAAAAACGGGAATTTCTTCTAACAAAGGGTAAAGCCTTTCGTCTTTTAAACGCATTGCATCTTTTTCTGTTGTTATTACTATTTTATTTTGTGATATGATGTCTTTGAATTGTTGAACAATTCGAACCATATCAACTGGTTTGAAATTGTGATGATCTTTAAATTTGGTAACGATAACTTCTTTGGATTCTTGTTTTAGATAGTCGATTAAAGGTGTGATTTTTGCGATTCCTGCGAAAACCAATGTTTTGAACTTATTAAGTTCGAATTCATTTCTATATATTTTTTGTGCTTTAAGGTTGAATGGTTGAATGGTTTTGTAATCGATATAACTAAAAAAGATATTTTGAGTTTTCATTGGTTTTACCAAGCTACTAATTCTTCTGTGTTCAATTGGAGAATGAAGTTTTGGTGATTTTGTAACAACAATTAAATCGGCTCTTCTTTTACCTGATTTCCATTCTCTTAATTCTCCGGAGGGGAGCATAAATTGCTTTTTCCCAATTGTTGAATAGTCGAGAAGTAAAATGTTTATTTGAGCTTTAACCCATCTGTGTTGGTAGCAATCATCTAATAATACTATTTCAGGTTGAATATCTTTTTCTAGCTTTTCAAAACCTCTTCGGCGATTTTCATCCACAGCTACAGTAACTTCATTGAATTTTGAATGAAATTGCATAGGCTCATCACCAATTTCTAAGTAAGTAGATTTGTGGTCAGCTACAAAATAGCCTTTTGTTTTTCTTTTGTATCCTCGGCTTAAGGTAGCGAGTTTATAGTCTGACTTCAATAAGTTAATCAGATATTCAATGTGTGGGGACTTACCTGTTCCTCCTACAGTTATGTTTCCCACTGAAATTGATTTTGTTGAAAACTCCTTGGATTTAAATAGGCCTATATCGAATAACAGGTTTCTGACTTTCGTAACGACACCGTAAAGAAATGCAATAGGAAGTAAAATAACCCGAAGGAAAAACATGGTTTAAATTTAATAAAATATCATGTTTTTAAACGGATTTAAACCCAATATTTGTTAAGATTTTAGGGTTGAATATTTCAATTATTATTTATTTCACAGGAGAGGTTCAGCAGGCAAAGTTATTCCAAACAATTTTCATTGAGTAAAATAGCGTTAAGTGGCTCGATGGCAATAAGTTCTTTAAAAAGCTCAACAGGCCTTTTTTGAAAAAGTTTTTTTATTTTTTTTTTCAGAATAAACTCTCCATTCAACGGTGCATCCGTATCGTGAAACCCAACTCCAATAGTTGTCTTCGATTTTAATTAAATAATTGTTTATTCCATCTCTTGAATCCCAGAATTCGGCAACAGGAATGGAATGTAAATTTTTTAAACTGTCGTTAAATACTTTGCATCCTCGATTTAAATTACTTACAAAAATTAAAGAGTCATTCTCTATAAAAACGTACCTTCTGGATTGATAATATACAACATCATTCCCAATAATATCTACTAAAACATCATCAGGCAATTGATCCAACCATTCTTTTCCTTTTTCATAATGTGCAGTGTCGTTTAAATTTAAAGTTCTAGTGGTAGTGATTCCTTTCCAATATAATTTTTTAGTGCAGGATTTTGAATTTGTTAATACAAAGTGAACAGGGAAAGTCTCGACAATATTTAAGGGTAAATCCGACGAAACTTTTTTTTTGTAAAGGAGGTTTGAAAAGAAACCCAATTTAATTCGATGGCTTGAATTTAAAGCCTTTTCAATTTCGGGGTGATTATCAACTTCTTTTTTGGGTAAATCAGCAAGGGTAATTCGTTTATTATTATAAAAAAAATAAAATTCAATTCTCGCCTCTCTTTTTTTAGGAGGCCCAATATCATAGTTTCTTTTTAAAACCAGCGGCTCTTCAGCCATCGCAAACATATTATATATTTGATTTTCGAATGGAAAAGTGAATTTTATTCCATGTTCTCCCTGTTGAACTAATTTTCCAACGTAGGTGAGAGAATCTCTGCTCAAGTAATCAAATTGTGAGTTAGCTTCTTTTAGTTTGTTTTCACTCCAGCGAACAATAAAAGTATCATTGCTGTACACTTGTAAATAAAGTCTTTTAGGAAATAGAGTGTTTATACTGGTCTTTTTGTTTAAGTTGTGATTTATAAATTCATCTGCAAAAACAAAATGTTGAAGTTCAGGAACCTTTCGTATTTTAAATGTGAAAAGTTGAGCCCTGACAGAATTGCAAAAAAATAGAAATAAGATTATATGTTTAACCATTTAACAAGTTCAGATTTAGAGTTTGGCTTACCAAATACATTAAATTTCATTTGACCATCATCGGTTGAGTTTAAAACCCCAACTTTTCCATTAGATATTCCAACTGTTGTAGATGCATTTTCATAACTTGCATATTCAGATTTAGTGTATATATATCTTGAAAAAACACCGTTTAAATTTTTGAAGACATCTATAGTTAAAATTTCAGTTTCTTTTTTGTCAAAAAGAATAGTTGCAACTATTAAAGGTTTTTTTGTAGTCATTTGCTTTGCCTTGTCTGAATTAAAAATTCCAAAGTTATTTACTTTAAAATATCGAGTTACTTCTTGTTTAGCAGTTCGATTTATTAATTCTTTTTTCTTGAATTTTGCAATTTTTTCCAGGCGTTCTGTTTTTGCCTGAATTACTGCTTTATCGATTTGTTTTGAACGAATTTGTTTTTTAAAAAACTTAATTTTTTTCTCAGTATCAGCTAAAGCCTGTTTTTTACTTTGAAGTTTTTTTATGTGATTTAAATATTCGTTTTGCGCTTTTTTAAATGCATCTCCATCCAAAACTGGAATTACACGATATTGAACTTCGTCGGCTGAGTTGGTCTTGGAGAAAGTCACTAATAATTCGTTATTCTCAGTGGTTTTTAAATCTACATTGTTCCAGTTTTGTTGTGTGTGAGTGGGATCAATATTTCCTCCACCAACAAGTTGAAACTGTACGTTTTTATAGGGTAGAAGTTCTGGGTTCTCTTTTTCCAATACATCCAAAGTAAATTTAATTGCTTTTTCATCTGCTTTTTGAGGTTTATTTGGTTGTGTTTGTCTTAAAAAATCAATCTCTTGTTGAATTTTTATCCGTTTTCTCTCTCTCTTTTGATATTCTGGTGTTTTTTGTAATTCAATTTGAATAAGATCATCTGGGACGTCAACATTAGAGGTCTCAATTTCTGGAAATTTCGTTAGAATTTGTTTGTCAGATAGTTTCCCGTCATTAAATTTTCCAACGCTGTCTTTTCCCAGATAATCCCATTTTTTTTCTTTTTCATTTAAGCAGTAAAAATTGTAATCCCGACTTGAGAAGTTGGATTTCATTTCTATTTCAATGTTTTTTTTATCGCTCAATTGAATTGCAGAGTCACCAATGAAACCGTTTATTTTTATCATTCCTGCGGATGAAAACATATATTTAATTCCAGCTGAATCATATACCATTGGTATTCCGGATATAATTTGATCTGCAACATCTTTGTATTCAGTAAACATTATATCTACAATATGGTTTTTAATAATTTTTCCATTGTGATTTATAAAAGCGAAAGGAGGTATTTTTATTATACTTCCATGTCTGCTTTTAAAAATCCCTCCTTTGTTTGCATCAACTTTAAATACATCCTCATTAATTTTTAAATTTTTGAACGGAGGGTCTACAAGCGGTTTTTCAGTAGATTCATCAGATGAAAATTTAGTGAAATTTCTATTTGTTTTGAATTCATTACTTTGATTGTGAATATTCGAAAAAATTAACGTGCTAATTATTACAGAGGCTATCCCAGAGCTTGTCCAAAACCATCCTTTTTTGAACAAGGGTTTGTTTTTAGATTGAAATCCAGAGTAAAATTTCTCAAAATCTTTTTTCTCATTTATATCTTCTGAGGATATATTTTTACCGTCTATGTCGAAATTATATTTAGTCATTTTTGTTTTGTTTGAAGTAAAGGCTTTAGTTTTTCTAAAATTCTATACAATTTCATTTTAACTGCCGATTCTTTTTTATTTAAAATTTCAGCTATTTCTTTAAAAGGTCGTTCTTCAAAAAAACGCATTTCAATTAGCTGTAAGTCTTCCAGTTTTAAATTTTGCAGTAATTTCAAAAGAAGAGGTTTTAATTCTTCAATTTGGTTTTCAGGCTCTTCATAAGTTAATTCATAAAGATGGTTGGTTTCCAGTTTCACTACTCTCGATTTACTTGTTTTTCGATAATGTTTAATAGTTTCATTGTGTGCTATTCGAAGTAGCCAACTTGAGAAAGGAAGTCCTCTAAATTCATATTTTTCAAGATTTTTTAATGCCTTATAAAATACTTCCGACACAATTTCACCTGCGATGATTTCATCCCCTGTTCTCTGATAGATAAATCGGAAAACAATTTCATAATGCTTGTTGTAAATTGGTCGGAACTTTTCTTTATCTCGTTTTGCTTCCTCAATTAACTTATACTCAGAATGAATTTGAGCATCTGTTTTATGATAATGAGGATTAATATTCACTGCTATAGTTTTCACTTTCGTTCCGGGTTTATATGGATAATACTAAAAAGTTAAAACGTCACATTTTTTTATTTATTCTGTCGTGTATTGGATGGAAATACTAGAGTATGCTAGCTAATGCTGACAATTTTTTTACAGAAAGACAGCTTGGATTCTAAAAAGAAAGACCAAATTTTTTCCTCAACTCATCTACTTTTGGATTTTTTTCAACGAGTTTTTGGTATTTGTCTTTTTCAGTAAAAACACCTTTAGCCGCATTCGACTTGTCGATGACCAAATCCAAATCAAGTAGAGTATTGTTCAGTTGTTTTCTTAAATACCCAAGGAGTTCGGGTTTTTTATTATTTATATCGGCTTCTTGAGCTGTATTATAAATTGATAATTCAATTCTGAAGTTATCTCTTAAAATAGGATCCTGAGCATTTAGAGTAGANTACAGGTCAAGATCCTTCATTTTCAAGGAATAAGCATACTTTCTCCATTTGTCCATTAATTCCTCTTGAGAAAAAGTAGTTGTTTTAACTTCAATATTTTTTTGCTCTGTTTTATTTTTCGTAGGGTTAAGCAACTTTTTAATGGATAAATTGCCTGTGTTTTGTTCTCTTGAGACGATATTTATTTTTCGGGTAGAAGGAATATTTTCCTCTTTTTCCAATCTTGTTTTTATTGGTATTGTTGTTCTTTTTACAATCGATGAAGAAGGTGTNGTTTTTTTACGACCCCAAATCGATGGAATGGGCAGTGTTATTCTACGAGTTTTTTTTTTTTTACTCTCTATGAGATCCTCGGAGCAGAGTTGCATTAGCGTTATTTCAGTGAGTAATCTTTTATTTTTTGATGTTTTGAATTGGACATCATAATTACTAAGAATTTCAAGCGCATTAATCAGAAAAGGCAGGGTGTTTTCTTTGGACTGTGCTTTGTATTTTTCCTTTATGTTTTCACCGACATCCAATAGTTCAAGTGTGCTCTCATCTTTACTGACCAAAAGGTTTCTGAAGTGAGAAGCCAAACCATTCATGAACAAAAGATCTTCGAAACCTTTCTCAAGAACTTTATTAAGTAATAAAAGAAGACTACTCAGATTTTTTTGTTGAATCAAGTCGGTAGTTTGAAAATAATAATCGTAATCGAGAACATTAAGGTTTTTAATTACGTTTTCATACGTTAGGTTTCCCCCTGAAAAGGAAATCAATTGGTCGAAAATAGAGAGAGCGTCTCTTAGGCCTCCATCCGCTTTTTGACCTATTATATGAAGGGCATCAGATTCTACGGTTACATTTTCTTGCTCTGCAATATCAAGTAAGTGTTTTGCAATATCTTCTGATGAAATTCTGTTAAAATTAAAAATTTGACACCTTGATAGAATTGTTGGCAGAATTTTGTGTTTCTCAGTTGTTGCTAAAATAAAAACTGCATGCTTTGGCGGTTCTTCCAGTGTTTTGAGGAAAGCGTTAAAAGCGGACTTGGAGAGCATATGTACCTCATCAATAATGTATGCTTTTTTTGTTCCAATGGTGGGAGCAATTCTAACTTGATTTATTAAATTTCTTATGTCATCGACTGAGTTATTTGATGCTGCATCCAGTTCAAAGATATTCAAGGAATTGCCCTGATCAAAACTTACACAACTTTCACATTTACCACAGGCTTCTCCCGAAGATGTGATGTTTGAACAGTTTACAGTTTTTGCTAAAATCCTTGCACAAGTTGTTTTACCCACCCCACGAGGACCACAAAATAAAAAGGCTTGTGCAACTTGATTGGTTAAGATGGAGTTTTTAAGTGTTGAAGTTATTGTAGTTTGACCAACCACAGTGTCGAAACTGTCGGGTCGATATTTTCTTGCCGAAACTACAAAATTCTCCATGAAACAAATTTACTTTTTTAAAGTGGTGCACGTTTAGTTTTTATGAGAAACTTATCAACGATTTGTCAATCTTTTTTCACAACAAGTCATTTTCTTCAATTATCACCTTTTCAAAGAATTCTTTTCGTTATTTTAGTAGTTCAAATTTTTTTAAAATGAGCAATTACGACGCAGTAGTCATTGGTTCGGGACCAGGAGGATATGTAGCAGCTATAAGATGTGCGCAACTTGGTATGAAAACGGCCATAGTAGAAAAATACGATACCCTTGGCGGGACTTGTTTGAATGTTGGGTGTATACCATCAAAAGCTCTGTTGGATTCATCTGAACATTATCATAATGCAAACCATGCTTTTAAGGAACACGGAATCGATGTAAAGGATTTAAAGGTCAATTTTAAGCAAATGATTGANAGAAAGCGTGGGGTTGTTTCTCAAACTTGCGCAGGGATTGATTTTTTAATGAAAAAAAATAAAATCGATGTTTTAAAAGGTTTTGGCTCTTTTAAGAATAATAAAACAATCTTGGTGTCTCCTGAAAAGGGGGATGCTTTTGAAGTTAAAACAAAGAATACAATTATAGCAACGGGTTCAAAGCCCGCCTCTTTTCCATTCATCCAACTGGACAAAAAGAGAGTTATTACATCAACTGAGGCCTTAGAGCTTGATGAAATACCTAAACAGATGATTGTTATTGGAGGCGGAGTGATTGGTTTGGAAATGGGTTCAGTGTATGCTCGTTTAGGAACAAAAGTATCCGTCGTTGAATATATGGATGGAATTATACCCACTATGGATAAGGCCTTAGGCAAGGAGCTACAAAAAAATTTGAAAAAAGAGCTGGGGTTTGAATTTTATATGTCTCACAAAGTAACGGAAGTAAAAGGAGATAATAAGAAGGCTTATTTGAAAGCAGAAAACAAAAAAGGAGAGTTGGTAGAGCTAGAGGCTGATTACGCGTTAGTTTCCGTTGGTCGTCGTCCTTACACGGATAATTTAGGTTTAGAAAATGTAGGTGTAAATGTTGATGAAAGAGGACGGATTGATGTTGATAACCAATTACAAACCAATGTTCCCGGTATATATGCTATTGGAGATGTTGTAAAGGGAGCTATGTTGGCTCATAAAGCTGAAGAGGAGGGGGTTTTTGTTGCTGAAGCATTAGCGGGAGAGAAGCCCCATATTGATCATAACCTTATTCCCGGTGTTGTTTATACATGGCCTGAAGTAGCGGCTGTTGGTAAAACTGAAGAAGAGTTAAAGAAGATAGGCGTAGGTTACAAGTCAGGAATGTTCCCATTTAAAGCTTCCGGAAGAGCCAGAGCCAGTATGGATGAAAAATATGGATTTGTAAAGGTTTTAGCAGACAAAGAAACCGATGAGGTGTTGGGGGTTCACATGATTGGACCAAGATGTGCAGACTTAATAGCAGAGGCAGTAACTGCTATGGAATACAGGGCAACTGCTGAAGATTTGGCCCGGATGTGTCATGCCCATCCGACATTTACAGAAGCGATAAAGGAGGCAGCATTAGATGCTACTGGTAAAAGGGCATTGCATATATGATGATTTTACGGTCTTGTTGGGGGTGTTTTTATTGATTGTTTTTAGTTATTCTTTAATAAGAAAAATTATCGACGAGGAGTTCGTACAATCAATATAAAGTATTAAAATAGAGAAAAATATCGTTTATGAAAACGGCTATACTCCTTATAAATCTAGGTACTCCTGATGCTCCTCAAACAGCTCCGGTTCGAAAGTATTTGAGAGAGTTTCTTTCTGATGGTAGAGTAATTGACATTAATCCAATTGGTAGGTATTTTTTAGTGAATGGAATTATAGCTCCACTGAGAGCTCCTAAATCTGCAAAAATTTATCAGGAAGTATGGACGGATAAAGGATCTCCCTTAAAGCTCTATTTGAATGAATTGGTTGATAAAGTTCAAGAGAGATATAGCCATGATGTAGATGTTTACGGAGCTATGAGATATCAAAATCCCGGGCTTGATGAGGTTCTTGCCAAGATTGAAAAAAAGGCCTACGCTCAAGTTGTTATTTTGCCTCTATATGCGCAATACGCTTCATCCACAACTGGATCAACAGCCCAGCGAGTTATGGAGATTATGAGCAAATGGGAAGTAATACCATCAGTTAATTTTATCAATAATTTTGTCTTAGAAGAATCGTACATCAATTCAGTAGCTAAAACAGCAGAAGGTTTCAATTACGAAGAATACGATCAAGTCATATTTAGTTATCATGGTGTCCCAATTCGTCACATAAGAAAATCTTGTAAAGTTCCAGGTTGTCAAGAAAATGGATGTATTTCAGAATACACAAATGAAAGGATGTATTGTTATCGGTCAGCTTGTTATGAAACATCCAGAAAAATAACTGAGAAATTAGGTATTCCTAAAGATAAGTGGATTCAGGTTTTTCAAAGCAGATTGGGAAAAGATCCATGGTTGCAGCCTTATGCAGAAGAGACTGTGATAAAGTTGGCTAAAGAAGGCAAGAAAAAGTTGTTGTTTTTTTCACCGGCTTTTGTAGCGGACTGTTTAGAAACAACTGTTGAAATAGGGGTAGAGTATCAAGAGGTTTTTGAAGAAAACGGCGGTGAGAAAATAGAGCTTGTTCCCAGTTTGAATAGTAATGAATTCTGGGTTGATGCAGTCAAAGAAATTATTGATAAAAATAGATTGTTTAAATAATTGAGAGCAATTGAGTTCAATTTTAAAGAAATTTATAAGCTCAGGGAACGGTTACTTCTGTTGGCCAATCGGTATAAATATGTCTCAATTTTAGATTCTAATAATTACGAGCAAGCTTCTCACAGTGATTATGATTTAATTGCTGGATTTGGAGCTAAGTCAGTTGTTTCGTCCGATTGTTTTTCTGAATTGAAAAATCATGTTAACAAGGGAGTCTGGCTTTTTGGTTTCTTAAGTTACGACTTGAAAAATAACTTGGAATCATTACAAAGTTGTAATCAAGATGGCCTTGGTTTTCCTGGTCTTGTTTTTTTTGAGCCTGAAATTAGAGTTGAAATACACAATCAAGTGGTTAAAATTGAAGGCGATGACTGTGAAAACTTTAAAAAGGCATTAACTGAAATTGAGGTATATTTTCCTGAAGTAGAAGTCTTAAAAATTAAAAATCGAGTTACCAAGGAAGAGTATATAGAGAAAATAAACAATTTGAAGTCTCATATTCAATTTGGAGATGTTTTTGAAGTTAATTTTTGTCATGAGTTTTATGCTGAAAATGTTCATTGCAATCCTGTTTCTGTATATAATAATTTACTTGATAAGTCTCCTGTTCCCTTTGCTTCTTTTCTTAAAATCGACAATCTCTATTGCTTGGGAGCGAGTCCTGAAAGATTTTTAAAAAAATCAGGAACTAAATTAATCAGTCAACCCATAAAAGGAACCGTAAGAAGGGGTAGGTCAAAAAAAGAAGACAACGATCAGATTAGTTCACTTAAAGGAAGTGTTAAGGAAAGATCAGAAAATGTCATGATTGTTGATTTAGTTCGTAATGATTTAAGTAAAGTAGCTACTGAAGGTTCAGTAAAGGTGGACGAATTGTTTGGAATATATAGTTTTCCTCAGGTTCATCAAATGATTAGTACAATTAGCTGTGAAGCTGAATCAGAACGAACATCAGTTGATATAATTAAAAAATGTTTTCCCATGGGAAGTATGACAGGAGCTCCAAAAGTAAAGGCAATGGAACTGATTGAAAAGTATGAATCTACAAAAAGAGGTTTGTTCAGTGGTGCTGTAGGTTATATAAAACCAAATGGAGATTTTGATTTTAATGTTGTAATCAGAAGTATACTTTACAATGAAAGCAATCGTTATCTTTCTTTCATGGTGGGCGGGGCAATTACAAGTGGATCAAAAGCTGAGGATGAATATAAAGAAACATTGCTAAAGGCTAAGGCGATTTTTGATGTTTTAATGGTCGAAAAAGAGGTAGAATAGTTGGTGATAAAGTTGTAACTTTTTGATAAATTGGAGAATTCAAACGTTGTATATGGTTTGTTGCAATAATGAAATGATTTATGCTAAATAAAATAAGTGAATTCATAAAAAATGAAAATTTAATTGAAGCCTCAGATAAAGTTCTTGTTGCTGTCAGTGGAGGTAGAGATTCTATAGTTTTATTAATGCTTTTGCACAATCTTAAAGTATCTCTTGAAGTTGCTCATTGTAATTATCAACTTCGTGATAATGAATCTGAAGCCGATCAAAAATTTGTTGAAGGTTTATGTAAAAAGCTCAATATTCCATTTTATACTAAAAAGTTTGAAACAGTAGATGCTGCAAAAAACGAGGGTATAAGCATACAGATGAAGGCCCGTGACTTACGATATTCATGGTTTGATAAGTTGTTGAAAGAAAGGGGGTTAACGAAGGTTGCCACTGCACATCACTTAGATGATCAATTGGAAACAATACTTATTAATTTAACCAGAGGAACAGGTTTGAAAGGGCTAAGAGGAATGAAAGTAAAGCGCGACAACATTATACGTCCTCTTTTGTGTGTTTCGAGGGATGAGATTAATGATTTTATTTANGAAAATCACATACCCTTTAGAGAAGATTGCAGTAATGCTTCCGGAAAGTATTTTAGGAATAAAATTCGACATCAGGTAATTCCTGTACTCAAGGAAATTAACCCTTCGTTGTTTCAAGCTATAAATAATTCAACAAAAAGGTTAAAAGCTGTTGAACAAAATTGGGAGAAGCAATATAAACTGTGGAAGAAAAAATTGAAATCAAAAGATAATATATTGATTATTCCTTTTACTGAAATTGAAGCTTCAAAAGTTACTTTTTTACAACAGTTTTTGAGGTCCAAAGGATTTTCATATCCCGATATAGAATTATTAATAGCCACTAATGAGAAAGGGAGGTCATTTTATGGAAAAGACAATTGGAAGTTAGTAACTGCTGCTAATCAATTGGAAGTATTCCAACCTGAAGAACCTGAATTAAAGGAATATTATTTGGACGAAGAAATGCCTATTAATTTAAAAATCGAATGTTTTGAGAATGGAATAGTTCTTCATCCAAATGGAAATAAAGCTTATATAAATGCGGATAAAGTTCAGGGAAAACTTAAGATTAGAAAGTGGAAGCAAGGAGATTGGTTTATACCTTTAGGGATGAATGGAAAACAAAAAATCAGCGATTATTTCATCAATAATAAATTCAGTTTGAAGGATAAGGAGGATACNTGGTTGTTATGTGATGCTGAAAAAGTAGTGTGGATTATAGGTCATCGCTCAGACAACAGGTATCGAATTGATCCTGGAACAAAAAATATTTACGTTGTAACTGCTTACTAATGGAATTTGAGGAAAAACAATATTTGGGATACAATAAGTTTAATTTATTTATAAGGTTATTTATAGCTCTTGGTGCCTTTGGTAGCTATTTTGTTTCAGATTCTAAAGATGAAACATCTTACCTGTTTCTTATTGTAGGTTTAGGGATTTTAATGCTCAGCNTGATTTCATTTTTTGTTTTGCACCTTAAAACTCAGGTTCGTGGTGACGTACTTGAGTTGGATGGTTTTTGGACGACGCGTAAAGTAAAGGTTGATTTAAAAAATATTGACAAGGTTGAGGTGGTTAAATACAGTAAGATTTTGTTTAATCGTCCGGTATATAATTTACATATTCGTGGTAAGGTTAAGTATTTCACTCATGGTAACTATGCTGTTGAGCTAACGGATAAAGAAGGTCTTAGGTATCGGATTGGTTCTCAGAGGTTTGAAGAGTTAAATACATTAATTCAAGAAAAAATAATAAAATAAATAGAACGATTTTCGGTTTTCTTTCGTAGACANTCAAAATTTTTAAAATATGTCTCAAACATCAACAAAAGCAATAGAAATTACAAAGGAAGATATTAAAAAATTAAAATTTAGTGAAGAAGATGTATTGACTTCCAAGGAAGATNTTGCAAAAAGAAAATCAGATCTAAACAAAGCTTCTGCATTGGGAGCTCAAAGTAAATCGAATATTAAAATTTATTTTGTCGACGAAAATGGAAAGCAGTATAAGGTAGTTGCAACCGTTTGGGCAACCACAGAAAAGAACGTTTCTTTAAAGAAAGAAGTTATGATTCCACTTAAGTCCATTTACGAAGTAGGATTCTTTTAAAAAAGTGCAAAAAATAAACCTAAAAAAAGATAGAAAGGCCGCTTATTTGTATGTTTTTTTAGGTGGCCTTTTTGTTGCTTTTCTTGTTGTTTGTAATTTAATTGCAAATAAGTTTGTTGCTGTTTCCACATTTTTTAGAGAAGAGCCATTTATTCTTTCTGCAGGCATACTCCCTTATCCCATAACGTTCTTAATAACTGATTTACTGTCTGAATTTTATGGTAGAAAGCGAACAGCAATAGTCATTTTTACAGGATTTATAGCCTCAATACTTATAATAGCGATATTAAAATTAGGAGCTTTATTTCCATCTATCGAGGAAAGTCCTGTCTCCAGTGAAACCTATGCTATAGTTTTTGGTAATTCATGGAGAGTTATTGGAGCGAGTATGATTGCTTATATTATGGCCCAGTTGATAGACGTTCAGCTCTATGAATTTTGGAAAAAAAGAACCAAAGGGAAAATGTTGTGGTTGCGAAACAACGGGTCTACTATTTTTTCACAACTTGTGGACACGATTTTGGTTGTTTTAGTTTTGTTTATAGGTATAAAGTCATACGAACAAATTGTTTCCATAATAATAGATGGTTGGGTTTTTAAAGTTGTTTGTGCTATCGTAGATACTCCAATTATTTATGTTTCCGTATTTTTGATTCGAAGGTACTTTAATCTAAAACCTGGGGAAGAAATTAAATTTTAAGAGATTTTAACTTTAATCTTAGTTACTTTTGTATTTGAAATTTGTTCAATTTAAGATATGAAGAAATTATTAGCTTGTTTATTTATAGCATTTTCTTTTGCCTTGCATTCTCAATTTGAGGATTTAGCAAGTGTTGATGTTGATATTCAAGAGAAAGAACAGAATCTATATAAACTCAGTTTTGTACTTAAGTTAAAAAAAGGAGCCTCCACGTATGTTCATAGTGATGACATCGGGGCACCGCCTTCTTTTGCTTTAAACCTTCATCAATCAGAAGAGTATGAACCTGTGGGAGAATGGGTTTTTCCTCCTCACAAAACAAAATATGAAGAGCTTTTTGAAGCAAATGTTAATTATGTTGAAGGAAAAGATTTTGTAGTAACACATTTACTACGGGGTAAAACAAATGATTTTACTGTTTCAGGAGATTATTTTGGTCAAGTTTGTGAAGAGGGAAGATGTATTCCAACTGTTTTTCCCGTGAATTTTGAAATTGATGTAGGAAAAGGAAGTGTTGCTCCTTACAAGAAAAGTAATACTGAAACCAATACTGATTTGGATGAACCCTTACCCTTAAGTGGTGATTATATTTTTTCAAAAGAGAAAAAGGAAATTAAGAGTTTTAATAATCTTTCCATTAACGAGGGAGAAGATAAAGGTCTATTTGCCTTTTTCCTTATTGCATTTATTTCAGGTTTAGCGGCCCTTTTAACGCCTTGTGTTTTTCCTATGATTCCTATGACGGTAACTTTCTTTTTGAAAAAATCGGAATCTGGATCCAAGGGGAAACTTCTTGCATTAATATTTGGTTTGTCCATCATCTTCATTTATGTAGGATTAGGAATTATTATTAATTTATTCTTTGATGAGGATACAGCAAATTACATTGCAACTCATTGGATTCCAAACATCATTTTCTTTTTAGTTTTCGTTTTTTTTGCAGCCAGTTTTTTTGGCATGTTTGAAATTACACTACCGAGTAGGTGGAGTAATTTGTCCGATAAAAAAGCCGATAGAGGAGGTTTAGCAGGAGCGTTTTTCATGGCATTGACTTTATCGATTGTCTCATTTTCATGCACTGGACCCATAGTTGGTAATGTTATTATAGAGTCTGTGACTGTTGGTGGGGTAAGGCCTTTCGTTGGAATGCTGGGGTTCAGCTTAGCTTTTGCTTTGCCGTTTACTTTTTTTGCGTTTTTTCCTTCCTTATTGAACAAACTGCCAAAATCTGGAGGTTGGTTAAATGCTGTAAAAGTTGTTTTGGGATTTCTCGAACTTGCTTTGGCTTTAAAGTTTTTAAGTGTGGCCGACCAAACTGCTCATTGGCATATTTTGGACAGAGAGATTTATTTAGCTTTGTGGATAACCATATTTAGTTTGATGGGTTTGTATTTAATTGGTAAAATTAAATTTTCTCACGATTCTGAATTACCTCATTTGAAAGTCCCAAGGTTATTTTTTGCCATTGTTACGTTTTCATTTGTGGTATACTTATTGCCTGGAATGTGGGGAGCCCCGTTGAAGGGTTTAAGTGGATATTTACCCCCAAGCAGTTCATTGGATTTTAATATTACTCAAATGCTTTTGGGAGAAGGAGGGATTACCTGCTCTGAACCAAAATACAGCGATAAACTGCATCTTCCTCATGGTATTAAAGGGTATTTTGAATATGAACAAGGAATGAGTTGTGCGAAAGAGCAAAATAAACCGGTTTTTATAGACTTTACAGGTCATGGATGTGTGAACTGTAGAAGGGTTGAGGACGGAGTTTGGTCTCATCCGCAAATATTAAAATTGTTAAAAGAAGAGTTTGTTGTTATTTCGCTTTACATTGATGAACATACCATTAATCTCGAAAAAGACCAACAATATATTTCTGTTTTTGATGGCAAAAAGAAAATTAAAACTTTAGGTCAAAAAAATGCTGATATTCAAAAATCATGGTTCAACAAATTATCTCAACCGTATTATGTTACGCTGGATAACGATAAGGAGTTGTTAGCTATTCCAATTGCATATGATAAAGCAAGTGAAGTCAATGAGTTTAAAAAATTCTTAGTAAATAGTTTAAAGGAATATAAAAAGCGTAATCCATGAATAGGTCAATTACATTCATAATTTTACTTTTAAGTTTTATTTCTGTTTCTGCTCAAAATACTCAAAATGAGCCAGTAGAAATAGAATCGAAATCAACAAAATCTGGAGATACTTTAAAACTTAAAATAAATTTCATTGTTCAGGATGATTGGATGGTGTATGATTCTCTTGGTGGAGAGCAAGGTCCTATACCACTTTCTTTCAATAATGAAGCGGTTTTAAACTTGAAACTCATCCAAATTAAAAAACCGAAAACCAAACATAAATACGACGATATTTTTGAGATTGATTTGTGGTATTTTACCAACAATGTTACTTATGAGCTGGATTTTTTGATTTTAGATCCAAGTGTTCCCGTTTCGGGTACAATTTTATTGGAATATATGAGCTGTAATTTAACTTCTGGAGTTTGCTTGCCTCCAAAACTAGTGGAAGTTCCCGTCACGATGTAAACAAAAAGCTTAATCCTCGCTTTATTTTTACAGAAGTTCCTTTACATTTTCAGGAGGTCTTCCGATTATTGCTTTTTCTCCTTTAACAACAATTGGACGCTCGATTAATTTTGGATTTTTAACCATAACTTGAATCCATTCTTTATTTGAAAATTTTTTTCCTTTATAGTTCTCTTTAAATAAAGTTTCTCCTTTCCTGAGTAATTCAACTGCTGGAATTTTTAGCTTTTCGATGACATCTGTCAATTCTTTTTCCGAAGGTATTTTTTCTAAATATTTTATAATTTCAACAGATATCCCTGCCTCTTCAATTAGTTTAAGAGTCTCTCTACTTTTTTTACATCTGGGGTTGTGGTATATTTTCATGAATTTAATTTTTTCAATAAGAATGATTTTTGAACTTAGGCCATATTTTTTCAAGATTTTCCAAATTCCATCAAATACGATTTTATAAAAGGCATTAAATCACCATCCATTACATTATTGATATTGGTTGATTCATGACCTGTTCTTACATCCTTGATTAATTTATAGGGATGAAAAACATAGTTTCTTATTTGTGACCCCCATTCTATATTCATTTTAGACCCTTCAATGGCATCTATTTCTTTTTGTCGTTTTCTCATTTCTAATTCATAGAGTTGAGATTTCAAAAGTTGCATGGCTTTTTCTTTATTGGCTAACTGTGAACGAGATTCAGTATTTCGTATAATAATTCCAGATGGTTTGTGTGTCAGTCGCACACCCGTTTCGACTTTATTTACATTTTGTCCTCCGGCACCACCTGATCGGAAAGTATCCCATTCTATATCGGAGGGCGGAATTATNATTTCAATGGTATCATCGATTACAGGATAGGCGTAAATAGAGGCAAATGATGTATGTCTTTTATTAGCTGAGTCAAAGGGTGATAATCGTACTAACCTATGAACTCCGTTTTCTCCTTTTAAGTATCCATAAGCAAATTCTCCCTCAAACTCTAATGTACAAGATTTAATTCCTGCAGTCTCTCCATCGGTCAATTCAACCTCTCGAACTTTAAATCCATTTTTTTCACCCCACATGATGTACATTCGCATGAGCATAGACGCCCAATCTTGAGATTCAGTTCCTCCCGCACCAGAATTTATTTCGACAATGCAGTTTAAAGCATCTTCTTTTTCACCAAGCATATTTTTAAGCTCTAAATTCTCCAAGAGTTCAATAGCTTTCTTCTCTGCATTATTTACCTCTTCTTCTGAGGCTTCCTCAAGTTCAAAAAACTCTCTTAAAACGGATAGGTCATCAAATGCACTTTCAACTTTTTGATATTCCTCAATCCAGTTCTTTTTATTTTTAATCAATTTTAGAACTTTTTCAGCTTCACCAGGATCGTTCCAAAATTCAGGAGCTTGGGTTTTTTCTTCTTCATTTTGAATTTCAATGGCCTTTTTATCGAGGTCTAAATATCCTCTCAATGCCTCGAGTCTTTTTAACAAGTCTTTAAGTTGTTCAACTGTAATCATTACCTTATTTTTGCAATACTATAGCACTTTTTAGGTTAGCAAAAGTACTTAATCTGTTTTAGTTGTTGTGACGAAATTAATAAAAACTAATCCTGAAGATTTATTGAATTTACAGAGTGGGAATTTTGCTCACTTTGTAGAGGAGGGAATTGCGATTAATGATGTAAAAACTTTTGAGCCAAGACACCAAAAGAATGAGATTCACAAAACGTCTAATGTTAGAGGTTTAAGGCTGACATTGAATATTATTTTTTCAGTTGTAGTTTTTACGACGGCTCTCTTAACTGGATTTTATCCATTAAGCTTACTTTTGTTTCTTTCTCTTTATGACTTAAGGGGAGTCAAACGTATTAACCTACCCATTAACAAAAGTAATTTTATTCCCTACAAAAATATTGAGGAAGTGAAAATGGTCAAGGGAATCTTGAATCTTAGTTACGCACATATTATCATTGTTGATGATAAAGGAAAAAGATCTTTAAAAAAGTTAAAACTTTATGACAGTCAATCCGGTTGGAACCGAGCAGTTTTGCTTTTTGAAAGAATAGGTAAACTTAATTTAAAAAGAGAACCAATAAAGGANATTTCAGATTTAAAGAAAATAACGATTGGGNATGGTATAGAATACGCCATCGAAAAGGATAAACTTCTGCTTATTGAAAACAATAAATTCAATAAGGATAGAGAGGATCCGTTTAAGTATTTTCGATTTGTTGCTTTAATTGGTTTATCGGGTACATTAGGAGCTGCTGCTGTGAAAATCAGAAAGATTATTGAGGACCATGAATATGAAGTTGTTCATTTTACTGTAGTTGCACTTTTTCTTGCGCTGACTTTAATACCTCTTAAATATTTGAGAAAAACAAAACCAACTGAAGTAAAAAAGTCGGATGTTAAAGATTTTAGAATAACGAAAAAACACTTCGTAATAATAATGAAAGGATGGAAGGGCTTTTCACTGGTTATAAAGCACGATTTGAAATATTTCACCGAGGAAGGAATTGATGAATTAAAAGCGTACTTGTCATCATGATAATATACAGCATAACAACAGCAATGGAGGCCTCTATTGAGAATGAATGGGTTCGTTTCATGAAAGAAAAACAAATACCGTTAATTATGAAAACGGGACTGTTTGTTGATTTTCGTTTTTTGAGGATAATCCCAAGTCAAGGTGTAGACTTATCGTATAATTTACAATTGAGATGTGAAAGTTATGCGGAATTAAATGAGTTCAGGAGTAAAAATGAACCAGTTATGGAAGATATTTTAAGTCAAAACTTCAAGGGTAAATATGCTACTTTTCAAAGTGTTTTAGATCAAGTTTCTGAAGGAAAACCTCAATGAAAAATGTTTCTCCAAAAAAATACTTGGGTCAGCACTTTTTGAAAGATGAGACCATTGCTCAAAAAATTGGAGAGTCATTGAATCAATCAAACACTTATGATGGTATTCTTGAAGTTGGTCCTGGAATGGGTGTTATGACAAAATACATTCGTAAAAAATACCCTTCCCATGATTTTAGGCTAATTGAACTTGATACTGAAAGCGTCGCTTTTTTGAATGTCAATTACCCTTTAATCAAAGTTTACAATGATGATTTTCTAAAGCTCAATTTTAAAAATGTTTTTGATGGAGAGTTTGCCGTAATTGGAAATTATCCATACAATATTTCATCTCAGATTGTATTTAAAGTTATTGAGAATAGAGCATTAATACCTGAAATGAGCGGAATGTTTCAAAAAGAGGTCGCTGAGCGAATTTGTGAATGTCCTGGAAACAAGTCTTACGGTGTAATCAGTGTATTAACACAGGCCTTTTATGATTGTGAATATTTATTTACTGTACCTGAACATGTTTTTAACCCTCCACCGAAAGTAAAAAGTGGAGTAATAAGATTGGTTAGAAAAGAAAAACCAATATCATGTGATTATGGAGCATTTAAACATTTGGTTAAAACAGCGTTTAACCAAAGAAGAAAAATGCTTAGAAAAAGTTTAAAAGCACTTTTTGAAAAGGAAACATTGAAATTGGAAGTTTTCACGAAAAGACCTGAGCAATTATCTGTAGATGATTTTGTAGAGCTGGTAGCTCTAAAAAAAACANATTAGATCTATTTAATTTTATTTGTGTTTTTTGCAAATTTTACTTTTTTGATTTGTGAAATCAATACGAATACAGGATAAAACAGTTGTTTCTTTGTCGTATGAAACGATTGCTAATTATAGTTTTTATCGCTTTCACTCAACTTACTTATGGAAAAAATACAGTGTATGTTTTGGTTTGGGGAAGTACGCAAACA
Organism: Flavobacteriales bacterium; assembly: GCA_002717515.1. Taxonomy (GTDB): domain Bacteria; phylum Bacteroidota; class Bacteroidia; order Flavobacteriales_C. The sequence goes on from PBEC01000010.1 coordinate 36,952, forward strand.
CAATCAGGGGCAGGACACACATCAATTGCTTTCAGTGACTCAAATGGAATTCATTATTATTCGAGTTATAGTCGGGGTGATGGCGGAATTATAGATACTTTTTTATGTGAAGTAAATGAAGTTTTTGGTTTGGATTCAGCAATAGGTTTACAAGCCTCCTCTCCAAGTCTTATTTTATCTTTTGAAGTTAATGAACATGAATATCAAGAAATGCGATTAACAGCAAGAAAAAAAGCAACAAAAAGATGGAGCCTGTTTTTTTTAAATTGTGCGGATTTTGTTAAGTATGCTTTCAAAAAAACGAATTATGACGTTGGGTATGCTTTTTTAATAAGTACTCCGTATGAATTCATTCATGATTTGAAAGATCATAATCGGATCGCTTTTGAAGAAGAAAAAATCTTGTCAGTAAAAGGTGCAGTTTCGGTTTATTTAAGAAATGAGCCAAGAGCAATACCTTTTGTGTTTCAAAAATTCGTTGGGTTAAAAAAGAGATAATTGTTTGGCATCAGGTAACAGTTTAAAGGATTGTCTGTGATATTTTGTTGAGCCGTGCTCTGCGATGGCCGTTCGGTGTGTTGCAGTGGGATATCCCTTATTTTTTTTCCAATTAAAATGAGGGTATTCTTGATGAATACGCTCCATATATTCATCTCTGTATGTTTTGGCCAATATTGAAGCGGCAGCAATTGCTTTATATTTTCCATCTCCTTTAATTACACATTCATATGGGATGTCCTCCGTTGGTTTGAATTTATTACCGTCAACCAATATGTATTCTGGTCGTGTTTTTAAACCCAATACCGCTTTTTGCATGCCTAAAATGGAAGCGTTTAAAATATTTATTTCATCTATTTTTTTTGGAGAAATCTCAATCACTTTAAAGGCGATGGCGGTTTTTTCAATAAATTCTCTCAGTTCTTTACGTTTTTTTTCGGAAAGTTTTTTCGAGTCGTCCAGTTCAGGAGCCTTTAAATGTTTTGGTAAAATTACTGCTGCTGCAAACACAGGGCCTGCCAAACAACCTCTTCCTGCTTCATCACACCCTGCTTCGATTAAATCATGGTGTTTGTAGTTTTTTAAACTCATGAGTGAATTGTTTTTTGAATGCAATCCCATAAAAGTTGAGCGGATTTTTCCCAACTGAAATTTTTTAATCTTTTTTGACCATTTTCTATTAATTCGGCTCTAAGATTTTTATCTGTATACAGTTTATTCATTCCCTCAGCTATCTCTTTAATCGACTCGGGATTAACATAAATTGCAGCGTCAGAACCAACCTCTGGAAGAGAGGTTACATTACTGGTAAGTATTGGAGTGTTACATTTCATAGCTTCCAAAAGCGGAATTCCAAACCCTTCAAAATGAGGGATGTAACTTAATGCTATCGCTCCGGATAGCCAAGTGTTAAGCTCTTCATCGGTTAGTCTCCCAGTAAGAATTATTTGACTTTTATGTTCCAGATCATTCAATGTGAATTTAATTTCATTTGCTTGAAATAAAAAGTCTCCACCTATGACGAGCTTAACATTATTGTCGCTTTTTTGTTTAAATTGATTAAATCCCTTCAGTAAATTGATGATATTTTTTCTTGGGTGCAGCGATCCGATGTAGAAAAAGTATTCTTGATTGTTCGTTAGTTCGGTGATTTTCTGTGGAGAGGCAGGGTGAAAACTTTCTTTTACACCATTAAAAACTACATCTATTTTGTCGGGGTTAATTTTGTAAGTCTTTATGATATCTTTTTTTGAATATTCTGAAACAGTTGCTATTCGATTTGATTTTTGAGCAAATCTTTTACTGTATTTATTGTAAAATTTACTCCATGAAAGCGGCAAATCCTGGGGTCGATGAGCAAAGCCTATATCGTGCATAACGGTTAGTGTTTTTACATCTGTTGTTAGTGAGGTTATAGCATCCGGACTGACAAATACGTCGGGTTTAATTTTTTTTAATACTCTTTTTAAACTGAAGTTGTACCAAATCTTAACTAATAAAGGATGCTTGGCTGGAGGTTGAATTACATGAGCAGTTACATTATCTCCAAAAATGAATTCATCGTCAAAAGGATAGTTGAAAATAAAATGAAATTCATAATCTGGATTCCATTTTACTAATCTTTTAAAGATTTCTGCAGTGAAATTCCCAATTCCTTCAAGTTTCCCTGAAACTAAAATTCTAGTATTAACCGCAATTACCTTTTTCATTTTAGTAGTTTTGGGTAAAATTACTGTTTACAAACTAAATTTTGAAAAGGACATTCCTCTTTAATCTAATAATTCTTTTTACGCTTAATATTTTTATCAAGCCTATTTGGCTGTTCATGGATATGCAGGTCCAGGTTACAGTTGGAGATAAATATGGATTGTACCATGCCCTTTTAAATGCAACACTTATCTTAAATATTCTTCTTGATCTTGGACTGAATAATTACAACAACAGAAAGATTTCAATTAATTCTAATCGATTTCGGCAGTATTTTCAGAACATAACTGCGATTCGTTTCCTTTTGGCAATAGGTTACCTTATCGTTCTTCAAATTTATGGATATGTAGCCAGTTATACTGAAAAAGATATTTGGTTTCTCTTTTTGTTGGGCATTAGTCAAGTGTTTTTGTCCTCAATATTGTATTTAAGATCGAACTTCACAGCGTTAGGAAAATATAAATTGGACAGTTTTTTTTCGGTCTTTGATCGAATAATAATGATTACGGGAGTTGTATATCTTTTTTTAAATCAAGAAAAAGGATACGTTAACCTCGAAAATTTTATTTACATCCAAGTAATAGGTTATGGCATTAGTTTTTTAATTGGTTTAATCGTTCTTTCCATCTTTGGCTCTCTCGTTTTTCCAAAAATTCAAAAGCGATTTTCAAAAATACTTTTAAAAAAGAGCGCTCCTTACGCTTTGATTGTATTATTAATGTCAGCTTATCATAGTTCTGACGCTATTATGATTGAGAGAATGCTTAATAACGGAGAGGCGGAAACCTCAATTTATGCGCAAAGTATGCGAATACTCACTGCTTTAAATAATTACGCATACCTTTTTGCAGTATTGCTGCTTCCTATGTTTACAAAGCTATTATCAAAAAGAGAAAGCATTCAAAGTTTAATTACGACTTCCTCTGGTTTACTTTTATACGGCGTTTTTTCTATGGCGTTCTTAATGGCTTTTTACAGTGAAGATGTTATCGGATTATGTTATGGTAAGTTTGCGGATCAGGATAGATTTGTGGATGGTACATTTAATCAAAAAGGTATACAAAATATCGGAGATGTTTTGGTTTCTTCTGATGTATTCCAGTTGATTATTTTTGGCATTATTCCTATGAGTGTGAATTATTGTTTTGGAACCTTGATTACAGCCTCAGGAAAAATGAAACTGTTGAATAAAATTGCTTTTGCCTCACTCGTGTTGAACATTGTGTTGAACTTATTTCTAATTCCTGAGTATGGCGCTTATGGGGCAGCATTGGCCAGTCTTATTACGCAATCTTTTAGTGGTTTATGGCAAATAATTTATGCAGTGAAAATATTTAAAATAATCGTTAAACTCAGAGCTTTAATTCGATTTGTTTGTGGATTGGGAGTTGTTGCTTTAAGTACTATAGTGTTAAATCATTTCGACCTTGAATTAAGGATTCCTTTTTTGTTTTGTTTCATTGTGATAGGGCTTATTGTAGCAGTTAAGCTGATTGATGTTTTTCGCCTGGCCAAGGGGTTTGGAAACAGTGGTGTTTAAATCAGTTTATTTTTAGTACTTTTACGCCCTAAATTTTTAGAATGAGCAAAGAAATTAGCACACCTGATGAGGGATATTTTGACTCCTCTAATTTGTATGTTTTTTTGTACAAGTATAAACTTCATTTGGGAGTTCTTTTAATTCTCAGTTCGGTCATTAGTATAATAGTTTCATTAAATATTCAGGAGAAGTTTAAGTCTACAGCCTCTATTTATCCATCTAATACCAGCTCCTTAGCTAAGGCGTTAATCAGTACCAGGTTTGGAGGAAAAACAGATATTATGGAGTTTGGTGAAGAGGAAAAGTCTGAACAATTATTGGAAATATTAAATTCCGACAAAGTGAAATCAAAAGTTATAAAAAAGTTTAACTTGTTATCACATTATGGAATAAATCCAGAGGAAACCGAGACCCCAAATCATGACTTGCAGAAACTTTTTGATGAAAATATTTCTTTTAAACAAAATAAAAATATGGCGGTTGAAATAACCGTTCTGGATCATTCTCCCGATACAGCTTCCCTAATTGCAAAATCAATTATAAATATTCTGGATGATGTTGTAAATGCAATCCAAAAAGAAAGAGCCATTCAAGGTTTTGAAATTGTTAAAAAAACTTATGGAGTACTCTCTCAAGACATACGTAAAATGGAAGATTCCTTGGCGTACATTATGAGTATGGGTGTTTTGGACATCAAGTCCCAATCGGAAGTTTATGGTGATGCGTATGCTCAAGCAGTCGCTAAAGGAAACACAACGGCCGTTAAAGCTCTTGAGGAAAAACTGGCCGTCTTATCTAAATATGGTGCTCAATATATGAGTTTACGTGAGCGATTAGAGAACGAACGTTTGCGATTGTCCGAGCTAAAAGGAAAGTATGAAGAGGCTAAGGTAGATGCTGAATCAAGAATCAAAAACTATTTTGTGGTTAGAGACCCACTTCCCGCAGAGAAAAAAAGTTATCCAATTCGATGGCTAATAGTAGTTTTGAGTGTAATGGGAACTATTTTAATGGGGATAATTTCAATTTTTTTTTACGAGCAGGCTCAAAAAGTAAAGGCTCAATTATAAGAGATAAAGAATATGAAAAAGTATTTTGAAAACGATGAGATTTTGAGTGTCCTATGGAGGTGGAAAACGCCACTTATTATCGTATTTGTTCTGTCTTTCATAGGTTCAGCAATATTTTCATCACCTATGTTTATTAAACCGAAGTTTAAATCCTTTGCAAGGGTATATCCTACCAACTTGAAAAAGTATTCTGAGGAATCTCCTACAGAACAAATGATTCAAATGTTAGAGTCTGATGCTATTCGAGATGAACTTTGTTCCAAGTTTAAATTGGATTCTTTGTATGACATAGAAGAAGGTGAACCTTATTACAAAGATTTACTTTACAAAGAATATTCTGATCATGTTCAAGTCAAAAAAACTAAACTTGAGTCCGTTGAAATAGAGGTGTTAAGTACCAGTCCTCAAGTTGCACACGAGATGGTGAAATCCATTATTGATTTGTATAACGTACAAGTAAAGACTCTTCAAGACGAAAAATTAAAAGAGGCTGTTGTTACGGTGAAAGAAATGATGGAACAGAAAAAAGTCGAGGTTGATGATTTGGAATCGAAGTTAAATGTACTCAGAAGAGAGTTCGGGATTTTGGACTATGGAAGTCAGGTAAAAAATCTTTCAAAGGAATATTATAAACTTTTAGCAAGAAGCAATGTTGATCCTAATAAAATTGCAAAAGTTAAAGCGGAANTGGATAACTTAAAGTTGAAGGGTGTCGAATATGAGAATCTTTCCGGTAGATTATGGAGTGTTCGTGATTCGTACAACAGCTTTAAATTAAAGTACGAAGAACACGTAAAAGAATTAAACAGGAAAAAGGAATATGCTATTGAAATTGTAAATCCTTACAAAGCAGACAAAAAATCATATCCAGTTCGATGGCTTATTGTATTGGTTTCGGTTTTTATTGCCATGTCAGGTGCTCTTGGGATCATTTCCTTTCTGGATCGATTTGAGCGAAAAAAATTAGTTTAATTGCTAGAATCAGCAAAAAAAATATGGTTTTATGTACTCAGTCTGTTTTTTCTAGCAGCCAATGGAATACTGCTTTATAATGAACGTTATGAGTTTCTAGGACTTCCTGTTTTAGTTTTGTTCGCATATTTCGCGATTTTTAAACTTGATGTACTCTACTATATTGTTTTATTTTTAGTACCTATATCCATTAACTTGGATGACTTAGGTATTGATCTTGGAGTTGGTATTGCCTTACCAACAGAACCATTAATTGTTGGTATGATGTTAATTTTTATACTGAAGTTGTTTTTCGATGGAAGTTTTGATAAAGATGTTCTTCGACATCCAATCACCAAAATAATTATCTTTCATTTATTGTGGATAACCATTACCACTATGACGAGTTCTGATCCTATCGTTTCAGTGAAATTTTTATTGAGTAGATTATGGTATGTAAGTGTTTTCTTTTTTATCGCCTCTCAGGTTTTAAAGTCTCAGCAATCACAAAAAAGAATGATTTGGTTGTATGTTATAGGGTTCATACCGGTTTTAGTTTACACTTTTCAACAGCACGCAATAAGAGGTTTCGATCAAGCCAGCGCCAATTGGGTTATGAATCCATTTTTTAACGATCACACATCTTATGGAGCTTGTTTGGCAATGGTGTTTCCATTCCTTTTTTGGCAAAGCTTTTCCCCAAAAATATCAGGAGTAAAACGTTTAATCGTTTGGTTCGTTTTGTTACTTTTTTTAATTGCTTTAATTCTCTCTTACACACGAGCAGCATGGGTGAGTTTAGTTGGTGCATTGGGAGTTTTTATTGTTCTTCGATTTAAAATAAAAACCTGGATGATAGTAACAGGTGTTCTTGCCGTTGGAATATTTTTATTTACCACAATGGATTCTATTTTTATGAATTTGGAGCGTAATAAACAGGATTCTTCATCAAATCTTACCGAGCATGTTGAATCCATTTCCAATGTAAGTTCAGATGCTTCTAACCTTGAGCGAATCAACCGATGGAAATCTGCTTGGGAGATGTTTCAGGATAAACCGATTTTTGGTTTTGGGCCTGGTACCTATGCGTTTGAATACGCTCCGTACCAGCAGAGTAAAGATAAGACCATTATAAGTACGAACGCAGGAGACGGGGGAAACGCCCATAGTGAGTATTTGGGACCACTTTCTGAACAAGGTTTATTAGGGTCTTTATTTATAGTTGCAATAGTGATTGCTGTTTCCATTTCTGGAGTTAAAGTTTACAAGAGTACTCTTTCCAAAGAGTCGAGAATGATTGGTATGTCAGTTTTTCTCGGGCTTATTACCTATTATCTTCATGGAATACTAAATAATTTCCTGGACACTGATAAAGCATCCGCATTATTTTGGGGATTCTCTGTGATTCTTTTAGTATTGGATGTTCAAAGGAAAAAAATGAAAGAAAGTAATCCGGTTTAATTTATGGAACAACTATAACCCTAAGTCAATAATTATAGTCCCTTCATTGAATGTATTGGAGGGAGAATATTTAATTCCTCTGGCCTGTTCTAGTGCTTTTTTGATTAGACACTGGTTTTGTGTTGTTCCTCCTCTATCTACTGCAGAAACCACCTCTCCCTGTCGATTTATCTTTATGTAAACTTCTACCTTTCCTGTTTCATTACAATCGTTTCTTTTTTGATCGATATTAATGGGTTTTCGTCCGTCCACCTCCCATCTGTCTCCGCCTTCACCTCCTTTTCCAGAGCTTGCAGTGCCTTTTCCGTTTTCTTCACCTTCAACACCGTTTTTTTTTCCGTCGCCTTTTCCGTCGCCTGGATTGTTAGTTCCTTTTTTAGTTGTTCCTTTACCGGGGAGATTTTTTAACCATTCGGACACTTCATCTTCTTTTTTAACTTCTTTGGTTTCATTTGGATTGTTTTTTTCTGTTTCGTTAATGGTCACGTCCTTTGGTGGGGTAGTCGTTTTGGTCGGACTGTTTTTAACAGTAACATCACTGGCATCATTCGTTATGAGTTGTTCATCTTCTTGCGCTGATGCTTTTGAGGACGATGATGAAGTTGGTGGATTGTTATCGTTGGCAATTTTTTCTGAAGTGTTCTCTAAATTATCTTCTCCACCAGCATCTTGAACACCTTCAATAGCCCACTCAACGTCAAAACCAATAGCCTTCGGATCAACAACATCAAAACCGAAAAGGCAAAAAAGAACAATGGCAATTGTATGTACCGATAGAGTTATAATAATCCCTCTTTTTTTTCTTTTTTTTTCTTCTTTAGTTTCGTCCATTTTAGTTTTGCTTGGGTTGAGTCGCAATAACTACTTTTTCGTAACCAATTTTTTTTATATCAGCAAAAAGCTCAATGCCTTTTTCTAATGGAATATTTCCGTCGGCTACAAGTTTTACAGCTGGCTGGGTTGAATTGGGCGAAATTCGAGCCTCAAGTTCTTTCAGCAAGGCTTCATAAGACATTGGAGTGTTGTCTAAAAAATAGTTTTCTTCAACGTCGATAGTAACAGCAAGTCTTGGAGGGTCACTAATTTTATCTTTGTTATCAACTTTTGGCAATTCAACGGGAACACCGGGGGGAGTAACCAGGGTAGAAAGTACAATAAAGAAAATCAACAGTAAAAATACAATGTCGGTCATACTCGACATGTTGAAAGTTGCATCTACTTTTTTTCTTGCTCTTACTTTCATTTCTTATCCAGGTTCGTTTAGTAAATCCATAAATTCAAGTGATGAGTCTTCCATTTTATGAACTACCTTATCAACTTTTGAAACTAATAAATTATACCCTAAATAAGCAACAATACCTACAATTAAACCAGCTACTGTCGTAGTCATGGCATACATAATACCTTCGGATAAGTCTCCGATGTGAATGCTGGATTGTTCTGCCCCGGCAGACATTTTATGAAAGGTGTTCATCATACCCAAAACTGTTCCTAAAAAACCAATCATTGGAGCTGCNCCTGAAATTGTTGCTAAAATAGAAAGGTTTTTTTCCATCATAGATATTTCAAGGTTTGCAACATTTTCAATTGATGTACTTATGTCTTTTAAAGGTCGTCCAAGTCTTAATATCCCTTTATGAAGCATTCTTGCAACTGGCGTGTTTGAACCGGCACAAAGAGCTTTTGCGTCTTCAATATTTCCGGTTGATACGTTATTTTTAAGATTACTCATGAAAGAAGAATCTATTTTACTCGCTTTTTTTATTGAGTTATAACGTTCTACCCATATGTATACAGCGATTACTGATAGTACAAAAAGAGGCACCATAATTGGCCAGGAATCAATGATTAAGTCAATGATTAAAATTCCATCAGAGGTTACATTTGAGCTGCTTTCCAATCCTGCGTTACCAGCGGAATCAGATACAGAAGGAAAAGAGCTGTTTCCAGTTTCTACAAGTTGTAATTTAAATAAGTTTTCAAACATAATTTACTGTTAATGAATGTTTAACGATAATTTCAGTTGTTTTATTATGGGAGCATTAAAATATAAGCAGCTGCACCAGCTACGTAACCAACAATGGCAAGCAAACTTATTTTTTTAAGGTACCAAATAAAGTCGATTTTTTCTAATCCCATTACAGCAACACCGGCAGCAGAACCAATAATCAAACAAGAACCACCTGTTCCAGCACAAAGCGCTAAAAATTCCCAAAAAGTACCATTAGGAAAGAAATCCATTAAGTCGGAGGCTCCTGCAATCGCTTCGGCCATTTGAGGTTTGTACATTCCTTGTGCTGCGGCAACTAGGGGGACATTGTCAACAATAGAGGATAAGAACCCTATTGACATGTTTATAGCGTAATTATTTTGCAAGGTATTTGAAAGCCATTCAGCCATTATGTTCAAATGACCAATTTCTTGAAGCGCGGCAACAGCTAAAAGTATTCCTAAGAAAAATAAAACTGAGGAAGTGTCTACTTTTCTTAAAACAGAGATTACAGATAAATGTCTTTTGTGTGTAGACTCTTTTTTACGGTGTAAGATCTCTGTCAAAGTCCAAACAATACCCAGCGACAACATCATTCCTGTAAAAGGGGGTAAATGTGTAACAGTTTTGAATATAGGAACAAACAATAATCCCAGTACACCTACTGTTAGTAAGGTTATTTTTTCACCTTTTGTCGTTTCAAATTTATTTCCGTTTGTATTGTCCTCTTCTGGTCTTTTTACTTCACCTTTCATGGTAAAGCTTAAAATTAACAAAGGAACGAGAAGTGCTACGAAAGATGGGATAATTAAGGAGGGAATTGCAATTCCAATCGGGTCAGTAAGTTGTCCTCCAATCCAAAGCATAGTAGTAGTAACATCACCAATTACAGACCAGGCGCCTCCTGCATTAGCGGCTATTACAACTACTCCTGCGAACATCCATCGAGTTTGTTTGTCACCCACTAGTTTTCTAAGTAACGAAATCATTACAATGGCAGTGGTTAAATTATCCAGTAAAGCGGAAAAGAAAAAAGATAGAATAGATATTGTCCAAAGGAGTTTTACTTTGTTAGTTGTTCGAATTTTATCGGTTATGATTTTAAATCCATGGTGTTCATCAATAGTTTCAACGATAGTCATCGCACCAAGAAGGAAAAGAAGAATATTGGCTATATCGTACATATGATGGTAAAGTCCCGCATTTCCAGAATCACCGTGAGCAAGAATGTGGTGGGCTGCTTCTGCGGAGGCACTTGTATCCGCTAAGAAAAAAGAATATAAAGCCCAACAAATCATACCTGTAATAAGTGCAGTAGGTGCTTTGTCAATGTGAATTTTATGTTCCAGGGCAATCATTAAATACCCTATAATAAATACTACTATCATTAATATTTCCATCATACTTAATTTAAAGTCTCATTTGAGAGACATTTTGTTTTGAATTTTGCAAATTTACTATTCCAATACCATTGCAAAAAATTATCCCCCTTCTTTTTTAAAGGAATACTTAATATTCGATAGTAAAGGAGTTAAAAAAACTATATTTGAATCGTGAAATCTGAGGCGAAAACCATACTTAAATCTGTTTATGGATATGATGAATTCCGGCCTTTACAATGGGAAATTATTCAATCTGTACTAAATGATAAGGATGTTCTTGCATTGATGCCAACAGGTGGTGGAAAGTCTCTGTGTTTTCAAATTCCTGCATTACTTAAGGAAGGAGTTGCAGTTGTCATTTCTCCATTGATTGCTCTTATGAAAGATCAGGTAGAAGGGTTGACTGCAAACGGCGTTTCAGCTGGCTTTATTAATTCTTCTCAAAGTAATTCGGAACAGGAAAATGTAATACAATCTTTAAATGAAGGGAAGATTAAACTTTTATACATTTCACCTGAAAAGTTAATTTCAGATCATTTTTTATCCTTTTTAAAAACTTTAAAAATAAGTTTATTTGCTGTTGATGAAGCACACTGTATCTCTGCATGGGGTCATGATTTCAGGCCCGAATATGCCCAAATGGGAATAATCAGAAAGAGATTTGATGGAGTACCATTCATTGCCCTTACTGCTACCGCCGATAAATTAACCCGAAAAGATATTATTACTCAATTGTCTTTGAAAAATCCAGCTGTATATGTTGCCTCATTTAATCGTCCAAATTTAAAACTACAGGTTCTTCCTGGGAAAAAACGTTTTGAGACAATTGTTGAGTTTTTATTAAAAAAAGTGAATGAATCCGGAATAATTTATTGTTTAAGTAGAAAAAGCACTGAAAATGTTGCCTTAAAATTGAGAGCTCAAGGATTTTCGGCGATTGCTTATCACGCCGGGTTAAGTTCAAAAGAAAGACAAAAGGCTCAGGATGATTTTATAAATGATGAGATAAAAATAGTATGCGCAACAGTTGCTTTTGGGATGGGTATTGATAAATCCAACGTGCGATTTGTTATTCATTACAATTTACCTAAAAACATTGAAGGGTACTATCAGGAAATTGGTCGGGCTGGNCGAGATGGATTGCCTTCTGATACACTTTTGTTTTACAGCTATGCTGATGTCGTTCAGTTGAATCAGTTTATAGAGCAGAGTGGTCAGAAGGAATTTCAGACTGCGAAACTGAAAAGGATGCAAGATTTTACCGAAGCCCGAATATGCAGAAGAAAAGTACTTTTAGCTTATTTTGGTGAGGTTTTGGAGGAAAACTGTGGGAATTGTGACGTATGTAATAACCCGCCAAAATTATTCGATGGAACACGTATTACTCAGATGGCATTAAGTGCAATTGCACGCGTTAATGAGCAAGAGCCTGTTGGTGGGATTATAGAGGTTTTAAAGGGCAGTTCACGTCCTGAAATATATCAAAAGGGGTATCATGAATTGAAAACATTTGGCGTAGGGAATAAGTTTACCTTTAAAGAATGGCAAAACTTCATGCTTCAATTGTTAAGTTTGGGATATTTTGAGGTTGCCTATGATGATTACAATAAATTAAGGTTAACGGAATTAAGCAAAGAGGTTTTGTTTACAGGAAAGCAGGTTGAATTGGTTGATTCCAAAGAAATGGAAAAGTATTTTGATGAAGTTAAATCCACCGTCAAACCAAAGGAACTCTCTCATAACGAAGAGCTTTTTGATTTATTAAGAGAAGTTCGTTCCAAAATTGCTCGGGAAGAAGGAAGACCACCATATTTAATTTTCAGCGATGCGACTCTTAAATCAATGTCGGCAAGAAAACCGACTTTTGAGGCTCAGTTACTCAATATAGGTGGTGTTGGAGAGTACAAAAGTCAAAAATATGGAGAGGAATTCATTAATGTTATTTATGAATTTGTTAATCGTAATAAAAAGAAAAAAGGTGATTCTTATAAGGAAACAATGGCATTAATTATGAAGGGTATGACAGTTGTTGAAATATCCGATGCAAGATGTTTAAAGGAAACCACTATTTATTCTCATGTTGCTCATCTTTTTAGAGTGGGAAAATTAAAAGATATTAGTCAATTTGTGCCTTTTATTGAATTCAAAAAGGTAGAGGAGTACTTAAAGAAAAATCCAGAGGAAAATAAGCTGAAACCAATTTACGATGCTTTGAACGGTTCCGTCGATTACGGAAAGATTCGATTGGTCTTAGAATATTTAAAAAATTAAATAACCAGGAATAAAAAAGGGAAGCCATGGCTTCCCTTTTTATGTTTTTTTGTGAGAGTTAGAAAGGTAAATCATCTCCTTCTCCCTCCAATGAAGCAGCAGGAGGAATATCAGCCTCAATTGGAGCTGGAATTGCATCTGCTGCTTCCAATCTCCATGCGTCGAGGGAATTAAAATATTTTACCTCACCTTGAGGAGAAGTCCATTCTCTTCCTCTGATGTTAAAGTTAACTGTTATTTCACTTCCAATTTGGAACCCATCCAACAAGTCACATCTGTCCTGAGTAGCTTGAAATTGTATGTGTTGCGGATATTGAGACGACTCATCTGTTAAAACGAATTCCCGAACCGAAAACTTCTCAGAAACCTGACGAGTTTCTTTAATTTCTTTTAATCTTCCTTTTAGTTGAAACATAATTATAAGTATTGTTTGACAAAACTAGTGCAGAAGTCTTTTAAATTCCATAGAGTACTCTTAAAACTTATTAACTATTTGAACAATTAATCAACATTGTAAGAAAAATGGAAAAAAAATTCATTTTATTTCATGATTGGTTGAAAAAATGTATCTTTGTCCTCCGAATTTTTAATGGAAGCGGGTGTGGTGAAATTGGTAGACACGCTAGACTTAGGATCTAGTGCTTCACGGCATGGGGGTTCGAGTCCCTCCACCCGCACTTTTTCTACCAAATCCACTCCCTAATAATTTTTTTAAAATGAACATTATACAAGAAAACGTTGATGCATTAAATGCTGTACTAAAAGTTGAGGTTACTGAAAAAGATTACGCTGATCAGGTTAACCAATTTTTGAAAAAACAACAAAAAAGCGCTTCAATGCAGGGTTTCCGTCCTGGAAAAGTTCCTTTTGGACTCATAAAAAAGATGTACGGAGTAAATGCAAAAGTTGAAGAAATTCAAAAACTTATAAATCAAAGTATTTTTAAATATATTGAAGATGAAAAACTAGATGTTTTGGGTCAGCCTCTTCCAAAGGAGGTGGATGAAAATATCGATTGGAATACACAAAAAGAGTTTGTTTTTGAATATGATTTAGGTTTATCTCCTGAGATTAATGTAAAGCTTACAGGAAACAAGAAATTTATCTCATACGATATACAACCCGACGAAAACTTAATTGATAAGTATGTAGATGAAATTACATCACGATACGGAAAGGTGGGTACTGGTGATGTTGTTGAAGCTAAGGATATTGTTGTTTCTGATATTGCTGAATTGGAAAATGGAAAAATCAAAGAGGGAGGAGTTGCAAAATTAGCAAATGTTTCTGTGGAAAGAGCTACTGATGATTTTAAGAAAAAATTAATAGGGTTAAAGCCTGACGCAGAGTTAACCGTAAATGTTGCTGAAATTTATGGAGGAGTTTCGGAGGCGGCAACATTAATGGATGTTGAGGAGTCTGCTATTGAATCTGCTGGGAAAGAGTATCAATTCAAAGTGGTTTCTATTTCAAGAATGGTTCCTGCAGAGATTAATCAAGAATTGTTTGATAAGGTATACGGACAAGGTACAATTAACTCCATTGAAGAGTTCAGAAAGAAACTGTCTGAGGAAGCCAAAGGAATGTTGGATGGTCAAGGCAAGAATAAATTAAGAAATGATGTTGTTGAATATTTATTAGACTCTGTAAAATTTGATTTACCGGATTCATTCTTAAAAAAGTTCATACATGCAACATCGAAAGAGCCTGTTACCATTGAGCAAATTGAATCTGATTATGATCAACACAGTTCAACATTCCGTTGGCAATTGATTGAAAATAAATTAATTTCAGATTATGAAATTAAGGTTGATGAGTCTGAGGTTGTAGAAAAGGCAAAGGAAATGATTGCTACCAACTTTAAGCAGTTTGGACAAGAGGTACCCGAAGAGGAACTCGAAAATTATGCAAAAACTGTTTTAGCAAAACAAGAGGAAAGGCAAAAAATGTACAACGAATTGTATTCAGATAAAATTTTGGATTTGGTTTCCGAGAAATGTAAGTTGGAATCAAAAGAAGTTACTTATGATGAGTTTGTTAAGATTGCCTCAAAAAAGTAATTGTTTATAATTAACGAGAAAGTTTTAATTTCTTTTTAGATAATTTTTTAGAGATGCGACAATTTTGTCGCATCTTTAGTTTAGCCTTGTTTGTAAAAGACAAAAAAGAAAAAATATAAAGTAAATATGTTCGACGCAGGAAAAGAATTTAAGAAGTTTGCGGTGAAAGATCAAGGGATCTCTAGCATGCACATGGATAGTTATATTGAGTCTTCTATGACTCCTTATATTGTTGAAGAAAGACAACTTAATGTTGCTCAAATGGATGTTTTCTCAAGGTTGATGATGGATAGGATAATTTTCCTGGGAACAGGTGTAAATGACCATATGGCAAACATCATACAAGCTCAACTCTTATTTTTAGAATCTTTGGATTCAGAGAAAGACATACAAATTTATTTGAATTCTCCTGGAGGATCTGTTTATGCCGGTTTAGGTATTTACGATACTATGCAATACATTAACCCTGATGTGGCTACCATTTGTACAGGTATGGCAGCATCAATGGGTGCTGTGTTATTATGCGCTGGTGCAGAGGGTAAAAGAACTGCATTACAGCATTCTAGAGTTATGATTCATCAACCTTTGGGTGGCGCTCAAGGTCAGGCTTCTGATATTGAAATTACTGCACGAGAGATTCAGAAGTTAAAAAAAGAACTTTATACCATAATTGCGAATCATTCCGGACAGACATATGATAAAGTTTGGGAAGATTCAGACCGAGATTACTGGATGATTGCAGACGAGGCAAAGGAGTATGGTATGATTGACGAAGTGCTTGTAAAAAAGAAATAATATAGATAGAATTTATTACTTAACCGCTTGAACGAGTTGCTCAAGCGGTTTTTCGTATATTTGCGGTATGGACAAGAATAGTCAAGTTAAATGTTCCTTTTGTGGTAGAGAGAAGAAAGATACAAATGTCTTAATTGCTGGAATTGAAGGATACATTTGCGATAATTGTGTTACTCAGGCGCAAGGAATTGTAAAAGAAGAGAATTCAGCAAAAATCAGTGTTAACTTGGATAATGAGTTGAAGTTGATGAAGCCGATTGAGATAAAAAAGCATCTTGATCATTATGTTATTGGACAAAATAAAGCAAAGAAAATTTTATCTGTTGCGGTTTACAATCATTACAAGCGATTGGCTCAACACAATAATGTGATTGGCTCTGATGATGAGGTCGAAATTGAAAAATCCAATATTTTACTTGTAGGTGAAACAGGTACAGGTAAAACTTTATTGGCGAGAACTATAGCTAGAATTTTAAATGTTCCCTTTTGTATTGCTGATGCAACCGTTCTTACCGAGGCGGGTTATGTAGGTGAAGATGTAGAAGCTATTTTATCACGACTATTACAAGCCGCAGATTATGATGTGGAATCGGCTGAAAGAGGGATTGTATTTATTGATGAAATTGATAAAATTGCTAGAAAATCGGATAACCCATCCATTTCAAGAGATGTAAGTGGAGAAGGTGTTCAACAAGCTATGCTAAAGTTACTTGAGGGAAGCACTGTTGGTGTTCCGCCTCAGGGAG
Organism: Flavobacteriales bacterium; assembly: GCA_002717515.1. Classification (GTDB taxonomy): domain Bacteria; phylum Bacteroidota; class Bacteroidia; order Flavobacteriales_C. The sequence continues at coordinate 53,423 of PBEC01000010.1, forward strand.
GAAGGAAGCACCCGGAGCAAAAACTTGTTCAAATTAACACAAAAAACATATTATTTGTGTGTGGTGGTGCCTTCGATGGTATTCAAAAATTAATTGAAAAGAGAGTAAAATCTCAATCATTAGGCTTTCAGGCAAGTAAAACACTTTCTTCTATAGATAAATCCGATTTGCTTCAATATGTTTCTCCGGAAGACATAAAATCTTTTGGATTAATACCAGAATTGATTGGAAGATTACCAGTTTTTTCGCACCTAAAACCATTAGATGGATCTGCGTTAAGAAGAATTCTTACAGAGCCAAAGAATGCATTGGTAAAACAGTATGTGAAATTATTTGAAATTGATGGCATAAAGTTGGAATTTGATAAAAAAGTTCTTGATTTTATTGTAGACAAGGCGCTTGAATATAAATTAGGAGCTCGTGGTTTAAGATCAATTTGTGAAACTATAATGGTGGATGCCATGTTTGATTTACCTTCAAGTGGAGAAGAAAATCAATCTTTTACCATTACCAAAGAATATGCCCTAGCAAAATTATCCGGAGATACTCTTGAGAACCTAAAAGTTGCCTAGATAATTCGTTTGTATATGAGAGAACACATAGAAGGATTTATAGGTCAATTGGAGGATGCTTTTTTGAAAGGTGAGCAAGCGAATTTTTCTATACCCGAAAAAAGATTTAACAATGTTTTGATTCTTGGAGTAGGTGGTTCTGGAATTGGAGGAACAGTTGTCGAAAAAACGGCATTATTAGGAGCAGGAATTCCTGTAATGACATGTAACGATTACCACATTCCCGAATACGTTAATGAAAATACTTTGGTGATAGCATGTTCATATAGTGGTAACACTGAGGAAACTCTTACTGCATTAAAAAAATGTCAAAATAAAAGAGCTGAAATTGCCGCTGTAACCTCAGGTGGTGAATTGAAGAGAATTTGTGAAGATAACAACTACAATCATATTATAATTCCCGGAGGAAATCCTCCAAGAACTTGTTTAGGTTATTCATTAACAGAGCAGATTTTTATCCTTGTCAAGTACGATATACTACCAACTAATTATCTCGACAACTTGAGAGCTGCAATTGATTTATTAAAAATAAATAATAACAACATAATAAATGAAGCTGAAGGTGTCGCTCAAAAATTGTTTGGTAAGATTCCTGTAATATATTCTACCGATAAATTTGAACCTGTAAGTATTCGTTTCCGTCAACAATTGAATGAAAACAGTAAAGAGCTTTGTTGGCATCAAAAATTTCCAGAATTAAATCATAATGAAATCGTTGGCTGGGCATCAGGAAAAGATGATTTTTCTGTGGTTATGTTCAGAAATGAAGACGATTATTACAGGACTCAAGAGAGAATGGAGTTTATGAAAAAAGTCATATTGGATAAAGGTTCATCCGTAACTGAAATTCACAGTAGGGGTGATTCTTTTATTGAAAAAGCACTTTATTTAATATATCTATCGGATTGGACCTCTCTTTTCATCGCGGAAAAGAAAAATGTTGACCCAGTTGAAATTCGGGTTATCGATGCATTAAAAGATCACTTAGCAACCATAAAATAGTGAATAAGCAAGTTAATCTAATTCATAAAGGATTAATTGATTACAAGGAGTGTTGGGATTATCAAACTTCCATTTTTGATGAAATAATTGAGCAAAAAATTTTGATTCGAAAAGGGCTCGCTAAGGAAAAAGAAACTCAAAATTTTCTTATTTTCTGTGAGCACCCTCACGTATATACTTTAGGAAAAACAGGAGAAAAAAGTAATTTACTCATCGATGAAAACGTATTAAAATCTAAAGGGGTTAATTACTATCACATTAATCGAGGAGGAGATATCACTTATCACGGGCCGGGTCAGATTGTTGGTTATCCCATTTTAGATTTGGATAATTTCTTTACCGATATTAATACGTATTTACGTTATTTGGAGGAGTCCGTAATTTTAACTTTAAGAGATTATGGTATTGATTCCATGAGGCTTAAGGGAGCTACTGGAGTTTGGATTGACGGGGATAATCCATTAAAAGCCAGAAAGATATGTGCTATTGGAGTTAAACTTTCTCGATGGGTTACAATGCATGGTTTTGCCTTTAATGTAAATACTGATTTGGAGTATTTTAACCATATTGTTCCTTGCGGTATTAAAAATAAAGAGGTTACCTCTTTGGAAAAAGAACTTGGTGTTAAGCAAGATTTAATCGAAGTTCAAAATAAACTTCTGTTCCATCTTTCAAACTTATTTGGTTTTCAGTTCATTTAATAAAACATTTAGTCCTATATTTCGTAGCTAGACTATGAAGTTTTTAAAAAAAATATTCAAAGGATTTCTTATTCTCTTAGTTGTTTTAAATCTCGCCATTTGGTTTTCAGGGAACACGCATATTTATAAAGGACTTACGGATACTTATTTTAAAGGTAGACTAAAACCAACTATTGATGATCCTGAAATATTTTATAACAGAACATTACATGCTAAAAACACAAAATCATGGAAGGAGTCTGCTGTAATAAATTCAAAACCTTTATCCGACCAAGTAATTGAAAGTCACAAAAAATTTGGAACGAAAGCATTTTTAGTAATTAAAGGGGATGAAATTATTCATGAGTCATATTACGACGGTTATACCAAGGATAAAAAATCCAACTCTTTCTCTATGGCAAAATCTGTTCTGAGTATTATTACTGGAATAGCGGTTAAAGAGGGTAGGTTTTCGATTGAAGAATCAGTTCACAACCATATCCCAGAATTTGTTCAAGAAAAAGATAAGCAACTTAAAATTAAACATCTCCTCTCCATGACATCTGGGATGAATTTTCGAGAAAGTTATGGGAATCCAATTGGTTTTATGGCAAAAGCCTATTATGGGACTGATTTAAAAAGCCTCACAAAAGGTTTTGAATTGGAAAAAGAACCTGGAACAGAGCATTCCTATTTAGGAGGAAATAATTTGCTTTTAGGATTTGTTTTAGAAAAAGCCACACAAGAAAAAGTTGCTGATTATGGTTCAAGGATGTTATGGGAAAAGTTAGGGATGGAAAACGACGCGAAGTGGATTTTAGATCATGAGGATGGAGATGAAAAAACATTTACAGGTCTTTACGCAACTGCTCGTGATTTTGCAAAAATTGGTAAGCTGTATATGAATTATGGTAAGATGTATGGAGAACAAATAGTAGATTCATTATATGTTGTTGAATCAATTAGACCGGTAAATGTACCCGATGTTTCCGGAAAAAATACCGACTACTACGGGTATTCGTGGTGGATAACATCTTATGAAGGTTTTAAAGTGTTTTATATGAGAGGTATTTTAGGCCAATATGTTATTTGTGTTCCAGGGAAAGACTTGATCATCACAAGACTTGGGCAATATAGAAGTCCTAAAAAAACAAAAAATAGTAACGTTCCCGATGATTTCTGGTCTTATTTAGAGGAAGGTTTTCGACTAATTGAGTAAATTTATTTTCAAATTTAATTTGATGAAGAAGGATATTGAAATGCCGGAGGTTTTTGGTGTATATGTGGCTGTGATTTGTGAAGAAAGTGTTGAGGGTGAAAAAATTTGGAATGCATACATTGTTAATGATAAACGAGATCCAATCGAAAATGTATTTGTTTCATCCAAAGGCTATCTTGTTGATTTGCATGGTGAAGAGTCTAAATCATCAGTTCTTCGCCATTTTTATAAAGTTCTTCCTGCAAAATCTTTTCAAAAAATTGAGGCCGTTATTGATGACGTTTTAAGGCTCAATAACGAATATTTTGTTTCCTTTTATCATGAAAATCAATTGTTTGATAAAAAATTTGTGTTTTTACCGGAAACAATAAAAGCTGAAAATTTATCAGCCGTTCCAATTATTGAAAAACAAGGAGTTTGGATTAAATAAATTTATTTAATCATTTTGTTAAGTACTCTGAAAATGGGGTGACTTTTGTCGTAACAAGCTGTAAAACTTTCCTTTGCTTCGTTTATATATTTTACTTTGTATTCATCCTCATTAACTAATGAATAAGCTTGTGCTATGTGAAGCTGGATGTGTCCTCGAAACTCCATATCAAATTTTTCATTTTTCAATTTGGTCTGATAAAATGAGATAAGCTCAGTCAGGTGGTTTGTTTTGATGAAAAATTCAATGATGTCCGTATTAATTGTATGTGATTTCCAGTCCAATGAAAACATATTATTGGCTGTTAAAAGGGCTTCCTTGGTTTTATTCAACTTTAAAAATGAATTCAGTAAATAATAATAAGTTTGATAAGTGCTTGGGATCAAACGATCACAATCCAAAAGTACCGAAACAGCTTCATTATGTCTTTCTAATTTACCTAAAATAGACCCTGCCATTTGACAAGCATTATTTTTATATGTGATGTATTTATATTTTCCATAAGCACTTAAAGCATGTTTTAAGGCTAAATTATTACTGTCCAATTCGGTATAAATATAGGCCATGTTATAGTGTGTAGGAGCATAATTTGAATCCAAAGACACCGATCTTTTAAAATAGTTGATTGCCTTATTTGTTTCTGAATTTAAATTGTGAAAATACCCTAAGGCGTAAAGGGATAGATAATCATTTTTTCCATTTTCGTCTGCTTTTTTATAAGCAGTATACATTCGCCTGAGAACTTCTTGCTTATTAATAATCCAATCTTTTCCAAAAAGTATGAAAATATCATAGTAATAGTCTCCTTTCGATTTGTATAAGTTATAGTTTTTTGGATTTTCTCGTATCAATGAATCGATAATTACGTCAATTTTGAATGGGAAAGTTGGAATCAATTTTGTTTCAGCCAGATTTCTTTTTTGAATAATATTTTCATCAGGTTTAAGGTTTGTGAAAGCAAATGCTTGATGAGAAATACTTTTTGTGAAGTATTTCAAACACATGTCGATTTTTTTGATATTGACCTGTTCTTTATTACTTTTTGATTCTTTAGAAGACAATAATTTCCAAGCGTCCAAAAATTGTTTTTTTTCAATTAATGAATCTACATCGGAAAAAGAATTATTTGCATTACAAATGAAACTGAAGCAAATTAAAAAGGAAAACAAAAATTTAATCATTCTCTAAACTTATGACTTGAAGTGAGTTGGGCTAAATATGAGTTTGATAATTAACATTTACTCTTTGACAAAAGTCATGCTAATTTAAAAAACATATTGAATTGCAGCGTATAATTGGTTAAATTGTGATGAAATGGTGAATAAATTCGATGAGCAAATACAAGCCTTTATGAGAAAAACAGAGCTTCGAAACTCTAATGAACCGGAATTCATTCAAGCGGTTCATGAGGTAGCGGAGACGGTGATTCCATTTATGACTAAAAATAAGAGCTACAAGAAAGCAAATATTTTAGAAAGACTTGTTGAGCCAGAGCGCGTTGTCATGTTTAGAGTGCCTTGGTTTACCGATAAAGGTGAATACATGGTAAATAGAGGATATCGAGTAGAGATGAATAGTGCCATTGGTCCTTATAAAGGAGGTCTTCGTTTTCACCCTTCGGTCAATTTGTCTATATTGAAATTTCTAGCTTTTGAACAGGTTTTTAAAAACAGTTTAACTACTCTTCCTTTGGGAGGAGGTAAAGGAGGTTCTGATTTTAATCCAAAAGGACGATCGGATAGGGAAATTCTTTGCTTTTGTCAGTCTTTTATGACCGAATTAAGTCGACATATTGGTTCAAATACAGATGTTCCAGCGGGGGATATAGGGGTCGGTTCAAGAGAAATTGGATATTTATTCGGACAGTACAAAAGAATCCAAAACGAATTTACAGGAGTGCTTACAGGAAAAGGACTTTCATACGGAGGCTCTTTGATACGTCCTGAAGCAACAGGATATGGTGCAGTGTATTTTGCTCATCAAATGCTGTTAAAAAATAAAATGGATTTCCAAGGACTTTCTGTTGCTATCTCTGGTTCTGGAAATGTTGCTCAGTTTGTTTGTGAAAAGGTAATAGAGCTTGGAGGTGTTCCTGTTTCAATGAGCGATTCTTCAGGGTTTATTTATGATAAAAATGGAATCGACACGGAAAAATTGAAATTCATTAAAAAATTAAAAAATATAAAACGCGGAAGAATTAAAGAGTATGCTGCCCATTATGGTTGTGAATATTTCAAAGATAAAAAGCCATGGGGAATTAAATCTGACGTTGCCTTTCCTTGTGCTACTCAAAATGAGCTTGATGAGGAATCTGCAAAAGAATTGGTTAAAAATGGAATTAAATGTGTAACCGAAGGGGCAAATATGCCTACTACACCTCAAGCGATAGAGGTTTTTCATAAAAATAATGTTTTGTTTTCTCCTGGTAAAGCCAGTAATGCTGGGGGAGTTGCAACTTCCGGATTGGAAATGTCCCAAAACTCTTTAAGAATAAGTTGGACGAGAGAGGAAGTTGATTCTCGACTAAAAGATATTATGATAGGTATTCATAATACCTGTGTCGAATTTGGAAAAGATGGAAAACAAATAAACTACGTTAAAGGAGCAAATATCGGAGGATTTATAAAAGTGGCTGATGCAATGATTGCTCAGGGTCATGTTTAATAACTTTTTCTTAAATTTGATGACAGAAAGAGAATTAGTTATGTTTAAAAATAGTAAATCAGAGGATATGAGTGTACCAGAAAACTTCGACACAAATACCATCGATAGAATTGCAGAAGGAACAGTAATAGAGGGTTCTATAAAATCTACAAAAAGCATTCGTATTGACGGAAAAGTTAAAGGTTCCGTGTTTTGTGCCGGACGAGTTGTTGTAGGTAAAACAGGTCTTATTGAAGGTGAGGTAGAATGTGATTCAGCAGATGTTGAAGGAACGCTGAATTCTACTGTAAAGGTAAAGGGGTTGTTAGAATTAAAGGCTACAGCTATAATTAATGGTGATTCTCAGGTTGGTAAGTTGGCCGTTATTCCAGGTGCTGAAATTAATGGAAAACTTGATATGGGAGGAACTGTAAAGTCTTTGTCAAAATCTGACAGTACTGAAAATCCAGTTGAAAAAACAGCTTAAATTAAATTGTTTATTCCTTTAAATTAGTTGCTGAACAATTACGATTAGCATAATTATTCGTGTATTATCATTACCGGTAAAGTTGGAGACTTAGCGAATTCTTCGGAGTGCTTTTTTCTGAAGATTTTATCGAATAAACCGTGTTTTCTTCGAATTAGAACCAAAAGATTATTATCGTCTTTATGTTTTAAATAGAATCTAATTCCTTTAGATACAGAAGACCTTCTTATTTTCTTGAAAGAGTGTTTGACGTCTCTGCCCAAGTAGTCGTCTTCCCATTTTTTTTCAATTTTATCGTTTGAATTTGTTTTCCTCTTTGATGTTTTTACGTGTGCTATTCTGATGCTGCTTTCTGTATTTAAGGCAATTTTTTTTAGTAAATCAAGTCCATTAGGATTAATCATGGGTTTATAATCACTTGCCCATAGAATTTTATTAATGGGTTCGTAAAGGGTGTCCTCAGGAATAATAAGTAATGGAATTCTGGTTTGAAGCATTAAATTACTTGCATTACTTCCTTTGAAAAGTTTTTTGATGCCCTGGGCTCCCTTAGTTCCCATTATAATTAAATCTATCTTATTCTCTCTTTGATAATTTTCAAAAGACGAAAACAAGTTTCCTTTTATGAGTTTTAATTTATATTCATAAGGAAAATGATTTTTGAATTTTAGAACTCTTCTTCTTGGTTTTTCAGATTTAAAGGCGTGCATGCATGTTATTTTAAAATTAAACTCCTTTTGGAATTCAATTGCATAACTCATTGCACTATAGGATGTGTTTGAGAAATCTATTGGAATAAAAACATTTAGCACCGCTCTTCCCTCATGTCAATCTTAAGATGTTCAAGATACAATGATTTTGAAAAAAACCCAAAATGAAATAAGCGTATTTATTAACTTTTAGGCAACCATTCTATATTTTTCGAGAAATTCCTTCCAATTCCAAATGTAATTTTTGGTTGCATCCTCTATAGATTTTATTATGATTGGATTGGGCGTGTTTATTTTTTGAAAATGATCTACTTGACAGCTGTTTATTCCATATTTATTGAAAATTGCAGTTGCCATTGATTTTGGAAGATCATTAATTACGGCTTCAAGACTAATGATGTAATCCTCGTAGTTATTAATTTGTTCCAGTGTTAAATCGTGTTCTCTACCTTCCAAACTTTCAATAAATTCATCAATTACTAATATTCGCATTCGATTCAGCTGATTCGATTCAAAGTGATGCTGTAAATTATAAAGGTTGGTACTGAACACAATGTATAAAAACCATTCCATTTGATTGGATTTTATTTTTGGACTTTCCATCAATTCTGGTACTTCATTTAGGAATTCCGATAAGGTTGGAAAGGTTTTTTCGGCTAAATCGTTAAGAGTACCCACAAAAACTTTAGCAACATGCTGTTCTTTCAATTTCTTTTTTCCTAATAATGAAAATCCCATTACAGTTTAGTTTTCTTCAAAATCAAATATACTGGACAAGAGTATTACAGGTATTGACTTAATACCTTATTTATTAACGTTTAAAAGTGAATTTCATGTTAATTTATCTCAAGCTCTTTTTCAAGAATACTAGCTTTTGTAAAAAGAAGTTTGTTTTCTAATTCATGATGTGTTTCTAAATCAGCATCAAATTCTTTGAGTTTAAAATACAAAAAATGAATAGAGGGCTCTGCATCCTGAGGTGCTGTAAAATTGTTTGTGAGTTCTTTTATTCTGTCCATTATATCATGACTATCGTCATGGTCTTCCTCCATCATTTCTATTGGTCGTGAGAGCGTTCCGAATGTTGCCGGCTCAATTTTTGATCCAGCGGATTTGCTTTCGGCGAGTTTTTTAAAGTAAGGGAAGAGAACTTCTTCTTCCTTGACCAAATGGATGGCTAAATCATCAGTAAACTGTGTAAATAAAACTTTTATTTCTCTGATTACGTCACTTTGTGTAGTAAAATCCAGTTTATCAATAAGTTTTAGAATCAGGGGATAATTTGCCTTTAAATAGGCGTGATGAGTATTTGTAATATGGTCTACCAAATCATCAAGATTCCAGGAATCCAACATATCGAAATACTCTTCTGACTGTAACATATGCCCCGAAAATAATAAAAAATCATAACAAATTCTTATTATTCGAACCTTTAGGTAATAAATATCGGTTATATAGTATAACAAACAATTATGATGAAGCATAAGGATTTATCCAGTTGGGAGCTTTTGATGACTTACTTTCAAAACGATGAATTAGCAGCAAATGTATGGTTGGAGAAGTACGCTTTAAGGTCTCCGAGTGGGAAGCTTTTAGAGACAACACCAAATGACATGCATATCCGAATGTCAAAGGAGTTTTTTCGTATTGAAAAAAAATATTTTAAAAAAAATACAGAGTTAAAAAAATTATCGGATTATGGACAGGACAGAAAACCATTGACCCAAAATAAGATTTTAGATTTTTTCAAAGATTTTAAATATCTTATTCCACAGGGGAGTATAATGGCCAATTTAGGAGTTGAAAATCGATATTCTTCTCTGTCCAACTGCGTAGTTCTTCCTGATGTAGTTGATTCTTATGGTGGAATTTTATTTTCCGATCAACAGCTTGTCCAATTATTTAAACGAAGGTGTGGAGTAGGGATTGATATATCCCGTTTGAGGCCTAATAATGAAAAGGTTAACAATTCAGCAATTACAACATCTGGAGCGGTCTCATTCATGGAGCGGTTTTCAAATACTACGAGAGAAGTCGCTCAACATGGGAGGAGAGGGGCACTTATGATTACGATGGATGTAAGACATCCCGATATCATGGAATTTATAAATGCAAAAAACAATTTGAACAAAATTACAGCTGCAAACATTAGCGTAAAAGTTACAAACGATTTCATGCGTGCCGTAAGAAAAAATGAAAGCTTTACCTTACAATGGCCAATTGAGTCTCAAATTCCATCGGTAGAAAAAAAAATCCAAGCAAAAGATTTGTGGAATCAATTGATAAACTCATCTCATAATTCTGCTGAGCCTGGAATTTTATTTTGGGATCAACAACATTATTACAGTACTTCATCAATATATCCTGACTTTAAGAATACATCTACTAACCCTTGTTCTGAAATCGCTATGCAAGGTGGAGATAGTTGTCGACTAATGGCCATTAACTTATACTCCTTTGTAGATTATCCATTTACAAAAAAAGCTTCCTTTAACTATGAAAAGTTATATGAAGTAGCATATGAAGGTCTGAGGCTTATGGACAATCTTGTTGATTTAGAACTGGAGCATATATCCAAAATACTTGATAAAATTAAATTCGATTCGGAGCCGGATTACATCAAACAAATTGAGAGAAGAACTTGGGAGTTATTGCGTGAAAATGCATTAAAAGGACGAAGGGTAGGATTAGGATTCACGGGTTTAGCAGATGCATTGGCGGCATTGAATTTAAAATACGATTCTGAAACAGGACGTTTGAAAATTGATTCCATTATGCGAGTAAAATTTCAAGGAGAAATTGATTCAACAATTGATATGGCTATTCAAAGAGGAGCCTTTTCAATATATGATAGTGAGATTGAAAAACAATCCGATTTTGTAAGTAAAATGATGTATCTGGAATTTCCTGAGGCTTGGGAAAGAATGCAAAAATACGGCAGAAGAAATATTTCATTTAATACCGTTGCTCCAACAGGCACTTTAAGTTTACTTTCCAAAACATCATCTGGAATAGAGCCTGTATTTAGTCTCTTCTATAAAAGAAGAAGGAAAGTTAGTAAACAGACAAGTAAATCTGAACAAGATAAAATTGGAGATTTTTGGGAAGAAAATGATATTGTTCACCCAAAATTTCAGGAATGGAAAAATGAGAATCCTAAAATGAAAATTCAAAATTCTCCATATTTCGGAAACACAGCAAAAGATATAAATTGGGAGAAAAGAATATTGGTACAAAAAATAGTTCAAAAATACACAACGCATTCTATCAGCAGTACTATTAACCTTCAATCGGATGTTTCGGTTAGTCAGGTTAATAAAATTTATTTCAAAGCATGGGAGGAAGGATTAAAAGGTATTACGGTGTATAGGGATGGTTCCCGGGATGGTGTTTTAAAATCTACTGATAAGAAGGAAAAATTTGTAAGGAGGCCAAAGACAATTGCATGTAAAGTGATTCGGTTTAAAAATGAGAAAGAAAACTGGATTGCAGTTATTGGGCTGTTGTATGAGAAGCCTTATGAAATATTTACAGGAAAAATTAATCATGATTTTAATGTTCCTGATTACGTGAGTAATGGGTGGGTTATAAAGGTTCGTGAGGCAAAAGAAAAAAGATATGATTTTCAGTATGAAGATGTTTCTGGAAACAGTATTACCATAGAAGGTTTGTCAAGAGCATTTAATAGTGAATATTGGAATTATGCCAAGCTTATATCAGGAATGTTAAAGTTAAATATTCCTATTGAACAAGTTGTTCAACTAGTAGAAGAATTAAACTTATATGATTCTACAATCAACACATGGAAAAATGGTGTTTCCAGAGCATTAAGAAATTTCATAAAACCAGGGATTCAGAGAGAAGGAAGTATATGTCCTTCTTGTTTTAGTGACAATGCTTTGGTTTATCAGGACGGTTGTTCACAATGTATAGACTGTGGTTTTACAGAGTGCAGTTAATTAATTATTTGAGAGGTATTTAACTTAAAATCGGTTAATTATGATGATATTTTATAGTTAAATTAGTGATGACGATATACTTATGAGATTAGATAATTATTTAGTTGAGGTAAAAGGAATTCGAAGCCGAAGTTGGGCAAAGAAGTTGATTCAGGACCAAAAGGTTTTGGTGAATAACATTCCTGCTAAAAAAGCTGGAGTTCTTATCGAAGAAAAAGATGTTGTTGAAGTAATAGAGGATTTTAAGTTTGTCAGTCGAGGAGGGTATAAGCTGGAAAAAGCATTAGAGTTGTTTAATATTCAGGTAAAAGAACGAGTCTGTTTGGATGTTGGATCAAGCACAGGCGGATTTACAGATTGTTTGCTCCAAAATGGAGCAAGGTTAGTTTATGGAATTGATGTGGGTAGTAATCAGATGGATGAAAAGATTAAAAACGATTCCAGGGTAGTATGTATTGAAAAAATCAATGCTCGAAGGCTGGATGATTTAATTCGAACAAAACTATTGGCCCCTTTTCAACCTGAGCCAAATTTAATTGTAGCAGATTTATCCTTCATTTCATTGACGTTGGTTTTAAAGGCAGTGGTTAATTCTGTTGCAAAAAATGCAGAATTTATAGTGCTAATAAAACCTCAATTTGAGTTGGGTCAAGATGCTCTGAATAAAAAAGGTGTGGTAGCTGATAACAGAATACGAATAGAGGCATTAAATAAGATTCAATCATTTTGTTTAGAAAATGGTTGGAAAGTTAAAGGGTCTGCTCAATCTCCAATTAAGGGAGGTGACGGTAATGTTGAATATATTATGCATTTTCAGTCGTAATCTAATTATATTTGTCTGATAATTTTTTGAATGGAAAATCACGATTTTGAAGCGGGTAATTTTGAAGATATTCCAGTAGAATTTTACTGTGACTCAAACAAATCTTCGTTTAAAGAATGCACATTTTGTAAAAAAAATTTAATTACAAGTTCAGAGACATATTTAATTGAAAAATCATTTAAAATTAATCCAAACAACGGAAAGAAAAATACAGTGTTTGAATATGCCATTTGTATGTCATGTAATATAAAGAAAATGAATGCTATGAGTGAGGAAAGTATTTCCAATATCAAATCGTATATGGAGGATAATTTTTTTGATAAAGAATTAGAGTTAAATGCGAATTCAGGAATAAATTCATTTGATAAGTGTGCTGTAACAGGTAAAAAAGTTAAAGATCTTTTGGAGTATAATATTATCGGTCAGTTTTTTGCGAACAAGATGATTTCAGGTTATTTCCCACTCCTTTTAAGCTCCGAAATAGGAGGAGAAATTCAAGAATTACTGTCTCAAAAAACGAAGGATGAATTCGATGATTTTATGAATACAATTAATGACATCCCTCCTGAGCTTAAAGAACTGTTTAAAACAAAAAGACCTATTCTGGTTTAATGCAACTCCGAAAAAATAAAATAGCTATTGGTGGATACCGATATGTAAGCAAGTTTTTCTTGTTTGTTTTTGGTCCTAAACTGTTTAAAGGGTTAAATGAAATTTTATTTTGGAGATTCAAGAAATTAATTGAAGGCGAATTTAATAACCTTCATTTTAAGGAGTTTTTCACTACGTTTTTTGAATTGTCGTATGAAGATTATAAAGGGAAAAAAATAATTGATTTAGGATGTGGTCCAAGAGGAAGTTTGGAATGGGCAAATAATTCAAAAGAAAGGGTTGGTTTAGACCCTTTAGCAGATAAATATTTTAAAATGGAAGGTAAAAAGCACGCAATGAAATACATAAAATCAGGTGCGGAGAAAATTCCCTTTCCGAATGAGTATTTTGACTTTGTTTCTTCATTAAATTCCCTAGATCATGTTGATGATTTGGATGGCTGCATTCAAGAAATTAAGCGTGTTGTGAAAAGTAAGGGTAAGTTTCTATTAATCGCAGATATACATTCTTTTCCTACGGTTGCTGAACCAAGTAATTTTGATTGGAACATATCAGAAAAATTTAAACCCGAATTTAAGGTTGAATTGGAAAAACATTTCGAAGGAAGTAATATGTATAAAAGTTTGCGCGAGAATATTCCCTTTGACCATAGCGATACATCTGATCGTTATGGGATTTTGGCGTTGAAGCTGGTTAAGAATTAAATGAATTTGCAGCTAAGAATAGCAATATCATCAACAAAAGGCTGACTTTGTTTAAATTCCGTTAAATCATCAATTAAATACCGATTAAGTTCCTCCATTGACGTGTCTGGACATTTTACAATGGCTTTTTTTACCTTCTGAGTTCCATATTCAGCCTGTTTGTTGTTTTCAACCTCTACTAATCCATCCGTGTAAGTCACTAAAGTCGAAGATGGTAAAATATCGATTATGCCAATTTTTGGAGAAGGCAGGTAATCCAACATTCCTAACCCGGGACAACCATCTTCAAGTTCAATTATTTCAGGGCCGTTTTTTAAAATTGGAGGGTTGTGTCCACAGTTAATATAAGTAAGTTGCCTACTTTCAATGTTATAAGTGGCAATAAACATTGTTATGAATTTTTCTCCCTTAGCACTACTAATTACTTTTTCGTTTAAATCTTGCACCAGTTCAGGTAAACTCACGGAATGTTTTACTCCTGCTTTTAAATTTGCTTGAAAATTACTCATTAGAATCGCTGCAGAAACTCCTTTTCCTGAAACATCTGCTATACACATTGCAATCTCGGTTTTATTTACCCAAATGACATCATAATAATCACCACCAACCTGCTGATGACTTTTGTAGAATGCAGCAATATCCAGATTGTTGTCTTTTGGGAGTGATGTAGGTAAAAGCATCGTTTGCATTTCACTAGCCAATTCAAGTTCTTTCTTTATTCTCTCTTGACGAATCGCTTCTTTTGCAAGGTTTTTGTTTTCAATAGCAACTGCTATAATATTTGTGAAAGTTTGAATAAAAGGTAAATGTTTGATTATTGGACTGATCTGAATTGCTTCGTTAATGATGTCTCCTATCAGTAGGTAAGCTAATGGTTTTGTCTTGTGATATACAGGAATTAAGATGTCAAATTCCTTAAAAATACCATCAGTTATTGAATTAACTTCTTCTATCTCTTCATACTTTAGAAGATCATCTTCAACTTTAATGGAAAGATTTTTTGCCTCTATTCCATAACAGGTAGCAAGGTTCCATTCAGTTTCATTTATGTACAGAGCTATTTTTTCAATATCTAACTCTCTTAATACATTATTGTATATCCCAAACAGTTTCTCTTTAGATAAATTACTATTAATGGCTAATGTGACTTCGAGTAAAGCGTTTAATTTAAGATCTTTAATCTTAATTTTATTTTGTGCTCTGGTTAAGGATTTTAAGGCCATTTTTATTTGTTGAAATTTTAATAAGTAGAGTACTAAAAATTTCTGGGTGGCATTAAATTATGAAAATAATTTGAATGTGGAAAGATTTATTCCACGTCAGTAAAGTTCGATTTGAGATGAAAAATCTATTTTTTTACCCTTTCGTTGTAATCTCCTGTTCGTGTATCAATTTTTACAAAATCACCAAGATTAATAAAAAGAGGGACTCTAATTTCTGCTCCGGTTTCAATTTTAGCTGGTTTTGTAGCATTTGTGGCAGTGTTTCCCTTAACTCCTGGCTCGGTGTAAGTGATTTCAAATTCTACATATTGAGGTAGTTCTACTCCCAAAATTTCTTCATTTTCTGCGTGAACCATCACCTCAACTTGCATTCCGTCTTTTAAAAACTGAGGTGCACTAATCAGTTCTTCAGCCACAGCAGACTGTTCGTACGTTTCAGAGTTCATTAGATTGTACCCCATATCGTCTTTGTACAAAAATTGGTAATCTCTTGTCTCAATTCTTACCGTTTCAATTTTGACTCCCGCTGTAAAAGTATTTGTAATGACTTTTCCATTTTCCAGATTTCTCAACTTTGTTCTTACGAAAGCAGGACCTTTACCTGGTTTTACATGTTGGAATTCAATTATTTTACAAAGTTTATTATTAAAATTTATACAAAGTCCGTTTCTAAAGTCCGCAGTAGTAGCCATTTGATTAATTTTGATTTATTTGAAATATCCCTTCATTATACCTCGTTTCGAGTCTTGAATGAAAGAAATGATTTCATCTCTTTCTTTACTCGCTTTTACATCGGCTTCAATATAGTTAACAGCTTGAGAATTATTCATGCCTTTAAGATATATTATTCTATACAATTCTTGAATTTCTTGAATTTTTTCTGGAGAATAGTTTCTTCTTCTTAATCCAATAGAATTAACACCAATATATGATATAGGATCACGTCCGGCTTTCACATAAGGAGGAATATCTTTATTTACCAATGCTCCCCCGCTTAGCATAGCATGTTTACCAATGTGACAAAATTGATGTACCAGAGTTCCTCCACCTAAAATCGCAAATTCATCAATATCGACATGGCCACCTAAATTTGTGCTGTTTGCCAGGATTGCATTATCCCCAACTGAACAGTCATGAGCTATATGAACATATGCCATTAAGAGCACATTATCGCCAATTTTTGTTTTATGTCTATCTTCCGTTCCTCTATTGATGGTAACACACTCTCTAATTGTAACATTGTCTCCAATAATTGCAAGAGAATCTTCACCGTTGAATTTTAAATCTTGAGGAATCGCACCAATTACAGCTCCTGGAAATACTCTACAGTTTTTGCCAATTCTACTTCCTTCCATAATGGTGACATTCGGACCAATCCAAGTTCCTTCACCTATTTCTACATTTTTTTCAATAGTAACGAAAGGTTCTATGACAACATTTTTTGCAATTTTTGCTTGAGGGTGTATGTATGCTAAAGGTTGGTGCATTTTATTTTACTTTTTCAATTTTAGCCATCATTTCAGCTTCGGTTACCAAATCTCCATTGACGTAGGCTTTACCTCCCATATGGGCTACACCTCTTCTATATGGAGATAGATAGCTGATTTCAAACACAATTGTGTCTCCTGGAACAACCATTTTTCTAAATTTTACTTTATCTATCTTCATAAAGAAAGTTAAGTAGTTTTCAGGATCTTCGTATTGGGATAAAACCAAAACGCCTCCAACTTGGGCCATTGCCTCCACTTGAAGTACACCTGGAAAAATAGGTTGGTCGGGAAAGTGACCTCTGAAAATATCTTCGTTGACAGTTATGTTTTTTACTCCAACAACTTTTTCTTGACTTAATTCAATAATTTTATCAACCATCAACATTGGAGGTCTGTGGGGGAGTATTTTCTTAATACCCTCTACGTCTAGTACAGTTTTCGAAACGTCGTATTGGCTTTCCATTTCTTTAATGCTTTTTTTGATTAATTTGGCAAATTCAGTGTTAGGACCATGTCCTGGTTTTGATGCAATAATTTTCCCTTTAATTGGACGACCTACTAAGGTAAGATCCCCAACTATATCGAGTAATTTATGCCGGGCCGCTTCATTGGCATGACGCAGTTCAATATTATTTAAAATTCCTTCTTCATTTACTTCAACAGAGGGCTTTCCCAGAAGCTTGGCGATTTCTTCCAGCCTCTCTTTTTCAATTACCTTATCAACAACAACAATGGCGTTACTTAAATCACCTCCCTTTATTAGATCGTTTTGAGCTAAAAATTCTAATTCGTGAAGAAAACAAAAGGTTCTTGAAGACGAAATCTCTTCTTCAAAATCTTCAATTTTATTTAATGTAGCAAATTGTTTACCTAAAACCGGAGAGTCATAATCAATCATTGAGGTGATGTTGTAATGATCATCCGGTAGAGCAATCAACTCAATTCCCTGCTCCTCATTTATGAATTTTACGGGTTTTGTAATTTCAAAATAATTTTTTGGAGTTTGAAGTTCTTTTATTCCAGCCGATTTTAAAATTTTGATAAAAGGGCGACAACTTCCATCCATTATGGGAACCTCTTGAGCGTCTATTTTTATTAGGCAATTATCGATTCCTAATCCTGTTAGAGCTGCCAGTGCATGCTCAATGGTTGACACGGATTCACCATTTTTTGTTAGAGTAGTCCCTCTTTGGACTTCAGTAACTAAATCTGCATCGGCTTCAATAATGGGTTGATTTTCTAAATCAACTCGTTGGAATTTAATCCCATAATTTTCATCAGCAGGACAAAAGGTTAAATTAACCCTCTTTCCCGTATGTAAGCCAATATCACTTAAAGAAACTTCTTTTAAAATTGTTCTTTGTTGTTCACCCATAAAACTGATTCTCGGGGGCCAAAAATAAGGCTTTTATTCGTGATGGGATAATTTAGAGATTTCTTTTTCCAAATTCTTCAGCTTTTCCTGAATATTAGGAAGATTTCTAAAACCTATAAGGCTTTTTCGGTAGTCTTTGACTTCAAAAGCTGGTGAACCCTGCCAAATGGAGTTTTCTAATTTTATGGTTTTACTAATTCCAGATTGAGCTGCTATTTTTACACCATTGGCGACGGTTATGTGACCAACAATTCCTACTTGTCCCCCGATCATACAGTTCTTTCCAATTTTTGTTGATCCTGCAATTCCACATTGAGCTGCAATAACTGTATTGTTCCCAATCTCAACATTGTGAGCAATTTGAATGAAATTATCCAATTTTACTCCTTTTCTCACAATTGTTGATCCCATTGTAGCTCTGTCGATAGAGCAGTTGGATCCGATTTCAACACGATCTTCTATCACAACATTCCCTATTTGTGGTATTTTGTTGTATTCATTTTCTGAATTTGGAGCGAAGCCAAAACCATCTGCACCAATAACAGAACCGCTATGAATAGTTACATGTTCACCAATTTCACATCCGTCGTAAATTGTTGTATTCGGATAAATCGTTGTATTGTCTCCAATCTTGACGTGATCTCCAATTATGACATTTGAGTGAAGGCTTACATTTTTGCCGATTTTTGTTTTTTTTCCAATTTTTACAAAAGCTCCAATAAATTCATTTTCTCCAATGTTACTGCTATTATCAATGAAAACCGGATTTTCTCGTCCTATTTTCCTTGGTTTCATTTCTTGATACTTTTGAAGTAAGGTCGCAAAAGCTTCGTAAGCACTTGAAACTCTAATTAATGTTGCCTTAATATCTTTTTTAGGTTTAAAATCTTTATCAACAATTATTACAGATGAGTTGCATGAATAGATAAATTCCTCATATTTAATATTAGCCAGAAAGGAAAGTGCGCCCGATGTCCCCTCCTCAATTTTTGCAAATGTTGAAACTTCTGCATTTGGGTTTCCATCGATTTCTCCTTGTAAAATTGCAGCTATTTGTTGGGCTGTGAATTTCATATTTCTATTGATTTTGGGTAACACATAAAGTATTTCTTTACAGGAGTGGATAAGCTTGAAATGTTTAGCTGGTCAGAGGCCTCAGCGATATCTCGTGTAGTTTTATCTTTGTAAAGAATACTAATGTTATCTTTTTTAGGGTTGTATGCGTTATTTTCTATTGTCTCATTGAAAACAAAATATTGAACATCATTTTCCGGAATTTCAAATTCCTTTAATGTTTTCTCACGATATTGTTCAATTGTGCTATCGGGAAATTGTTCTGATGAGATTTTTATTTTGTATAATTTTCGATTTATCATCCAACTGCAAAGCGTAGACAGTGTTTTGTCTGAATGGTTGGTCCATTGTTTTGCGCAAGTAAATACATCATAGTCGTCCAATTCAGAAAAAGCACTTAACAAATTGGAGTTGTTTTTAAAATCATGTAATGTGAAATTTGATTCTAAAAACAGTTTGAGTGAACTTGTGCAGAACAAATTATCTCCTTTTTGAACTAATTCTTTAGCTTTTTTCAAGATATTGATGATTAAAAATTCGGCAGCTACTACAGTTTTGTGTAAATACACTTGCCAGTACATAATTCTGCGAGCAACCAAGAATTTTTCAATTGAGTAAATGCCTTTTTCATCTACTACAAGTTCATCGTTGTGCACATTAAGAAGTTTAATTATTCGATCGACCCCAATTATTCCCTCGTGTACACCCGTGTAAAAACTGTCTCTGTTTAAATAGTCCAATCGATCAACATCCAGTTGACTGCTTACCAGTTGATGTAAAAATTTCTTGTGGTAGGTGTTTTTGAATATTTTAATTGTTAAATCCAATTCGCCATTAAACTCTTTATTTAGTGCTTCCATAAATAAAATGGAAAGCTCTTCGTGGTTAATTCCATTTGTTATGGTATATTCCAAAGCATGCGAAAACGGACCGTGTCCAATATCGTGCAGTAATACTCCACAAATAACAGCCTTGCTTTCGTCTTCTGTGATTTGATGTCCCTTCGATTTTAAAGTGTCAAGTGCTTGATTGGCTAAGTGCATAGCTCCAATAACATGGTGAAATCTTGTATGGTATGCTCCGGGGTAAACCATACTGGTTAAACCTAGTTGCCTGATTCTTCTTAATCTTTGAAAGAACCTGTGCTCAATGATATCAAAAACAATGTCGTAGGCGATATTAACGAAACCATAAATTGGATCGTTAATGATTTTCTTTTTATTTCTTTTAACTTCTATTTTTATTTTTTTTGTATCGGTAAAACTTAACAAGTATTAAATACCTATTTTTAAAGGAATATCAACAAAACTAAGTTTTTTTAATGGATAAGGTGAAAATATTATGGGCAGATGATGAAATAGAGTTGTTAAAACCTCATATTTTATTTTTGGAGCAAAAAAACTATTCGGTTACAGCTGTAAAAAGTGGTGATGAGGCCATTGAAAAAGTTGAAGAACATCATTTTGATGTGGTTTTTTTGGATGAAAATATGCCAGGAATAACAGGCCTTGATGCTTTGATTTCAATAAAAAAACTTAGGAAAAGCCTTCCGGTTGTAATGATTACGAAAAGTGAGGAAGAGCATATTATGGAGGAAGCCATTGGAAGTGAAATTTCTGATTATTTAATTAAACCGGTTAATCCCAACCAAATTTTATTATCGCTCAAAAAAATATTGGATAATTCCAGATTAATTACAGAAAAATCAACAATTGAATATCAAAAAGAATTTCGAGAAATTAGTATGTTGATATCCGATCGAATTGATTCCTCTGAATGGATAGATGTTCAAAAAAAATTGGTTTATTGGGATTTGAAGCTATCTAAAGGAGATGAGTCTGGAATGGGAGAAATTTTAAAATCCCAAAAACTGGAGGCGAACAACTCATTTTGTAAATTTATCGAAGGAAATTATCTGGATTGGCTTAATAATTCCGATCAGCAAACGCCAATTTTATCTCATACTCTTTTAAAGCATAAATTAATTCCAAAATTATCCGAAGGTTCTACTTTTTTGGTTGTTTTAGATTGTCTTAGGTATGATCAGTGGCGTATTTTACAACCTGAATTTTCCAAGCATTTTATTATTGAGGAAGACGATTGTTATTTTTCAATATTACCTACGGCAACTCAATTTGCTCGAAATTCCTTATTTGCAGGACTTTTACCGTCTGAAATAGAGAAACGTTTTCCAAAGTTATGGGTTAATGAAAATGAGGACGAAAGAAAAAACGAGTACGAGGAAGATTTGCTGAGAGAGTTACTAAAAAGATGCGGTAAGTCAGATAAAAAGATGTCTTTTAATAAGATAACTAATCTTTACAGTGCAAAAAAATTACTGGACAATTTCCATCAATTGAAACAGAACGATTTGAATGTAATTGTATACAACTTTGTAGACACGCTATCGCACGCTCGAACAGATTTTAAAGTTATGAGAGAATTAGCAGACGATGAAAAAGGTTATCGAAGTATTACTAAGTCATGGTTTGAAAATTCTCCGTTGCTTGAAATGTTAAAACTATTAAAGGGTACTGATTCGAAAGTTATTTTAACAACTGATCATGGAGCTGTCTTAGTAGACAACCCAAGAAAAGTAGTAGGAGATAAAAACATCAGTAACAATCTAAGATATAAGGCTGGGAAAAATATGCAGTATAAAGCCAAAGATGTTTTTGAAATAGATCAACCACAAGATGCGTTTTTACCTAAACTAAATATTAGTACTCGTTATATATTTGCAAAGAACAGTGATTTTTTTGCATACCCAAATAATTATAACCATTATTCAAACCATTATAAAAATACACTTCAACATGGTGGGGTAAGTATGGATGAGATGATAGTGCCAATTATTACAATGAAAAGCAAGTAATGGAGATAACAACAGAAAATTTAAGTGAGCTAAATACTGTTGCTTTTCAAATATTAAAAAAAGCAGATAAAAGGAAGATAATTTTATTCAAAGGAGTAATGGGTGCAGGCAAAACTACTCTTATAAAAGAAATTTGTTATCAATTAGGAGTAGAAGAAAATGTTAGTAGCCCAACTTTTGCGATTATTAATGCGTATCAAGGAAGTGAAGGAGAAGTATTTCATTTCGATGCATATCGAATTGAAAGTGAAGAAGAAGCATTTGACATTGGAGTAGAGGAATATTTATTTTCTGGGAATTGGTGTCTAATAGAATGGCCTGAGAAGATAAAATCGTTTTTTCCAATGTCAAGCGATGTTTTGGAGGTAGAAATAGAACTTGAAATGGATAAAAGAACCTATAAATTTGATTGAAATATGAAATCTTCAGATTTGATTAAGCATTTGACTGAGAGTGGGCTAATGCCAAAAGAGGAAATGTTAGAGGTCGCAAAGAGTGATCAAAAGCTGTTTATAGGTATTCCAAAAGAAACTGCACTTCAAGAAAATAGGGTAGCTCTGGTTCCTGACAGTGTTGGATTACTCGTCAACAATGGACATAGGGTAGTAATTGAATCAAATTCTGGAGATGCAGCAAATTTCACCGATAAGGATTATAGTGAGGCCGGAGCTGAAATAGTATTTGATTCAAAAGAAGTATATAAAGCCAATATTATTATAAAAGTGGCTCCTCCAACACTGAATGAAATTGAATTATTAAATGCAAATCAAAAGCAAATTTTATTTTCAGCATTACAAATTTCCTCTCAACCTAAGGATTGCATTAAGGAGTTGATGAAAAAGAAAGTTACGGGAATTGCCTATGATTTTATTAAAGATAGAGAAGGCGTTTACCCTATTGTTAGAAGCATGAGTGAAATAGCGGGTAACACATCCATTTTAATCGCTGCAGAACTTTTGAGTAATGCAAATGGAGGACATGGAGTAATGATGGGAGGGATACCGGGAGTTAAGCCTACAGAGGTTGTTATTCTAGGCTCTGGTGGAGTAGGAGAGTTTGCCGCTCGAGCTGCTCTTGGACTGGGTGCAAACATCAAGCTTTTTGATGACGAATCTCATAAGTTAAGACGAACTTTGAATAATCTTGGTCAAAGAGTATATACCTCAATTATGCAGCCTAAGTTATTAAAAAAGGCCTTAAAGAATGCGGATGTGGTAATCGGTGCTCTTCGTCCTAAAAATGGTAGAACACCTTGTGTGGTTACAGAAGAAATGGTTTCTGAGATGAAATATGGTTCAGTGATTATTGATGTAAGTATAGATACCGGCGGGTGTTTTGAAACTTCAGAAGTTCGTTCTCATGAGAATCCAGTTTACAAAAAATATGGTGTTACGCATTATTGCGTTCCAAATATAGCCTCTAGGGTCAGTCGAACAGCTTCCTATGCATTGAGTAACGTTTTTACCCCTTTGCTTTTAGATATGGGTGAGGGCGGAGGTTTAGAAAAAATGATGCATTCACAATCTGGGATTAAGAATGGAATATATATGTACAAGGGGATTTTAACGAGTCAGGTTTTGGGAGAAACTTTTGATTTACCTTACAAGGATATCGACCTATTAATGGCGGCTATTTAAGTTCTATTTTTTCGAATTTATTCAGTATTTTCTGGAATCCGGAAGGAAGTTCAACTTCGAAACTAATGTTCTTTTTCTTTTTGGGATGCTCAAAACTTAAACTTTTAGCGTGTAAAGCCTGACCAGGAATTTCATCAAAACAGTTCTGAATAAATTTTCTATAGTTTGCTGAGTTGTGTCCTTTTAGAATTTTTTCGCCTCCGTATTCAGGGTCATTAAACAAAGGGTGTCCTATGGACTTCATATGGATTCTAATTTGATGTGTTCTTCCTGTTTCTAATTTACATTCAACAAGTGTAACGTAACCCAAACGCTTAACCACTTTATAGTTTGTAATTGCATGTTTTCCAATGTCACCTTCGAATTCGTAGGTGTCCATTATTTTACGATTTTTTAAATTTCTGGCCAAATTAGTTTTTATAGTACCTTTTTCGTTTTTAATATCACCCCAGACCAGTGCTAAATACCTTCTTTCAACCGTTCGATCGAAAAATTGCTTTGCAAGATGGGTCATTGTCGATTCTGTTTTTGCAATTACCAACAAGCCCGATGTATTTTTGTCGATGCGATGCACGAGACCAGGTCGATGATTTAGCTCTGGACTTTTAGGGAGGTTTCCAAAGTGATAAATCAATGCATTAATTAAGGTTCCTTTATAGTTTCCATGGCCTGGGTGAACGACCAGACCTGCAGCTTTATTTACAATAATTAATTCTTCATCTTCATAAAGCACATCTATTGGAATATCTTGAGGAATAAGCTCTAAAACTTTTGGTTCCTCTCGAACGACCATTTGGATAACATCGTTGGGCTTTACTTTGTAGTTCGATTTAACTGACTTTTCATTTACTAAAATGTTTCCAAGTTTTGCAGCTTCTTGAATTTTACTTCTGGAGGTGCTTTCTAATCGATCGAGTAGAAACTTATCAATTCGAAGGGGTTTTTGTCCAGAATCTGCAATGACTTTATATACTTCAAACAATTCTTTATCGAGAAAATCGTCTTCCATATATTTTATTTACAATCAGTATTTATAATTAATGTAGTATCGCAAGAGTAGAAGATTGAAACTTCTTTTCCGATATTAATCTCGTTACTGCAAGTTGGTCTCTGCAAAGTTACTCTTGCCAAACTTGAATCGGTTCCATTTACACAAGCACCATCGCTAAGTTCAATTGGAGATACATTTAAACCATTCTTTTTTAAGATTTTAACGGCTTCCTTCAAAGGGAGTCCAAGAACTTTAGGCGTTCTAATTTTTTCATTTTTAACTGTTCCAACAACGAGCCTTATTTTTGATCCGGCTTTGATTTTATCTCCATGTTTTAATTCTTTTCCATTAATGTCTTGAAAACCAAGAACAATATCGTTGTATTGATATGGAACATAAATATTTTTATCGTGCTCTACGTCAATACTGGATAAATATTCCATTGCTCCTGAGGTGGTTGATGTACCGTTTATTATACTTCCAATTGATAGTGTAATCATTTTATCTGATCGAGCGTTTATTGTTAAATAAATTTTTCTTCCAAGTTTAACAGAATCTCCAGGAGCAGGTTTTTGATCGATTACAATTCCTTTTGGCTTATTTCTATACCAAACAGAGTCCATTATTTCGTACCTAAAACCTTTTGAAATTAAGTTGGAGTCTAAATCATTTACTTTTTTACTTATTACATCAGGTACAACTACCTTTTCTCCATGTCTTGTAATACCGTCTAGATAACGATCTAAGATGAACAGGCCAATAACCAAAAGCAAAAGAGCTATGAACAGGTTCAGGAAAAATACTTTACTTATAAAAAACTTAATGAATTTCATAGTTCTAAATTACAAACTAAATACCATCTGTTGCGAAAGATTTATTATTTGTTATTCAGATTTATTATTTGAAACAATTTTTGGGTAACGAATGTTATTGTTCGAAGTAATAGTCGATTAGTTTATGAATATCTCCAAGCTCAATATCAATTTTACCGTCAAAGTAATTGTCGATACTCTCATAAATTTCTTTTGATGTTATTTTTCCATCGCCATTTGTATCGCAAACTTTAACGATGTCTTCAATTGGTTTTTTGCTTCTTTCTGCTCTGGCTGTAATTAGAGAGCGATCAGCATAACCGTTGTTAAGAATACCGAATTTAATATCAGTTTCATCACCTTGACACATACTCGGATAGAATAAGCACAGTTCTTCTCTTAAGGTTACTATGGAATCAAGGGCTTTTAAAGCAACAATACTATCAGGAATGGCCACACCATTGGAATCAATTTGAGCAACAGTGTCGTTGGTATTAATTTCATAATCCAAATGATCAGGAATACCGTCTTCATCATTATCTTTAGGACATCCATAACGATCAACTTTAATATCCATTTGAGTATCGTTACATCTGTCATCAATATCGATTACTCCATCTCCGTCAGAATCCCCTTTTAAAAGAGCAACGAAATCGATATCGTCAAATTCTTTTGATTTTCTTTTTCTCGAACCTATTCCGGAAGGATTTAAAATAAAACTTATGGATGAGTACATGTATATGTCGTTGGGAGAACCTCCGGTATGACCATCCAGCAGGTCTGTATTGGTAATCGATATTGTTTGTTTGATTTGTGTTTCGAAATAATCTGTTACAAAAAAGTTAATTCCTACTGAAACTGGAATTGAATAAGCTATGTTTAGTCCATCTCCTGAAATAAGGTCGGATTCATAGTTGAAATCTCTCTCTAATCTTATATTGTTTGTGTCTTGCGGATTAAAAGGTATATCTCGTATGGAACCATCGCCCCAGTAATAGTATGTATTTCCGTTTGCATCTTTTAAGTCCGTTTTGGGGTTGAAATTTATAACATCAAACCCTATTGAAATGAAAGGGTCCATTGGATGATTCTCTGCGAGAATAGATCCGTTTGCAAAGTGAAAATTGGCAATTAAACCTCCCGAAATTATTGATGTTTTAAAGTTTCGATTTGACGAGATGCCTTTGTTTTCATTTTTAACCAGAGAACCATAGCCTAGATTAAGTCCTAAACCAAAAGAACTGTTTAATTTATACTCAAAACCGGCATTAAAAGCAGGTTGGAGGTTTTCGGTTGTTCCAATATTTTCAATATATCCAACATCTCCTCTGTAGTTATATAAACCAAAACCTACAGAGTATAATAGTCGAGTTTTAGTTGAGTCGTTTTGCGCTGAAAGGGAATCTTTTTCTGCAGAGTTTTCACTCGGTATTTCTTGAGATTTGACACTATGAAATCCAATCAAAGCGCAAAAAAGAAAAACTAATTTTACAATTTTCATTCCCTTTAGTTTGGTAACAAGGTCGCTAATTTATGTAAAATTAGTCATATTTCGTTAGTAATTTATTAATAAATTACAATCAGAAGTTTGGCTTGAGTGTATACTTTGTGTAAAAGTCGTTTATGATTTTTAACGCTTCGTCTGAGGTATCTACTAAATGAAACAGGTCTAAATCCTTGGCAGAAATTTTACCATTTTCTAGTAAAGTATTTTTTATCCATTCCACAAGGCCTCCCCAAAACTCCATGCCTACTAATACAATTGGGAACTTACCTATTTTTTTTGTTTGAATTAGTGTAATGGCCTCAAAAAGTTCATCGAGTGTTCCGAAACCACCTGGTAAAACAACAAAACCTTGGGCGTATTTAACAAACATGACTTTTCTTACAAAGAAAAAATCAAAATCAATTTTTTTATCTCGATCGATATACGGATTTGAATACTCTTCAAAGGGCAAAGAAATATTTAATCCTACCGATTTACCACCTCCTCTGTTCGCACCTTTATTAGCAGCTTCCATAATACCTGGTCCTCCTCCTGTAATTACTCCGTAACCATGCTGAGTTATTTTATAAGCGAGATCTTCAGCAAGAAGATAGTATTTGTCGGATTCATTAGTCCGTGCTGAACCAAATATGGATACGCAGGGACCAATTCTACCCATTTTCTCAAAAGCTTCTACAAATTCAGAAATTACTTTGAAAATAGCCCATGAATCGTTGGTTTTTATTTCGTTCCAATTTCTCTCTGAGAATGCCTCAATAATTTTTTTATCTTGATCCGTCATAAATTTTTTTTAGATTTTCAGGGATAGTCAGCCCTAGTAAATGGTTTACTAATAATCACTTTAAAAAGTTACTTCAGTTCTTCCTTTAAATATTTAGCAGTACTACTTTTTGAGCATTTAATGACTTTTTCAGGAGTTCCTTGAATCAAAATTTCTCCCCCCTTAATACCTCCCTCGGGACCTAAATCTACGATGTAATCGGCAACCTTTATAACGTCGATATTGTGTTCGATTACTACAACAGTATTTCCTTTACTAACGATTTTTTGAAGTACATCAATAAGTACATTTATATCTTCAAAATGTAATCCTGTTGTGGGTTCATCTAAAATAAATATAGTTTTTCCAGTTGTTTTTTTTGAAAGTTCTGCAGCTAATTTTATGCGTTGAGCTTCACCACCAGATAGAGTTGTGGAAGATTGCCCCAACTTAATATACCCTAAGCCAACATCATTGAGAGCCGATAGCTTATTTTTTATTTTTGGTTGAGCATCAAAAAATTCAAGTGCCTCTGAAATAGGCATGTTTAAAACTTCGCTTATGCTTTTACCTTTGAACAAAACTTGTAAAGTTTCATTGTTGTACCTTTTTCCATGGCACATTTTACAAGTCACAAAAACATCCGGAAGAAAATTCATCTCTATAGTTTCTACACCAGCACCTTTACAAGCTTCACATCTTCCTCCTGCTACATTAAAAGAAAACCTACCTGGTTTAAAGCCATTTATTTTTGCTTGTGGAAGTTGTGCATATAGGGTTCTTATGTCACCAAAGATTCCCGTATATGTAGCAGGATTTGATCTCGGTGTTCGCCCAATAGGTGATTGGGATACCTCTACTACTTTATCAATAAATTCTAATCCTGTGACGGATTCAAAATTAAGTGGCGCAGCCTTACTTTTATATATTTTGTTGTAAAGAAGAGGGACTAAAGTATTATTAATTAAAGTTGATTTTCCACTTCCTGAAATTCCTGTTACACACGTGAAGTTTCCAACAGGAATTTTAAGGTTTACAGATTTTAAATTATTACCAGATGCTCCTTTGATTGAAATGAAATTAGTACTGATTTTTCTTCTTTTTGGAATCGAAATTTCCTTTTTCCCTGAGAGATATTGATAGGTTAGACTTTCACTATTTTTGAGCTCGCTTAATTTTCCTTGGTCAATAATAGCACCACCAAATCTCCCGGCTTTTGGACCTACATCTATAATATAATCCGCCTGTTCCATTATTTCTTTATCATGTTCAACCACAAGAACACTGTTTCCGTTGTCTCGAAGTTTTTTTAAAGCCTCAATTAATCTTTGATTGTCTCTTTGGTGTAACCCAATACTCGGTTCATCAAGAATATATAATACTCCTACTAATTGTGATCCAATTTGAGTAGCCAAACGTATTCGTTGGCTTTCACCTCCAGAAAGAGTTTTTGCTGTTCTATTAAGATGTAGATAGTCCAAACCAACATCCAGTAAAAAGGATACTTTTTTTTGGGTTTCTTTTAAAATTTCTTTGGCAATTTTTTGTTTTGTTTCACTAAAATTATCAGGCAACTTATTTAACCAGGATTGAAGCTCACTTATGTCTAAAGCGGCAACATCAGCAATGGATTTCCCATTAATTTTAAAATGAAACGCTTCTCTCTTTAAGCGACCTCCATTACAATCTGTACATGTTGAACTCCTCATATAACTCTTTATCCATTTATTTTCAGAGGTATTGTTGAATTCATTTAATTGATTCAGGTAAGGAATAATCCCTTCGAAATCAATTTTAGAATCAATGATTTGATTTTTACTCCCAAACATTAAAACCTTGATAAACTCATTAGAATGTTCGAGAAAGGGTTTTGTAATATTTTCCCCCATTTCTTCTGCTAAATTTTCTATGGCGTTGAAAATGAAGTTTCTTTTTTTCTTTCCTAAAGGAAAAATCGCCCCTTTTGTAATAGATATCTTTGTATTAGGAACAATTTTATCTTCGTCAAAAGTATATGTTTCACCTAATCCGTTACAACTTGGACAAGCACCATAAGGACTATTGAATGAGAAGAGGTTTGGTTCCGGCAATTTATATGAAATTCCAGTACTTGGACATGTTAGATGTTGACTGTAAAATCGTATTTTTTTTTCACTTTTATTGATTAGAATAACAGCTCCGTTTCCTGTTGATAGTGCATTGTCGAGAGACCTTTTGAACCTCTTATTGGAAAGGGAGCTCTTCTCAACTTTGAATCGATCAATAATAACTTCAATATCGTGGTTTTGATATCTGTTGGCTTGAAGTCCTTTTTCAATTTCATGAATTTTCCCATCGATTCTTACTTTTAGGTAACCTTGTTTTCCTAATTTTTCAAACAACTCTTTATAGTGTCCTTTTCGTCCTTTGATTAAAGGAGACAAAAGAGTTACTCCTTCTCCATTAAATTCCTTAATTATGAGGCTTGCGATTTGATCTGTTGTGTAACTTACCATTAATTCACCAGTTTCATAACTGTAAGCATCTGAAACACGAGCATAAAGCAACCGCAATAAATCATAAATTTCGGTTATCGTTCCTACGGTAGATCTTGGACTTCTGGACGTTGTTTTTTGTTCGATTGCGATAACTGGACTCAAACCTTCAATACTTTCTACATCCGGCCTTTTAATTTCTCCTATAAACTGACGAGCATAGGCGGAAAATGATTCCATATATCGTCTTTGTCCTTCAGCATATAATGTGTCAAAAGCTAAGCTTGATTTGCCGCTGCCGCTTAATCCAGTAATAACAACAAGTTTTCCTCTTGGGATTTTAACAGAAATGTTTTTTAGATTATTCTCTCTGGCCCCTTCAATTACAATATTTTTTGATTCTGAAAATTGATTCCAATTATTTTTTTGGTTTTTCAAGGTTCGCTTCTGTTTTTATGGTGTCCGCATTAATCAGTTGAGATTTTTGGAGTGAGTCTAACGTTTCATAGACCATAGAGTCAATAGGGACAATTAATTTTTGGTGATTTGAATCGCTTAACAATGTGTCGTAATTTGTATAAACCTTAAACTCTGAGTTTAGAATTTTTAAGACATAATTTTTTTGATTTTCATTTTTCAGATACTTTTGTCTGAGCCAAGGATTTGCAAGTTTTAAAATTTTGTAATTAATATTTTTTTGGACAGCAAATTCTGCAAAGTCAGCTACACTGGTATCTATTGAAACAGTTGAGTATTTCAGAGGAATATATTTTTCACTGGATTTTAAATTGTAGCCATAAAGACTAGGGTTTTCTAAAATAGTTTTATAAGCAATAATTCTAAAAACATATCTTGAGGTCTCAGAGTTCAGTAGAAGATCGTAGTAAGATTTTACCTTTTGACGTTTTAAACTTTTTTCAAGACCATACATCCCCATATTATATGATGCAGCAACAAGAGTCCATGATCCAAATTTTTTGTATGCATCATTTAAATAATCACAGGCTGCTTGAGTTGATTTTTCTAAATGATATCTTTCGTCAACTTCTTTATTTATTTCAAGGTTATATTCTTTTCCTGTTTTTTCCATGAATTGCCAAAATCCTCTGGCTCCAGCAGGAGAAACCACATTATCCAATCCACTTTCTGCTATAGCTAAATATTTAAAATCATTTGGAATATTGTTTTTTTTCAGTATTGGTTCAATTACTGGAAAATACTTCCCTGATCGTTTGTAAAAAAGTAAAATTGAAGAGTGCCAATAAGTATTTTTGATCATTTCCTTATCCAAGCGTTCAACGATATCTTTACTATCCAGGGGAACCTCTTCACCACAAAAGCTTATTTCTTGAGGAATATCATGTGATTTTGCAACGTAAAATAAACCGGTGTCGAAGTTTACATCAATTATTTTTTTTGAGAATGTGAATACTTGAAAACAACCTATGATAGCCAGTATGGAAACAATAATATTGTAAACACTTTTATTTTTCTTCATGAACGTGCTTTCTTTTTGTTATGCCAAAAAGGAAAATAAATGAAACAATTATGAAGCCAATTATTCCTATTGATGCATTCGTAGACCATTGTTTAAGTTCATAATTGAAATATAAACCGATGCCTCCACAAATAAACGTTAAAGAGAGGAAAAATATTGCAATGTGCCTATCTTTCAAACCTAAATAGGATAAGTGATGAGTAGTATGGTCTCTACCTCCTACAAATGGACTTTTACCTTTAGATATTCTATTAATAGTAACACAAGTTGTATCAATTATAGAAGGCAAAAATGCTAAAATTGGAGTAACAGCTTTTGGAATAAAGGAAGTGTCGGAAAATTGATATCCGTTCCAGAAGAAATAGATTCCAATTGCAGCAAGTAATGCACCTAAAAATTGACTGCCAGTATCTCCCATGTACATTCTTGATGGATTCCAGTTGTAGTATAAAAATCCGAGTAAAGCAGCGACTGTTCCTAAAAGAACCCAAAAATAAAGGTGAGATGTATTTTGTGTCAAAACTAAAGCAAACAATACTGTTGATATAATACCGATTGAAACAGAGGTTGTTATTCCGTCCATATTGTCCAACATATTAATAGAGTTCATCATGCCAATAACCCAAATGAATGTCAAGCTGTAGTTTAAAATGTCACTCGAAAATAGTGTAATATAGTTTTCAGTTGCTATTAAAACAAAAGCGCACGCGAACTGGCCTAAAAATTTAAGAATCGGTTTTGTGTTGTATGCATCGTCAGCAAGACCAATTAAAAAACCAATTGAACTTGAAATAAGAACACCAAAAAATTCTAAAGGAATTTCTTTAGAGGCGAAAATTATAGCGTAAACTGCAAATGAGAGTAAAAAAACAATATAAAATGAAATGCCTCCAAATGCCGGTTTTGAAGTACTTCCCCATCTAATTTGAGTTTCTCCTGGATTGTTTTTTGTACCCATAGTTCTTGAAAATTTCAAGAACAAACCATTTATAAGAACAGAGAATGCAATGGCAATGATGAAAAATAAGATGTATTGCATTTAGTAAAGTTTGATTGTAGGCAAAATTAAGTTTTATTGATTAAAATTGAGAATTGAAATCTTTAAATAATTCAGCTTCGTCGTCTTTTTTTGAAGTAGTCGGTTTATTGGTTTCCCATTCAATATTCAATGTTGGATCATTCCATAAAATTGCTCCCTCAGAACTTTTGTTGTAGTCATTGGTTACCTTGTATGCAAAAATAGTATTGTCTTCTAAAGTTTCAAATCCATGAGCAAATCCAGGAGGAATCCACAGCATTTTAAAATTGGATTCTGTTAATTTAATTTTGAAGTATTTCCCATACGTTGATGAGTCTTTTCGAATATCTACAACAACATCGTTTACAGCTCCTTTTATTACTCTGACTAATTTCCCTTGATCAAATGGTGGATTTTGAAAGTGAAGTCCACGCAATACTCCCTTTGCAGAAAGCGATTGGTTGTCTTGTACAAATTGATAATCTCCAATATGAATGGCCAGAGCGTTTTTATTAAATGACTCTAAAAAGTAACCTCTGTCGTCACCATAAACATTAGGTGAAATTATCAGCACATCATTCAGTAGTGTTTTTTCTACTTTCATTTTTTGCTAAATATTTTTCTCAAAACCTTCTTTTCTTTTTGAGGTTTTTCTTCATAATAACCGTGACTTCCTCCATATCCGTATCCGTATCCGTATCCATATCCGTATCCGTATCCGTATTTTTTGTAACCACCATATTTTTTGTCTCCTCCAGCTCCGTTAAGTATAACAGACAAATTTTTAATTTTTTTCTTGTCTCTTAGCATTTGAATATTTTTCAGGAATACTTTTTTAGAAAAGTGAGCTCTTACGATATACACAGGATAATCTACTTTGGATATAATTGGGAATGCATCCGTGACAATTCCAACAGGCGGTGTGTCGATTACAATAACATCGTATAATTTTTTCAATTCATTAATCACATCGGTCATTTTGTTACTTATGATCAATTCCGCTGGATTAGGAGGGATAGGACCTGCTGTGATGAAGTGTAAATTTTCTAAATGACTTTTTTGAATACATTCTTCTAGAGATGACTTACCGATAAGTAAAGTGCTCATTCCAATTGTGTTTTGAACATTAAAACCAATATGAGTTTTTGGTTTTCGCATATCTAAGTCTAATATGATTACTTTTTTTTCCGAGAAAGCAATAATTCCTCCAAGATTAATAGCTACAAATGTTTTACCTTCTCCAGAAATGGTAGAGGTTACAGTAAGTATTTTGGATCCTTCGCTTTGAGATATGAACTGCATATTCGATCGGATTGACCTAAAAGCTTCCGACATTAAAGATTTTGGATTTTTATCGACAATTAGTTGAGAAACAGGAATCACATCCTTGTAAGAGGGAATCATTCCTAACACAGGAATATTATTTGTGTGTTTGGCAACATCAGACGTCGACGAAACAGTATTGTGTAAAAGGTATTTGATAACAATAATTAAAAGTCCAATTGTTAAACCAATTCCAAGAAATATCAGGTAATTTGATTTCTTCTGAGGAGAGATAGGTGAAATGTTTGCTTTTGCCGGTTCAATGATTTCATTATCAGAAACAAATCCAGCCTTTACCATTTCATATTCTGCTTTTTTTGTAAGTAACCGGGAGTAATACTCACTGTTAATGTCATACATTCGCTGAAGATGCAGGTAATCGGTGTTGTGATCAAAATTTAGTTCTTGAGATTTTTTAGCAAGACGATAACTTTGTAGTCTTTCATCAATTAATTGAAGATTTTCTTGAAGATCTAGAATAATGTTCTTTGTAACCTCAAGTAAATCTTGAATTTCCAAATTAATTTGAAAATCAATTTCTTTCACTTGATAGGATTCTTCAGTAATTCTAAAACTTAAAGACCTTTTTTCGGACAATAAATTTCTCAATCGTGATGAGGTTGTTGAGATGTACTGATTCTTAGAATTTAGCAGTAAAATCGAATAAAGTTCTTCATGATTTATTTTGTTACTTATTGCACTGTAGAAGTTTCGGAAATCATTTAACGTTGATTCAGTTTTTGTTTTTTCTATTTGATCTTTTGCGGCCAGGTCCAGAGCAAGTTTACCGTAATCGGTTCCATATTCACTGTTGTTCTCCTGTATCTCTTTATAGGGCTGAAGCAACTTCTGATAATACTCTAATTTTTGATTAATTTTCAAGATTTGATCATTCGTAAACTTAATCATTTGATTAGCAGACTCTTTTTTCTTCGAAATGTTTGAAATTAGGAAAAGAGAAGAGAGGCTATTCACAATGTCAGCACATTTTTTTGGATGATTTCCAGTGTAAGATATTTTAATGGTATTTGCTCTCGTGTTTTCGATGTTAACCTGTAAGCCTTTTGAGTATTTACTTATGAGTTGATTTTTATCTACAATTTTAACAAGAAACTTTTTTCCAGAGTTATTAAGCTCATTTAGTTTTCGATTACTGATGTTTATTTTTAATTCCAAACCATCTATTGAAACCCATTTGTTTACTGGTATTAAAACAGTTCCTGAATCTACATCTACTTTTGAAATAATGGCTGATCCGTTGCTGAAATTAACCATAATTGGCGATTTTACAGCTTCTCTCTTTTTAAGTTGATAAGATATTGAAAATGGATTTGAATGATAATTTTCTGTATTTAAAAACTTTCCTTTCGTATAGTAGTTGACGTCTATATTAAGAGTATTTAAAGCTTCGCTCAACATCTTCTTGGATTTAAGCCTACTCAATTCTGCAACAAGGTTGGTCTCGTAAATATTTTCAAAGTTCATCATCTGATTCACGTCGTTTTTCTCAGATATTTTGACAATACTCGATGCAGAATATTGAGGAGTAGTATATCGGTTGATGAAAAATGCTACACAAAATCCAATGGATATTGAAAAAAGTATTGATATCAAATTTTTTCTGATGATTAGAATGGCTAAGCCTAAATCAAATTCATCGTTAAGGATTGAAAGCTTTTCTTTTTCCATTTAGGGTTGTATGAGTGTGTAAACTAATAATAAAGAGCTTATAAAACCAAGAGTTGAACCAATATCAGTAGATATCCTTGCTCCATAATTAATAAAAGGATCAATGTATACAATGTCTCCAGCCTGCATGTTTAGATTAGCGTCTTTGATACCATCGATTGTAGATAAATCCACGAGGTATATCTTTGGATTATTGAGTTCTCCTCGAATTATTTTTATTCTACTTGCATTACCTTCCTGAAAAACACCACCAGTTTGAGCGAGTACTTCAAACAATGTTGTATTTTCATTTTGAAGTTGGAAAATACTTGCAGAATATCCCCCCTGAAAAATATAAATTCTTCTGTTAAATATTCTGGCAATAACAAAAGGTGAATTAACTTGACTTTTCAATAAATTCTCTAATTTTTCTTCAATTTGATTTAAAGTCAATCCAACTACTTTTATTCTTCCAATTACAGGGACTTTTATTGTGCTGTCGGATCGAACTTTATATCCTATCCCATTTCTCTGATTTCCACCGACTGTACCGTTTCCATTTGCATTTACACCTCCACCAACAAATCCACCTCCGTTGTTATTGTTCATTTGGTTTCCACCAATATTTACAATGTTATAACCATCATTGGAAAACATTTGAATGGATATTTCATCATCAATCGCAATTTTATAGGATTCTTTATAATCGACAGAGTCAATAAAACTCTGAAATTGATAGTTTACTGGTGTTTTTAGCATTCTGCTTTTATCCAGTGTGGAACAACTATAAAGTGAACTGAGCACAACTATAGAAAGTACAAATAGTCTCATTTATTCAATATTTTTTTATAAAGCTTATCAACATCACTTACTAATCTATTATAACTGAACTGGTCTTTAACGTGGTTCCAACCTTCTTTTTGCATTGCAATTCTTTTGGAGTCGTTTTCTATTAATTCCAAGAGGTTTTCGGCATAGCTTTCAACATCTTCCATTTCACTAAGTAGCCCGGTTTTATTTTGTATAACAACATTTTCAATTCCACCAACATTTGTTGATACAATTGGATTGTTGGCAGCTTGTGCCTCAATTAGGCTAACGGGAGTTCCTTCGTTTAAACTGGAAAGCGCAATTATATCCATCCCTGCATTAACAACATCAATATTCTTTATCCAGGAAGTGAATGTGAGAGGTGTCTTTTCAAATGCAAGATTGCTTCGTGAGTACTGTATTTCCAATTCTTCTGCTAGGCTTATGATTTGGTCTCTTGATTCACCATCACCGACAATAAATGCTCTTACTTTCTTATTTGTGGACCCCAATACCTTTTTAAGCGCCTGAAGAAACAACTTATGATTTTTAATAGGAACGAGTCTTCCAATAATTCCTATTGCAATTTCATCGTCTTCAATTTGATATTCAGTTCTGAAAACAGCTCTTTTTTTATCGAGATTTTGTTGAAAGCGATCCAAATCAAATCCCAAAGGAATAACCTCAATCTTATCTAAATCAGCTATTTTATGAATTGAACCTAATTCCTGTTTTTGAATGTTGGATATAGCAACAATAGCGGAGCTTTTCTCAGCAAGCTTTTTTTCTATTCGTTTGAAAATTCTGGTTTTAGTCTTACTGAAGTAACTATGGAATACATGTCCATGAAATGTATGAACTACAGCAGGCACCTTACAAGAAAAAGCTGCCATCCTACCTAGTGTTCCTGCTTTAGAGGCGTGCGTATGAACGATATCCGGCTTGAATTCTTCAATAATTTGCTTGATTTTTTTATAGGCGGCATAATCGTTTCCAAAACGAATAGCTCTTCTCATCTCAGGTATTATTATGGGGTTTATACCCAATTCATTCAGAATGTGTTGAGATGAATCTTCAGTATCTTCTTTATCTCCACCAATGAGTAATGTTTCATATTCCTCAGGAAGATATTTTGTAAGATAGGCGGCATTATACGTTGGCCCTCCCAAGTTAAACCTGTTAATTATCCTTAAAACCTTTGGCATTTCAAAAATTATCAAACGCAAAAATAAGTAAAATAATGCAGATGTGACACGAGTTAAACTAGAGTTTAACAGTTTAACAATACCATTTTTTCCACCAATGTTGAAAAACAATAAATGCCCAAATGGATGCTGCAGAATCTTCTGGATTTTTAGAGTGTAGTTTTTTTATTAAATCACTAATATTCTGCCAATTGAATAAGTTTTGTTCGATGATAAAATCCTTATTTAGGTAGTTTGATTTAATTTCGTTTTCAAAATCCCCTCTGAACCATTTCAACAAAGGTACTTCAAAACCATGTTTTGGCCTTTTGAACAATTCCTCCGGCAAATCATTTTTGAAGGTTTCTTGAAGAATTTTTTTCTTTATTCCTTTTTGAATTTTAAATTCTTCTGGGATTTGAAAAGCAAACTCAACAACATTATGATCTAGAAATGGAACTCTGACCTCTAAACTGTTGTTCATACTGTTTAGGTCTACCTTTGTAAGCATGTCACTAACCAATACCTGGTTTACATCTTGAAAAAGTACACCATTAAAATCAGAACCAGATAAGCTTGGACTCAATATATTTTTTTTGTCTTCTTTAAATTGTATTGGATTGACCTTTTTTATGAAATCTGCTGCTTGCTGATCCTTAAGAATTCCTGCCCAATCCCAATATCTCTCACTATTTCCTTTTTTCAGGCCGTCCGCATACCTTAAAAGTTGTCGATTTAAATTTCCGATTTTTGAATTTCTCGATTTTGGTAAAACTTTCCAAAGAGGTCGTCCTGCAGAGACCAACTTACTTTTAAAACTATTTTCTCGAACAAGAAATTCTGCCATGTGTTTGTTGTATCCACTAAAAATTTCATCCGCCCCATCTCCCGAAAGAGCAACG
The DNA here is from genome assembly GCA_002717515.1 of Flavobacteriales bacterium. Lineage (GTDB taxonomy): Bacteria > Bacteroidota > Bacteroidia > Flavobacteriales_C. The sequence goes on from PBEC01000010.1 coordinate 91,885, forward strand.
GTTGATTTTTTTCTAGTATACATACTTAAAATATTTACTGCCAGCCCGGAACTGTCTGCAAAAGGTTCATCTGTATACTCCAGAACTTGATGCAGTTGATGATATAAATCATCATTTTTCAGTTCGAAAACAGTGTGATTTGTTTTGTATTTTTCAGCTACTAATCGAGCATACTTGGTCTCATCGAATAGAGGCTCATCTTTATATCCAATGGAAAAGGTATTAAGGTTTTGCGTGTGTTTAGATGCCAAGGCCGTGATTACAGATGAATCGATACCACCACTTAAAAAAGCACCGATAGGTACGTCTGAAACCAATCTATTTGAAACGCTTTCCTCTAATAATTCTCTGAGCTTCCGTTGAGCTTTATTGTAATCTGTAAATAGATACCTACCTGGAGTATACGCTAATGTATAGTATTTCTTTGTTTTTGATTTTCCATCTTTCCATTTTAAGATTTCTCCCGGTTGAAGTTTTTTACAGTTTTCAAGAATGGATAAAGGTTGTGGAATGTAATTAAACTTAAAATACAACTGTAGAGATGACAAGTTTATTTTTTTTGTGATATTAAACTCAAAAATTGCTTTCATTTCTGAAGCAAAAATTAATTGATGTTCGTCCTCGTACAAGTGTAATGGTTTTATTCCAAACCGATCTCTAGCAACAATAGTTTCCTGTGTTTCTTTGTCGTAGAAAGCAAATCCAAAAAAGCCGTTTAAGTCGTTTATACCCGCTTCTCCAAATTCAATAAGATGATACAGTAAAACTTCTGTATCGGAAGAGGTTTTAAAAGAATAACCACGGTTTTCAAGAACTTTTTTTAAAGATTTATAATTGTAAATTTCTCCATTAAAAACCAAAGTGTATCGTTTATCTGGAGAAGTGAAAGGTTGGTTTGCAGCATTACTTGTGTCAATAATACTAAGTCTCGTATGTCCCAAACCAATATTTTTATCAATATATATTCCTTTTGAATCCGGACCCCTGTAATGAAGTGATTCCACAGAGTTATTGAGTTTGGAAAAATTAAGTTTCCCGGTTTCGTCTTTCGCAAAAATTCCAACTATCCCACACATAAAAAGGAGGCAATAAATGTTTAAAGATAGGGAAAGAATACTTTTTGATTTACTTTTGGCTATTTCGTTTATTGAAATGTTACATAAACTGTGTATATAACAGGTATGTTTTTATTTCCTCTTGTCCAGTTTTTAAGGCTATTGACTGTTGTTTTGATGATTTCTTCGAGTTCAATGTTGACACGGGATTGAATATCCAAATCTTTAATTTTTCCTTTGGAAGTTACACTGAATTTAAATACGATTGAGGAATTCTTTCGAGGAAGATAATCGTCTTTAATTTTTCCTTTTAAGCCCTTAAAGAGTTCGTTTTCTAAATTTTTGTTACCATCGAAAAAATCAACAAGATCTGAAGGTTTATATTCTTCATTTTTATACTTTTCAGGAACTTTTCGAACTGATTTTATCAATTTGACTTTCCGTCGATAATTTTTGTCTTTGTTAGATGAATTATTTTTTTTCTTTTCTTTTTTTGATTTTAAAACTGAACCATTACTTTTAAAACTATAAACAGAATTTTCTTTTTTTGATTTATCAGATATTTTAAGGGAATCAACCTGTTGTTTGGGTTGTTTGGAGTAATTTTCATCAGTTGTTAAATCTCCATTTTTTATTTTTTCTCCTTCTTGATTTGATGTTTTTTCCTTATTTGAATCATTTTGTACAGATTTTTCTCCTTCTTGAAGCTCTGTTATTGAGGAATTCTCATTAAAAAATATGTCTTTGGATGTTTCATTATTAATGAATAAAAAGCCAACCAAAACGGAAACCAAAAGGATTAAAAAAAGCAAAGTATTGGACCTGAATTTATTGTTTGATCCAGTGGGGTAATTTGATAAAACTCTGTCGGTAATTCTATTTACAGCTAAAAGATCTTCCTCTCTAATCAATTCAATTGCAGATTTTGATAAGTCACAGTTATCAAGTTTATTAATATACTTTTTAATTAATTCAGGATTATTTGAATTGTTGATGACCAATTCAAGTTCTTCTCTGGTGAGACCAATATTGATATTTTTTTTAATATTCTTCATTATTGTCTATCAGTAGGTTAATTTCTCTTTTACTCTTTTGAATTTGAGATTTAACCTCTTTAATAGAAAGTTCTGTTTCTTCAACAATTTCTAGATAGCTGTACCCTTTCAAATAAAATAATTCAACACATTTTCTTTCATCGGGATTTATTTTATCAAGAACATTTTCAAGCAGCTTAATTTTTTTTTGAATCAGAAGTTCTTTTTCCAAAATTTCATCAAAATCATCTTTAAAACCGGAGTCACCCTCTAATTCAATACCTTGGTTATTATTTTTAATTTTAAAACAGTGAAATTTAGTTACGGTATAAATCCAGGAATTAAAGTTTCTAACATCATACTTTTTTAAATCAGCGGCAGTAGTTTCAAAAATATCTTGAACGGAATCTTTTGCTTTCTGTTCATTGTTGAGGATTCCAAGTGCAATAGAAGCTATTAAATGGGCGTATCTTGAAAACAGTTCTCCCAAAGCATTTAAATCGCTTTCGGATTTGTAGAGATTTATTAATTCCCTGTCGCGTAGGTTGTTGTATTTTTTTTTTCGCGTAAACACTTCGTTATCTGTAATATTAGGGATATTAAGTCAAAAATTCCACATGGTAATTAGAAATTTTTAACCCTAAGATTTTTTTTGCTGAAATACAGTTGTGTTTTTTCCTTTTCAGAAAATCGTTTTAGAGTGAAAAAAAAAAGAACAATTGACTTTATGAAAGTCCCAATTTTTATTACACTCATTAAAAGAAGAATACAAATTCATCTCCGAATCTTTTTTATTTAATTTTACATACTAGTGAGAAAAATAGGTTTTATAATATTGTTTTTTGCTTCAGTTTTTTCCAAAGCTCAAAATTTACAAGGAACAATAATCGATAGCATTACCCAATTGCAAATTCCTTTTGCTAATATAGTATGGGTCGGGCATCAGGTTGGAACCATAGCAGATTTGAATGGAGAGTTTCAAATTATAAAATACAACAACGATACATTATCCTTTTCAGCGATTGGGTATCAAGAGCTCAAATTACACTCAAAAGATTTACCCCTTAGTGGATTAATTCTGCTTACAAAAAAGAATGAGGTTTTAGGAGATGTTCAAATAAAAGTCAAAAAAAGGAGAAGAAAAAGAAAGCAAGATAAAGCCTATATTCTTCATCAAGCAATAGCAAAAAATAGAATCAATAACGATCTTAAGAAAAAACCATATTACGATTGTGAAGTTTACAACAAAATTGAAATCGATTTAAATAATGTAGATTCCAATACGCAAAATTTACTATTGTTTAAGCCCATTGCATTTGTATTCCAAAATCCTGACACAGTAAGTTTAAAAAAGTCCTTTTCACCAGTGTTTTTGAGTGAAGGGTTTTCTAATTATTACTACAAGAAAGGAATCGGTGAGAAAGAAGTTGTTCAAGCCTCTAAAAACGCTGGAATCAATATTCCTTCAATCGCGAAATATACCGGAAATATTCATACAGATTTCAATATTTACAATAATTATCTGAGAATATTTCAGAAGCAATTTGTTTCGCCTTTAGCCAAAGGCAGTTGGCTTTCTTACAAATATTTTATAACCGATTCATTAAAATCCGGTGATACAACATTTTACAGATTGGATTTTAAGCCCAGGCGTGAGGAGGACTTAGCTTTTGAAGGATACTTAATAACAGATAATAAATCTCATGGATTGAATGAAATTACTTTAAATATTCCTGATCGATGCAACATAAATTTTATAGAAGAATTCAATATTAAGCAGAAATACGTTCTCAAAGATTCTGTTTGGGTATTGGAGTATGAATCCATTCTCATTGATGTAAATCCCGGGGAAAAGAACTATGGTTTTTACATTCAAAAAAATACACATTGGATGAACTATTCTTTTAATGAGAAAAAACCCGATGCCTTTTTTACTTCAGCCCAAAAAACAGAAGTCAAAGACTCTGCTTATCAGCATGGTGATGTTCTTTTGGAAAAATATCGGCCAAAAAAATTAGAGGCGTCTGAGAAGTCAATTTATAATAATGTGGATAGTGCTATGAACACCCGATATTTAAAAATAATTAAAAATTTAAGTCTAATGGCCTACACGGGGTATTATCCTTTTAAATATTGGGAATACGGTCCATACTATACAACATATAGTTTTAATAATATAGAGGGAAAGAGAGTTAGAGTTGGTTTCCAAACCACACAAGATTTATTAAAGAATTGGAGAATTAACAGTCATATTGCCCATGGTTTTGGAGATAAAATCACCAAATACAGAGGGCTAATTACTAAATTTTATGGATTCGATAAATGGAGGTTTTTTGAGTTTGAACATCTAAATGACTATAAAACTTTAAGTGCCAGCGACAATGCATTTCAAGAAGATAATATTCTAGCCTCTATTACAAGGAGAGTTGATCCAAAATATACTCATACTATACGCTCACGATTTGTTTGGTTTCACGAGTGGTATAATGGAATTAACAATTCAATAGAATTGAAAACGGAGAAGTTGGTTCCTTTGGGAACCTTAAACTATAAAACATCAAACGATGAATTTGTTGATAATTTACGCACATATACATTAAAACTGGGGGGAAGATTTGCTTTGGATGAAAAATTTATTCGATATGGATTCAGAAGGTTAAGTTTAAGCACTCGAAATCCGAGGTTAGACTACAACTACACTTATGGTATGAAAATTAATGATTTTGGTTATGAATTTCATAAACTAGAGTTTGATATTGCGGACCGATATTTTTTTGGTTTTTTTGGTTTTTTAGACGTAAAACTTCTTGGTGGAAAAATATGGGGTAAAGTCCCATATCCGTTACTTTTAAATCATCAAGGTAATGATTCTTATTATTTTGACAATCAAGCTTTTAATTTAATGAATCCATTTGAGTTTGCCTCTGATCAGTATGTTAGTGCAATGTTGAAATATAATTTTAATGGTTTAATTTCCAATCGGTTACCATATTTTAAAAGGTTGAAAATAAGAACTTTTGTATTCGCTAATGGAGTATACGGCATACTCAATTCAAATCATGAAAATATAATTCTTTTGCCCAATGGTCTGTCTTCTTTGAATGAACCGTATTTGGAAACAGGTTTTGGATTCGACAATATATTTAAGTTGATTCGACTGGATTTTATTTGGCGAATGACCAATATTAATTCTCAACAGGTTCAAACATTTGGCGTGACGTTTGATCTTGTACCGAATTTTTAAAATTTTAATTGTTTTAAGTCATTTCCTGATGGAACTTGAAAAACATTCAATTCAAATTCAGGTAATACAGCAATCATATGGTCAAAAATATCCGCTTGAATTGCCTCGTAATTTGCCCACCTCTGTTCAGAGCTAAAAACATAAACTTCAATAGGGATACCTTTTTCGTTTGGTGCCAGTTGACGGACCAAAAAAGTCATTTCTTTTGATATCTCAGGATTGTTGTCTAAGTATTTTTCAAGATAGGCTCTGAAGCTACCCAAATTAGTGAGTTGTCTTATGTTTGCAGGAATAGAAGCGTCTTTTCCAGAATTGTAGTTACTGATTTCTTTTCTTTTTTCTTTTAAGTAATCCTTCAATAAGTCGATTTTTTCTAGTTTTTCAAGAAGCTTTTCATTGCAAAATTTCACGGAGTTCATGTCTATGCTAATAGCTCTTTTAATGCGTCTTCCACCACTTTCTGTCATTCCTCTCCAATTTTTAAAAGCATCTGAGACGAAAGAATAAGTTGGAATTGTTGTAATGGTTTTGTCCCAATTTTGTACTTTGACAGTTTGTAATTTTATTTCAATTACATTTCCGTCGGCTCCAAATTTTGGAAACTCCACCCAATCTCCAATTTTCACCATATCATTGGCTGCAATTTGAATGCTGCCCACAAATCCCAATATAGTATCTTTAAATACTAACATCAGAACAACCGACATCGCTCCCAATGCAGAAAAGATACCCATTGGAGATTTGTCAACGAGTATGGATATAATGTAAATTCCACCAAGGATGTAAATAATCAGACGAATTAACTGCATGTAGCTATCTAGAGGTTTTCCTTTTAAAAAGGGTCTCGATTCCAAGTAGAATTGAAAAGCTTTGAAAAACGCAACAATTGTGAGAATAAAGGCAATTGTTAAATATATTTCAGAGATTTTTTCCAATCCTAAAATCCAGTCGGGATGACCTTCATATAGAACAGGAGCTAAAACTCCTATAAGAACAGCAGGAACGATATGAGCAACGTGTTTGAAAACTTTTTGTTCTATTAAAACATCGTCCCATGTATTTTTAGTTTTTTTAATGATTCGTTCAATTATCACAAGAATTGTTTTTCTGGCAATTAAATCGGCGATAAAACAAAAAACAATTAGGCTAATTGAAATAACAATCATTTTCACAAGATGAAGAGAGGAGCCTTCCAATCCTATACTTTGCAGTAAGTTATCAATAACGCTTGAATAGGAATTTCCCCATGACTGAATTACTCCGTTGGTATTTATTTGATTAAATTTCACGTGCTTAGTTTATTACAAATTTATAGCCTATTCCTCTCACAGAATGAAAGTAAACCGGAGATTTTGGATCTTCCTCAAAATATTTTCTGAAATTAAGTAGGTAATTATCAATGGTACGAGTACTTGGATAAACGTCTACTCCCCAAATTAACTCCAGGATAGTATCTCTTGAAACGACTTCGTTTTTGCGTTCAATCAATAACTTTATCAATTGAATTTCTCTTGCGGTCAATTGTCCTTTTTGTTCATTTACTCCTCGAAACTGATAAGTTGAAAAATTAACATAGTTCTTTCCAAAAGTATAATCCTCAGCTATTTCGGGTCTGTTTTGTCTCAGCTTGTCGCCTTTTTTTATCAGGATTTGAATTCTTAAAAGGAGTTCCTCCAGATTAAAAGGTTTTAAAAGATAGTCATCAGCACCTGCTTTCAAACCCAGAATTCTGTCCGTACTCGAACCTTTTGCCGATAATATTAAAATAGGTATTTCACTGTCTTTTAATCGTATTGTTTCACAAACGGTGAGACCATCAACGTTAGGGAGCATTACATCAACTAATATTAGGTCGAATCGCTGACTTTCCCATAGATCAATTGCTTTTTTTCCATCTTCAGCAATCTTTACGGTATAATTTTCTAATTCAAGATTAAGTTTTATAACATCAATGAGATGCTCTTCGTCCTCAACGAGAAGAATTCTTTTCTCCATACAACTAAATTAGTTAACCAAATTAAAATTTAAAAGAAACCATTAAAAATGGTTGAATTAAATGTATTTTAAACAACCTAAAATCAAAAAAATAGTCTTTAAATCGTTTTGAGTAAGCTTTTTTCAATAGTATTCTTAATCATGTCCCTCGTTCTAAATGGACAGCTTACTTATGAGCAACCCGACTCAAATCTTATTTCTCGAGTAAATGAACAAGTTGAAATAGCTTCAATACTTATAAATGCAGACGTTGATTTTTTTCAAAAGGCCTTGAAAAATGAAGAAAATTTCAGTCAACTTGAAATAGAGGTGAAAGATGCGAAATTTTTGAATGTGTATTTTGATGAGCTTAAATTGAGTCAAAATAGTATTCTTAAGGTATACAATGAAAATAATCAGTTGGAAGTAGTGATTCAGTCCAATTCCAATAAAAATGGCGGCTTGTATGCAATTCAACCAATAAAAGGAAGTGTTTTGAAATTTGTTTTCGAAGGAGATCAATCAAATTCTAAAATTTTAATTGGTGAGATAGGGTATTTTTGGAAATCCTTTGATGAAATATCTTCTTCGGGATGGTGTGAGGTAGATATTAACTGTTCTGAAGGAGAAGAGTGGAAGAATCAAAAAAATGGAGTGGTTCGACTTTTAATAAAAACTAATACCTCAACTGTCTATTGCTCAGGAACCCTTGTAAACAATACCTCAAGAGATTGCAAACCATATATTTTATCAGCGGATCATTGTGTTGACAATGTTTCTCCAGAAAATTTACAACAGTCGTTGGCTTATTTTAATTATGAAAATTCCAGTTGTGGGGAGGATGACGCTACCCTGAATAATTTTGTTTTGGGAATGGTTTTAAGGGCGTCAACATCATTTTACAATGGATCAGATGTTCTGCTTTTAGAACTACAAGAGGAAATACCTCTTGAGTATAATCCTTATTATAATGGATGGAACAAATCGAATGCTATTTTTTCAGGTGGAGTATGCATTCATCATCCAAAAGGAGACGTAAAAAAAATATCTACTTATACATCCAATTTGACAACTGCAGATGAAAATGGACTTACAGAAAATGCTTTTTGGAGAGTAAATTGGGTTGAAACAACAAATGGGCATGGTGTTACCGAGCAAGGAAGTTCGGGATCTCCGATTTTTAATCATGAAAAATTGGTAGTTGGAGTTCTCTCAGTAGGTACTTCATATTGTAGTCGACCCGAAGATTCAGATTATTTTGGTAAGATATCTCATCCGTGGGACAGTCAGTTAGATTCTAACAGTCGATTGGATGTTTGGCTGGATCCCACTCATACAAATGAAGAATTCATTACTGGTAGTTATTATCCCTGTAACGACACAATGGTGCATTATGAACCCAGAGACAGTATGCTTGTTCGATTAAACCCAACTCAAGATAGAATTAGTTTGTACATCGAACAATTAATTTCAAATTCAGTTGAGGTCTTTTTATATGACACCTCCGGAAAATTAATCTTCAAAAAAGAAGAGGCCCCATCTAATCTTACCGTTATTGAATTTCCTACTTTAAACATAAGAAATGGTTTGTATATTTTGCATGTATATGCAGGTAATAAAGAAAGGACATTTAAAGTTACTGTTGTTAATTAACTTTATTTCACGAAAACAACTTCATTTTAACTCATAATAAGTAGTATTTTTGTAGTAATAATGAGTAGGAAGATCAAGTGTTTATATCGCAATTTAGGTTCAAGTGATGTTAAACTTATTGAAGGAATATTTTTTCATGGAATCCACGATGGATTTGTGTTTTCCGACTTTGCAAAAGATAAAACGTTCACCATATCCCCTGAAACTCACAAAGTAGTTACTTCTGAAGAGATTTTGAATATACCTTTCTCAATGCAAAAACCAACACATTGGGAAAGTACCTTAAGAGAGGATTATGAGTTTGGTTTTTCAATAATTAAAAATGAAATTGACCACAATCACATTAATAAAGCGATCTTATCCCGAAGAAAGGTGAAGAATCAAAAAGTAAATGTCAATGATTTGTTCTTAAAACTATGTGAGAATTACACAACCTCGCATATATTTTTAATAGAAACTCCCGATCGAGATTTATGGATTGGGGCTACACCTGAGACGTTGTTACAGAAAAAAAATGAAGGTTATGAAACCATGTCGCTTGCAGGAACTAAAGAAAGTCATGATGTAAATTGGACAGAGAAGGAGTTTACAGAGCAAAGAATTGTTACTAATGCAATATTAGGAGAGCTGTTTAAGTTTAATATTAATCCCGATGTAGGTGATTTAGAAACTGTTAAAGCTGGACCTGTTTATCATTTAAGAAATAAAATAAAGTTTAAAACGAAGGAATCTGCTCTAACTATCGCAAATGCATTACATCCTACACCAGCAATCTCTGGAAACCCAAAGAAACAGGCCATTTCCACGATTAAAATTGCTGAAAATCACGAAAGAGAATTCTATTGCGGTTTTGGAGGAATGGTTAAGGATGGTGAAATAGAGAATTTATTTGTAAATCTAAGATGTGCATCTGTATCTTCTAATCAAATATGTTTGTACGTAGGAGGTGGAATTACGAAAGATTCAGAACTTTCCAAAGAATGGGAAGAATGTGAAAGGAAAGCGACATCATTACTTAGATTTTTATGATTTTTTCTGCATTTTTACAGTAAATACAGTTTTTTGAAGTTATCAAGCAAATTAGTTGTCCGAGATCTTGTTGAGGTATTAGCTCAAAAAGGAGTAGAGCATGCCGTTATAAGTCCAGGCTCGAGGAATGCACCTTTGATAATATCATTAAACAGACATCCAAAATTTACCTGTCATTGTGTAGTTGACGAGAGATGCGCTGCTTTCTTTGCTTTAGGTATAGCCCAACAAACCAAATCACCCGTTGTAATTTGTTGTACTTCAGGTTCAGCCGCTTTAAATTATGCTCCAGCAATTTCAGAAGCATATTACCAAAAGATTCCTCTAATAATCCTGACCGCTGACCGACCTGTGGAATGGATTGATCAAATGGATGGTCAAACCATTCGACAATCCAATATCTATTCAAATTATATTAAGGGTTCATTTGATTTTCCGATTGAAATTCATAACGACGATGATCGATGGTATCTGCAAAGAATGACAAATGAAGCAGTTGAATTGAGCCAATTTCCTGAATTTGGACCGGTTCATATTAATTTACCTTTTAGAGAGCCGCTTTATGAATTAGCAGATTATTCCAACGAATCATTGCCAAAATTATTTGAAACCACGAAAACATTTTTAGAGTTGCCTGAAAGTGAGATTCAAAATTTGAAAAAAGAGTGGCAGACCTATAAAAGAATATTGATAATAACTGGTCTCTTGCATCCCAACGAGGCTCTTAATGATGTGTTGAACGACATTTCGAAACAGAATAACGTTGCGATTTTGACCGAAACAACCTCAAATGTTTTTGGTGAATACTTTAACAGAAGTATTGATCGATTAGTTGTTGGAATTGAAGGTTCAGAAAGCGATTATATTCCAGACCTATTGGTTACTTTAGGCGGGCCAGTTGTTAGTAAAAAAGTAAAAGCATTTTTACGAAAAAATAAACCAAAGGCCCATTGGCACATTAATGCATCCAATGACTCAGTAGATACCTATCAATCTTTAACCCGAATAATTCCACTTTCACCTGAAAAAATCCTTAAGTTTTTTGTGGGTTTTGATGTCAAGTCGAATTTCAGAGACAAATGGTTGCGTAAGGACAGTGAATTACAATCGATCTACGATGAATTTGTAACAGAAATTGAGTTTTGTGATTTAAAGGTGTTCGAGGTTGTATTGAATCATATCCCTACAGGTAGTCGAGTTCAATTAGCCAATTCAACAGTTGTACGTTACAGTAATCTTTTCAATCAACCTTCTCAAAATAAACTCCTGTGTTTCAGTAATAGAGGAACCAGTGGTATTGACGGAACAATTAGCACTGCTGTGGGTGCAGCTATAGCTTCAAATAAATTAACTACTGTCATTACCGGAGACTTATCATTTTTTTATGATTCAAATGCACTTTGGATTACCCCTTTTCCACAATCGTTAAAAATTATAATGATAAACAATAAGGGAGGTAATATTTTTAGAATTATAGATGGTCCTTCAAAGACAGATGAATTAGAACCCTTTTTGGAAGCCAAGCATAATTTGAATGCGGAATATATTGCTAAAACATTTGGATTACGTTACTCTTTTTGTGATAATGAATCAGATTTAGAACATTCATTAATTAAAATGTATGGTCAGGATTTAAAAAAAGCATCTCTCCTCGAAGTATCAACAAGAAATGAATTGAATCCAGAGATTTTAAAACGTTATTTTCGACGCTTAAAAAATGATTGATTTTAATAAGTCTTTTTATTTGTGATTTATGTTAAAACATTGGATAAAAGCCTTTCGATTAAGGACATTACCTTTAGCCTTTTCTTCGGTTATTACCGGAACAGCAGTAGCATTGAATCAAGGACATTTTGATTGGATTGTATTCATTTTTGCGTTAACAACAACTTTATTTTTACAAATTTTATCAAATCTTGCCAACGACTACGGAGACGCTCAAAAAGGAACTGATAATGAAAACAGAATAGGTCCTGAAAGATCTATTCAGTCGGGAGAAATTACTGAATTTCAAATGAAAAAAGCTATTGTATTTTTCGTCTTTTTGTCTCTTTTATCGGGTTTGACATTGGTTTTTTATGCTACTAGAACAATTTCTCTTTGGTATCCATTAATTTTTGTTACAGTGGGGATTTTATCCATAATAGCTGCCATTAAATATACTGCAGGTAAAGGAGCCTACGGTTATAAAGGATGGGGAGATTTATTTGTGTTTATATTTTTTGGATTGGTTGGGGTAATAGGAACCTCACTTTTATTTGTACACGAGTTTTATTATCCAATGCTATTTCCAGCAATATCTGTAGGGTGTTTTTCTACCGCAGTATTGAACCTGAACAATATGAGAGATTTTGAAAACGATAAGTTTTGCGGTAAAAATACATTAGTGGTCAAGCTGGGTATAAAAAAATCAAAAATATACCATTTATACATAATTATTACAGGCATCGTGTCCTCATTATTTTATGCCGCAAACTGTTTTTCCTCAGTCTATCAATTTTTATTCGTTTTAAGCTACATTCCTTTCATAACTCATATGTTAAGAGTTATGAAAATAGATGACAACAAAAACTTTGACTTTGAATTAAAAAAGGTCGCGTTGAGTACTTTTTTATTTTCTATTCTTTTTTGTGTTTCTGTTTTTCTGTTTGATTTGCTGTGAATTCAAAAGCTAAAAGAGTGTCTTGATATTTTTTATAAGCAGTTCATTTACATTAGTAAAATAGTAATGGATAGTTTTCAGAGTCCTAAGTAATTATAAAAATAGAGCGAACATTCAAAATAAAAATGGTTTCGAGTGTCTGATTACATTCAAAGAATAATGCGTACACAATTTCTTTATAAACGTTATTTTAAATATTATTTTTTTCCATCCAGTTGGATAGAGAGTCACTAATGATTTTACTTACAAATAAAGAACCAGAGCTATTTAGGTGACAAACATCATAAAGCATATTGTTCTCTTTCACAAGAGAATCCAAATCAATTAGTTTTGTATTTTCTCTCAAAGAGATAGCCCTAATTGTATCGTTAAAGGATTTGTACTGTTCAGAATATTTTTCGATTGAATGTCCTTTGTGTTTAAGTTTGTTTTTAGGGTTCTCGTAAATGATACCGTTAAATGGTGGAGATAATCGATTAAATTGAGTAACTAAAATAGGTTGGATATTAAAGTTTTTACAGGTTTGAATAAAGGTTCTTATGCTTTTACTGTATAATTCACTTTTTAGATTATTAGTAGTATTGTTTCTTGTTTTTTCGAATTCATCTCTGGGGTTTTTTGAATAGCTGTTTTGCTTAATAAGCGATATTGTATTACTAAATATATTTTGTATCACAAGTAACAAAGAGCCTTTAAGATTTGCTTTTGCGCTTTGAGGCATATCCATTACTAATTTTTTACTTGGATTATCATTAAAATAAGAGCCTTCATAGAGAAGAATATTCAAATCGTTTATATTGTGCATTAAAACACAATATTTTGGATTTAATGGAATTCCTTTATTAATCAGATTGTTCAATGAATGCATTGAATTATTTCCGCTAACGCCTGAGTTATAAACTTTAACATTATACCCTCTTTCACCAAGTCTTTTTTCAACCAGATAAGGAAAGCGCAGAGTGTCAGGCATGTATAAACACTCTGTAGTTGATCCTCCAAAAAAGATTACCTTGTCCTTTTCTTCTGATATTGAATGATTTGAAATAAATCCATGTTTGTCAATTAATACATTAAAAGTTCCTGTGTCCAAATTTTCAGTAAATGCTTTATATACGGAATCAGGTTGCACAATGAACTTCTTTCCAGGTTCATGCTCACGAAGCTGAATACACCTTTTAATACCCTGAAATTCATTTGAATTATCTTCCTTCAAAAAAAGACCTGCTGACAACTCCAACAGAAAAATCAATGTCAGGAAAATTAAAAAATTTATAAGAAGAGTTTTTGCTTTCATGGGTCTCACATAAGACCACAAAGTAAAGAAATTTACTTAATTTAGACAATTTGCTCACATGTGCCGATAAGTAAGGTTCTAAAGTAAAGAAATTTACTTAAATTTGGCGTTTTTTTAGACAATGAAAATACTAGGTATTTCAGCACTTTATCATGATTCTGCAGCTGCTTTAACCATTGATGGAGAGGTTATTTCAGCTGCGCAGGAAGAGAGGTTTACAAGGAAAAAACAAGATGATTCTTTTCCCGTAAATGCGATTAACTTTTGTTTAGATGAAGCTGGTTTAGATTTGACTTCGATAGATGCAGTAGTGTTTTACGATAAGCCGATATTAAAATTCGAACGACTCCTAGAAACTTATTATGCATTTGCGCCAAAAGGAGTTTCTTCCTTTGTAACGGCCATGCCTGTATGGATGAAGGAGAAAATGTTCTTTAAAAAATTGATTAAAGATGAGTTGAAAAAAGTGGGGGATATTGATTGGAGTGCTACTCAGCTTTTATTTCCGGAACATCACTTATCTCATGCAGCAAGTGCTTTTTATCCATCTCCATATGATGAGTCGGCCATTTTAACAATTGATGGAGTAGGAGAATGGGCAACTGCTTCAATATGCCATGGTAAAGGAAACAAGATTAAAATACTCAAGGAACTAAAATTTCCTCATTCATTAGGATTACTTTACTCAGCGTTCACTTATTTCTTAGGTTTTAAAGTTAACAGCGGAGAGTATAAATTAATGGGTTTAGCACCTTACGGTAATCCAGAGAGTGAAGAGGTTAAAAACTTCGTTAAAAAAATTAAAGCTGAGATAGTCGATGTTAAAGAAGATGGATCAATTCGGTTAAATCAATCTTACTTCAATTACGCGACAGGTTTGCGCATGATTAGGGAATCCAAATGGGAAAAGTTATTTGGATTTTCTACCAGAAAACCTGAAGATGAGTTATTGCAAGTACATTGTAATTTGGGGTTGGCTATTCAGTATTTAACGGAAGAATTAGTTCAATTAATGACAAAGGAGGCAAAAAGACTTACAGGGTCTTCTAATTTGTGTCTGGCCGGAGGAGTAGCGCTTAACTGTGTTTCGAATGGGAAATTACAAAAGTCGAATATTTTTGAGAATATTTATATTCAGCCTGCAGCAGGGGATGCAGGAGGAGCTTTAGGAGCGGCTCTAGCAGGAGAATACATATTTAATGGTTCTGATAGGAAGCTCGATTCAACAAAAATGGATTCTATGAAGGGAGGTTATTTAGGTCCCGAATTTGATGACAAAGAAATAGTTAAACTATCGAATAAATTAGGTGCAGTAGGAGTTCGTTACGATTTTGATAAACTCGTAGATGAAGTGGCAATTCACTTAAACGAAGGCTGTGCAATAGGGTGGTTTCAAGGAAGAATGGAATTTGGACCCAGAGCTCTTGGAAACAGAAGTATTATAGGTGACCCGAGAAACCCAGAAATGCAAAAAAAACTGAACTTAAAAATTAAGTACAGAGAAAGTTTTCGTCCCTTTGCACCATCTGTATTAGCAGAAGATTGCGAAGAATACTTTCAGCATAAAGGAACTTCACCATATATGTTACTGGTACATCCAGTAGCAGAAAAGCAAAGGAACGAGCTGCCTTCAGGGTATAATGATTTACCATTAAAGGAAAAGTTGTACACGGTGAGATCAACAATCCCAGCCATTACTCATATAGATTTTTCAGCTAGAATTCAAACAGTTCATAAAGAAACCAACCCTAAATATTGGCAAATGATAAATGCCTTTAAAAAATTAACGGGATGTGGAATGGTTGTTAATACAAGTTTCAATGTTCGTGGGGAGCCAATAGTATGTACTCCTGAAGATGCTTACCGTTGTTTAATGAGAACAGAAATGGATTATTTAGTTCTTGGTAATTACATCTTTAAAAAAGAAGATCAGCCTCAGTGGCAAGATAAAGATAATTGGAAGGAGGAATTTACATTAGATTAGAGAAAATATGAGTACGTTAGGAGATTTTTGGAAATTTATGAAGCAACGAAAAAAATTTTGGTTAGCTCCAGTTATAATAGTTTTATTGTTGTTAGGAGTTCTGCTTGTAGTAGGAGGGGGATCAGCAGCAGCACCGTTTATTTATACCCTATTTTAAAGTATGAAATATTCAGAATTTACAAAGTCGAAAGGAACCGAAACACTATCCATGATTGCTTTCGGTTTTTTAACCATTGGAGGAATCATGTGGTATAAGAACGGTGAATATCCCGTTTGGCTAATTTATGTTGCATTAGGCAGTTTATTTTGTGGGCTGTTTGTTCCAATAATTTCTAAGCAAGTTACTTGGCTTTGGTTTAAGCTGGCTGAAGGAATGGGGTTTCTAATGTCGAAAGTAGTATTAGGGGCTTTGTTTTATTTATTTATTGGTCCATACTCTCTTTTGTATCGACTTTTTAACTCCGACAACTTAAACATCAAAAAGAAAAAGGAAACATACTATACGGATAGAAATATCGAGTATGTTAAAGGAGATTTAGAAAATCCATGGTAACGAATGGTTTGAAAAGATCTCCAAATGAAAAGGTTTAGTGTTTTTCACCAATTACCTTTTTGGATTATGATAGTCTATAAATTTTAAAAAAATATAGTTGTAAGAATAACGCAGTTATTTTTTAGTTTGTCAATTTTAAAGGCGTTATATTTTTATCAGTTTTATGTCGTGGCTCTATCCTTATATTACCTAATTTGACGAGTTTAATGTCTGACGAAACCCCTTAATAATTAAGATATAATTTGTAGTATATTTATTTATAAAGACTATTTATGCTAAAGCGATGGAGAAAGATAAAGTTAACTGAATTTGAGTTTAGTCAACTTATTATAAATTCTGAAGTCGTATTGCAACGCAGTAATACGGTTGTTTTTACTCCCAACAATACAGGTCCCAATTGGTTGGGTATAAAAAATGCAACAATTAATATGTTTCCAAATGAATATTTATTGTTGCCTCAATCATACAGCAGTTCACTTTTAAGTAAAGAACAAACGATTAAATTTTTATCGTTGTTGAAGGAAAAAGGAGCGCAGTTTATTATTTTTTCCGGATTGCCTGATTATACTCTTGAATGGATACAAGAGGTTCATAAGTTAGATATTAAGATTGGTGTTATTTTTCATGGAGGACAATCTGAATTTACGAATAACTCATCAAAGCAAAAGCAAATGAGCCAAATTCTAAGTTTAGTTAAAAAGGGAGTGATTGTCAGAGTTGGAGTTGTTAAAAAAGGGTTAAAGGAGAGTTTAGAACATTTGACTAAAATTAAAATTCATAAGTTAACCCCTGTCTCTATTAAATCAAAAGATATTGAAATAAAAAAGTTTAGCGATAAAAAAATACATATTGGAGTATTTGGTAATGCTTCATTTAATAAAAACCGTCATACTCAAGTTCTTGCAGCCTCATTAATAGAAAACAGTCAAATACACGTTATCTCTCCAAATGAATTTTCTTATGCAGTAGATAACAGCAGAATAATTACCCACAATAACTTGAATAAGGAAAATTTTCTTAAACTTTTAGGAAGTATGGACATTAACTTATATGTTTCATACTCTGAATCATGGGGGCAAGTTATTACTGAAAGTATATCAATGGGAGTTCCTTGTTTAGCTTCAAATAATTCGGGTGTTTTTGATTCAAATGAAACACTAAAAAGTGCTCTTTTGGTAAGTGATTATGACAATCCTTATGAAATTGCAAAAAAGATAAAATCGGTACTGAGAATGAACCTTAAAGAGGAGTATGAAGCCTTTATAGAAAGTTTGAACAATGAAGCAAAATCTCTTGTGCAGGAATTCAAAAATAGCAGACCATAAACATTAAATTAACTAATTCTATTTTTTTATATTTGGCCTAAATTTTACAGTAATGAAAGGTATTCTTTTTGCTTTTTTGTTTTGCATTTTATTATCGAGTTGTGAAAATCAACAGGTTACAAAAATCAATTTAACCAATGATGCGTTTTCAAAAATTTCATTTACTCATGATTTAAGGAAATTGAAAAAGGAAACTAAACTTTATTGTTCTTATAAGAGTGATGAGGTACAAGTAAAAGTCTCAGAAAAAAATTACGGATACAACTTAAAAGTTAAGAATAAGGCCACTATTATTTCCAGGAAGAAATATGAAATGCATGAGGTTAAGGATTCCTCTCATTTTAAGTCATTGGCGAAGTTAAATGTTTTTCAGGCAATTGCAGGAGAGTCGGGTTATATTGGGATAAAGTCAAAGTTTTTAAATGTTGAGTTCGGTGGAGAAAAGCAACTTTATTTTTTCCAAGAAGGTTTTGATAAATACATTGTTGAGGGCAACAAAAACAGAGAGGGTATATTGTTTACTTTTGATAATAATGCTAAAATTCATTTTACTCCCAAAGGACTGCAAGGAAAAAATATTGATATCAATAAAAGAATTCAAGATTGGTACGATGGTAAATTGGCTACAGCTTGTTTATTTGATGTTAAAAAGGTTTCAGGATATTTGGCGTTATTCGATGCTTTTTATGGTGGAGAAACTCAAAACCTAGATTTTGCTTTTTACTTGAATCCGGTTTCCAATTTAATAGAGGTATTTTGTAAAAAAGGCAACGCGTATGCCAAGGAGGAACTTTTAAATAAAATATTGACGGACAATTTGATTTTGTCAAAAATTAGCAAACATAAATCAGAGTACAGTTTAAATAAAAAATTAATTGAATCGATCAAAAATCACAAAGTAGGAAAGTATGCGGGTGAACTGAGTTGGTCAATTTCTGAAAATAAAGAGCATACTCAATCAAAAGACAATTGTTATCCAAATTATGATTTTTCTTCATTCTTTAATTTGGAAGGAGATAAACTCACTATCGATGGAAAAGAAATTGAAATTAATTCGCCCGTTATTATCCCTTCCGGATATGTTGTAGAGATTAAAAATCAGTCAAAAATCAACTTAATTCAAGGCGCATTTATCCTCTCGTATTCTCCAGTAGAATTGAAAAATTCGTTTATCGAGAGCTCAGATTCAACAGGAAGAGGTTTTCATGTGATTAATGCAAATGCTCTTTCAAGTATTGATTCAGTTATTTTCAGCAATTTAAAAAACTTAGATTTCTTAACCTGGAAACTTCCGAGTGCAGTTACTTTTTATGAATCACCAGTTAAGATTTATAACTCTCAATTTTTGGGTGCTAATTGTGAGGATGCTTTAAACATCTTTAGAGCAGATTATCATTTAGAAAGTTCAATAATCCAAAATACTTTTTCCGATGCATTTGATGCCGATTTTAGTAATGGAATAATTAAGAATTGTAAAATAATTGATTCAGGTAATGATGGAGTTGACGTTTCGGGAAGTCATGTTGAAATCATTGATTGTGAGTTTATCCGTATTGCGGATAAAGCAATTAGTGCTGGAGAAAATAGTACAATTGATGTTAAAAATGCTTTAATTAAAGGAGCTTCATTAGGAGTAGTGGCAAAAGATTTATCAAAAGTAAATATCGAAAGTTCAAAAATAACAGAGTCCGAGGTTGTTTTTTGTGCATTTCAAAAAAAGAAGGAGTTTGGTCCTTCAAAGATAAATGCCTCTGAAATCACATACGATTTGTATAAGGAAGAAAATCTTATTGAAAAAGGATCCTCATTAAAGATTGATGGTAAAAAAGTACACAACTACCGAGATGATGTAAGAAAGTATCTTTACGGTAATGAATATGGAAAGAAAACTGTTAAATAACATAACAGATAGTTTGTCCTCATTTCAACCAATTACATTGAAAGAGATGGATGGTGTGAGTTTGATGAATAGAACAGATACAAAATTTGTGTTTGAAGCGGATTTACTGCCTAAAATTTTGGAAGAGGCCAGTCCTTTTTACAGAAGCTTAGAAATTTCCAATAAAAGGTATGCTAATTACAAGACCGATTATTTTGACTCTTTAGACTTTGGGCTTTATAACGCTCACCATAATTCAAAACTCAATAGATACAAAATAAGGTATCGAGAATACATCGGTTCAGATTTATCCTTCCTGGAAGTTAAGTTTAAAAACAATAAAGGAAAGACTTTGAAATCCAGGATACAATCCTGGGTGGATACAGAGGAAATCTCTGACTCTGATAACGATTTTTTAAAAGATAAAACTCCTTTTTATCGTGAGAATTTAATGCATATTCTTACGAATAATTTCAGTAGAATTACATTGGTTTCCAAAACGGATAAAGAAAGACTTACCATTGATTTTTCCTTACAGTTTTTAAAGGAAGATAAGTTAAAACAATTGGGTAATTTAGCAATTGCTGAAGTAAAGCAGGAAAAAGTAGATAGAGATTCTAAAGTAATGTCTATTTTAAAAAAACATCAAATTAGAGAGGCAAGTTTTAGTAAATACGCTACTGGAGCTGCTTTATTGAATCCTGATTTGAAATACAATAAATTCAAGAAGAACTTTTTATACTTAAACAAAATACACTTAAATGGAAATATTTGGAATACCGTTGTTTGACATGGAAGATTTTGGAAAATTATTTTTCAAATTCGGAATCGATTTAATTTTCCTATTCATAACCGTAAGATTTGTTTTTTACAGAAATAATAGAGACAAAGACTATTTGTTTACGTTCTTTATGTTCAATTTATTAACCTTTTTTATCTGTGTCCTCTTAAGAAAGGTACCAATGGAAATGGGATTTGCAATGGGGCTTTTTGCTGTTTTTGGTATTTTAAGATATCGAACAGAAGCTCTTCCAATAAAGGAAATGACTTATTTGTTTATTGTCATTGGATTGGCCATGATAAATGCCTTGACAAACAAATCTATAAGTATGATAGAGCTTATCTTCACGGATTGTTTGATCGTAGGAACTACCTTTGGAATAGAGGCTATATGGTTCAACAATCATGAGAGAAGTAAAAATTTGATTTATGAGAAAATTAACCTTGTTAAGCCAGAACATGAAGAGGAACTAATTAAGGATTTAAGAGAGAGAACAGGCCTTGATATATTTAAAATCAGTGTTGGTAAAATTGATTTTTTGAAAGATACTGCAGATATAAAAATATATTACAAGGAATCATAACATGAAGAAATTATATTTCCTTTTTTTAGTATCGGTTATTTTCTCGTGTACAAACTCAAGTGAAACTTGCGAGTCTAAATGTTCTGAAAAGTGTACTGAGACAAAAAATGAAAGTGACCTTTTGGATTACAGTACACTGCCCTTTAAAAATTCTGAAGGAACCATAACCGCAGTAGTAGAAATTCCAGCAGGAACCAACCATAAGTATGAATATAATTACGATTCCAAATCTTTTGTTTGTGAGATTCGAAATGGAAAACCAAGAGTTGTGAATTACCTTCCCTACATTGGGAACTACGGTTTTATTCCAGGAACATTTATGGATCCTTCTATAGGAGGAGATGGAGATGCTTTGGATGTTTTAATACTCTCAGAAGCAATGAGTCAAGGTAGCGTTGTTGAGATTAAACCGATAGGGATTCTCAAACTAATGGACGACGGAGAAGAGGACCATAAAGTAATTGCTGTTCCTGCAAAAGATTCATTGAATACATTAGGAGTAAATTCCTTTGACGAATTACCAGATAATGTAAAAGAAATTTTGAAAACATGGTTTACTTCCTATAAAAGAAATACAGATATGGTTTTTCAAAATTGGGAAGGCGATTCTCTCGCAATGTTAGAAATAGAAAAATGGGTTAAAAAGAAATAACGTCGATTTTGAGCAATGCTTTTTAATTCCTTCGATTTTTTAGTTTTTTTTCTTTTTGTTGTTGGAACTTATTTTGCTTTGCCTCATCGTTTTCGTTGGTTTCTTTTACTGGTAGCCAGTTACTTTTTTTATGGCTATTGGGAACCGGGTTATCTATTAATTATACTATTTTCAACAATAATTGATTTCTTTCTCGGAAGAGCAATACACTTTTCAACGGTTAAAAGTCGGAAACGAATTTTTCTGTATTTGAGTTTATTGAGTAATTTATCGATTTTATTTTTCTTTAAATACTTTAATTTTTTCCTAGAGAATGTAACGCCGATTGTTCATGCTGTAAATCCAGATTATAAATTTAAAATGTTAGAGATTTTATTACCTGTTGGTATTAGTTTCTATACTTTTCAAACCCTAAGCTATAGCATTGATATTTATAACGGTAAAATCAAGCAACCAGAGAAAAAGTTTGGAGTTTTTGCTTTGTTTGTGTCTTTCTTTCCTCAATTGGTTGCTGGCCCAATTGAAAGGGCTTCAAATTTGCTTCCACAGTTTCATAAACAAGTCAGATTTGATTTTAATCGGATTCAAAGTGGAATTACTTTAATGCTTTGGGGTTTATTTAAAAAGATTGTTATTGCCGATAGATTAGCTCTTATAGTCAATGAGATTTACAACAATCCAACAGAATATCACGGATATACTTTAGTTATTGGAACGTTATTTTTTGCAGTTCAAATTTACTGTGATTTTTCAGGTTATTCGGATATTGCCATTGGTATAGCTCGTGTTTTGGGCTTTGATTTTATGAAGAATTTTAGAACCCCGTATTTTAGTAAATCTATAGGAGAGTTTTGGAATCGATGGCACATATCCCTTTCAACTTGGTTTAGGGATTACTTATATATTCCACTTGGTGGAAATCGGGTTATAAAGTGGCGTTGGTATTATAATTTATTCATCACGTTTTTAATTAGTGGTTTGTGGCATGGTGCAGAATGGACGTTTGTTATTTGGGGAGCATTCCATGGTGCATTACTCATTTTAGAAACCCTAGTGAAGTTTGAAAAGAAAACTCATCTGATTAGAATATTGTTGAATTTTAAAACATTTTTTCTAGTTTGTGTTGGGTGGGTGTTTTTCAGGGCAAATTCTCTTGAAGATGCTTCTTACATTTTTAGAGAGCTTTTCAATTTTAATAATTACTCTTTGGATCAATTGAGCTTTTATGTAATTCCTGTTGCTAAAAATACAGTATTCTCTGTTGACTTTTTTTTGGCCTATCTGGGTATTTTAATTTTAATGATTTTGGAGTATCTATTTTTAGAAAAGTATAAATTTTTTAAGCTACCATATGTTCTTAGAACGACCATGTATGTTAGTGTTATCGTTTTAATTTTAGTTATCGGAGCTTTTGGTAAAAATGAGTTTATTTATTTTCAGTTTTAATGAAGTGGTATTTTAAAATATCGATTTTTGTTGTTTCAATTGTTTCAGTTTTACTTTTCATTCAAATCAAGATTGAATCTTCAATGAAAAAAGTAACGGATGGAAACATAGGTAAAATTAATGCAGTAATGAAGCATGAGTTGGATGAGGATATTACTGTATGGGGCGCATCCACCGCCTACGTACATTTTGATGCTCCAATGATTTCGGATTCCTTGAATTTAAGTACATTCAATATGGGGATTGACGGTACAAACATCGACCAATACTATGGATTACTAAAAGAGTATCTAAATTACACAAAGAATAGTAAGTATATAGTAATCGCATTGGATGTACATGGCGCTTTTATGAAAAGAGATGCATTGTATGATATACACAATTGGACACATCATTTTTCAAATAAAAATATCGATTCTTGTTTTTCTGAAATAGATGCTGATTTAATGTGGAAATCCAAGTACATTCCTTTTTATAAGTTAACAGTTTACAACAAACATAACTTTAGATATGTTCGGCAAAATTTATTCTCCGATCAAAAGAGCTATCAATTCGCCAAAAAAGGATATCAGCCAAAATCTACATTTCTAAAAGATGTGAATAGGGTGGATCAAAAATCTCAAAAGGTTGACATCAATAAACGTGTGTTTAAAAAATTAAAACAAGCCTGCTTATTAGCTCAATCAAAATCAATTCAACCAATTGTTGTAATAACACCTTGCTATGAGAAAGGATTTAATTTATTGGAAAATGCAGATGAGGTAGTTGCAAAAATTAAATCTCTGTCGAATTATGGAGTAGAGGTCTTTGATTATTCTCAATCCAAATTAAGTAATAATCCTTCTCTTTTTTGTGACTTTACACATTTAAATACTCAGGGTGCAACGGAGTTTTCAAAATTATTTTTATCCGGTTTCAAGTCTCAATTTTTAGAAAATTGAAGACTTTTTTTTTCAAATAAATTTTTAAGTCTAAGCATAGGCTTTTCTACATAATTCCAGGAAAGAAACGACAATCCCAATACTAAAACTGTTGTATATCCGGTTAAAACTAAAGGATGAATTGAATCTGAAAAGTGTATTAATGTCTGTTGAACAGGAAAAGCATAAATGTACATTCCGTATGAAAAGTCTCCATATTTACCAAAATGATTCGTTTTACCGGGAATAAATGAGATGTAAAATAGGCAATA
Organism: Flavobacteriales bacterium; assembly: GCA_002717515.1. Classification (GTDB taxonomy): domain Bacteria; phylum Bacteroidota; class Bacteroidia; order Flavobacteriales_C. The sequence continues at coordinate 116,225 of PBEC01000010.1, forward strand.
TGGAATATAAACATATTGATAATACTTTATAGTTTCGGGATAAAAATAGAATAGCATTGCATAGATTAGAGTAGCTATTAATGCGATATTTCCTTTCAGGGGAATTTTTTCTTTAAACAAGTAAAACACTACTCCCGATAAAAAGTAAACTCCCCATTGAACTAAATACATTAGGTTATGTCCCAAAGCATATTTGTTTCTGTAATCGTATATGTAAAAGTCATCTCCCATATATATCCTACAAGAGACAATTAGAACAAACATTGCCAAAATTAGATGTCTCAATTTATGAGCATTACTAACTACAAGAATTAAGACTAAAATATAGCAAGTGAATTCATACTTAAGTGTCCACAAGGAACCATTAACACCACTAATTAGATTTTCTTCGAAAACAGAAGGGATTGAGTTTTTAAATTTGTAAAGGGTGATGCTTAATAAATGATTATATGTTTCCGGATTTAAAAAATATTCAAAAATAGGAGTATTACTTACCAAGGGACCAATTATCACAACTGTAAATAAAGTAGCTATAGCTAGACCAGGAATAATTCGCAATATTCTTTTCCACAGGTATGTGAACATATTGTTTGATCGAATTGCACTAATCGTAATTAAGTATCCACTAATGATGAAAAAGATGGGTACTCCTAAAAAAGGCAAGTTTTGATCTGATATGAAATAATGATCCTCTCCAGTTAAAGCATTTGAATGTTTTATAATTACTAAAAATGCTGCAAAAAATCGAATTATATCAAAGTTGTTGGAGTGTCTATTTACGGATAAATTTTTCATGAAAGTATTAATCCAAATTTATGAATAAGGAACTATTATTAAGAATATTAATGGGTAATTATTTCAATCCTATTAACTTTACCATCTTCTTGAATCGAGAATTAAAAATTTAATGTTCAAAAAAGGGGAAAATAAGGGTAGTGGTTTAGATACCATACTAAACATTGGAAGTTTTGGAGTAAATGCTGTTGTTGGACTTTTACTTAATTTTCTAATTGTTGAGTTTTATTCATCCGAAAGCCTAGGCGTCTTTAATATTTCTTATGCGATTTACATTTTTTTGTCACAGGCTGGAGTATTTGGAATACATAACTCTGTATTGAAATATGCTTCTGATTTTTCAAAAAACACAAAAGAATTGAAACAGGTATTGTCGTCCTCTTTATCTCTGGCCTCCATTTGGGCCTTGTTGATGTTGGTGATAGCTTTTGTTTTGAGCGATGTTTTTATGACCTTTTACGATACAAAATCGGCGATCTTATCTTTTCAAATAGTTGTTGTGGGAGTGTTCTTTTTCATTTTGAACAAAATTCAGCTTTCCTTCATTAATGGATTGAGTAAATTAAAAACGTATGCTTTCTTTTTAGCATTAAGAGGTGTTTTAATGTTATCTGTTTTTTTTGGTTTAGTTTTTTATGATTTCGATCCTGTATATCTGAGTGCGGTATTTTCTTTTTCTGAAATCATTTTGTTCTTATTGCTTTCAATTTTCTTGTTCAATTTTTTTCAGTTTTCCAGTTTTTGGAATTTAAATTGGTTAAAAAAACATTTCCAATTTGGAAGGCATTCATTTGTTGGTTCTTTTTTGATGGACGTTGGTTCAAAAACCGATATTTTAGTCTTGGGATTGTTTGTATCGGATTATTTAGTAGGAATGTATAGTTTCGTTGCTTTTTTTATGGAGGGTTTTAACCAAATACCGATTGTTATTCGATCTGTGACGAATCCTAAGATTAATAAATTATACAGAACTGGAAGAAGCTCTTTGCTGGAGAGTTTTTTAAAGCTTGTAATTAAAAAATCATATTTAGGTTTTATACCTTTTGGAGTAGTTTGTGTGTTGTGCTTTCCTTTGGTAATTTATTTTTCTCCTAAGTTCGATTTATGGAATTCTTGGATTCTTATTGCCTTATTAATGCTGGGACCAATCCTTGAATCCGGATACAGTAGTGTTCAAATGATATATAATCAATGTGGATTCCCTAAAATTCAAAGTTTATTTTCGGCCATTGTATTTTTATGGAATTTAGCATTTAACTTTTTATTGATCCCCTTTTTGGGTATTTATGGAGCCGCAATAGCAACAACAAGTTCCTTTATTTTAAAGATTTTTTTAATGAAATATTACGCAAAGAGTAAGATAGGCGTATCTATTTAACATATATTTGTCGGATAAAGAAATAATGATAAAGACAATATTAAATAAGTACCCGATAATTACTTTCTCTGTTTTTTTTCTTCTTTTGAGGTTGCCTTATTTTATATGGAATTCCTTTCCTCGCATTGATGGTGATACTTTTGAGTACTTTGAATATGCATACGACATTAAAAATGGAATTTTACCTGATTTTTCTGTCATACCACCACTTTACAGTGTGTTTTTATTTCTTTTCTCAAGTTTAGGAATTTCTCTTTATGGTTTTGTGGTTTTTAAAGTACTATTGGCTTTTTTAGGATATGCGTTTCTTTTTACACAATTAAAGAAAACGAATGTTTTACCCGTCTGGAGCTTATTACTATTCATTATTATTGTTTCTTCAAGCTCTTTTAATCTTCAGCTGGAAACAGCTTTTATGACGGAAAGTTTATACAAACCAATATTACTGTTTTTCATAGGCCTGATTATTCGACTTTACAATAATCCTACTTTAAAATCCAATTACATATTAATACCTCTTTTTGCTGTTGTGGCAGCATTAGTAAGGTCTAATGGAATGTATCTGTATTTCTTTGTTGTTTTAATAATCGGATTTTTATTTTTTTTCAAAAGAAAAAAATATTGGAAACAATTTATTTTAATCACTTCTACATTTGTTATCCTTAATGGTGCATGGTCGATTTTTAATTATGCTTCTTACGGGACTCCACTTTTTGGGAATACATATAGAATTAAAGTAATATTAGGGAATATTATTAATAATACCAGACATAATCACAATGGTAATATAAGAGCTTTTTGGCAGGATTCACCTGGTGATGGTATCGTTATTTACCCTTATTTGAAGAAATTAAATTTTATTCAGGAAGTTCAGGCGAAGAATATTAAAAACAAGCCAGAATTATTGCTGAATTATCTCTATTCTTCTGCAGAAAGTGATATTAAATTTTATAATGATATTATAACAGAAAGGCACCAACATAGTTTCTCTAAAGACCAATTGGTTCCCGGACCAAATGAATTAAAATATGTAAAGAGATGCTATCAAGATGTAAATTGTAGAGACTATGCGCTTAAAGAGTTTGGTGAAGGGGGAAGTAGTATTATAAAATCAGGTATTTGGGGGAAAAGTATTGATTTTATCAATTCAACATTTCAAATTTTAACAGGAAATTTGATTGTAATTTTTCTTTTTATTTCATTATCTATTTTAGTACTAATAAGAGTAGTTCTAAAATTAAAACGACTCTCAAAGGAAACTATGCTTTTGTCTATGGTAAGTCTTGCCTATTTGTTAAATGTTGTAGTAGTAACCATGACACATAATCGTTTTGTGGCTCGTTATGAACAAGTCTGTTCATTTATGGTCGTTCTATTCCTGTTCCTCTTTATTGGATTTTATATCAAAAAAAGATCGTTAAAACTAAATTGAATTACTTTTTCTAATACCTCTTAGGTATATTATTGATTATACTTAAGGTTTCTTCAAAATCTAAGTTAATTGCGTCAAGATACCATTTAATGGTGTCGTATCTGGGTTGATTTTCTTCTATTGTTTTTTTGAGCCCTTCTTCTCGAGTGATAATACCTGCGCGTATTAAGTTGGAGTTAAATGTATCGAATTCAGTGAACCCTGCAACCATTAGGTAAATGTAATTATAGAATGCGGCTGTTCCATCTCCAATTCTCCAAGTACTTTTTGTGTCTGTGGCCAATTCCCAATCGTATTTATTTATTAGGGTATCGTTCACTTTTTCTTCATTCCAATCAATGTAATCAAATAAGTTAACATAAAAAGAATGATCATTTACATAATAGGATTTGAAAGCAGAAGCGGTGTCCCAAAGTGAAGAATTTATATATGCGGGATTAAGCATGTATTCTTTCGCATAACCACCAAGCATTTTAAGCTTGTTCATAACGTCGACATTGTATGCCATTGCTCCTCCTTCATCCTGCTTTACTCCTAGGAATCCGGTTTTGAATTGCGTTTTTTCGTAATGATTTTCGCCCATTATCGTTACAGGAATATCATACAATTTTCGAATTCTATTTGCATGATGGAAGTACTGTTTATCTCCTGCCATGAACAAGGGAATTAGTCCCAGGTGAGGGCGTTTCAACCACGCACTCACATTCTTACGAATATTGGCTCTTTTCTTTTTGATATCAGCGGAAACAAGAATATGTTCAACACCAAGCTTTCCACACATTCTGGATTGATTTCTTCTGGCTAAATCCGTTATTACACCCCAATCGTATGAAAAAGCAATGGGTTTGATACCAAGCTCATTAACAACATAATCAAGAGTGATACAACTGTCTCTTCCTCCTGAAAGTCCAACCAAAACCTTATTGGAAGCGTTATGTTTCTCAAGCTCTTTCATTTTGTTTTTTAAAGCGTTTTCGCCTAAAAGAGGTTTTTTTGAGTAGTTGGTACAATTTGAACAAACACCTTCCTTGTTAAAGGTAACTGAGGGCATTGTTCTAGGTAATAAACACACCTTACATCGAGGGATATTTAATATTTTATTAAAAGACTTATTAAAGTCAGATTCCAATTTTTTTGAGACTTTGGTAGTAGATACATCAAAAAGTGTTCTTCTTTGAGCTTCATTAAATGGTATATTTTGAATCGAAATAGGTTCAGACTTTCCCAATTTAATTTCTGATGGAGAATTTAATTTCCATGATGTTAAATTATGGTTTTCTAAATCAACCAAAACAGCATTACCATCATTTACATGTATAATTTTCTTTGAGGAATCCAGTTTTAATTTTTTAACGGCATCCTTTATAATTCCATACTCCGATGCAAAAATAAACACATTGTTTTCATCATTATAGTAGTAAAGAGAACCATTATTTGTGCTGAGAACCATTTTTCTATGTTCGCCAAGAAAACAAGCAACGGTAGTCATTCCGTAAATTTCATCGTAAATCAACTTTAATGAAGATGCTAAATCATTATCATTTAATTCGTTATTAAGCAACTCGAAGAAAATAGTACTGTCAAGATTAGAGTGTTTTTTATTTGGATAATACTTTTGCCAAAGTTCTTCAAAGTTTACGATAATGCCATTATGAATCCCCACTAAGTTCTCATTTATTACTGGTTGATTATTATCGTTGTCGTTTGAATCACCATCTGTTACCAAGCGAGTGTGCCCAATAAAGCTTCCTCTGTTATCAGAGTTAAAGTCAATTAGTTTTGAAAATTCAGGTCTTTTTAAAAATTGTTTAGCAGGTAGGTCAGTTTTAAAGACTTCGATGGATGAAGTTTTGTTTACAGCAATTCCTGAGGCCTCTTTACCTCTAGTTTCTGACAAATCATAAAGAACCCTGGAAATGTTCTTAATATTCTTTTGTTTAAGATTTAAAATTGAAGCCCCAAAAATTCCACACATAGTATTTGGTAATTATTTATACAAACGCTCATTGTCCTGAATATCCATCCACATTGCTAAGGCAAGACTTTGAAAAGTAAAAAAAGATAAAAAGATGAAAGCCAACAAGGGTTCATAATTCATTTCATATCCCTTAATTATTGCTTTTACTATTTTGATACCATAAGGAACTGTTAGTATACCAGTCACCAATCCAACGTTGTAAAATAGAAACAGTGGATGAAAATCTTTAAAGAAATACTTAATCCAAAGCCTTTTAAAGAAAGATTTAAAGAGCAAATATGAAACAGTAGGAATTACCTTAAAAATTTTCATTTTAGAGTTTTCACCAACATTATAAATGGGTTTGATTTCAACTTCAGTTAAAGTACAAGACGCAATGTTTAGTTTTACTAGTACATCATTTGGATAACCATAAGTAGTATATAGTTTATGCAATGCTAAGGATTCTAATCCTTTCTTTGAAATTGCGGTATAGGCTGTTTGTGTATCGGAAATTCTCCAATAACCGGATGCGATTTTAGTCAATACGCTGAGAACTGAATTTCCAAAAAAACGAATTTTAGGAATAATAAACCATGCACTTCTATGTTTCAGACGATTTCCTTTAACATAATCAACTCCATTATCGGTTACAGGCGAGCATATTGAATGAAGTTCTGATGAATCCATTTGACCGTCACCATCAATTTTAGCAACACAATCTATTTCATAATCTTTACACCATTTATATCCTCTTGCGACAGCTAAGCCAACACCTTGGTTTTTTGGAAAGCTCAGTAATATTACACGATCCGATTCAGGATTTTTATTCATTATATTCACAGAAGGTAAAGCATCATCCTCCTTTTTCATTTGGGCTGCATAAGCTCTCTCTGCATTGTATTTGTTTGAAGGGTCAAAAACTGGATTAGGTTTTTCAATTTTAATCCCCTCTGAGCTATTTTCAATGTAATCTAAAACTATTTTTTCGGTAGCGTCAGACGACCCATCGTTAACAACGATTATTTTGTCGACGAAACTGGGTACAGAATTTAAAACATTAATTATTTGTGTTTCCTCATTGTAGGCTGGGATAACAACTGCAACTGATTTAGAATTAAGCATGTTTTAAACTTTCAAAAGTCAAAGATAACATTGTTTACTAGTTGCTCAAACCTTTTAGAATTTAAATTCTTAATCGCCCTCAACTTAAATAAACTTTTCATTATTCTCTCATTTGATTAGATTTGCCAAAAAGTTTAGGGATGATATTTAATTCCATTGAATTTGCGATTTTTCTTCCTATTGTTTTCCTGCTTTATTGGACAGGTAAACGTTATATTCCAAAGTCTCAAAACTATGTTTTGTTGGTTGCTAGTTACTTTTTTTACGGTTGGTGGGACTATCGTTTTTTAGCGTTAATTTTTGCAAGTTCTCTTGTCGATTATATTGTTGCAAGAAGGATATTGCATTCGGAAAGTAAAAAGAAAAAAAATTCATTATTGTGTCTCAGTTTACTAATGAATTTAGGCATGTTGGCTTATTTTAAGTATGCAAATTTCTTCATCGATTCCTTCATCGATTCCTTTTCCTTAATTGGATTTAATTTCAATGTTGATTCTTTAGAGTTAATACTTCCTGTAGGAATAAGTTTTTACACCTTTCAAACACTCAGTTACACAATTGATGTATGGAAGGGGCAATTGAGACCAATAAATGATGCAGTTGCTTTTTTCTCTTTTGTAAGTTTTTTTCCACAGTTGGTAGCAGGTCCAATCGAACGTGCCGAAAATCTTTTACCTCAGTTTCTGGAAGATAAAAAGTTTAATTATAATGATTCTGCTGAGGGACTCAAGCAAATTCTGTGGGGATTATTTAAAAAGGTAGTAATAGCAGATAATTGCGCTTATTATGCCAATCAAATTTTTGAATCGTATGGTGATCATTCAGGAGGAGTATTATTGTTGGGAGGAGTATTATTTGCCTTCCAGATATATGGAGACTTTAGTGGATATTCCGATATCGCAATAGGAACCTCTAAACTCTTTGGATTTCATTTAAAAATCAACTTCAATTTCCCTTACTTTTCTAAAGGAATATCCGAGTTTTGGAAGAGATGGCACATATCCCTTTCAACTTGGTTCAGAGACTACGTTTACATCCCTTTAGGTGGGAGTAAAAATGGGAGATGGGTTCACATTAGAAACATTATGATTGTGTTTCTTGTGAGTGGATTATGGCATGGTGCAAACTGGACTTTTGTTGTTTGGGGTGCTTTTCATGGATTACTTTTTATTCCGGCAATGTATTTGAGAGGTTCGGCGTTGGAGACTGCACTGAACAAAACCTTCATAATTCGAACGTTTAGAAATTCAGTTGTGTTTTTATTGGTTACATTACTTTGGGTGTTTTTCAGATCTCAAAACGTTGGAGATGCCTTTCAGTATTTGGGAAAAATATTTGATTTGAATGGAAAATGGATTAAAGATTTGTACAACTATCTCTATTGGAACGATATGCTTGAAATATGTATTCTTTTGTTTGTGTTTATTTTGATTGAGTACATACAACAAGGAAGGCAAATAGTATTGCAATTTAAATTTTTGGATAAATACGCGTTCATTCGTTGGACCTTATACTACAGCGTTTTGTTTTGTATTCTTTTATTGGGAGCAAAACAGCAGGATTTTATATATTTTCAATTTTAATCGAGTGAAAAAGTTTGTTGTTAAATTGAGCCTGTTTTTTTTAATTCCTACAATCTATTGTGGGTTTAACTTAATTCATAATGTAAAACAAGTGAATTCATTTGAATTTTCAGACAAAAGTAAAACTGTAATTGTTGGTGATTCTGAAATAGATCTGGCCATTAATCCATCCATTTTAAAAAGTGCATTTTCTTTGGCACAACCTGCTGAGCCACTTTATCACTCTTATTGGAAACTACTTAAATATCATTCCGATAATGAACAATTGAAAAATGTTATTTTGGGTTTTTCTTATCACAGTTTAAGTGGATTGAATGATCTTCGTTTGGACCATCCTCGTTGGAGCCATCGTTTTTTTAAAAATTCATATACAATTGAGAATATTAACGATTTGAATGAAATTCCAATAGACTTCAATGCTTACTATCAAGTTCTTTTCAAAAGAATGGCACTTCAAAAATTTGATAAACATGAGTTCTATTATGATGAATATGAGGAGGATGAACGAGTTCTTTTACCCAATTTAGAACACGTAATAAATACACATTATTATCATAAAAAGGAAGAGCATAATTGCTCTCAGGTTTCAGAAAGGTATTTGGATTCGATTGTTAATTTTTGTTCTTCAAATTCATTAAATTTAGTTTTAATTACTACGCCTCTTCATAAACAATACATTGAAAAAGTACCTCGGAAATTTGTTTTGAACTATAATAAAGTAGTTTTAAAATTGAAAACCAAAGGGATTAATGTTTACGATTTTTCTAATTACAGTTTAAACGATAGCTGCTATTTAGATTATAATCATTTAAACAAATACGGGGCTAAATTATTTACACCAGTCATTGATTCAATAATTGATAGAAATAGCCTCTAATTTACTATGGTTTCCAAAAAAGTTAAGATATTATCATGGAATATCACTGTTAAGTAAATAATAGTACTGTGTTAAGTTTTCAGATTAAAGTTTTAGCACTAGTTTTGCCTTACAATAAGATTATATGAAGGAACAAAAGAATTGGACAGAGATAATCACCCCTGAAAGAAAATTTTTTTCCCTTAAGCTCAATGAAGTTTTAGACTATTGGGACTTAATTCTTCTTTTTGTCAGAAGAGATTTTGTTTCTTTTTATAAGCAAACAATATTGGGGCCTGCATGGTATGTGCTTCAACCTCTTATTCAAACATGTATATATGCACTTATGTTTGGCAGTGCTTTTAAAATTGCAAAAGAAACAAGTGTTCCTTCGTTTTTATTTTACCTTTCTGGTACTGTCAGTTGGTGGTATTTTGCACAAAGTGTTACCAAAACAAGTAATACCTTTACAGCGAATGCACATATTTTCGGTAAAGTTTACTTTCCAAGACTTACCGTACCTTTTTCAATATTAATATCCAATTTAATTGGTTTCTCAATACAGTTTTTTCTGTTTATTTGTATCTACACAGGGTATATTTTCTTTGGAGGATTTGAATCTCAAATAGGTTTAAATGAAATTTTGTGGATTCCCGTGTTGATCATCAATATGGCAATGTTAGGTTTGGGAATCGGTTTGATTATAAGTTCACTCACAACAAAGTACAAAGATTTTCAACAATTTATAGGCTTCGGAGTTCAATTGTTGATGTTTGCTTCTCCAGTTATTCTTCCAATTAGTATAGCAGAAAAAATGTCTAATGAAAATCCTGAAGGTTGGGGTGGATTGTTGAAGACCGTATTAGAGTACAACCCAATGTCTCCAATAATTGAAGGTTTTAGGTCTGTGTTTTTTACAGATTATCAATTTGACATCAATAGAATAGGCTACAGCCTTTCAATAGGATTCATACTATTTATATTCGGTGCTTTATTATTTAGAAAGACTGAGCAAAACTTCATGGATACTGTATAATGAGTGACGATATAGCGATAAAAGTAGAGGGGTTGTATAAACAATATCGGCTTGGTGTAATAGGGGCTGATACCCTTAAAGATGATTTAAAATTAGCCTTAGCAAAGCTCAGAGGTAAATCTTTAGCAGACGTTTATGATATTCAGGGAAACGATCGTATGGTTGGGGATTCGGAATATGTCTATGCACTTCAAGATGTGAATTTTGAGGTTAAAAAAGGAGAAATATTAGGAATTATTGGGAAAAATGGAGCGGGAAAGTCTACATTATTAAAAATATTATCTAAAGTAACTGGTCCCACCAAAGGTCAAATAAAAGTCGATGGAAGAATCGCGAGTTTGTTGGAGGTAGGAACTGGATTTCACCCTGAATTAACCGGAAGAGAGAACATATTTTTAAACGGTGCTATTTTAGGAATGAAAAAGCCTGAAATTAGAAAAAAGCTTGATGAGATTGTTGATTTTAGTGGAATAGGTAAATACCTTGACACTCCGGTGAAAAGATACAGTAGTGGTATGATGGTTCGTTTAGGTTTTGCGGTTGCTGCCCACCTTGAACCAGAAATATTAATTGTAGATGAAGTTTTGGCAGTTGGAGATGCCGAGTTTCAAAAACGCTGTATAGGTAAAATGAACGATGTTTCAAAGAATCAAGGTAGAACAGTTTTGTTTGTAAGTCACAATATGGCTTCCGTAATGGAGCTTTGCGATAGGGGGTTATTAATGCAACACGGAACCGTTCACAGTACAGGTAAAGTTTCCGACATTATACCTGCATATCTTAATGTTTTTAGAGCAGAGGCATTAACTTCTGAATTACATACGCTAAAAACAAGGAATGGTAATGGTAAAATTCAATTTCACAGAGTCCAATTAATGGATCAAGAAAACTCAGTTATTGATTTCGCACTTTCTGGGCAAAAAATGAAATTTAAGGTGACTTTGAAAGTTCACAAACCACAAGAATTTAAACAAATACATATTTCACTAAGAGTTGTTGACTCAAATGACGTAACACTATTTCATTTATCCAATTCCGTTGCGAATGGAAAAGAAGTAAGCATAAATAAAGATACCGATGAATTTGATGTGGAATTTCATTTGGATAAGCTTCCTCTCAATAGTGGGAAATACCACTTTCATCTCTTTTGCAGTGATTTACAAGAGGTGTACGATGAGTTAAATTTTGCGGGAGAACTTAATGTTGAAGGAGGAAATTTTTACAAGAGTGGAAAATTACCTCCGGCAAGTACATCTTCCTTTTTAGTGGATTATAATGTTACCATATAATTAGTACTTTATTTATAACTTTGCATGCCAAAGAAAAATTCAATTTTATAATGAGCAAAATTTTAATTACGGGAGGAGCTGGTTTTATAGGAAGTCATTTAACCTCATACTTACTTAATCAAGGGAACGAAGTAATTGTCCTCGACAATCTCCTAAGAGGTAATAAAATTGAGCAAGATGTATTCAGTCAAATTACATTTGTTGAGGGAGATGTAAGAGATTTTGATACTGTATTAAGAGTTTCAGAAGGTTGCCACTATATTTATCATTTAGCAGCTGTTTTGGGAGTTGATATTGTTGCTGACAATCCCGTTGAAACAATGGATACTGAAGTTATAGGTACCAGAAACGTTGTTCAGGCCGCCTTGAAGAATAACATCAAAAAAGTTGTTTATGCATCTACGAGCGGTGTATATGGTCACAGTGCAATTGAAAAAAGTGTTGATGAAGAAATTATGATTGATCCACGAACTTCATATGCCATGGCAAAAAGATACAATGAGATTTACCTTAAAGCCATATATGAAGAAAAGGGGTTGGAGTCAGTAAGTCTGAGGTTTTTTAACGTTTATGGGAAAAGACAAGACCAAAGAATGGTAATTCCAAGGTTTTTTGAACAAGCAAAGAAAAATCTTCCTATTACTGTTTTTGGTTCAGGAAAACAAACAAGAGATTTTACTTCAATTGAAGAAACTGTTAAGGCAACAGTACTTTTGGGTGAACAAGCAAAAGGTGCAGAAATTTTCAATGTTGCAAATGAGACGGAACTTACCATTCTTGAATTGGCACACTTCATAAAAGACATTACAAATTCTTCATCGGAAATTTCGTTAATTGAATCTCCTCAAAAGAGGTATGATTATGAAGTAGAGAGAAGAGTAGGAAGTTCTGATAAACTCCATGCTCTGACAGGATTTCGTCCGAATACCGATGTCATTGAAGGGTTGAAGGAGTTACTTGCGGTAAATGTTTAATGTGATTTAAGATTCATGCGAATTGCAATCGTCGTAAGTAATTATTCTCTTGGAGGAGCTGAAGCTCACGCTTTAAAACTCGCAAAATATTTTAAAAACGAGAAGAATTTCGAGGTAGAATATTGGGTTTTTTCTTACGGTGATGGAGTAACCAAATTAATCTGTGAAGAGAACAATATTCCAACACGAGAATTAACCGAATTTCGGTCATTTAAAAAATTTCCAAAAAGCATCAGGGACATAGGTCATTATGTCAAATTTGTTCGTCAGTTCAAACCAAATGTTGTGATGTCTTTTAACGTACTTCCTAATATATGGAATGGAGTTATTTCAAATTTTTCAGGTGTTAAATTGAGCATATGGTCTCAACAAAGCGAGATAAATTATTCCTTCCAAAAACCTTTAGAAAGATTTGCGTTAAAAAAAATAGGATGTTTTTTATCGAATGCACATCATGCTTCGGATAAATTAAAAAGAATACTTCCGGTTAATCGTTCCGAAAGAGACTTTCATGTAGTGCACAATGGTATTCCAAACCAAATTCCCAAAGAACTACCCGAATATTGGAGTAAAAGGTTAAAAAAAGAGCATTTTGATTTTGTCGTTACAATGGTGGCGAATTTAACCATTACAAAGGACCACAAAACATTAATTAAAGCCTGGAAGCATGTTGTGGATGAAAATCTCAATCGAAATCCTTTGTTGGTATTAGCGGGAAGAAAAGGAGAGAAAACAGAAGAAGTTAAAAACTTAATTGCTTCTTTAAATATTGAAAACAATGTTGTGTTATTAGGTGGTGTATCGGATATTCCTGGCTTGAATATGAATTCAGATTTGGGAGTTTTGTCCTCAAGAGCAGAAGGTCTTCCTAATTCAATAATGGAACAAATGGCCGTTGGACTCCCTATTGTAGGAACATCAAATGATGGAATAAAAGAAGTAGTTGGCCGGGAAATGGAGAAATACCTTTCTCCTGCTGGAGACTCAAGAGATTTAGCGGATAAAATTATTCTTTTTATGAAAGATGAAAAGCTCAGACTTTCTAAAGGAATGCAAAGTCAAGAGAGAATAAAGAGATTTTTTTCTTTGGATAAAATGAATGAGAATACCTTGAAGGTTATTGAATCTTATTTATAAATTTTTAAGAAGCTTGTCTACAATAAAGCGACGCCCTAATTCTATTTTTTTACTTTTACATAAACTGTGTCGGGTACAAAAAAAAATATAATAATTGTGTTGCCTTTTTTCACCTTGGGTGGAGCCGAAACTCAGGCCTACTATGTTGCAGAGGGTTTATTAGAGGCTGGTCATAATGTCACAGTTATTGCTTTTGAAAAGAAAAACGGAAGTTTAATTGAAAAATTGGAAGAAAGGGGCATTAAATGGTCTTTATCGAATTTTGACTTGTCATTGGTTCATCAATCTGGAATGAAAAAACTGTCCAGGCTATTTAAATTCGGAAGATTTTTAAAATCATTCAATCCAGATTACCTCCTGCCTTTTACCTATTATCCAAATATACTTTGTTCAAGTGTAAGATTTCTTTCGGGGGCAAAATTATGTTTTTGGAATCAAAGAGGAATGGAAAATTTGGGTATATCCTTAATAGAAAAAATTGCAAAATCACATAAACCAGTTTATTTATCCAACTCCATAGCTGGAGCTAAATTCATATCTAACCGTCACGATTTTCATGCGTCAAAAGTTCAGATTATTTCTAATGGTATTGAAGCCCAAAACCCTAAAAAAGATAATGCGTATTGGCATCAAAAAATTTCGAAAAAAGAGGGTGAAACGATATACGCAATGGTAGCTAATTTTTTTCCTGAAAAGAATCATATTTTTTTGTTAAAAGCTTGGATAAGGTTCTGTAAAAATGATTTAAATCAGGAGAAGAAGCTTGTTTTGGTTGGTTACAGTCCCGACGGTAAAGGATTGAATGAAGCCAAGGCCTTTGTTTACGATAACAAAGTTTCCAATGTAATATTTTTGGAAAGTACAGACGATATAATAGGATTATTAAAAATCTGTGATGTTGGGATATTAACTTCTTCAAGTGAGGGATGCCCAAATTGTGTGCTTGAGTATATGATGTATGAAAAACTTGCTGTAGTATCTAGAATTGAAGCTACACAAGAAATTTTTGGTGAAGATTATCCGTTTTATTGTGACCTGAACGATTTAAATTCTTTAGAAAACGCCTTGCAAAAGACAACAGATCAAGAATTAGCCGATGAATGGGTTCAAAATAATAAAGCACTAGTTTTACAAAACTATTCAATTCAGAAATTAAAATCATCGTACAATCAGTTAGTAGCTTAGGATGGATGTCTCGATAATAATTACAAATTATAATAAATCAGAATACTTGCGGGAAGCAATTGATTCAGCATTGAGGAATCTTAATGAGGAATCGGAAGTAATCATTATTGACGATGGTTCTACAGATGAATCCAAAGAAATTATGAAATCTTACTCTAATCACCCTGGTGTGAGATTAATATTTAAAGAAAACGAAGGCGTTATCAAAACCAGAAATAGGGCCGTTGAAGAATCGCAGGGGAAATATATTATCCAGTTGGATGGTGATGATATAATGGAGGATGGTTTTGTTTCTAAAGCACTTTCAAAGATTCAGGAATCCGATAATATAGGTATAGTTTATGGTCAAACTTCATTTTGTGGTTCAAAATCAGGTAAATGGGATTTAGGTACATTCAATCTTCAAAAACAATTGTATACCAATCAAATTGTTATTACTGCGCTCTTCAAGAAAGATGATTTCATAAAAGTTAATGGTTATGACGAGAAGTTTAAAGACGGATATGAAGATTGGGATTTTTGGCTGTCCCTAATTAAATTGGGACGAGAAGTTAAGCAAATCGATGAGCCTGCTTTAAAATACAGGATATTGGATAATTCAAGGAATCATTCCATATCTTCTGAGAATCAAAAAGAGTTAAACAGAAAGATTTATAAAAAGCATCAGAGCTTATATTTAGCTCATTTTGAAGACCCTATAAATTTATTTTGGGATAATTTATTTTTAAGAGATAAAATATCTGAAATCGAATTTTACAAAAAAAGTCCTGAATTCAGGATAGGAAAAATACTTTTGTTTTTACCAAAATTGGTCAAACGTGCATTTACAAAAAATTAAAGTATGTTGAATATAGAAATTGCATTTCCAGAAAAAATTTTGAGTAACGAAGAACTTCAAAATTTAAATCCAGAATACAATTTAAAAAGACTTGAGAAAAAGTTAGGAATTAAAGAAAGGCGAGTGGTCGAAGAGGGTCAAACATCGTTGGATTTAGCGTTAAAAGCATGTAATCAACTTTTTGAAAAGTACGATAAACACCAAATAGACTATGTTATTTACTGTACTCAAAGTCCGGAATATTTTTTACCTACAACAGCCTGTATTTTACAAAGCAAATTGGAATTAGGTCTAAATGTTGGAGCTTTCGATTACAATTTAGGCTGTTCAGGCTACATTTACGGACTATCAATGGCAAAATCTTTTATTCAATCCGGTTTGGCTTCAAATGTGCTTTTGGTTACTGCCGAATCGTATTCGAAATTCCTACATAAGGAAGATATTACCAATAGAGCAATTTTTGGGGATGCGGCTACTGCAACCGTAATCGGTTATGAGTTGGCAAAAAAAATAGGTGAATTTAATTTAGGAAGTGATGGTTCGGGTGCAGAAAACTTGATTTTTAAAGAAGGTGGAGGGCGGTCTAATTTTTCAATTACCGGACTTAAGGAACAAATGTTTCATATGAATGGAAGTGCTGTTTTTCAGTTTACTTTGGATAATGTTCCAAATTCAGTTCATGATTGTTTAAATAAAAACAACCTTAAACTTGAGGATGTTGATTACTTCATTCTACATCAAGCCAATAAATACATGCTTGGAAATTTAAGAAGAAAATTAGGGGTTGATGAAGACAAGTTTTACATAGACGTAGAATATGTTGGTAATACAGTTTCATCTACCATACCAATAGCATTGTCACAAAGTGTAAAAAGAGGTTTGATTAAAAAAGGCGATTGTGTACTTTTGTGTGGATTTGGAGTGGGATACTCTTGGGGATCCACAGTAATAAAATTTTAATTCAAACAGAAATAATGACGAAAGAGGATTTTTTTAATCAGGTTGAGGAATTACTAGAGTTGGAAGGTGAATTGGAAACCAATGCCGATACTTCCATAGAAGATATTTTAGAAATAGATTCTTTGGGGCATATCACATTAATTTCTTTAATTAAAGATAGTTTTGGTGTTGAGATAAAAGCAGAAGACTTTTCTCAGTTTGATACTCTCGAAGATATTGTATCAAAAATAGGAGAAGCTAACTTTGCATAGTGATTACTCTTGAAGATCATAAAGTATTAATTACCGGTGCTACTTCTGGCATTGGCAAATCTATTGTTCAACGAATAACTGATTTAGGAGGCGATGTTGTTTTAGTGGGTAGAAATATTCAAAAACTAAATTCTGTTATCGATGAATTAGGCATAGGGAATCAGGCAGAAATTATTTTTTACGATTTGTCTACACCTAAATCGATTAAAGAAGAGTTAAAACATCTATCCATCGAGAAGAAATTTACAGGTTTTGTAAATTCTGCTGGAATAGATATTACTAAGCCTTTAAAATTACTTAAACCAGAAGATTATAATCTTTTATTCAATTTAAATGTAGTTGTACCTTCTGAGATTATTAAGGAATTAACTCATAAATCCATTTTTAGCTCTAATGGAGGGTCTTTGGTTTTAATAGGCTCTGTAATGGGCTCATTGGGTCAAAAAGGGAAAATTGCCTACACTTCCGCCAAGGCAGCAGTAAATGGTTTTGTAAAGTCAGCTGCATTGGAATTATCGCCTAAAAATATTCGTGTAAATGGTATTTCTCCTGGAATCGTAGAAACCCCATTAACTGAGGATTTATTTTCAAAACTATCTATTGAAGCTAAACAAGAAATAGAATCCATGCATCCTCTTGGATTTGGTAGTACAGAAGACGTTTCAAGTTTAGTTGTGTTTCTATTGAGTAAACATTCTAAATGGATTACGGGAACCAATCATTACATTGATGGAGGTTATCATATCCACTAAATGAAAAACCAATGGAATATCGAATTGAAAAATTAACCGATGACAATATAGCGGATTTACTCCCGATTTATAAAAGTGCTTTTTCAACTGATATTGAGTTGTCAGAATTGAGAGCTAAATTTGATACTTCCAATTTCGGTCTAAAAAATGTCGGTTTCATCGCGTACTCATCGGAAGGAGAAGGAGCAGCATTCTATGGCGTTTTTCCCTGTGAAGTTCTCATTAATGGTGAAAAAGTTTTAATTGCTCAATCAGGAGATACAATGACGCATAAAAATCATCGTAGAAAAAACCTGTTTGTAATACTTGCGGAGAAAACATTTGATTTTTGTAAAAACAACGATATCCATATGGTATATGGTTTTCCCAATGAGTTCTCCTACATGGGATTTATTAAAAAGTTAAAGTGGTCTCACGACGAAAGCATTCGTGCTTATCATATACGATGTAAATGTATTCCTTTCCTTAGGTTAAAATCGATTTTTCCTTTTTTAACACCGTTCTTAAATAAAATAAAGCGTAAAAAATTTGAGCGAATTCAAATTCAGGGAAAACCTTTTCAATCAAATCTGCTGGAAGTTAATCAGTATGGTGTTTTAAGAGATGAAAAATTCCTTAACTACAAGTCTTATTCTAAAAAATACTTTCTTTCGATAAGTGGAGTTCAAGTCTGGGTAAAACCAAAAGAAATGTTTTTACTTGTGGGTGATGTTTCAGCATGTTCTGATGAAAAGTTTTATTTGGTATTAAAACAATTAAAGAAATTGTGTTTTAGCGTTGGTATACCGCATTTAAGATTTCATACCAGTCCTGGAACAAAACTAGAGCGTTTGATTAAACCAATATCAACCAAGCATGAAATTGAATATCCAATCGGGTACATTAAGTTAAATAATCAGGTTGAGGTAGAGAGAATAAAATATAATTTAGCGGACTACGACACATTTTAGTATGATAAAAAAACTTCTTGAATCGATTTTGCATAGGTCCTCCTATCTTACAAATACACTATATTCAGGAGAGGGGTATATTTTTATGTTGCACCGGATATTACCCATTGAGGAAAAAATAAAGTTTGACTACAATTCATCATTAGCAATAACCCCGAAAGGATTAGAGGACTTTATTCGGCAGTTTCAAGAAAATAACTTTGATATTATCTCTTTAGATGATGCTTTTTTTAGATTGAAAAAACCTAAAAAAAATAAGTTTATCTGTTTCACAATCGATGATGGCTATAAGGATAATTTAACTTTCGGATTGCCTGTTTTTGAGAAAATGAATGTTCCATTTACCGTTTACATATCCTCATGTTTTCCTGAAAATCGAGCTATTTACTGGTGGTATTTTTTAGAAACTCATATAAAAAGAAATGAATCTATTGACTTGTCATCAATTGGAATCAATTTTAAGCTAAACAATCTTATTGATGAACAATCAAAATTAGATGCTTTTCAAAAAGCATCCCAAATAATTAAGCCGCTTTCATATGAAAAGCACAAAGAATTTGCACTTAAAATCTGTGGATTAACTCAAGAAGAATTGGAGGGTTTTAATAAACAGAATAATATGACATGGGATGAGATATTCGAATTGAACAAAAGTTCATTAGTAACTATTGGAGCTCACACAACAGACCATGTTAGCTTAAAAAATCAAAGTTTTCAAAATTCTAAAAATCAAATTCAAGAATCCATTTTATTGTTGGAGAATAAGTTGGGTGAGAAAATGAATCATTTTGCATATCCGTATGGAGCTCTCACAGATGCGGGTAAAAATGAATTTAATATATTAAAATCACTTAACATAAAGTCAGCTGTTTACAATCATCCGGGTAGTGTTTTTAAACAACATTTAGAATTTCCCTATCAACTTCCGCGGATAGGTTTAACCGATGAAACATCAATAAGCAGATTAAAAAAATTGTTTTCGGGAAGATTGCATTTTGAATTTAATGGATCAAATAAAATACTTGGTTAAGTAATAATTATTTTAAAATAACTGGTGAAAAAAGAAGTTTCAATAATAATAGTTAATTATAAGACTCCACATCTTTTGGAGGCATGTGTTTCCAGTATTTATAAACACACTGAAGGGGTTGATTTCGAAGTTATTATTGTTGATAATGATTCAAGAGATAATTCTAAAGAATTAATCATTTCTCAATTTAAAAACGTACTGTGGATCGATTCTCAACAAAACGTAGGTTTTGGTAGAGCAAATAATATTGGTCTTAAAGAAGCCCAAGGGGATTATGTTGTGCTGATTAATTCAGATGTTGAATTATTTGAAAACTCGATACTTTTGACTTTGGACCATTTAAAAAGTATACCGAATCCAAACAAAGTAGGTTTTGTGGGCTGTAAAATAGTTCATAGGGATGGAGCTCCGCAACCTTCGTGCAATTACTGGAACCCCGGAATCCGGGAGCTTTTAGAGGCAAATGCCTTGGTAATAAAGTTCTGGCAGCGGATATTGAAACGTAAAATTTTACACGATATTGATAAATATGCTCGTTTGGATGAAAATCATGAAGTAACTCATTTGGGGGTTCCTTTTGTAATTTGTACCCGTGAAGCAATTCAAGAAAACTATTTTGACGAAAACTTTTTTATGTATTTTGAGGACTGCGAATTAAATGCTCGGATGTCTATAAAAGGATTAAAGCATTATTATTTTTCTGGAACTTCTGTTTACCACCATATAGGAGCAAGTAATAAAGACAACGAGAAACGAGATCGACAAATTTTTGCATCAAGGTTGTTATACATAAAAAAACGTTACTCAGCTCTTTATTACCGTTTTTTTGTATTGATTTTCAAGTTTAATTTGTTCTTGGACGGCCTTGCTGATTCCAGTCATTTGACAACAAAAAAACATAAAGTTTGGTTAAAGGTTTACAATAAAAAAGTAAATGAAATATCAGGTGTTCCAAATGAATCTTTAAACACATATTCAGATGTTCTTCAAGAATTTTAAAAAAATCATTTTAACACTACTCATTCTTTCTCTTGGGTTTGTCGGTATTTACTTTGTCGATTTATTTGGAGTACAAGAAAAGATAAACAATCAGTTTAAAAAAGTTTCATTTTATAACGCTGTAAAAGAAATTCCAAGAATTAAAATCAAGATGAAGAAAGAAGAGTACAATCAACTTATTCATCAAAGAGATACACTTCTTGAGAGAGGTAATATTCCTTGGGCGATCGATGGTACAGAGGAAAAATTAAAAGTAAAAGCTAAATTTAAATCTGGAAAAGACAAATCAAAAGGAAACATAAGAATTGCAGGTCACTTTTGGGACCATTGGAAACGAGATCCTTTTTCGATGAAAGTTAGAACAAAGTCACCGATAAATGGAAGCTCAAGGTTTAATTTGTTAAATTCAAGGACTCGAGGCCATATGACCGATTGGTTTGCACATAAATTGGAATTGGACGCAGGGTTAAATGCCTTAAATTCAGAGTATGTGTGGGTCGATTTTAATGGTGAAGATAAAGTTTACTTGTTTGAGGGATTGTACGATCATGTTTTTTTAAAACAAAAAGGTTTTTCAAATGCTGTTTTCGTTATGGAATATACATACGACACAACTCGACAAATAAAACTTAAATTTCCAGAAAAAGAACCTTCTACAGCCTTAGTGAAAAGATGTTCGAGTCTTTATGATAGTTTATGTTCAGGATCATTAAGTCCAATGGATTTTATCGACTACAAAAAGATGGCTAAATTTTATGCACTGGGTGATTTGTATCAAAGTACTCATCAGTACTATCATTTTAATTTACGATACATATTTAATGGTGAAACCAATAAAATTGAACCGGTAGGCAGGGAATATTGGATTGAAGACAAAGGAGAAAACAGGGCTTTATTTTTGACTTCTCATCTTAACGATTCCACCAGAGAATATGGATATATACCTGAGGTATTATTTAAAGACACTACTTTTAAAAAGTATTATTATAAAGAGCTTGAAGCTGTATCTCAAAAAAGTTTCTTGGATAAGGCTATAAAAAAATATCAATCTGATATTGAACGGGGTAAAATATTACTTTGGAGAAGATATCCTTGGTTAAAGGATCCAATTGATTTTAAAACCCTCTACACTAATCAGGTGTGGCTTCGAGAAAACTTAAATAATTAGTTGTAAATTGAAAGAATTCGGTCAATATATGGTTTGATATCATACTGAGCAGCATATTGAATCGCATATTCTGATATTCTATTATACTGTTCAGGAGAAGTAACAATTTTTTCAATTTTTTGAGCAAAAATTTTAGGGTCTCTGTTCCATATCATATACCCATTTTTTCCCTCTTCAATAAGATCCCTATTTCCAAAACCATCTGTAGTTACTACTGGTAAGCCTGATGCCATTGCCTCAATTAACACTAAACCGAGAGGTTCAAGCTTTGCCGAGTGAATGTATAATGTACTTTCTTTCAAAAAAATTTCTGGTTTCGAAACAACTCCTTTGAAATGGACTAAATGATCAACCCCTTTTGATTTTGCATATTTAATTACTTTAACTTTTTCTGCGCCGTCACCTAAAAAGGTTAAGTCAAAATCAATGCCTTTTTCTTTTAAAATCACAGCCACATCAATAAGTAGTTCCTGTGATTTTTTAGGGACAAATCTTCCTACGTTTATCAGTTTTATTTTTGAATCATTTAATGTTTTGGAACTTCCCTTAAATAATTCATAGTTGATACAGTTTACGACCTGGTGAACTTGGCTCTCAGATAATCCAAGTTCTCGGATTGCATAGTCATGACAATCTTTAGAGATTGAAATTAGTTCAACTTTAAGTGCTTTAAACTTTTTCAAATAATGTTTTCGTTCAAACCACTGAGTAATTTTTTTCTTATTTGTCAATTGAAACAAATTCTTTTTAGCAAGCTCTTTCCTGTTGCTGTGAATATGAGAGATGAGCTTCGCAGATGTTTTGAGTTCGTAAACAATTATCTCTGCCTCGTAAAGATGAGTATGAATTACATCTGGTTTAAAATCATCAATTGAATTTTGTAGCTCTTGAATGTTTATGTGGTTTTTCCCACGAAAGGAAAGTTCAACAGATGCCTTTACTGTTTTAATTGGAATATTTGAAGTGAGCTCCTCGTATTCGTTTATATCATAAAAAGTAATTAAAAGAACTTCATTTCCTCTTTTTAATAACTCATTAGAAATGTCAATGCAAAGGCGTTCAGCACCCCCTCTCTCAAGGCTTGGTATGATTTGAACAATTTTCATATTTCTTTTAATAATTTAGTAAGTTCTTTAGTTTGATTTTTTCTTGTGAACTTAAGTGCATCCTCTGAGATTTTATCCTGAATTAAATTTTGTCTTGAAGTGTACATTTTTATAAGTATGTTTTTGACTTCTTCAGATGAGTTTATTATTAAACCGGTTTTAGAATCAGAAATAATATCGCTTAAAACATTTTTATCGTCTTTAAAAAGAATGATTTTTTTTCTTAAGCCTATATAGTCGAATATTTTTCCTGGTATTCTTACTTCAGTTGGAGAAGCAAGAACCAATAGCGCAGAGGCTTTTTTTGCAAGAATAGAATACAATTTTATCCTTGGTATTCTATCGGTTGTTTCGATGTAAGAATTCAAAAATGGTTTATAAGAAAGTATTCTACGTCTTTCCACTTCCATAAAGTTAGTACCGTAAAATTTTATTTTGAAGTTTTCAGGATTTTGTTCGTTGATGAATAATTCCACTCCGTCCAAAAACTCCTCTAAAGGTTGGTAATCATATAAACTCCCTATGTATGCAATTTCAAAATTATCATTCGGTATTTCAGGTATAATATCAGAAAAATCATTTTCAAAAAAACCATTATAAATTGTATGTACCTTTTGATTGAGCAATGCTTCGATCCTATCGGAATAGTTTTTTGCTGCCGAAATGATTAAACTACTTGATTTAAGAAATTTTTGCTCACGACGTTTCATAAACAATTTAAATTGAAACTGAAGAGCTTTGTTTGGTAGGTGAATTGAATCGGTAGTCCATTCATCTCTGTAATCGGCAATCCAAGGGAGTTTATATTTTTTATTCAACAAATATCCGTAGCGGAAAAGGACATAGGGTTCAACCGAAACGATAATTAAATCAATTTTTTCTTTTTTAATTATGCTTTCAGCAGCTTTATATAAGGAAGATCGGTTGTCAAATGAAAAATGGTAATATTGTCCAATATTGTATATTAGGGAAAGTAATTTTCGAAGTAAAATAAACATTCGACCCTTTTTTAAAATCAATTTATCTCTAAAATTAGGTTTGAAGGGAGCTCTAATTACACGAGAGCCTTCGAATTCTGTTTCCTCAAAAAATTGTTTTTTGGAGGCCTTGTAGTAATCTTCCTCATCTCTTATTTCGTCCCAGTGTCTGGTAACTATGATTGGCTGAAAACCGAATTCATTAAAATATTTTAACCAGCTATATGGTCTTTGTGCTCCAATAGAATTGTACGGAGGAAAATCATAAGCTAATATTAAAACTTTTTTTGTTTTCATTTTTGAACCAGAGAAAAGTAAACTGATTTTAATTTTTCCATTTCAACTTTACGATTTCCAAAGGCACTAACTTTTTTGTAAGCAATTTCCAGTAATTCATTTGGGTATTGAGATAATGCTTCTTCAATTTTTGATGTCAATGATTTTGAAGAATCAAGTTCGGCAGTCCAGCAAGTTCCTCCGAAAAGTTCTTTATTGTAATTTAAATCACCAACAATAAGTGGTGTTTTAACTGCCATACACTCTAGGGCTGAGTTTGGTGTTCCATCGCTTTTGGGAACCATATAAACCAGCTTTGATGCTTTCATAATGCTCCACATTTCGAGTTGGGTGACCTCCGTCAAAACAACAAATTTTAAACCTTTAACTTTATTAAGCGACTGATGGATTTTATTAAAATAGTTTTCTTCAGTATCAATACCTTTAATAAACACAAATGTATAATTACTCAAAATATTTTCGTCCAATTTCGAAATTGCGTCTATTTGGTATTCCATATTGTAAACTGGAGACATGTATCTAGGAGAAAAAATTATTTGTTTGTTCTTTAATTGCTTGGGCAGATGTTGATCTGAATCAACTGTTGAAATTTTCTCTATATCAACTCCTGTTTTAATTAATTCTACCCTTTTTCTGAATCCCATTAAATTTAGTTTTTCAGCCTGCAACCTACTGGTTGAAGTCACGCAATCAGCCTTAATAAATGCTTTTTTGAGTTTGTAAAAAAGCAACTTAAGATGAGGTTTTTTCCAACCAACATTCATCAAGCTGGGAATCGTAACCAATACATCGGAACCACGAGTGGTTATTATTTTTTTTACATTTTTTATTTCATTTAACCACAAGGGTTGAGGACTACCAAAAAGAACATGAACAATTTGAATATTTTTTTCCTTTATGATATTGTTAAGGTAAAGTTTTGTTTTCTTGTTGGAAGAAGGTGATTTGAATGAAAAATCATGAAATGTAGGAAGCAGATTTATGTTTTGACTTTTAAGCAAGTGTCTTTTTTCATCATTTAATCCTTCGATGTTTTGATGTTCACAAGTAATATAAACCTTGAAACCATTTTGGGTACCAAAATAGCTCATCCATTTGATGTCATGAATACTATATGGAACTCCAATGTAGAGAATGTTAGTCACCTTATTCTATTCCCTTTATCTTTTTATACATTCCGTATATGAAGTTAAGTTTCTTTTCATCATTCGGATAATCTTTATAAGATTTAGGTGGAGAATTCATAATTTCTTTAAATTCATCAACCGTTAAACCGAATTTTTTACTGATGTATTCAATTTCAGTTTTGATTTTTTCCGGATCGTATGGTTTATTTTTTAAATCGTTCAATGCTTCCTCCCTTGTCATGACACCCGCACAAATCATCGTAGAATAGGTTGCTCTTCTATAATCAACATTAAACTTTTCAAATTGGTAATAGGATTGGACAAAACCAGTATATTTTGACTCATAATGTTTCCCTCCATAGTATTTCCATCCCAATTCATTTTTAAGAAGTTCCATTGCTTCTTCTTTGTTGTAAGGAACATAATTTAAAATGTATACCATTTTTATTCCTTTAACAAACTTGTAATACATTTCCTTTTTGTAATCAAAAAGGGGGAAAGTTTTCATTTTAACAGAACCAAATTGTTTTTGAATTGAAGTAAGTAAAGTTTTATCTTTTGGATTATAAAACCATTTTTCAGGTAACAAACCTTCAGTTGCGTAGTTACCACCGCTTATGATGTATTTTATGTTGTGTTTTGAGGCGGCTTTATGTACAGCAGATAAAATAGCAATATCAGTGGGTATTTCGACTTCAACAATAGAAGATTTTAAAACTGAGAGTTGAATGTCTTTAAATTCTTCCCAATCCAAAACATGGCTTATATAATCAACACCTAATTTCTGACAAACGTTTTTTATATTATTAACTGCTTCTTCAGAGTTCCATCCGTTATCCAAGTGCACGCACAAAGGTCTCAATCCAAGATTTTTAACCAAATAAGCAACATAGCTACTATCGATACCGCCAGATACGCCAACTACACAGTCATAATTGTTATTTGCTCCATTTTTCTTAATTTCTGCAACAATACGCTTAAGCTCATTATCAGATGATTCTCCCTGATACGTTAATTTTGAGATTCGGTCGAAATAATCATTACAGTGGTTGCAATTCCCTTTTTCGTCAAATACGATTTCAGGATCAGAAGTGTCTAAAACACATCTATTACATATTTTATATTCCTTATTAGCCATTATAATTTCCCTTGCGAAAAGACTACAAATGTATCAACTATTTGTTAAATAGTTGGACTCTTTCTTCAATGCTTGGGTAATTAATCAACACTCCTCTAAGTTTACTTTGGTATACAAAAATGCTCCCAGCACCTAAGCCTGTAGCAAGTCCCTGTGAATGAGCTTTTTCGAGGTCGTTATAATTACTTGCTCCACCAAGCGCTACTACAGGTATTGTGAGTCCCGAAGAAATTTCTTTCACAAGTTCGTAATCGTATCCGGTCATTTTTCCATCGTTTTCAATCGACTGAATAATGATTTCACCAGCACCATTTTTTTCCATTAGTTTTGCAAATTCCAAAGGAGAGAAATTTGATGCTTTTTTTCCTGATTTAGACCAAACTTTATTCCCTTTGAACAATTTCTTTTTTACATCAATACAAACCACAACAGTTGAGGTTCCAAACTCCTCGGAGGCTTGTTTTACGAAATTAGGATTTTCAACAGCTTCAGAGTTAATTATAATTTTTTCAGCACCTGCAGCAATTAAGTTTTGAATTTGTTCTATAGATTTTATGCCCCCCCCAACAGCGAAAGGCATGTTTGTTTCTTCACTCAGTTTTGAAACAAAATCAACGTCAATTGTTCGATTTTGGGCCGACGCATTAATGTCTAAAAAAACCAATTCATCCGCTTTTAAATCGTTGTAAATTTTCACAGCATTTATAGGATCACCAATGTATTGGTGTTTTTTAAATTCTATAGATTTTACGAGATACTTATCCTTTAGAAGTAAAACAGGTATGATTCTGGGTCTAAACATTAAAGTGCAATAAAATTTTCAAATAGGGTATTTCCCACTTCATGACTTTTTTCAGGGTGGTATTGAACACCGTAAATATTTTCTTTCTCAACTGCAGATGTAAAACTTGTTTCGTAATGAGTTGAATTTAAGTTTAAACTTTCATCATTTGAGCTCAAATAGAATGAATGCACAAAATAAAATTCAGGATTTTCACAAATTCCTTTAAAGAGATGACTTTCCTTGTTTAATTCAACCGTATTCCATCCCATATGAGGAACCTTGAAATGTAATTTATCTTGAATATCAAACCTTTTAATATTCGCATCAATCCATCCCAATCCTTTAGCATCACCTTCTTCACTATGTTTAGCCATAATTTGCATTCCTAGGCAGATTCCTAATATGGGGACTTTTCTTTTAATAACAGCGTCATTTAATGCATCAATCAAATTCATTTTCTTTAGATTTCGCATTGCTTTTTCAAAATGACCGACACCGGGTAAAACAAGTTTTTCTGAATTACTTATTACGTTGGGGTCAGAGGAAATAGTAGCTTTACCTCCTGCTTTTGATATTCTTTTTTTAACAGAATGTAAATTCCCCATTCCATAATCCACAATAATAATGGTTTTGCCCATTTTAATCTTTTTTTCTTAACCACACCATCAACTGCATACCTTGGCCGGATTTCACCATATATTTTTTGATGTACTTTTTTAAATACTTTGGACCATAAACTTCACCAACCCAGTTTTCTATTCTTGCAACCTCGTATCCATTTAACTCAGCATTCTCTTTAAAACTTTCGGGGGTAAATTCATACAAGTGAAAGGGTTCATGCATTGGACTTAGATTTGTGACGTAATCTTTTCTTGAAACCTTATAAACCAAATTGAAAAGTTTTGCAAAAAACCAATTTGAATTAGGTACTTCAATTGCAATTATTCCTCCCGGCTTTAGCCAACTGAGAGCTTTTTTAATTGATAAGTTGGGATCGTATAAATGTTCTAAAACTGCACCAAATGTTATAAAGTCAAAATTGTTTTCAGGGAAATCAGCATCTTCAATTTGAACATTTTTTAACTTTTCAGGGTCCATGCCCATCTTGGTAATTGCTCTCTTATAAAATGGATTGGAAGGTTCAATACCATAAGAATCAAAACCTCTTTTTTCCATTGCATACATACATTTACCAATTCCTGCTCCGATATCCAGAGCTTTCATCCCTTCCTTAAATGGTAAAATAGTTTCAAGTATATCTAAATGTCCTTGGTAATAATTTTCATCAAAGGTTAAAAATTCCTCTGTCCAGTATTCTTCAGGAGGTACTCCATAATGATCTTGTATGTCCTCTGGGATAGGCATGGGATTAGGATATATTAGACCACATTTCTTGCATTTCATTACAGAAACTGTAATTCCTATCTTATTTTGTGGTTTTCTTCCTTGACTTTGATTTAGTCTTCTGCCCAGTATTTTTGCGTTGTCAGCTGATGTACTGCACATATTACAAGTCTTAGGATACTCAAATTGATAAGTTATGTCTTTCATGTTTTGCGTGATAATAGGCCAACTAAATTACTGAATTCTTAGTTCAACTTACTGTTATTTTTACTGAGATTCTTCTTCTTTTTGATTAGAAAGAGTATTAGGAATATAAAAAAAGGTAGAAAAGGAATTTTATATCGAACAAGTGCTCCAAAATTTGATGTGCTTAACCCAACACCAAAACCTAAAATTAGAGTAAATAGTAAACAAAAAATTAAAAAAGGGTCCTTAAAAATTCGATAAAAAGATAATGGCTTTGTAAGTATGAGCCAAATAATTATAAACATTATGAAAATATTTTCTATTCCTGAAAAAATCATAGTAGGAGAACCAACTTCCCAAATATATGGTCGTAACAACGAAGCATTTATTGCCGGAGGGATTTTTGAGATAACCCCTTGAAATGTAGGTTCAAATTCTCCTATGTCAAAAGAATTTTTTCCATAAACCTCCCTCTGTAAATCGGCGTTTTGAATGGCTGCCTCTTCCAAAAGTCGATCGGCAGAATATTTGCCAAAAAGATTAGAGAAATCGTTAAAAACGGTATTTGAAATTAAAAACAATATAAAGATTGAAAATGGAATGACTATTATTTTAAAAAATGTTGATTTGATGGCTTTTATTCTTTCGAAATTTGCAAAAATTAACAGTCCGGGAAGCAAGGCAAACATAATGTATGACTTGATTGTCAGAATCAAGTAAAATGAAATAATAAGTTGTAATAAAACTTTCAATTTTCTATTTCGCAAAATAAAAAATTGATGTAATCCATAAACTGTATAGCAAGTTGCGGCGAAAGTGAAGGTGTCTTTCATTATGCCGCTTCCCCAAAAAATAGTGGAGGGGAGAAATAAAATGGCAATATTAACTTCTCTTTGGTAGTCTCTGTATCTTTTGGACATAAATTCATATAGTTTCCAAACCCACGAATAAACTAATGAAGATAGGATAATAGTTGTCGCAAGAAATCCGCCAAATCCGAAAAGAGATATAACGGAACTGATTTTAATTACACTTAAGGTACGAGGGTCTCTAAGCATATATCCAGGAGGAAATGCTCCAGCTTCCCAAAATAAATGACGGGCATACTTTATATCGGGGTTAACAATCATTACAAAGTATTTTAAAGGGGAATATTTGAAGGCATTAGTAAAGGCCGAAACACCTTTATAGTAGTTAACAGTATCTCCACCTTTATAGTATAGTGCATAAATTAAGCAGAAAAGAATAGCACCAAAAATTTTAACCAATAATCCTTTTGTATAAAATTTGTAGTAAGGGGCATCATTGATTCTTTTCTTTTTGATTTTTTTAGCATAACCTAAAATGATAAAAATCAGCAATAAAGAGTAGATAATATCAAAAGGTGTAATTAATTTTATATCCATGGAAAATAACCGAGTTCTATATATATCTTATGATGGATTAACAGATCCATTAGGTCAATCACAAGTTTTACCGTACTTAATGAATCTGGCAAAGCAAAATTATGAAATTCATATCCTTAGCACGGAAAAGAAAGAGAATTTTTTAAAAAATAAGTCAATTATTAAAGAATTATGCGATAATTCGAACATCAAATGGGACTGGATTACGTATACAAAGAGACCTCCGATATTGTCGACCCTTAAAGATGTTCGAGCTTTAACTAAAAAAGCAGTCGCATTACACAAAGAATTGAACTTTGATATCGTTCACTGTCGCAGCTATATTTCGGCCCTAGTTGGGCTTAAAATGAAACGAAGATATTCTGTTAAATTTTTATTTGACATGCGTGGCTTTTGGGCCGATGAAAGAGTTGATGGTAACATTTGGAATTTAAAGATTTTACCTTTTAAAAAGGTGTATAATTATTTTAAAAAGAAAGAAGAGGACTTTTTGTTGAATGCCGATCAAGTAGTATCTCTGACATACAATGGCAAGGGAGAAATGAGAAGCTGGAAATATTTACAAGGTAAAGTGGATAATATATCCGTTATTCCATGCTGTGCAGATTTAAATCATTTTGATTACAACACAAACAAAAGAGATGAAAAAATCAAGTCAGATTTGAGTATTCCTATTGAAAATCAAGTGATTTGTTATTTAGGTTCAATAGGTACCTGGTATATGATGAATGAAATGTTGGACTATTTTAAAGTTCATTTAAAAAAATTTCCTCAAACGACATTTTTATGGATTACGAAAGACGATTCCAGTTCAATAATAGATGCTGCAAAAATTAGAGGAATAGAAAATTCAATTACCATTCAACCTTCAGAAAGAAAAGGCTTACCCAAACTTCTCTCTGTTTGTGATGCCTCAATTTTCTTTATAAAACCGATGTTTTCAAAAAAAGCAAGTTCACCGACAAAAATGGCCGAACTTTTAGGAATGGGAATTCCTTTAATTTGTAATTCTGATGTCGGTGATACGGACGAAATCGTAAAAAAAGAGAACGTAGGAATCGTGATAAATGAATTTCAAGAAAATTCGTACTCTAAGGCCGTTGAAGAATTTGAAAAAGTACTTAATATACCCAAACAGCATTTGAGAGAAATCGCTCAAAAGCACTTCTCTCTTGAGATGGGTGTGAAAAGTTATAGTAAAATATATGAGGAGCTAACGTCCTAATTTAACTCTGTTTCATATTTTTTTTGAGGTTGAATAAAATTAAGTATTCACTATATTGTTTATTAAATTTACCGACAAAAAATACTCTGTTTGAAATATGCTTTCCAAGGAAAAAATGATGAAAGAAGCCATTCAGCTGGCATTAAAAGAAGATATCGGTGATGGTGATCACTCAGCATTAGCGTGTATTCCCTCCAGTTCTGTATCCAGAGCGCGATTGATTGTCAAAGAGAATGGAGTCTTGGCAGGAGTGGATGCCGCAAAAATTGTTTTTAATCAATTCGTAGGTTTTGAAATCAAAACGTTTATTTCCGATGGAGAAAAGGTTAAAGTTGGCGACGTAGTTCTTGAGGTTTCTGGTAATGCAAGAGATATTTTATCGTGCGAAAGACTCGTGCTAAATATAATTCAAAGAATGAGTGGTATTGCGACATACACTTCTTTTTTAATGGATAAAATTCAAGGGACAAAAGCTCGTTTATTGGATACAAGAAAAACCACACCTAATTTTCGTGTTTTTGAAAAAGAGGCAGTCAAAATTGGAGGAGGGAATAATCACCGATTTGCCTTATACGATATGATTATGCTAAAAGACAATCATATGGATTTTGCAGGGGGTATAGAATCTGCGATAAAAAAAACAAACGACTATTTAAGTTCTACAGGAAAAAAATTAAAAATCGAAGTTGAGGTAAGAGATTTTGATGAGTTGGATAAAGCATTGAATGTTGGCGGTTTTGATCGCATTATGTTGGACAATTTTACCCCCAGGGAAACCGTAGAAGCGTTGAAAAAAATAAACGGAAAATATGAAACTGAATCATCAGGAGGGATAACAGAAAATACGATTAAGGCTTATGCAGAGACAGGAGTTGATTTTATATCGGTTGGAGCACTTACTCACCATGTAAAGAGCTTGGATATGAGTTTGAAGGCTTTTTAAGTAAATTAAATCCGTTTTTTCCATATGTAAAACTTTTGACTCGTTTAATCAGTAAGTTTTCATGTATATAACATCAGAATTTATATTTTAATGCTTCAGATTAAAAAAAGAAAATTCTGTTTTCTTTTGGAAAAAGATATTTTCATTATTTCATGAAGAGTGAATTAAAGGATAAAATATTAAGTCATAAAATAGTACGTAAAGCAACACGTGTTTTAAAAACCAAAACCTTGCCTGGTTTTTCGAATGTTCCAATTTATGAAGTTGGAAGATATTTTTTGATTGCTGTCTTTAAGGGGACATTGCCGTCAAGATCAGCAAGTTTAGCCTTTAACTTTTTTTTGGCAATTTTTCCGGCAATACTTTTTTTACTATCTCTTATACCCTTTATTCCTCTCGAGGATTTTTATGAAAATTTAATTAATAATCTTAATCAAATTTTGCCATCAGGGATAAAGGAGCCTGTTTTAAAAACGTTAACCGATTTAGTTGATCATGAGCGAGAGGGAGTATTAGTACTTAATATCTTATTGGCCTTTTACTTCGCCAGTAATGGAATAGTTAATCTCATGACTGAATTCAACAATACAAATTTATTTAAAGAGAAGAGAGTTTGGTGGAAAAAACGATTAATCGCTTTATTTCTCGTTGTAGTATTAACCATTCTTACTTTCACTGCTATAATATTAATTACATCCACTCAAGATATAATTCAAACATTCTTTTCTGGCAGTTGGTTGGATGACTCAATGAACTGGTTTTTTATAAATATAATACGATGGATTACAATAATCGCTCTATTTTATCTTGCGATTAGTTTTCTTTACTACTTTGGACCAGCAAAGAGGCGGAACTGGAAGTTTTTTTCTGTTGGATCATCAACAGCTACTGTTCTGGTTATTTTAACCAGTTTAGCTTTTTCCTTCTACGTTAATTATTTTAGTAGATACAATGCAATATACGGATCCATTGGAACAATAATAATCGTTTTGTTGTATCTTCAATTGAATTCGTTTGTTCTTTTGTTGGGATTTGAATTAAATGCAAGCATCAGAAAAGGTAAAATCAATTTAACAAAATAAATTAATTTGATTTCTCTGGGTTATTTATTCAATAAAAAGTCGTGCACGATTTGTGCAATTTTATCGGTTGAATTTCCATCCCAATTCTCAGGTATTTCACCTTTTTTGTAGTTTCCAGATTCAATTTCATGAACTTTTTCCAAAATTAAAGATGCATTTAAGGGAAGGAGCGTGTTGGTTCCAATTTCATTTGTGATTGGTCTTTCCGTATTTGGTCGAATGGTCAAGCAAGGCACTTTCATAAAAGTAGTTTCTTCTTGTATTCCACCACTGTCGGTAATCACTCCGATTGAGTTATCAATCAGTTTCATGAAATCGATATATCCTACCGGTTCGGTCAAGATAATGTTTTCGTTTTGAACTTTTGACCACAAGTTGAATTTTTCTAACTTGTTTTTTGTTCGTGGATGAACAGGAAAAACCACTTTTTTTATAGAGGAAATTCCTCTGATTGTATCAACCAGTTCTGTTAACTTTGATTTGTTGTCAACATTTCCCGGTCTGTGAAAAGTGAAAACAAAGTAAGCTTTTGAGTCAAGACCAATTTCTTCGAGAATACGAGATTGTTTAAATACAGGCTTGAATTGAACCAAAGAGTCAATCATTGTATTTCCAACAAAATGTATGTTTCCGTTGTCTTTGTTTTCCTTTTTTAAGTTTAGAACTCCAGAGGGTTCAGTAACAAAATATAAATCGGATAACTCATCAATCAACAACCTGTTTATTTCTTCAGGCATTGATCGATCAAAACTCCTTAAACCTGCCTCAATGTGACCGAGAGGAAACCCCAGCCGAGAGGCAACAATCCCACAAGCCATTGACGAATTAACATCACCAGGCACAAGAACTAAGTCGGGATTTAATTTTTCTACATAATCCTCAAACTTCACCATCATTTCTGCGACTTTACCAACCGCAGTTTTTGATTCAAGTTTAAATATTTTATCTGGTTTGGGTATTCCCAATTGGTCGAAGAATATGTCGCTCATTTTATAGTCGTAATGCTGACCAGTATGAAGAATTTTTAATTCTAAATCATCATAATTGTTAAAGCACTTTTTGAATTTTGTAATCTTGATAAGATTAGGACGCGTACCAACGACTAAAAGTACTTTTTTCATGAGAGATTATTTAAAAACAAAAGTAAGAACAACTGTATTATATTCAAGGTGATTATTAATTAATTTCAATTATTTTTGCTTCATGTGTGGTATTAATGGTTTGATGTCCAATACCGAAATGGATTTTTCTTTTTTGGTAAATAAAATGAACGATAGTATTTCGCATCGTGGACCCAATGCCGCAGGTATACAAAGTATTCAAAATGGATGTTTGGGTCACAAAAGGCTTTCAATTATAGATTTGTCTCAAGAAGCGAATCAGCCTTTTTTTGACGATGAACACATTTTGATATACAATGGTGAAGTGTATAATTTTGAGGAACTCAGAAAGAAATATAAATTTGATTGTCGAACCAATTCTGATACGGAAGTCATTTTTCAGGGCTTAAAATTAAAAGGTCCTAAATTTTTATCGGAGTTAAATGGTATGTTTGCTTTAGCTTTTTGGGATATAAATCTTGAAAAATTATTAATTGCACGAGATCGACTTGGAATAAAACCTCTATACGTTTACAATCAAGGTTGTACGTTTGCATTCTCATCAGAAATTAAAGGATTAAAATCCATAAAGACCCAACTGGGTGGTTTTACCATAAATGGTAGTTCTGTGAATACTTTTTTGCATCTTGGATACATACCTAAGCCACAAACCATATACAACGAAATTGAAAAATTTCCTCCAGGTCATTTTGGTACATATGAAAATGGCAAGTTGGCCATAGAACAATTTTGGTCACCTAATTCAGTCATAAAAAGAGACATCATAAAAAATGAAAAACAAGCTAAAGAAGAATTGGGCCAATTACTTAAATCATCCATAGGATATCGTTTAAAGTCCGATGTTCCTTTTGGAACATTTTTAAGCGGAGGAATTGATAGTTCAACCGTTTCTGCAATTGCTCAGGAGGTCTCCCCTAATAAGATTAAAACATTCTCCATTGGATTCAACAATTCAGCTTTTAATGAAGCCGAATTTGCGAAACAAGTAGCGACCTATATCGGAAGTGAGCATTATGAATTTATGGTCACTGAAGATGACGCCAAAGAGCTGGTTGGAGATATTGTTACAAGCTATGATGAGCCTTTTGGCGACAGTTCCGCCATACCAACAATGTTGGTTTCCAGAATGGCTAAAAAAGAGGTGACCATGACCTTGTCTGGTGATGGTGGTGATGAACTTTTTCACGGTTATGGATTTTACAATTGGGCGAATAGATTATCCAATCCCTTAATTAAATCAAACAGAAAAATTATTGGCTCACTCTTGAAAAAGGGCAACAATAGAATGAAAAGAGCTTCATTTTTGTTTGATTATCCGTCTAATCAAATAAAATCGCATATTTTTTCTCAAGAACAATATTATTTTACACAAAAGGAAATTCAGGAATTATTGGTAAATCAAACAATATATCCTAAATATATGGATGATGAATATTCCTTTTCCAGAGAACTATCTTCAAAAGAGCAACAGAGTCTTTTCGACATTAATTATTATCTAAGAGATGATTTATTAACAAAGGTTGACATCGCCTCAATGAAATATTCTTTAGAGACTCGTGTCCCTCTTTTAGACCACAGAATTGTTGAATTTGCATTAAACCTTGATGAGGGATTAAAAATTAAAAATGGCGAACAAAAATATCTCCTCAAGCAAATTTTGTTCGATTATGTTCCTAAAGATATTTTTGATCGACCTAAAAGAGGATTTAGCGTTCCTTTGAAAAAATGGTTGGAAACGGATTTAAAATATCTTGTTGATAACAATTTAAACAAGGAAACCATTGTCTCAGCAGGACTCGTTAGATTTGATCAAGTAGAAAGATTATTAAATCGTTTTAAACGTGGTGAAGATTATTTATTCACAAGAATATGGGCTCTGATTGTTCTTCATGAATGGGTTAAACACAACTAATATGAGATTATCTATCGTTTTAATTATCATAAGCATCTCTTTTTCTTCAATGAGTCAATCGCATTGGAAAAGTCAAAAACCATATGCTGACTATTGGCAGCAGGAAGTAGCATATGCAATAAAAGTAAAAGTTGATGAACAAAAGCTAACCGTAGGAGGGAAACTTGAATTGATTTACACCAATAATTCACCAGATGTATTAAAAGAGGTGTTTTTTCATTTGTATCAAAACGCTTTTCAGAAAGGAGCTTACTATGATATGCTTCAAAAAACAAATGGTAAAAAACCAAAGTATGGGCTTTACGAAGAAAACGGTTTAGGAACACAAGTTAATGGGTTAACTGCTTCCAATGGAGTAGATACAGTTATTTATGATAACACCTTAATGAAGGTAGTTTTAAAAAAGCCAATATTATCTGGTGAATCCGTAGTATTCAATATTGATTTCAAAACGTATTGGGGAAGCGGAAGTTCGAGAAGAAGAATGAAGGCCTACTATGTTGAGGGAGGAAACATTCATTTTAACGGAGTACATTGGTATCCTCGAATTGCGGTCTACGATCAAAAGTTTGGTTGGAACACCAATCAACATCTTGATAAAGAGTTTTACGGTGATTTTGGAACTTTTGATGTAGAACTTGATTTTGCCAACGATTATGTCGTAGAAGCCACAGGAACATTAAAAAATGAAAATGAAGTACTTCCCCGTGATTTGAAGAAAAAGCTTCACATCACAAATTTTTATCATCGAGGAAAGAAAGGAGTTGGAGATACTCTTTCAATACCCACCAAGCGAATAAAGGAAAAACGAAAAATTTGGAAATATTATGCAGAAAACGTTCATGATTTTGCATTTACTGCAGATCCAACCTATCGTATTGATGAACGGGAATGGAATGGAATAAAAACAGTCGCAATTGTAGAAGAGCGGCATTGTCCAAATTGGAAAACAGCGGCAAAATTTGCAATGGATGTCATTAAAGTATATTCTCAGGATTTTGGAATGTATGAATATCCGAAAATGGTTGTTGCAGATGCCAGGGATGGTATGGAGTATCCAATGCTTACCCTTGACTCAGGAAGAGAACCCTATTTTATGGGATTGTTGGCTCACGAAATTGCTCACAACTGGTTTTATGGTATGGTGGGTTCAAACGAAACGTATCGAGCTTTCATGGATGAAGGGTTTACCCAGTTTTTAACAGTTTGGTCACTTGAAAAAATAGACGGAGAAATTTATTCACCTTACAATCAAAAGGGCAAAAGTCGTTATAAAAACCGGTTTAGAAGCGGTCCTAAATCACGAGATATGCGCGCATATTATGGCTATTTAAACGAAGCAATTAAACATGAAGATCCGAGCTTGAGTACACATTCTTCTGATTTTGACGGAGGCAGTTTAAGACACGATGGAGGTTATCGTCAAGTTTATTCTAAAACAGCTGTTATGCTGTTTAACTTGCAATATGTTTTAGGGGATTCTCTTTTTCTCTCAGCAATGCACAATTACGTTAATGAATGGAAGTTTAAACATCCATATCCTGAGGATTTTAGGAAAAGCATAATTCGATATACAAAAGTAGATTTGAATTGGTTTTTTGACCAATGGTTAGAGACATCGAAGGTAATCGATTATAAATTAAAAGGAGTAAAAAAGATTGCTAAGGATTCATTCGAGATCCAATTTAAAAGAATTGGAGGGATGCAAATGCCTATCGATTTTCAAATCATAACTAGAACCGATTCGGTAATAAAGTATCACATTCCTAACACATGGTTTGAGAAAGAAACAAGTGCAAATATTCTTCCTAAATGGTATGGTTGGGGTAAGTTAAACCCTGAATATAAAGTGATAGTGTATGTTCCTGGAGGTATTTACGACGTTCAAATCGACCCCTCAGGAAGACTTGCCGACATCAATCCACTAAACAATTCATTAAAGCCTCGATATTCAATTGAATTTGACGCCCAGTTGAGAAGTTTTCCCGACAGAGAAAATTACGTAATTAAGCTCAAGCCGGATTTATTATGGAACAACTATGATGGTATTAAATTAGGCTTTACTTGGAAAAGTGCTTTTTTCAAAACAAGGAAGAAAATAGATGCTAAGTTTTGGATGAATACTACGTTTTTCCAATCCAAATTTGGTGATAATGTTTGGATCAATAAAAATGATGATTTTTCTTATGATTTTAAGTATCAGGATATTCTCCCAAATTACGGAGAAAAGTTAGCCTTTAAGTTTAGATCTGCACTTACGGGAGGAGTGCATAAACTTCAAACTGGATTATACAAATCAAGTCATAACCGAAAGCATAAATTTGGAATATATGTTAAATCACTTTTCAGAAGTAATACTAATCAGCTCAACTATGCACTCTATCCGGACTATTGGAAAGTCGGAGCATTAAACAACTCAATAAACACATACTACGAAAGGCCTTATAAATTAGCAAAAGGTAAGGGGACTTTGAATATAAGTTTCAGAGCTACGGCTCTTTTAAGTGATTACAATTATGAATTTTTCAAATTTGAGAATCTTTACAAGAAAAAGATTTCTGGATTTTATTTAAAAACAAGAGTTTTTGGCTTTTTAGGTTTTGGAAACAATTGGGCCCCTGAATCGATGCTTTTTTTAGCTGGAGCTAATCCAGAGAAACTAAATGAAAATAAATTTACACGAGCAGAAGGAGTTTTTAGTAGAGATCAAACTCAATTTGGAGATAACGTAAACCTTTTTCATGCCGGAGGAGGTCTGAATTTGAGGGGGTATTCAGGCTACGTTGCTCCAGAGCAAATTGATGGAAATACAGTTTCTACTTTTTATGGAACTCGCGGTGCTTCTGCAAATATTGAACTTGAGTTCGACCGTTTTCTTGGTTTAAATCAACTCGGTAAACTTAGTAAATGGTTAGAGTTAAAATCATATGCATTTTTTGACGCAGGGTTAATTAATCTTTTTGAAATGGACGTCAATAGGTTTGCAAGGCCCAGAATGGATGCTGGATTCGGGGGAACAGTAACCATAAAAAAGTTTTATCAATTTGAGACAACAAGACCTTTAACTGTACGAATAGATTTACCAATGTTTCTTAACAGAACTCCAAATGTTAACCCTGAATTCTATAGCTTAAAATGGGTAATAGGTATGAATAGAGCGTTTTAATTAAATCCATTTTAATTTTCCTTTGGAATTGGAATCCATTGTAATCCTTACGTTTGGAAAGTATTCACTTTTGGATGTTTTTAGCTTTACCTCTTTGATAAATGCGTCTTTTTTGTAAACCAAAGTTAAATTGTTTTTAAAGTATTTTGCCCAGTTATCACAATTGTCTTTTTTCTGTTCAATTGAGTTGATTGAAATTATTTCATCTCCTGGATTTAAACCGGCAAAAAATCCGGGAGAATCAGGTGCAATAAGTAAAACCAATGTACTTCCAGGTTGTATGTAAATTCCGAAATGCGAAGCTAAATATTTTGCATTAGGACTTTTTTCTAATTCAATATTAAAACTTTTGAATGTTTTTTTAAGTAATGGAAAATAATCGTTTGTTCCATTAAAATATGAATTCCATAAGGCTGAGAATTTTTTACCAACAATTTTTTCAATTTCTTTTTTGAAGTCAGAATCGCCTATACCCTTATCCTTTTTGGCATATTCAATATAAAATGTTCGCATTACATGATCCAAAGACTTTTTGTTTTTAGTATGCGATCGGATAAGTAAGTCAGTAACCATTGCTAAAAGAGAGCCCTCAGTGTATATTGAACTTTTTCGGTTGGGTATTCCTCGTTCATATCCGTCCAGCCATGTGTCAAATGAGGAATCTACAACCGATAAATTTTCAGTACCGTAGTTGTAAAAATGTCTATCCATTGTCTTATGGATCTGTTTTAAAAATTGTTCAGAGCTAAAAACTCCGCTGCGTTTCAAAAGTAAATCTCCATAATAGGAAGTAATCCCTTCAGTTAAGTAACCCATTTTGGAATAATTTTCCTTTGAATAATCATAGGGTTTAAAATCATTCGGTTTAATAGTTTTAACATTCCAGGCATGAAATAATTCGTGTGAGGAAACACCCAGAAATTCTTCATAATTCTCGCCTTCAAAAACTGAATAACCAGGGCCAAAAGAAATTACCGTATTCTTTTTGTGTTCTACACCATGATATGTTCCATATGGAAGTATTTGATAAATGAAATGATATTCACTAAAAGGGAAACTACCGAAAACTTTTAACTGTTCTTTTGTGATTTTTTTAAAGTCTTTTATAAGTTTAAACCAAGGTGGCTTGCATTCACCTTGAAACCATAATGTGAATTTTGTTCCTTTTACCTCGTAGGAATTTGATTGCAAAGAGTCGCTCAAAATAAAAGGAGAATCAACTAATTCATCATAATTTTCAGCCCAATATATTCCGTCTTTTTTTTCAAGGCTTATTGCTGTTTTAGTGTGATTAAAATTATTAAGATTTATTCCAATTCGTTCATTTTCGCGTCCAACAACATAAAAGCAACAATTTATTGGATTAATGTATATCTGATCATCATCTACCCAGGTAGAACCGGCATTCAATATATTTGAATAGTAATTATAAATAACCTTTATCTTTTTTATCCTTCCTACATAAATTTTCCAGCAATCTTTGGTTGTTTTCTCAAATTGTACAGGTTTATTATTTAAAGATTTGACTTCTAATTTTTGAATATTCTTTGCAAAATTTTCTATTTGATACCTTCCTGGTCTCCATGCCGGTAATTGGATAAAAATTTCGCTTTCATTAATGTTTTCAATAGTAAATTCGATGTTCAAAAATTTACTACCTCTATTATTTGCTGAAAATGAATAATTCATAATTAAAATTTAATAAAAATATGTGTTGGAGTTGATTCACTCAATTCAATAATTTGCTTTAAAGTTAGTATATTCGCTTTGCATTTTATCACACTAAAACATTAAGCAATGAATTATGACGTTATAGTTATTGGTAGTGGGCCTGGAGGCTATGTTACTGCCATAAGAGCATCTCAATTGGGTTTAAAAACAGCTGTTGTTGAAAGATCTGAGCTAGGAGGGATTTGTTTAAACTGGGGATGTATTCCAACTAAAGCATTATTAAAAAGTGCAAATGTGTTTGAATATATTCAGCATGCTGAGGACTATGGAATAAAAGTCAAAGGCGCTGAAGCTGATTTTTCAGCAATGGTAAAAAGAAGTCGAAACGTTGCCGATGGTATGAGTAAAGGAATTCAATTTTTAATGAAAAAAAATAAAATTGACATTCTAACAGGTTCTGGTAAAATCAAAGCAGGGAAAAAAGTTGATGTAACAGATGAAAAAGGAAAAGTTACTGAATATTCTGCTGAAAATATTATACTGGCTACGGGAGCTCGTTCCAGAGAGCTGCCAAATCTTCCTCAGGATGGAGAAAAAATAATTGGTTATCGCAAAGCCATGACATTAAAAAACCAACCAAAATCCATGGTGGTTGTTGGTTCTGGAGCTATAGGTGTTGAATTTGCCTATTTTTATAATTCAATTGGTACAAAAGTAACGGTAGTTGAATTCTTACCAAACATAGTTCCTAATGAAGATTTAGATGTTTCAAAAGCTTTGGAAAAGAGTTTTAAGAAGCAAGGAATAACAATAATGACAAAATCGGCAGTAGAGTCTGTTGATACATCTGGTGATTTGTGCAAAGTGACCGTAAAAACTGAAAAAGGAGAGGAAGTTTTGGAAGCAGACATTGTTTTATCTGCAGTTGGAATTCAGGCAAACATCGAAAATTTAGGTTTGGAGGAAGTTGGTATTGTTGTTGATGGTGGTAAAGTCATAGTTGATGATTACTATCAAACTAATATTCCAGGTTACTATGCAATTGGAGATTTAATACCCGGTCCTGCTTTAGCTCATGTTGCATCAGCTGAAGGTATAACGTGCGTTGAAAAAATTGCCGGAATGGACGTTGAAACCATTGATTATAATAACATACCAGGATGCACATATTGTTCTCCTGAGGTAGCATCAGTGGGATATACTGAAGCGAAAGCTAAAGAAGAAGGTTATGAAGTAAAAGTGGGTAAATTCCCATTTTCTGCATCTGGAAAAGCATCTGCAGCTGGAGCAAAAGATGGTTTTGTAAAAGTGATTTATGATGCCGAGTATGGAGAATGGTTGGGAGCTCATTTCATTGGAGCCAACGTGACAGAGATGGTAGCTGAGGCTGTTGCAGCACGTAAGCTTGAAACCACAGGACATGAAATACTTAAATCGATACACCCTCATCCAACTTTAAGTGAGGCTGTGATGGAAGCTACAGCAGCTGCCTATGATGAAGTTATTCATTTGTAATTAAGAATACAGTTTAATATAAAATCCCAATATTTTATTGGGATTTTTTTTTTAAAAAACTGGTTAAAAGTTATTGAGGTTTTTGAGGTAAAGGCATCCAATGCGTAACTTCTTGAAAAAAGTGATTGCTTAAACCCTCTCCACTCCAAAAATCATTTGTTTCGTTGTTTTTATGTTTTGGCTTATGAGTACCGTAAAAGTTCTTGATGAAAGTTAAAACTTTAATCGGTTTCAATTCTACTTGCCCTGGAGAACCCGCTAAAGGGACATAATTTTCAGGTACAAAAGCGATTACTCTTTGACCATCTGAAGGTAATTCATCATTCGTTTTAATCCATTTCATATTTACTTCCATCTAAAAACTTATTTTAATAATAAGCTAATACGAAAGTTTTTGATTTTTGTTCATGATTGGCAGAACAGCAAATGATATTATACCAGCAGCGGCAATCGTGATTGTCATGACACCAAAAGCAACATTGGCCCATATTACTGCATCATCTTGAGTAATGTTTAAAGTTGTTAATGCTAAGATTACCATAAATTGCCACGTTCCGGCACCACCCTGAACAGGGGCAATCATACCAAAACTACCTGCTATAAAAGCAGTTAATCCCGCTGCCAGGTTTAAATTAGAGGTTGGCTCGAATGCAAAAAAGCATATGTAAAACATAGCTACATAACCAATCCATATTATAGCAGTATGAATGAGGAAAGAAATCTTTTTTTTCATTTTTAAAACATCAAAAATGCTTTTTTTGAATTCCGATAGGAGTTTACCAACTTTTTTCATTGGTCCCAAGGAAAATATTTTTTTTCTTAAAAAAAACAAAGTCCCAAAAAGTACAATTAAAGCTAAAATTATTACACTGACTAAAATTTTATTCTTTAAAATACCAGCAACCAAATTAGGTAATGTGGATTCCAAATATAAATTACTAAAAAGCTCAAATTGTAAAAAAATAAGTAAACCTGTAAAAAAGAATAGCGTTAGTAAGTCAAATGTTCTCTCAATGAATACTGTTCCAAGTAACTGAGGGATTGGAATGCTTTCGTATTTATATAAAGTTCCACATCGCGCAATTTCTCCTGACCGTGGAAAAGCTATGTTTGATGCATACATAAACAAAACGCTTGCGAAAACGTTTTTTGTTTTTGGGTCATA
Source organism: Flavobacteriales bacterium (assembly GCA_002717515.1). Taxonomy (GTDB): domain Bacteria; phylum Bacteroidota; class Bacteroidia; order Flavobacteriales_C. The sequence goes on from PBEC01000010.1 coordinate 160,085, forward strand.
CCCAGTAGAATTGATCAGGAGTTTCCACCTAAGTGCTCTTGAATAGTGTGAAAGCATAGCAAAAACCGCCGAAATTCCGAAATACCAATAATTCATTGATTTTGCACCCTCCCAAAACTTATCGAAAGTAATGTTTGAATTGGAGAAAGTAAACCAAATGAGAGCAATCCCAATAGCTAAAAAAATAACTTGCTTAAAATATTTAACAGCTTTTTTATTCATTTAGTAGACAAATGTAATTAATATTCTGATTGAGGATTCTTTTTATTTGATTTTCAAAAAATGAACCTATTTACAAACGTAACTTCTGTATAGTATTGATTTAACACTTTACATAAATTGGTTTTTGTTTTTAATAGTATTAATAATCAAGGCTTTACTTCATGGTCTAAAAAATTGTTAACGCATCTAGACGTTGTTATTAACATAAAGTTTACCTATAAATAAAAAAATCATAACTAAACAGTAACTCGTATTCATCAAGTTTCGAATTATTTTTGTTTTGAATTTTAATAAAAAAACTAAAACACCTACGTTATGAAAATTAAATTTACTGCTGTTGCGGCAATTGCATTTGCAGGCTTAATTACCTTCCAGTCTTGCAAAAAAAAAGGATGTATGGATGACTCTATTTTAGTCACTAATTATGACCCGGAAGCAAAAGTTGCTGACGAATCTTGTGTATATTCATACACTTTAAAAACAGGAGAAACTGTTGTTGAGAACAACATTACCTCTGATGTTACATGGACTTCGGACAAAGTATGGGTATTGCCTAAAAGAATTTCTGTTGAATCAGGAGCTACTCTAACGATTGAGGCAGGAACAATAATCAAAGGACTCCCAGGAACCGGGGCGAATGCTTCCAGTTTACTTATTTCGCAAGGAGCGAAAATAATGGCGAACGGTACATCGTCTGCGCCAATTATTTTTACGTCTACTGACGATGAAATTGTATCTGGAGAAATTGCTTCACCAAACTTAAACGAAACTCAAACTGCCAAATGGGGAGGGTTAATAATTTTAGGAAAAGCACCAATTTCTGCGGATGCATCCACCGCTCAAATCGAAGGAATACCAGCTTCAGATGTAAATGGTTTATACGGAGGCTCTGATGCTGCTGATAATTCTGGTAAACTGGAATACGTTTCTGTTCGTCACGGAGGAGCTAATATTGGAGAAGGAAACGAAATTAATGGTATTACATTTGGTGGCGTTGGATCAGGTACAGTTGTAAATTACATTGAGGTAATCGGTAATCAAGACGACGGCGTCGAATTTTTTGGTGGTACTGTAAATGCATCCAATATAATCGTTATGAACGTAGGTGATGACGCTATTGATGGTGATCAGGCTTACTCAGGAACCATAAGTAACTTGGCTATTTTATGCGGTAATGAAACCGATCACGCCTTTGAAATTGATGGTGCTGAGGGAGTTGACGTTGGAACAATGACAATTATTGACGGAACAGTAGTAGGTTCTGCGAGTTCAGAGTTAGGGCAATTGAGAGATTCTGCCATGGTTCATATGGAAAACATTTTTTTCTTGAACTTTAACGACACTACCGGAGGTAGAGGAGATTTTGGTTTCAATGACAGTGGTTCTGAAACCAACTTTACGGAAGGAAGAACAACTTTTTCGAATATTGAAGTTGAAAATACCTCGATTACCTGGGAATTATCAAAAGTATTAAAAGATGGTGTTGATACCCACGGAACATTTGTTACCATAGGGAATCAAACCGTAGGAGCAGATTTGTCTAAGTTTGCAGATTGGTCGTGGGCTAATATAGCTTTAACAGCTGCTGTTCAATAATAATCAAACAACAAATGATTTTTGAAAGCCGCTTAATAAGCGGCTTTCTTTTTGTTCATAATAACATTCCATCGAGTTAACACAAGGTTAACAATAAAGTAAGTTCTTTGCCCCGAATTGAAATAGAGAGAAACCCAAATTACTATTTTATGAGAAAGTTAATAATTATACCAATGATTTTAGTATCTCTGATCGCAGTAGGTCAGGGGGGGATAATAAAGGGTAAAGTAGTCGATGGTAAAAATATGCCGCTTGCTTTTGCTCGAGTTTTAGTAATTGGTACAGAAACTGCTGCTCAAACCGGTTTTGAAGGTGAATTCACATTAAATGTTGAAGCTGGAGTGCATTCCATCAAAATTACCCCTATGGAGCTATCATTAGGGGAAAAAATCGAAAACAACATAAAAGTTCTTGCTGGTGCAACGGTAGATTTAGGTATCATTAAAATTGAGGCGGATCCGACAGGAGAATCACTTGAACAAACCGTTGTTAGAGTTAAAAAAACGGGAACAGAAAGTGAAGAGGATGCTCTCAAAAAGAAATTTGAGCAAAACGAAATTGTTGAGGAAGTTTCTCAGGAAAAAATGGATGATTTGGGGGTGTCTGATGCTGCTGAAGGAGCTAAGTCCTCGCCAGGAGTTTCCGTTGAAGGGGGAAAATATGTATACGTTAGAGGTCTTGGAGACCGATACAACAAAACAACTCTAAATGGATTAGAGATACCTGGTTTAGATCCCGATAAAAATGCGGTTCAAATGGATATTTTTCCATCCAATGTTATCGGTGGATTAACTATAAAGAAATCGTTTGTAGCTGATTTACCGGCTGATTTTGCTGGTGGTATTATTGACATACAAGTAAAAACGCCCAGCAAAAGAGATATTGGGATCTCTACCAGTTTAGGGTATGTACCAGCTATGCATTTTAATAGTGATTACTACGCATACGACAGAAATTCAGGTGATGTTTTAGGTAATGGAGCCTCAAGTAGAGCAATACCAGAGTATAATCTCTCTCAAGATAATATTACTTTGATGAATAAGTTTGACGCTGCATTAGCACCTTATCAAAAATCCAGTTTATTGGATTATTCATTGGGAGCCCACTTGGGAAATAAGAAAGTATTGAATAAAGGAAGTTTAGCCTATACGGTAGCTTTATCTTACTCAGAGAAAACAAGATTTTACCAAGACGTTGAACAAAATCGTTACGCACTTGCTACCAATCCCGATATAACAGATTTAATTACTCGATCAACACAAAAAGGGGATTATGGAACAAACGAAGTGTTGGCTACAGCGTTGGGAGGGTTAACGTATTCAATGTCTGAACATACCACTTTTAATTTTAGTGCGATGCGTTTACAAAATGGTTTGTCGCAAGCTGGTGTTTTTGATTTTGAAGCCCCTACTAATGATCCTTTCAAAGCCATTCAGTACAACTTAGAATACAATGAAAGAACATTGTCCAATTTTTTTGTGGGAGGTAAGCATACATTTAGTGATAGCAGTAAATGGGAGCTGGAATGGAAACTGTCTCCAACTTTCTCATCAATGAATGATCCTGATATTCGATCAACTCGATATAATTTAAGTAATGCAACTCCCTATGGAACAGAGGCAGGTTTGCCAACACGAATCTGGAGGAATATGCAAGAAAGCAATTATGCAGGAAAAGTTGATGTCACAAGGGCTTTCAAGTTCAACGATACCATTGCAAAAGTAAAATTTGGTGGAGCTGCTACAATGAAAGAAAGAGATTTTCAAATTGAGTTTTATCAAATTTTAGTGAACAGCTTAAGTAATTTGGGAATGGGAACGGATCCAAATGAGATTTTCATGGATGAAAATGTTTTTGGCTCTTCAGATGCGCCTGCAGGATCAGGATTTTATGCAGGACCTCCATCATCATTTACGTCGAGTGATCCCAATAAATTCAATTCAAGCAGTGCTTACTTCGCAGGGTATGTAGCTACAGAATTAATGTTAACAAAAAAATTAGAAGCCATTGCCGGAGTAAGAGTTGAGCAGTTTTCGATTAATTATACAGGGTATAACGATAACGAAGATAAGTATGCTATTAATCAAAAAATGTTAGATAATCTTGATGTTTTTCCAGCACTTGCTTTCGCATACAACATCAGTGAAAATCAAAAATTTAGACTGTCGGGAACAAAAACAATTGCTCGTCCTTCGTTTAAAGAAATGTCTTTTGCTTCAATCATCGATCCAATTTCCGGAATAACATTCTTAGGAGGGATGAACGCAATTGACGACTGGGATGGGAATTTGGTTAAAACGGATATTTATAATGCTGATGTTCGTTGGGAAATAGTAATGAAACAAGCTCAAACGGTTTCGATAAGTTCGTTTTATAAATACTTTTCGAATCCAATAGAAATGATTCAAATTGCAGGTGCCGATGGTAATTTCCAGCCAAGGAATGTTGGTAACGCTGAAGTTTTTGGAGCTGAATTTGAAGGGAAAAAGCAACTTAACTTCATATCGGATAAGTTGAAGAGATTTGCAGTAATTTTTAACTACACATATACTTCTTCTCGAGTAAAAATGAGCAATATGGTACGAAACAGTAAAGAACAAAATAAAAGAAGTGGAGAAGTTGTTGGTGACTATCGAGATATGGCAGGCCAAGCCCCCTATTTGATAAATGGAGGATTTGCCTATGAGGGTCCAAAAGACAGTAGTATGTTTTCTTTTTTTAAGTTTGGCGTATATTATAATGTTCAAGGAAAAACCCTACAATATGTAGGTATCACTGAAAGACCGGACGTATACTCTGTTCCATTTCACAGTTTGAACTTTACGGCAAGTAAGAAGTTTGGTCCAAAAAAGCAATACAAAATAAATGTTAAAGCATCCAATTTATTAAACGATATTAAGGAAAAGGTTTTTGTTTCTTACAATACGAGTGATCAAATATTTTCCAGTATTACGCCTGCACAATCCTTTAAAATAGGATTCTCAATGAAATTCTAGTTTAGAAAAAGCCCTGATTTATTCAGGGTTTTTTCTTTCTTAACGTTTTAATAACCTTTGTTTAAGTTCTTGCTAATTTCATCCTGATACTTTTGCAAAAACTACTTCAAAATGGAAAACGTAAAAATCTTGTTGGTTGATGATGAGCAAGATATTCTTGAGTTCGTAAAATATAATTTAGAGAGGGAGGGATATTTGATTGAAACTGCGAATAACGGAAAGGATGCCCTTGAAACCGCTTTTAATTTTAAACCCGAATTAATTCTATTGGATGTAATGATGCCGGAGATGGACGGGATTGAAGTTTGTCATAAGCTAAGAGAAAAATTAGAATACAACAATACAATTATAGCTATGCTAACCGCAAGAAATGAAGATTACACTCAAGTTGCGGGACTTCAGGCAGGTGCTGATGATTTTATTAAAAAACCCATTAAGCCCAGAGTTTTAGTTAGTAAAGTAGAATCATTACTCAGGAGAAGATCAATTAGTACAAATCCAGAGGGACAGGATAATAAATCCTCTATTGTAATTGATAAAGAACGTTTTTTAGTCATCAAAAAAGGCGATAAAATATCACTGCCAAAAAAAGAATTTGAATTGCTTTTGCTTTTATCATCAATTCCGGAGCGAGTTTTTACCAGAGATGAGATTTATGGTAAAATATGGGGAAGTCAACTCATTGTTGGAGATAGGACAATCGATGTACACATTAGAAAATTGCGCGAGAAATTGGGTGATGAATGCATTCAAACTGTAAAGGGTGTCGGGTATAAGTATAATCCTCAGCAAGATACTGAGGAATAAATATTTAGTTGTTATCCCTTGTGTAATTCGCATTTACAGTATCTATTGAATTGCCGTCATTCACGAAATAATTAAGTTCAATAATATCATTGTTTAACTTGCCAATTCCTTCTATGTAGTTGTTTTTTATATTTTGACCAGGAATTGTAATTGTGTTACTTTCTGTAGTTGAAATTGATGAAATAACATTTTCCCCTTCACCGATTTTGTAAAAATTATCAATTATTATTTGAGCATCACTTAGAGAGTCTTTGGATAGAGTTACCAGATAAGTTCTTTGGCCCAAAAGTTTTGAACTTTCATTTACCAGCCAATTCCCAACGAAATCATTTCTTAAATCATCACTGGATTCCTTTTCGCAGGCAACAACTGAAAGTAAGAGGATAAAAGGTATGATTTTACTTTTCATTTTTAGTTTTTTTTGATTTATAGGGACAATGTTTACAATTGTTTTCACAGCAATAACCTCTCTTTAACAAATATTGTTCCGTAAAAACCTTAAATCCCAACTCATTCAGATAGTAATCCCCCTCTTCAAATTGATTTCTTCCAAGCCCATCGAATTCTCCCATACAAATGAATTATTTTTGTTTTATGTTTCCAACTTTACCAAAGATACCCATTCAAGAAATAATAAATGACTTTTTGCTTGCAAACAAAGTTCAACTTTACGTTCAGCGAGAAGATTTGATTCATCCAGAGATATCGGGTAATAAATGGCGTAAATTAAAGTACAATGTTAATGATTACTATTTAAAAAATTGTGAGAGCATTGCGACTTTTGGAGGAGCATACAGCAATCATATTTCTGCAATTTCGGCAGTAGGAAAATTACTTAATATACCAACCTATGGTATAATACGCGGTGAGGAGGTAAACAACAGCACGCTAACAAAAGCAAAAGAAAATGGAATGATTCTTCATTTTGTTTCCAGAGAGGCCTACAAAGAAAAGCACAAAAGTGAAGAAGCTGTGAGTTTAATCAGTACTTTAAAACGACCTTATTTAATACCGGAAGGAGGTTCAAATTTATTGGGACTAAAAGGTTGTCAAGAGATAATACAAAGTTTTGATTTTGATACAGTTGTATGTGCATGTGGAACAGGAAGTACAATTTCAGGTGTCATTTCGAGTTTGCGAGAAAATCAAACTGCAATAGGTTTTTCTGTTTTAAAGGGCGGTGATTTTTTAAAAAATGAAATAAAATCAAACCTCAAGTTGTTGCACTGCCGAAACAATAATTGGGATTTAAATACTGATTTTCATTTTGGTGGTTATGCAAAGTATAAGCCTGAATTAGTGAAGTTTATATCTGATTTTTGGAGATTGAACTCAATAAAACTTGACCCTGTTTATACAGGGAAAGCCATGTATGGGGTGTTTAAACTAATTGAATCAGGAGCGTTTAAAAATAAAAAAGTATTGTTCATTCATACTGGTGGATTGCAGGGTGTTAAGGGTTTTGAGGACCGGTATGGAGAGCTTTTATTTGGAAATTAAATCAAGACAACTATTATTTTCAACTTTTGTAGTCTTATTTTGAATCAATTTAAATAATAGGCTCATAGTCCTTAAGAATAGCCCATAGGTGTTTACAGCCTTTTTTTTTAGTATTTTTTGTTGTATTTTTGCAGTCCCTTTCGCGGGAGCGACCCGCAATAATTTACTTATTTATGGCAGTAGAACAAGGACTATATGACCCAAGTTTTGAGCACGACTCATGTGGAATCGGTTTTGTAGCAAATTTAAAAAACAAAAAATCCTTCCAACACATTCAGAATGCACTCGATATGTTGGTGAACATGGAGCACAGAGGTGGTTGCGGTTGCGAGCCTGAAACAGGTGACGGAGCTGGAATATTATTACAGATTCCCCACTCTTTTTTCGCTACTGAGTGTGAAAAACTAGGATTTACACTTCCTTCTGAAGGAAATTACGGTGTCTCGATGACTTTTTTTCCGATGGATGAGAAGTTGAGAGAAATTGTTAAGTCAAGATTTGAGGAATACATTAAACGATTAGGTTTTGAATTATTAGGGTATAGAGAAGTCCCAACCGATAACTCTATGATTGGTAAAACAGCAAAAAAAGTTGAGCCAAAAGTTGAGCAGGTTTTCTTAAAGTACACTAAGTCGGATGATGTAAAGGCTCTTGAAAGACGCTTGGTTGTTTTACGAAAGTACGCGATAAGAACAATAAGAAATGAAATGAAAGGAATAGACGATAGTTTCTACATCGCTTCTTGTTCCTCTAAAAAAATAGTTTATAAAGGTATGCTCCGAACCGATCAGGTTCAACAATACTATTTAGACTTACAAAATAAAAATATGAAAACTGCGCTTGCAGTTGTCCATTCAAGATTTTCAACCAATACATTTCCGCAATGGAGGTTAGCCCAGCCTTTCCGATACATTGCACACAATGGAGAAATCAATACAATTAAAGGAAATGTTAATTGGATGCAAAGCAAACAAGTATTGCTTGAATCCACTGAATTTACTCTTGAAGAAATAGATTGGATGATGCCGATTTGTGATATAAAGCGTTCCGATTCATCTAACCTGGATAATGTTGTTGAACTTCTTACTTTAGGAGGACGTTCACTGCCTCATGTTATGATGATGCTTATCCCTGAGGCATGGCAAAATAACCCTGAAATGCGTGAAGAAAAACGTGCGTTTTATGACTACTATTCGTCCATTATGGAACCCTGGGATGGTCCTGCATCTATTTCCTTCACCGATGGAGATGTTGTTGGAGCGACGCTTGACAGAAATGGTTTAAGACCTTCCAGATATTGCGTTTTAAATGACGACACTGTAATTATGTCATCGGAGGCAGGTTCACTTGTTGTTGATGAAAGTAAAGTAATTAAAAAAGGTCGTTTACAACCCGGTAAACTATTTGTAGCCGATTTAAAAAACGGTAAGATAATCTCCGATGAGGAGTTGAAAGACGACATATGTTCTCGTAAACCATACGGAAGATGGTTGAAGGAAAACAAGTTAACCTTAACTGATATTGCTCGTCCAAGAAAAAAATCAAAACTTCCATACATCGGTGAAGAATTACTTCAGAATCAAATTGCTTTCGGATTTACTAGAGAGGATTTAACTGAAATTCTAAAGCCTATGGCTGAAGGAGGAAAAGAACCGTTGGGTTCGATGGGGGCTGATACGCCTCTGGCTATATTGTCCACTCAGGCCCAGCATCTTTCGAATTATTTTAAGCAGTTGTTTGCTCAGGTTTCCAATCCACCTATTGATCCAATACGTGAGGCTGTAATAATGTCTTTGTATACCAATTTAGGTCCCCAAAGAAACATATTGGCTGAAACACCAGATCATTGTCGTCAAATTCATTTGGATTCCCCAGTGTTATCCAATGGTCAATTGGATAAAATAAAAAAATTAGACGATGATTCATTCAAATCCTACACCATAAACGCTACGTTTTCAGCAACAAATCGATCAGGAGCTTTAGAGCGTGCAATAGATGAAATTTGTGCCAATGCAGAACGAGCGACTCTAATGGGTTGCAATATTCTTATCGTATCAAATAAAGATATTTCGGAAAGTGATGCACCAATACCTTCTTTACTTGCGGTTGGAGCCATTCATACTGCATTGACAAAAAAAGGTCTTAGAGCAAAAACATCCATAGTAGTTGAAGGAGGAGATGTTATTGAAACTCACCACTTTGCTACTTTAATAGGATTTGGAGCTAACGCCATTAATCCATATTTGGCAGGAGATACAATAAGGAATGAATTTGCTGATGAACTTAAGTCAGGAAAAATTACCATTAAAGCTTTACTGAAACAATACAACAAAGCAATTTCTGGAGGATTGCTCAAGATATTTTCAAAAATGGGAATATCAACGGTTCAATCTTATCAGGGAGCTAAAATTTTTGAAGCCTTAGGAATTTCAAAAGAAGTTGTAAAAAAATGTTTTAAGGGAGTTGTTTCCAGAATTGAAGGAATGACTTTTGACGACATTGCCAAAGAAGCTATTTTAAAACATCAAAGAGCATTTGAAAATTGGAGTTCTGATAAACATCTTTATGTAGGGGGGTACTACCAGTGGAAAAGAAAAGGAGAGGCACATTTGTTCAATCCTACGACCATTCATTTGCTTCAAAAATCAAGTAGAAATAACGATTTTGATACGTATAAAAAGTATGCTGAAGCAATTAATAACCAGTCCAAACGTAATATCACGTTAAGAAGTCTACTGGATTTTAACTTCGGGAATTCTATTCCATTGGAAGAAGTTGAATCCAAAGAGAGTATAATGACTCGATTTGCTACAGGTGCTATGTCTTTTGGTTCGATATCCTACGAAGCCCACAGTTTACTAGCCGTTGCAATGAATAGAATAGGAGGTAAGTCCAATTCTGGTGAAGGAGGTGAAGATGAAGAACGATTTATTCGTAAAGCAAATGGAGATTGGGAAAGATCAGCCATAAAGCAGGTAGCTTCCGGTCGTTTTGGAGTTACTTCAAACTATTTAACTAATGCCGATGAGCTTCAAATTAAAGTAGCTCAAGGGGCTAAGCCGGGTGAAGGAGGTCAGTTGCCTGGTCATAAAGTCGACGATTGGATTGGTAGAACTCGACACAGTACACCTGGAGTTGGTTTAATTTCACCACCTCCGCATCACGACATTTATTCAATAGAGGATTTAGCTCAGTTAATCTATGACTTAAAAAATGCCAATAGAGAAGCAAGAATAAATGTTAAGTTGGTTTCTGAGGCTGGAGTAGGAACCATTGCCTCTGGTGTTGCGAAAGCTAAGGGCGATGTTGTAATGATTTCTGGTTATGATGGTGGAACAGGAGCCTCTCCATTGTCATCAATACGGCATGCAGGTTTGCCATGGGAACTTGGTTTATCCGAAACACACCAAACATTAGTTATAAATGATTTAAGGTCCAGAATAACAGTTCAAACTGACGGTCAGTTAAGAACAGGTAAGGACATTGCAATCGCTGCTTTACTCGGAGCTGAAGAGTGGGGTGTTGCAACCGCTGCACTTGTTGTAGAAGGTTGTATTATGATGCGAAAATGTCATTTAAACACCTGTCCTGTCGGAATTGCTACCCAGAATGAAGAACTCAGAGCTTTATTTTCTGGAGATGCCGATCATGTAGTTAATTTCTTCAACTTCCTGGCGGAAGATTTAAGAGAAATAATGGCAAAATTAGGTGTTCGTACAGTAAATGAAATGATTGGAAAAACAGAACTTTTAAAAGTTGATGAAAATATAAATCATTGGAAATTAAAGAACTTAGATTTATCACCACTTTTATACAAGCCCGTTGAGTCGGATTCTGTTGGAGTGTATAAAAATAGAGAACAAGAGCACGATATATTTGAAATATTAGACCGTAAGCTTATTGAGGTTTCTCAGCCCGCACTTATTAATGGGTCTAAAGTATATGAAGAATTTAATACGATAAATACACATAGGTCTGTAGGTGCAATGCTTTCGAATGAAGTTTCAAAAGTGTATGCAGGCAAAGGTCTTCCAGATGAGACAATACATTTGAAAATAAACGGTTCATGTGGTAACTCTTTCGGTGTTTTTACAGCAAAAGGTATTTTGTTTGAAATTGAAGGGGAAGCCAATGATTACTTTGGTAAAGGTTTATCGGGAGGTAAATTAGTTATTTATCCACCAAAGGTTTCTAACATTGTGGCTCATGACAACATGATTGTAGGTAATGTTGCTTTTTATGGTGCAACGTCTGGAAAAGCCTTTATTAACGGTTTAGCTGGAGAACGTTTTTGCGTTCGGAACTCTGGAGTAACAGCTGTTGTAGAAGGAATAGGAGATCACGGTGCTGAATATATGACAGGTGGTAAAATGGTTGTTCTTGGTGAAACAGGAAGAAATTTTGGAGCAGGAATGTCTGGAGGTTATGCATTCATTTGGGATGTTAATAAAACTTTCTTGAAAAATTTCAATCCAGAATTAAGTGATATTGATCCACTGAATAAACAGGATAAAGAAGAGTTGAAGTCACTAATAAAAGAACATTTTGAAGAAACAAACTCTTTAATTGCGGCTAAGATTTTGGACAACTGGGACAAAGAATTGAAGAACTTTAAAAAGGTTATGCCAAGAGATTACAAAAGAGTTTTACTGGAAAGAGCAGAAAAGACAAAAGCAAAAACAGTAGCGTAGTAGATAAATAAATTGTACACAAATCCTTCGGGGGAATAAAATAAAAAGACATGGGACAATCAGATGGATTTTTAAAGTTTGATAGAGATTTACCAAAAAAACAAAGTGTAGAGCAAAGAAAAAAGCACTATACCGAGTTTTATAAACCATTCTCCGACAAAGAAACAAAGGAGCAAGCAGCTCGATGTATGAATTGTGGTGTTCCCTTTTGTCACAGCGGTTGTCCTCTTGGAAACGTAATTCCTGAGTTTAATGATGCAGTTTATAACAAGGAGTGGAAAGAAGCTTATGAAATTTTATCTACAACCAATAACTTTCCGGAATTTACCGGAAGAATCTGTCCTGCCCCATGTGAAGGTTCTTGCGTATTGGGTATAAACAAACCCCCAGTTGCTATTGAGCATATTGAAAAATCCATAATTGAGAAAGCATTTTCCAAAGGGTGGGTTAAACCGGAACAAATTTTGAACAGAACAGGGAAAAAAATTGCAATAGTCGGTTCTGGTCCTGCCGGTATGGCTGCAGCTGATCAACTTAATAAAGTAGGTCACTCTGTAACAGTTTTTGAAAGAGCGCAATCTCCAGGGGGGCTTTTGAGATTTGGAATTCCTGATTTTAAATTGGACAAATCGGTAGTTGAGAGAAGAATTCAGTTAATGGAAGCTGAAGGCGTAGTTTTCAAATGCGGAGTTAATGTCGGTGTTGATGTTAAAGCAGACGAGTTGCGAACAGAATACGATGCCGTGATTCTAGCAGGAGGTGCAACCACCCCCCGAGATGTTCCAATAAAGGGAAGAGATCTCAATGGAATTCATTTTGCCATGGATTTTCTATCGGCAAATTCCTCAAAGGTTCAAAAATTAAAATTAGAATCTCATAAAGGAGAAAAAATAGAGAGTGTATGGGCTACCGATAAAGATGTTGTTGTTATTGGTGGAGGAGATACCGGTTCGGATTGTGTTGGAACTTCAAATCGTCATGGAGCAAAATCAATAACTCAATTTGAAATTAACCTTAAACCAGGACCAATTAGAGATTTAAGTAATCCATGGCCCGAATACCCATTCATATTGAGAACATCGACTTCTCATGAAGAAGGTTGTGAAAGAGNGTGGAGTATTTTAACCAAGGAATTTGTAGGCGATGGAAAAGGCAATTTGCAAGCACTTAAAATCGTGGATATAGAGTGGTTTACTGAAAAAGATGGTAGAAAATCATTTAAGGAAGTAGAAAATTCTGAACGAGATGTTCCGTGCGAACTGGCATTACTTGCCATTGGTTTTGTTGGTCCCGAGCAACCCATATTAGAACAATTTGGAATCGAAACGGACGTGCGCTCAAATGCAAAAGCCAATTTAAAAGATTTTAAAACTTCCGTTGATGGAGTTTTTGCTGCCGGAGATATTCGTAGAGGACAATCACTGGTTGTATGGGCAATTTCAGAAGGAAGAGAATGTGCGGCATCTGTTGATGAGTTCTTAATGGGTGAAACTACATTAGAAAGAAAAGATGCATCAATGTTGGCAATTTAAGAGTTAGTTGTTATATTTGACAATATAGGCGGGAATAGCTCAGTTGGCTAGAGCGTCAGCCTTCCAAGCTGAGGGTCGTGGGTTCGAGTCCCATTTCCCGCTCTGAAGAGCTCCTTAAAAGGAGCTCTTTTTTATTACCAATTTCCTAATCTCATTTTGTTAATATAGTTCAACGAAGGATTCGTTTTGTAAAAATCAATTTAAGTTTAATGTAATGAGTTTATGCAACAACTATATCATCCAGGAACGAAGTTGTTTTAGATGTTTTTGAAAGAATAATAGCTCCATTCAGCTCAAGGAGAAATCGTCTTGCTGATTGNTCCCATGTTTCAATTTGATGCCTAAGAAAAAAATTTTCTACGGTATTTAGAATTAGAGTGAATAATTTTTTACAAAGGATTTGAATCTCTTTTTGATTGTGATTAACTACTTGCGAAATATTTGCGAGTAAACTTCCATGATTATATTGAGATTGCTCTAAATTAATTTTTGAATGTTCAATTATCTTATTGAGTCCTTCTTCCAGACTTGAGGTACTTTCAAATATTTTTTTGTACTCAAGAGATAGCTCAAGTGTATTTAATTTTAAGCATTCAACAAATAAAGAAATTTTCCCATCAGGAAAGTAGTAGTAAAAAGATCCTTTGGACAGTTTTGATTGTTCTAATATTTCATTGGTTCGTGTACCGTAAAATCCTTTTTCAAAAAGCAAATTAATTGTTGTGGTTATGATTTTTTCTCGCGCATTCATAAAGTGGAGTTACTCTTCTTATCTGTTCAGAAAATTAAAAAATTATTTGTTAAAATGATACATATGAGAAGGATTTACCAATTGAAAAATTTGAACGATATTCTTTTTTATAACATGAAAAAATGTGAATAAATACATGTTTTAAAGCCTGTAATTATTCAGCCTCTTTTGTATATTTAATTCATCAAAATCATTTCTCGAATTGTATTTAATATTTGACACTGAAACAACGGGTTTACCAAAACGCTGGTCCGCTCCAATTACCGATACAGATAATTGGCCCAGATGTATTCAAATTGCCTGGCAATTGCACGATGAATGGGGTAAAGTCATTGAGTCTAAAGATTTTTTGGTAAAACCCGATGGTTTTGACATCCCTTATGATGCGGAAAGAATACATGGGATTTCTACAGCTTTAGCTGAAGAACTTGGCCAGGATATCGATTTTGTCCTTCAGGAATTCGACAAGGCATTGAAGAAGTCAAAATTTGTTGTTGGACAAAATGTTGGATTCGACATTAATATAATAGGGTGTGAATTGTATCGTAAAGACTTTGCATCCTCGTTATCTGAAATGCCTGTTTTGGACACGTGTACTGAAGTAACTGCTAATTTATGTCAAATACCAGGAGGTAAAGGGGGACGATTTAAATTACCAACTCTTACTGAACTTCATGAGTGTTTGTTTGGAGTTGGTTTTGGTGAGGCACATAATGCAACGGCAGATGTTGAAGCAACTACAAGGTGTTTTTTAGAACTCGTAAGATTAGGTTATTTTCCCCAGTCCGATTTAAAGCAAGAAGAAGGGTATTTAGAAAAATTTAAGCAAGAAAATCCTGAACCTTTTGATTTCATTGGATTAAAGCACTTAAATCTTAAAGAGGAAAGTCAAAAAATTGCTGATAGGAATTTTTCGGAAGACCCAAAAAAAGTTGTTGATGTAGAAGCAGGTCTCAATCGTTTAAAAGAGGTATCATTTTCTCATTTGCATAATCATACTCAATATACAATACTACAATCTACAACTCAAGTACAAAATTTGGTTAATCAGGCGGCAGAGTACAATATGCCTGCTGTCGCTTTAACGGATTCTGGTAATATGATGGCTGCATTTCTATTTGTAAATGCTGTTTTAAAGAAAAACAAAGCCATTGAGGCAGAATTGGAAGAGGCAAAAGAAAAAGGTCAAAATCTCAAAAAGCAAACATTAAAACCAATTATTGGAGCTGAGTTAAATGTTTGTAAAAATCATAAGGACAAATCCTATAGAGACGATGGATATCAAATTCCATTTCTTGCAAAAAACAAAACAGGATATAAAAATCTTTCCAGAATATGTTCTCAAGGCCATATAGATGGGGCTTATTACGTGCCCAGAGTGGATAAAGAATTAATTCTTCAGTACAAGAATGATATAATAGTTACCACAGGAGGTTTAACCGGCGAAGTTCCTAATTTGATTTTAAATGTAGGCGAAAAGCAAGCAGAGGAAGCTTTAATATGGTGGAAAACTCATTTTGATGATGATTTTTATATTGAAATAGTTCGACATGGTTTAGAGGAAGAAGAAAGAGTTAATGCCGTACTTTTAAAGTTTGCAAAGAAGCACGATATAAAGGTAGTTGCTGCTAATAACACATATTATTTAAACCAATCCGATTCAGAAGGTCATGATATACTTTTATGTGTAAAAGATGGTCAGCTGAAAAACACACCAATTGGAAGAGGTAGAGGTTTTCGTCATGGATTTCCAAATAGAGAATTTTATTTCAAGTCACAGGACGAAATGAAAAGACTATTTGCGGATCTTCCTGAAGCAATTGAAAACATTCAAGAAATTGTTGACAAAATTGAGCCTTTTGGTTTGGCTAGAGACGTACTGCTTCCAGCATTTGATATTCCCGAAAGATTTCAAGATCCAAAAGATAAAGAAGATGAGGAAAAAAGAGGAGAGAATGCTTATTTAAGGTATTTAACCTATGAAGGAGCAAAGGAGCGTTATGGAGAAATTACAGATGCAATCAAAGAACGATTAGATTTTGAACTTGAAGTAATCGCAAATACAGGATATCCTGGTTACTTTTTGATTGTTCAGGATTTTATTAAAGAGGCTCGAAAAATGGGAGTGTCAGTTGGTCCTGGTCNAGGTTCAGCGGCTGGTTCAGCAGTGGCTTATTGCACAACAATTACCAATATTGATCCAATTAAGTATGATTTGCTTTTTGAGCGATTCTTAAATCCCGAAAGAGTGTCCATGCCTGATATCGATATTGATTTTGATGATGAAGGTCGTGGTAAAGTAATACAATATGTAATTGATAAATACGGATCTTCTCAGGTAGCACAGATTATAACGTATGGAACCATGGCAGCCAAGTCTTCGATTCGTGATACAGCAAGAGTTCTTGATTTACCCCTTTCAGAGGCCGATAGGTTAGCTAAACTTGTTCCTGATATGAAGCTGAACAAGATGTTTGGTTTATCAGATACCGATTTAGAAAAAAAATTAGGAAACCCTGAGTTGATTGAACAGGCGCGGGAATTGAAGATGATTTATGATCAAGATACCTTGTCGGGAGAAACCATTCGACAGGCAAAAGCACTGGAAGGTTCTTTGCGTAATACTGGAATTCATGCTTGTGGAGTAATTGTAACACCAACTGATATTAGAGAGCATGTTCCTGTAGCGGTCGCTAAGGATTCTGATATGTGGTGTACGCAGTTTGACAATTCCGTAGTTGAGAGTGCAGGGTTGTTGAAAATGGATTTTTTGGGACTCAAAACACTTACTTTAATTAAAGATGCTGTTGTAATTGTAAAAGAACGTCATGGAATTGAGATCGATCCGGAAAAAATTCCAATAGATGATGAAAAAACTTATCAATTGTTTCAAAGAGGAGAAACTGTTGGTGTTTTCCAATATGAATCTGCAGGGATGCAGAAATACATGCGAGAACTAAAACCAACAGTCTTTGCAGATTTAATTGCAATGAATGCATTGTATCGTCCAGGTCCTTTAGAGTATATTCCCAATTTTATCAAAAGAAAACATGGTGAAGAAGAAATTACATATGATTTAGAAGGAATGGAAGAATACCTGGGAGAAACCTATGGCATTACTGTTTATCAGGAGCAGGTAATGTTACTCTCTCAGAGTCTTGCTGGTTTTACAAAAGGTCAGGCAGATTCTTTGCGAAAAGCAATGGGAAAGAAAATATTTTCCATGTTGGAGAAACTAAAACCCTTGTTCATGAGTGGAGGCGCCGAACGAGGACACAATCCTGAAAAACTTGAAAAGGTATGGAAAGATTGGGAAGCTTTCGCATCCTATGCATTCAATAAGTCTCATTCAACCTGTTATGCATGGATAGCCTATCAAACAGCATATTTTAAAGCCCATTACCCTGCCGAGTATATGGCTTCTGTATTGAGTAACAACATGAACGATATCAAACAGGTTACTTTTTTTATGGAAGAATGTAAACGAATGGGAGTGCCCGTTCTAGGACCCGATATTAATGAATCCGTATACAAGTTTACAGTAAATCAAAAGGGAGAAGTTCGTTTCGGGTTAGGAGCAGTAAAAGGAGTAGGAGAAGGGGCTGTTGAATCCATTGTGGAAGAGCGTAAAAAGAATGGGCCGTACAGAGATGTATTTGATTTCACGAGTAGAATCAATTTACGTGCAGCCAATAAACGCTGTGTTGAAAATTTAACTTTGGCTGGAGGGTTAGATTGTTTCAGATCCATTCATCGTGCTCAATATTTCTTTAAAAATCACGAAAAAGAATCTTCATTTTTAGAAAAGGCAATTCGGTATGGATTGCAAATTCAAAATGAAAAAGGTTCTGCTCAACAAACTTTGTTTGGAGGAAGTTCTGATGTGGAGTTGCCTAAGCCACCTGTTCCCGTTTGCGGACCATGGAGTAGTGTTTATGCATTAAATCAAGAAAAAGAAATGGTAGGCGTATATATATCGGGCCATCCTCTTGATGATTTCAAATTGGAGATTAATAATTTTTGCAACGCAACCTTTCGTGACTATAATGATTCTTTTCCAACATTAAAAGGAAAAGAGATTTCCTTTGCAGGAGTAGTTTCGGAAGCAGTAGAAAGAATGAGTAAAAAAGGGAATCACTATGGAATACTCACTGTTGAAGATTATACCGATGCAGCCAAATTCTTTTTGTGGGGTGAAAATTATCTGAAATTTCGTCGTTTTTTAGTGGAAGGAGCATTTCTTTTCATTAAAGGTAAAATTGAACCCAAACGATATGCGAAAACAAAAGATGAAGTTGAATTTAAAATATCCAAAATAGAGCTGCTTGGAGAAGTTCGAGACAAACTTGTTAAATCCGTAACCGTTCATGTAAAGTCAAGTTTAGTGGACGATGTTTATATTAAAAAACTTTCCACAATATGTGAAAAAAACACCGGAGATTGCCGATTAAAGCTGGTGCTTTTCGATGAACAGGAAAATATCTTTTTGGAACTCGATAGTAATACCTACAAGGTAAACGTTTCCAATGAATTCATTCATAGCCTCAGAGAGTTGCCAGAGACAGAAATGAAATTTAACTAAGCTTAGGTTGTTTTTTTAATCGATAAAGCAACAATCCACCAATTATAATAAACGGTATACTTAGCCATTGACCTGTTTCAAGACCAATACTGTTTAGTAAATCACTTTTTCCTATTCCACCTTGTGAGTTTTTTGTGAATTCGATTAAAAATCGTGCCGTAAACATGGTCACAAATAATGTACCTATTAATTTCCCCTCTTGAAGATATGCCTTACCTTTCCAGTACATTCTCTTTAAAAGAAAGAAAATTAATAAATAAGCAAAGGCCTCATATAACTGAGCCGGATGTCTGGGCTCTGAATCAATTTGAGAGAATATAACACCATAATTACTATTTGTAGGGTCTCCAATAATTTCACTGTTCATGAAATTGGCAATCCGAATAAAAAAAGCAGTGATGGCAATAGGATAAGCTACTTTATCAAAAATCCATAAAAATGAGTGCGAACTTTTTTTGTATTTGTACCAAATTAGGGCAAGAATTAAACCAACTGCACCTCCATGGCTGGCAAGCCCTGAAAATCCCGAAAATTCGGGAGAAAAAATTCTTTTACTCAAGTCGTTTGGAAATTCTGGATCAAATTGATAGAACTTTATTGGTAAAAAAACACTGAAAAAGTCTTGTTGAAAAAGCTCAATTTGATAGAATATTACATGCCCCAATCGTGAACCAAGAATTCCGCCAATAATACAGGAAAAAAGTAAAGGGTCAATAAGTTTAGGGTCTTCTTTTTCGTTTAAAAATAATTTTTTGCAAATTACATAAGCTGCCCAAATTCCTATACCCCATAGTAAACCGTAGTAACGAATTTGTAACTTTCCCAATTCAAATATTACAGGGTCTAAATCCCAGGTGATTGCGGCGAGAACAGAGCTCATATTAGTATAATTTTACTCAAAAATAGTTTTTATAAATTGAAAACAGAGAGAGAAAATAAAAAAACAACCCGAAATATTTTAAGATTAAAACACCTAAAATAATTGGGTTGTTATTACACCACACAATTAAATTTTAAAACCTGAACAATAATAAGTTAATCTTATACTCAGTGTTCCGCTTGTGTTTTAGTTTAAAATTATTAACAAAGAATTCTTAATTAGGTAAAACCTCACCAACAACCTTAATGTAAATTATATGGTTGATAGCATTGGATTTAATTGTAACAGTTTTACTGAATTTTCCGACTTTGCGTGTGTCGTAAACGATCTCAATTTGGCTTGAATCACCGGGGGAAACCTTTCTTTTTGGGCAGCTGGGAACTGTACAACCGCAGGAACCATTGCAATAGGTGATTTCCAGGGGTTGATTTCCTGTATTTTTAATTTTCAAGCTTCGTTTACCATCACTGTTTATTTTGATTTTGCCATAGTTTAATGTATCCTTCTCGACATGAAGAAATGCTCCATCCTGTTTTACTTCTTGAGTAAAACAGAGAAAAGAACATAAAAATAAAAACAAAAAGCCTATTAACTTTTTCATGAGAAATTCAATCAAAAAAAAAGGTGCTTATTAAAAAAGCACCTTTTTCATAGTGTGTTATATTTTATTGACCCATAACTGGACCTCCAGTATTTGGCTCCATTGCTGGTTTAGCTTGTTTTGCGTTAATCATACCAACTACTCTTAGTGTAACAGTACCATTATTTGCATTGGACTTTACAGTAACTGTTTTACTTATTCTTCCAGTTCGATTAGTATCGTATCTTACTTTCATTTTTCCTTTTTCTCCTGGCATAATTGGTGTGTCAGGACATTTTGGTACAGTACATCCACAAGAACCACTGCAAGTTGTAATGTGCAAAGGTTTCTTACCTGTATTAGTGAAAGTTGCAATCCTAAATGGATCACTACCTTGGTCAATTGTTCCGAAATCCACCACTAATGTATCAAAAGTAATTACCGGACCATTTGGATCAACAGGCTCCTCAGTTGAAGTTTGAGGATCAACTTGAGCGTTTGAATTGAAAGTGAATCCAAAATTCGTTAAGCAAACGATAAATAATAGTTTTTTCATTGTAAATAATTT
>PBEC01000011.1 GCA_002717515.1 Flavobacteriales bacterium
GAAGATGCATCATTTAATGATAATATTGCGGAAACAATGGATACATATGAGGGAACATACTCTTATCGAAAATCCAAACAACACCCCTCAAAAAAAACAAGCTCCATAAAAATAAAAGAATGGAGTCCAAATGAGCCTTATTTAGGGGCCTACCAGGATAAAAATCAAAATAATTGGTATTCAATTTACCTCAATCAGAAAAACAACTACATAAATATGCCCTCTTATTTTGTTGATATTTCAACACTTTTTTACAAAAAGGGAAAGCATAAGCAAGCACTTCGTATTCTTTCAAATCTTGCAGAACTAGAATTAGAAAATCATCAAATTTTAAGAATTCTTGGGTACAGATTACTAGATATAAAAGAATACTTCTTAGCTATTAAAGTATTTAAAGAAATAGAAAAAATTAGAGGAGAGGAACCTCAAACCTATCGTGACTTAGGATTAGCCTATGAACAAAAAGAAGATTATCAAAAAGCAATTGAATCACTATACAATGTAATTACAAAAAGCTGGGACGGTCGTTTCACAAATATTGAACAAATTGCCTTAGTTGAAATGAATAATATCATATCCAGACATAAAAGCAAACTCAACACAGAATTTATCGACCAGGAATTCATAAAGGATTTCCCTCTTGATGTGCGGGTTATATTAAACTGGGATTCAGACAACTGCGATATGGATTTATGGGTAACCGATCCTCGTGGAGAAAAATGTTTTTACAGCCATAACCGCACAAAAATAGGAGGAAGGATGTCCAATGATTTCACACAAGGGTATGGGCCTGAAGAATTTATGCTTAAAAATGCAATTAGTGGTAAATATAAAATTCAGGCAAATTATTACGGAACAAGAAGTCAAAAAATATTAGCTCCTGTTACCCTAAAAATGCAGTTTTTTACAGGATATGGACGGGAAGAACAAAAATTAAAAGAAGTGACATTACGATTAAACAAACAAAAAGAGGTGGTTGAAATTGCAACGATTGAGTTTTAAAAACTCAATGGCTTTTGTAATCCATTGGTATAGGTTTATAACTTTTTTAAAAAACAAGAACAACAATCCAGCTTGTTCGTACATTTAAAATATGAGCAGAAGAAAGCCCAGAAAACCCTCCTATAATCCTTCTAAATCAAAAAATAATCCAACGAGAAAAAAAAGATCAAAAGGAAATGGAAGAAAACTCTCCCGGACAAAAAGAGAAAACCTAAGCACTCTGGACGGAATGACTAGTTCAATCGTTTCGGTTTTCAATAAAAACCCTTCTAAAATCATGAATTATAAAGAAGTAAGTAGGGAAATAAGAGTGGGAAACAAAATGGATCGCGAGAGAGTTCAACTAATCTTAGAAGATTTGACTCAACAAAAACAAATTCAAGAGCTTGGGAGAGGTAAGTATCAACTGAACATACAGAGCGAAGCATTAGAAGGAACAGTTGATAGTACTCGAAGAGGAGGGGCGTATATCATTTTCTCTGACCGTGAGGACGACGTTTATGTTCATGCTAAGAACATGAATCAAGCTCTTCATGGAGATACTGTTCAGGTCAAAATAGTATACAGAAGAGGGAAGCAAGAGGGGATTATCATAAAAGTGACTAAGCGTGCTCGAACACAATTTATTGGAACTCTTCAAATGAATGATCGATTTGGTTTTTTAATCCCAGATAATGAAAAGATTGGAGTTGATTTATACATCCCAAAAACAAAATTAAATGGTGCTGAAAATGGAGAGAAAGTAATTGGTGAAATTACGGACTGGCCTTCTGACTCTAAAAATCCATTTGGTAAAATAACTGAAGTGCTGGGAGATGCAGGAAACAATGATGTTGTAATGCACTCCATTTTATTCGAATACGACTTACCCTATGAATTTCCCGCTGAAGTAGAGGCTATTGCTGAGAAAATAAACTTTGAATTAGATCCTGAAGAAATAAAAAAAAGGAGAGATATGCGAAATATCTTAACCTTTACAATTGACCCTCATGATGCTAAAGATTTTGATGACGCATTATCTTTTCAAATACTGCCCAATGGCAACTATGAAATAGGTGTTCATATTGCGGATGTTTCCCACTATGTTCAACCTGGAAGTATTTTAGATGAAGAGGCCTATAACCGGGCAACTTCTGTTTATTTAGTTGATCGAGTTGTTCCAATGTTACCCGAAAAACTCTCGAATGGAGTTTGTTCACTTCGTCCAAATGAAGAAAAATTTACTTTCTCAGCGATTTTCGAGATGGACAACAATGGAAAAATAAAAAAGGAATGGTTTGGTCGAACAGTTATTTACTCCGATAGAAGATTCACATATGAAGAAGCTCAGGAAATTATTGAAACAGGAGAGGGCGAGCTGCATAAAGAAATTGGAATAATGGATCGTATTGCAAAAAAACTACGTAAAAAAAGATTTCGAGCTGGGGCCGTAAGTTTTGATCGCGTTGAGGTAAAGTTTGAACTAAACCAAGAGGACAATTCAACTCCGGTCGGAGTTTATTTTAAAGAAGCCAAAGACTCCAACAAACTTATTGAAGAGTACATGCTTCTTGCTAATCGAAGAGTAGCTCGATACATCGGAGATAAACAAAAAAACAAAAACCCAAAAACATTTGTTTATCGTATTCACGATAAACCTAAATCCGATAAGTTTGATCAATTCGCAAACTTTATAACCCAATTTGGATTGCATGTTGACAGAGGAGAAAATGCTAACATTTCAAAATCGCTCAATGAAGTTTTAGAGGCTGTAAAAGGAAAAAAAGAAGGAAATATGATTCAAACCCTGGCTGTGCGCACAATGGCCAAAGCGGAATACTCCACAAACAATATTGGTCATTATGGCTTAGCCTTCGAATATTATTCACATTTTACATCTCCCATTCGAAGATATCCAGACGTTATGGTTCATCGGCTCCTTCAACAATACCTTGACGGAGGCAAAACAGCCGATGCAAATGAGTATGAGGAAAAATGCATCCATTCTTCTAAAATGGAAAAACAAGCTGCAGAGGCAGAAAGAGACTCGATAAAATATAAGCAGGTAGAATTTATGAGTAAACATCTCGGGGAGAGGTTTAAGGCTATAATTAGCGGAGTAACCGATTGGGGTATTTACGCGGAAATTGAAGAAAATCTTTGCGAGGGAATGGTTTCTATCAGAAACTTAACCGACGACACCTATGTTTTAGATGCCGACAACTATTGTATCATCGGACAGAACACAGGAAATAAATATCAAATGGGAGATGAGGTTTTAATCGAAATTAAAAATGCCGACCTATCAAAAAAGCAATTGGATTTTACCCTTGTAGATTCTCTGGAAAAACCCGAGCCNGANTANGGAAAGGAATGGGATTTTGANATATAAACNNACNTTAAGNACNANTTCTNTTNAATATCTNGGNANNCCTAAAACCAAATACTTCAATCGTAAGGCNAANTAAAAACATACNGGCACAATCACTANAGTNAAGAATGTNGCNAATGTNAANCCAAANATNATNGTCCANGCCATNGGCCCCCANAATATTACATTGTCTCCGCCAATAGTTACATTAGGCTCAAAAGCGGTAAACAAACCTAGAAAATCAATATTTAAACCAATAGCTAAAGGCAACAACCCAAGCACAGTAGTAATAGCTGTTAAAAGAACTGGCCTTAAACGTGTCCTACCGGCTTCAATAATCGCCTCAATAACATAAGGACCATTTAACCGGTCTTTCCCCTTTCCAGAAACCCCTAAATCTAACTCCTTTCTAGTAATGAGTAACTTTGTATAGTCCATCAATACAATAGCATTATTTACCACAACCCCTGCAAGAGAGATAATTCCAATCATCATCATTATAATCACAAACTCCATTCCTGAGAAAATCAAACCAGAAAACACTCCAGTAAAACTTAATAATACAGCGGACAATATAACAAATGGGGAAGCTATTGAATTAAATTGAGCTACAATAATGATTAAAATAAGAAAGACGGCTATCGCTAATGCCTTTCCTAAGAAGGCAAATTCTTTAGATTGTTCCTCTTGTTGGCCTGTAAATTTCCATTTGGCTCCTTCAGACATTTCATAATTATAAAGTTTTTCCTTTATTTCAGCTACAACTTCATTAGCATTATACCCTTCAATAATATTGGACTGCAAAGAAATAGTCCTTTTTAAATCAACACGTTTAACCGAGGAATAAGTTGATGACTTTTTAATTTTCGCTACAGATGAAATCGGCACTTGGCGTATTTGACCGTTTAACATGTCTCTAAAAGTAATACGTTGATTCATTAAATTCTCTACATTATTACGTGTATACTCGTCCAACCTTACTGTAATATCATACTCATCTTCGCCTTGCTTGAATTTTGATACCTTTTTTCCAAAAAGTGCCGTTCGAATAGTCATACCTATCTGTGCAGTAGAGACATTAAGCCTTCTTGCTTTTTGTTCATCAATATCTATTATCATTTCAGGCTTTCCTGTTTGTATATTCATTTTCAACTCTTCAATACCTGATATGTTTTGTGTTTTTATATAGGATAACATTTTTTCAGATTCTGTAACCAAATCATCATAATCATCACCAGATATTTCAATATTGATTGGCTTTCCTTGAGGTGGCCCAGCATTGTCCTTATCGACAATGACTCTAATTCCAGGATAATCAGAAACCAAATCACGTAAAGTATTCATGATGTCAGATGTATACACTAGCTCTTTTTTACTTTCTCCATTCACATGAAGCCTTCGGTCTGCATACTCCTTAAAAGAAATCTGTATTCTTGATTTTTCTGGTGTATTTGCCATTGATGGCCCTTCAGAAGGGTCGGATGTGCCATTTCCAACCTGAGCTATTATAGAATTCACGATACCTGCATAACCAGAATCAATCGTCAGAGTATCTTTTTTTCCTTCCTTGTTTAACCGATATAAATACCCTGGTACTTGATTAAAAAAATCAATTACTTTTTGTTCCACAGTTACTGTTTCATCATTGGTACTGTTTATATCAGTTCCAATTGGTTTTTCAATAAAAACATTCAAATAGGATGGTTCATTAGAAGGAAAAAAAACAACTTTAGGAGGAAGAACAGCCACTAAAACGACGGAACCTATGAATAAGCCAAAAACGCCAACTAAAAAGTATATGGGACGATACCTTACAAAAGCAAAACTTAAAAACTTTTTGTAACTATTCTCTAACCGCGGAAGAAATGAATGTTGAAACTTCAAGGTTACAGGACTAATCATTCTTGGATTAATTAAAATAAAAAACCCAACAAAAATCAACATGTTTCCTACTCCAGTATTTATAAAAAAAGCAATTATTAAGCCTATAGCCAAAATGGACACCGCCAACCTTTTAACTCCTTTATTACTCAAGCGTGCCATTAAGGCAATTAAAACTGGGTTAATTACCAGAGCAACAAACAAAGAAGATCCTAAAACTATAATTAATGTTATGGGAAGATATTTCATAAACTCTCCTATTATTCCTGGCCAAAGAGCTAATGGAAGAAATGCTGCTAAAGTAGTTGCTGTAGATGCAATGATTGGCCAAGCAACCTCACCAGCACCATATCTAGCGGCCTTAAATGGACGGTAACCTTCATCCATCAATCGGTATATATTCTCAACAATCACTATCCCGTTATCCACTAACATACCTAAAGCCAAAACCAATGAAAAAAGCACCATTGTGTTTAAAGTAACTCCCATTGAATTAAGGATAAAAAACGAAATGAACATGGACAATGGAATAGCAATTCCAACAAATGAAGCATTTCTTAGGCCTAGAAAGAATAATAGAACTGTAACTACTAATATCGTTCCAAAAATTATTGAGTTTTCTAGTTCTTCAACTTGTATTTGTGTTTTACCACTCAAATCATTTGTAGTGGTGATTTTTAAACTTTCTGGAAAGTCATTTTTCTGTGCAGACTTTATAATATCTTTTACTGCATTTGAACATTCTATTAAATTAGACCCAGCCCTCTTCATGACATCTAACATAACAACGGGTGCACCATACTCACGTGCATAGCTTTCCCTCTCTTTTTCTTCAAAGCTTACATCAGCAACATCTTTTAGTCTTACTATGTTAAACTTTTCATTTTTTACAATAATATTTGAGATGTCTTTCCAATCATTAAACTCACCCAGCAAGCGAACATTTCTTCTAATTCCATCTACTACAACATCTCCCCCCGATATAGTCATATTCTCAGAGGAAATTGCGTTCTCAATATCGTTGAATGTGACTTCCATACTCTCCATTTTGTATAGATGAACATCCACTTTAACCTCTTTCTCCTGAATACCACGAATATCAACACTGGTAACCTGTGGAACATCTTCAATTCGATCTTCTAAGATTTCTGCATACTCCTTTAACATATCCATTGAAAAATCACCTGATAGGTTAACATTTAATGCTGGTGTTAGCTCACTTATATTTAGTTCAAAAACATTAGGATCAGCAGGTAAATCTTTAGGAAATGTTGGTTCGCTTTTCACCTTTTCAACAGCATCCTTAACCTTCCTTAATGCCTGTTCTGGAGTAACAGAAAAATCAAATTTAACATCTATCGTAGAATATCCTTGTACTGACGTGGAAGTGATTTTATCAATTCCAGAAATAGTATTGATTTCCTTTTCAAGTGGTCTGGTAATCAATTTTTCAATATCCAAAGGAGAGTTTCCCGGATAAGGTGTTCCTATATATATTTCAGGTATAACAATCTCGGGAAAAGCCTCTCGTGGCATCGTGTTATAAGATGTTATACCAGCTAATGCAAGAATAAATGTTAATACAATAATTGTAGTAGGATTTTTTAATGACAGATTGGACAAGCCAAACGATTTTAACCCTTTCTTTTTATCTTTTTCCATTCTTTTAGACCTTGAAAATGTGGAAATAATTTTTATTTAATTTGGACAGCATCACCCTCTTGAACTGATTTTGAACCCTTGTCAATTAATACAGTAGAGGAATCCAAACCTGCAATAATTTCAACATTATCTTTATATGAATTTCCTAATTCTAGTTCTAATTTCTTTACCCTATTTACACTACCATCATTAACAAAAGTGTAAACATAATTTCTTTCCTGCCTATCTTGCTGAATAATTCTTGATGGTATAACCAGAGCATTATCAGATTTATAGTCTCTTATTTTTAATATCGCAAGTTGGTTAGGCTTATACTTCCCATTAGGGTTATTAAACTCTACCTTAACCTTGAACGTTCTGTTTGCGGGGTTGATAAAGTTCCCAACTCTTTTTACCCTTGCCTTAACAGACTCTCCTAGCGATGGAAACTTAACTTCAACATAACTGTTCTTTTTGACAGATGAAATGTATGCTTCGGACACATCTCCTTCGAGAAAAACTTTATTTAAATTCATTACCCGTGCAACTGGAAGTTGTCCCCCTGCAGGCTCCCCTAGTTTCGGATTAATTTGATCCACGATTCCATCAAAGGGAGCTCTGACTTTATACATATCAAGCTGTTCATTAAGGGTTATTAGTCTCTGTTCGAGAGCTTCTTTATTATTTTTTGATTCTAAAAATTGAATCTCCGAACCTATCTTTTTATCCCATAAAGATTTTTGTTTTTCAAAAACTTTCTCAGCAAGCTCTAAACCTGTTTTCAGTTCTTTAATCCCAGATTCAAGTTGAGCAGCGTCTAAGGTTATCAAGACCTGTCCTTTTTTGACTTGCTCACCTTCAGCAACATGAATTTGTCTCACAATTCCAGGCACTTCCGAAAAAAGAGCTGCATTTTCAACCACCTCCACATTTCCATGTACTTCAAAAAAATGCTCAAATGTTTTCACCTCTACTTTTTTGATTGTAATGGGTATTTTCTTAATCTCTACTTTAGCTTCCTTATTTTTTGGATGAGCATTAATTGATGAATCTAATTTATTCAAAGCAACAGAATATTCTTTGGAGTATTCTTTGAACTCTTTAATCAATGTTTTTCTTTGTTCTTTTAAACCCTCCAAGTCATTCGAATCTGTTTCGCTACAAGATACGACAACACCTAGAATCAATATAAAACCTAACTTTTTCATTGAAATATTTTTTTTAATTTTTGGTTTTAAAACCACTCAAAAACGTTTTAATAGAACCTTATTTATTTTGTAACTTATCAAGTTCTGCTTTAGCACTCAATACATCAAAAAGAGATTGAATGTATTTTCCCTGCGATTGTAAAACTTGATTTTTCATTTGAGATAACTCAAAACTTGAGGACAAACCCTCTTTATGTTTTATTTGTGTTCTGTTGAATATTTTCTCAGCAATCTGCAAACTTTTTTTTGCATTTCCATAATTGGTGTTTTTTGTGTTTAAATTGTTCAAAGCATTGATAAACTGAACACTCATAGCTCGTTGGGCGTACTGTAAGGTGTTTTCCATTTTTGTTAGTTCAAGTTTAGCCTGTTTTATTACAGCACCTTGCTGTCCACTACTGAGCAAAGGAATAGAAACAGACAGTCCTACATTCTGAGCATCATACCAAGTGGCATCTTTAAACCAATCCCAATCAAATTGATAAGCAGTATTTTGATATGCATAAAAGGCAGCTATTGTAGGTAACCTTTGTGCTTTGTATCTTTTAACATTTAATTTAAGTAAATCCCTCTGGGCCTCGAGAACTTTCAAATCTGGGTTTCCTGCTGCGTCAAACTGTTGCCCCAACAAAGACTCCATATTAATCTCTTCCATTATTCCCGATAAACTGTCGGATAAAATGAGCTCGGAGCTCAACTCCAGCCCCATATTGAGCTTTAACATTTTAATGGCTACTTCCTTGGATTGCTGAGCACTAACCAATGAGTTCTCCAGGTCTGACTTAATTAAAATCAATTGATCCAGTTCTGTTTCATCCAAAAACCCTTGTTTCACCAAAGCTTTGGTTTCAGTAATGGACGCACTCATATTTTGAAAACTTCCTTCTAAAATTTTGATATTTTCTGCAGCTACTAAAACCAAATAATATGAGGATGAAACCATCTTTTTGACTTCATTATTTGTTTTTTCATTATCAAGTTTTGTAAACTCATAATACTTTCTGGCCGCCTGCAAACCAACAATATAAGAACCGTCAAAAATTAATTGAGAAGCCTCTATTTTTCCTTGAGAAACATTATCCGCGGCAAAAGCAGCAAGAAAATTCTGTCCTGGAGGTAATCCTCCTGATAAATCAAAGTCGAATTCAAGATCAGCTACATACCTGTAATTCCCTAATGCATTAACATGCGGTAGTCCCATTGCTGTATTTTCCCAGATCCTGGCTTTTGACTTTTTGACATCAAGTCCTGCATTCACAGACTCATAGTAGTTTTCAATAGCGTAATCTTGAGCTTGTTTTAATGAAAAACTCTGAGCATTGGTAATTCCCGAAAAAAGGGTCAAACCAATAATCATATATTTTATACTTCTTTTACCTTGCTGCATTCGTTAAAAGTTTAAAATCAAGTGTACTTAATATCCTTTTTCCTTCATCAGAAACAATAGAATTCATGTGATACATCAAATACTCAATGTAAATATCCTTAAAATTGAACTCATAAGATGGAAACAATTCTCCATCGAAAATAATATCTATTCGTGTTGCAAAAAATCGAGCCACAATTTCCGGTTTAAATTGTTTATGATAAACTCCTACCTTTTGTCCACGAATAAGATTTTGGTATAAACTTTCATATACGAATCCATTAAAATATTCATTCAGATACACCCATGCTTCAGGGTAATTGTACTCTAAATCTGAATGGAGAACGGGATTGACCTTCGATACTGTTTCAATGACAAATTTTGCCAATTCATATTGCTCTTTGATTGGATTCAAATTTTTGTTTTGAATTTGAATCACTTTTTCTCTATCTCTACTAACATGAAAAAAAGTGGACTTCATCACAAGTTCTTTCCTGTTTTTGACATATTTATATAATGTCTTTTTGGATACATTAATGGCTTTTGCCATATCATCCATTGTTGTTCGTTTTACACCTCTTTTGAGATAAACCTCATTGACTCTTTCAAGCAGAGAAATTTCTTTTGGATCTGATAGTTCTTTCACAAACATTGGAAACAAAATTACATTAAAAACGTTTACGTTAACATTGTTTTTTTTGTCAAAACCTTCTTTTTTTTTCAAAAACGCCCAATGGATATAGCTTCAGTCTATTTTTTATTTTTTTTAAAATTATACAAACGGGATTTTTTTTATTTAAATGGTTAGAACCAATGTTGAAGGAATAAAGTATTCTTAATAGTAGTTAAAATTAGGCGTCAAATTGTTAATTTACCTTTATTGAAGTCATTATTTTATTTAAATTTGCGTTGAGACAGTATTATGGATTTCAAGCAAGGAGAATTATTAAAATCAGTCGATAATCCGAAGGATCTTAAAAAACTGAATACAAAAAATCTACCTCAATTCTGCAATGAATTGAGAGATTATATAGTTGAAGTAGTTTCTAAAAAAGGAGGTCACTTTGGTGCCAGTCTGGGAGTTGTTGAATTAACCACTGCACTTCATTATGTTTTCAATACTCCGGAGGACCAATTGGTTTGGGACGTCGGTCACCAAGCTTATGGTCATAAAATCATCACGGGACGTCGTGATAATTTTCCTTCTCAAAGAAAGTACGGAGGATTAAGTGGTTTTCCTAAAAGGTCGGAAAGCGAATATGATACATTTGGAGTAGGTCATTCATCAACATCCATATCAGGAGCTCTCGGAATGAGTGTTGCCAGTAAGTATCTTGGAGACAACGAAAAGCAACATATTGCGGTTATTGGCGATGGAGCCATGACTGCAGGAATGGCTTTTGAAGCATTGAATCATGGTGGAGTTGAAAATAGCAATCTACTCATAATACTTAATGACAACTGTATGTCCATCGATCCAAATGTTACTGCTCTCAATGAATATTTAACAGACATTACTACTTCTGCTGCTTACAACAAAGTGAAAGATGAGGTATGGAATTTACTTGGACACATAAGCAAATTTGGACCCAACGCGCAAGCAATCGCCTCCAAAATTCAAGATGCTGTTAAAACTTCTGTTTTAGGAACTTCAAATCTTTTTGAGTCTTTTAACTTTAGGTATTTCGGTCCTGTTGATGGACACGATGTAAAACACCTTGTTAAAACGCTCAAAGATTTAAAAGAAATACCTGGCCCAAAGATTTTACATGTTCTCACAAAAAAAGGAAAAGGATACAAACCTGCAGAATCAGGTAATCAAACAGAATGGCATGCGCCTGGTATATTTAATAAAGATACCGGCGAAATTGTAAAGGTAGCTCCAAAACGCCCTCAACCACCTAAATACCAAGAAGTTTTTGGTCACTCAATAGTTGAGTTGGCCGAAAAAAATGAAAAAATAATGGGAATAACTCCTGCTATGCCCACAGGCAGCTCTCTGAACATCATGATGAAAGCTATGCCGGACAGATCATTTGATGTAGGTATTGCAGAACAACATGCGGTAACATTTTCTGCTGGTTTGGCAACTCAGGGACTTATTCCTTTCTGTAACATATATTCTTCATTCATGCAGCGCGCATACGATCAGGTTATACATGATGTAGCTCTTCAAAACCTCAATGTTGTTTTTTGCTTAGATAGAGCAGGAATAGCGGGAGCTGACGGACCTACTCACCATGGAGCTTACGACATTGCATACATGAGATGCATCCCCAATATTGTTGTAAGCGCACCAATGAATGAAGAAGAGTTAAGAAATTTAATGTATACAGCACAACTTCCCAATAAAGGACCCTTCTCAATTCGATATCCAAGGGGAAAGGGAGCGATGACTGAATGGAAAACCCCATTTAAAGAAATCAAAATAGGAAAAGGAAGGAAAATTAAGAATGGAATGGATGCGGCAATACTAACCTTAGGCCATGTTGGAAATTATGCGATTGAAGCTTGTAAGGACTTAAACGATCAAGGCTTTGACGTTGCCCATTATGACATGCGATTTGCCAAGCCCCTTGATAGTCTTCTATTACACGAAGTTTTTGGGAAATTTGATAAAATCATCACCGTTGAAGACGGTTGCATAATTGGAGGAATAGGAAGCGCTATAATAGAATTCATGGTTGATCATGGCTACACTGCTCAAATCAAAAGATTGGGCATTCCTGATAAATACATTGAACACGGATCTCAAGGAGAGCTTCATTCGGAATGTAACTACGACAAAGACTCCATTATAGAAGCTGTTAAAAGCATTTCAAAAGTTAAAAACCACTCCTCTTCAAGGACTGCTTAAGTACTCTTCATAGAAATAATCTTTCAGTTTTAATGGAATCTCCTTTATTAAAGTCGTACTTTTGACAGCGATGAGGCAAACAACCGTAAAATTCGATAAAAATTTTCCTTCTGACTTTTCTAAGGTTCTTAAAAAAAGAGTCAACGATTATTTTAATAAAAATAATATTGATCGATTTGGAAACTTTAATATGTTCTTCAAATCCTTTGTAATGTTATCCATGTTTTTTGGACCATTCTATTTAATTGCCTCATCAATGGTGTTAAACACATGGTTTGTAATAGGGCTATGGTGTCTGATGGGAGTTGGTATGGCTGGAATAGGTTTGTCGATAATGCACGACGGAAACCATGGTGCTTTTTCAAGAAATAAAATCGTGAATCGAGCAATGGGACTTACTTTAAACCTCGTAGGCGGAAGCGCTAAACTTTGGAAGCTCCAACACAATGTACTGCATCATACATTTACAAATGTTGAAGGACTCGACGAAGATATTGATGGCCCCGGATTCTTAAGATTCTCACCACACTCTGAACACAAACCCATTCACAAATACCAGCACGTATTCTTTATTTTTGCCTACGGCTTGATGACGTTTGGTTGGGTAATGTGGAAAGACTACTTGCAAATTTTCAGATTTAGAAAAAAAGGATTGGTAAAAGAAAGAGAGTTTAAAAAAGAACTACTAATAATTATTTTTTGGAAACTCTTTTATTTCTCCTACATTTTAGTCGTCCCTATATTTATTCTAAAACTTCCTGTTTTAACCACTTTGATAGGTTGGTTTTTAATGCATTATGTATGCAGCATTATTCTAAGCTTAATTTTTCAATTGGCTCATGTAATGCCAGAAATTGACTTTCCTGAACCAAATGAAAATGAAATTATTGAAAACAACTGGGAAATTCATCAACTCCAAACAACTGCCAATTTTTCGCAAAAAAGCAGACTGTTTTCATGGTACATTGGAGGATTAAACTATCAAATCGAACATCATCTTTTTTCCGGTATTTGTCATGTACATTACCGAAAAATTTCTAAAATAGTTAAAGAGACTGCAAAAGAATACAACATTCCTTATTATACAAACGGAAGTTTTTTTAAGGCAATAGGAATGCATTACAGAATCTTAAAAAAGTTCGGTCAGGCGCCAGTCTAATCTAATTTAAAAAGTTTAGTTGCATTCAAAGTTGTTGCTTCAGCCACTGTTTTAAATGTTTCTCCTTTTACCTCAGCTAGTTTTTCGGCAATATACCGAAGATAAGATGGCTCATTTCTTTTCCCTCTTTTTGGAGTAGGCGAAAGATATGGAGAGTCTGTTTCCAGAACCAGTTCAGACAAAGGAACCTGAATAATAGTTTTATCAAGACCTGATTTTTTATAGGTTAAAACACCTCCTACACCCATTTTAAAACCTCCATAGCTCATTATCTTATGGGCTTCATCGATGCCGCCAGTAAAGCAGTGAAAAACACCGGTTAAAGAATCATCATTTTCCTCGTCAATAATTTGAAAAATTTCTTGAAAGCTCTCACGCGCGTGAATTACAATTGGCTTGCCCAATTCTTTAGCCCATTGTATTTGCTGTCGAAAAGCATCTTGTTGAATGGCGAGAGTGGATTTATCCCAATACAAATCGATTCCAATCTCCCCAACAGCGCAATACTCTCGTTTATCAAACCATGATTTACAGACATCCAATTCTTGCTGAAAATCCTTTTTGACATAACAGGGATGAATTCCCATCATACTTTTAAAAAATTTAGAATTTCCGTACTCCAATAAATGCATACACTCAATGGATTCAACATCAACATTAGGCATTAAAACTTGTTGGATTCCATTTTCCTTACAACGTTGAACACAATCGTTTAAATCGTTCTTAAACTCCTTTAAATAAAAATGGGCGTGTGTATCAATTAACATAGTGCTAAATTAATTACTCTTGATAATACGAGCGTTTAACTCTTGATGAAATCCCTGTTAAAGCTTCATAAGGGATCGTATCCATTAGTTTAGCAAAATCCTGAATAGGATATCCCTTACCAAAAACAAGAACCTCGTCGCCCTCTTCTGCATCAATATTGGTAATGTCCAACATACACATATCCATACAGACGTTACCAACTATGGGAGCTTTTTTTCCATTAATCAACATATACCCTTTTCTTCTTCCTAAACTTCTTCTTAAACCATCAGCATATCCAATTGGAACAGTTGCTATGGTCATTTCTCTGGTAGGCATTTCCATTCTTGAGTAGCCAATAGAGTCGTGTGCAGGAACTTTCTTTATTTGGGAAATTGTTGTTTTTAATTGAGACACCGATTCCAACTTTTCTTGATGCTCTGGAAACGAGCTAACTCCATACAAACCAATGCCTAAGCGGACCATATCGAAATGTGCTTCAGGAAACGCCAATGTTCCCGCTGAATTAACAATATGACGAATTATTTCACCGCCTAAACTGTCACACATCAAGCGGCTTAAGCGATCAAACAATTCAATTTGGTCTTTTGTAAAAAGTTTATGAATCGGCTCATCTGCCGTAGACAGGTGACTAAAAATACTTTTAACCTTTATCCGTTTGTCGTTTTTTATTTTTATGATAAGTTTATGTAAGTCCTCTTCTTCAAAACCCAAACGATGCATACCTGTATCAATCTTAATATGAACGGGATATCCGTTTGAATTTTTAAATCCGCTTCGTTTAAGTGCCTTTGTAAATAAGTTGAATACTTTAAATGAATAGATTTCAGGCTCAAGCCGATTTTGAATCATTAAATCATAGGATTGTTGTTCTGGATTCATAACCATTATGGGTAAAGTAATTCCAGCCCTTCTCAATTCGACACCCTCATCCGCGTAAGCAACGGCAAGGTAATCGACAAGATTGAACTGAAAAAGATTAGCAATCTCATACGAACCACTTCCATATGAAAAAGCTTTTACCATTGCCATTATTTTTGTTTTGGGTAGTACTATTGATTTAAAATAATTTAAATTATGAACGATTGAATTTAGGTTGATTTCCAATTCTGTTTCATGAACACGCTTTTGAAACAATGTACTTATTCTTTCAAAACCAAACGGACGAGCCCCTTTTAAAAGAATAGTTTCGTTTTTAAATAATGACAAATCAATACTTTGTATGAAATCATTAGTTGTCGTATAAAAATTAGATCCTGAAGGAAAAAGCTCTTTTTGTCCAGATATATTTTTACCTATTCCAATAATTTTATTAATTCCTTTAGAAGATAAAAGATCTGAAACCGACCGATAAAGCTCTTCATCTTTTTTACCCGATTGCAATATGTCCGATAAAATTATTGTTTTGTTCGATTGTTGCTTTTGTTGAATCATGAAATCAATCGATATACCCAAACTACTAAAGTCCGAATTATAAAAATCATTAATTACTGAACAATTGTTCAACCCTTCTTTTAATTCCAGTCGCATTGCAACTGGAGCTAGAGACTTAATTCGTTTATTTACCCATTCCGAATCATATCCTAAAAAGAGTAAAGTGGCCCAACAATTTATGCAATTTTCAATACTAGCATCATCGTTAAAAGGAACTTTTATCTTAACAAACTGATTTTGATACACTGCTTGTATTGAAGACTCAAGGTCCGTTTTATCAATCTTACCAACCATTAAATCAGCAGGGAGTTTTTTACTCCATGTAAATGTTTTTAATTCTTTAAAGTGTGATTTTTTTGTAATTAAATTATGAACGGGTAAATAGTCTCGACAATAAATTAAAACTTTTGATTTTTCAAAAAGCCTTAACTTTTCCTTCGCTTTTTCATCCCAATTTTTAAAGTTTTCGTCATGTGCTCCTCCTAAATTGGTAAAAACACCAATGGTCGGTTGAATCATATATTCAAGGGCTCCCATTTCTCCTGGCTTGGAAACTCCAGCTTCAAAAATACCAAAGTTGTGTTCAGAATTGCATTGCCAAACACTTAAAGGAACACCTACCTGAGAATTATAACTTTTAGGGCTTTTAACGATATGAAACTCGTCTTTTAACAATTGATAAAGCCATTCCTTTACTATGGTTTTTCCATTACTTCCAGTAATTCCAATTACAGGGAAATTAAACCTACTCAAATGCCTATGCGCAATTAACTGAAGGCTAATTAAAGTATTTGGGACTTTAATAACCCAAGCCCCCTTAACCAGTGTCAAATTAATCTCTTCATCAACTATAAAAGCAGAAACCCCTTTTTGATTTGCTTCTGAAATGAAATCATGCCCATTATGACGCTCTCCCTTTACCGCAATGAATATTGATTCGGAAGCATTGGATATTCGTCGACTGTCAATCAGAAGTGTTTTTACATCGAAAAGTTCCTTTCCTTCTTGAAGTAATCTTCCTTCAGTTAAACTAAGAATATCCTGTATTGAATAAGGCAATTTCATTTAACAAAAATATATTTTCTGATGAGTTAATTGGAAAAGGCTGATTAAAAGTTACGTTTTTTCATACGTTTTTAGGTTAGTTCAATATACAAAATTGAACGTCAATGCTAAAACAGTAACTATCAACAATATCAATTCATAAAAACCTGCTTATGAGCAACTAAATCACCCGACTGAAATTCCAGAACATACAACCCTTTTTGAAAATCAGAAATATTCATCACCTCATACCTGGAAGGATTTTTCTTTTCATATATTGATCTTCCTGATAAATCAACTATTCTGATTTCATCCAATTGTAACCTGGACTCTATATTTAAAACCCCTGAACTTGGGTTAGGATAAATTATAAGGTTTTTTTCAAGTGTATTAAGATCTGGTTCTTTTTTATTAAAAACAATAACAGGGTCAGTATAAACAATATTAGGTATTATCGTATCTCCCTCAAAACTAATAATAAGTAAATCCGTAATTCGTAGATTAAAGTCTGTTTGAACTCCTTCTAAATTACCCGAACTTAAAAATTTAACCGAGAACAAAAAACCTTCGCCACTTCGATTCGTTTGATCAATCCTTGAGATTCCGATATCTATTCCGTCTTCTAATGGAATTTCAACCGCTATCATATCCTCATTTTCCACTCCCAACCAGCTGCCGTTAAAGTTTGCCAAATTATCACTCCCAAAAACTTCTGCTATCTCATGTTGTAACTTAATACTCATTCCAAATAAATTTTCCACGGGCATCTCTGAATCTCCAAAATAGATGTCGTAGACTATTGAATCCGATTGAGAAACAGTGTCTTTTTTTAAAGAAATAAACAAAGGTGGACCAGAAGGGTCTGTCGATATATTTTCATCCATTTTTAAAGAAACTTTTGAATAATTTTTTTTAATAACCTCGGAATCCGAAAAATTAATCACTCCATTTCCATCAGAATCGGAGTGCTTTGCATTTACATTAAATTTATTTAGTTCCCAATCTTGACAGGATTGCTCCACCCATTCTGTCGTAGCCA
The DNA here is from genome assembly GCA_002717515.1 of Flavobacteriales bacterium. Lineage (GTDB taxonomy): Bacteria > Bacteroidota > Bacteroidia > Flavobacteriales_C. The sequence goes on from PBEC01000011.1 coordinate 17,750, forward strand.
TAACTCTCTTTTTATCAGAAGTTTGGTTAAAAACACTACCAATCTGAAGAATATCTTTTGTATTTACTACTCCGTCTAAATTGGCTTCACCCGGCCAAACACAGTCAATCTCTGAACACGAATCAGGATAAATGGAAATAATAGATAAAACATTATCGTAAACAAAGGGTTCAGTAAAGCCTCGAGAAAGAGCTAAAACTTCTGAAAAACCATCGCTGTTTATATCACCAAGATGAGTAATGGATAGTCCAAAAAGAAAAGACTGATACGTGTTATTCTCCCAATCAACAATTGAATCTTTCAAAAGAGCTTCCAGTTTATCAAGTTCGCCTGTAGTGTCGAAATAAGCTATATTAAGTTTTGCTTCATAATCGATAGAATTACCAATTTGCCCCACTGGATCACTTAGCAAAACCTCCCGAACCCCATCCATATTAAGATCAGGAATAACGGTGAAATTTTCATAGTACTCACGGGGTCTTAGCCACATCCCAAACGGCTTTGATGCCTGATAGACTTTTGATTTAACGGTATAGTCTTCATTAAAAAACAAAACATGCCAACCCTCATCGTAATAATCAAATTCATTTTTTTCCTCAATAATAAATAAGTCAATTGCTCCATTTCCGTCAACATCCCCGATGTTGTGAATTGAACCAGGAGACAAAGGATATTCTTCATACATAGTAACGTTTCCAAAAACATCAACCCAATAAGAAGCAACGTTTTCAATCAATGAATGATACGATTTTACTGATCCGTCTGAATTTAATTTAACAATAAAAAGAACGGGCAACGCTGAATCGTTCTTCAAAATACAATTTTCACTTACTTTATAAATCGTATCAGAAAATTCATCATAAGTTATTTGATGATTGTACGACATGCTGTCACAAGTCATTTCTGACCAACCAACAATTATAATATCGGGAACATTATCGTTATCAATATCTCCAATTGGAAAAATTCCCTGTCCAAAATAATCAGCAGAACTTAACTCTGAATAAAAAGGCATATCACCTGCATATGGGTCAATAATATTATAATCTTTTACCTCTCCATTGTGATTTAGAAATAAAATGCAAACTTCTCCACTATTTATTTGGGGGTTGGAAACTACAACTTCAGAGATCCCATCATTATCTAAATCTCCCAGAATCCTAAAATTATTTTTCCAATTTGACGAAGTATCATTTGTATAGATAGTGTTCAAATCGATGGGTTTCATCTGTGACATTTCTAAATTTTCATCCAGATAAATCAAATATAAACTGTCCGAACCCATATATGAAGTAATAAGCTCAGGAACCCCATCATTATTTAAGTCTCCCAGAGGTTGAGGACTCACTATCCCATGTGGAAAATCAACTGTAAAAGTATTCAAATTCCTAAAGTTCAAATTCTGCCCTGTTAACAAAACAGGTGAAAACAGAATAAGAAAATATATCTGCTGAAGCGTTTTACTCATGATTTTATAAAAAATTAACTGAAAATCTTTTACCTTTTCGTGTTGTTAATGAATATTTATTCAACAAAAACTCTTTCGTAAGCCGTTACACCTCCTGACTGGAATTCTATAACATACAAACCTCTCCCAAAACCTGAAAGATCGAATACTTCGTGAAGAGAAGGATTAATTTGTACATATAATGACCTTCCTGATAAATCAACTATTCTGATTTTATCCAACTGTAACCTAGATTCTAGATTTAATATCCCCGAATTTGGATTGGGATAAACCAACACGTTTTTTTCAAGAATATTCAAATCTTTTATTCTGTTTCGAAGAATTACAACAGGATCCTGAAGGATAATATTCGGATGAATAGTATCTCCCTCAAAACTAATTATTAATAAATCGGTTAGTACCAGGTTAATATCTTTCTGAATTTCTCCTAAGTTATCTGGAACAATAATTCTTACTGTTGATATACGTCCTTTTCCTGTTCGGTTTTGCTGATCAGTTCTAGACATTCCAATATCTATTCCATCTTCTAGAGGAAAACCATTAGCAATCATATCAACATTTTTGGTCCCCAACCAACTTCCATTAAAATCTGCTGAGTTATCGCTTCCAAAAACTTCTGGTGTTTCATGTTGCCATTTCATACTTACTCCATAAACATTTTCTGCAGGAGTTTCATCACTTCCTAAATAAATCGAGTAGATAATTGAATCCGACTGATTGACCGTATCATAATTTGACAAAATATAAATAGGAGGGCCTAAAGAATCTGAGGGAATTGTTTCATCTGTTTTTAATGAAACAGATAAATAATTTTTTTCAACAACCTCTGTATCCAAAAAATCAATAATTCCATTTCCATCTGAATCTGCATGCTTCGCATTTACATTAAACTTGGAAACCTCCCAATCGGAACAAGCTTGCTCTACCCAGTTCGTCGTCGCCATTGTTCGCTTATTATCGGATGTTTGTGAAAAAAGACTCCCTATTTGAATGATATCTTTACTATTTACAGCACCATCAAAATTTGCATCCCCTGGCCAGACGCATTCACTATCCAAACAAGAATCAGGGTATATAGAAATAATCGAAACCTCATTTTGACCCATTAATAAAGCAGGCAAGAATACAACTAAAAGAAAAATATTATTGAGAAAGCCCTTCATAATTTAGCAAATATATTAAATTATACGCCTTTGATCTTAATTATCGTTCCGTAATGTTTTTTACAATCCTCAACTATAAAGCCTACAATCCTTTGATATACACCCCAATAAAAACCAGATCTTTATGAATACATAAAGGATTTGATTACTTATTTAGAAAGATTAAATAATTTTTTTATTGATTTTTATGAGAATCCCAATAGTTATTCCACCTGTTGGTCTACGTCCTTTTTTTATTTCAAGAAAAGAACACTCTATAAAAATTCCCCGGGTTAAATCTCCAAAATGATGTTACGTCTATTTATCCTTTGATAATATGGACGCGCTCAAGAAGTCTCTATTCATTCGGGCAATATTGTCCAAGGAGATTCCTTTTGGACATTCTACTTCACAAGCACCCGTATTAGTACAGTTACCAAATCCTTCTGAATCCATTTGATCCACCATATTCAATACTCTTCGGTCTTTTTCTACCTGACCCTGTGGCAGCAATGAAAATTGAGATACCTTAGCAGAAACAAATAACATGGCCGAACCATTCTTACAGGTTGCAACACAAGCACCACAACCAATACAGGTCGCAGCATCAAAAGCCTTGTCGGCATCTGCTTTGGGAATAGGAATAGCATTTGCATCCTGAGTGTTCCCTGACGTGTTAACCGATACGTATCCTCCCGCCTGTTGTATTCTATCAAAAGCACTTCTATCTACTACCAAATCTTTTACAACAGGAAAACCTGCAGACCGAAAGGGCTCAATAGTTATCGTATCACCGTCCTTAAACATTCTCATGTGTAACTGGCAAGTAGTCACTTTTCTGTCTGGTCCATGTGCCTCCCCATTAATATACAATGAGCACATCCCGCAAATACCTTCTCTACAATCATGATCAAACGCAACTGGCTCAATATCACTGTTGATTAATTGCTCATTTAAAATGTCCAACATCTCCAAGAATGAAGAATCAGGGCTTATATCTTTTACGTTGTACGTTTCAACTTTTCCTGCTTCTTTGGCGTTTAATTGACGCCAAACTTTTAAAGTTAAATTCATGTCTTTAAGTTTTTATGCCAACCAAAAAGGGTGGCTGTTAACTATTACTTGTAAGATCTTTGTTTCAATTCGATGTCGTTAAACTCCAATTGCTCTTTATGCAAAACTGCGTCACTTGGTTCACCTTTATACTCCCAGGCAGCGACATATCTAAAATTGACGTCATCTCTTAATGCTTCTCCGTCTTGTTCACCTCCAACCTCAACAGATTCTTCACGAAAATGACCTCCACAAGATTCATTTCTGTGAAGAGCATCTTTTGCAAACAACTCTCCAAGCTCTAAGAAATCAGCTACTCGTCCAGCTTTTTCCAATTCAGGATTTAACCCGTGTGAAACACCTGGAACTTTTACATCTTTCCAAAATTCTTCTCTAATTTGTTTTATTTCATCAACGGCCTCTTTCAAACCTTGCTCATTTCGTGACATTCCAACCTTATTCCACATTACCTTACCTAAACGCTTGTGGAAATGATCAACAGATTTAGAACCTTTATTATTTATGAAGAAATCCAACCGTTCTTTCACTTCTTTTTCTGCTTGATCAAACTCTTCCGTGTCTGTTGGAATTTCTCCTGTTCGAATGTCCTTAGCCAAGAAATTACCAATAGTATAAGGCAAAACGAAATATCCATCCGCTAAACCTTGCATTAACGCAGAAGCTCCAAGCCTGTTTGCTCCATGCTCTGAAAAATTCGCTTCACCTGCAGCATAACATCCCGGTACGGTTGTCATTAAATTATAATCTACCCAAATACCACCCATAGTATAATGAACAGCAGGATAAATTTTCATTGGTGTTTTGTAAGGATTTTCATCGGCAATCTTCTCATACATTTGAAATAAATTCCCATACTTGGCTTCCACAACCTTAGTTCCAAGTTCGTTTACTAATTTTGAATCGTTTGCGTCAAGCCCTTTAATATTCGCCTCTGTTTTACCATAACGCTCAATGGCTGATGCAAAATCCAAATATACAGCTTCACCTGTTTGATTAACTCCGAAACCAGCATCGCATCGCTCTTTTGCTGCTCTTGAGGCTACATCCCTAGGCACTAAATTTCCAAAAGCGGGATATCTTCTCTCCAGGTAGTAATCTCTGTCTTCTTCCTTAATTTGAGTAGGCTTTAGTTTTCCTTCTCTAATGGCTTGAGCATCCTCTAATTTTCCAGGCACCCAAATTCTACCATCGTTCCTCAAGGATTCTGACATCAGAGTTAATTTAGCCTGATCTTCTCCCGAACGAGGAATACATGTAGGATGAATTTGTGTGTAACAAGGATTGGCAAAAAAAGCACCTCTTTTATGTGCTTTCCATGCAGCCGATACATTAGACCCCATAGCATTGGTAGACAGGAAAAAAACATTTCCATACCCCCCTGTACACAAAACAACAGCATGAGCAGAATGTCTTTCTATTTCACCGGTTACTAAATTTCGAGCGATGATTCCACGAGCCTCACCATTCACCTTTACCAAATCCATCATTTCATGACGGTTGTACATCTTAATTTTTCCTTTATTGATTTGCCGATTCATTGCAGAATAAGCACCCAATAATAACTGTTGACCTGTTTGACCCTTTGCATAAAACGTACGAGATACCAAAACTCCACCAAATGAACGGTTATCTAACAAACCTCCGTAATCTCTTGCAAACGGAACTCCTTGAGCAACACATTGATCAATAATGTTGGCCGAAACCTCAGCCAATCGATATACATTTGCTTCTCGTGCACGATAATCACCCCCTTTTACTGTGTCGTAAAACAACCGGTAAACAGAGTCACCATCATTTTGATAATTTTTAGCAGCATTGATTCCCCCTTGAGCCGCTATTGAGTGTGCACGTCTGGGAGAGTCTTGATAACAAAATGCTTTAACATTATAACCCATCTCAGCAAGGGAAGCTGCTGCGGATCCTCCTGCTAATCCTGTACCTACAACAATTACATCAATCAACCTTTTATTGGCTGGATTTACAACGTTAATATTGTTTTTATGATTGGTCCATTTATCTTTTATTGGACCTTCAGGTATATTTGAATTTAATACTGACATATCAAAATTTTGTTTATTCCGTTATTACGTGAAACCATGCAATAACAATAAATAATAACGGCACCAATACCGAATATGCTTTTCCAAATTTTTCTAATCCAGGAGTATATTTTTTGTCCCTAAACCCTACGGATTGAAAAGTGGACGCAAACCCATGGGCCAAATGAAGCCCAAGAAATATAAAAGCCAAAGTATACAAACTTGCATTTATGGGGTCTCCCATAGTTTTGTGAAGCTCTGCCCAATATCGAAAATCCTCTGTTCCTTTGACAAAACCAACCTTATCCCAACTTTGCTCTCCAAAAAATTTCAAACTAATTTCATGAATCCAAAACTGACCCATATGAATTACCAAAAAAAGAAAGATCATTATCCCTGTAATGATCATATTTCTGGACACCCAAGAAGAGTTGGCCGCCTGATTATCTACTACATAAGCAACAGGCCTCGCTTTTTTGTTTTTGATTGTTAAAATGACACCCATTGCAAAATGCACTAAAACCCCTGCAATTAAAATAGGTTGTGCAAGAAATTGAACAAATGGATTTGTTCCCATAAACTGAGAAGCCGCATTAAAAGCATCCGGATTAATAACGGATAAAAAGTTAATGATTAGATGTTGCAAGAGGAAAACCAATAAAAACAAACCCGAAAGCGCCATAACTACTTTCCTACCTATAGATGTTTTCCCTATTCCTGAATTACTCATAAAATCTAATTTTTTGTTCTCGAATTAAATTTAATTCATGTTACAAATTTACAACACAAATCGTTTATAACCTTGAATGGTACTTTACAGTACAAAGGGTATTCATAGATAGAAGTTATTAAAACATGTTGAAAAACCTTCTAAACCCCTATTAATACTTATATTTAAAAGGGTTTTCAACCTTGAATCTCTAAAAGATTACAGGTTTTTATTTAGATTCTTTCTAAACTAGTAAGATATGAACGTAAGATACGACATTATTGATTCCAAACTGTTTATTGACAACAGAAACAGATTTAGTAAATCCTTAAAAAACAACAGCTTAGCTATATTTCACTCAAATGATGAAATGCCGAGAAACGGTGATTGCTTTTTCCCATTTCGCCAAAACTCTGATTTCTTCTATTTGAGTGGAATTGACCAGGAAAAATCAATATTACTCTTGTTTCCTGAATGCCCAAACCCATCTTATCGGGAGGTGCTATTTATAAGAGAGACGTGTAAACAGACCCAAATATGGGAAGGTCCCAAATACAGTAAAGAAGAAGCTGTAAGAGTTTCTGGCATAAAAACGGTGCTGTGGTTGGAAGACTTCGATGCTACTTTTAACAGGCTGACCAACTGGGCTACAAACATATATGTAAATCAAAATGAACACGACAGAGCCAACTCACAAGTGGATTCAAGAAATTTAAGGTTTACGCGCAGAATAAAAAATCAATTACCTGCACACAATTTTGAAAGAGCAACTCCCTTAGTAACAAAGTTAAGAGAAGTGAAGGCTGATTTAGAAATTGATCTCATAAAAAGAGCTTGCAGCATTACCGAAAAAGGATTTCGAAGAGTTTTAAACAGAACAAAACCAGGGGTTTGGGAATATGAACTCGAAGCTGAGGCTACTCATGAATTCATTATAAATAAGGCAAATGGTCATGCTTACACACCTATATTTGCCTCAGGTTCCAACGCCTGTATTCTTCACTACACACACAACAATCAACAATGTAAATCAGGAGATTTAATTTTAATGGATTTTGGTGCAGAATATGCCAACTACGCTTCCGATTTAACTCGAACCATTCCCGTTAATGGTCAATTTACAAAACGTCAGCGACAAATTTACAATACTGTTAGAAAAGTAATGATTACTGCAACTGAAATGTTTGTACCCGGTAATACTTTGGAGGAATTTAACAAAGAGGTTGGGAAGCTTATGGAAGCCGAACTAATCGGATTAGGACTCTTGAAAAAAGAAGAAGTAAAGAAACAATCTTCAAAAAGTCCACTCTACAAAAAATACTTTCCTCACGGCACAGCTCATTTTTTAGGAATGGACGTTCACGATGTTGGTAATAGATTTTCTTCTTTTAAATCAGGAATGGTTTTCACATGCGAGCCTGGAATATATATCCCAGAAGAAGGAATTGGAATAAGAATTGAAAACGATATACTTGTAACGGAAAATGGACCCGTTGACCTTATGGCTTCGATACCAATTGAAACAGAGGAAATCGAAGAATTAATGAACCAAAATAAACTTTAAGCCTATGACTCTAAATGAACAATTTCAAAAAGCTGTAAATGAATCTAAAAATCTTCCCGAGAAGCCTTCAAACGACATCCTACTTAAACTATACAGCCTTTATAAACAGGCAACAAAGGGTGATGTATCAGGCGAAAAACCAATCGGATTCGACTTTGTAAACCTTGCGAAATACAATGCGTGGGAACAACTTAAAGGAAAAAGCCAGGAAGAGGCCATGGAGGAATATGTTGAATTAATTCATTCCTTAAAATAAAAAAGGCCGAATAAACCGGCCTTTTTTATTTTACTTATGCAAAGCATATCCAAAAGAGAATCCATATAGCCAGCCATCGTTGTCAGGTATTGCGTATAGGTTAACAGGTATTGTCATATTTCCAGCTTTAAAACTTTTACCAATTGCCCAAACCCAGCCCGGCTGGAATTTATAATCACCTCTACTATCCAATCGATTTGATAAAACACCTTCATAATCAGAATTCTCCCCTTCAATTATCCAATGGTTTGACTCATCCATATATCCTTTCTGGACTTGTTTCAGCCTAAATATTGGACCAAATCCTATTTCAAAACCATACTTCACACCTCTGAAACCATTAAGTAAAGAAAGAGCAGGGATTGCCAACTGCTGATCCAATCCGGTCAAAGATACATTCGTTTGAAAAACAGCTTGCACGGCTCCAGTATATAAATAAGACTTTTCATATTGATATCCTATAACCGCCATAGTTGGATTCTTATTATAACCTCCTGGTGCTGAACTTTGAATTATATTGCTGTTTAACCCCGTTATGTAAGAAAGACCAAAACGGGGACCTGAAAGATTATAAGGTTTAATTTTTGGACCCTCAAGTTCAGCATTTTTAGCTTTGTCAAAGTTAAAAACAACCAAATCATCTAACTTTACTTTTTTATTAAAAAGTGACTTTACAGACATTTCCATAAACTTCCAGATGTATTCCTCTTCAAATAAATACTCTGAATAATCACTCTCCACCACTTTTTGAGTTTCGGGATTTATCAACCTTAAGTGAATTGACAGTTTCTCACCCGTTAATTCTGCAGAACCGGTTAGTGCATAATCAACCCCGAGTGATTTCCCCAATTCAGAAATGCATCTAACACCAAAACATTTCTTACCCGGTTGTACTTTAGCTTCAACAAGCTCAGCAACCGAGTATTTATCGATAACATCCATTGTATCCAATTTCCGTATTTCAGAAGTAACCATGGAGATGTATTGACTTTCTTTATAGTTGGATCCAATAACATCAAAATTTACAATGGCAATTGTTTCCTTTGCCATTGTTGCTGTTTGGATTAAAATAAAAATCCACATCAATCCCAATTTTAGTCTTACCTTATTCATTTTTCTATTGTTTTTTTAATTAAATTTTGACTTTTTTAGTCAATTACTTAATTCAAAATTCAGACAATTGAAAAGAGCTTCAGAATTAAAAAACGATAAGAATGCAATAAATTTTGCAAAAAATGCAAATATACGTTTTTGAGTTTTTCAATACTATTCGAAAAAAACTAAATAATAAGGGTTATTATTAATAAAATCGCTGTCAAAATAAGAGCTAATAAAAATACTTGTCCTATTGCACCAAAGGATTTAAAAAAAGGAATGTTTTTCATGAATTTTTGAAATCCATCTATCCCTGAAGAATCACTTGTCATAATATCTTTCATAGGCACAATATCGTGCATTGCTAATAAAACATAAGCATCATAAGCCTGACTTTCCTTTGTTAAAAGCCTAACTCCACCCGTTATTGTATTCACGAATGCCTCGTAATAATTAAATCTTGTTGAGTATGAGCTGTTAATGTGCGCAAAGAAACCTTGACTTTCAAGCAGCAATTTAGCTTGTTCGGCCTGAATGTCAGAATTAAAAGTCCAAAGTAATACTAAACGATCTTTTTTATTAACCTCTTCAAGCATAGTTATGCTATTGGTAAATCAGGATATAAAAAATCATTGTAAGGATAACGTTTAATATGCTGCTCTCTAATTTTAGAATACAGTGTTGATTTAAACTCATTCCAATTTGTTTTTTGACCTGCTGAAATAAAAAGACATTCCACATTATGATCTTTAGCCATCCAGGTTTTTTTTAGCTCTTCTAAAGAGTAATTTTCAGGTAATTTTGGAGTCAAGTCATCATCTTCTTTTTCAATGTAATTGTATGCATCAATTTTATTAAAAACCAAAAGAGTTGGTTTTTCTGATGAGTCTATCTCTTTAATTGTCTCATTAACAACTCGAATATGATCTTCAAAATTAGGGTGCGAAATATCAACAACATGAATAAGTAAATCGGATTCTCTAACTTCATCTAAAGTTGACTTAAAAGATTCGACTAATCCATGAGGCAATTTGCGAATAAATCCAACTGTATCAGAAAGTAAAAATGGTAAATTTCCCACAACTACTTTCCTGACTGTAGTGTCCAGGGTTGCAAAAAGCTTATTCTCCGCCAGAACATCGCTTTTCCCCAAAGCATTCATAATTGTCGATTTACCCACATTCGTGTAACCAATCAATGCGGCTCGAATCATTTTTTCTCGATTTCCCCTTTGTGTCGACTTTTGTTTATCAATTTTACTAAGACGTTTTCTCAAAAGTGCCATTCTGTCTCTGGCAATCCGTCGATCGGTTTCTATTTCCGTCTCACCAGGACCACGCATTCCTACCCCCCCTTTTTGACGAGATAAGTGAGTCCACATATTGGTAAGTCTAGGTAATAAATATTGATACTGAGCCAGTTCAACTTGTGTTTTAGCGTGTGCTGTTTGAGCTCTTGATGCAAATATATCCAGTATTAAATTGTTACGATCGAGTATTTTGCACTCTAAAGCAGTCTCAATATTTCTCAACTGTGAAGGACTCAGTTCGTCATCAAATATTACAGTACCTATACAGTTTACATCAATATATTCACTAACCTCTTCTAACTTTCCTTTTCCAACAAAAGTTTTTGGATGAGGACGCTCAAGTTTTTGAACAAATCTTTTTTCAACAACGACACCTGCTGTGTGTGCCAAAAAAGCAAGTTCATCTAAATATTCATTTACCTGTTCATTGGACTGATTTTGAGAAACAACACCTACGATAACGGCTTTTTCAATTTCTTTTTCTCTTAAATCGTATATTTTATCTGGACCTTTATAATCCCCCATATTTTGAATATAGTGTTTTACATTAAAGAATTCACTTCAAGAGATAAATATACGAAAGGATTTAATTAACAATTTAGTATTAATCTGTTCAGAATTCAATGTTGTTTAAAGTATAAAAAATATCTTTGAATCATGCTGAAAAAAAAGTGGCTTTTAAAACCCGAACCCAATCCTGATCTTGTTTGTCAGCTTCAACAAGAACTATGCGTTCACAACAGCATTTGCAAACTGTTGATTCAAAGGGGGGTTAACTCATTTAAAAAAGCCAAACGTTTTTTTCGACCAACAACATCCCTGCTTCATGACCCTATGTTAATGAAAAACATGTCTGAAGCAGTTTGCAGAATTAATGAAGCAATCAAGAAAAATGAAAAAATACTCATTTATGGAGATTACGACGTAGACGGGACTACTTCGGTTGCGATGGTTTATTCATTCTTCAAGGAATCCTATGAAAACATTAGCTATTATATTCCCGATAGATATACAGAAGGCTATGGGATTTCTATTCAAAGTATTGATTATGCAAGCGAGAACAATGTTAAACTTATCGTCGCATTAGATTGTGGAATTAAAGCAATAAAAGAAGTGAATTATGCCAGAGAAAAAAAAATTGATTACATCATCTGCGATCATCATTTACCTGGTACAACCATTCCAAACAGCATCGTTCTAAATCCAAAACAAAAAAAATGTAATTACCCATTTAAGGAACTCTCGGGTGCAGGAGTAGGTTTTAAACTCCTTCAAGCTTTTTGTAACCAAAATGAAATCACTATAGAAAGGGCCAATAAATATATAGATCTACTTGCTGTTTCAATAGGGGCAGACATGGTTCCCTTAGTTGAAGAAAACCGTGTTTTAGCTCAGTATGGAATAGAAAAACTAAACCGAAATCCATCCATTGGTCTCAATGCTATTTTAATAAACGCTAAAATTCATGGCTTAGTTAATATGCGCGATATTGGATTCTCTATTGGACCAAGAATTAACGCTGCAGGCAGAATATCTCATGCTTCAAAGGCAGTTGATCTTTTAACCGCAACCAATGAGGATCATGCAAAAAAAATCAGTCAAGAAGTTAGCTTAAACAATATTGACCGAAGATTATTGGATAAAAAAACGACAAAAGAAGCCCTTTCAATTTTACTATCTGATAACACCCATCAAAATAAGAAGTCTACAGTAGTTCATAATGAAACTTGGCACAAAGGTGTTTTAGGTATAGTTTGTAACCGTATTCAGGATTATTATTACCGTCCAACCATTGTTCTTACAAAAAACGGAAACGATTACACAGGCTCTGCAAGATCTGTGAAGGGCTATGATATATATAATGCCATTAATCTTTCCTCAGATAAGCTAGAGGCTTTTGGAGGTCATAAATATGCTGCAGGACTAACCGTTAAGCAAGAGAACCTTAAGGAGTTTACTAGTCAATTCGAACAAGTCGTCGAGGAAACTATTCAAGAAGATCACCTTTCACCAAGTATAGAAATAGATATTGAACTTCCTATTAATCAAATACAAAAAGGTCTTTTTAACCTTTTAAATCAATTTGAACCCTTTGGCGTTGGAAACGAGCAACCCATATTTAAGTGTATAAATGTTACAGCCGTAAAAGGAACCTTAAGAGTTGTGGGGAAAGACCATTTAAAAATGGAAATCATGGAAGTAAAAAATCCTAAACTAAGAATTTCCGCCATAGCCTTTAACCAGGTTGAACATTTTGATTTCATATCAAAAGGATATTCATTTGATATATGCTATTCTTTAGAGACTAATAAATGGAATGGAAACCAGACGCTTCAGGCAAACATTAAAGACATTAGAATACATTCGTGATTGGTCTGGTCTATATTAAAAAAAGAATTGTTTAGCTGAAAAATACTAATTCAAGGAAATTTTACTTGGTATAAATAATTTCAGAAACCCCCTCAATTTTACCTATAATTCTAAACTCCGTTCTTCGGTTCAGTTGTCTACCCTCGGGGTTATCAGAACCGTCTTTGTTATCATTAGGAGCAATAGGCTTACTCTCACCATATCCCTTGGCAACAAGTCTCTTACGTGGTATTCCTTTTCCAACCAAATAATTAACTACGGACTGTGCTCTTTGTTGCGACAACCTTTGGTTGTAAGCATCACTTCCTCGAGAATCCGTATGTGAACCAATCTCAATTTTTATATCAGGATTATCGGTTAATATTTTCAACATCGTAGTATCAATTACTGTTTTAGAGCTATCCAGTAAAGAAAACTTATCGTATTCGTAATATATGTTTTTAACAACAACTGGTTTTAGAGAGAATCTTTTCATGAAGAAGTCTTTCTCTATTGTATCAGACTTTTCTATATTTTTTGTTGAAATACTAAATGTTTGCAAGAAAAAATTCTCTGCATTTGCCTTCAAGGCATACTCTTTTCCCTTTTCAAGTTCAAAGAAATAATCCCCGTTTTCTTCAGGTAAAATTGTTTTGATAACCAACTCTCCACCTTCTATTGAATCGTCCAATAAGACAAGAGATAGTGTTATGGAGCTTGTTGTTAATGTATCGATATTTTTTTTAGATTCTTTTAACTCAAACGTTTTACCTGTAACTCCCAAATGAACAAAATCATTTTCTTTAAAATAATATATATCGTCACAACATGTCGGATTTTTTAGTGAAACCGATCCTTTCCTATTCGAAACAAAATATCCAGCGTCACCATTTTTCTCCTTTGAAAAATACAACTCATCAACACCTGTGTTAATGGGATAACCAATGTTTTTTGGCTCGGACCAGTCTTTTAACTCTCCTACTGTTTTAAAAACATCAAAACCGCCGAGACCTGGCCATCCCTCCGAACTGAAATACATAGTCTTATTATCAACATTGTACCTTGGTGACATCTCATTTAAAGCTGTGTTTATTTTATTCCCTCCGTTTTTCGGCGATTTCCAATCATTCTTTTTAGGGTCGAATTCACTGTACCAAATATCCCAACCTCCTTTAGATCCTTCAACTCTATTGGAAACGAAGTATATAATTGGAACCTGTTTTTTGAAATCGTAGCCCATTGTTGGTTGAGTTGAATGAAAATTCTTAGCATTAATTTCATTATTCATTTTTATGGGTTCACCCCAGGTTTCTCCGATTTCTCTGTATGAAAAATACAAATGAAAGATCAATTGTCCTCGAGCGTTTCTAATCCCGCGTGAAAAATAAAATATAGAACTATCTCTGTTAAAACATCCGTTTCCGTTTTCAGTACCTTCAACATTAAACCAACCCTCTGCAAATTCACTTTGCATAACCCAGGTTGAATCATTCTCTTTTTTTGCTGTATAAAACTTTCTATGGGGTACTATCGATACCGAGTCTTCAAGATTAACATATACAACAGTGTCGGATCTCAACGAAGAATACAGTAGAATTGAATCATTCAAAGGTAAAGGAGATAATTCAACATGAGATTTATTTATCGAAGTATCAGGGTGATGAATCTTTAAGTCTAAGGTATCTTTGAGTATTGTAGGCGCAGACTCACATGAAGCGACATAAAGTTTGACCATTTTTCTAAAAAAAGAAGAATCCGAAGCATCTTTATAAACTTTTTTAAATTGCATGAAATTCTCTTTCGCTTTTTCATACTTTCCATTCATCATTTGCATTTGAGCCAAATAGAACTGAGATTTAGGATATTTTTTTGGTTTTGCCTGAAAAACAAGCATATACAATTTCTCAGACTTCATGTAATCTCTTGAAAGTCGGTATGCTTCAGCCAATTTATACTGATATTTTACATGTAGATTTTGAAGCCTACCTACGAACATCCCTTTTTTTTGAAGCAGAGTATCATTTTCAACCAAAAACTTATGGTAATAGGCCGTAGCTCCGAAAAAGTCTCCTTTTTTAAATGCTTTATCACCAGCCTTCCTAACTACCTTAGCTTTGGAGTTGTAAATCTTTTCATCAACCTGAGCATTGGTAACGAAGCCTGTTAAAACAGCTAAAAAAATTATAAATTTCTTAATATCTATCACAAGGAACATTATAAATTTTTGGTTCACTACTTTGAGCAATATAAATCACAGACAATTCAAACGCTCCTCTGTAATGAGTTATGGAGGAAAGGTTTGAAATGTTAATATCGTAACTAAGCCCTACTTGCCATTCTTCTCTGGTTGCCCCAATAATAACATTTGCAGCATCATAATTTCGATCGAATCCATCTCTGAAATTTAGTCCGGCAAAAACATTATTAATCTTTGACTTGTTTTCTTGCATTTTCATTTTTGCAATGAACCCCATAATCATATCCTGAGCATTGTTTTGAAAAGAATAAAGCAAGTTGGGAGAAATAATATACTTCGAACTTAGCTTATAATTTAATCGAACATTATATGCATGCCTAATTTCTAAATTTTCAGGATTCCCAAAAAAACTTTCCTCAGGTCGATTTATGTGAAAAAAAGCAATGCCTATTTCAGGGAAAAGTTTGTCGGTAATTTGACGAGCCCAACTCAACCCCAAATTAAAATCAAACAAATATTCATTTGTACTTGTAAAACTTTCCGCATTACCTATACCCGTTTGATTAGTAAACTCACCAATATTCTCATCCCATTGTTCCGGATAAGAGTATTTATTAGGGTCAAGACCTTTATGCAACATTCCTAATTGAATCCCACCACTTATGTAATTTCCTTTTATCAGCTTGTTGCATCCTCCTGAAAACATCAACTTATTTTGCATTAAGTTACCAATCGAGGAACGATCATTGACAAATTGAAAACCAGCACTCAATTCTTGTCCATAAACAGAAAAAACTCTGTCGTAACTCAAGCCCATAGTATTGAACTGCTTGTTCATTATTGAACCCCATTGGGAACGATAATTCGCCGCAATTCTGAAATCACCATCGAAACGACCCGTTTCTCCTGGGTTTAAATTCAAAGGCGAGTTCATCCATTGTGTAAAATGAATGTCCTGAGCACTTACGGCAAAAGAACAGAACAGAGATATGAAAATAAGTTTTTTTACCATAAATACTTCCTTCCTGTTTTCATAATCATAAGCATACGATTCAACTGGCCTCTTGTAAAAAACTGTTCGCAAGAAGGTGTGTAATAACTCATAATGTTGCACACAGGAGGCTCATACCTTAACCCCGAAAGTGTATCGGTCAACTGAGGAGCAAGATGACAGTCCGCATCATTTGAGCCGTTGGGATCTGCCTGTGTGTCACAAACCAAATCTCCCGTAGTTGAACAGTCATCTCCTCGAGCATTTTCTGCTCCGAAAAGAGCCGTTTCAAAAGTGTGGTACAAGCCAAAATAATGTCCTAATTCATGAGCCAAAACATCGTCCGTAAAACAACTTTTCTTCAAAAATATAGCGTCTCTTTTATTTGTGTCCGAGGGAACTGTAGTTGAGCCCATAGGAGCATAACCACAAGGAGCGGCATCAGGATCTTCATTTATAATCTCCGAAACAAAATATAAATTAATAACATTCTTCTTACGGTAAAGAGCAGCTATCTCCTCGTCATGTATCCCTTTAGTTATCGTATCCTGTCGATGATTAGGGAGTTCGTTAAACTCACACAAATTAAAATCAACACAAATTCCAGAAAAGCGATTGTTTACATTCTCAACAGCTGTACGAACCTGACTTTCACTAAGAGGATCAATGGAATTTGTGGTATCTGTTAGAACCCATGCAACAATAGTATAGGTCTTTCCGTAACATTCATTCGTAGAACCAAAACCACTATTGTATTGACTAATGCCAATGAAAGGGCTTATGATTAATAAGAGTATTAAAGAGGCGGTTTTATTCATAGCAATAATTCAAGCCAAATATAAAATTTTAATCAGAATTTCAAGGAAAAACTTATCCAATTGCTTAAAAATGTTACTTTTGTTTCAGCTAAACTAATTTTATTTTGAAGTCATATATCTTACCCTTAATCCTGATTTTTGTTACAAAATCCCTTTTTGTATCTGCACAGATATCTGTTAATAAAAACAGTGGATGCGCACCTTTAACCGGGGTTCAATTTACCAGTCTAGTTAATGGTGATTGGGATTTTGGAAACGGAACAAGTGCTTCCGGCACAGATAATGGCTCAGCTATATATAGTGCACCTGGCACCTATTTTGTAACTTTTAACGACGGATCAAATGAGTTTAGAGATACCATAACTGTTTATGGGAATCCAAATCCAGATTTTTCCGTTGTCGGATCTTCAACAGGATGTGCTCCTTTTCCTGTAACTTTCAATGATGCGTCCTCTTCAGGAGGGTCTTCATCAATAGTAGATTGGGAATGGTCTTTTGGAAATGGAGCCGCAAGCTCTGACCCCAATCCGACCTATACCTACCCAGGTGTTGGCAACTATACCGTTTCACTAATTGTCACAGACGACAACGGATGTGATTCAACGGCTGTAAAAACTGATCTAATTACAGTTTCCGACCCTCCAACTGCAAGTTTTATTCCTTCACCAATGTCGTCCTGTACTGCTCCTTTGGTTGTAACCTTAACCAACAATTCAACAAACAGCACCGGAGGTACTTCTGATTTAACTTACGAATGGGATTTTGGAGATTCTCAGACATCGTCAAGTGCTAACCCAGGAACTCACACCTATAACTCTGAGGGAAATTTTCCGATAACACTTACTGTATCGGAAAATGGAGGTTGTTCAAGGTTTCAAACCACAAACATCAATATTGGTTCTCCAGAGGCTATAATCAATGCCGCTGATACTGTTTGTATCGGAGAAAACGTACAGTACTTCAATAACTCCAACGGAGGGACTTCTTATGAATGGATTTTTGATGACGGGGGAACTTCAACATCAGAAAATCCAACTCATGCTTTCATTTCAAGCGGCAATCATTTGGTAACTTTAATAGCAAAAGATGCTGGCTGTAATGATACCACCACAAAATCTGTTTACGTTCAAGACCCTCAAATTACATTAACCGGTAATCCCAGCTACAAATGCGAAGAACCTTTTTGTGTTCAATTCTCAGCAACAGGCAATGAAATCGAAAATTGGGACTATCTGTTTTATGGAGGTCAAACATCTACTGAACAAAATCCAGAACATTGCTATCAACACATAGGAGGAGACGAGTATACCGTATATTATTATGGAGGGTATGTGTATGAAACAGTAGTTACAGGAACGTCAGAATACGGTTGTGAAGCAACAGCAACTTTTAGAGATACTGTTTTTCCGATAAGCGCAAATTTCGCACCAAACATAACTCAAGGTTGTGCCCCTCTAACTGTTGTTTTCCAAGATTCCTCCTCCTCAGGATCAAACATAACTTCTTATGAATACGATTTTAATGATGGTTCCACTGCAAATACCGATTCTGCAAGTCACACTTTTAATGCCGCGGGAGAATACGATGTGAGGTTAATTATCGAAAACGAAAACGGATGCAGAGACACATCCTTTGCAATACAAATTCAAGTTGGAGACTCTATTGATGTTGATTTGCAGGTTTCACCAAGTACCGTATGTATTGGAGATACTGTTGTAATAACCGACGCGACAGGAGATCCTCGAATTGATGATTATCATTTTTCAACAGATGAAAACAGAGGTTCAGAATCTTGTCCAGGCGACTCTATTCAACAATGGTCCTATTTTAATGAAACAGGGCAGCACGATATTACTTTTTATGCAAATTACAACGGCTGTATAAGTACAGAATTATTTTCGAATGCGATAACCGTTAACGGTCCCTCCTCTTCTTTCACCTGGTCCGGAGACTGTTCTTCACCTACAAACATCAACTTCACAGCTACGGTAAGTGATGTCGACAGCATTTACTGGTATTTTGGTGACGGAGACACTTTGTCTTCCGACGATTTATCGGACACTACCGTCACTCATTCCTACGATACCTCTGGAGACTATACAGTTGTCCTAATTTCAACGAACAATTCAACAGGCTGCGATAACGACACAAACACAATGGTTGTTAAAGTAAGGATGCTGAAAGCTATAATCGACGTTGATTCCATACATTGCCTTGGCGATCTTACTGCATCAGGCGAAAACTCTATTGATGTAGAAGGAGACTGTAATAATTCATATCGATGGGATCTGGGAGACGGAACAACAATGCATTTATCCGATGATCCTTCGTGGACCGGTAACCACCTAGGCCATCCAACCGATACAGGAACATACACCATACGTTTAATGGTTTATGACGTGAACGGATGTAGAGATACAGCTGAAGCAGATGTTGTTATTACGGATTTATATGCCGGATTTTCAACGGATACAACAACAGGCTGCATTCCTCTTACAATTAACTTTACCGACACATCATGGAGCGCAACAAATATACAAAATTGGACTTGGAGCTTTGGAGATGGAAATTTCGGAAACGGTTCAACAACAAGTAACACCTATACCGACAATACCACTCTCAACTACACTGTAACATTAACAGTAATCGACTCTCTGGGGTGTACAGATAGCGAAAATATAATAATTTCTCCCATAATTCCCGACTCGAACTTTACAGTGAATGATCAAAGAATTTGCGTAGGAGAAGAAGTCACTTTTACTGTAAGTAATCAAAACTCCATGAGTAATGCTGTTTGGAATTTTGGAGGTCAGGGATCTTCTTCAGAACTCAATCCTACTTTCCAATTTGATGCATCTGGAGATTACACTATTCATGTACAACTTACCGACACGAATGGCTGTAATTCCGAAAGAACCCGAACTGAATATGTAATGGTTGACGATTATCCAACAGCTGGGTTTAACACAAGTGTTGACAGCATAGGAATCATTTGCCATCCCGCTAACATTACCTTTACTGACACCTCAGTTGTAACCTTCGGAACAACCAGTTTTGGATCGAGAACTTGGGATTTGGGTGTTGGAAGCCCTATTCTTCCTACAGAAGAAGTTACATGGAATTACAATGAACCCGGAACCTATGTTATCACACTTATAGAAGAGACCTGGAACGGGTGTAAAGATACTATTGTTGACTCAATCAATATTGTAGGTCCTCTTGCTGATTTTTCCGTGAGTGAGTCCATAATTTGTATAGGTGATGAAATCACTTTTAATATCACAGATTCATCCGACATTTTTGCTTACCTGTGGGGGTTTGGTGACGCAACAGGAACAGACACTACATATCTATCTGAAGTAAGTAGTGCAGAAGTCACGAACCGCTATACAAGTGTACCCGATGGGGGAAGTACTGTCGTGCAGCTTGTTGTTTGGAGTGAGGCATTTGCATGTGCCTATGCTGTTGATAAAACGGTAAACCTTCACAATATAGAGGCAAAGTTTGGATTCGAGGACTCCACAGTCTGTTTGGATGTGGAAGTGGTTTTTGCAGATAGCTCATTAGCCAACTCAACAACACTTTATTCTTGGGACGTAAATGGAGATGGTGTTTTTGAAACGTTCCCTTCTAGTAATAATATTCCCGATGCTAGTTATAACTCTCCAGGAAGCTACCCTGTCACCCTTATTTTAGACGATCCCACTTCAGGATGTATTGACACTGCGGTAAAACAACTTTTGATTCACTCTCTACCCACAATCTCAGCAACAGACGGAGAAACTTGTAGTGGAGATACAGCATTAATTATTGCAAGCGGAGGAGACTCATATGTTTGGACCGGTTTTGAGACCATTGTAGACATAAATACAGATTCTGCATACGCGTTCCCCTCCGAAACTACAACCTACACGGTAACTGGAACCGATACAAACAACTGTGTAAGCACTGCAACAGCTGTTGTAAACATTGTCCGAGAAAAAGAATTTATTCGAGTAGATACCTGTATAATTATTGGAGACTCTGTCACCATCGGTTTTGATTATGGTGAAGGATTTACCTATGACTGGAGCGAAGGGCCAACAGATTTTCTGGAGTGCTTAACCTGTCCCGTTCAAACCATTCACATTACTGAGGAAGTAGATTCAATTCTTTTCGAAGTTTTATACTCCGATTCATTAGGCTGTTTCCCAAAAATAAACGAGTACAACATTTGTGTAGAAGATAAATATACTGTTGATGTCCCCTCTGCATTTACTCCCGACGCATCAGGATATAACGATGTCGTAAAGGTTAATGGCCACGGAATAAAAGAACTTATTTACTTTAGAATTTATAACAGATGGGGTGAATTGGTTTTTGAAACAAATGAATTAAGCCAAGGGTGGGATGGTATTTACAAAGGAAATACTCAAGGCGTCGAAACCTTTGTTTACCAAGCAAAAGTAAAGTTCTATAACGATAAATTTGGTGAAAAAGGAGGAGACATCACTTTAATTCGCTAATGAGCCTTCTAAGAAAACTTCAATTTAAATTCGTACAAAGTATTCTCGAAATAAACGAACGTTTATTTTTTCAGAAAAAAATACGTCGGTTAGTAAAATCCATACTACCAGAAAATGTAGAGGTTATTTTTGATATCGGGGCCAACAGGGGACAATCTATTTTTTTATTTAAAAAGTGGTTTCCAAAAGCAAAACTTTACTCTTTTGAACCCAATCCCAAATTGTTTTTGCAACTAAAAAAAAATATAAAAAAAACAGTAAAATCCAATTGTATGAATTGGCTTTAAGTGATGAAAACGGAACAAAGATTTTCAATGAAAATTTATTCCACTCATCCTCGACATTAGAAAATGTAAACCCTGATTCTGTTTATCTTAAAAAAAAAGCAAAACTGCTGGGCGTATCTCCAGAAAAACTAATATTAAAATCATATCCTGTTAAAATCAAACCGTTAAGTATGGTAATTGATGAACTTAAATTAAACAAAGTTGATTTTATCAAAATCGATGTAGAGGGACATGAATTAAAATGTTTGGATGGCCTTTTTCGTAACTTGAAAGCGGAAGTTAAATGCATTCAAGTAGAGATTAACTCCAACGATTTATACGGAAAAAAGAAAGGTTCAAATGAAATTTTTGATTTGATGAATAAAAATGGTTTTAAAAACTACAAAATAATCAAACACGGCTTCGGAAACTTTTCAGATGTAGTATTTTGGAAATCTTTTTCGCTATGAAAAAAAAACTTTTTATTTTTTCTATTATAATCGGTTCATTCTTTTTTATAGGGTGCAAACAAAAAATAAACCACTGTTCAAAAAAAGATTTACATTGCACAAAAATATTAAAGACAATACACATCACAATAAAATACAAAGACCAAAACCCTGTTCAACTGGACAGTATTGTTATTAAAAAGGCCATTCCAAATACAAATATTTTGGTTACTCAACCGGTTAACCAACCAAAAGGTTATTACAAATTAATTTCTGACCTTGAAAAAACAGAAATTGAAAAAACAGGATCAGAAATAGTTTTTTACGGATATTTTCAAGGGGTTAACATAATCAACAAAACCTTTATTGTTGGACACGACTGTTGCCACGTGGAGTTACTTTCTGGCAATAAAGTAGTAACTATTGCAAAATAGACTTAACCATTTCATCAATGGTGTTTTCAATATTTGTATATTTCAAACCTAAACTCTTTTTGCTTTTTCCGTTATCTAAAAATACAGGATAACCGACATTTCGTTTTACAAACTTTCTCGAGACACCAAAAATTGGGCCCAACAAAACAGTCAACCATTTTGCAGATTCTTTATTCGGCAGTTTAAATTGCCTACCGTATATTTTTTTTACTACATTCATGATTTCCAGCATTTTAAAACTCTTATTCACAACTATATGTCGACCCAAAGAATTCTCGTTTTCAAATACAGATATGTGAGCTCGAGCTGCATCTCTTACGTCGACACAACTAAGAATCATTTGAGGCGCTCCAAGATAGAATTTTCCATTAATAATATCCTTCATAAAGTTTATCGATTCAGAATTTGACGATTTACTCAAAATCGGACCTAAAATAAAACCTGGATTAATCACTAAAAGCTTCCATTTGTTTTGTCTCTCAGCAATTTCCCATGCTGCTTTTTCAGCCATTAATTTTGAAAATGAATACGGTTGATGTGATAAGGAACTTGAAGTATTGAAATGACTTTCATTAAATTTATCTAAGCCTTGTTCGAGCATATCCACATTGTCGCCATAAATTGCAGCAACACTACTGGTCAAAACAACTTTTGTAATTGATTTCGTACGATTGACAGAGTCGAGAATATTTTTTGTTCCTTTTAAAGCAGGATTTAAAAGCTCTTCTTCTGGGTTCTTAGAGTTAAGCAAAAATGGTGACGCCGAATGAAAAACGCATATACAACCATCCATTGATTCATCGTATGCATGTTCATCAAGAATGTTTTTATTGAACCATAATTTTAACTTACCTGTGGAATTTTCTGCAAATTCAAGAAGGTGTTTGTGTCTTTTTTTCAACGATTTGTCCCGAACAGGTAGCTGAACATCGTAACCTCCTTCCAATAGATATCTCACAATCCAGCTCCCTAAATATCCGGTTCCTCCTGTAACCATTACTTTTTTCATAAAAGTGAAATTTTTACTATTATTCTATACAGCACAAAACATGAAATTATTAAATTAAAGCGGCTTAAAGTTTCTTTTAATCAAAAAAACAACTATTCTTTACACTTAAGACATGCTTCGAAGTAAAGACCTAAATATCATCGAGAAGAAAACAAGGACTCAGATTCTTAATCAGAAATCTTTATCGGGAGGAGATATAAACAACCTTTATCTTTTAGAAACGACAACTCTTCCTCTGGTTGTGAAATCGAACTCCATTGCAGACTTCCCTAATATGTTCGAATATGAAAAAAAGGGGCTAGAAAAGCTTAAGCAAACAAAATCAATACAAATTGTAGATACAATTAATCAAATTAATCACAACGATTTGTCTTTTCTCATTTTGAATTATATAAAAACAAGTCCTGAAACCTCTGAATTTTGGGAAAAATTTGGCCTCCAGCTTAACCAATTGCATCAAACTCAATCCATATCGTTTGGCCTAGACACACCTAATTATATAGGAAGTTTACCTCAACAAAATAATTGGTGCACTACATGGACAGAATTTTATGTAACACAACGTCTTGAACCTCAATTAAAAAAGATTGTAGAAAAAGGTTTTTTAAAAGAGTTGGTAACCCAATTTGAAAAACTGTATCATCAACTCGATTCTTTGTTCCCAAAGGAACCTGCTTCTCTTCTTCATGGCGACTTATGGAATGGTAATTTTATTTCTGGAGAAAACAATACTCCCTGGTTAATTGATCCTGCTATTTATTTCGGGCATAGAGAAATGGACATAGGAATGACTATGCTTTTCGGAGGTTTTGATTCTATATTTTACAGTGCTTACAACTGTGAAAATCCCCTTGAAAAAAATTGGGAAGAAAGAGTTCCTTTAACTCAACTTTATCCTCTTTTAGTTCATGTAAATCTTTTCGGAAACCAATATTCTGAACCCATTAAATCGATACTAAATCGATTTGTTTAGCCGTCTTCACACAACTAGAAATTTATTCTTATAATTTCATGATTTCGAAAAACAAACGAATCGTTTTATTATTTTAGTGTTGATGCCAAATAAAATACTTCAAATAAAAAATCTTACAACAGAATTTACGGGAGACAACTCTTCCCTAAAGGCTGTTGATGGTGTCAGTTTTTCGATAGAAGAAGGAGAAATTGTTGGAGTTGTTGGCGAATCCGGATCGGGAAAATCCGTAACAAGCTTGAGTGCAATGGGCTTAATTCCATCTCCACCTGGAAAAATCACTCAAGGAGAAATTCTTTTCACAAAATGGGACGGCACAACCGTTGATACTACCCAACGAAAGGCAGACTCCTTGAGAAGCATTAGAGGAAATGAAATGAGTATGATTTTCCAAGAGCCAATGACATCTTTAAACCCTGTTTTTAGTTGTGGAGACCAAGTGGCTGAAACTATTGTTTTACATCAAAAATTAAGCGGAGAAGAGGCAAAAACAAAAACTTTAGAACTTTTTAAAAAAGTTGAACTACCCAGACCCGATATTATTTTTGATCAGTATCCACATCAATTATCAGGGGGACAAAAACAACGTGTTATGATTGCAATGGCAATCAGTTGCAACCCTAAACTGTTAATTGCCGATGAGCCAACTACGGCTCTTGATGTTACAGTACAAAAAACGATTTTAGAACTTCTCAAAAACTTGCAAAAAGAGACAAAAATGGGCATTCTTTTCATTACTCACGACTTGGGTGTTGTTGCTGAATTAGCACATAAGGTCGTTGTAATGTATAAAGGTAAAATCGTTGAACAAGGAAGTGTTTCAGATATTTTCAATAACCCAAAGCATCCATATACGAAAGGGTTAATTTCATGCAGACCTCCTTTAAACGTAAGATATTCAAAACTACCCACTGTACCTGATTTTATGGAAACCGGAGAAAACGGGGAAATCAAGTCCAAATTAAACTCAATTTCAGAATACCTGTCTAATATAACCGTATCTAAAGACATTAGGAAAAAAGCACATGAAAAACTATATTTAAAAAGTCCGTTATTATCAGTATATAATTTAAAAACATATTTCCCAATAAATAAAAATTTTTTAGGAAAAACAACCTCATGGGTAAAAGCAGTTGACGACGTTTCCTTTGACGTTTTCCCTGGGGAAACACTCGGTTTAATCGGAGAAAGCGGATGTGGTAAAACAACAACAGGAAGGTCAATCGTTCAATTAGTGCCCATCTCTTCCGGAAAAATCACCTATAAAGGACAAGATGTTTACAAGATGAATAAAAAAGAAATGAGCAGCTTCAGAAAAGATGTTCAGATAATTTTCCAAGATCCGTATTCATCATTAAACCCAAGACAAACTATAGGGAAGTCTATTGTAGAACCCATGGAAGTTCACAAACTTTACGCAACAGATAAAGAAAGAAAGCAACAGGCACTAAAAATTCTTACAAAAGTTGGGTTAAAAGAAAGCGATTTCAATAAATACCCTCATCAGTTTAGTGGAGGACAACGTCAGAGAGTATGTATAGCAAGAACGCTAGCCATGGAACCTAAATTCATTATTTGCGATGAAAGCGTTTCTGCTCTTGACGTCTCGGTACAAGCCCAAGTACTGAATCTACTAAACGACTTAAAAAAAGACTTTGGACTGACTTATATCTTCATATCTCACGATTTATCGGTGATAAAATATATGTGCGACCGAATGGTTGTTATGAATAAAAGAGGAAAAATTGAACGTTACGGAGAGTGCGATGAAATTTATGAGGATCCTCAAACGGAATACACAAAAAGTTTAATTGATGCTATTCCCAAAATAAATACAGCCGAATAGTAATCTAATTCAGTTCTTGCAGAGTACATAGACTGTAATAGTGTCCTTTCCTATCATACAATTCATTATGTGAACCTTGTTCAATAATCTCACCTTCATCCATTACAACAATTTGATCCGCATTTTTTATTGTACTTAAACGATGAGCTATAACCAGGGCTGTTCTGCCGTTCATAACTTTTTGTAATGCTTCTTGAACCAGTTTTTCTGATTGCGTATCCAGGGCTGAAGTTGCTTCATCTAAAATCAAAAGTGGCGGATTATGAAGTATAGCTCTGGCAATACATAACCGTTGACGCTGCCCTCCACTTAATTTACCTCCTCCCTCACCAATGATTGTATCTATACCGTTGTCCAGTTGCATCACAAATTCTTTGGCGTTAGCAACAGACAAGGCTTCAAAAAGCTGAGTTTCTGACAAGCCCTCTGTCCCAAGTGACAAGTTGTTTCGAACAGAATCATTAAACAAAATAGAATCTTGGGTTACTATTCCTGTTAATTTCCTAAGGGACTGAACATTCACCTCGTTTATATTTTGATTATCAATAAATATCGCACCGTCCGATACACTATAAAATCGGGGAACTAAATCTGCCAACGTTGATTTTCCACTTCCGGAATGCCCAACCAATGCAATGGTCTTACCTTTTGGTATGACCAGGTTAACTCCTTTTATAACTTCCTCATTTTCATACTTAAAACGGACATTTTTAAGCTTTATTTCTTTACTAAAATCACTTATGAGAACTCCTCCTTTTGTTTCATTTTTTTCGTCTGCTTTCAAAATATCATCCAAACGATCCATAGAAACCATGGAAACCTGAAGTGTATTTATTGCCCCTATTATGGCTTTTACAGGAGACAATAATCCCCACATATACATTAAAAATGTAACCAATGTAGCCCCTCTTAAGCCATCATTGTCGTCAAAAACGATATTTCCTCCAATCCACATAACAACAGCGAATACAGAAATCCCTACTGTTTCACTTATGGGGGATGATGCAGAACTTTTTCTTATTTGCCGATTCCTTAAATCGTAAAATCGTTTGTTGTACTTTTTGAAAGATTCAATAAATTTCAATTCTGCAGCAAATCCTTTAATTAATTTGATTGCCGTAAGACTTTCTTCAACCACAGAGAGCACCCTGCCAAGTTGCCCCTGAGCTTTCTTTGATGTCCTTTTTAAACCTTTTCCAATTATAGATACAAACAGCGCAGACAAGGGTAATAAAAGCAGAACAACAAGGGTAAGCTTCGGGCTAATAAAAAACAAACCCCCTAAAAATATGATGACCTGAATAGGCTCTCTAAGAAAGCGTTGTAAGGCTATCATCCCTGATTCAACCTGCATTACATCGTTGGACATTTTACTCATTAAATCGCCTTTTCTTTCATCGGTATAATAAGAAACAGGCAAGTTGAGCATCTTTTTATATACGTCGTTCCTCAGATTCGCTATTATTCCATTTCGAACAGGGGCAAGGAAAAATGTAGCCAGATATAAAAACAAATTTTTAAGAAAAAATGAAATCGCTATGAATAGACAAACTATAAATAAAGTTTTTTTCTTCCCCTCAATGAATGAAGAAGCTTCAGAGATTGAATTAGCAAACCAATGATTCACTTCATATTCTAAATATTTTCTGGAAAAACCCTCATGAGGATTAGGCTGTAAAAATTTCAAAATAGAATCATTATCCGTCTTAAACAAAAGCTCTATCAATGGCATCATACTGCTGATCCCAATTAATGTAAAAGCTACTCCGATTAAATTAAAAACTACATTTAGAGTGAAATACCCCTTGTAATCGGCCAGGTATTTAAGAAGCAACCTCAATCTTCCCATTAAACAAAGGTAATCTTTTTCATTTTCAGAGCATAAATGCGCTTGAGTTATCTGAGGGTTAAAATAAGTTAAGTTTTTAAATAATGTTACCTTTGTTTGACCAGAACTAATTTTAGCAGGATGAAGAATTTTTTTTCAGTAAAAGATGTAGAAAATATAAACGACCTTTTATCAAAAGCACTGAAGGTGAAAGCAAATCCATTAGCCAATCAAAACTTGGGCAAAAACAAAACTTTAGGTTTGATTTTTTACAACTCAAGCTTGAGAACGAGAATTTCATCACAAAAAGCCGCTTACAACTTAGGAATGGACGTCATTGTTTTGAATATTGGAAATGATGGATGGCAATTAGAATCTAAAGATGGTGTAGTAATGGATCAAGGAGCTGCTGAGCATATAAAAGAAGCTGCTGCAGTAATTAGCGAGTATGTAGATGTGATTGGCATTAGATGTTTTGCTGGTTTAGAGGACAGAAAACTTGACTACAGCGAGGAAGTTCTTCAAAATTTTATCAAATACGCAACGGTACCGATTATTAATTTAGAATCGAGTACGCTTCACCCTCTTCAATCTTTAGCGGACTTAGTAACTATTGAATCAAATAAAAAAAAGGTCCGCCCAAAAGTAGTTCTTACATGGGCTCCTCACCCTCGTGCCTTACCACAAGCCGTAGCCAACTCATTTGTTGAATGGATGAAAGAAGCAGACGTCGATTTAGTGATTACCCATCCAAAGGGTTATGATTTGGCACCTCAATTTGTGAATGGGGTAACCGTAGAACATAATCAGAAAAAGGCGTTTGAAAAAGCTGATTTTATTTACGCTAAAAACTGGAGCTCATACACGGAATACGGAAAGATATTAAGCACGGATCAATCATGGACTGTTAATCAAGATAAAATGTCTGTGACAAATAGTGCAAAATTCATGCATTGTCTGCCCGTTCGAAGAAATGTTGTAGTAAGCGATGAAGTTATCGACTCTGAAAACTCAATTGTCGTTGAGCAGGCTGGAAATCGAGTGGTTTCTATTCAAACTGTTTTGCAGGAATTTCTTAAAAAGTAAACCATGATTAAAGTAATAAAAGTAGGTGGTGGCATTATCGAGAAAGAAGAAAATTTAAACCTCTTTTTGGATTCTTTCTCAAAAATTAAAGGTCCCAAAATTTTAGTTCACGGAGGAGGAAGGCTAGCTACAAAAATGGCTGCTCAGCTTGGATATAAGTCAAAAATGATTGAAGGAAGACGTGTTACAGATGAAAAAATGCTCGATGTTGTCACTATGGTTTATGGAGGATTAACCAACAAAAAAATTGTAGCGTCCCTGCAAGCTAAAGGAACAAATGCATTAGGTTTAAGTGGTGCAGATGGAAATACGGTTTTAGCCCACAAGCGACCCGTTAAAAAAATTGACTACGGATGGGTTGGTGATATTGACACTATTAATTCTGAACTGCTTATAAGCCTTATTAAAAACAACACTGTTCCCGTAATCGCTCCTCTCTCCCATGACGGAAAGGGAAACATCCTCAATACAAACGCAGATACTATGGCCAGTGAGATAGCCAAGGAATTAGCTCAAAAAGAGGAAACTCAATTGATTCTTGGATTTGAGTTAAATGGTGTACTAAAAGATATTAATGACAAGTCAAGTGCCATTAAAAAAATTACACCTGATTTATTTAAGACACTAAAATCTGAAGGAATAATTTCTGAAGGAATGATTCCTAAATTGTCCAATGCATTTGATGCCGTAAATGCCGGAGTTTCCTCTGTGATCATTTGTGACGCATTGAGAATTGGAGAAAATGAGGGTACAATAATTTCTAAATAAAATCAGCACCCGAAAGTCCTTTTTCGTGTGGAAATATAAATTTATTCAGCTTGCTTACTGTAAAAAGCATTCATACACAACACATGCGGAAAACTCACACAAGAAAGAAAAACAAAAAAATAAGCTATATTTTCTTTGACACCAGACTCAATATTTACAAAAAAGAAACAAAACAAAGCTATGGCGCCTAAATTAAACGGCAACGCTTTCTTAAACATATAAGAATGAGACACTTGAAGCTTTCTTTTAAGGTGATGCCACCCGATTCTGCTGTGGTGCAAAACAAAATATATTCCAAACGAAAAGATCAAGTTTGTATATTGAGATAACAATAGAAAAACCACCACTAAAAACCACTCGAATCTTCGAAAAATAAGAGGGAAAATAAACCCTAAAACAATTATCAAATACCTTAATCCTCTTATTCCTTGAAAATTCTCAAAAGGTGGAATTTTCAAAGCGGAAAGTATGATGTTAAATTCATTAAGATGAGTTATAAAAAGATAAGAAAGTAATATCGCTCCCCATATAAAACCAATAGCTTTTGATTCGACCCCCCATTGTTTTGCATCCGTTTGTCCAAAATGCCACGCTGAATACAAAAGAAAAACAATTAATGCTAATGAAGGCTGCCACAACCAAATCAAAAAAATTGGAATCATTAACGCTAAATATCGAGCAACAAATTTAATTGTGATTTTTTTTCCTTTGTCAATTGCTTCTGTAAAATGATCTAATGCTCCATGAGGGATTCCAATAACTATAAGACCTAAGGCTAATAAGAGTATTTGATAAGGAGCAATGCTTAAATCACTATACCCCTGAATACTGGAAGGCAAAAAAACACATAAAATCATTGCGCCAGAAAAGATGTGTTTTTTTCCTTTCCAAAGAATCCAAAAAAATACCGATTTTAGAAAAATACCAATTTGTAATTTTAAAAACATTTTAAGTTCACCAAAAAATTTAGTTTTCTCATCCAGAAAGTTTAAAACAAAAACAGGGCTGTTTGTTTTAAACAAACGCTCAAAAATAAAACGTCCTTTTTCTGGCCAACGAGTAAGAATAATCAACAGCAGTTGATCATAGAAAAGAAACCGATTTTTTTTTGAAAGACTTTTATTCTTAAACGAAACTGAATTACATATCAGCCTTGATTGATCGTACATATTTTTAAAAGCATAACCCGTACTAGGCTTAACATTTCCTCCTCGAGTACCAATGTTTATAACGTTTGCTTTAGTATTTCCTCTTGGCGAAACAGGGGTCATGGGGATAATCCCTCTTTCTTTTCCAACAACTGTATATTCTCCAAAATTACATTCAATGAATTTATTGAGTATGTTCTCAGCTTCATTAATTTGCAAAATATCCTTTCCAAACCTTGTGAGTTCAATTAAAGCAGTATCCTTACTATAGGGTAGAATATATACAAACTGAGTAGCTTTGGCTTGACTCACTCTAAAATCCATCATTCTGTAAACTCTATCCTCAAAACTCCTTCTTTTGAGTTTAATTTTTAAACCATAAAACGATTGAGAGATGGAATATTTTTTCTGAAAAGGCTCCCGTATTTTTTTAGGTCTACTGTCGAAAACGTAGTGTCCAAAATACTCTTTTTGATCCGTTTTAACGGATAAGCACACTTGATTTTCAACGCTTAAAACAAGTGTTTTTATACAACTAAAATCGTATTTTGAAATTATTTCACGTGAGTAATCATATAAATCAATACTTTTTATGTGAAAATATTTTAAAGGATCTATGAGCTTAGGACATCCGTTGTTAATTTGTATTTTGTCCCAACTCGTTGAAATCAGTTTTGAGTAGTCTTGACATATCTCTTCATCTTCTTTTGCCCAAAAGCAAAATGTTTTATCGTTTTCTTTTTTGTCATCCGGATCTATCAAAAGGATTTTCTTCCCTTCAAGAATTCGATTTTTATGCATTTCAGCAATGAGAACACACGTGCTTGCTCCCCAACCCACAAATATGATATCGAATTGATTTTTTTTAATCGTAAAACCTCTTTTATAGAAATTTACTTAGAGGGTATTGATTTAGTTTCAAAAAGAAATGTTAATGACCTTAGTCAAAATGCTTTTATGAGTTGGAGGGATCAAAAAGTTCTTTTTCAACAATTTGACAAATCACATGACCAATAAGAATATGAACTTCTTGAATTCTAGGTGTATCGCCGGAAGGAACAGCAATAAGAAAATCCGCATAATCTCTCATCTTTCCTCCTCCTTCTCCTGTAAACGCGACTGTTTTCATTCCTATCTCTCTAGCCTTTTTCATCGCCATTAAAACATTTTCAGAATTGCCTGAAGTAGAAATGCCAACAAAAACATCTCCTTCTTCACCCTGAGCCTGAATCATTCGCTCATATACAACGTCAAAAGAATAATCATTAGCGACCGCTGTAACAAATGAGCCATTTACGTGTAAAGCTTCAGAATCTAATGGGGGGCGATCAAAGTAAAACTTCCCACTTAACTCGGCGGAAATGTGCTGAGCATCAGCTGCACTGCCACCATTTCCGCAAAATCTTGTTTTATTGCCCTTTTTATATGCTGAAACAATCTCATTAGCGACTGCCAAAACAGTTGACTTTAGTTTTTCTGTACCTAAAACCTTTTGTTTAAGGGCTATACTTTCAGCAAAAGAAGATTCAAAAATGTTTTCCATCAGTCGTAAATGTACCCATTAACATTAAAATTTCAAACTTATAATTCTCTGTGTAATTTTAAATTCAAAAAAAACAAACCTGTCATTTGGAATTACCTTTGTTTCATTTTGACAGGCACAACACTTCAATTAAAACCCTTAACTCCTTATAGTTTAGGTGTTTCGAAAAACCATCGGATTTTATTATATAAATATTAATGTTATTTTTGCTCAAAAATATTTGAATGCAAAAAGCTTTATTCATTTTGTTGATTTTCCTTCAGGGAATTGTTTTGGGGCAACTTAATGTTTCAAACATTAAAGAGCTCGGAATTACTTCTGAGCAAGACCTTCAAAAAATGGGGCTCTCTTCTTCGGAAATAACCGCCTTGAAGCAACAATATTTCAACGGTGAACTAGAATCAAAAAAAAACATTCCCGACCTTAGTAAAAATGCAGAACTAAACCCCAAAGAGGAAACAAAAATAGTTCTTCCTGTTCCTAATATTAAAAAAGAAAAAGAGGACTCTTCAAAAACATTTTACGGAAAAAATATTTTTGTTAACGGATCTGTTCATATTCAGGAAAACAGTGATAGAATAAAGGCTCCACACAATTATATTTTAGGTTCAGGAGATGTAATAAGTGTTGTAATTTGGGGGACATCTGAATTCAGTGGCACTTTCAAACTTGATGAATATGGAAACATTACACCCTCTCTGGTAGGAAGAATTAGTTTGAAAGGCAAAAAATTCAGTGATGCTCAAAAAATAATTAAATCCGCTTTTGCTCGAGTTTATGATTTAAGGAACTCTAAAATATCAACAGAAATAAGTTATTCAAAAGTCATAAATGTCAGCATTGTTGGAGAAGTTACTTCACCAGGAACATACAGTATACCGTCCATCAATAGTGCGTTTAATTTTTTATCTCTTGCCGGCGGAGTAACAGACCTTGGATCACTAAGAAACATCAAAATCATCCATGCTGACGGTAATGTCGATGAATTGGATGTTTACAAATTTTTAAATAAACCTGAAATCCCCGATAACAAATATCTAAACAATGGTGACTTTATTCTGGTTCCAACAATGGGAAATGTTGTTTCTGCGGAAGGTGTTAAAAGACCTCAACAGTTTGAATTAAAAAGCGATGAAACCCTATCTGATTTTTTAATTTTTGCAGGAGGAGTTTCCCAAAAATGTTTTGACGGAACAGCTCATATTGAAAGGCTTACAAATGGAGGGGTAAAAATCATTGATGTTGAAAAGAAAGATTTTTCTACTTTCAAACTACAATCTGGAGATAAAATATCCTTCTATGAAATTGATGAGTCTGTTTTAAATTCAATTTCAATAAGAGGTTCTGTAGTTTCGCCAGGAAAGTACTCCTACATCCAAAATGAGACTTTAAAAAGTTTAGTTGAAAGATCAGGAGGACCCATCACCGCATCATTACTATCCGTTGGTCACATTTATCGACTGAATCAAAACGGAACCAGAGACTTAATTCGAGTTGATTTGAACAAAATGTTCAACTCAAAAAAACCAAATTCAAGTCCTGTTCTTTTGGCGAATGATATAGTTAATATTTTTGACAGCAGAAAACTTGAAGAAAATCACACAATAAGAATTGCAGGTATTGTAAGAAAACCAAACAATTATCCCTACTCAAATAATATGCTTTTAAAAGATCTTATTTTAATCGCGGGGGGAGTTAAAGAGAATGCAGATTTGACAAAAGTAGATATTGAAAGAGTTGATTTTACAAATGGAGAAAATGGTTACGTTAAGGTCATAGAGGTAGATTTAAATACAATGGATGATTTTGAATTAAAGCCATACGACATTGTCAACATAAGGCGTTTACCCGAATTTTCATTTCAACAGGTTGTTTCCATTGTAGGAGAAGTAAAGTATCCTGGGAATTATTCCATTTCGGGTAAGTCTGAAAATTTATTTAACATTATTGAAAGAGCCGGAGGGGTTACATCAGAGGCATTTCTTGAAGGAGGTTATATAGAAAGAGAAGAAGACTCTGTTGGACTTGTTGTTATAAAAATTGGTGATTTAATTAAATCACAAAAATCAAAATACAATTACCTAATCAAGCCCAAGGATATTATTCACATCCCAAAAGAATCCAATATAGTCAGTATAATGGGGGAAATTGGATATACTGCCCACAGTAAAAACGGAGATACAAAAATCAGTTGTCCTTACTCAAAAAATAAACGTGCAGGGCGTTACATACGAAATTACGGAGGTGGATTCGGGAAAAATGCAAAGAAATACAACGTTTATGTTATCCGGCAAAACGGGCTGGTTGAGGATAGTAAATTTTTTGGATTGATTAGACCCATTGTTAAAAAAGGCGATGTAATTAAGGTTGAACCAAAAAAACCAAAAAAACCAAAAACAGAGGAAAATAGAATTGACTGGAATAGAACCATTGAAAGCTTAAGTGTAAAAATAACAGGGTTAGCTACCTTTTGGGTTTTGGCTCAACAAATTAATCCTTGATAAAATGGATTCACCACAAAAAAAAACTGAAGATAATATCACAGAAGTAGTACTTACACTTTTTCTCTTTTACAAGAAATTTCGAAGGCAATTCAAATACATATTTTTATTTGGTGTTTTCGGTTTTTTAATTGGAGGTGGAGTCGGTTATTTGAAAAAACCAAAATACCCCTCTACCAGCTCTGTAATTATCGAAAATCAGTCCTCCGGAGGACTTTCATCTTATCTAAACATTGCTAAATCTTTTGGGTTAAACGACAATACAAGCGGAAATTTATTAACCCCAGAGAATTTCTCTGAAATTGGAAAATCAAAAAGAATCATATACTCCACTCTTTTGTCTAATGTAGAAATCCAAGGTAAATCCGATAAATTAATTAATCATTACTCAAATTTAATTCATCCCATTACAGTTAAAAAAGCAGACGGAACAAAAGACACTATAAAAATAGCAGTAAACGTTCCATTCGAAGGCTCTTTGGTTGAGGAAAAAATAATGCGGGATTTATTTAACAAAATAGTTAATGAATCTTTGGGGATTAGTGTTTCAAGTGAAAACAGCGTCATTAAAATAAACACAACGTTCGGTCATGAGGTATTTTCATACGCCTTTGCAAAAACATACTTAGAAACTTTATACAACTATTTTCTAGAAAACATGCTTCACCAAGAAAATGAAATGCTGTCTCTACTAAGGCAAAAAAAAGACTCTATAGAGAGTGTTTTAACCTACAAGAACAATCGATATGCAGACTTAAGTGACAGAACTATTAATGTGGTTAAAACCAGGCAAACAATGGAAAAGCTCGATCTTATGAAAGATATAGAAATACTATCTACAATGCTCGCTACAACTATTCAAAGTCTAGAAATGACCGAATTTTCTGCTCGAGAAAGTAAAAAAATATTTAAAATAATTGACATGCCTGTTTTACCAATTGCACCCGTAAAAAAGGGAGTCTTTTTTTATGGAATTCTTTATGGAATCTTATTCGGGGGAGTAAAGTTTGTTCATATGATTTTAATCAATAAAATCAAAACAGCTCGATTAAGATCATAAAAGGTAATTAGAAATTTAAATCCAATGAATTTACTACAGCTTATCGGGAGAAAAAAAGAATTGTTTAAAAACGACATTGATCGATTAGAAGAGGAAATTTCATCATTGGTTTCTAAATCATCCTTTCTTGTTTTAGGAGGGGCTGGTTCAATTGGGCAAGCAGTGACTGAGGAAATATTCAAAAGAAATCCAAATAAACTTCATGTTGTAGACATTTCAGAAAACAACATGGTTGAACTTGTGCGATCACTACGATCTTCAATGGGTTACATTTCAGGAGAATTTAAAACTTACGCCTTGGATATTGGATCCTTAGAATATGATGCTTTTATTAAATCGGATGGAAATTATGACTACGTCTTAAATCTATCTGCACTAAAACACGTAAGAAGTGAAAAAGATCCATTTACGTTAATGCGGATGATTGATGTAAATGTATTTAATACACAAAAAACCATTCAACAATCCTTGGAGTGTGGAGCAAAAAAATACTTTTGTGTTTCTACCGATAAAGCTGCTAACCCTGTGAATATGATGGGGGGCTCTAAAAGAATCATGGAGCTTTATTTAATGAAGGAAAGTCAAAACATTAATATTTCTACTGCACGTTTTGCCAACGTTGCCTTTTCAGATGGATCACTCCTTCATGGGTTTAACATGAGGATTGAAAAAAGACAGCCTATTGTAGCTCCAAATGATATTAGAAGATATTTTGTTGTTCCCAAGGAAGCGGGAGAGCTTTGTTTAATGTCTTGTTTGTTTGGCGAAAATAGAGACATCTTTTTCCCGAAGTTAAGTGAAGCATTAGATCTTATTTCATTTGCTGACATCGCTGTTAAATACCTAAAAGAAAAAGGGTATGATCCTCATTTATGTGAGACTGAAGATGAAGCTAGAGAATTAGTAAATACACTACCTCAACAGGGGAAATGGCCGTGTTTATTTACTAAGAGTGATACCACTGGGGAAAAAGATTTTGAGGAATTCTTTACTGAGAATGAAACTTTAGACCTGAAAAGATTTGAGAATTTAGGAATAATTAAAAACGAGCTTTCAATTGATCAACATAAGATTGATTTGTTTGATAAGAAAATCGGACAAATGAGATCAGAGGGTTATTGGGAGAAAGGTCAAATTGTAGACCTTTTTAACAAAATGATTCCTAACTTCAATCATAAAGAAACAGGAAAGTATTTAGACTCTAAAATGTAAGATTGATGCTGAAAGAGGGTTTTATTCGTAATACAATTGACTTTATAAGAAAGGAGTTTAATACTTCGGAATTCATCCCTCTGCATGAACCTATATTTAATGGAAATGAAAAAAAATACATTACCGAATGTATAGATTCTACTTTTGTTTCAAGCGTTGGGAAATTTGTAGATGAATTCGAGATTAAACTTGCAGAATTTATAGGAGTAAAAAAAGCCATTGTTTGTGTAAATGGAACAAACTCTTTACACCTGGGGTTGGAGCTTGTTGGGGTTAAGGCTAATGATGAAGTTTTAACTCAACCTTTAACATTCATTGCTACCACTAACGCAATTACTTACGCAAATGCAATTCCTGTTTTTATTGATGTAGATAAGGACACCATGGGACTTTCTCCTAAATCATTACAGTTGTTTTTGGATGAAAATGGTGAAATGAGAAATGGTGAATGTTACAATAAAACTTCTGGAAAGAGAATAAAGGCATGTATGCCAATGCACACATTTGGTCATGCATGTAGAATCGATGAGATTGCCGAGATCTGTTCAAACTATAATATTGACATTGTTGAGGATGCTGCCGAAGCTTTGGGGAGCTATTACAAAGGTAAACACTTAGGTTCTTTTGGGAAGATTGGAGCTATAAGCTTCAATGGGAATAAAATAATGACCACGGGAGGTGGAGGTGTTTTGGTTACTGATGATGAAGAGTTAGCTAAAAGAGCAAAACATTTATCTACGCAGGCAAAGGTTCCTCATGCATGGGAATACAGACATGATGAAATCGGTTACAACTATAGAATGCCAAATATCAATGCTGCACTTGGCTTAGCTCAGCTGGAGCAAATGCCAAAATTCATTGAACGCAAGCGCGAATTAGCAAATAAGTACTGTGAGTTCTTTGAAAATTCACCTGTTAAATTTTTTAACGATGCAGACAATGAAACCTCTAATTATTGGTTAAATGCAGTTTTGTTTGATAATTTTGAAGAAAGAAACTTATTCTTAGAAAAAACAAATAATTCTGGAGTTATGACAAGACCAATTTGGCAATTAGTTAGCACAATGCCGATGTTCAGTAATTGTCAGAAAACAGATTTATCCAACGCGACCTGGCTTGAAGAAAGGGTGGTAAATATTCCGAGTAGTGTCAAATAAAGATATTGTCATAGTGGGTTATTCAGGTCATGCTTACGTCGTGATAGAAGCGGCTGAATTATTGGGAA
This sequence comes from Flavobacteriales bacterium, assembly GCA_002717515.1. GTDB lineage: Bacteria > Bacteroidota > Bacteroidia > Flavobacteriales_C. The sequence continues at coordinate 56,614 of PBEC01000011.1, forward strand.
AAAATGTTATTGCTTATACCGATAAAGTTGAAGCAACTAAAAATCCATTTTCGTTAAGCTATTTGGGTTGTGAAACAGATGATAGTTTCGATTTTGAAAGCAAGAAATACCAATTTGTTTTAGGTTTAGGAGACAACAATCTAAGAGTTAAAGTCGCTAACATGTTGGTGAAAAATAATCAGAATATAGTTACTCTAATTCATCCAGAAGCCAACGTTTCTTCTCATATTTCAATTGGAGAAGGTGTTTTTGTAGCAAGAGGAGCTTGCGTAAACCCCTTTGTTGAAATAGGAAATTATAGCATTTTAAATACCAACTGTTCTATCGATCATGAATGTGAAATTGGCGAAGCTGTTCATATTGCTCCTGGAGCTGTTTTAGCAGGAAGCGTAAAAGTTGGAGACAGGTCCTTTGTTGGAGCAAACTCTGTAATAAAGCAAGGTGTGACAATAGGTAAAGATGTAATTATCGGAGCTGGAAGTGTTGTTTTAAAAGACATCCCGAACGATTCAAAAGTTATTGGAAACCCAGGAAGAATATTATGAGTAAAAAAACGATTATAATAGCCGAAGCGGGTGTCAACCATAATGGTAATAAGAAGTTAGCTAAAAAGTTAATTGACGCAGCCGCAAACGCGGGAGTCGATTACGTTAAATTTCAGACCTTTAAAGCGGAGAAACTGGTTACCAAATCGCTTTCAAAAGCCGATTATCAAAAGAACAATACTAGAAATGCAGACTCTCAGTTCAACATGCTTAAAAAGCTGGAATTATCTGAAGCTGATCATGATGAATTGAAAAATTATGCTACCAAGAAAGGGGTTTCATTTTTCTCAACCGCTTTTGATTTGGATAGTATCTATTATTTAAAATCGCTCGGACTTGAACACGCTAAAATCCCGTCGGGAGAGATTACAAACCTTCCATATTTAAGAGCTATTTCTAAGAATTTCAAAAAAATCATACTGTCAACAGGAATGGCTGAGCTTTTCGAAATTCAAGACGCATTAAATGCACTTCTTGATGGTGGAACAGATAAAGAAAACATCACTGTTCTACATTGTACAACGGATTACCCAACAGCTATGAAAGATGTAAATCTTAAAGCTATGCTCCACATTCAAAAAGAACTTGGTGTACAAATCGGGTATTCGGACCATACTTTAGGTATTGAAGTACCTATTGCAGCTGTAGCTCTAGGGGCGCGAGTGATTGAAAAACACTTTACGTTAAACCGAACAATGGAGGGTCCCGATCACGCCGCTTCTTTAGAGCCAAACGAACTAAAAGAGATGGTAACGGCTATTCGAAACGTAGAAGTTGCCATATCTGGTAGTGGAGTTAAAGAACCTGCTAAAGCGGAACTAAAAAACAGAACAGTTGCAAGAAAATCTATAGTTGCAGCCAAAGAAATAAAACAAGGAGATGTTTTAACTGAAGAAAATTTAACTGTTAAAAGATCAGGAAATGGTATTTCTCCAATGAAATGGGATAAAGTCGTTGGAACAATAGCGAAATCAAACTTTGAACAAGACGAGTTAATCTCATTATAAATGAAAAAAATTAGTGTAGTAACTGGTACCCGTGCCGAATATGGTTTATTAAAGCCTTTAATTAAGTTGTTAAATGACGATTCGGATTTTGATTTACAGTTGATGGCAACAGCCATGCACTTATCTCCTGAATATGGAATGACCATCAATGAAATCATTAATGATGGTTTTCCCATTGTTAAAAAAATTGAATGTTTGAATGATACGGATTCTGCCGTTGGTATCTCTAAATCTATATCAGTTGCACTTTCTTCTTTTGCCCTTGCTTTTGAAGAGATAAAACCGGAACTTATAATCATATTGGGTGACCGAACGGAAATGCTTGCTGTTGCAATTGCTGCATCTATAGCAAACATTCCAATTGCGCATATTCATGGCGGAGAAACAACTGAAGGGGCTTATGATGAAGGAATTCGTCATGCAATAACAAAAATGAGTTACTATCACTTCACCTCAACAGAGGATTATCAGAACAGAGTTATACAACTTGGCGAAAACCCTTCCAGAGTGTTTAATGTTGGCGCAATTGGATTAGACTCCATCAAAACCTTACCTCTTTTATCAAAGGAAGAGTTTGAAAAATCTATTAATTTTAATCTTGGAAAAAAATGTGCGTTAATTACTTATCACCCTGTTACACTTGAAGAAGCTACCGCTGCAAATCAATTTAAATCCATCTTAACCTGTTTAGACTCAATTCCGGACTTACGCATGATTTTTACCCATGCCAATTCTGATCGAGATGGTAAGATTATTAACCAAATGATTAAAGAGTATGTTAATCAAAACAACGAAAAGGCCGCAGAATTTAAATCTCTTGGTCAATTAAGATACTTGTCGGCATTGCAATATATTGATGTTGTGGTTGGAAACTCTTCCAGCGGAGTAATTGAAGTCCCTTATTTCAATATTCCTACAATTAACATTGGTGACCGTCAAAAAGGCCGAGTGGCCCCTGAAAGTGTTTTAAACTGCATGCCAAAAGAAAAAGACATTCTAAATAGTTTGAAAAAAGCCTTAAGTCTTGATTTTCAGGAGGCTATTCAAAATCAGAACCAACTATATGGAACAGGAAATGCTTCTTTAAAAATCATGAATGTGTTAAAAAAAGATGACGTTGTCAACCTCAAAAAGAGCTTCTTCGATATTAACTTTAAACTATGAACCTAAGTAACCTTACCATAAATCAAGACGCCACTGTTTTAGATGCATTGGCTATTTTAAATGAGCTCTTGTATAAAGAATCGATTAGTAGACTAATCTTATTTGTTACCGATGATGATGATAAAATATTGGGATCACTTACTGATGGTGACATTAGAAGAGCCTTGGTTAAAAATCACAATTTAAACCAACCACTCTCTGAAATTTGCAATAAAAATTTCCTTCACGCAACAGATTCGGAAGAGTTTTTGGACCTAAAAAAGTACAGAGAGAAGGATATTAAAATGTTACCTATCCTTACAAAGGAAAGAAAAATTAAAAAAATAATTGACTTAGAAAAGACCAAATCCATGTTGCCCATGGAATGCTTAATTATGGCGGGAGGAAGAGGTAAGAGATTAAGCCCTTTAACCGACTCTACACCCAAACCAATGTTGATGCTGGGAAACAAACCAATACTGGAACACAACATCGATCGTTTAATTCGTTATGGAATTAAAAAAATATATATTTCTGTTAAATATTTGGGAGAACAAATTGAATCTTACTTCGGTGATGGTTCCAGTAAAGGGATTACAATTGAATACATTTGGGAAGAGCAGGCTCTTGGCACAGCCGGAGCGCTATCCCTTGTTGAGCATTTTAACACCGACCATGTTTTGGTAATGAATAGTGATTTGTTTACCAATATTAATTTCGAAAGCATCTATTTGGATTTGATAAAAAATAATGCTGACATGGCTGTTGCATCAACTGAATATAAGATTGATGTTCCTTATGCCATTTTTGAAACTGAAGGTAAGCAAGTAAAATCATTCAAAGAGAAACCTAGCTTCGCCTATCATTCAAATGCAGGTGTTTACATCCTAAAAAAAGAATTAATCCAAAAAGTTCCTGAAAATCAATTTTACGATATAACGGATTTAATGAGCGAAATTGTAGACGAAGGAAAGTCATTGATTTTTCACCCAATAGTCGGTTTTTGGATCGATATTGGAAGTCCTCTTGACTATTCCCGAGCAAAAGACTTTATAACACATTTAAAAGAATAATTAATTTCTTGAACTTTGTTACCTACCTCCTTATATAAACTATTTTGAAAATATTAGTCTTTACTTCATATCTTACTATTCCCTCTTTAAAAGGTTTTAACAAAAACCAAAGTGGATTCGGATATATGGTGGCCAATATTACTTTGGGATTAGCAAAAAATAAAAGTTTAAATATCAATGTGTTAACACAATCCAACTTTACTAAGGCTGGTCAACACGAAAACTTATTTATTTTAAAAAGGAGCTTTACGAAAATGCTCTGCTTTCTCAGGTTTAATTCGATTTACAGCGCTTTAATTGAGCGAAATAAATATAAAAAAATAGGTTTTGGAAGGCTTCTTTTGTACAAAATCACCTGCAACTACTTCAACTCAATTTGCACCCAATATGATGTCGTCCATATTCACGGCGTAAGCCCTTACACCTTTGATGCCATAGACTATTGTATTAAAAATAAAATAAAAGGCCTTGTCACCATACACGGTATAAATTATCTGAACCGATCCATTGGATTGTCCACCCTACAAAAAGAAAAAGAAAAATATTTCATAAAAAAAATCACGGAATCAGAAAATCTTACTCTGTCTGTGATCAGTAATGGAATTAAAAAAAGAGTTATTGAATCCTTAAATTTGAAACCTAATAACATTGAGTTGATTCCCAACTTCCATGATTTCAACGAGGCAAATGTAGATCGCACTCAAAATATTAAAACAAAATACAACATTCCTAAAAGCTCAAAAATTATTCTTTCGGTAGGGAATTACAGTAGAAATAAAAACCAAAATCAACTTATTGACGCTTTTAACTTACTCAATAACAACGACACATACCTAATTCTTGTTGGTACTGGTACAGAAAACTTCTTGAATTCAATTGAAAAAAAGAATTTAAATCAAAGGGTAATTGCATGTGGTCAAATCGCAAAAAAGGATTTACCCAATTATTATTTATCCTCTGATGTATTAGCTGTAACTAGTATTTCGGAAGGTTTTGGTCTTCCAATGATAGAAGCTCTGTTTTTCGGTTTGCCCGTAATAACATTTAAAGATATTGATGCGGTAGAGGATATCTTTGATAATAATAACCTAATGCTTGTTGAAGAACGCACAACAAAATGTTATGCAAAAGGAATAGAAAAAGCTTTAAATAAGAAATGGGACTCAAAGATGCTTAAAAATAGTGTTCGAAAATTTGATGCGAATACGATACTAAGTCAATACCAAAAAACACTAAGAAAATCTAAGACATAAAATGTTCAGCATAATAAAAAAAATAGCTCCTAGTCTTGCCCCCAAAATTCATATTTTCATTGGCAGAATGTATGACTTTAAAAAATTTGCAAAACACTGCAGTAGCGTTAAGCCCAATATTAGCCAAGCAAAGCTTCAGGCTTATATTACTCGTCAATATCACGGTATAGAAAAAGGCCTTACTTTACCCGATACTCGTTTAGGGTTTGGAGAGTCATTAATCATTGCCATCACAAACAACCTCAACACCTATATTTCTAAATTCGAAATAGACAGCCTTGTTTCTCATGCAGCATCAACTTTAAAAAAGTATAAAGAATTTAATTCCACTGTATTGGATGAAAACGGTGACGTTTTAAAACGAATTAACTCGATACTAACCAGAGTTGAAAATCATAATTCCTCGATTCACAGAGAACTAAGTAAAGAAGAAATTGATCGATCAACAAATTTTGATTTTACTGCCTTTATGAAAACTCGAAGAAGCGTACGAGATTTTGCAGAAGGAGATGTTGACAACAAGCTATTAGAGCAATGTATTTTAGATGCAATGGAATCTCCTTCTGCGTGCAATCGACAAGGGTGGAGGGTACGAATATTTGAAGGGGATAAAAAAGATCATATACTTAAGTTTCAAAATGGGAACCGAGGATTTAATTCTTGCATAAACAAAGTTTTGTTTGTGACGGGTTACAGCGAAGCCTACAGCTATACTGAAAGAAACGGAATGATTGTAGACGGGTCTTTATTTGCTATGTCTCTCATTTTAGCAATGCATAGTAGAGGAATTGGGTCTTGTCCTCTAAACACATCATATACCTACAAAGATGAGATTAAGCTTAGAAAAGGAATAAACCTTCCTCTTAGTGAAGAACCAATTATGATGATTGCAGTTGGTAATTTAAAAGACAACTATCGGGTTGCTGCATCTCCAAGAAAACCACTCGAAGACGTTTTAATTAAGCATTAAGTATGTTTGAGGAATTAAACAAAAAACTCGTAAACATAATTATTCCTGTATGCATTATGCTTGCACCGTATGCTTTGCTAAAACAGTTTTACAGCGTAGGCATGTTGATTTGCTTAATCTACGCTTTATTCTCTATCTCCTTTTTAAAAAATGATATTTTAGTGCCAAAATCACTGTTGTTATTTTTCTTGTCGTTTCTCGGGATTTACACAATAAATCTATTTCGTAACGGAGAGCAATCATTTGGTATGATTAACTTCATAATTGGAGCGGTTTTGACCTTTTTTTATATTGGTTCCATGATTAAGTATTTCGAATTCGAACGGTTTTATAAAACGTATAAAATTCTGTGTATTCTATCTTCCTTACTTGTGATCTTTCAAGGCGTAAGGTTATTCCTTTTCGACATTCCCGCTGTTCCAATAAACCTGTTACCAGTTGCTGAAGCAGATTACAGTTACTGGGACTTTTTTAAAGGCGAAAGGCCAAGCGGATTTTTCTCAGAGCCTCAAGCTTTCTGTTCATTTATTTTACCCTTTTTTATATTTTCTCTTTATCGAAAAGAATATGCTTTATCGCTTTTAACCTTCATTGCAATTCTACTTTCTGCATCAACATTAGGATTAGCCATTTCTTTGATTGTTGGCGTATACTTTATGTTCTTTGAAAAAGAAAGGTCTCGATTCTCCAAGGTGTTCATCTTAACAGGTTTTTTAACAATTTTTGGAACACTTACTTATTTAGGAATACTTGATGCAAGTATAAAAAAAATAGCAAACACTCCTTTAGAAAACAACATTAGACTCGTCAGGGGGTTTTACATTTACAGTACGTTTAATCCAATTGATTTATTCCTGGGAATTAGTAGAGACCTTCAACAATACGTAATAACATCAATCAACGAGAGCTGGGTTTCCCTTTATACCTCTTCTGGAAACGAAAGATTACTTGGTTATACAACTTCTTTTTCCGGACTTTTGATTCAATTTGGGCTACCAAGTTTTATTCTATATCTGCTGTTTTTGTGGAAGTGTTTCGTAAATTCGTCCAAGGATTCCAAGGTGCTTGTACTTGTCACTTTTGTGCTTTGTTTTGTACAAACTATAATATTTAATGCTTGGTTTGTTTTTTATCTCTGCATAATACTTGGAATGCTCCATGAACAAAAAAAGATTAATTTTTTAACCATTAGGCTTTAAAATGAAAAAATTCGGAGTTATTACCACAAATAGAGCGATTAACTATGGTGCCGTTTTACAATGTTTAGCACTTAGTAAAAAAATTGACAGTTTTCAAGATGTTGAATGCAATGTAATCGATTATGCTCCCATAAAAAAAACATACGGAAGAACTATTTCTTACAAGTTCAAATCAATTAAAGACATCTTGTATTCATTAATTTTATTTTTAAATAAATCCTACCGAAAAGGACATGAAACAAAAATAAAAGGATTTGATAATTTTATATTCAACAAGCTCAAAAACAGCTCAAAAACCTACGTTAATGCTTCAGACTTTGGGGAAGAGCTAAATGAATATGATGCCCTGGTTTGTGGAAGCGATCAAATTTGGAATTTAAACATCATAGATGACCCTGTTTTTTTCCTTGATTTCAACGGATTCTCTCCCGAAGTAAATAAAGTAGCATACGCGCCGAGTATTACGGAAATAATGTCCAATACTCAGGTTGAAAAAATAAAATCTAGAATAGCGGGATTCAAGGCACTATCTATGCGAGAAAGAAAAAGCGCAGAAAAATATACAAACCTTCTTGGCAGAGAAGTAAAAAATGTTTTGGATCCTGTTTTTCTTTTAGATGAAAAAGATTGGTTAGAAATTGAGGAAAAACCTAAAAATATTGAAAAGCCCTTTATTTTATCCTACGGACTTGTAAGTGATCCATTATTCAAAGATTGCATATCTGAACTAAAAAAGAAACACAAAGGAATTAAGCACGTTGATTTGCAAGTTAGGCCATTCAATAAATACAAGGCTGAAATTTGTACAAATGTTTTTTCACCAGAAAATTTTGTCTGGTTGTTCAGAAATGCAGAATATACATGTACAAGCTCATTCCACGGAACCTGTTTCTCAATCATTTTTAATAAAAAGTTTATTTCGGTACCAGCAAGAGATAGAAGCTTACGAATAGAAAATATCGTTGAAATTCTTGGTTTAGAAGAAAGACACATTAAAAATCCTGAGGAGATAAAAATAGCCTTAAATAAGGCCCCTGATTTCGAGAAATCTAACCAGTTATTGTCCGAAAAGAAGAAAGAGTCATTAACGTATTTGAAAAATGCTTTAGAAATTGAAACTGAATAAATTTCTAAAAGAGTCCAGTATTTATATTGTATTATCCTTCATTCAAAAAGGGCTCTCTTTCTTATTAGTTCCTTTCTATACTGTTTTTTTATCTCCACATGAGTTTGGATTGGTCAATCAGGTAATTGCCCTGCATTCTATTTACATTTTAATAATTAGTTTCTCATTAAATGAAGCCATTGCAAAGGGGATTATGAATGACGAAAGTGAAGGAAAAAAGAAAGTACGAATGAATATCGTTCTGCTTAATTTTGGACTTGTACTATTCGGAACTCTAATCCTTTTAATTTTTAAACCATGGTTGTATTCAAATCTTCTAAAAGAGGCAAATGATGCAATCATTTACTGCAGCATAGTCATTGTTGCCAGTACTCCAATCTTCTTTATTTATCAAAAATTTTTACGAATGATTGGTGAGCCAATGCGTTATGCAAGAACAATGATTGCGTTCATTGTGCTACAGGTTCTATTCAGCGTTGTTTACATTTACCTCTTTGACTTAGGTTCATTGGGATATATGCTTGCAATCGCTTCAGTTTCTTCTCTTTTTGGTTGTTACAGTTATTTCAAGCTGGCTGTATTTGACAAAAGTTTCATTAGTCTTTCCGAAATAAAACAACACTTTACTTATTCCTTAAAATTGATTCCCCACAGTATTTCAGGATGGGGAATGAATGGATTCACCAATTATGCATTAGGAAAACTTGGTCAACTTGCATCCGTAGGTATTCTGAATGCAATAAACATCGTAGGGGTATTAATAAACGTCGTTTCTAAGTCAATCTTAGACGCTCTTCAACCTTGGATATACACCCAGTTAAAAGAAAAAGAAAAAAATCATCACAAAATAAAACAAATTGTTAATTTGCTTTGTGGACTCATGGTTGGAATCGGAATATTCATCATAATGTTTGATGAGTTTTTTCTCAAAATTGCTCTTCCAGAAAAATATTACGAAGGCATTATTTATGCTCCGTTTTTAGTTTTAAACAGCGTAATTCTTGCAATGGGATCCATGACTGTTTATGTAATCTACTACTTTGACAGTAAAGTAAAATACGTTTCTATTTCAACATTAACAGGCGCAGTAATAAATATAATTTTAGGATATATTTTAATTAAAAACTATGAAATCATTGGTGCCATAACGTCATTAGTGATTACTAATTTTATCATAACAATCATTAAATCCTACATTTCAAGCCGAATTATAAAGTTGCCTTATAACATGTACGACCTATATGCTGTAATCACAGGTACGGCTTTCGCAGTTCATTTATATCCTGAATATAAGCCTTACGTTTGTATTCTTTCTTTAATCTATCTAGGAATTAAACTATTTTTGCTTGCAAAAAGACTAAACTATGAGCAACAATAACTTCATTATTGTTGATGGCAAACCAATTAACGAAAATGAGATTCCTCATTTTTATCCACTTTCCATAGTAAAATATCAACCCTCATACAACTCTATAATTCGATTCATTGTTGAGGAAGTGTATGGAATTTCCAAAAAATCTAAAAAATATCCAGTTTACATAAATCTTCTTGCAAGTAAGTCATTAAAAGTAAAATATTTGGCTATTCTTCTGGAAATTTCCAAAAATCACAATCTCGAAGAAGTTCATCTTGATTACTTACCAAGAAAAGTTGCCGAAATGATGAATATTTCATTTCGAGAGTCTGAAAAAAAAATAGATCTTATCGATAAAAGAGAACGTTTTGCAACACTCCCAAAATACATCGCAAATTTACTTTTCTCCCTTTTCGGATTTTTCATTCGTAAGCAAAAAGGTGAAAAACCTGAGTCTGTAGTTCGAGCATGGGTTGATGTTGATGAAAAACTACACAAAGATGAATTTGAAAAAAGTATGATTTACATCTACCCTTTTGGAATTAATTTCAAAAGGTCAATAAAATTTATCCGAAAAGTATTTAAATCCTGTGAAAATGTAAGTTTGAGAGGAATAAACTATAGTGCTTATAACACTCTAAAAGTCATTTTTTCCAAGGAACTTGTACATGCTCTTGTTGATTTTGAATACACAGGAATGAAGTCGCACTCAAAAACCATGCTGAAATTCAAAAAAATATACACCTCGGATGAATTTCAGGTAGCTGCACCAATAATTTACAGAAACAAAAAAGATACTTTTGTTCTAAATAGAGCTCACGGAATGGGGTGTTATAACTTAGAAATCAACTACGATGAATTTCATTTATTTAATACCGTTCAACAAGAATTTTATTCGAAAAACAACCCCTTTACGAAATACAAAACCTATCCTTCAGAATCCTCTATTCAAACAACAAATGTATCTCAAAAAACAAGCTTTTTTGTGGTATATATCGACCAGGGAGATTTAACAAAATATCATTATTTCTATGAAGCGAATCTTCAAAAAAAATTAGTAGAAACACTACAGGATATAAACAATCAAGGAAACAAAAAAGTTTTTGTAAAATATCATCCAAATAGAAATGAAAAAGAAAAAAAAGATTTTTATGCCCTTTATGGTCTTGAATCAATTCAGGCGTTTAATGAAAGTGAAAATTATGTTTTTATAAATTTATACTCAACATCTTATTTTGATTACAAGAAGTTTGGATCGTTTTTATTTGTGAAAGACCATTCCTTTTCTCCAAAATATTTCTTTGGAGATGATATTAATAGCATTCATATTGATAAACTTAAGAACACCCTTTTAAGCTATGAAAATTAAATATCTAATCTCTAAATTGATAAAAAAATCAAGGCTTTCATCCGTAAAAAACAGCTCCATTCATTCATCATCAAAAATAGAATCAGGAACGCTTTTTGTGAACAGCTCTATGAATAAACATTCTTTTTGTGGCTACGACAATGAAATTATAAACACAAAAATAGGTTCATTTTGCTCAATTGGTAATCATGTTAAAATTGGAGGTGGAGAACACCCCTACAGCTGGGTATCAACGTCACCTGTATTTTACAAGGGTAGGGACAGTGTAAAAGCTAAGTTTTCTGAATTTGATAGAGACGAAATTCGAACAACATTTATCGGTAATGATGTATGGATTGGACAAAACTCACTTATAAAACAAGGCATTAAAATTGGACATGGCGCTATTATTGGAATGGGTAGTGTTGTTACAAAAGACGTTGAACCATATTCCATTGTAGCTGGAGTCCCCGCAAAAAAAATTAAACTTCGGTTTTCTGAAGATTTGATAAGCAAACTTATTAAATCAAAATGGTGGGATTTGAAAGAAGATGAATTAAACAAAGCTGCTGAAAACATTAAAAACCCTATAAAATTCTTAGAATCAATTAATAAAAGTAACTTTTAACTCAATAATTGTAACTCTGCACAACAAGGCTTAAATTTGGACTTTAGAAATTTCACCTATTATCATCGTTACCTGAGATATCTAATATTTGTTTACTTAATAACAAAAGACTTTACAGATGACTGAAAGAGAATATCAAGTATGTTCAACATGCGTAATGGACACAACCGACAGCAACATTTCATTTGATGAGAATGGAGTTTGCGACCATTGCAATACTTTCTTCAGAGATATTAAACCCAAATGGCATACCGATGAGAGGGGCGAAAAAGAAATAAAAGAAATTGTAAAAAAAATAAAGAAAAAAGGAAAAGGGAAAGACTTCGATTGCATAATGGGAATGAGCGGAGGGATCGATAGCTCTTATCTTTTATATTTAGCAGTAAAAAAATTAGGATTACGTCCTTTGGTTTTTCATGTTGATGCGGGCTGGAACTCTCAAGAGGCTGTAAATAATATCGAAAAAATGGTCGATAAACTTGGCCTGGATCTTTATACTGAAGTTATCGATTGGGAAGAAATGAAAGATCTTCAGCTTGCTTATTTTAAAGCGGGTGTTTCAAATATCGACACACCACAAGACCATAGTTTTTTTGCAACAATGTATAAATTTGCAAATGAACATAATGTAAAATATATCCTAACGGGAGGGAATTACTCAACAGAATGTGTTCGAAACCCCCTGGAATGGATGTATTACCAATCTGATTCCATTCAACTAAAGGACATCTATAAAAAATACGGTTCGGCTAAACTCAAAAACTTCCCCATAACCAATATTCTCTGGCATAAAGTCTATTTGCCTTATGTAAAAGGTATAAAATTAATTCGCCCTCTTGATTTCATGGAATACGATAAAGAGGCAGCAACACAGTTTTTAGTTAATGAATTCGGCTATCAAAGGTATCCTCAAAAGCATTTTGAATCCAGATTTACAAGATTCTACGAATCCTATTGGTTAACGGAAAAGTTTGGATACGACACAAGAAAAGTTCAATATTCAAGCCTCATTCTGACCGACCAAATGACGCGAGAAGAAGCATTAAAAAAATTAGAATCACCGGCTTACAATCCTGACACTATAAAAGATGATTTTGAATACATCGCTACAAAACTGGGGATTACTGTCGAAGAACTTCAGGGCTATATGGATCAACCCAATAGAAGTAATAAAGAGTTTAAATCACAAGAAAGTATTTATTCTATTGGAGCAAAAGTAATGAGACTCGTTGGACTCGAAAAAGGAGGTAAAAGATGATAACAATAGTTGATTATGGCTCTGGAAATATTGAAGCGTTTGTTAATATATACAAGCGGTTAAATATTCCATGTGAAGTAGCAACAAAACCCGAACAAATCTTAAAAGCAAAAAAAATAATTCTTCCTGGTGTTGGATCCTTCGACGAAACAATGCGAATATTAAGAGACTCCGGAATGTTAAATGCGCTCAACAAACAAGTACTGGAAAATAAAACCCCTGTAATTGGGATATGTGTTGGAATGCAAATTTTATCCAAAAAAAGTGACGAAGGAGAATTGGACGGTTTAGGCTGGATTGATGCAGAAGTTAAAAAATTTAACATAAATAAATTAAAAGAGAAGCCTCATTTACCTCACATGGGATGGAACACATTTCAAAGTGAAAAGGACAATCCTATTCTCGCAAATTTAGTACCAGAGAAAGGGTTTTATTTTTTACATACTTATTATTTTTCATGCAATAACCCAAAAGACGTACTAACCTCTACCGTATATGGAGAAAGGTATACCTCTGCTATTAATCACAATAACATCTACGGGGTTCAATTTCATCCTGAAAAAAGCCATAGTAATGGGGTCCAACTGCTTAAAAACTTTGCTAATTTATAATCATGCTCAGGTCAAGAATAATTCCATGTTTATTGGTTCATAATAAAGGTTTAGTAAAAACAGTAAACTTCAAAAACCCTAAATATGTTGGAGACCCGATTAATGCGGTTAAAATATTCAATGAAAAGGAAGTAGACGAATTAATAGTTTTGGATATTGATGCAACAGTTGAAAAACGAAAGCCCAATTTTCAAATGATTAAAAATTTAGCAACAGAATGTAGAATGCCTCTTTGTTATGGAGGGGGAGTCACAACGCCGGAGGATGCAAAAAAAATCATAAAATTAGGAGCAGAAAAGGTTGCGTTAAGTGCTGCCGCAATTGAAAATCCAGATCTTATTAAAACAATTGGAAAAGAGGTTGGTTTACAAAGTGTTGTTGTTGTAATAGACGTAAAAAAGAAGGGGATTTTTGGCAAATATGAAGTATTCACACACAACGGCAAAAAATCAACAGGTCTTAACCCTGTCGAATTTGCAAAAAGCATCGAAAAGATTGGGGTTGGAGAAATTGTAATCAACTCAATTGACCAGGAAGGCACCATGAAAGGGTATGACTTTAAGCTTTTTGAAAGCATAAGAAAACATATTTCTGTTCCTTTAACCATTATGGGTGGAGCTGGCTCGAGTGAGCACATTAAAGAAGCCATCAACAAATTCGGTGTAATTGGCGCTGCTGCTGGAAGCTTATTTGTTTTTAAAGGAAAATATAGAGCCGTTTTAATTCAATACGTTGATAAAACTTTGTTTTTTGAAAAAAATAAAGGGCGGTAAATCACTCCGCCCTAATATCTTGCTCTTCAGTTCATCTGTCAGGATTTGTTAGAAGAAACATCTTTTAAGTAACACTTATTATAACAACGACAAATAGTTAAAAATGTTACGTCAAATTAAAAAAACACCACTTTATCTAATAACAAATTGGATTAATCACCCCATCTATTCTGCACAACATCTAAGTTATTAGTACTTTTGCAATGATTTAAAGCAATATTATGGATTATAACTTTATTGAGGTTGAAAAAAAATGGAGGAAAAAATGGGCTGAAAATAAAACCTATAAAACCTCAAATACTTCAAATAAAACGAAATGTTATGTGTTAGACATGTTTCCATACCCATCTGGAGCAGGACTTCACGTAGGACATCCTCTTGGATATATTGCTTCCGACATTTATGCTCGTTACAAAACACTCAAGGGTTATAATGTTTTACATCCGATGGGATATGATGCTTTTGGATTACCTGCGGAGCAATATGCTATTCAAACGGGACAACATCCAAAAATCACCACTGATGCTAATTTAGTTCGGTACAGAGAGCAGTTAGATAAAATAGGCTTTTCATTCGATTGGGATAGAGAAATTAGAACATCTGATCCGAATTACTACAAATGGACACAATGGATTTTTGCTCAGCTTTTTAAATCATGGTTCAACAACCAAAGTCAAAAAGCAGAAAATATAGATGCTCTTATACTGGTTTTTGAAAATGAGGGAAACAAAGACGTTAATGCGGCATGCGAAGAAACACCCTTGTTTACAGCAAAAGAATGGAATGCGAAAACAGAAAAAGAGCAATCGGACATCCTTTTAAATTATCGTTTAGCCTATTTAAGTGAATCAATGGTCAACTGGTGTCCTGCTTTGGGTACCGTACTCGCAAACGACGAAGTAATTAATGGACTCTCTGAACGAGGCGGTCATCCAGTAGAAAGAAAGATGATGCTTCAATGGAGTTTAAGAATCTCTGCTTATGCTGAACGATTACTGCAAGGTTTAGAAGGAATCGACTGGACAGACTCTTTAAAAGAAATGCAGCGCAACTGGATTGGTAAATCCACAGGAGCTTCTGTCAACTTTAAAATAGCTCGTTCTAAAAAATCAATTGAAGTTTTTACAACTCGTCCTGATACGATCTTTGGAGTTTCGTTTATGGTTATCGCACCAGAACATGAGTATGTTGATGAATTAACCTCATCTGAGCAAAAATCAACTGTCGAAAAATATGTGACGGCGGCCAAAAACAAAAGTGAACGTGAAAGAATGGCGGACGTAAAAAACGTTACAGGTGTTTTTACTGGGGCCTATGCCATTCATCCATTTACAGGTCAAGAAATTCCAATATGGGTTGGAGATTACGTATTGGCAGGATACGGAACAGGAGCAGTAATGGCAGTTGCTGCTCACGATTCTCGTGATTATGCTTTTGCTAAACAATTCAATCTACCAATCCTTCCAGTAATTGAAGGAGGAAACATTCAGGAGGAAGCATACGAAGCTAAATCTGGAAAGGTAATTAACTCTGATTTCTTAGATGGTTTAAAGGTAAAGCAGGCTATTAAAACAGCCATCTGGAAAATTGAGAGTGAAGGTTTAGGAAAAGGAAAGACAAATTACCGTTTAAGAGATGCGATTTTTGGAAGACAAAGATACTGGGGAGAGCCTATCCCTATGATTTTCGAAAATGGAATTCCGAAGTTACTGGATGAATCAAATTATCCGTTAACTCTTCCAGAGGTTGATGAATACTTGCCCACTGAGGACGGTGACCCTCCTTTAGGAAGAGCAAAAAATTGGAAGCCAGAAAATGGCGACCATTACGAATTAAGCACAATGCCGGGGTGGGCTGGATCCTCTTGGTATTATCTGCGTTATATGGACCCTCAAAACAATGGGACGTTTGCCTCAAGAGAAGCGACAGATTACTGGAATCAGGTTGACCTTTATATTGGTGGAACCGAACACGCAACCGGTCATTTATTATACTCGAGGTTTTGGTGTAAACTTTTGTTTGATTTAGGACATATCGGCTTTGATGAGCCTTTTAAAAAATTAATTAATCAAGGAATGATTTTAGGAACCTCATCAATTGCCTTTAGGGTAAACGGAACCAACAAATTTGTTTCAAAAGGACTTAAAGATAATTATGACACTACTCCTGTCCATGTAGATGTGAATATGGTTTCTAATGACATTTTAGACCTTGACGCATTTAAAGTATGGAGAGCTGATTTTTCCGATGCTGAGTTTGAACTCGAAAATGGAAAATACATCTGTGGAGAAGAGGTTGAAAAAATGTCAAAATCTAAATTTAACGTCGTAAATCCAGACGATATCGTTCAAGAACACGGTGCGGATGTCCTTAGATTGTATGAAATGTTTCTCGGTCCGTTAGAACAAGCTAAACCTTGGAGTACAAAAGGAATTGATGGAGTTAGTCGATTTATTCGAAAGTTCTGGAACCTATATCATGATACGGATGGAAACTTTAAAATTACGGAAGGGAAGCCTTTAAAAGAAGAAATGAAGGTCCTCCATACATTAATTAAAAAAGTACAGGAGGATATTGAAAACTTCTCTTTCAATACTTCGGTTTCAGCATTCATGGTTTGTGTAAATGAACTTCAAAAATTGAAATGCAATAAGAAAGTTGTGCTTAAAGATTTAGCAATTGTTGTTTCTGCTTATGCTCCTTTTATCACTGAAGAGCTTTGGTCTTTAATGTGCGAAAAAGGGAGTATTGCACATGCTTCATTCCCAGAATTCAATCCCTCTTATCTAATTGAGAATTCATACACTTACCCCATTTCTTTTAATGGAAAAATGAGATTTAAATTGGAATTTCCTCTAAACATGGATAAAGCTGATATAGAAAAACAAGTCCTTAATCACGAAGATGCTCAGAAATGGCTAAATGGAAAAACTCCGAAAAAAGTCATTGTTGTCCCAAAGAAAATTGTAAATATTGTCGTTTAATAAAAACGATTGATAATCCTGTCTATTGAAAAAAATAATACGAATAACCTCTTTAAGTTTTGTGATGTTTTACATCACTGCGGCGCTTTTTTATCCTGACTTTTTCAACCCTTTAAAACTGTTTTTTTGTGACTTAATGCAAATCCAATCTGAAACTCATAAATCTTTAAACTTTGGACGTCCTTTTGCTTTATTGTCTTTGATTAGCATATCATGTGTAATTGCATCATTTTTTATTTGGTTTTCCAATCAAACACAATGGACAAAACCCAAAAAGCTGTTCACGAAAATAAGCGGAAGTGCTGCTGCTTTTTTTACCGTTTTTCTTTTCACCAGTTTACACGATGAGCTTATTTTAATTGCTTCAATTGTTGGTGCTTTTCCTATTTCTTTAGTAGGTTTGGAATTACTAAAAATGAAAAAAAAATGCGCACCTGTTTTAGGGTGTTCTGCCCTATTTCTTCTTACATTCTATAACTTAAGTTTCTATCTTAATCTTTTTGAATTATTGTGGCCAACAATTCAAAAAATCTCCATTTTTCTTTGCTTACTATGGATAAACATTTTTATTTCAAAACAAAAAAATTACATCCCTCTTACTAAACAAGACAAATATCGCTTCAAAACACTTAGAAAACGAAAAGCGTATGCGTCATGATATTTATAACCGATTTTTTCACTCTTCCCATAAGCCAAACACCATTCATCTCTCCCCTTAAAACCAGAACACTATATCCTAACTTGTAAAAACCGCAGCACAATCACACACGACTTTTTGAATTTATTCTGTACTATTTTATATCCAAATTTAGACTCTACAAACTTTAATTATCAAGAAATCAAAAGTATTTATCCGAATGGAATTATGCTAATAACAGATCAATAAGTTAATGCTTTCTCTCATAACCAAATATCACATTGCTTGGGAAGATTCTTTAAAAAAGGTAAATACAAGACTCCTATGTCATAAAGCCAGGTAACTTACGGTTTAGGCTTATTTTAACCTCCTTTCAGCTACCTTCTCAAAAAGAAATTATTGCTGTTCAAAAACCAATGTAATCTTATTGAAATCAGCAGCTGCATTTATAACCGTTCTGAATTCCTCATAACGCTCTAAAGGAACAGAAATTTCATCATAATATTCATAACAAATAACTTTCAGATTATTTCCATTAAGTTCGTATTTACTGGTAAACTCCATTGTGTTTTTACCATCTTTTGAGGATGAATAGTCCATGTTTAAATCACTCAAGTTGGTGATTTTATATCCTTCTGGAATTTTTATGTTTAATACTCTTTTGTAGCCATGATTGTATCTATTTTCCACATCGAACTTTCTAGCTGTGTCCTGATACATTTCGACTTGAGCACCAATTACTAAGCCCATTTTAAATAAAAACTTTTTTCCTGCCTGCTCTATTAAAGATGACGACTCTGCATCCCCTTCATAAATATATGGTTTCGCCAGCATATACCCCTCCATCTCTTCATTCTCGGTGGTAATATTCGATATTTCCGCATCTTCCGCAAAAGATTTTAGATTCTCCTTTAAAATTTCTTCTTTCTGTTCTTCAGTTGCTAACGCCATATATGGCCTGGTGTAAGCAGCGCTATACCCACTGGTTTCATGTTTAACATGAGCCAAAACTTTTTCAAAATCTTCGTCAAACTCTATATCTAAGGTCATATTGTCGTAATTAACGTCACTATTTGTCCCTGCAATTTCTCTTATTTCTGGATAAAAAGAGCGAACGCCTCCTGCCTTAACAGGTTTTATGAATAATCCTTTATGATATGCATAAGAACTTGGTATGAGACCAAACCTCATAAAATCATTTGTAGGAGCCATGTATTGATCAAGTTTAGGGAAATAAAATAAGGAAGCTTCAAGATAATTGTAGGTCTCAAAATCTTCATCAAATTGTTTTTTAAAACGATTACAAGTTACAACAACCTCGTGCTCAATATCTAACAAATCAAAAATTCTGGCATAAATTCTCATCGCATTTTGTTTGCTGTATACCTTTTGTTTCAAAGGTTCGTGAATATAATATCTTCCGGTTTGCCCACGTTTTAAATTGCCTTTTATGTAGTGTTCTATTGCAATAATTTTATTTTTTTCATTTTCAATTTTATCCCACTTTTCTCGTTTTATGAGCCCTTTAATTACCTTGGTCTCCTTTTTAATATCTTTTTCACTGTTTCCCTCATAAATTCTTTTCGAATAAATTTTTGTGGCCTTGCTGTAACTAAAGAAGTTTCTTTGATTTTGATTTTCTAATTCAAATAGTTTCACTTCGGCCCTTTTTATCAAGGCATCTCCTTTCGAATAATCCTCCTCTTTAAATTTTTCAACTTCATTTAAATGCAAAACATATCTATTCACATCTACTGCGGAAGTATCGTCTATGACTTCCTCCAAATTATTGTATGATTTTGTTTTAATGAGAAAATCTTCAGGAACCGTTAATTCATAATGAAAATGTCGTTTGGGATATTCATCTTGAACCTTTACTTCAAAATAAAAGCTATTAAATCTACCTGGTTCTTTTATTGAATAAGTATATTCTATTTCACTTCCAACCTCAATACCCTCAAGGGCGAATATTGTAAACGGACCATAGTTTTCATAATTTTCAACCTCTTTTTTATTGCTGTCATCAAATTCTATTATTTTACCATTTTTGTTTATCGCGCGCGCCTTTAAATTAATTACATCTCGAGAGTTTGACATGGAAATATACACCTTGTTAAAGTTCTCTACTGCTTTATCGTTATTCAACCGAATTCTTTTGTAGTATAAATTTTCTTCAATCAATACATCATCATAAACCGTCCCTGATTTGGGGTCGACAAATGTACCGTATTCGTACTTGCAAACATTTACATCGGATATGTAAACTGCATTACTCTTTTTTTCTTCTTCTGTTAAGTTTGTTAAAACAGGCGTTTCCTCCCAGAAATCCTCGTTAAAAGATTCTGCAACACCCTCTACTTGAGCTAAAAGGGATATTGAAATACTAAACAACGACAATAATAATTTAACCTTCATTTTTTCAGTGTGTAGAATGTATTATTTATTTTCTCTTGATGATTATAACTTCCTTGTAGGCTTTTTTCAACTTTTTAATCATTGAATTCCACTCTTCAAATTGAGGTTCCTCGATTAACAAAGTATCCACATAAATATTTTTTTTCAATACTATTTTCCCCTCCTTTTTCTCGTATGTAATTTTGAAACCGAAATCATTCCCCTTAAACTCTGCATCGTTTGGAACAAAGGCAAGTTCAAAACCTTCAGGAAGTTCAAACTCAACCTCATATCTTAAGTCCATCTTGTGTTTAAATTGTCTTGCAATTCCTTTTCTTTCCTCAATATCCAGTTTACTGTTTTTATAATCTCTATCAAGATTAAGGTTAATATATGTCTCATCTTCAACTGTTTTACTGTAATCGTCTAAATTAAATTTGTAATTAATAGTTAGAGAAGTATCTCGGTTCTTTAACCCAATAAAACTGGACTCATCCACTCTAAATTTATTGTTCCCTTTTTCTAAATAAGATTCAATATAATTTCTTTGATCTTCTTCATTGTTCATATTAGCAAGCCGGTAAACGTAGTTAAATTTCTGATACCCCTCAGCCTCTATTTTTCCAGAACCAACTAATTTTGTTCCCAAAAGTTTCATAGAAACAAAATCGTATTCTACATTTTGCTCTTTATTTACAACCGGAACTCGAAACAACTCATAACGCCCTTCTCCCTTTGAAATCAACGCTTGTTTTCCTTGAATGAATTCGGTAGGATAACCATATGGTGTATAAGATCCGACCGCATCCAGAATAACCACTTCATCTGATTCATTTCGATAAGAAGCAATCATATGGTTATCGACTATTGGTGTTGCTATTTCAGTGTAATCGTAGGGTAGGTCATCACTTCCAATCCATGTAATATTTGCTTCTATTCCAGCATACTTCATCATTTCTGTTATAATACTGGCCATGTCTTTACAATCTCCATATCTTTTTCTGCATACACTTGCTGCGGAACGGGGAATAAATCCTCCCATACCGTCTTCGAAAGCAACATATTTTATGTTGTCTTGAACCCAATTAAAAATTTCTCTTGCCTTTTCGTCTTTCCCTTTTAAATCTTTTACTAAATCCAGGGTAATTGACTTTAAAACGGAATCTTCCTTTAAATTCAAATCCTTAATTAAAGAGTAATACCAATTGTAGAGGCCATCCAAATTCGGTAACACAGTAATTGTTGTGTCCTTTAATCTCATTTCTCCGATATAGGTTACTATGTGTGGAGTATAATAGCGTAAATTAGGAGCTCCAAACGAAGATTCATATGCATCTTGATTTTCGACTTTCCAGGTAATCGTGGTAACGCCTCCTTTTTCAACTTTCGTTTGTTTTATTTCAATTTTATCGGCGTTAAAAAGTTTATAATAAACATCCACATTTGAAGGATAAGAGATACTGTATTCCGATTTCAGAGTAGGAAGGTAATTCATTAAAAAAGTACTTCCCAAAAATTGAGGTTTCTTTATTACTTCCCTGTAAGCTAAATTTATTTTAGTTCCAGATTCAGAACCCGGGAACCTGAATGCAATTTGCTTATTGTCGTGAAAAAAATAACTTCCATCGTAAACGTCTTCTGTTTTGAATTCCGTTACTTTGGTTTTTTTTAACTTTTCTGTATCTCCATTTTTTGGTATGTATGAAAAAGCTTTGATGTTTTGAATTTCTGAAAATTCTGAAAATTGAATGTTTTGATCGCCATAAGCCCTTCCTTTATCACTTAGATATAAGATTTCCCAATTTACATCACTATATATTTCAAAATCATTCCCTTTTGTGTTAATGACTACATGCTCTTTTTCTGAAAGATATACTGCATGGTCATCACTATATTTTTTTTGCAATTCAGAAAGCGATCCACCCTCTTCTGAGGTTTGAGAAAAACCCAATCCTGAAAAAATAAAAAATAAAAAATAAAAAATTCTTCTCCCCATCATTTAACCCTATTATTAAATTAACTATCGTAAATCAACCTCAATAACAACGTCATCTTTATATTTCAAAACATAAAGTAGGTTACCCTTGTCGTCATAAAACTTAGCCAAACCGTCTTTTACATCCTGATTATAAGTGATTTCTGAAAGCAACACTCCTTTTTTATTGTATTTTTTTTGTATCCCGTGTAATCTTCCATAATTATAAGAAGCCTCATACCTCAAAGTTCCGTCCTCATAATAAGCCTTATAATCCCCATGATGATTATTGTTCAAATAATTTGCTTCAATCCAAGGTTTTCCATTGCTGTGCATCCTCTTGTAAGGACCTTCATATAAACCGTTCTTTTCCGAATAAGATGAAGCGACATTCCCATCATCAAAATAGGTTTTAATATCCCCATTCCCATTTATTACTATTGGTTCAATAAGCTTGCCATTTTTTAAATAGCTGTAAGCAACCATTTCTCCTCCGTTATATTTTCTTTTGATTACAATTTTTCCAAAAGCATCGTAGTTACAAAATTCTCCATGAGTAAAGTCTCCCTCCATGGGAGCAAAAGAATTCAAGGCGCCATTTGGATGGAAATACTTCTCTCCAATGACATCACCGTTCTTATCGTAATATGTTATTTCCTTTATCCCACCAGATATGTAATATCTCATAACAGAGTCTTGAGCTACATCCAATTCATAAAAAGCCTTGTATGCTAATTTACCATTGTGGTGATAAGTTTTCCACTCTCCTTTTCTCTTTCCATAAACATACTCTCCCTCTTCCTTTAAACTTCCATCAGGAAAATATGATCGGTACATTCCATGACTCTCCCCATAATTTTTTTGACTTTTTTCAAGAGTCTGACCATTCGGGTAGTAAAAAGTTTTTGTCCCGTGATGCTCTCCTCCGTCAAGCTTAGACTTAAGATACAAATGTCCTGCGGTACTTTTAAATACGTATTCTCCTTTTCCTTGCGGTGTTTTGATATCACAAATAACATTTCCATCCTTATCAAACACTTCCGTTTTATACAAAACGTCTCCTTTATAAAAATAATTCGATCTTTTTTCTCCTGTTATTGAATAAATAGTAACATGACCATCACTTTTACCATCTATAAAATACACTTCCTTGTAAAGGTTTCCATTTGGGTGATAGTACTTCCATAGGCCTGCTTTTTCTCCTTCAACGTATTGACCTTCAGCATGTTTTTTTCCATTGTCATAATAAGATTTATATTCTCCATGAAGTTTGTCGTCTTTATAATACATCTCTTGATCAATCCCGCCCCATGAATAGTACTCTTTATACTCACCCGATAAAACACCTTTAACATAATTTCTTTTCTCACTAACGTTTCCATTTTTAAAATACACAGTATATTCTCCATGAAATTTATTTCCTTTTTTTGTTCCTTCTATGTATTTATATCCAAATCGATCGTTCAAAACATATTCCTTTTTCCCACTCGATAAAAGCTCTCCATTTGGGCCATAATTGTAGTACTTTTTTAACTTCCCCTTTTTAAACACGTGCTCCCAAAGGACCCTATTATCATTGGTATAATCTTTATCGACACCGTGAAGCAATCCATTATTATATGTTCTGTAAACCAGTGTATCTCCTTTTTTATCAAATTGCACATAGTCGCCATGAAAACTCCCTCCTTTATAATTGTACTTGTAAGCCAATGAACCATCGTAATAGTAATCTTTCCATGTACCGTAACGTTGTCCACCCTTAAACTTGCCCTCACTGGCTATATTTCCATTTATATGGTATTCAATATATGAACCAGTAGGTTTTCCTTTAGAGTAGTTTATGATTTTTAAAGTATCGCCCAACGGACCGAAAACATAAAGATTACCCTCATTCAATCCTTTTACAACATTAACTTCAGAATAAAGCTCCCCATTTGTATAAAACTCTTGAACCTTTCCGTCTAATTTATTTTCCTTAAAATTTTTCAGCAAATAAAAGATCCCTTGGCTATTGTATATCTTAATCTCCCCATTTAATTCTCCATCTAAAAATTCACCTCCATAATTTGAACAACCGTTATCTCGAGTAAAATATGCATGGCCGTTAAGAACTCCGTCCTTATAAATCCCGGACTCTTTGATGTATCCATCTTGAGAATACCAAATATTTTCACCTATTAGCTTACCTTTTTCATTATATTCTGTTTCTGCTGATATTTTTCCACTTGGATATAAGTAGGTCCATTTACCCTCTCTAAAGTCTTTTTTGTTTATTTTTCCAAAGGCTTTTAAAATCCCTCTACTGTCCATAATGTAGTCTCTTTCATCGATTTCACCATTAACCTTAAACTTGTTGGAATTTATTTGATTTTCCCAGTATTCTGTATTAAACTTTTCAAACGCATCAAAATTGTTTTTGTAAGTAGAGATTACTTTCTTAACATAGGGATTGTTAATTACACTCATTACATACAAAATATAACCTTTCTCAAGACCTTTGTTCTTAATTTCATTGAGAAATTTACCATAATATTTCATCGTAAAATCATCTGATTTTGACTTGTATGAAAATTGCTTAAAGATTAAATCAGTAACGGCGTTGGATATATACCTTAATGGTATGTCTGTTTTGTAATCTGCTTTTAAAGCTAATCCTGATGAAATTAAACTGTTGATTTGTTTGTATTCTTTATTATCTTCTTTTTCCCTGTTTATTTCAAAATTACTTTGCATCATATCGTTCATTCCTCTGAAAGCCTCTTTCAAAGAATTTGAATTTCGATTTGAAATTATCGCCATTTGAAATCCTAATATTGCCTGAATCTCACCCCCTTCATCTCCCATTATTTGAGCAAGTAATAAATGAGATGCAGAATGATGCGGATGCTGAATTATTATGGATTGTAATATTTCTTTTGCCTCTTCGTATTTTTCTTGCTCCTCAAGCATTTTCGCCCTCAGATATTCAAATCTAAATTTGTAAAGAGGGTATTCAATTGATCCTTCATCAATACACTTTGATACATTTTCAAATTCTTTTATTTGAATTAATCCGTTTATTTTATAGTAATATGCCTCCGCTGAATATTGAGAACCCTCTTTAATCATTTTTGTTCCTGTTTTTACCGCCGATTTGTAATATTCAGAAGTAAATTCACAGATTAGCTTATTCAGTTGAGCCAATTCATATAAGGTATCGCTCTTGTTTATTTTTTCGAAAGAAGCAAAAGCCTCTTTGTATTCTTCTTGCCCAAAATGCTCATAAGCTTCATTAAAATATTCTTTTGAAGTCGTAAAAGTATAATCGGATTGGGCGAAACCGATTTGGGTCGCTAAAACGCATAAAATTGCAAATATCTTTTTCATAATGTATTAAGTTGCCTCTAATTTAACCACAATTCTTTAATTTCTGACAAGAATCAAAAAATATAACATTTATTAGGAAAAACACTTTTTGTTTTGTTTTGTTGCAATGGACGAAAAACAATTCTTTAAGCCATTCCAGAAGTCATTGAACTAAAAGCATCCTCAAAATGGATAATATTGCTTTTTTCATTTTCTATAATTATCGAAATAATATCAAATCTGGCTGAAACTTCCAATTCAAGGTTTTCAAGATATACCGCAGCGATTCGAATAAGATCTTTTTCTTTTTTAAAAACAACGGCTTCTTCAGGTTCTCCATACTCAGAGGAGGAACGTGTTTTAACCTCAACAAAAACGAGCTCTTCTTTATCCTCAGCTATAATATCAACTTCTAAATTACTCATCCTCCAATTTGTATGATGAATTAAATAACCTCTGTTCTTTAAGTATTTAACTGCTATTTTTTCTCCTTCTTTGCCCAGCTGATTGTGTAATGCCATATTAAATTTTCATTTGATAATTATCCCCCGGAAGAGCTTTTATGATTCCATTTAATTCAAGATTAAAAAGTAAATAAGAAACCTTTTGAACACTGGTGTTCAGATGAAAAGCTACTTGATTCTTATTGGCAATTCCTTTAGATTGAATGGCCTGAATTATAAGTAATTCTTCATCTGTAAACTGATTAAACAAATTATTTTCTTTCTTTTTATTTTTTGGTTCTATTGTAATCCAATTCATCGCTTTTAAAACATCCTCTCCCGATTCAATTAACGCCGCCCTATTCGATTTAATCAAAGCGTTACAACCTCTGGAATAAGGATCTATAATTCTCCCGGGTGCAGCAAAAACATCTCGACCATATGAATTGGCTATATTGGCTGTTATTAAAGCTCCGCCTTTTGATGTCGCTTCGACCACAACCGTTGCATCAGACATCCCTGCAACTATCCGATTTCGTTTTGGGAAATTTTCTCTCTCAGGATTTGTTCCACTCATGAATTCCGAAATTAGCCCACCATTAGTCAACATCTTTTTGGCCATTGCTCTATTTTTTTGTGGATATATTTTATCCAATCCATGCGCAAGAACTCCAACAGTTGGAATATTGTATTCCAGAGAAAATTTATGCGCATATGAATCAATACCATAGGCCAAACCGCTAACAACAAGTATGTCTTGATTTTCAAATTCCTCAATAATTTTTCGAGTCAGTTCCTCTCCGTACCCTGTTGCTTTTCGTGTTCCAACAATAGATACAATTTTCGTAAAGTTCAAATAAGGTGTTCCCCTGTAGTAAACCAGAAAAGGACTATCGTTACACTCCTTTAATTTAATTGGATATTTTTCGTGGTCGTATCCCCAAATTGAAATGCCGTATTTTTCCGCAAACTTAATTTCAGCCCTGGCCCTTTCCATTGCTTTTGCCTTTAGGGTTTTATTACAAAGTATCGACAATAGAACGTCTCCAATCCCTGGTATTTTTGACAATTCCTTCTTCGACGCTTTTAAAACCAATTCAGCGCTTTTAAAGTATTCCGTAAGTAGTTTCGCATACAGGTTCCCTATACCTGGAAGATTAATTAACGCTATTCGATATGCTGTTTCGGAAATCATAATCAGCAACTAATCTGCTGATTTCTTATAAGGTTTATCTCTTTATTAATAAAGAATCAGATTTGTTTTTAAAAAGATTTGTTTTCTTGGTTATAATTTTGCTCAAACGAATAAAAAATTATTCCTCATCGTCCTTAAATGAA
The DNA here is from genome assembly GCA_002717515.1 of Flavobacteriales bacterium. GTDB lineage: Bacteria > Bacteroidota > Bacteroidia > Flavobacteriales_C. The sequence continues at coordinate 84,018 of PBEC01000011.1, forward strand.
TTCCAACCCTGAGCCTCTAAAGCATGATTTGAACCATCCTTAGCGGTTAACGTTTGTCCTTCTGACTCATTGAGAAAATGACCTACAACTGTAAACATGGGGTGATTTTTGATTTTTTCATAATCAGACAAATCTATCGCAAAGACCAACTCATAATCTTCACCGCCATTCAATGCACACATAGTTGGATCCAAATGATTGTCTCTGGCTCGATCAAAAGTTTGTTGATCAATGGGAAGTTTATCCTCATAGATAGAAACACCTACTTTGGATGATTTACATATGTGCATAACCTCAGAAGAAAGGCCATCAGAGATATCCATCATTGCATTTGGTTTTATTCCCAATGATTCAAATTCTCTCACTACATCCAATCGTGCTTCTGGTTTTAACTGGCGCTCTAAAATATAATCACAATCCGACAAATCGGGTTGAACACTTGGGCTTTCTTTATAAATCTGTTTTTCTCTCTCTAAAATTTGAAGTCCCATGTAAGCACCTCCTAAATCTCCAGAAACAACAAGCAAATTAGACTCTTTAGCACCGCTTCTGTATACGATTTTCCCTTCCTTCCCTTCTCCAATAGCTGTAACACTAATTGTTAAACCCGATACCGATGAAGTTGTGTCTCCGCCTATTAAATCGACATTATAAAGTTCACACGCCAGAAAAATCCCCTCATATATTTCTTCAACAGCTTGTAGCGAAAATCTGTTGGATAATGAGATGGAAACGGTTATTTGTCTGGGAACAGCATTCATGGCAATAATGTCTGAAATGTTCACCATTACTGCTTTATAACCCAAATGCTTTAAAGGAACATAGCTTAAATCAAAATGTATGCCCTCAATCAATAAATCGGTTGAAATCAAGGTTTTTGAATCGTCATCGTATTTAATAACGGCAGCATCGTCTCCAATGCCTTTCAAAGTTGAGGCATTTCTCAGCTGGACTTTGTTTTTGATTAATTCAATTAATCCAAACTCCCCTAAATCCTTTAATTCTGTTCTATTTTGTCCCTCCATTTTCTTTTTCCATTGAAGCCCCAGCTTTACTCGCCTCTCTGAATGTTTGAATTTCCTTCTCAAACAAAGCATAAATCGGACAGCTTTTTATTAATTCTTTTTGCAACGCAAAGTACAAACTTCCCTGAATACCCATTTTTTCAGAGTCCTCCTCTCTCCTCTGCTCTGAGGCAAACGTCTTTTGAATGGCTGATTGATTTTTACTGATGGCTTCGTTTAAACACTGCATTTTAATTGCGTTAGCATTTGATTTTATCTGTGCCGTATCTAATTTACTTAAACAAACACATGCCGTATCTGCAACCTGCTCCTCAATCGTCATTTGACCTTTACTAAAACCAATTATTCCAAAAACAAAAAATAGAAATGCAGCTGATTTTTTCATTTTAAAACATTTAAAGTATTTATATTTTAATTTTACTTAAAATTCTCCTTAAGGTTAAGGTATGAATTTTTTATTAGTTCTAAACAAGAGAATAAACTAAGAGAGTGAAAAACATTAAAAACATTATTCTTGATTTAGGTGGGGTTTTAATTAATCTAGATTATAATAAGGTTAATACGAAACTTTCTGAATTGGGGCTTTCAAATTCTTTTTCAAAAGCCAAGCAAATTGATTTAATAGATAAGTTAGAAGAGGGCAAGATTTCTGAAAGAGGTTTTATCGATGAGTTTAACAGAATCGCGAAAACAAACCACACCAAAGATATAATTATTGATGCCTGGAATTCTATTTTATTAGATTTCCCTTATGAAAGATTGGAATTACTTGAACTTCTCGGAAAAAAATATCGATTGTTTTTATTCAGTAATACAAATTCCATTCACATAAAAAAAGTTTACAAAATACTTGATGAATCCTACAATATTAAAAATTTGGACTCTTATTTTGAGAGGATCTATTTATCGAATGAGTTGGGAATAAGAAAACCAAAACCAGAGGGGTTTGAATACATTTTAAAAGAAAATAATTTATCTCCTTACAACACCCTATTTATCGACGACAGCCCTCAACATATTACCGGAGCTAAAAAAACAGGAATTCAATGCGAATGGTTAAATTTAGAAAAGGAAAATCTTCACGAATCATTAACTCGATTATCTCTAATTTAGAACCATGAATTCGATAGTAATTGTAGCCGGGGGTAAAGGAAAAAGGATGGGCAGTAATGTTCCCAAGCAATTTTTAGTGCTAAAAAATGAGCCGGTAATTATGCACACCATTAGAAAGTTTTACAATTGGGATAATCGTTGTGAAATTGTTTTGGTTCTACCTTTCAGTCAAAAAACCTATTGGGAAAACCTGGTAAAAGAATACAATTTTAATATTCCGGTTTTGGTAACTTCGGGTGGTAACACTCGTTTCCATTCTGTAAAAAATGGGCTTTCTAAAACATCAGGAGATGTTATTGGAATTCATGATGGGGTAAGACCTTTGGTTAGTGAGGAAACCATTAAAAACTGTTTTGATGTTGCAAAAAAAGAAGGAAACGCTACCCCTTGCCTACCAATAAACGACTCTTTACGTATAGTTGAAAATAACGCCAATAGAACAGTAGATCGATCAAAATTCTACAAAATTCAAACCCCTCAAGTTTTTCAAAGATCAGTCCTTTTGAAAGCGTTTGAACAAGAATTCGCTGAGGAATTTACGGATGATGCTTCGGTGGTTGAAAAAACCGGAGAAGTGATTCAATTGATAAAAGGGAATGAAGAAAACATTAAAATTACAAGACCATTCGACTTAAAAATTGCTGAAGTTTTTTTGAAATAAAAACACCACTTATCTTTCCATCAAATATTTAACCTCTAAGGTTTTTTACATCTCTCTTTCGGTAAAAATCTCAACCAAAAAGACTTCCAGTTTAAAGTCAAAAAATATACTTTGAGTAAATAGAACAATAAGAGATGCTATTTGTTTGAATTGTCTAAGAGAGGTTAATTTAAACCAAAATTCACGTAAAAATAATCAGTAATTTTCTTTTACCACCAATTGAAATTTAGATTATATTTGCAAAATTAAAATTCTTACCGGATGAGAAGTATTGCATTCATAATTGTTTTTTGTACTGTAATTTCAAATATAACCTCTCAGGTAAACTTTGATAATTATGAGCCCATTCAATGTGAGGGAGTTATTCCCGATGACTTTTTAGAGTCTTTTAAATTAGACGCTCTTGAAAATATAACGCGCTTAGAAAACGAAAATAAAGCTGTTTTCAAAGCCAGGCGAAAATTTATTCTTTCCAATTATGATATAATGGGAGAGACTTTAAAAGGAGGAGCAATACTTTTTGGTGATCCAGTATCAGAATATCTCAGTCGTTTACTGGATAAAATTTTAATTGATAAACCCGACTTAAGAAAAAAACTAAGGATTTATGCGATTAGAAGTGGATATACCAATGCTTACTGTACTCAACAAGGCATTATTCTTGTTACAATGGGAATCCTTTCTAAGGTTAAATCGGAAGCGGAATTAGCTTTTATTTTAATGCACGAAATATCTCATTTTACCGAGAACCATTTAATAGAAAGAGTTGTAGAAACAGTAAAAACGAGAAAAACAGGTGGGTATAAATTTGCATATTATTCAGACATTATTGAAGAACTTCTCCAAAGAAGCCAAGATAACGAACTGGAATGCGACTCGATTGCAGCTGAATATTTAAACAGAAGCGAATACAGTGATCAGGTTGTCGATAATGTCATGGACATCTTACTGAGAACACATCTTCCATTTGAGGAAAGTAGGTTTGATATTTCGATGTTCAATGATAATACTTTCAAAATCCCTAGTTTTTTTGAAAAAAAATCATTGGATGAAATCAATCTAAACGAAAAAAAGTTTGATGTTTACTCTACTCATCCAAATGTTAGAACAAGAAAAAAAGCGATTAAAAGAATTATCGCTGGTAAAGAAAATAACAACTCTAAAAAGTTTCTCGTATCGCAAAGTAAATTTAATGAGATTCATGAAATTGCAAAGTTCGAAACAATAAACGCACATCTTTATCACAAAGAATATGGTGAAGCGATATATTGTGCTTCCGCTCTTCAAAAAAAATATCCCCAAAGTGAATTTCTGAAAAATGCAATTGCATTTAGTCTTTATGGTTTATCAAAATACGCCACTCAAAACGACCTCCACAAGGCAGCCAAATCGGTTCGAACAGTTCAAGGAGAGTCTCAACAAGTTCATCACCTATTCAGACAGCTCTCAAAAGCTCAAATCAACGCATTAGCCATTCACTATATTAATGCTCTTCGTAAAACCGACGCAACCAATAAGGTTCTTACCGAAATGGTAAAAAATCTCATTTTGGACATGCCTTATCTCGGTACTACAATTGAGGATATAACAAATTCATCAGAAATAGTTCAAGAAAAAGACATTGAAGAATTTAATCTGATCTCAGACAAAAGAGAAAGGATAAAAGCGAAAAGAGCTCTTCAGAAAAAATACAAACTATTCTATCTATACGGTTTAAAAAACGATTTTAAAAATGCAGATCTCATAGAATTTTACAACGAAGCGATAGATGAATACAATTATGCGCAAAAAGTGGACAATATGTCGGGGATTGAAAGATACCGTTTTGAAAAGAAAAAATACTTGAAGGCAAACAAAGAAGGTCTAAACTTAAACGGGAAAACCGTTTACTTTTTGGAACCCAGTATAAACTTTGAGCCGATGAGGTATGAATCCTCAAAGAAATACATTTCCAACATAGAAAAGAAAAAAGAATTTTTGAATTTATATAATGATTATGTGAAAAATCAACTAAATAACCTTGAAACTAAAATGCTTACAACTAATAATCTTTCAAAAAGCGATGTTGATCAATTTAACAGCATCAGCAATTTGTTGAGATGGCAAAGTGAAAAAACCTATCACAACACTGACGATATCATACCATTAAGTACTTTCAATGTCAGCAAAATCAATGAAGATATTGATTATGTATGCGGAATAAGATTTTCAAACTTTAATACCTACAGCATATATGTCTTTTATATCGCAGACATTAAAACAGGAGAAACGAAATATCAATATAGTTTTTATGGAAATGGAATGTCCGTAAAAAAATTATGGCTTACTGTTTCTAAGAATTTAAATGCTTTATCAAAATAAACCAATCTATTAATTACTAAAATCAATAAAATGAAAATTTCCAATCGAATACTAAATCTTATTTTAGTTCTATTACTTTCCGGAACAGCTTTTGCCCAGGAAATTAAATGGGGTGATCTACAAAAGTCTAAATGGGGTAGTTTTACTCCTCGTATAATTTCTGACGATTCAGAAGATTTATATGGATATTTCTTTCAAAGTGGTAAACTTCACCTAACTTCTTATTCCCGCTCCAATTATAAAGCAAATTATGATAAACTTATTCCTAAATTAGAAGTAGATGGAATACAGGTCTACATGGAGAGAATCAGTGTTCTAAAAGATAAATTTATCATAATAGGGTCTTACTTCAAAAAAGAAAAAAAATCAAAAAAATTACTGTCAAAAAAATCTTTTACAAGTCATATTGTCGCTTTTGAAGTTGATAAAAAAACAGGGGTGTTAAATCCAAAACATATAGACCTTTTCAATGTTGAAGTTGAAAAAAAATCCAGAAGAGGAGACTTTGATGTTTACGTATCAGATAACAATGAAAAAGTTTTAATAAATCATACCTCTTACTACAAAAAGAAACGTAGAACCATTGCCACGTTTAAATTGTTTAACAATAATCTAGAAATTGAGGAGGAGTTTACCGAAGATTTCAAAAAAAGAGATGAACCCAACGCAATTGACAGAATTAACAATCTAGTTATTGATAATGAAGGATCTATTTACTATTTGGTTGGATTATCAAAATTTGTCTCTCTTGATGCAAACAAAGGTTATGAAAAATGGGAGGAAAAAATAGATATTGAAAAAGCCAAACCAGGATCACAAATAACAAGATTAAGGTATACGTTTGATAAGGATGACAACATTAATATTTTCGGGTTTTACAGAGAACAAAAAGCTGGCTTAAAAGGAGTTTATACATTAAAACTAGATTATTTAACAAAAGAAATCGTTCATTCAGAAATATCGGAGTTTGATGACGCTTTTTTGAACAACCTAAAGAGTAGCAGGCAAAAGAAAAAAGAGGCTAAAGGAAAAGTTGTAAATGTCAGTGATTTTTTCAACACCATCGATATGATTCCTCAGGAAGATGGAAGCATGGCTATTTCTGCTGAAACTCAAACTCACTACATAAACAGTGGTGATAATGGTTATGCTGAGACGGCTTTATACGGTTCAATTGTAACTATGGAGGTAAATCCAAACGGGAAACTTTCATGGGCTAAATACATCCCTAAAAAGCAATTATTTTGGCAGGTTGGTATTAACTTCAATGGTTTTGTTTTATACACCGGGACTTTCTTTGGTGGTTTAAGATTAATGTTGCCGGCAAACAGCTCTAAATACATTAAATACTTTGGTTCAGTTGCCGGAGTTCAAAACGATAAATTAATCGTAATTTATAATGATCATAAAGCGAATACAGCGAATACTTCAAAAAAAGACAGAAAGACAATGAAAAGCGTTAAATCTGCTCGTCCGGTAGCCAGAGTTTACGACCTTAAAACAGGTGATATGACACAGAAAGATGTTAAGAAGGGGAAACAATCAGACGCCCCGTTCAATCCAACTGTATCATACAGAACTAATGATGGTTCAATCATTGTATTCGGTCAAAAAGGAAAACGTTTTAAGTTTGGCGAATTAAGCTTAAACTAATAAACCTCATTATTAATTATTCAAAAAAAGACCTAGGGAGTTTCCCTAGGTCTTTTTTATTTATTTGCACTAAAAACTTTATAACTCTTCAAAAATTCATTTTTTGATATTAAAAAAGCCGAATTGGGAAATTCCAATTCGGCTTTAGTATAATGATTCCTTTCTTTTTGAATTCAAATAAATGGTAAAATTAAACCCCTACTTTTTGTGAAATTAAATATTCAGCGATTTGAACTGCATTTAATGCTGCGCCTTTTCTTATTTGATCGGATACACACCAAAAAGTAATTCCATTTGGATTGGCTAAATCTTCCCTGATTCTACCAACATATACATCATCTTTACCAGCCAAATCATAAGGCATTGGATATCCTAGGTTTGGTAAATCGTCAACAACCGTAATTCCTTCAGTAGCTTCACAGGCAGCTCTAAACTGAGCTGGAGTTACGGGCTCCTCTGTTTCACACCAAATAGCTTCTGAATGAGCCCTCATTACAGGGACTCTTACACAAGTAGCTGAAACTTCAACATCTGAAGACATAATCTTCTTTGTTTCATTGTACATCTTCATTTCTTCTTTAGTGTATCCATTTTCCTGGAAAACATCAATATGAGGAATTACATTGAATAACAACTGGTGAGCAAATGCTTCAACTGTTAAATCTTTATCATCAACAAATTGCTTCACCTGCTCTTCTAATTCTGCCATTCCTGAAGCACCGGCTCCTGAAGCAGACTGATACGAAGAAACATGTACTCTTTTTATATGCGATAATCCTTCTAGTGCCTTTAAAGCAACTACCATTTGAATGGTTGTACAGTTTGGATTGGCAATAATATTTCTTGGACGATCGTTTGAAGCTTCGGCGTTTACTTCTGGGACTACCAAAGGGACATCGTTATCCATACGAAACGCACTTGAGTTGTCAATCATTATAGCTCCATGCTTAGTAATAGTATTAGCGTACTCTTTTGAAATACCTCCGCCTGCAGAAACTAATGCGATATCGATATCTTTGAAATCATCGTTGTGTTTAAGCTCCTTAACAATAAGTGTTTTTCCATTAAAGTCGTATTCCTTTCCAGCGCTTCTTGCTGATCCGAATAAAATCAATTCATCCATACCCTGTAAAGGTCTTTCCGATAAGATGCTTAGGAATTCTTGTCCTACTGCACCACTTGCTCCTACTATTGCTACTTTCATAATTTTATTTTTTGTTTCAAAGAATGCCCAAAGGACGCTTCTGTGTGTTTGTATAAAATTTGCTGTACAAAATTAAGTTTTTTATTCCGATTTATATTGTTTTAGTCAAAATTTGGAGTTTTGATTAACATTAAAATAAACATATGTATAAAAGTTAATCTCTTAAATCTTGTCTTAATAAATTCACGAAATAATTTCAGTTAAAAATTACAGATCCTTCTAAATGAAGAAGAAAACATTAATAATCATAGTGGTTTTTATATTTAGTTTAGCTCCTTTTGAATTCATTTTTTCGCAAAACCTAAAAACATATGATCTAATATTCTCAGAAATAATGTTTGACCCCACTCCATCGGTATCGTTACCCGAACTTGAGTTTATCGAAATATACAACAACAGCGATAGTTTAATTAATCTTTCCGAAATATCTTTAACAATTGGTAGTAGATCTTTTGTTCCAGAAAATCAAATACTAAAACCAGACTCTTTTATTGTCTTTTGGGACGAAGAAATACCAACACTTAAAAATAGTGGTGATTCATTAAAAATCATGTTTGGAAATAATACAATTCATAGGCTGGACTATACCCCATCAATGCATACATCAAGCTTTAAACGTAATGGAGGATGGAGCCTTGAATTAATTGATTTTACAAAACCTTGTTTGACTGAAAATAATTGGAATTCATCCGAGAACACATTAGGAGGAACTCCTGGAAAATCGAACAGTATCCTTAATGAGTTAAGTCCTTTGCCAATTGAACTACTCTCCTATTGTCCCAAAAACGATTCTCTACTCAACATTATTTTTTCTGTTCCAATTGAGTCTCTTGAAATGAATAATGAATATGAATCATTTTATAATCAAGTTGTTGTAACCATTCCAAAATTAAACTCTAATTCTATCGATTCTCTATTCATTACCAATGCCACAACTTGTTACGAAACAAGACCTTTTGAAACCTTAACGTTAAAATATGGTCTTCCTTTAATTCCTGACTCAGGTGATCTTGTAATCAATGAGTTGCTTTTTAATCCCGATGAAGAAGGAAGTGATTTTATTGAAATTTTCAATGTTTCAAACAAACCCATTAATATCTCTTCTCTTTATTTCTGTAAAAAAAAACAATGAGAATGAACTTCAAGAACCTTTTAAAATAAGTAAATATCCTATTTTATTGATGCCTAATGAATATTCTGTTCTTTGTCCAAATAAGAGCTGGTTAATGAACACTTTTCCTAAAACAAAAAATATAACCGAATCGAATATTCCTGCAATGAATAATGATGAAGGAAAAATTGTTTTATTAACTCATTCCGCAAAAATTATTGACGAAATTCACTATTTTGAGAACTGGCACCATAACGAATTAATTCATTATGAAAATGTCAGTTTAGAAAAATTAAGGCCCACTCTGATTAATGTTTCATCCAATTGGTCTTCAGCTTCTTCAGTTGAAAACTATGCAACTCCAGGTTATGAAAATTCAAATTTCACAGAGTTAAAAAATACAACTCATAATTTTGAACTCAATCATTCTGTATTTACTCCAAACGGAGACGGCTATAATGATCATTTAATTCTTCAATACAACTTATCGGATGTCAATTGGATTGGTAAAATTGATGTCGTTAATCATTTTGGAGAAACGATACATAATATGTATTCCAATATATTATTTGGTAAAAAAAACTCGATAAACTGGAATGGGAAATTAACTAATAACACAAGTATAAAACCAGGGATATATGCCTTACTAATCAATGCATACAACACTAAAACTCAAAAAAAAATTAGAAAAAAATTAATTTTTTATGTGAATGGAATACTGGAATAATCATGAACCCTTTTCATTTGAGTGATTGAAAATGTCATTTCAGTATCCTTTTCACTCATCTTGTCAAATTCATTTGGACAAACGAGTGTAATTCTTGTAATTTCGCCAATGGTAATAAGGTAATTTCTTATAGTTAAGGGTTTCGAAGGTCAAGTTTATGCTTGACCTTTTCTTTTTTTAGTTTAAAAATCCAATATTTAAGCTTCTTTTAAAATCTCTATTTGCTGAACGCTTTCAGTTAATCTTTTTAATGTTTCTGTTTTACCAATTATTTCTGCAATGTTAAACAAAGACGGGCCTCCTCCCAATCCGGTTATGGATAATCTGAGTGCAATCATCGCCACTCCAAATCCAACCCCATTATTTTCCAGATAATTCTTAAACGCAGCTTCTAAATTAGCAGCCGTAAACTCCGAAACATTTTCGAAAACCTGGGAAATCTCCAATACAATTTGTGCAGATTGATTTTTCCATTTTTTCTTTATCATTTTAACATCAAAATCTCTTGGTGATTCAAAGAAATATTGCGCGGATGAATAAATATCTTTTACAAATGATACTCGTTCCTTCATGTGTTCCGCCACTGAAATTAAATTTACAGGCGTGTCGATTCCTCGTTTTTTTAAATCAATTCTAACATCAGAAGCTATTTTTTCGTTTGATTTTTGCCATAAATATTGCTGATTGAACCATTTCGCTTTATCTGGATCAAACTTAGCTCCTGATTTTCCTACTTTTTGAATATCAAATGCCTGTATCAGTTCATTTAGATTAAAAATTTCCTGTTCCGTTCCAGGATTCCAACCCAACATGGCTATAATATTAAGAAAAGCTTCTGGATAATATCCTTCCTCTCTATATCCTCTTGAAACATCACCTGTTTTGGGGTCTTTCCATTCTAATGGAAAAACAGGAAAACCACCGGCATCGCCATCTCTCTTACTAAGTTTACCTTTTCCGTTTGGCTTAAGTAACAATGGTAAATGTGCAAATTTTGGTGAGTCCCATTCAAAAGCTTGATACAATGCCACATGCAGTGGAGCTGACGGCAACCATTCTTCACCCCTAATAACATGACTAATTTTCATCAAATGATCGTCAACAACATTCGCTAAGTGATAAGTAGGCATTCCATCACTTTTATAAATTATTTTATCATCTAATTCCGACGAGTTAAAACTAACCGTCCCTCTTACCATATCGTCAACCAAAATATTTTGATTAGGTTCCATCTTAAACCGAACCGTATAAGGAATTCCTTGATTCAATAAATTTTGAGTTTCCTCTTTTGAAAATACAATTGAATTTCGGAGGTAATTTCTTGTAGAGGAATCATATTTAAAAACCTTTTTTTCTCCTTCGGCTTCCAATCTTTTAACATTTAATTCATCGGGAGTATCAAATGCATAATAAGCTTTATCGTTATCGATTAATTGTTGCAAATAAGTAACATAAATGTCTTTTCTTTCCGATTGTTTATATGGTCCGTAATCTCCTCCTTTATGAACTCCCTCATCGAAATCAAATCCACACCACTGCACACTCTCAATGATATATTTCTCTGCTCCCTCAACAAATCTTGTTTGATCGGTATCCTCTATTCTTAAAATAACATCTCCTCCTAGCTTTTTAGCAAATAAATAGTTATATAAGGCTGTCCTGATTCCTCCAACATGTTGAGGACCGGTAGGACTTGGTGCATAACGAACTCTAACTTTTGACATATATTTATTTTTAAATCACAAATATAACGCTAAGTGATGGATTGATATATTAATGCTTTATAACAAATGATTAACTAAATTTGAAATATAAATCTGTTTTGATTAACAATAAGATAAAAAACATGAAGTTATAATTAGTTGATAAAATTTTATTATGAAAAAATTACTCTTTTTATTCTTAGTCTCTATTTCATTAGAAAACTTCTCTCAAGAAGACGAAGGTGTTACTTATGCTAAATATTCAGGCTGGAGCATGGAGGCTTTTATTACCGGTCAGTTTAGTGAACAACCTGGAAGCGATATTATTTTACCATTCTATGGAATTGGTCTTTATCCCAGGTATAATCATAGCCTTGTTGACTATTTTTCAGTAGCAATAGGAACACCAATTAATGGAGGGGTTGATGCTCAAGGTTCTTCAATAGGATCTTATTTTCAATTTTTTGCTGATGTACCAATTGAACTTTCTCTAAATTTTGGATCTAAAGCAACTAAAGATGCAGACTATTTTTTTGGTGCCTATATTGGAGGAGGTCTGGATTATAATTACTCTGTTTTTTCTAACTCATTTGGTTACAAAGTTAATTCTCATTCTTTTGGACCAATGATCAGCGCAGGAATTAGATACATGTACTTAGGTAGGCCTTTAGGAATAAGGGTCAGCTATATGTCAGGCATAGTTAATAATTTCAAAGAAGATCCTTATATTATATACAGTAACAGCACAAATCCTAAAATTCTTACTTTAAGCTTAGCTTATAGTGTACAGTAAATTAAACAATATAAACAGAAATAAAATTCATGATAAACTTAAATTGTTTATCAAAAAGTATTATTTAAAAAAATTATTTAAAGGGGGAATCATTACCATTTCATTAGGGCTCTCTCTTCTCCTTGTTTTTGCAGTATCAGAATACTTTTTTCACTTCAATTCGTTATCGAGATTATTTCTTTTTTTATCGTTTAGTTCAATCTTGACTTTTGCTTTTATCCGCTTTTTTATTTCACCTTTATTAAAAGTTTATGGTGTTACGAAATCCATTTCAAATTATGAAGCCTCGAAAATTATTGGAAAATACTTTCCAGAAATCCAGGATCGACTCACAAATTTGTTACAACTTGAAAATGAAAATGAAAATAATGCCCTAGTTCTGGCAAGCATAAATCAAAAGGCTGAAAAAATTGCCCCTTTTGAATTTAAGGATGCTGTTTCATTTCATGAAGTTTTTAAGTTTGGAAAATGGGCCTTAATTCCAATATTAATCGCAATATTTATCTCCAGTTGGAACCCAAATATTCTCTCCAATGGAACAAAGCGAATAGTTCAATTTAACAAAAACTTTGCCCCAGAAAATCCATTTAAATTTAAAATAACAAATGAAAATTTATCTGTAATTCGATACAACGATTTTAAACTTCAAATTGAATTCACGAACGATGAAGTACCTAATGATGTTTATTTGACTGACGGAGAAAATAAATTCCGATTCATAAAAAAGAGAGCTTCTATTTTCGAATACGAATTCAGAAATGTTCAAAAAACAATTGATTTTCAGATAAAAACAGGTGAATTTCTCAGTCCATGGTATAAACTTTCACTTATTGAAAAACCTGTTATTAATCAACTATCACTTAAATTAAATTTTCCGAGTTATACACAAAAGAGTAACGAAGAAGTAAAAAATAGTGGAGATATTATTGTTCCGGAAGGCACTGAAATCACATGGAAAATTAAATCGAGTTTCGTGAATAAAATTCATTTCGTAACTCAAGATTCAATTGTTTATATCCCTTCCTCAAATAATCAAAACGAATATAAAACAAAAGTATATAAAGATTTAAGTTACAGTGTAATTCCTGAAGGTTCCAATGCTATTTTAGGAAACAAAATGAATTATAAAATAAAAGTCGTTCAAGATGAATATCCCAGAATTAAAGTAAAGGCTATTCATGACTCGATAAATCCTTTGATGATATTTCACTCTGGAATAATAGCAGACGACTACGGATTTAAAAAACTAACATTCAATTTCAACAATAAAGACACATCGGGTATAAGGACAATATCCATACCCAGAAACACCTTTCAACATCAATTTAATTACGGATTAAACATAAAGGACTTAGGTTTTGAAATAGGGGATGAATTCTCTTACTATTTTGAAGTTTTTGACAACGATGGTGTTAATGGATCAAAATCTGTAAAAAGTCAAACAGAAGCTTTTAAAGCTCCTTCAAAAAAAGAAATTGAGAATCTTTTAGCCGAAAACAAAGAATCCATTAAGGATAGATTAAGAGAAAACATGATTGAAGCTCAAAATCTTCAAAAAGAATTCCAGGCTATTCAAAAAATGATGCTCGAAAAACAAAAAATGGATTGGCAGGATAAAGCCCGCATCCAACAATTTTTAGGACATCAAAGAAATTTCGAAAACAACATTGAAAAGCTACAATTTGAAAATGAAAAAAATAATTTTCAAAAAGAACAACTTTCTCCTCAAGAAGAAAATCTGATAAGAAAACAAGAACAAATAAATGAGTTATTCGATCAATTGATGAATGATGATATGAAAAAACTATATGATGAACTCGAAAAGCTGCTCGATGAGTTAAATGAAGACAAAACAAAAGAAACTATTGAGGAAATTAATTTGAGTAACGAAGAGCTTGAGAAAGAACTCGATAGAACATTAGAAATGTTTAAACAAATGGAGTTTGATGAAAAATTAGAAAAAGTAATAAATGATCTTAAAGATTTAAGTAAAAAACAAAATGAACTCGGCGAAGAATCAAAAGAAAATAAAGAAATTTCAAATAAAGAACTTCAAGAAAAACAAGAGGAATTAAACAAAAAATTCAAAGATCTCCAGGAGGAAATCCAAGATTTAAATCAAAAAAATGATGAACTTGAAAACAAAAGGAATCTTGAAAACACAATCGATCAACAAAATGAAATAAATAATGACCAGCAAAAAAGTTCTGAAGAACTGGGGAAAAACAATAAAAATAAAGCGAATAAAAGTCAAAAAAAAGCAGCTGAAAACATGAAAAAATTAGCTGACCAAATGGAGCAAATGCAACAACAGATGCAACAACAAGGACAAATGGAAGATATTAATAGTTTAAGGCAAATTCTTGAAAATTTAATATCATTATCCGTTGAGCAAGAAGACTTAATGCAAAATATAAAAAAGATAAACCGTTTTGACCCTCAGTTTGCTGCTTTAGCAACAAAACAAGGTAACTTAAAAGAAAGTGCTAAATTGATTGAAGATTCCCTTCTAGCGCTATCGAAAAGACAAATAGCGCTGAAATCTATTATAAACAAAGAGATCATAGACATTAAATACAACATGGACAAATCAATAGATTTATTAAGAGAAAGAAAAAATTATCAATCAGCGGTTAAACAACAATATGTTATGACTTCTGCAAATAATCTTGCTTTATTGTTGGATGAATCTTTGCAACAAATGCAAGCGCAAATGCAAAACAACATGGTTGGAAGTGGTTCATGTTCTAAACCAGGAGGGTCAAGTCCGAAATCAGGAATGCCGGATATTAAACAAATGCAAAAACAATTATCTGAGCAAATGAAAAAAATGATGAAAGAATTACAAGGTGGCAATATGCCTGGTAATCAAGGTAATAAAAAAAATAAAGGTCTGGCAAAAGATTTGGCCAAAATGTCTGCTCAACAAAATGCCATTAAAGAAAAACTCAAAAAATTACACGAGCAGCAAAAAAAACAAGGAAATAATGGATTAGGCGATATGAAAAATCTTTTGAAAGATCTTGAAAATAATGAATTCGATCTGTTGAATAAAAACATTACTCGTGAAACAATTCTCAGACAAGAAAAAATAATGAATAAATTATTAAAAGCCGAGAATGCAATGAGGGAAAGGGAATTAGAAGAAAAAAGAAAGTCAAACAAAGGTAAAAGTGATTTTTATCGTAACCCTCAAGATTTTACCCCGTACAAAAGTTTCGAATTGAAGGAACAAGAAGAGTTAAAGACTATTCCGTCATCTTTTAATTTGTATTATAAGCGTAGAATAAGCGAATATTTTAATATTTTTGACGAATAACCAAAAAAAAATGGAACAACAATTATCTTTTCCATCAAAGGCTGAAAACCTAAATCAGGTAGAAATTTTAATTAACGATCTTTGCAAAAAATTTGAAGTAAGTGAAGATTATTATGGCAACATATTAATTGCTTTAACTGAAGCCGTTAATAATGCTATTCACCATGGAAATAAATCTAATCCAAATAAAGAAGTAAAAATCATTTTTAATGCGGATGGTTCCGTATTAAAATTTACTATTAAAGATGATGGTCCAGGTTTTGATTTTGATAATCTTCCTGATCCAACAGATCCTCAAAATATTGAAAAACCCCATGGAAGAGGAGTTTTTTTAATGAGAAATTTAGCAGACGAAATAGAATTTTCAGATGATGGTTCAACAGTAATAATGAGTTTTAATTTACAAAATGAATTATTACAAGAAGTTCAAAAAGAAAAAGAAGAAGAAGCTTAATGGATATTAGTAGTGAATTTAATTTTCACAGTGAAAACATTTCATTCGAAATCAAGAAAAAGCCGGCAATAATTAGCTGGCTTTCTTATGCAATAAAAAATGAAAATAAAATCCCTGGAGAAATATCTTTAATCTTTTGTTCTGACGATTATTTGCATAAGCTTAACATAAAACATTTAAATCACGATACGTTAACTGACATTATAACCTTTGATTACTGTGAAAATGAAATTGTACATGGAGATTTATTCATCAGTATTGATCGTGTAAAAGCAAACGCTGAATTATTTTTAACTTCGTTAGATAATGAATTACATAGAGTTATGATTCATGGAGTGATGCATTTATGCGGATATAAAGATAAAACTACTGAGGACCAAAAAGTTATGAGCGCGAAAGAAGATTTTTACCTAAATTTGCGCGACTTTTAATGTTTGATTGAGTACTTATGGGATTTTTTAAAGAATATGAAGTTATTGTTGTGGGAGCTGGTCATGCTGGCTGTGAGGCTGCATATGCAGCAGGAAAGATGGGTAGTAAAACTCTTCTTATAACTTTAAATATGAATAATATAGCTCAAATGAGCTGTAATCCAGCCGTTGGAGGTATTGCAAAAGGTCAAATTGTTAGAGAAATCGATGCACTAGGTGGAATGATGGGGATTGTTACCGATGAAACAATGATTCAATCCAAAATGCTAAACAGAAGTAAAGGTCCTGCAATGTGGAGTCCAAGAGCGCAATCGGACAGAATGATGTTTTCGAATTCATGGAGATTAAAATTAGAACAAAATTCAAACGTAGATTTTTGGCAAGACATGGTTACCGATGTTATAGTTAAAAATGATAAAATAAAAGGTGTTAGAACGCAATTAGGTCTTGAATTTGGAGCGAACTCTGTTATTTTAACCAACGGGACCTTTTTAAATGGAAAAATCCATATAGGAGAAAAAAACTTTGGTGGAGGACGAGCTGCTGAAAGAGCATCAATTGGATTAACAGCATCTTTAGAGAACTTTGGTTTTGAGAGTGGTAGAATGAAAACAGGAACTCCTCCAAGAGTTGATGCAAGGTCGCTTGATTTTTCAAAAATGGAAGAACAACCAGGTGATAAAAACCCTCCAACATTCTCATATACAAAAACTAAACCTCTAAAAAAACAAAGGAGTTGTTGGTTAACATATACAAACACCGAAGTTCATGATATACTAAAAACTGGTTTTGAAAAATCACCTATGTTCTCAGGTAGAATTCAAGGACTAGGTCCAAGATATTGTCCTTCAATAGAAGATAAAATTGATCGTTTTTCACAAAGAGATCGTCATCAAATTTTTGTCGAACCTGAAGGTTGGAATACAGTAGAAGTATATGTTAATGGTTTTTCAACCTCTTTACCAGAGGACGTACAATACAAAGCTCTGCAAAAAATAGTAGGATTTGAAAATGCGAAAATGTTTCGTCCTGGCTATGCTATTGAATACGACTTTTTCCCACCTACTCAATTGACTCACACACTTGAAACAAAAAAAGTTGAAGGTTTATTTTTTGCAGGACAAATTAATGGGACAACAGGATACGAAGAAGCCGGAGCACAAGGAATTATAGCAGGGATAAATGCTCATATTAAAGTACACAATTCAACCAAAAAATTCATATTGGGTAGAGATCAGGCCTATATAGGTGTTTTGATAGATGATTTAATTACAAAGGGAACAGATGAACCATATAGAATGTTTACTTCTAGAGCTGAATATAGAATCTTATTAAGACAAGATAATGCTGACGAAAGACTTACTAAACTCGGTTATGACATTGGTTTAGCAGAAAAATACAGACTTGAAAAAGTAAAAGAAAAACATATAAGTGTCAAAAATATTATTAATGATTTTAAAAAAACAAGTATACAACCTGATTTAATCAATAGTGTTTTAAAGGAAAAAAATAGTTCGGAAATAAAACAAAAAACGAAGGCTTACAACATAGTACTAAGACCTCAAATATCAATTATTGATTTACAAATAGATCCACACATAGAAAATATTATTAAAAACCAATCGCAAGAAGTCATTGAACAAGCAGAAATCTTAATGAAATATGATGGATATATTTCAAAAGAAAAAGAGATGGTTAATAAATTAAAGAAGATTGATTCAATAAAAATTAAACCCGACTTTAATTACAGTTTAATTAAAACTCTTTCTGCTGAAGCTGTTCAGAAATTAACAAAAATCAAACCTACTAATTTAGGTCAAGCAAGTAGAGTATCAGGTGTAAGCCCCTCAGATATATCAAATTTGATGATTTATTTAGATAAAAATTAATTGTTCCACGTGGAACATTAAAAAAAAGACCAATGGATAATTATTTGGTTATACAAGAAAAATTATTAGAAAAAATAAAAGAGAAATCGAAAGATAAACTCGTTGATGTTTTAATGAACACACTTCATGTAAGTTTAGATAGTGCATACAGAAGGATTCGTTTGGAAAAAATCTTAACTCTTGATGAGGTAATTAAAATAAGTAACAGATTTAATATATCAATAGATCATCTAATCAGTCATGATTCTTCTGATTCAGTTTTATTTTCTTTCCCTTTTAAATCTTCACAATTTGATTTAGAAGAATATTTTAATAAAATCTTAACTCATTTAATTAAAGTGAAAGAGGGTAATGGGGTAATGTATTATTCAGCAAAAGATATTCCAATTTTTCATTTTTTTCAGGATAAAAAATTATTGGCATTTAAATTACATTACTGGCTGAATTCAATGAATAGAACTGAAGAAATAAGAAAGACAGAGTTTAATTATGATTTTATACCTGCACCGATAGCAGAATTAACTAAAAAAATATACACAGTATACTCCCAAATAAAAACACATGAGATATGGAATAATGAAACTTTAACACGAAGTTCCAGTCAAATAACATATTATTACGAAATGGGAATTTTAACTAAAACCCAAGCAAATGAACTACAATTAAGACTCATTGATTTTATCAAACATCTTAACAGTGAATGTGAGATAGGTATAAAATACTTTATAGATCACGAACCATACTCAACAGAAGAGAACTACTATTTTTATTGTAATGAAATAGTCTCAACAGATAATTCAATATACGCAGAATACGACAATATTAAAGAATCATTTTTACCTCATATCCTTTTGAATTATATGACAACGGATAATATTCAGTATTCGGAATACAATAAAAGTGTTTTTGATACTGTAATCAATAAATCGACACTAATAACAAAGGTGAATGAAAAAGACAGAAGAAAATTCTTTAATTTCAACAAACAATTTATTGAAAAACAAATCAATAAAATTGAAATTATTTAGAAAAATAAGCAACTAGTATTTTAGCTTTATGTTCGCCTATTTCATTAGTTAATTCTTCTAATGAGGCTTTTTTTATTTTTTGTACGGTTTTAAATTTAACCAATAATGAAGTTATTGTTTTATCCCCTATACCTTTAATTGCATTTAATTCAGAATCAAATATTTTTTTACTTCTTCTGTTCCGATGGTGATTAATACTAAATCGATGCGCTTCATTCCTACAAAACTGAATAAGTTTTAGCGCGGAGCTTCTTTTATCAATATACATTGGAAAAGGATCACCAGGAAAAAATATCTCCTCTAATCGTTTGGCAATTCCAATTACTGCAATCTTGCCTTTCAAACCTATTTTATTTAAAGCAGATAACGCTGAATTCAACTGACCTTTACCTCCATCAATAATAATTAAATTAGGTAAAAGACCTTTTTCTCTTAATATACGAGAGTATCTTCTCTCAATCACTTCTTGCATAGAGGCATAATCATTCGGCCCTTGAACTCTTTTTATATTAAAAATTCTATAATCTTTTTTAGATGGTAAACCATTTTTAAAAACAATACAGGCACTAACAGGAAATTCTCCCTGTATATTGCTATTATCAAAACATTCAATATGTAATGGCAATGTGTTTAAACGTAATTTTGATTGCAATTCAATTAAAGAAGAATTACTTGATTTACTTTTAATTGTTTTGCTTTTTAATATTTCTAATCCATAAAATTTAGCATTTCTAAAAGATAAATCAACCAATTCCTTTTTTTGACCCTTAACCGGTACAATCATTCTGACATTCAGAGGATTTGATTTTAATTTAAAAGGAATTAATACTTCTTTACTTTGTGAGTGAAATTCATCTCTTAAAGAGATTATATAATGCATAAGAACATCCTCTGGAGATTCCTTAAATTTAACTTTTAATTCAGCATTATGACTCTGTATAATTGCTCCATTTACGACCTTAAAGTAATTTACAAAATACTGATTATCAGAGTTATAAATCCCAAAAACATCGATATTTGTAATTTTATAAGAAACTACAGTTGATTTACTTTGGTATTCATTCAGTAGTGATAATGAATTTTTAATCAACTGGGCATTTTCAAAATCTAAATTTGAAGCATAGAAATCCATTTGACCTTTAAGATATTTTTGAACTTTTGATAAATTACCATTAAGAATGTTCTTTATCTGATTGATTTTTAACAAGTAATCATATTCACTTTCTTCACCGATACAAGGACCTTTACAATTTCCAATATGATACTCCAAGCAAACTTTAAAACCAGAAGTCTTAATATTTTCTTCAGATAGGTTTAAATTACAGTCTCTTAATTGAAAAAGTTCCTTAAATAATTTAAGTAACGTATTAACCATTTTAACAGAGGTATATGGACCGAAGTATTGACTACCATCTTTAATTACCTTACGCGTACTGAAAACGCGAGGAAACGACTCATTGGAAATACATACCCAAGGATAAGTTTTATCATCTTTTAATAAAATATTATAAACTGGTTTGTATTTCTTTATGAGACTATTCTCTAAAAGTAAGGCGTCTTGTTCACTCTTTGTAATAATGAATTTAACATCTCTAATCTTACTAATTAAAACCTTGGTTTTACCAGTTTGATCTTTTGTAAAATAACTCAGGACTCTCTTTCTTAAATTCTTTGCTTTTCCAATATATATAATGCATTTATTATCATAAAACTGATAAACACCGGATTCAGTAGGAAGCTGTTTTAAAAGTTTATCTATTTGATTATCTATTTGATTCACTGTGTTTTTAATAAATGAAAAAACATTCCATTTAACAAGAATAATCACTAAATTGTATATTCCAAAACTCCTTAACTAAAACCTATGAGACTCCTTAAACTAAAGTTCACAATATTATCCATCATTTTTTCATCTTTTGCTTTTGCTCAATTACCCAGTAAAGTTTTGGTAGGATATTGGGAGAATTGGGGAAGTTTAAGATTAAAAGATGTGGATGATCGATACAATGTCATTTGTTTGGCTTTTCTTGAAGCTGATAAAACATCTTATGCTACACCATACGACAACAATGTGGAAGATTTAGAATTCACACCAACAAACAAAACAACTTTAAAATCGGATATTCCAATTGTTCAATCTGAAGGTAAAAAAGTTCTGATCAGTATTGGAGGAGGTAATGGTTCATTCAGATTAGAAAACACAACCGATAAAAATACCTTTGTTACAAAGGTTAAAGATTTCATCACAGAATATGGTGTAGACGGTATTGATATTGATTTGGAACAAAAAACCTACGTCTGTGCAACAAGTAATTCAGCTGCAAAAATAAATAGTCCGACAGATGTCCATATTACGAATCTGATTGACGGTATTAAAGAAATAATGTCCTGGTACGAATCTCTTTACAATAAAAAATTGATATTAACTATGGCACCCGAAACTGCTTATGTAAATGGTGGTTTATCAAACTGGACTGTAAATAATAGTTGTGGCGGTCATTACCTAGCAATTATAGAGCAATTAAAAGATGAAATAGATTTATTAATGGTTCAATTATATAATAGCGGATCAATTCTTGATTTAAATGGTACCGAACAGTTTGAATCTTCAGTTGATTTTGTATTATCAGCAACAGAAGCAGTTATAAAAGGATTTACTGCTAAAGGAGGATTGGGAACATATTCAGGATTACCAGAGGAAAAGGTAGTTGTAGGATTAACAACATGCGCTTCTGATGAAGCTGTTAGAACTCGATCAGAAATTGTTTCAATAATGAATTATTTAATTGGGACAGGAGCTAAACCTGGTTCCTATACATTAAAAGACTCCTATCCTAATATAAAAGGATTAATGACATGGAGTATAAATACGGATGCTAAAATGTCTTCTATGTCATCGTGTAACCCATCAGTTGCATACAATTTTGCACAAGCATTTGAAGATGTTTTTGGAACAATCAACAATTCCGTAGAGGATAAGAATATAATACAACTAGAAGTTTATCCTAATCCAACAACAGGTATTTTAACTATTAATTCTAATTATTTAAGTGGTAAACAATTTAAATTAATCGACTTAAATGGTAAAGTAGTAATGAGTTTTGAAGCAACTGAAAGTAAGACTCATGTAGATTTATCGAATTTTTCTAAGGGTATTTATACATTACAATTAGAAAATAATTTAACGAAAGTAGTTGTTAGATAATTTTTTCATCTGTACCCGGTATTTTCATATTCAATATAATCTTCAAATTCATGTTGAGGATTTATTTGATATCCATTTAAAACTCTTTCTAAACCATCTGAGTATACAGTTATCATCAAGACTTCACCACCTTCTGTATACTCAATCCATTCGCCTGACTTACGACCAGAAATATACTTACCAATACGAAAAAGTTTTCCTGAATTATACCAATAAATATGCTCTCCAACAGGTAAATTATTTTCAAAATTCCCTTTAAAAATAAGTTGCTTTTTGTTGTAATAATTTCTCCATTCACCCACTTTTTGTCCTAAATTATAACTTCCCTTTTGAGAAAAGTTACCATTTACATATAACCAATCTCCATCTTCATAATTATCTTTATAAGTTCCTCTTATAATGACCCGTCCTGAATCATCAAATGCTTTATATAAACCATCGTACAAACCATCGAAATAATTAATTTCTTCGTATATCGAACCGCTAGCATAATACTCCTTCCATAAACTGTCACGATTTCCATTTTCATTATAAAAACCCTCTGATTCTAAAAGTCCGTTTTCAAAATAATTATACCAATAACCAGTTTTTATATTTTTTTTAAACAATCCTTCAGATTTTTTCTTTCCAGAACTGTAATAAAAAGTCCAGTACCCTTCTTTATTTCCATTTTCCATCACAAGTCCATCACTTAACAAAACCCCTTTATTATAGGTTTTTGAAGATGAAATGAGTCCATTCTCGTCGTATTCTCTGTGAACACCATGCATTTTACCACCTCGTGTATACCCTCCGGATTTAGTAATCAATCCTCTTTCGTTTATTTGTTTTTTAACTTGAATGTTAATTATTTTACTAAAGTCTTTTATTAATATCCCTTTAGTATATTCTTTAATTTCTATTAAATCACCATTTAAATCATAATTCCGCTCGAATCCCTCTTTTTTACCTCTCAAAAAATTGACTTCACTGATTAATACATCATTATGAAATTTCATCCATTTTCCTGTTTTTTTATTTAATTCATCTTTTCTGTTGATTATGATTTTTTTTGATTTTCCATCTTTGTAAGACCAAAACAACTTTTCTACTCCTGTTGTATCGTACTCAAAAGCATTACCATGCTTTATACCCTCTTTAAAAAAAATTCTCTTTTTAATTTTTCCTGAATTATAAAATGCATACAATTCCTTTATTGTATCTGAGTAATACAACTCTTTTCTAACAACTATTAAACTTTTATTATAGGTGATTTTCCATCCCTGCTTAACTCCCATTTCATAATCAATAGAAAAAGATAAAATTCCATCTTTATCAAAAAAACTCCATGTGGAATCAAGTTTATTTTGATAGCGATTTCCCTGAGATTTTATTTCTCCGTTTTCATAATAATTAACCCAAAACCCCTCTGGAATACCATTTTTTATAAATCCTTTACTAGCAATATTTCCTCCTGGATAATAAAATACTTTAATATCATCCAAATTTTGACTTTTTAACAAAAATGAAAACAATAAGAAGATTAAAAATAAATTACTTTTCATCTTACCTGAACCATTTTTATATTGCTTCATTGACTTATAACCCCAGTTTTTCACTGATTTCCAACATTTTTACAATTGGAAGTTTCGCATCGTAAATTAAACTTTGATTTAAATTCATTTCTGGAGCTTCGTACTTCAAACAATTATAAAGCTTTTCAAGCGTATTAAGGCGCATATGAGGACAATCGTTACATGCACAGTTATTCAGTGGCGGAGCAGGTATAAAAGTCTTCTCAGGAGCATCTTTTTGCATTTGATGTAAAATACCACTTTCTGTAGCAACAATAAAAGTACTGCAATCACTTTTTTTAGAATAATTCAAAAGTGCGGCCGTTGAACCTATAAAAGACGCATGTTCTAATAAATCGGACTCACATTCGGGATGTGCTATAATTTCAGAATCAGGATTTTCAGCTTGCAACGCTACAATCTTTTCTAAAGAAAAAATCTCATGAACCATACAGCTACCATCCCAAATGACTAAATCTCTTCCTGTTGTTTTCTTTAAATACGCACCTAAATTTCGATCTGGTCCAAAAATAATTTTTTGATTTTTGGGTAAACTCTCAATAATTTGTACAGCATTAGTAGAGGTACAAACAATATCAGTTAAAGCCTTTACTTCAGCAGAACAATTGACATAGGATATGACTATGTGGTCCGGATGTTCAGATTTGAATTTAGAAAATTCTTCAGCTGGACAACTTTCTGCTAATGAACAACCTGCTTTTAAATCAGGTAGTAATACTTTTTTCTCAGGACTTAAAATTTTTGCTGTTTCAGCCATAAATTCAACTCCGGCAAATAATATAATGTCTGCATCTGTTTTAGCAGCCTTTTGAGCTAAAGCTAAACTGTCGCCCACAAAATCTGCAATATCCTGAATATCTCCTTCTTGATAATAATGAGCAAGTATAACAGCATTCTTTTCCTTTTTTAAGGATTCTATCTCTTCAAACAAATCAAGAGTAGGATCAACAGCTCTATCCAAATAACCTTTCTTCTCCAATTCCTCTAAATCATCTTGACTAATCATATTATATATATTCTTTATTTTTTAAATAAAATATGTTGTTATTAATATTCGGTTGAAAAACCGTATTTCTTTTTTTTGTTTTTCTTGTATAAACAACTTTATAAAGTTTAATAACTCGTTTTTAACATTTTTTAATCTCTGAACATATTGATAATGTTGTATTTAAATTGTTTTTAACAAAATAATATACTTATGGATATGTTTATTTAATTCCCTATTTCAACAGTGTTAATTTCGTTAATTGAATGTTAATACTTTTTTGTAATTCTCTACAAATTTAGTTTGCAAAATTGAATTTATCGTTCAAATGGTATTTTTAGATTAGAATTCCAATAAAAACTATTAAAATAAACTCACTTTTATTTCTTGTTTTAAACAACTTTTATGTGAAAAACTAGGCTTATAAACCAACTGATTTCTAATAAATTATAGTTTAATTAACATTTTAGTTCAAATGCTGTTAATTAGTATGCGTTTTATAGGGATAGTCTTTATTATATTGTTTTTATCGGGTTGTTATGAAATAAAATCAGAAAAAAGTAACCTCGAGATTGAGCATTTATATGAATCGTTTATTAATAAATTAAACAGCNGTGAATATAAGTTGATAAAATACACAAGTAGTAAAGGTTTAGATGATACAACCTATTTAGATTCAATAGATTGGAATCAGGAACTAAAATTATTCACGGAATTAAATATTTCAAAGAGCCAAATAGATGATTACGATATAATAATTTCAAAGAATGGTTGTGAAAAAAAATTTCAAACAAATTCTAAAAAACATTCAATAAAAAAATATAAATATTCACATTGTGATGGTAATTTAATTGTATTTATAGATATTACAAAATCATCACCACTATATACNTTTTCATACCATTTAGAATTAAATAATAAAGGTTATCTCATTCATATCAAATCAGATGTGGGTATGGCATATGAAGCTGATTATAAAGTAGAAGGTAAATTTATTCTCAGTAAAACAATAACTCATTAACTATGGAAGAAAAGAAAACGGAAGAACAACAAAACAATTCAGATTCTTTAAACGATAGGAATTTAGGGTCGAGTTTTAAGGATTTTGTAAACACTCTATGGAATTTCTCAAAAGATACCCTAAGTTTTGCTGATGAAGTTGATAAAACTGCTACAGTAAAAATGATTAAAAGTGAGATTCAATTCAAAGGGTTTAATATTTGGATCTTAATTTTTTCGATTATTATAGCCAGTATTGGTTTAAATACNAACTCAACAGCGGTTATAATTGGAGCTATGCTTATATCTCCATTAATGGGACCTATAATGGGAGTAGGTTTATCTCTTGGTACCAACGACTGGGGAACATTAGTTATTTCTTTTCGTGCATTACTCATAACGGTTTTTGTTAGTTTATTAACAAGTACACTTTATTTTTTAATTACCCCTTTTGGAGAAGCCGGGGATGAGTTGTTGGGTAGAACACATCCCGAATTAAGAGATGTGTTCATTGCTATATTTGGTGGATTGGCTGGGATTA
Organism: Flavobacteriales bacterium; assembly: GCA_002717515.1. Classification (GTDB taxonomy): domain Bacteria; phylum Bacteroidota; class Bacteroidia; order Flavobacteriales_C. Next base: position 110,794 of record PBEC01000011.1, read on the forward strand.
TGGCGAATACACGAAATAAAGTGACTAATGTAATTCCAGGTGTAGCAATTGCAACTGCTTTAATGCCTCCGCTTTGTACCGCAGGATATGGTATTGCAACTGCAAATTGGAAATTTTTTTCAGGAGCATTTTATTTGTTTATTATAAACAGTGTTTACATTGCAATTACAGCATTTATAGTAATTCGATATTTAAAATTTCCTCTTGTTCATTTGATGGATGAAATTAAAGAAAGGAAATTTAAGAGATATATTTTAGTGTTCTCTATTTTGTTAATAGTTCCAAGTATATATACACTCTATAAATCGTATCAAAAAAATGAATTTGAAACAAATGCACAAGAATTCATTAACGAATATTTTGAACCTCGTGAGATGCATACTTCAACAATAGAATATAATGATGGAGAGCCTTTTATTCAAATAGCTTTAATAGGAAAAGCAGAGTATCCATTAGAAGATTATCCTAAATGGTTACCAAAGTTTGATATCCCATCAAATATTACCTTAGATATAATTCCTGACACAAGAATTGATGATATATTAAATAGAATGGAAAGTGAAAAATATAAAGGTTCCAGATATTTTGAAGACAATTATAAAATGAGTTTACAACAAATAAAAACATTAAGGAAAGAAAATGATTCATTGAGTCGAAGCTTATTAAATATTATCTCTGATACAATTCCCTTTACGCAAATAGTTGCTGAATTGAAAGCTATTGTTCCAACAGTCCAAGGTTTTGAATATGGGATTTATAAAACGACAGACTTTAAAACAACAAAAGAAATTCCAACATTTCATTTGAAATGGAAAAGAAAAACCAGTGTTACTCGCGCTCAAGAAAAAAAAGTCAAAGCTTGGCTAAAAGAAAGATTACAACTCGATGAAGTTCGATTAATAAGTTATTAATTCTATGCAAATTGTTGATGATGCAATAATTCTTGGAAAAAATCAAGTAAAAAGTAACAATCATATAGTTAAAGTATTCACACGGAATTATGGCCTACAGAGTGTTTATGTGTCCGCACAAAAAAAGAAAAAATCAGCCAGAAGTGCTGTTTTACAACCTTTAAGTCTTTGTCAAATAAGGTTTACAAAAACTAAAAATTCTTCCTTACCAATACTACAGGAAGCCAAAATAGAGGTTCCTCTTTTAAACATTCAAATGGATGTTTACAAAAGTACAATAGCTCTTTTTACCGCTGATTTTTTAACTCAAGTTTTACCTGAAAATACTGAAGAAGGGTTTTATGATTTTATTAAAAATTCAATTGAAATGTTTAATGAAATGGAAGATGGTAAGTCAAATTATCATTTGGTACTTCTACTAAAAATTAGCAAATGGTTAGGGATTCAACCTTCTAAAGGTAACGAGATAAATAATTTCTTTGATATAAAAGAGGCTACATTTTCAGGTATAAAACCCAATCATCCTCATTATTTATCAATTGAAGAAACAAAAATTATTCATGAGATTTTGAGTACAGAATGGAATGAAATTCAAAAAATAAAAATCACCAGTATAATGAGAAGAAAAATATTAAATAGTATTATTCACTATTATATTTTTCATATTCCAGGGTTTAAAAAGCCAAGGGCTTTAACTATTTTAGAAGAAGTATTTGATTGATGAAGTCTTTTTTAACTCTTATTGGTTTATTACTGGCGTTTGAGCTGAGTGCACAAAAAATCAAATTTGTAAATATTGATTCTGTTCCAATAAAGAATGTATTAGTGGCTAATTTGACTATGGATGAATCAATATTTTCTGATAAAAACGGAGAAGTTGATTTAACAATCTTTCAAGATGATGAAGAGCTACTTCAAATTATACATCAATCTTATAAAAGTATATTCCTACCCAAAAAAATACTCGCCGATCAGAAAGTTATAGTCTTGGAAGAGGAGACTCGTAAAATTGCTCCTGTTGAAGTCTCTGTTAATTCAAAATCAAAGGAATCAATCTATGAATTAATTACACAACATAAGGCTATTTCTAAAGAAAACATCCAGCAAAATGGTGCTGCGACCTCTGCTGATGTTTTAGCAAATACCGGACAGGTTCAAATACAAAAAAGTCAATTAGGAGGAGGAAGTCCAATTTTAAGAGGATTTGAGGCAAGTAGAGTACTTTTAGTAGTTGATGGAGTTCGAATGAACAATGCCATTTACAGAAGTGGACACATGCAAAACGCAATATCGGTAGATGCTAATTTATTGGAAGGAGTTGATGTTGTTTTTGGTCCCAATTCATTAATTTATGGAAGCGATGCATTAGGTGGGGTGATTCATTTTAAAACCAGAACTCCAAAATTTAAAATAGATTCTAATAAAACAGAAAAAACAGATGGTTTTTTAAGATATCAATCTGCCCTAAGTGCAAAGGTTGTGAATGTATGTTATCAAAAAGGGACAAAAAATTTCGCATATTTATTTGGAGTAACAAGAAGTGAGTTTGGTGATTTAAGGATGGGAGCAAATCGGTATCATGGATTTGACAATTTCGGAAAGGTTCCTTATTACATTTCAATTATAAATCAAAAAGACAGTATGCTTTTGAACGATAAAGAGAATATTGTTCCTCAATCGGGATATACGCAAACCGACTTTCTTTGGAAGGGAATGTATAAAACAAATAAGCATACAAAATTGATGCTTAATTTTCAGCATTCAACCACCTCAAACGTTCCAAGAATTGATAAAATGAACGAATATAGAGACAGTACTTTAAGATTTAGCGAATGGTCTTACGGGCCACAAAACAGAACGCTAATTTCATTTGGTTTAGAGACTGAAAAAGTCACAAAATTATTTGATTACAATCAAACGATATTTGCACATCAATATTTAGAAGAGGACAGAATAAGTAGATTGTACAAATCAAATGAACGAGAACAAAATAGTGAGGATGTAATGGTTTTCTCTTTTAATTCAGATTTTTTAAAATATTTAGATACAAATAAAACATTTAAAATTAATTATGGTTTTGAGGGATTATATAATCGAGTTGAATCCGAAGGGAAAATCGTAAACATTAACACTTCTGAGTCCTCTTCTTTAGCCTCTCGTTATCCTGGAGGAGGTTCCGATTTAACATCTTTTTCTGCTTATGTTTCGGCTCAAAAAAGCATTAAAAATCATATTTTGAAATCAGGTTTCAGATATACCACTTCAAATATCACATCTAAATTTGACTCTAATGAAGTTGTAAATCTTTTAAAGATCGATGAAAAAAAATTGGATAATAATGCTTTAACAGCTTCAGTGGGTTATGTATTTCATAAGGGTAATTATAAATTTTACAGTTCTGTTTCAACCGCATTTAAATCACCAAATGTTGATGATTTTGGAAAGATTTTTGAAAAAAAAGGTAAACTTACCATTCCCAATACCAATCTAAGTCCAGAAACCTCTTTGAATTATGAGATAGGAAGTAATTATATGCATCATTATATTGATTTTGATGTTGCTTGTTTTTATACTCAAGTTTATAATTTAATGACAAAGCTTCCCACACAAATAAATGGTTCGGAAATTATATCCAGAAATGGAGAAGATTTTAACTTGGTGAGTGTTCAAAATAGTGGAAGAGCTCATATATACGGTTTATTTGGTGTGTTAAAATTTAAGTTTACCAGTCGTTTGGAACTAACGTCAACTTGCACAGCAACTAAGGCTCATTATGTAAATAACCAAGAAGCTGTTGGGCATATACCACCCTTTTATGGGATGAGTAGTTTGAGCTATAAAGTGAGAAAAATAAAATATTCTATTTATTCACGATTCAATGGAAAAAAGAATTGGAATGATTTTAACAGTTTGTCGGATAATCCAGATGAGGCAGTTGTTGATTTTGGATCTCCTGCATGGATGACAATTAATGGGTCTGTTTTTATGTACTTGTATCCGAGTTTAAAAATTCAAATCGCTTTGGAAAATGTGTTGGATACACATTACAAAACATTCGCATCGGGAATCAGCGCTCCAGGAAGAAACTTTATTGCTTCAGTATATTTTAAATTTTAAATACAACCAGTGAGTTATCGTTTTTTCTTTTTGATATTTTGACCTTTATCTCCTCTTGTACGAGATTTTTTGTACTTGTTTTTTAATTCTCTTTTGTATTTTCCACCCAGGTTCTCCTTACTGTTTTTCTTCGATTTTTCGTGAAATGCTGATCCTGATGATTTTTTTTGCTCGCGATTTTTAGATTGTGTGTACTTATTTTGTTCCCTTTCTTCAGGAATCAACTGCTGATTTATTTCTACTTCTTCAGGAAAGTTTAATTCATTAATTTTTGCATTCATCAATTGTTCAATATCGAGTTTGGCCTTTTGTTCTTTTTCGGTATAAAAAAGAATTGAGTTTCCTTTTTCGTCAGCCCTTCCAGACCGTCCAATTCGGTGAATATAATTCTCAGGAAAGGTCGGCGTATCAAAATTTATAACATGAGATACTTTTCTGAAATCCAGTCCCCTTGCAATAATATCGGTAGCGAGTAAGACCTGAAATTTTCCATCATCGAATAGTTCTATCGTTTCCTTACGATTATTTTGTGATTTATTGGAGTGAATAATTCCAAGATTGCCAATTTTTAAAACATCGAACAGTCGGTCTGCAATTTTTTTGCTCGAAACAAAAACAACTACTTTATTAAAAGTTTCCTTATCGACTAAAAGATGTTCCAGTAAATTCACTTTTGTAAAAAAGTTCTTTACACGATAACAACTTTGTTTAATATTGTTAAGCGGCTCTCCACTAAGAGCAATATTGATTCGTTTTGGAGATTTAAAAAAATCATTGATTAAGTCATTAACGTCCTCCGTCATTGTTGCTGAAAACATTATGTTTTGGCGATTTTCAGGGAGTAAATCAAATATATTTTTAAGTTGGTGTCTGAAACCTAAGTCAAGCATAACATCAACTTCGTCAATAATTGTTTTTTTTATACTTTTCAGAGGTACAGCTAAAGAAACTGCTAAATCGTATAATCTTCCAGGAGTTGCTACCAGTATATCTAATCCGCCACTTAATTCTTCTTTTTGCGTATTAATGTTAACACCTCCATAAGCTCCATAAGTTCTTAAATTCATATATTTTGTCAATGTAGAAACAGCGTCAACGGTTTGTATCACTAATTCTCGCGTAGGTACAAGAATTAAAACTCTAGGAGTAGTTTGTTTTGAAAATTTTAAATCTTGTAAAATGGGAAGAAGGTAAGCAAGCGTTTTTCCCGTTCCAGTTTGGGAAATTCCAACCGCATCACTACCAGAACGAACAACTGAGAAAGATTCCAATTGAATAGGAGTAGGCTCTTTAAATCCCAGTTCATTAATGGCTTTATTTAAAAACTTATGAAATTGGAAGTCCTCAAAATTTTTCATTTGAAACGTTTTATTATTGAGTATTTAAAGTTACAATTTATAGACTTCATACATCTCAAATCTTCTAGTATATGAATACAATCGGCGATTAAGTTTTTACCAATGTATTAGGTGTGCTCTATAGCTTGTATGCTTAAGTATGTTTTTTAACTCAATTATTCGTTAAAAAGTTGTTCACTTCAAAAAAAAATGATTCAACTGTATCTTTTTACAAATGTCTGCATTATATCCATGGATAAAGACATTAAAATACGACTTCGAAAGTTACCTTATACCAAACAGAGAAGTTATATGAAGGGCATTTTGGGTGGATGCCCTTTTTTATTCATAGACTGAACAAGACATACTTAATGAGTGTAAACTTATACACTTAAAAACTGCGATAGCATAGGGTTTCGGTTTTCTTTATTCCAGGCCACGGATAATACCGCCCGTTGGGCAATGCTTTTAAGTTCAATAAATTTCACATCCATGTTATATCCCAGTTTTAGTGAAGAGGGAACAATCGCTACACCAAAATTATTTTCTACCAAGCGATAAATCGTAGTAGCGTGTACAGAAGTGTGCGAAACATGAGGGGAAAACCCACAATCTTCAAACATACTCATCACTTTTTCATGATAAGAAGGACTATAGGACTTTTCAAAAAAGATAAAAGGTTCTTCTTTTAATTGACTCAACGAGGAGAAGTTTCGAGCGTTAATGATGTGCTTTTTGGGCAACACCAATGAAAATGTCTCCTGAAATACAGGTCGAACAGAAAGTGTGGGAGGCACTTCATTCAGTCGGACAAAACCAACATCTATTTGATTGGTCAGCAAAGCATCAATTTGGTTTGCATTGTCCATCTCCTGAAGGCTAAAATGAATCCCAGGATATCGGTTTCTGAACTTAACCAGCAATTTCGGAATGATTTTTTGAACCGCTGAACCCACATAACCCAAATGAATTTCTCCTTCATTTCCCTCAGAAATATGTTGTGCATACCGAAGAATACCTTCATTTTGCCTCAGTAATAACGTGATTTCTTTTTTGAGATAAGCTCCTGCCTTTGTCAATTGAACATTTCGATTGTTTCGTTCAAACAAGGCATAACCCAGTGTATTTTCCATTTCCCTTATTTGTTTGCTTAATCCAGGCTGAGAAATGAACAACTTGTCCGCTGCCTTTTTGAAATGAAGTTCTTCCGCAACAGCTAAAAAATATTTGTAATGTCTTAACTCTATTTGATAACCCATAGTTATTAATAGTACGTTTAAATCGTCTTGTATGTTATTGATTATTGTTGGAAATTAAAGAGTATGTCTCGCCACCCTCAATTCAAATATGGAGAAGATACCCTCACCATTCAAAAAGTGTTGGATATTGCACATGGAACCTTATCCGCTACAATNAGCAAAAAAGCTCGCGCAAGAATTATTGAAAGTAGGAAAAAGGTGGATGTAATGGCCATAGGAAATAAAGCCGTTTATGGAATCAATACAGGATTTGGACCGTTGTGCGATACTCAAATAACTCCAAAAGAAACCAACCAGTTACAAGTCAATCTTCTCCTCTCACACGCTGTTGGTGTTGGTTCACCCATTGAAAAGAAAATTGCCAAAGCCATGATGGTTTGTAAAGTGCACTCGTTGTGCAAAGGGTATTCAGGAATACGAATTAAAGTGATTGAGCGGATTATTTATTTTATTGAAAATGATCTNATNCCNATTGTTCCNGAACAAGGATCNGTAGGNGCTTCNGGAGATTTAGCNCCNTTNTCGCANCTCTTTTTGCCCTTGATCGGCGAAGGNGANCTNTGGGNNAAAAACAAAATTTNANCTGCCAAAAAAGNNTTGAAAAAACANNAGCTANNACCNATACAATTAAGAGCAAAAGAGGGGCTTGCGTTAATTAACGGAACCCAGTTTATTTTAGCGCATGCGGTAANAGGGTTAGCGAAAATGAAATACCTTCTCAATTTAGCAGATNTAGCAGGAGCAATGAGTGTAGAGGGNTTTCANGGAAGTATGGCACCNTACANGAAAGNNCTGCATACCATACGGCCATTTNAAGGCGCCATAAAAGTTGCAGAGCGCATGCGAGGGTTCTTAAAAGATTCTCAAAACGTNTTGTCTCATCAAGNNTGTGGNAGGGTTCAGGANCCCTATTCTATTCGATGTATACCTCAAGTCCACGGAGCTTCNCGAAATGCTTATCAACATTTAAATGACCTCACGGAAACCGAACTCAATTCGGTTACCGACAACCCTATTATCATTAGTAAAGATGAAGCCATTTCAGGAGGGAATTTTCATGGCCAACCTCTGGCTATGGCATTGGATTATACCTCTATTGCTGCCTCGGAGCTGGGTAATATTTCCGATAGAAGATGTTACCTTTTGCTGGAAGGGAAATTTGGGTTACCACGCTTATTAACTACCAGTGGAGGACTTAATTCGGGAATGATGATTCCTCAGTACACCACAGCGGCATTGGTAACAGAAAATAAATCACTGTGTTTTCCACCATCAGCCGATAGTATTCCAACATCCATGGGGCAAGAGGATCATGTTTCCATGGGGAGTATCTCTGGACGAAAATTCAATCAGATTTTAACAAACCTGGAGAAAATATTAGCCATTGAATTGATGTATGCAGCTCAGGCAATGGAATTTAGAAGACCCAATACGTTTTCTAGAGTTTTGGAAAAAAACCTGAGCACTATCCGTCAAAAAGTAAAAAAACTGGAAGCCGATAGGATATTGAAACCAGATATTGATGCAATGATCACACTCGTAACCAATCAAGAATTAATAGTAAATGTATGACGTCATTTAAAGCACAAATACTGCAAGGAATCCCCAATTCACTGCCCGCAAAAAAACAATGCGGAAAGGTTTCGCATGCTCCCAGGCGAAAAGATATTTTGAACTCACAGGAAAAACAACTGGCACTTCGAAACGCCTTGCGCTATTTCCCAGAATCCTGGCATAAAGAATTGAGTGTTGACTTCGCAGAAGAATTACAAACCTATGGGAGAATATACATGTATCGGTTTATGCCCGAGTATAAAATGTATGCTCGTGCAATAGATGAATATCCCGCACAATCCGTTCAGGCGGCTGCGATTATGGTGATGATTCAAAACAACCTCAATCCCGCCGTGGCGCAGCACCCCGAGGAGTTGATCACCTACGGCGGAAATGGAGCTGTTTTTCAAAATTGGGCACAATACCTCTTAACCATGCACTATTTGGCAACCATGACCAATGAACAAACCCTGCATATTTATTCTGGTCACCCCATGGGGCTTTTTCCCTCTTCCGTTGATGCACCCAGGGTTGTGGTAAGTAATGGAATGATGATTCCCAATTATTCCAGACCCGATGACTGGGAAAAATTCAATGCGCTTGGCGTTACCCAATTTGGACAGATGACAGCAGGGTCCTATATGTATATCGGTCCCCAAGGAATTGTTCATGGAACAACGATTACTGTTATGAATGCCTTTCGGAAAGTGTTGAACAAAAACGAAACACCACAAGGTAAACTCTTTTTAACCTCAGGACTGGGCGGAATGAGCGGAGCGCAACCCAAGGCAGGGAATATTTGCGGATGCATTACAATATGCGCAGAAGTCAATCCTGAAGCGGCACATAAAAGACATAACCAAGGATGGGTGGATGAATTGGTGAGCGATATCCACGAATTGGTTGCTCGAGTAAAACGGGCACAACAAAAAAAGGAGGTTGTTTCAATTGCCTACATCGGGAACATTGTAGAGGTTTGGGAAATCTTTGATATCGAGAATATTCACGTACATCTTGGTTCCGATCAAACGTCCTTGCACAACCCATGGTCGGGGGGATATTACCCAATAGGACTCTCTTTTGAGGCAGCCAATCAACTGATTCGAGAGAACCCAGAAACCTTTAAAGAGAAGGTAAAGGAAAGTTTAAGAAGGCATGCCGAGGTTATAAATCGCCACACGCAAAAAGGAACTTATTTTTTNGATTATGGGAATGCNTTNTTACTGGAAGCCTCNAGAGCAGGCGGAGATGTATGTTCCGAAAACGGGACCGATTTTAAATACCCGTCTTATGTTCAGGACATTCTGGGTCCTATGTGTTTCGATTACGGTTTTGGTCCTTTNCGATGGGTNTGTACATCTGGAAAAGCCGAAGATTTNGATAAAACCGATGCCATTGCTGCNGGGATATTAGAAGCCATTATGAAAGANGCACCAAAAGAAATTNAACAGCAACTGAGCGACAACATCACNTGGGTAAAGGANGCNAAAAAGAACAANTTGGTAGTAGGNTCNCANGCNCGNATNTTNTATGCCGATGCAGAAGGGCGCATGAAAATTGCGCAAGCGTTCAATCAAGCCATTCAAAANGNAGANATTTCAGCACCCATTGTGATAGGAAGAGATCATCACGATGTGAGTGGAACCGATTCACCCTTTCGAGANACCTCCAATATTTATGACGGCAGTAAGTATACTGCNGATATGGCCATTCACAATGTCATTGGCGATAGCTTTCGCGGAGCAACCTGGGTATCTATNCANAATGGAGGTGGAGTAGGNTGGGGNGAAGTNATTAATGGNGGTTTTGGNTTNGTTTTNGATGGGAAANCNGAAACAGNNCANAAAATTAAGAACATGTTGTTTTACGATGTAAACAATGGCATTGCCAGGAGGAGCTGGGCAAGAAACAAAGAGGCCATGTTTGCCATTCAACGAGAAATGGAAAGAACCCAAGGACTAAAAGTCACGTTGCCAAATAGGGTAGAGGATGCAATTATTGAACAGCTCTTTAAGGAAGATGATCCTGGATGTGAAGAAAAATGAAACAGCTCTTTAAAAACATAAAAGAACTCNTACAAGTGAGAACAACCCANTTNTCGGTTGTTTCGGGCAGGGATATGAATGTGCTTCCAACAATTAAAAANGCNTATTTAATTGTTGANAANGGNNTCATTAAAGCGTTTGGTTCCATGAAAGATTGTCCAACCGATTGGCAACATGANGNNGTGGATGCACGNGGAAAAATAATGCTTCCAAGTTGGTGTGACTCNCATACACATATNGTATACACAGGAAATCGAGAAAATGAATTTGTCGCCCGCATCAATGGNTTGAGTTATCAAGAAATTGCTNAGAACGGGGGNGGAATTCTGAATTCAGCCAAACAANTGGAAANAGTATCGGAGGAACANCTTTATCNAGANAGTAAAAAAAGNCTTGAAGANGTGATTCTTCAGGGAACAGGAGCCATAGAAATAAAATCAGGATACGGNTTAACCGTNGAAGCCGAACTAAAAATGTTNCGNGTCATNCGACAGCTGAAAAANAANNACAAACTACCCATNAAAGCCACNTTTTTAGGTGCNCACGCTTTACCTNCCGATTACAAAAACAANAAACAAGGCTACATAAAACTCCTCNTAGATAAAATACTGCCCGTTATCGCAAAAGAACAGNTGGCAGAATACATCGATGTGTTTTGNGANAAAGGCTANTTCAGTGCAAAAGATACAGCGCTTCTTTTAGAAGCNGGACAAAAACNCGGGCTCATTCCAAAAATACACGTCAATCAATTCAACGCTATTGGAGGCGTACAAGTAGGCGTGAAATACAATGCGTTATCGGTAGANCATTTNGAAGTGGTTCGCNTGGAAGATATTGAAGCGNTNAAAAACACCTCCACCATACCNGTGGCTNTACCNAATTGNTCTCATTTCNTNGGCATTCCTTTTACTCCGGTAAGAGCCCTTATTGACGCAGGATTACCNCTGGCNTTGGCTTCCGATTACANNCCCGGNTCAGCNCCTTCGGGCAATATGAATCAGGTANCCGCTTTAGGNTGTATAAAGATGAAGATGACNCCGGAGGAAGCCATNAATGCAGCNACCNTCAACGGGGCTTATGCAATGGGACTGGAAAAAGAAGTNGGCAGTATTACTGTTGGGAAGCGNGCNAACTTAATACTAACAANAGAAATCAATTCGTATCCATACCTTTTTTATGCTTTNGGAACGAATCACATCGANAGTGTTTACATCAACGGCGAAAAACAAAATGAATAATTCAAAGGTGGTCATAATAGGATATGCCTGTGATGANGGNGTNAGANGNAACAACGGAAGAGTTGGTGCCAAANATGGGCCGGACGCNATACGAAAATGTATGGGTAAACTTCCTCCNNGAGCNANAGATANNGGAAANATTACCTGTGAAGATGNNAACCTAGAAAAAACACAGNNAGAACTGGGTGAAAGGGTGGANAAGGAATTGAAGCAGGGCAATTTCCCACTAGTTATTGGAGGNGGNCACGATATTGCATACGGNCATTTTTTGGGAATAAACAACGCAGTAAAANGTACTGTTGGCATTATAAACCTGGATGCTCATTTTGATTTGAGGCCTTTCCACAATGGAGGAAACTCNGGAACTCCTTTCAATCAAATTAGTANAGTTACTTAAAACACAAAACAATACATTTCACTACTTGCCCATTGGTATTCGAGAAAACTCCAATTCAGCGGAATTGTACCAAACAGCCAAAATATTAAACGTACAGTATATTCCCATGGAGGAGTGTACTTTGGATAACATATCCCAAATAAAAAAAACAATAAAAGCATTTATGGATGAGGTAGATTGCATTTATCTCACCATTGATCTAGATGGATTTTCCTCAGCATATTGCCCGGGCGTTAGTGCGGCCTCTCCAATCGGCTTCCAACCAAAATTTGTACTTGAGCTGATCCACCACATTTTCAACAGTAAAAAAGTCATATCATGCGATATTGCTGAAATGAAC
>PBEC01000012.1 GCA_002717515.1 Flavobacteriales bacterium
ATGCATTTGATTCACCAAACCGGCTCGGGAGAAATTTTGGATCTGTACATTAAAAATGCAGACAAAAGAATTTCAGAAATTGATGCGATGGCTGCGGAGAAGTCGTGGGGTAAGCTAAAAAATAGATTTAACGCATTTGCGGCGCTGGATGAAGGAAGGGTAAAAAGTAATCCAAGGTTGGTAAAAATGTTAAATGGGTTTTATCGTCAGAAAGAATTGGCCTACAAGCAATCTTTGGCAAAGGTGAATGCATTTTGGGCGGCTCAAAAAGAGAAGGACAAAAAGGCAGTGAAAGCGATAAAAAGGTATTCAAAAAAGGAAGCGGAAAGATTGGTTGACAATTTTAAAAAGGAGTTTCAAGATAATTTGGATACTGTTTACAAACAGCTCGGGTATAAAAAAGGTCCAAGAGTTACCTATAACGCCAGAGTTACATCAACGGGGTGGAACAACATCGATAAAAAAGTCCTTCAAGCCACTACCTCAAGATCGTCGATGACAATTACTAAAAATGGTAAAACACCAAAATTGAGTTACTCAGAATTGAAATTGACATGCAAAAACAATTACGACAGATTATACGCTTACGTATTGACACCAAGTTTACCAAGTTATCAAAGGATGCGTTATGCACCAGATAAAGGAGTACACGATTTTAAATTGAATGATTTTTACCGATACGGTTTGGCTGTAATTGGTTACAAAGGTGATTCTACTTATACCTTTTTTGAATCGAAGTTGTCTTTTGATTCTGTTTATGCGACAACGGGGGATTCTGTTCGGTTGAAATCCATTGGATTAAAATCTCAATCAGAGAACGAGTTTTTCAAAACTGTTAAAAAGTTTGCAAAAGGCAAGAGTTTTAAAACGGATATTAAGAAAGATTTGCTTTTTGAAAAGTTTTTACAATCCGAAAAAAAGCGTCAGTTTAAACTCCAGGAAATGGTGAATTTCAGAAGAGAAATGCAGGAGTATGTTTTTCCTTTATATTATTTAAACAGAAGAGATTATTTATCAAGATATAATGAGGTTTTTATTGCAAATATGAGGAAGCAAGTTTCTAATTCAGATTACAATAAAATTCCATTGGTTTTAGTAGGGTTAAGATGTAGTTATGAAGGAGAGGAATATCTAATTACTGAAGAGCATAGGCTTTTTTATGCATCAACAGTGGTTTATCTTTTTGGAAAGAATAATAGAATGTTTTTTGAATGTGGAAAAGATATTCGAGACCAAATAATTTCTAATAAAAACTATGGGTTTAAAAAGGCTGGAGATTATTATGTAAGTTCTGATGGTATTTATGAATTCAAAATGATTGAAGCTGATTTTGAATATGTAGACTTGTTGCCTAAGGGTGAATCAAGTTTAGATTCCCTGGAGTCAACTCAAGTCGACGAAGAGGCCCCCAGAATAAACAAGGAAATTCAATAGTAAACTAATGGTCACACGAGGTGGCCATTTTTTATTTTCACACTATTTATTCCCTAAACTTCTTCATTAATACGGTGGCTACGTGTCCTCCAAATCCAAAAGTATTGCTTAATGCGTAGTTTAGTTCTTTTTCTTTGACTTTACCGAGGGTTAAATCCCAGCCTTGGGCGAATTCATCGATTTCTTTTGAGTTGATGGTAGGAGGGACGATGTTTTCTTTTAAAGCCATTACTGTGGCGATGCCTTCAATGGCTCCGGCGGCACCTAATAAGTGACCTGTCATGGATTTGGTTCCCGATAAACTGAGGTTTTCGCGTTTTCCGAAAACTTTTTCAATACCAACGAGTTCAGAGGGGTCACCAACAGGGGTAGATGTAGCGTGGAGATTTATATAATCAACTTGTTCGGGTGTAATACTTCCTTCTTCCAACGCTTCTTGTAATCCGAGCTGTGCGCCGAGTCCTTCTGGATGGGTTCCGGTGAGGTGATAGGCATCGGCTTTTTGTCCTCCGCCAATTATTTCTCCCAGTATGTTTGCTCCACGTTTTTTGGCATGTTCGTATTCTTCTAAAATTAAGGCTCCTCCGCCTTCTCCCATAACAAAACCATCTCGATTCACATCAAAGGGACGAGAGGCTTCCGAAGGGTTGTCGTTTTGTGTTGACAGGGCTTTTAATGCGGAAAATCCTCCAATTCCCGATTCGTTGATGGCTGCGTCGGATCCTCCAGCTACAATCATATCGGCTTTTCCCCATTTGATGTGGTTAAAGGCTTCTATTATGGCTGTGGTTGAGGTAGCGCAAGCGGAAACAGGGCAGAAGTTCACACCGTGTAATCCGTGCCGCATGGAAATAATTCCTGCGGCAATGTCTACTAAGGTTTTTGGAATTAAATACGGGTTGAATCTTGGTGTTCCGTCACCAGCTCCATAGGCAGCTGCTTCATCATGAAACGTTCGCATCCCTCCGTTTCCGGAACCCCATACTACTCCGATGCGGTGTCGGTTCAGTTCATCAAAATTAGCTCCCGATTGTGCAATGGCTTCGTTGGAGGCTATAATGGCGAATTGTGTAAACTTATCATATATCCTCTGTTCTTTTCTATCAAAGTAATCTGCGGGATTATATCCTTTCACTTCACAAGCAAACCTGGTTTTGAATTTTGAGGCATCAAATTGCGTAATTTCTGCGGCTCCAGATACTCCTTTTTTGAGGTTTTGCCAGTATTCGTTTAAGGTATTCCCGATAGGAGTAATGGCTCCCATTCCTGTAACAACAACTCTTTTCATCATATGCGAATTAAAAAAGGGGCAACAGCCCCTTTATGATTACTTTGTATTTGAATTATGCCATGTTATGATAAACATTCTGAACGTCGTCATCTTCATCAAACTTGGCCAGTAGTTTTTCAACTTCTTCTTGCTGATCCTCGGTAAGTTCTTTTGTATCATGTGGAATTCTTTCGAAGCCTGATGATAGAATTTCAATTCCCATGGATTCTAATTGCGCCTGTATCGCTCCAAAATTTGAAAACTCACCATATACAGCGATTTTATCCTGTTCATCGTCTCCTTCTGCTGCGTCTTCAAAAACTTCTTCCGCTCCATAGTCAATTAACTCCAGTTCTAATTCTTCCACATCCAGGTCGCCTTTAGCAATAGAGAATTGACATTGGTGAGTAAATAGGAATTCCAATGAACCCGATGTTCCTAAACTACCACCGTTTCTGGTGAAATAGGAGCGAACATTTGCTACTGTTCTTTGATTGTTATTGGTAGCTGTTTCCACGAAAACGGCAATTCCATGAGGTCCATATCCTTCAAAGTTTACAGGTTTATAATCCGCAGTATCTTTTTCGGAAGCTTTTTTAATTGCTCGCTCAACGTTGTCCTTAGGCATGTTGGCAGCTTTAGCATTCTGAATTACTGCTCTTAGTCTTGCGTTTGTTTCTGGATCGGGTCCTCCTTCTTTAACCGCCATTACAATATCCTTACCAATTCTTGTAAAGGCTTTTGCCATTGCACCCCATCTTTTAAACTTTCGTGCTTTTCTAAATTCAAATGCTCTACCCATTGTTCATTAATTTTAACCTCAAAAATATTAAACCCTGTTGTTTTTGCAAAAAGAAAGGGCGAATGTTAATCGCCCTTTATTATTTTATATACATTTTATTATCATTCACAAGTGTCTTTGATGACTGAAGTTATGTAAATGTTAGCTTCAGACCAGGTTTTTGAAATGCCATCCGCACCTTTATGTAATGCTTCACATGCTTTATTTATGGCATTAAGAGCTGAGCTGGCATCGAAGTTCAAAATATCGATGGTTCCATTTATTGAAAGTGTATCTTCAATAACATTATAGTTGAAGTCAATTTCATTCGACACTTTATTTATGGTAAGTTCGATTTTTACTGTACTGGAATCTTTGTTGAAATTAACAATTTTACCTGTTATGTTTTGCGTGGATTCCATTTTTCCAAAGTATTCTTCACGAAGCCGCTGATTTCTCCCAATATCATTCGTTTCAAGATAGTCTACTGGAATTGAAATGCTTGCGTTGGCAAAAATTTCTTCAGGAGTGTCTGCAACGATTGTTGAATCAACTGTGAATTTTTTGAAATGTCCTTTAACTTCTACCTTATCGGTTGTTTTAAATCCTCCGAATCCAATTTTAGTTGCTTTTTTATCGTAACCTTTTTTACATATTGGTTCAGCAGCCTTTTGTTTAATGGTGTCGTTTTGATTGTTGTCAATAACTTGTGAGGTTTGTTTTTGGTCTCCTCCACACGATGCTAAAATTGAAACGGTTGCAATTGAAAGAAGTAAATTTTTCATTTTTTACGTTGTTGATTTTTGTGCCTTAAAACTACAAATTTTTAAAATAATTTACAGTTTACTTGTATCGACTTAACTAATGCGGTGTTTTTCTTTTCTTATGAATGAGTTTACTCTGCCAGATATTCATATGCACCTGCATCAGGTTTTCCATCATTTGTCCGTGATGTGTTGTTTAAATCAAATTCCAAATTTATAAGATCACTGTTTACTTCACTAACGTCCCCCAGGTTTATAGCGGAAGAGTTTTCGTTAAGGTTGAAATCGTGAAAATAAATATCCTTGAAATCTGGATTTTCATTTACCGCACAGTTTACAAAATTAGGACTTTCGGTGTCCACATCGTTTGTATTGACTTTGATCAAACAGTTTTTGAAGTGATGATTGAATGTTGCTTCGTCAACCTTACTCAAAAGTAATTCATTTTCTTGCGCACCGTAAATAATACAATTCGTAAAGTCAGCTGTTTCCAAATCTCGGGGTATTATGTTTCGATTGTTGTCTTCAAACCAATTGTTCAAAACAACGGCTGCTTTATCGATTCCGTTGGGGGAGTAATTTCCAAATGTACAATGTTTAAAGCTGTATTTCCCACCCAATGAAAAAGCACCGCAATAGTCTCCGCAATTAACGAAAACGCAATTGCTGCCCTCTATCCAGGATCCACGTCCGGATATGCCAATACTGCTGCAGTTGTATATCATAGAATTACGTATGGTCAGGGTAGGGTTTGAGCTGACAGAAGAGTTTAATGTATCGGCTTGTATTCCCAATCGTGCATTTTTAATTACGGCCCAGTTTACTTCGTTGTCAATACTTAATGGAAATAAATATATGCCTTGCCATTGACCGGCTATATTATCGTATGAAGGTTCCAAACGATCACCTTCCAGTATTACTGGTTCATCTTTGGTTCCATTGATTTTTAATGAGCTTTTGTTTAGGGCGACAATTGCACCGTTGTTGTGGAAATAAACGCGTGTTCCTTTTTCAATTGTAAGCGAGCAATTGGTGTCGATTACGGCAATTCCATAAACTACATGGGGTGTATCGTTTTCCCATATGTCATCACAGTCGATATAAAAGGATGTGTTTCCGTTTCCGGATTTGTGAAATATCGCGTTTTGTCCAAAGGCCACAAGTTTAACATCTTGAAAGTTTCCATTGGTGGTAAATTCTATTGAGTCGGTTACAACGAAAGGAAGATTTGTGTTCCCTGGATCAACGGTTACGTCAGCATATACCCACATGGAATCTTTGGCTCTAATCTCCAGATCTTTGAATTCTATTCCGGGTACACCATTTACGTTTAATCTGAATATTGAGTTGGAGCCTCCTGCTAATTTTAGGTTTGATATTTTTATTTTACTATTGTGTTTATTGTAGATTTTAAATTTTCGTGTGCTTGACCCTACTGTTGTAAACACGGTGTCGAAAAATAAAGTATCGGTATCAAAGGATATGGAATCACTTGAATTTGTTGTTAAACTGTCCTTTGTGCAAGCAAATAAGGCTAGGATACAGAGTATAGATATTGCTACTGTTTGTTTAAACACGGAGGATAAAGTTACGTCAAAAACGGCGTTGAATTGTATTTATTATCTTTGTTTTGTGAAGAACAGCAAAAAAATAGTGAAATCTTTTGCATTTTAACTATTTATAATCGTATCTTTGTCCCCCATAAAATTTTAAGAGATGCAAAAAGAAATTCATCCAGAAAATTACAGATTAGTTGTATTCAAGGATATGTCTAACGAAACTCAGTTCATTACCAAATCCTGTGCTGAGACGAAAGAAACTATTGATGTTGATGGTGTTGAATATCCTTTATTTAAGTTGGATGTTTCAAATACATCACATCCATTTTATACTGGTAAATCAAATGTTGTTGATACTGCTGGTAGAATTGACAAGTTCAAAAACAGATTCGCAAAACACCTTAACAAGTAATCGTTTAGGTTGTTCAAAAAATAGTGAGGCCATTCCAAACCGGAATGGCTTTTTTGTTTGTATTTATAATTGAATTATTTTCACGATATGAATGTTGTATTGGTTGATACAAATTGGCAAAGGTTTTTACCAGTTTCTTTTACTCGTCCTGTTTCTCAATTAAGGTGCGGAATTTTGAAAATTTACGAAAAATGGGAAATGAGGTTAAATTTAAAATCTGTTGCTGTTTCTGAAGAGTACTTAAATCAAAAATTTTTTTCGGAGGTTGAGGGTAGTACCCTTATAATTAACAGTATGATTTTACCCGATGATGATTTGGTTAAGGCTGTTCTTTCTTTAAAGGATAAAGAAATTTTAAATTCAGGTGGGACCTGGTTGGCTATACGTTCTGAAAGCGGTTTTAATAAAGATGAATGGGCAGATGCTCAACCGATTGAGTATCCGAAACAATATAAATATGTTGACTCTTGGTGGGATTTGTACAAACAGAACGGCAGTGAAATTGAAAAAGATTTTTCACTCATAACTGCGCAAAAAAAATCCAGGCCATTATCTTCTTCGAATGTTTTGATTGGACCGAAGAATAAGTTGTTTATCGAGGAGGGGGCTTATATTGAAGGTTGCGTTTTGAATACTGATTTTGGTTCCGTTTATATAGGCAAGAATGCTGAGGTAATGGAGGGCAGTATTATTAGAGGTGGTTTTTCTGTTTTGGAAGAATCAAAGATTAAATTGGGAACGAAAATTTATGGGCCTACGTCTATTGGTCCAAAATGTAGAGTTGGAGGAGAGGTTAAAAATTCTATTTTTCAGGGGTATTCCAATAAATCGCACGACGGATATTTAGGCAATTCTATAATTGGTGAGTGGGTAAATTTAGGAGCGGATACAAATTGTTCTAATTTGAAAAATACGTTTTCCTCTGCTAAGGTGTGGAGTTACGAAGAGAAAAAAATGGTGGATTCAGGAGAGCTTTTTTTAGGGTGTTGTATTGGTGATTTTTCCAAAACAGGAATTAATACTATGATTAATACAGCGAGTGTAATTGGAGTAAATGCTAATTTATTTGGGTCCGGTTTTCAAAAGAAATTTGTTCCATCATTTTCTTGGGGCGAGCGGGAAACGTACACTTTGTCAAAAGCATGGGAGGTGAATAAAAATATAGCCAGATTAACGGGTGAAGAGTTAAGTGATGAGGATCATTTAATTTTACAAGCAATACATTCTTATCAGTTATAATTCGGTATATTAATGTCATAATGTCAAAAATGATGAATTGGCATGTGACTTGAAGTATTGGACAAATAACAAATAAGTGTTCATTTGCATCGTATTTTAAAAGATAAGAATGACAAAAAAGGTGACGATTCGGTCACATTGACGTAAAGAAAAAGATTATGCAAGGAGGAGTATTTGATTTTCAAGGTTTAATGTTAAGCCAAATAATAGAGGAAGACGCCGAATTTATTCCGTTGTTAACTACTGAGGAGGATGAGGACGTTATAGATGCATCCATCCCTGAAGAATTAGCAATTCTTACCCTACGAAATACAGTTTTATTTCCTGGAGTTGTCATTCCGATTACTGTGGGAAGAGATATGTCGATTAAATTGGTTAATGATGCCTATAAAAATGGTAAAACTATTGCCGTTGTTGGTCAAAAAGATCTGGAACAAGAGTCTCCGGGGCCAAATGATATTCACAGCATAGGTACAGTTGGGCATATTATGAAAATTTTAAGAATGCCCGATGGAAATACAACGGTAATCATTCAAGGTAAAAAGCGTTGTAGAATAAAGGAGGTTACTTCTATAGATCCATATTTTTATGGTAAAATCGATAAGCTTTCAGAAACACGTCCAAAACCAAAAAATAAAGAGTTTAAGGCTTTGGTTTCTTCCTTAAAGGATTTAGCACTTAAAATAATTAAGGATTCACCGAATATTCCATCCGATGCTGCTTTTGCAATTAAAAATATCGAAAGCGATTCATTTCTGGTCAATTTCATTGCCAGTAATATGAATTTAAGCATGGAGCAAAAGCAAAAACTGGTTGAGGAAAACGATTTGAAAACTCGTGCAATTAAGGTGTTGGAGCTTCTTACTAAAGAGATGCAAATGCTGGAGATTAAAAACCAAATTCAATCCAAGGTAAAAGTGGATTTGGATAATCAACAGCGAGAGTATTTTCTCCACCAACAAATGAAAACCATTCAGGAGGAATTGGGAGGAAGTGCTACTGATCAGGAAATTCAAGAGTTAAGGGATAAGGCGATTACGAAGAAATGGGGAGAGAAAGTTGAAAAACATTTCTACAAAGAGTTGGAAAAGCTTCAACGTATTAATCCGCAAACGGCTGAATATTCTGTTTATTTAAATTATTTAGAGCTTTTAATTGAATTGCCTTGGAATGAATATACTGAGGATAATTTTGATTTAAAAAGAGCTCAGAAAATATTGGACAGAGATCACTACGGACTGGATGAGGTAAAGGACAGAATATTGGAACATTTAGCGGTTTTAAAGCTGAAAAAAGATATGAAGTCGCCCATCATATGTTTGTACGGTCCTCCAGGTGTTGGTAAAACCTCACTGGGTAAAAGTATTGCTGAGGCGGTAGGTAGAAAATACGTGAGAATGTCTTTGGGTGGTGTAAGAGATGAAGCAGAAATACGAGGACACCGTAAGACGTATATCGGGGCGATGCCCGGTAGAATAATTCAAAACATAAAAAAGGTGAATAGTGCCAACCCTGTGTTTATCTTGGATGAATTGGATAAAATTTCCAGAGATGCTCATGGTGACCCTTCCTCTGCTTTATTGGAAACTCTTGATCCGGAACAAAACGACACTTTTTACGATAATTTCGTAGAGCAGGATTTCGACTTGAGTAAAGTTATGTTTATTGCTACGGCGAATTCATTAAATACTATTCAACCGGCTTTAAGAGATCGTTTGGAGATTATTGAGGTAACGGGATATACGATTGAAGAAAAAGTTGAAATTGCAAGTCGTCACTTGTTGCCCAAACAACTAAAAGAGCATGGGTTGAAAAAAACGGATGTTAAATTCACTAAAAAGGTTTTGCAGAAATTAGTGGAGGGTTACACACGAGAAAGTGGTGTAAGGGCTCTTGAGCAAAAAATAGCTAAAGTAGTTCGTTCGTATGCCAAATCCGTTGCGATGGAGGAACCTAAGCCTCCTAAAGTGAATTTTGAAGACTTAATTCAAATTTTAGGTCCTTCGCGCGATAGAGATAAATATCAGGGGAATGATTTTGCAGGTGTGGTAACTGGGTTGGCATGGACTGCAGTAGGTGGAGATATCTTATTTATCGAAGTTTCTTTAAGTAAAGGGAAGGGGAAGTTTACAGTAACCGGAAATTTAGGAGATGTTATGAAAGAATCTTCAACCTTAGCAATGGAGTTTTTAAGAGCAAATGCTGAGTCTTATGGATTAAATCCTGAAATATTCGACAGTTGGAACGTGCACATTCATGTTCCCGAGGGTGCTACCCCAAAAGATGGTCCTTCGGCAGGTATAACCATGCTCACTGCTTTGGCAAGTGCATTTACGCAAAGAAAGGTAAAAGCCAGGACAGCGATGACAGGAGAGATTACACTTAGAGGTAAAGTGCTTCCTGTAGGAGGAATAAAAGAAAAGATTCTTGCTGCAAGAAGAGCTGAAATAAAGGATATTATCGTTTGTGAAGAAAATCGTCATGATGTTGAAAAAATAGGTGCAGAATATTTGAAAGGACTAACCTTTCACTATGTAACGGATGCTCATCAGGTTTTGAATATTGCTTTGTTGAACCAAAAAGTAAATCGAGCAATAAACATTAATTGATGGATTTATCGGGCGCTAAAATTATAATTACAGGAGGGAGCTCTGGAATTGGAAAGCAAACAGCCAAAGATTTAATTTCCAAAGGAGCTAGTGTTATTATTACGGGTAGGGATGAGCAAAAATTGCTAAAAGTCGCCCTGGATTTAGGATGTACAGGTTATCATGCAGATGTTAGTAGTGAGGAGGCTGCTAAGGGAACTGTTGACTTTGCTTTGGAAAAATGGGGTTCGATAGATGTACTGATCAATAATGCCGGTTATGCTGAATTTGGATTAATTCACGAGTTGGATTTAAGTAAGTTGAAGGCTGTTTACAATACAAATGTTTTTGGTGCTGCTGCAATGGCAAAGTATTGTGCTCAGGTTTTTAGGAAGCAAAAATCTGGAAATATAATTAATATAGCATCCACTGCCGCTTCTAAAGGATACCCTCAAGGCTCAATATATGCAACAAGTAAATTTGCTTTAAGTGGAATGACACAGTGCTGGAGAGCTGAATTAAGACCGTATAATGTCCGTGTAATACAAATTAATCCTTCCGAGGTACCTACTGCTTTTGCTCAGGAGAATCGAATAGAAAGAGAACAGGAAAGCAATAAATTAACTCCGAAAGAAATATCGAATGCAATAGTATCTTCTTTAGAAATGGATAATAGGGGGATGATTACTGATGTTACAGTTATTGCGACAAACCCTTTTTAAAAATGCTCTTAGGTTTTTGAGGGAAAACGATGATATGTGAGCTATAGTCTCTATAATCATTGAACTTTGTTTTTTTAAATAGGGAATTTCCATAAGAATCATATTTTGATGATGGTGCTCCAAGCCAATTGCATTCCTTTAATGTATCAAATCTGGTAATCCAGGTATGGTAGCCCTGATCACTAAAGCCCCATCCAAATTCATTCTCGAGCAATAAACTGTCGATTGATTTTTGATCGGTTTCAAAATGGAAAAGTTTTTGAATGGGAATGTCAGGTTGTTTCCAAACCCAGTAAGTTTTATTTTTTTTAAAGTTCTTGATACATCTTTTATATTCATCCGAATGTTCAGAAATGATAAGATAAGCTTTCCAACCGTACTTTTTAACCAATAAATAACCAATACTCCAACCCGCATACTCTCTATTGTTCCAAATCTTTTTGTGCTGTTTATCCAGTGTCTGGAAATTTGTATCCATTCCAGATTTGAGAGCTTCCACAGCATATATTGTACAATGCATACTGTCTCCTTTTATGCCAATATCATTCAGTTTGTTTTTGTAAAGTTGAAAATTGCTTATGGAGTCATTTAAATACCAATTTTGACTTGCAGCAAACATCCATTCGGTTCCATAATATTTACTTACGGAGTCCTCATAATTATTGAAGTATTCATTTTCAATATCAGCGATTCTATTTATTGCTAATGGAGAATTGAAATTTATATATTCATTATTTAATTTGCTGGGCAGGGTGTAAACAGTAGGTATTTGTTTTGATTTTTTTCCATTTTTTTTAATCGTATTAACCTCGGGTTTACAGCCCAGTATAAGGCATACATATAGAATGCTATATAAAAGTTTCATATTTAAATAATGTGTTTTTTAATATTGGTTACAAACTTTATTTTATTAAGTATTCAATACCTTTAAAATGGAATTAAAGACTTTACATTTATCATTTTTCAAATGAAACTGGACATTTATCAAGTAGATGCATTCACAAGTGAGTTATTTAAAGGGAATCCGGCAGCTGTAGTTCCTCTGCCATACTGGATAAACGACGATTTGATGCTAAATATTGCTGCCGAAAATAATCTATCAGAAACTGCTTTTTATGTTTGCAAAAATGAGGAGTTTGAAATACGTTGGTTTACGCCAACTGTTGAGGTGAAATTATGTGGTCATGCAACTCTTGCTGCTGCTTTTGTGATTTTTGAAAAAGAGGGCTTTAAAAATGATCAAATTGTTTTCAACAGTAAAAGTGGTGTTTTGACGGTAAATAAATCGATCGATGGACTCGCTTTGGATTTTCCGATAATTAATCCTGAATTGATTGAAATTCCCGAGTGGATTTCGTTCATCGGGGGAGATCCTAAGGAGGCCTATCTGTGCGGAGATGATTATTTATTCATTTATGATTCAGAAAAAAATGTTCGAGAGCTTAAGCCTTCTTTTAGTGCTTTAAAGGAGGTTAAAGCAAGAGGTTTTATTTGTTCATCTAAAAGTAATTCATGTGATTTTGTTTCGCGTTTTTTTGCTCCGAGAGCGGGAATTAACGAAGATCCTGTAACGGGAAGTGCTCACACAAAATTAGTTCCGTACTGGGCCGGTATTTACAAAAAGAATAATTTTTTTGCGAGGCAAATATCAGTTAGGGGGGGAGAGTTGAAATGTATCTTAACTGGTGATAGGGTAAAAATACAGGGAGCGGTGAGGCTTTATATGAAGGGAGAACTTTATCTTTAATAAAAAGGAGGGTGTAATTTATCCTCCTTTTATTCAATATTAATATCAATTTGTTCTACAGTTTCTCCATTCACATTAATGTCCACAGTGCTGTTACAAGAGGCGTTTTCTCCTGCACCAAAATCGATTTCGTAATCGTTTTCTCCCTCAATTGAAAACACAATTTTTCCCATATCAAATACGCGACAGTAATATTTTTTGACAAGAGCTTCTGTTATTTCACTTTCGTAATTTTTACCGTCTTTCCTGTATCCTGAAGTACTTCCTCCTATTTCCCAAACGTCATCGGTCAAATCAAACCTGGTATCAGAACCCTTTATCAGACTGCTTGTTCGACTGAAGGTATGTTCGCAAGAGTCCTGAGAGGTATTGTAAATGATTTTAACATTTCCATCTACACTAAATTCAATTATGCTATCAACAGTCCCTTTTTGGAGAGACATCATTATTTTGATTTCATTTTCCTGTAAATGGTAGCCATCGGATTCTATCTCCCTGCTTATTACATCAAAAGAAGGGGATAATTGAACTACTGAAGTAACTTTTATTTTACCTCTTCGTTTACGATTGTCCTGACCTTGGCAGTTGCTTTGTCCGAAATCAATGGTTGTAATTATTGTTGTATTTGGATATCCCAGAATGGTGTCTTTATGTACCGTTGCGCATTCTTCTAAAATATCGTTTTCGTCGAATGTTTTTTTAGTTACTGTTCCATAAATTTCTGCTTGATCTGCAATGTTTATGATTTCAGCCACGGTAACTTCTACATCTGCATCAAACTTTATAATCTCAGTGTCAATATCCAAAACAACATCTTCATCGATGGTTTTGTTTTTACACTTGGTTAAGGAAATTAAAATAAGAGCAATAAGGCATAAATTAAAGGCGGTTTTGATTGTTTTCAATTTACTGGGTTTTTTGGATTGTTTAATTTAAACTGTAAAAATTAAAAAAGGTTGCTTAGTTTGAGAACTATTTTAGTTTTTTTATTTTTGGGCGGTGTTGAAAAGGTTGATGATTGCTTTGTGGGTTTTGAATTTTGTTCCTGTTTTGGCTCAAGATGAATTTGGAATAGCTCATTCCAACTATGCCCCAACAAAAACGTTTTTACACAATCCTACGAACACTCTCGATAATAAAACCTGGTTGGATATTCATCTTATTGGTGCCGGTACCTTTGCTCACAACGATTATCTGTACATGAAAGGAACGGAGTTTTCTTTTATGAATAATATTGTTTTACGAAATGAGTGGCCTGATTACTATTACAATGAAAGTCAGGATAAAAAGTCAGGTTTACAAGATAGTGATGTTCAGATTATTTCAGCATCTATGCAATATAAAAATCACGGATTCGCATTTTCGTCGCGTTTGCGAACGTATTTTGATTTTAGAAGGGTAACTCCAGAAATAGCGACTCTAATTGCACAGGGATCAAATAATTTTACACCGTATTTTGATCAGGTATTGAGTGCCAATAAAATGTTTATGAACCAAACCGCGTATGCTGAATATGGTTTTTCCTATTCGAATATGTTTTATCACTATGCTCGAAAATCAATGGGATTAGGTGTTACAGCGAAGTACCTGGTGGGTATTACGGGGGGAGGAATAAAAGTGGATGAAGTTGAATATACCTTTGAGAATCCTATTGATGTAGATTTTTTTAGTTACCAAGGTGCGGTTGCTTATGGATCGGGTTATGGATCGGGAAGTGGTTTTGCCGTTGATTTGGGGTTTGTGTATAAAAAGTCATTACACAATGTTACGCATTACGAACCTTTTTCAGAGTCTTCAGCTTGTGAGACGTACGATTACAAATACAAGTTATCTGCTGCTATTATTGATTTTGGTTACATTAATTTTTCAAAGGAATCTGTACGTTATGATATTGAATCGGCGGGGGCGGCGACTACATTAACGGGGGATGCTTTTACTTTTGATGGTTTTGGGAATTTTATAAATACGAATTTCCCAAGTGCTACTGAGTCAGCTAAATTTAAAATGTTGACTCCTGCAGCTCTGAATTTACAGGCAGATTATAATTATGAAAACAACTATTTCATAAGTGGGCAGATTATGCATGGTTTTTTTAGGATAAACGCTCTTGGAGTTAAGCGTCCGGATGTTGTAGCTTTATCAGGAAGATACCAAACAAAGTGGCTTGAGGCATCATTGGTTGCATCGCTTTATAATTATGAGGATTTTCGACTCGGAACAGCTTTAAGATTGGGTTATCTAACACTTGGAAGCGATAAATTGATTAGTTTGTTGGGGGTTTCTGACTTTTATGGAACGGATGTTTTTTTCAATTTAAGATTCTTTTTAACAAAGCGTCCAGGGTGTAAAAGAAAAGATAAGAAAAGCGATAAACGCAATGCTACGGATTGTATTAAAAACTAGTGCGATTGTTCTTTATGAAAAATTATATTTCTCTGCTTTTTTTCTTGCAAATCATTTAATATTTCCATAAAATAATCCAAGATTGTTATCGTTGGCTATTTAAAGTTGTTTTGGAGCATTTCAGAAATTAACTGAATTTTGTTCGTTTTCTGTCGGGGAAAAATACTTCGTTTTGTGTGGGTTTAACTTGTTGTTAAAAGGATGTTTTAATCTTTTAACACCTAAGTTGTGAATACAATTATTTTTTGGAACTGAATTTGTGTTCGGCTAATTGATATTTTTAATAAACAAGAGTCAATTGTATGTATATGCGTATATTTTTCTTTTTGATTTTGGGAGTTTTTGCCGTTGTTGGTTTAGGCTTTTTCGTTGAGGATGATTCACCAAGTCATTCTTCTGCAGAGGCTCGTTTTAAATCGAAGAAAAAGGCTCCTGAATTTACTCAAATTGAATCTCCTTGGGTGGACTCGATAGTAAATTCTTTGACGCTGGAACAGAAAATTGCTCAACTAATCATGTATCCTGTTTACAGTAAAAAAGGAGAAAGTGAATTGTTGAAAATTGAAAAGCTTATTAAGGATTATGAGATCGGAGGTGTAATTTATATGCAAGGAGGTCCTGTTCGACAGGTAAATGCACACAATCGATTAATGGCCAAATCAAAAATTCCCTTGCTTACTTCAATTGATGGGGAATGGGGTGTGAGGATGCGATTGGATTCAGTAATTCGCTTTCCCAGACAAATGCTTTTAGGAGCTGTTCAGGATGAACAGCTTATTTACGATATGGGAGTAGAGATTGCAAAACAATGTTCGTTAACTGGTGTTCATGTAAATTTTGCTCCAGTAGTTGACTTGAATGTTAATCCCAATAATCCAGTAATTAATTCTCGCTCATTTGGTGAAGAAAAGGTTCACGTTACCAAATTATCTCATGCTTATATGAAAGGCATGCAGGATAATACCATTTTAGCATGTGCTAAACATTTTCCGGGTCATGGAGATACGGATGTTGATTCTCATTTGGGATTGCCCGTAATTAACCACAACAGAGAACGATTGATGGATATTGAGCTTTATCCTTTTAAGTCATTGATAGATAGCGGTATGGGGAGTGTTATGGTCGCTCATTTATATGTTCCTTCATTGGATAAAACTAAGGACAGAGCATCAACTTTGTCGCCTAAAATTGTTAAGAAACTACTTAAAGACAAACTTGGTTTTCAGGGTCTGGCATTTACAGATGCTTTAAATATGCATGGAGTCAGTAAATATTATGAAACGGGTGAGGTTGATTTAATGGCTCTTTTGGCAGGGAATGATATTTTGTTGTTTTCGCAGGATGTAGGAAAAGCCATTGAGTACATAAAAAATGCAGTTGCAAAAAAGAAAATCTCTGAAAAAGAGATTACTGCTCGTGTTAAAAAGGTGATTCAGTTGAAAAAATGGATTGGACTGGATAATTTTGAACCTCTTTCAACTGAAAACTTAATTCCTCAGTTAAATTCAGAAAATGCTAAGTTGATAAGAAGAAAACTGGTTGAAAATGCGATGACCTTGCTTAAGAACAGTGGAGATGTTGTACCCGTGAAAGGGTTGTCAAAACTTAAGTTGGCCAGTGTGAGTATTGGTGTGGATGAAACTTCTCCCTTTCAAAAAATGCTGAGTAATTATGCTCCTATTGAGCACTTTTACATTTCTTCTACGCCAACAAAAGAAGAAGTAATTAAGGTTATAAATGACCTTAAAAAATACAACCTGGTTCTTGTGGGTATTGATGGAGACAGTCGTTCTCCTAAGAAAAAGTTTGGTTTGACATCAAATATGATGGATGTTTTGAATAATATTAAGTCGGTTCACCCTACTGTGGTGTCTGTTTTTGCAAATCCATATTCGCTGGGTTTATTCCCTGAATTGGGTGAGGCAAATGCGTTGATTATGGCCTATGAAAATACGTTATTGTCTCAGGAATATGCCGCTCAATTAATTTTTGGGGGAATTGATGCTAAGGGGAAGTTACCTGTTACCTCATCAGGGCTTTTCAAAGTGGGAGACGGACTGATAACAAAAAAAAACGATTAAAGTATTCTATTCCCATTGAGGAGGGGTTTAATCCAGAAAAACTCAAAAAAGTTGATTCAATAGTTTTAAATGGCATTGATGAAAAAGCTTATCCGGGAGCACAGGTTTTAATCGCGAGAAGGGGAAATATTGTTTACAACAAATCTTTTGGTCATCATACTTATGAAAAGAAGAGAAAGGTGAGCTCTACAGATATGTATGACTTAGCGTCCATTACCAAGGTTACCGCTTCTATTCCAAATTTAATGAAACTGGTTGAGAGTGGAGATGTCAATCTGGACTATAATCTTTGTGATTATCTTGGGTATGTAGACACCACAAATTATATCAATATGAATTTAAGAAGGATGCTTGCTCACAATGCAGGTCTTGTGTCCTGGATTCCATTTTATATGAAGACAATGGCCAGGGGCCAATTGAAGTTTGATATTTACAGTAATACTCAGTCCAATGAATACAAAAACAAGGTGACTGAAGGTTTATACATTAGGCAGGAGTACAGTGATTCCATTCGAAACTGGATTATTAATCACGGTATTCATAAGAAACACGATTACAGATACAGTGATTTGGGATATTACTTTTACAAGGACATCATTGAGCAAAAAACCGGTGAGGATTTAGATTATTTATCGGACTCTTTGTTTTACAAGCCCCTCGGAGCTACTACCATGACTTATAAACCGTTGGAGAAGTTTTCAAAAAATAAGATTACTCCAACTGAAAACGATATGTTTTTCAGAAAAAAGTTAGTCCATGGAACGGTGCATGACCCCGGAGCAGCTATGCTTGGTGGTGTTGCCGGACATGCTGGACTCTTTTCAAATGCAAATGATTTGGCGAAAATATTTGCGATGTATATGAATCATGGTGAATACGGTGGAGAGCGTTATATCGACAGTGCTGTTATTGCTGAGTTTACAAAGGTTCAGTTTCCTGAGGAGGACAACAGAAGAGGAGCTGGTTTTGATAAACCTTCGGGTGATGAAAATGGTCCTACATGTGAATGTGTTTCTGAACGAAGTTTCGGTCACACTGGTTTTACTGGAACTTTAGCATGGGCAGATCCCGATAAAGAAATTATATACATTTTTCTTTCCAACAGGGTGTATCCTGATGCTGAAAACAAGAAGTTAATTCGAATGAGTGTAAGAACTCAAATTCAAGAGGCTATTTATGCTGCTATTGAGGATTAATGATTGATTTTATTTCTTTTTTCAATTTCTTTTTTTTCTGTTTACACAACTTCAATTAAAGTTTTACGTCTTTATTCTGAGAACTGCCAAAAATCGTTTTACATGCTTAGTTTACAAATTATCGTGGTGATTACCATTACGGGTGTAGCTTTTGCCGTATGGGAGTATTTCAGGCATCAAAATTTTATAAAAAAAATACCTGTAAGGATTCATATAAATGGTACACGAGGAAAGTCAAGTGTAACTCGTTTGATTGGCGCAGGGTTGAGAGCGGGTGGGTACAGAACGGTTACTAAAGTAACGGGTACGTTCCCTAGATTGATTATGTCAGACGGAACAGAATCGGCAATATTCAGGAAGGAAAAGGCGAATATTTTAGAGCAGCTTAATGTGATTAAGTTTGCAGCCCGACAAAATACTGATGTTTTGATTTTGGAATGTATGGCTTTAAGGCCGAACTATCAGCGAATTTGTGAACACCAGATGGTTAAGGCAACGCATGGAGTAATAACAAATATTCGATTGGATCATTTGGATGTTATGGGCCCCACATTGGATGAAGTAGCTTATGCTTTATGTGGAACGATTCCAAAAAATACGATGTTGTTTACCAGTGAGGACAGATGCTTCAATTTTATGAAGAAAATCGCTAAAAAACGAAAAACAAATGTTTTTCAGTCTTTGGGTGATGAGGTTAGTGATGAGGAAATGCAAGGGTTTCGCTACATAGAGCACAAGGCTAATGTTGACTTGGCACTTGAAATTTGCGCTTCGCTGGGGGTGAATCGAGATGTTGCGCTTGCTGAAATGAAAACTACAATTCCGGATGAAGGAGTTCTGACAAAGTCAATAATTCATGAGAAAGGCAAAGTCATATATTTTTATAACGGTTTTGCTGCAAATGATCCCGAGTCGACATTAATGATATGGAATACTATTCAGTCAGCACATCAAGACGTAAAAGAAAAAATCATTTTATTAAATACACGAAAAGATCGACAGGATAGAGCGCGTCAGTTGGTCGAAACAATAGCATCAGAAATGGATTTTGATAAGATTGCTTTGATTGGTGAATCTTGCGAATTGGTTGAAGAGATGGCTCTGAAAAATAAAATCGCATACAACAAAATTATAATGATTGGATGGCCATCGACCCAAGTGCAATATCAAAAATTATTTGAAGCAACAGTTGAAAATTCTGTTGTTTTAGGTGTGGGGAATATGGGAGTAGGAGGTTCCGATTTGGCTAAGTTTTTTGAAAAAAAGCATCAACAAAAACAATAAATATAAATCATGGTTGAATTAGCAATTGTATTAGGGGTAGTAATAAGTTTAATTTCTATTGAGGCTTTCGGGTTGGCAGCAGGTGGAATAATAATTCCAGGCTACATAGCTTTGCAATTAACCGAGCTGGATAGAATAATGGGTACATTCATTATTGCTTTGTCCACGTTTCTTCTAATAAAGTTGATCTCCAGATTTACCTTTTTATTTGGAAGGAGACAAATGGTTGTAGCCCTTCTTATTGGTACAATTCTTTCCATAATATCTCACCATTTTATGGTGTTCAATACAGACACCTCAACTGCTGAATTTAGTGCCGTGGGGTGGGTTGTTCCAGGTTTAATTGCCCATTGGGCGGCGAATCAAGGGTTTTTAAGAACAATTTCAATGCTTTCGATTACATCTGTTATTGTGCGGATGTTGGTAATTATTTTTTATGCAGGAAAACAGTTTCCTGAGTTGTATTAAACCGCATGTTATGAATAAAATATCGATTAGGTCACCTCTGATTTTAAGTATATTAGGCGTACTTTCAATCGCCTTTTTTTTGATTATTGAAAACACCAAACTCGAGAAGGAAACCGATTGGTATGATGAAAAAATTGAAGCATCGCGTCTGGCTAAGACTGCTCATCAAATTTTAAAAGGTACAAGATTTAAAAACGCTGAATTTGCGGATAATATAAATGACCCAAATGAAACAGGGTTAATTGGCCAGGAGTTCAGTTTGATTTCCACGGGAAGGGGATCTCTTTCTATTAAAGCATCAACTGTAAATCCAAATTTTGCGGGTATGGTGGTTCAGCTTTTAAAAGATGCGGGTATTGAGAAAGGGGATAATGTTGCAATTTGTATGACGGGATCTTTTCCTGCTTTGAATATTTCAACGCTTGCAGCACTTCAAACCTTAGAGGTGAATCCAATTATTATTTCATCGGTTACAGCCTCAACCTGGGGAGCTACCGACCCTCAATTTACTTGGTTGGATATGGAAAGATTACTTTATGAGAAGGGTGTTTTTAAGTCAAGGTCTATTGCTGCCTCAATTGGTGGAAATGAGGATATCGGACGAGCTTTGAGTGAGGAAGGAAGAGTGTTGGCTTTGAAGGCGATTTCCAGAAATAAGTTGGCTTTAATTGGAACAGATAGTTTAACGGATAACATTTCAACAAGGGTTAGATATTTTCAAGAAGCCAGTTTGTCAAAGCCTATAGGTCTTTATATAAATATAGGTGGTGGGGTCGCATCTATAGGCTCAAAAAGAAATGGTTTGTCAATGAAATCGGGGCTTAATGAGGATGTTAAATTGATAGATTTCCCGGATAAAAAAGGGGTGATGTTTCAAATGGCTAAGTTGAAGGTTCCTATTATTCATCTTCTGCATTTGAACGAGCTTATGAACCGTTATAAGTTGCCTTATGAGCCCATACCTATTCCGGATATTGGTGAAGGTTCCCTGTATAAGGTTTTAAAATACAATTTATTAGTTGTTGGTTCCTGTTTATTTGTTTTGCTGGTTTTAATTGGAGCAATTGTTTTTCAGGACAAAAAGAGAAGTGAGTTGGGAACAGAAGTTATTCATGCTAAATAGATTAAAATGCTAAAAAAGAATACATATATCGGTTTGGTCTTTTTATTTGTTTTAGTAAACTCAACTTCTTTTGCTTCTAAAAAATTAATTAAGCCTTACCTTCACAACAGAGTTGTTCAGGTTAAATCTGGAGAGAAGTCAACTACTTCATATTACTCTTTATCACGTAAGTATGGGACAAAAATTAAGGTAAATGGTCCAGGAAGAATAACTCTTTACTTAAGATCATCAGTGGTGGAAGGCGAAAAATACAGTACTCCATTTACAGTTAAATACACGATAGACGGAAAAAAGGTAAAGGTGAGAAAAGTGAAACCAATTGCGGTTTCCGTTAAGTCAAAAATTGTACGAAAGGAAGGGTTGATTTCCGTGGTAAAAAAAATAAGTTTTACCATCCCGCCTGGTAAACATTTCATCGACTTTATTGTTTTGAACAATGAATCGAGAGTGTACTCAAAATATTATTTTGAAAAGTTTCCCGAACCTCAATGGAAAACTCAACCATTGACAAAAAAAGGTGAGCAAGTGATTTTAGTTTCAACAAAAAAAAATAAAGAGAACATTTATTACAGAGTTTCATCTGAGAAAGGGATTTCAATAAAAGCAAAAGAGAAAACTTATTTAAGAATTATGTTTCGTGCAGAATTCAAAGCATACATGTTTTCAGATAATACCTTAAGGTTGCACATCAAAGAGAACGGGAAAATCATCAAAACAATTCAGATTTCATCAACGCGTGCGAAATATTCAGTTTACAAACACGGAGGAAAATTGGTTCCTGGAACTTTGAATCGTTTCTATATGACTGTGCCAAAAGGCAATCATGAGTATGAAATTGTTGTTGCCGATAAAAGTAAAACAGCTCTTGTTAAAATATCATTTGATGAAAAACGATACCCCAAAAAAATCAATTAGAAATGCGAGTTAGAATAGTTCTTATTGTGCTTCTGTTCACAAATTTTGTGGTTTACACACAAGATCTTACGAACAATCAAAAGTTGTGGTTAAGCAATTATACTTTTGTCAAGTTGAACAGCAGATTTTCGATTGATAATTTTTATGTTACTTCATATGATTTGCACAAAAACAACCGCTTCGGCTTTGCACAAACTGATTTAGGCTTGAACTATCGTTTCAATAAACGAATTCGCTTTTTTATCGCATATTCATTTTCACAATTTCGTTTTTTAAATTCTTATTACAAGCGATACGACAGGGAGCCCAATTCCATGGGATATATGGGGTTTCATCGTTTCGGATTCGGAACTCAATACAGTTATAAAATCAATAGAAATTTTAGAGTTTTGAACAAAGTTGTTGCTCAATTGTATACGCCAAGGTTACAGAAGTATAAGTACCGTTATATGCATGTTTTTACTCTCAATTATCGACATCGAAAATTACCGTTTAAGCTGAGGCCTTTTGCGCAAAGTTTCTTGTATTATTATTCGGGAGGGTTTAATTATGATTACAAAAATGAGGAAGGTGAAGTTGATTCAGCTCCACCAAATGGATTACACCGCTACAGAGTCCGTTTTGGATTTAGTTTTAAGCCTGTTCCTAAGATGAAACTTCTAACCCTGAAGGCATATTATGGATTTCAGCAAGAGTTTAACACACCTTGGGGTAATGATTTGAATGTCAAGAGAATTGGAACATATACGGGAAACATGTTTACGGACATGAAATTTAACAACTATACTATTTGGGGTTTACAATTAAATTTGATTCTGTAGGCTTTTTCTTTTATAAAATTGATAAAGTTTAAGGAGATTTTTGTCATCTGAAAAAGAGTGTATTACCTTTAGCTGCATCAAAGATTCTATTTTACATACCCCTATTGAATTCTTGAAAGGAGTTGGTCCGGCAAAGGCAGATTTGCTTAAAAAGGAATTGGGTATGTATACCTGGCAAGATTTGATTGAACATTACCCTTTGCGTTATGTCGATCGATCTCAATTTTATACAATATCAGAACTTCATCCAGAATTACAAAACATTCAAATAAAAGGTAAAGTTGTTCATGTTGAGGAGATTGGAGGAGGGAAAAAATCTCGATTAGTAGCTCGCCTTCGAGATGACACGGGATTGGTTGAGTTGGTTTGGTTTAAAGGTATTAAGTACATTAAACCTTTGTTGAAGCCTGGTTTGGAATACGTCGTTTTTGGGAAACCAACTCTTTTTAATAATCGGTTTAATATTTCGCATCCTGAAATTGTACCAGTTGTTGAATGGAATAAGAAGAAAAAAAGTGGTTTAGAAGCTGTTTATTCCTCTACCGAAAAATTAAAAGCTCGATACCTGGATTCAAAGGGTCTTCGAAAATTAATTGAAAATTTGCTTTTGGAGGTACATGGAAGAGTTGAAGAAACCTTACCAGATTATTTGGTTGATGATTACAAGTTAATGTCCAGAGGAAGGGCTTTTTTAGAAGTGCATCGGCCAAACACACATGAAATTATTCGAAAAGCAGAAGCTCGGTTAAAGTTTGACGAACTGTTTTACATTCAAATGAAAATTCTTCGCTCAAAAGTAGCCAATAAGAGGAAGTTTAAAGGTTTTGTTTTTAAGGAGGTTGGGGCAAATTTTAACAGGCTGTACAGTGAGGTTTTACCATTTGATTTAACCGGTGCTCAAAAGCGAGTTTTAAAAGATATTAGAAGGGATGCTGCTTCAGGTTACCATATGAATCGATTGGTTCAAGGTGATGTAGGTAGTGGAAAAACCTTAGTCGCTTTGATGTCGATGCTATTGGCAATTGATAATGGGTATCAAACCTGTTTGATGGCGCCTACTGAAATATTAGCTCAGCAACATCATGCAAGTATTCAAGAGTTGCTGGAACCTCTTGGGATTGAAGTTGCCTTGCTCACAGGGTCTGTAAAAACAAAAGATCGTAAAGAAATTCATGAGGTATTAGAATCAGGAGAGTTAAAGATTCTGGTCGGTACACATGCTTTATTGGAAGACAAGGTTAAATTTAAAAATTTAGCACTTGCAGTTATTGATGAGCAGCATCGTTTTGGTGTTGCACAACGGTCGAAGCTTTGGAAAAAAAATACAAGTCCACCGCATATACTTGTTATGACTGCAACACCTATTCCAAGAACTTTAGCAATGACTTTGTATGGTGACTTAGATACGTCCATTATTGATGAGCTTCCACCCGGAAGAAAGCCAATTATAACGCGACACTTTAGAGATAATCAGCGTCTTCGNGTATTNAGTTTTATGAAGCAACAAATTGATTTGGGTCGACAGGTTTATGTGGTGTATCCGTTAATTGAAGAATCTGAAACGATGGATTACAAAGATTTAATGGATGGTTATGAAAGTATAATTCGCTATTTCCCCAGGCCTAAATATCAACTAAGTATTGTGCACGGAAGAATGAAACCTGCAGACAAGGACTTTGAAATGCAAATGTTCGCTGAAGGAAAAACACAAATTATGGTAGCCACAACAGTAATAGAGGTTGGTGTTAATGTACCGAACGCTTCCGTTATGGTTATTGAGAGTGCTGAGCGATTTGGTTTGAGTCAGCTGCATCAGTTGAGAGGTAGAGTAGGAAGAGGNGGAGAGCAGTCCTATTGTATTTTAATGACTGGACAAAAACTGGGTAAAGAGAGTAAAACTCGCATGGAGACGATGGTAAAAACAAACGACGGATTTGAAATCAGCGAGGTTGATATGAAGTTGCGTGGCCCCGGTAACATCGAAGGTACTCAGCAAAGTGGACTTATGGAGATGAAGATTGCAAATATTGTTCAAGATTCTAAAATTGTTTCTTTTGCTCGTGCAAAAGCATTGGAGATTCTGGAAGTTGATCCGGATTTAATAGACCCAAAAAATCAGGTCATTTATCAAAATCTTGAGCAGGCAGCGGGAGGAAAAATAAGCTGGGGCAGAATAAGTTAAATTTTCTGTTTTTTTTGAATGATTCGTTTTTGAAAAATTTTGGTATGGTGATTGATTTTATGATTAATGATGATTTTTTGAAGTACTAAAAAGCTAACCGTAAACTGAATACGGTTGGCGTTAGTATCTTCAAAATAAAACATTTTCATTATGAATTATTCGTTAAGTAAAATCAAACAGTTAATAAAGGTGGACAGTTTGGAAGAGTTAAGTTTGATCTTATCAAATATCCCTTCTTCTTTTTATAATCAAAAATTCCAAAAGTCTAAATCGGTATATCTTGAGAATATGAAAAGGCTTTTTAATCAAATTAATCAAGATTTTCATTTTGTTTATTTATTGAAGCAGGAGAAATACGCTTTTCAATTGCGTTGGAAAGAAAGTGTTCTTGAGGCACATATTGATTTATTAATTTCTGAAATACCGAGTGAATTGTGCGTAAAAAAAGCAATTTAAATTCCAATACATTATTGGAAGTATTGTTTATTTTTATTGAATGATTAGAATTTTAACTATTGACGGAGGTGGGATAAGAGGAATTCTTCCTGGACAAATCTTAACCAGACTCGAGGAAATTATTAAGGAAAAATCAGGGGACTCTGATGCTAAGATCGGGGATTATTTTGACATGATTGCCGGAACAAGTACAGGGGGTATTTTAACTGCTTTTTTATTGTGTCCGGGTTTTGATGGAAAAGCGAAATATACAGCAAAAGAGGCTGTTTCTACTTATATCAAACAAGGAGGGGCGATATTTGAAAAGTCAGTTGGTCATTCTATTATATCTGCCGGCGGGATAACAGATGAAAAATACAAAGCAACTAACCTGGAAAGTATTCTAAAAGAAAAACTTGGTTCAGATTTGTGGTTATCATCCCTTTTAAAGCCTTGTTTAATAACTGCATACGATATTGAAAACCGTAGGGCAACTTTTTTTAATAAGGCAGATGCTCACCGACCAAAGAGTAATTTTAAAGTTTGGGAGGTAGCCAGAGCTACAAGTGCCGCTCCAACTTATTTTGAAGCTGCTCAAATAACAAATGAGGAAGGTGAAAAATTTACTTTAGTTGATGGTGGGGTTTTTGCGAATAACCCTTCCTTGTGTGCTTATGCTGAAGCACGTAAATACTTCAAAAAGAAACTAAATAGAAAAATAAGCGCGAAGGATATTNTTATGGTTTCTTTGGGAACAGGTTCGATTGAAAAACCATATTTGTATGATTCTGCTAAAGATTGGGGTGTTACTCAGTGGATAAAGCCTTTAGTTGATATTATGATGTCGGGTTCGTCTGAAACAATCGATTTTCAATTGAAACATATTTTCGACTCGGAGGACGTTCCTAATCAGTATACTCGTATAGAGCCAAGCATGGGTTCGTCAGATCAGGATATGGATAGTGTTAGTGAATTAAATCTTCATGCTTTGAAATTAGCAGGTGAAAATTCAGCAAATTATTATGAGGATAAACTATATTTCATTGCTGATCAGCTTCTCAAATCAGAAAAAACTGCCTAGTTAGTCTTTTTTAAATTCACCATCCTTCCAGGCTTTGATGAATCTTTTCCAAGCGGCTGGGTTGAGATAATTGTTAGCGGGTAGCTGCCCTATAGAATAGAGTCGGGATTTCTGTTGGTCAAGCATATATTTTTGATTACCCAATTCTCCAAGGTGGAGATTTAATGCCTGTTCTCTTAAGATGTCATGATCCAGATTCTTTTTGGCTCTTGCTAAATCACCATCTTTAATTTCAACATTAAGGAAGGCCTGTTTGAATTGCTCATAACTCGGCCAGACTTTTATAGTGGTGACTGGTAATTCAACAGTATCTTTATTTAAGATTTGAATAAGAGAGTATTGTTCATTTTTTAATGTGTCTGGAATTACGTATTCTTCATTTCTGTACCCCATACTTGAAAAAATAAGGGTGTCGCCAGCTTTAGCAATTATGCTGTAAAATCCGGTGTAATCAGCCATTGTTCCAGAATAGTTTCCTTTGATCAAAACATTTACAAAAGGTACAGGTTTTAAACTGTCAGATGTAACGGTAACCCCTGCTATCTTAACAACAGTTTTTACGGAGTCGTTTTGAGAGAGACTCACTAATGGAAGTAAAATCAAAAGGAAAAAAAGATTTTTCATATCGTACCTAATTCATGTTAAAAATAATGCATATACCTGTTTAACCAAGATAATTTTTAATTTTAATTCATACTTTGTTTGCTTATGTCGTTTACCTATTAATATAAACTTAAAAATTGAGAATCTATTTTACGGTATTCGAATTGAATGGATTGCTCGTTAAACGAGATGGCTGAACAGCAAAAAAATACTATTTTTGACTCATGATTTTAGGAATTGATATAGGTGGTACCACAATAAAATTTGGAATTGTAACAGAAAAAGGAGAGATACTTGCTACAGAAAGGCATGATACTCTTGAAAACACAAAAAATCCAGAGGATTTTATTAACCTTTTGGTTGATATTTCCAGAAAATACATTGCAAGTTACCCACAGGTAAAAGGAATAGGTATAGGAGTTCCGGGTCAATTGTCTTTAGATCGATCAACACTCGTTCAAGCCAATAATTTAGGTTCTTTAAATGGAACTAAAATCGTCCCATTACTTAAAGAGGCGTTTCCTGATTTAATCGTTCGCCTGGAAAACGATGCAAACTGCACGGCTTTGGGTGAAATGTATTTTGGAGGTCATGACAAAGACGATTTTATTATGATTGCTTTGGGCACAGGTGTTGGAGGTGGAGTTATTGTTCATCGAAAATTATTTATTGGAGCCAAAGGAAATGCTGGTGAAGTAGGTTTTCTTGTTGTTGGTCCTAAGCGACAAGTGTTAGAGAACTATTTGGGACAGAGGCATTTAACAAATTATGTTAAAGAAGAACTTTCAAAACCAGAAAACGCAGATAATTCTTTACACTCTGTGGAAGATTTAACGGTTGAAAGTGTTTACTATGCGGCAAAGGATGGTAATCAATTGGCTCTTAATGTGTGGGATTATGTTGGTGAGCTTATTGGAGAAACCGTAGTCGGCTTAGCTCATTCTTTCGATGTAACTAAATTTATTATTGGAGGTGGAGTAGGAAAAGCTTTCGAGTTGTTTAAAGATTCGGCTGAAAAAGCTGCTTTGTCTTATTTTTCTTCCTATTACGCTGATACATTTCAACTTTTACCAGCAGGTTGTGAAGAGGATACAGGATTAGTTGGTGCAGCATCTCTGGTGCTCAATGAGCTCGAGGATTTTTAAGAAACATTGATAAAGTTTAAAAAAGCGGTTGAGCAATAACTTACCGCTTTTTTTATTCCTTGAATTTGAAAGTTTTGAAAAATTCCAAAGCTTTTGGATTTTTCATAGCATCAATACTTGCGGCTTTTTCAATTGCAATTCCCGATAGTATCTTTTTTACCGGTGCTTCCATTTTTTTTCCGCTTATCGTATATGGAATTTCCGAAACTTGGAAGATTTTATCTGGAATGTGTCGTGAGCTGTATTGCGTTTTTATTTTCTTTTTAATTTTTTGTTTAAGTTTCATATCCAATTCAAACCCTTCTTTCAGTTGAACAAACATTGGCATTGTTTGAGATCCGTTTTCTTGATCTATGCATACAATTAGTGAATCAGCAACCTCTTCTACGCTTTCAGTTGCACTATATATTTCACTTGTTCCAATTCTTACTCCACCTCGATTTAGAGTGGCATCAGAACGGCCGTATATGATTAAAGTGTTTCTTTCTGTTATTTTTATCCAATCTCCATGTCGCCACTTCCCTGGATACATATCAAAGTAACTGGATTTGTACCGTTTATTATTTTTATCGTTCCAAAAGTATATTGGCATTGAGGGCATAGCATTTTCAATTACCATTTCTCCCAATTCATTTACTATGGGATTTCCTTCTTCTGAGTACGATTTTAAGTTTACTCCAAGCATTCTGCATTGTATTTCCCCTTCGTAAACCGGTTCAAATGGATTTCCCCCAACAAAGCCACTGCAAATATCTGTTCCGCCACTCAATGAGATAATCCAAGCGTTAGGGTTCACTTTTTTATTAAACCAATCAAACCCTTCGGGAGGCAAAGGAGAGCCTGTTGAACCAAATGACTCTATGTTTTTTATGTATTCATTTTTTGTGAAATCCATTCCTTCTTTCATGCAATACAAATAGTACGAAGCACCTGCACCAAAATGATTTATTTCGGCTTCTTCTGCAAAATCCCAAAGTGCGTATGCATTAGGAAAAGCTGGAGAACCGTCGTATATGGCAACTGTTCCCTTAACTAATAAAGCAGATACCGCATAATTCCACATCATCCAACCGGTAGTAGAATACCAAAAGAAGGTGTCTCCCGGTTTTACATTTTGATGAAGGGCAAGAGCCTTAAAATGTTCAATTAGGATTCCCCCCACCGAGTGAGTTATGGCTTTTGGCTTACCCGTAGTTCCACTCGAATAAAGTATCCAGATTGGGTGATTGAAATCAACCCGTTCAAAATACAAATCAATATCCTCTCCTGATAGTACCTTTTTCCAGGAATCAGGTTGGTAATCTGTTTCAATACCCTCAATGTAATCAACCATTAAAACATTCGTAATGCTGGGAATAGCAGATGCAATTTCTTTGACTTCATCGATTTTGCTGAATATTTTTCCATTGTATTGATAGGCGTTGGTTGTAATAAAAACTTTTGGTTCTATTTGGGTGAATCGGTCAAGTATACTTTTGATACCGAAATCTGGTGAGCAACTTGTCCAAACAGCTCCTATTGAATTTGTAGCTAAAAATGCAATTATTGCTTCAGGAGAGTTGGGTAACATAGAGCATACTCTATCTCCTTTTTTTACTCCACAAGATTTTAAATAGTTAGCGATTTTGGCTGTTTGTGAATGAAGAGAATCCCATGTTATTTTTTCAAACCGTTGGTGTTCACTTTTAAACACAATAGCTGCTTTTTCTTTAGAGATATTTTTAAAAATATGCTCAGCATAACTTACTTCAATTCCCTCAAACCATCGAGTTTCATACATATTTTTCGTGGCGGTATTTACTGCGTTATATTCCCCCGAATAATCAACTTGAAAATAATTTAAAATGCTTTCCCAAAATTCATTTTGGTGCTTTATCGACCAGTTCCACAATTGTTGATAATTATCAAAATCAATATTTTGGTTTTTGCTTAACCAAACCTTGTAAGCATTCATATTGGACGCTTTTTTGAATGATTCACGAGGACTCCATAAGGTTTTTGGTAATGACATACTTTTTATTTCAATTGCGTTACGCAAATCAGAGTTGAAGAGTTTCTTAAGATAGTGTCAATGGAATATTTTCACTTTATAAAACGAATTGTTCATAAGTGAATTGAATATTTAAGATATTGTTCGGGAATGATTTTTAAATTTGAGGAAACACAATAGTATAACTGCATATGAAATTTTTTATTGATACAGCAAAT
This sequence comes from Flavobacteriales bacterium, assembly GCA_002717515.1. Classification (GTDB taxonomy): domain Bacteria; phylum Bacteroidota; class Bacteroidia; order Flavobacteriales_C. The sequence continues at coordinate 30,462 of PBEC01000012.1, forward strand.
CTTGCGCAAATCAAAGAGGCGCAAGACTTAGGCGTTTTAGATGGCGTTACAACAAACCCTTCATTAATGGCAAAAGAGGGTATTAGTGGGGATGAAAAAGTTAAAAAACACTATTTAGACATATGCAACATTGTGGAAGGAGATGTTTCTGCCGAAGTAATTTCTACTGATTTTGAGTCCATGGTAAAAGAAGGAAAAGAATTGGCTGATTTGCATCCTAATATTGTTGTTAAGGTTCCCATGATAAAAGATGGGGTTAAAGCGATAAAATGGTTTTCAGACAATAACATTAGAACAAATTGTACATTAGTTTTTTCAGCGGGTCAAGCTTTACTTGCTGCAAAGGCAGGTGCAAGTTATGTTTCTCCTTTCCTTGGACGGTTGGATGATATATCGCATAGTGGTGTCGATTTAATAGAAGAAATTCGTGTTATTTACGATAACTACTGTTTTGAAACTGAAATTCTTGCTGCTTCCATAAGGCATACAACACATTTGTTGGATTGTGCAAAAATTGGTGCGGATGTTATGACGGGGCCTCTTTCTGTAATAACTGGCTTGTTGAAACATCCACTTACTGATATTGGTTTAGCAAAATTCTTAGAGGATCACGCTAAAGTAAATGCGTAATGATGTTCACAATTTTAAAAAGCTCAAGAGTAACCTCTTGAGCTTTTTTAATGTAATAAAATTATGTTGTTAGAANTTCATTCTGAAAATCCAAACAATAGACAGGTTAGTCAGGCTGTTGATTGCCTAAAGAGAGGAGGCGTTATTATTTACCCAACCGATACAGTATACGCCTTTGGATGTGATATAAATTCTAAAACGGCTGTTGAGAAGATTTGTAAGTTGAGAGGTATAAAACCTGAAAAGGCAAACTTTTCATTTATTTGTAGTGATTTATCTCATTTATCTGAGTACGCTAAACAAGTAAGTACGCCTACTTTTAGAGTTATGAAATCGGTATTGCCTGGACCTTATACTTTTATTCTCAATGCAAGTTCAATCGTACCAAAGTTGTTTAAGTCAAAAAAAAAATCGGTAGGAATTCGAGTTCCAGATAACAAGATTTCACAGGCTCTTGTTCAAAAACTGGGTCACCCCATTATGAGTGCTTCATTAAAAGATGAGGATGAGCTAATTGAGTATACAACAGATCCATATAATATTTATGAGCGGTATAAAAATCAAGTAGATGCTGTAATTGATGGGGGGTTTGGAAAAAACGCTCCTTCCACTGTTATAAATTGTACTGGAAATGATCCCGTATTAATTCGTGAAGGATTGGGTGATATTACTGGTATATTTTAATGCGACAAAACCTTCCGAAATCCTTAATTTATATATATTTGTTCAGTGTAACTTTTTTCATGAAAAATTGTTATTCATAAAACCTTAATATGCCCATTTATGTTTTGAGAAATCGAGTTTGCCTAACACTTGTTTTCCTAACCATTACATCTTTTCTGTATTCTCAGGATATTGTTCTGGAATTTTGTCCAGTAACAAAAACTCAAGCTGATAGAGGTTTTAGTGCAACGTTGAATATTCGAAACAACACAAGTGATGTTCTCGATTTAGCAAATAATAATTTTCAAATGGAATGGCCTTCTCTGGTTTCATTACCGTATCCTTTTGACGATGGAGTACAAAATGGAATAGATTGGGAGTTTAAGATTCAACTAAACTACCCAGGTACTCTTGCTGTAAGCGCTACAGCACAAAAAAACTTTAACAATGCTAAGTTTGCAGGGGTTCTTCAATTTCCAACATCAGGTACATATACACAAGGTGGTAAAACTTATACAGTTGGAGTTTCTCATTGTGCGACAACAAACCCTTATGAGCTATACGATGCTAAGGTAGAGTTTGATCGCAACTGTTTTATTGAGTCTCCAAAATCCAATATGTGCCTGGGCGAGGGTGCAAGTGAAATCTGGCAAGGGGAAGGGGTTTTTGATGCTATGATTCCTGTTGATCGACCCAGTTGGGGAATAGCGATTATGGTGGCGCATAGGTTGTTTACCAACTTAGCTGGAGTTGAAATGTTATCTCCTAATTTTTGGACCGCAACCGCTTTGAATGAGTCAAGAATGACTTGTGATCCAACGATTGTTGCAGATCAAATAAACCATTGGCAAATCAATTCAGGCGCAAATACAGGAACAGGAATTGATACCCGAACAGACAATTGTTTTCAGGTGTTAAATATTGGTTATGTTCAAATTTCAAATAATCAACCGGATTTGTTTGCTCAAACGAACGCGTATGGAACAGCTAGTTTTAGTAATGTTATTGCTGGAGGAGCATGGGAAACTGGGGCTTTGGCGGTAACGGCATATCATTACCAGGATATACGATATTGGAATCAAATTTATTGCTGGAATGCCAATAAATTTTACAAGGAAGCACAAGACCCATATGCAATTGAGAAGATATTTTACCATGCGTTTCATGATGGCCCGAATGCAGGTTTAGCCTTGTTGGCAGATATTGATGCAAACTATACTGCCGCGATTAATGCTACGGATATGCATGATGTTATTTCAACTGGAGGAACCTGGATTAATTTGGGTGGAGGTTCCAGTAGAAAAGTAGCAAACTTTACATCGTTGTTGGATGGAGGTGATGGTCACTTGTACGACTCCGACTACGTTGATGGAACTCAAGAATATTATGGTTGTTATGAGGAGGCAATAAAGTGGAGCGATATATTGTTTTATTTGGACAAAATAAAGATTCTATATCCTCAAGTGATGGATGCTTCAGTTCAGGCAGATATTAAAGCTGTATTCGATGGATTAAACGGTGGTAACGATGTTATGTTTACTAATTTGGGGCCAGTTATCGATGAAATTGTTATCCAGATGGGAGGGCATGATCCCTCTTCATATATTGCCACTCAATATGGTGCTTCAAAGACTTGCCCAGGAAATCCAATAGGTGTTTCTCTCAGAACTAATGATACAATTTGTCCAGGTGACTCAGCAGAGCTCCAGGTTTGGTTAGCGGGTGATTTAAATTATAGAGTAGACATAAAATTCCCAGATGGTTCAGTTAAAAGTTATACCGATATTGACCATTCTCCCTATACCATAAAAGTAGCTAATCCAGGTGATTATGAGGTTGTTTACTTTGAAGATGCTGATGAGGTAGGAGATATCAATTGTAATTTTGCCGCGATTACGGTTGAAAGTAAAAATGGAAGTGTAGTTGGTTGGGATAAATCTAATATTGATATCAGTACGGGATGCAGTTCCGGAGATTTAATTGTTACTAAAAATGATGAGAGTACCGAATCTGTAACAATTTCTTATACGCTTGATGGTGTGTCTCAGCCGGATATAATTATTGGAGTTAATGAAACAACCAAAATTGTTGCTTCAGCTTCAGGTGTGACAGCGGGAGAGTATATAATTACTACTATTTCTCCTAATTCATGTGGTACACCCATTAATGATANCATTACATTTTGTTCTGAATGTACAAAGCCACAAATTGATATTTTAACTCCAGATACATCCATTTGTGAAGGAGATACTGCATTTGTTCGATTAGAAATAACAGGAGCAGCTGATTACAGTTTGTATTATAACATTGATGGGCTTCCATTAAATACAACCAATATTTCATTGGATTATTTAGAAATTCCTGTCTGGATTGGAGGTACACTAACTTTAGATTCTCTGAGAGATGCATCCTGCTTAAATGATACATTGACAAATAGTCTAACAATTGTATTGAACTCAGTTCCAACTATTGATTTAGGAGCAGATTTAACTGTATGTGCTGGTCCTGTTGATTTTGATGCGACGTCCACTTCAACAGCTTCATATTTATGGCAGGATAATTCAACAAACCCAACTTTTTCAGCAGATTCAACAGGTGATTATTGGGTTGTTGTTACCGATAATGGTTGTTCTTACACAGATAGTATTAACCTGACAATTGGGGGCGAATTGTCTATTTTCCTTGGTTCCGATACGGCTTTGTGTGAAAATGATTCCATTACTTTTTCAGTTAATAACTTTAACGTAATCAATTGGAAAGACAACTTAGGCAATACGGCTTCTTCATTAAATTTTACGGTTACTGAAGCTTCAGTAGTTGATGTTCATGTTGTTGATGCTGATGGTTGTGAAGGTCGAGATACTGTTGAAGTTATTTTTAACTTATCACCTGTAGTAGATTTAGGTTCAGATGTTTCGATATGCACAACATCACCTTCGGTAACGTTTGACGCGGGTAATCTGGGCGCGGATTATTTGTGGAGTACAGGAGATGTTACTCAAACAATACAAAAAGGAAATGGAGAGGCTGGTGAATACTGGGTAATTGTAACGGAAAACGGATGTAGCGATACGGACTCAGTAATTTTATCGGTTGCGACTGAATTGACGGTTGATTTGGGTGAAGATTTCGATATATGTACAGGAACAACTACAGAGTTGGATGCAGGCTACGGAACGGGTTACACGTTTAATTGGAATGAGGGCGGTCTTCAAAACGATTCGACTTTTACGACCTCTCATGGAGAGGTAAGGTTGGAGGTACAAGATGCTGGAGGTTGTTATGGAAGAGATACTGTTTTTGTAACGGAAGTAAACCCACTGGTGATTGATTTGGGTGATGACCAATCCATTTGTTCAGGAGATGCAGCATTAACGTTTTCAATGGAATCTGGCAGGACAGATGTAAGTGTTGTGGGTTGGCAGGATGGAAGTACGGACTATACCATTACAAGCGGTGATGCGGGTTGGTATTGGTTGGAAGTGGATAGTGCTGGCTGTGTTTACCGAGACTCTTTGGAATTAATCGTTCATCAGTTACCTACAGTAGATTTAGGATCGGATACGTTTATTTGTGTAGGTACAACTCCTACCATTACGTTAAGTGGAGGAACGTTTATTACGTATCAGTGGGCCGATATTACGAATTCTGTTCCCACTATGCTGGGAGATTCAGAAACACAGGATATATCCTCAGTAGGAACATATGGTTTAGTAGTAACGGATGGGAACAATTGTGTAAATGGAGATACCATACAGGTAACGGAAGAACAGGGTACGGCAGTTGGTTTTGGATTGGATACGACGATATGTCCATCAGGAACGGCAACGATAAGTGTTCCGACTGGTTTACAACAGTTAACGGGTTCGAGTTGGACCTGGATCAATGATGGTTCGTCTTCTGCAAGCTATACGGTTTCGAATGAGTCCGATGGTTCAGTAGTACATGTAATTTTGGATTTCACAAACCCTTCGGGTTGCGTTACAAGAGATACGGCGACGGTACGAGTGGACAATAATTTACCACTATCTTTAAGCGATACGTCTATTTGTGAGGGTGATGATGTAGTATTTAGTTCAGGCTATCCAGCATCGGGTTATACCTATACATGGCAGGACAATTCAACAGGTAATACTTTTGCAATAACGGGTGCTCAATCATCTGATGCTGGAGTAGTGTCGTTATCGATGGTAAGTGATGAGGGTTGTACGGGTAATGCATCGGTTCAATTAACAGTAAACGCAATTCCTGACCCGCAATTATCGGCCTCACCCATTTGTTTTGGAGAGGACAGGATTTTGGATCACGGTTTAACAGGTGTTCAAAGTGTATGGGATCATGGAGAAACAAGCAATCCAATTACAGTGACAACGGCCGGGATTTATCGAGTAACGGTAACGGATGGGAACAATTGTTCAGATACAGCGAGTGTTTCGCTTATTGTGAATACACCACCATCTTTTACTTTGCCTTCTGATACAACGTTGTGTTTGGGAGAGGAGTATGCTTTAGGTACAGGTATGGATGAAGGTACGCATACGCACCAATGGTCAGGAGGAAGTAATTCGACAACAGCGGATATAGTAGTAACGGCATCGGGTGAGTATCGTGTGAATGTAACGGAATTAGCCACAACGTGTATGAGTTCGGATACGATTACATTTACCTTTTTGGATGTTCCTTCGGTGGACTTGGGTCCCGACACGAATTTATGTATTGGTGAGACAGCGGATTTGATTTCATTGGTAACGGATGCCTCTTATGTTTTCACCTGGAGTACGGGAAGTTCTTCGAGTTCAATTCAGGTATTAAATACGGGTGAGTATTGGTTGGAGGCAGCGAATGGTTCATGTTTGGATCGAGATTCGATTACGGTGGTGTTTTATGATAATCCTGTGTCGGAATTGATGAACGATACGATAGTTTGTTTTGATGATATAGAGAACGGTTTAATCCTTGATCCGGGAAGAAATGGAGAAGACTATTTATGGAGTAGTGGAGAAACGACACAAACGATAAGTGTAGATGAAAAAGGTACGTATTTGGTAGGAATAACCAACTTAGCGGGTTGCCTTACTGAGGATCGGGTAGAGATAAAGGAAGATTGCCCTGCTCACGTATGGTTGCCAAATTCCTTTACTGCCGACGACAACAGTTTAAATGATGTATGGATGATTCAAGGGAGAAGCATAGAGTCGGTAGAAGTTTTTGTATACAACAGGTGGGGAGAGTTGGTTTGGGAAGGAAATGCTTTGGGGCAGTTTTGGGACGGNACTTACATGGGTAAACCTGCTCAAGAAGATGTTTATGTATATTCTCTTTCTTATACGTATTATAATGTGAACAACAAATTGCAACGAAAGAAAAGGCAAGGTTGGGTTACATTACTCAGATAATCAATTTCTTAAATTAAAATTAATTTCACTTTTATGGTTAAAACTGTTAATTTTGTTCAAAATTTTAACAGATGACAAAAATCAAATTCGGTACCGACGGTTGGAGGGCTATAATAGCAAAGGAATATACTGTTGAGAATGTAGCCAGAGTAACATTGGCAACTGCTCAATGGCTAAAAGATAAATACGATAATCCTTCGGTTATGATTGGTTACGATTGTAGATTCGGAGGAAAAATGTTCGCAGAAACTTCTGCAAAGGTTCTTGCNTCAGAAGGTATTAAAGTGTATTTGTCTTCTGAGTTTGCATCTACACCAATGGTTTCCTTAGGTGTTGTTAAAAAAGAAACGTCAGTTGGGGTTGTTATAACTGCTTCACATAATCCACCTGAGTATAATGGCTTTAAATTGAAAGGGAGTTACGGTGGACCAATGTTAACAAGTGATGTTGACGATATTGAAAAAATAATTCCTGAGGTTTCTAATTTCGATGTTAATATGTCAATAGAGCCTTTTGTTGAAAAGGGAAGTATTGAATATATCGATTTAGAGGATATGTATATTAAGCACGCTGAATCTGTTTTTGACCTCGATGCAATCCGAAATTCGGAAATGAATTTTGCATATGATGCTATGTATGGAGCGGGGAAGGATGTTGTTAGAAAGCTACTTCCCGATTTAACGTTTATGCATACAGACGACAATCCTGGTTTTGAGGGTGTTGCTCCTGAACCGATTTTAAGAAATTTGGGAGAGATGTCGGAAGTGATAAAGTTGAGTGAAAACATCGATTGTGCTGTTGCTACTGATGGTGACGCAGACCGAATAGGACTTTTTGATTCATCGGGTAATTTTGTAGATGCTCATCACATTATTTTACTGTTGATTAAATATTTAAAAGAGGAAAAGAATTTTGACGGTGAAGTAATTACTGCGTTCAGTTGTTCAGAAAAGGTAAGTAAGCTCTGTAAACATTACGGTTTAGAGCAAACAACGACAAAAATAGGTTTCAAATACGTTTGTGAATTGATGTTAAAGGGTGGTTTCCTTCTTGGTGGAGAAGAGTCTGGAGGAATGGCAATTCAAGGTCATATTCCTGAGAGAGATGGCGTTTGGATAGGTTTAACGATTTGGGAGTATATGGCGAAAAGTGGAAAAACGCTGGAAGAATTAATTGACGAAGTGTATGAAATTGTTGGTCCATTTGCATTTGAAAGAATTGATTTGCATTTATCAGAAGTTCAAAAGCAATCGGTAATGGAGGATTGTGCTTCTGGGGCAATAAAAGAGTTGGTTGGACGACCAATTCAGCGTGTGGATGATACCGATGGATATAAGTTTTTCTTTAACGATGATGAGTGGATTATGATTCGTCCTTCTGGAACAGAGCCTGTGTTGAGAACATATTGTGAGTCCACATCCAGTGAATCAGCTATAAATTTATTAAAAGAGACCCACAAGCAACTTTTAAATTAGTATTGGATATTTCGAGTAGATATTATAAAAGTCCGATTGTGCTCATAATCGGATTTTTTTTTATTCAACAATTTTGTTCTGCCCAAAAAGTTCCCAAGCTTTTTCAGAATTCAGACTCACTCTCAGAGGTAAGGGTATGGTCTGTTTCGGGCGTTTCATCGTTGGGTACTGGTCTTACTTTAAGTATGCTTTCTAAAGAATGGTATGGGAATTATCAATCGGTTCCATTCCATTTTTTTAATGATAACAATGAGTGGTTGCAAATGGANAAAATGGGTCACGGACTAAGCTCTTTTTACGGTGGGTATTATGGTTATAATGTTCTCAAATGGGCGGGCGTTAAGAATAAAAAGTCTATATATTTTGGTGGAATGTATGGGTTTTTATTTTTACTGGCTACTGAAATTATGGATGGATTCTCNTCTGAGTGGGGCGCTTCTCCAGGTGATTTGTTATCGAATGGGGTGGGTACAAGTTTGTTTATGACTCAGCAGTTGCTTTTTCATAAGCAAATCATTTCACCAAAATTTTCATACTGGCCCTCCAGGTATGCTAAGTACAGACCAGCCTTACTGGGGGATAATCATTGGAACCGATGGTTGAAAGATTATAATGGTCAAGTTTATTGGTTGTCCTTTTCATTGTCCGATATGAAGGTCAATGCAAAATTTTTTCCAAAATGGTTGTCTTTGGCAGTAGGATACAGTGGAGATGGAATGCTTGGTGGTTCGTTTAACCCGGTAATTAATGAGGAGGGGGGTATTCTACCGGCTTTTGAGCGTAAAAGAGAAGTGTATTTATCCTTGGATTTAAATTTTCAAAACATTAAAACAAAATCATTTTTTTTTAATGCTTTCCTGAAGGGAGTTTCTTTTATTAAATTTCCTGCTCCAGCGTTGAGATTTGGACGGGAAGGGGTAAGATTTATTCCGCTTCAATATTAATGTTTTCACCTCAAAAGAACCAACTTCTGAATGGCGTTATCTGTTTCTCCTTTACTGTTTTTAACTGTGATTTGATAAACGTAAACACCCTTTCCAATTTTATCTCCATATTCGTCCAGTCCGTCCCAATTTATAGGACCTATTCTTTTTGATGTTGCGCTATAAATTCCCTCTAGAGATTTAATAATTTTTCCAGAAATTGTAAAAATATGTATTTGTATTTCAAGGTCTTCACTGGTTTGGTTGTGTTCAAAATAGAATCCTGTGTTTGTAGTAAAAGGGTTGGGGTAATTGAGTAAATAATTTAAAGCGAGCTTTGGATTGTTTTCAATTATAAACTCAGTGTATGCTTTTGATGAATTATTTTGATTGTCGAATGCTTTAAATTCAAGAGAATGTCTTCCTTCCTCCAATTCATCAATTGGAAAAATAACCTCACCTTTTTGAAAGCTCGATGAAGATGGGGTGTAGAAGTTGTTTAAAACAAAACTTAAATCTGAACGCTCATCAATGGTTAAAACAAGATCTTTTCCTATGTCGTTTGGTATAATGTTTATTCCACTGGAGTCGGTTAAACTAGCTATGAATATTGGTGAAGGAGAAACGTTATTACCAAAAACAAATGTTGTATCGTCCAGGTACAAAGAAATATTTGGACCTGAGTTATCAAGGGTATNATTTTCGGCAATTCCACCAATAGAAATAGTTTTATCGTATCCTGATGCATCTCCAAGAATTGTATCTAGGGCGTAAAAGCTCAAGCGTGCGAAATCAAAATTTTGTCGAATGTCCTTTGGAATAAATATTTTTGAACTGAATTTGCCATTTGTTACGACTCCTTTCCCAACGAAAAGTAAATCCTCTTGTGAGCTGTAGGAAAAAGGAACAGAATTATTATCGTTCGCAAGAGTTTCAAAATTTTGTTTTTTATCGTAAAGCAATATATCTATCCATCCATTGAAATTTATAGGAGTCAAACCGTCTGAGCCCATTATTTTTCCGTGTAATGTAGGAGTGGATAGAGATTTTATAGTGTCTGTTTTTATATTGTTATGCGTTACGCTGTCCAGAATAATTTTGTTTTTAGGTATAGTGAGTTTAACGGCCGGATCACCAAGTAGTGTGAAATTTCTATCGTTTAGTCCTCCATTATTGGTGACTTTTGTATTTTTAAAAATATCACCAATTGCAGTTTTATTTTTCTTAATAGAAGATTCTAAAACTGAGTAAAAGGTCTCGTTTAGGTTAAAGTTGGGAATTGAAAAAACTAATCTTACTGTTGTAAATAGCGCAATAGCTCCTCCTTGATGTTGAAGAATTAAGTGTTCACCTGCACTTACTTCCTCTGGACTATCAAACCGACTGAATTCACAGGTTGCGGTAACAAAAAGAGGAAGCCGATTTCTGTTGCTCATGTTATGAATGTCTTGAACTAATAAAATGCGCTCTTCTGCCCACCCTAATTCTCCACCGTGTCCCGTGTAATTGACGATAAGTGTTCCTTCTTCGAGGCTTTTATTTAATTTTCTATTTGTCTCAGGTGATACATCTCCTGTTGTTGTACTTTCTTGTGGAAAGGCATCGATGAATATTTTTTTTTGATTCAAAACGCCTAAAATCGTGTCTGCTTTTTGAGCCAAGGCGTCGGATTGTTTCATGTGCTCATTAAAATCCTCATCATCACCGATAAAAACGATATTATTTTTCCAGTTTCCTTTTGATGTAAGTGATTTTTTTTCATAGTCGGAAACTTGAGAACTTATGTTGTATTCATCATAGTATTCATATATTTTATTTATTGTNATTTCAGCCTCTTTTTGATTTTTAACTGGTAATCTTCCAACACTCAAGTCGAGCATGTCTCCATTTAAATATGTTCCTTCATGATCATCCATTAATCCGAAAAAATCATCCGTTACATAAGAACTCGTGAGTTTAACCGAATTTATAGATTGAAAAGTAGGAATGAAATTTATATTGTTGCTGATTCGGTTTTTAGAATCGTAGCTCCCTTCGCCTAGAAGTAATACATAATTCAGGGAATCAGAAGATCCTTTTCCTTTTTCGTAAATAAGNTTAATAAAATCTCGAATTGCTGTAGCTTCTGGTCTTCCACATGAAAATTCGTTATAAATATCATCTACAACAACTGCTTGACCACTTAGACTATCCCGTCGATTGTGTAAGTTGACCAGTCGGTTGGCCTCGTTTAAAAATTCTTGTTTAGTAATAATAAGGTAATTTGTGGAGGAAAGTCCATGTAAGTTCTGATTATTAATTTTATTTACAAAAGTAGGAGAGAGCAATTCTTGTTCATTACATATTATAAATTTTCTATTTGCATCAAGAAGAGCGTTGTAGGAAAAACCAGAATCGTTTTTATCCAGCTCATGTTCATATACATCATTTAGATTGGAGACGTCCCAAACCAAAGGAGATTCAATACTTGAAGAAATATTTATACAACTTGTAGTGTTGTTTTTGGAGAGATGGACAGTAGTTTCATTTTGTTCCGTAATAATTCGTTCGGTAGTATTGAGTGTGAAGTAATCGAGCCATGCTTTAGGATTGTCAGTTTGATGATAAAAAAACTGAATGTTTATGCTGTCTTCATTTGAATTGTCGTAACTGGTAGTTTCGTATTTTTGATTTGAAAATTTCACATAATCTGTGTAATAAACAGAGCTTACTTTATTCATTTGTCCGGACGATACTGTATCGTTATTAAGAATAAGAGAAATTTTGTTGTTTAATGTAGTGTTACTCCTGGCGCAGACTCTGTACTCTATTTTTAAACCAGATTCTTCTACAAGTGGTTTATTGTAGGGATACTTAAATATTAATGGATTTTGATTAAAACTTTCACCAAACCATTGCCTTCCGCTTTTAATAAAATTTACCCATTCCTTCTCATGATGATTAAGTTTTACATAATCATATATAGTGTCGGAAGGACTGGTGAGAATTTGTTTAGGTATGGTTTTTCTTGAAAGGGCAGTTGTAGTGATGTATATAAAGTTTGTGTCGGAGTATAAATTAACTTCTTTTTTTAGTATGCTATCATCTGAATCGTAGTATTCATTTCCGTCTGCTTCAGCATAAAACAAAATAGATGAGCCGGATGTGAAAAATGAGTTGTCTTCTTCAATAATTTTTGAAGGTATTTCAGATAAATCTACTGGTCTCGAGTTTCCTACGGTGAAGTCAAGCATTCGGGAAGGGTTTCCAAAAACTGCAATTTGATTAGATGGTATAGGGCCACTAATAATATTTTTCTCAATTAGATTTTCGTAGGATATTTGATATATGCCTGATTTATGAATTTTAAATTTAAACCAACTTCCAGAGGATAATACGGATTCTGTAATTTCTTCATTTGATCTGAAATTTGAAACAATTTCGTTTTGGGATTTTTCTAAATTCAATTTTATCTTCTTGATTTTATGTTTTAAACCATTTTTTAAAAAGTATGGGTATACAATTACCGAGGAGTAAAAATCATCATTGGAAATTCCCCTTTTGATTTCTATTCTGGGTTCTTGTGACCACACCCAATTTTTAAGTGCTTTTTCTTCGCTACTGGTGCATGGTTCTGAATCAATAGATAGGATTACATGATTTTTACTCAATTTACATTTAAAATTTAATTGGGCATAGGCATGAAAAAGTTCGTCGATAAAATTATCCTCGAAGGATAATACTTCATGTGACCCAACTTTCGAAACGTTATAGTTTTTGAAATTAAAATCTGCAGATTGCCCACACAATGTAACCTGTACTGCTAATAGTATGTATATAAAAACGCCGCGCATGGGTAGGTAAAAGAAGTCTTACTTTTTAAAAATACGAGATTATTGATGAAGAATTGTATTACATGTTACTTTTTTAACACTTATATGTTATAACATTTNTNGTGTATGAGAATTGTTGATTATAGTTTTCGACAAATATTCATTATAATTGTAAATTGTAAAGTTTTGAATATGAGTAAAAGAAACTTGCTTTTAGCGTGTGTAGTACTGTTCGTATCAGTCTTTTTTAATAATGGTGCTGTAGCCCAAGACCCTGAATTCACTCAGTTTTATGCAAATCCTTTGTATTTAAATCCTGCTTTTGCAGGAAGCTCAAGATGTCCAAGAATGGTTATGAATTACCGTAATCAATGGCCTGGAATAAACAAAACTTACATAACCTATTCTGCTTCATATGACCAACACGTTGATGCCCTCGCGGGAGGTTTTGGGATGATTGTTACGCAAGATGCTGCTGGTGATGGAACAATCAACACTACAAACGCAAGTGCTATCTATTCCTATTATTTACCGGTTACGAATTCTTTCTCGGTAAAAGCCGGGATTCAAGCTACTTATGCTCAAAAATCGGTTGACTGGAACAAATTAAATTTTGGAGATCAAATTGATCCACGATATGGTTTTATAGGTGTATCTGAAGAAATAGATCCTCAAAATACAGTTACCAATGTCGACTTTTCAGCAGGTATTCTGGGATATAGTTCGTCCTTCTTTATTGGTGCTGCNGCACATCACTTATTGGAACCAGATGAAGCATTTATGAACCCTGGGGTGAGTCCCTTACCTATGAAAATCACAGCCCATACTGGTGCTATAATTCCTGTTGGTCAGCAAAGTGCACGTTACAAAAGAAGGAGAAGAAGAAATTCAAATACTCTTCCCGAAAGTTCAATTTCACCAAACATATTATATCAAAAGCAAAAAGATTTTCAACAATTAAATCTTGGTTTATACGTTACAAAAGGACCAATGGTTGGGGGACTTTGGTACAGAAATCAAGATGCATTTATAGTACTGGTAGGAATGATGACTACCAATTTTAGATTTGGATACAGTTATGACGTAACGGTATCGAAATTAAGTAATGCAAGTGCAGGTTCTCATGAATTGTCAATGACAGTTCAGTTTAACTGTAGACCTAAAAGGAAGAAATTTACTCCGGTAAGCTGTCCTTCGTTTTAGGTGTTTAATAAGTTGTGTGTGTTAATTGTTACGTTTTAAAAAAAAGACGTTATTTGTTGTAAGTAAACTAGTGTAAAGATGAAAAAGTTGGCTACAAATTATTTTAAGTTAGGTTTGTTTATGGTTTTAGGAGTTGTTTTTTTAAGCTCTTGCCGTAAAGAAGTTTCTAGTACTACCGGTTGGACGGTAAATAACCCTAAAAATGGTGGTTTTGAAGTAGTTCCGTTCTTTGAGCAGGAAACAGGTCCAGGTTTAATACTAATCGAAGGTGGTAGGTTCACAATGGGATCTATTGAGCAGGATGTTGTTCATCAGTGGAATAATGTTCCCAGAACACAATCTGTTTCATCTTTTTACATGGACGAAACTGAAATAAGAAATGTTGACTGGAGAGAATACGTTTTCTGGCTAAGTCGTGTTTATGGTTCGGATTATCCCCAAGTTAGAGTAAATGCCTTACCCGATACTTTGGCCTGGAGAGACGAGCTGTCTTTTACAAAGCCCTATGTTGAGCTTTATTATAGACATCCTGCTTACAGTGAATATCCTGTTGTTGGTGTAACTTGGTTACAAGCTACGGATTACTGNGTTTGGCGTACAGACAGAGTAAATGAATGGATATTGATTCGAGAAGGGATTTTAAAAGTAAACCCAAATCAGGTTAACGAGGACAACTTCAATTTAGATACTTATCTAAAAGGACAGTATGAAGGGTTAGTCAAAGATGAAATGATTGATCTTAATCCTAATAATGAGTTTAGAAAAGTTCGTGTAGAAGATGGTATTTTACTTCCTCGTTATCGTTTGCCAACTGAATCTGAATGGGAATTTGCTGCAATTGGGTTAATTGGCAATACCATTGACGAACGTATTTTAGACAGAAGAATTTATCCTTGGAATGGACATTGGGTAAGAAATAAGGACGACAACTGGCAGGGAGAAATGATGGCAAACATTACTAGAGCAAAAGGTGATTACATGGGGGTTGCATCGCGATTGAATGATGCGGCTGACATAACAGCTCCTGTCCGTTCATATTGGCCAAATGATTATGGTTTGTATCAAATGGCTGGAAACGTATCGGAATGGGTAATGGATGTTTACCGACCACTATCTCTTGAAGATGCAAATGAATTTAGGTCATTTAGAGGTAATGTTTATGAAACATATGCAAAAGACGCTGACGGTTATTATTTTGACAAGGATTCATTAGGTAGAATGCAAATGCGTCCTGTTGATATAAAGAACCCTGAGGATGAATTGGAAAAGANAAGGAACTATAAAAAGTCTCAAAATATTGACTTCTTAGACGGTGAATTTTCATCTTCTGTTTATTACGATGATCCTGGTATGGCTGAGCCAGCCAAGGCTAATCGACTTATGTATGAAACAGCTACTCACTCTCTTCAATCAAATAGAACAAGAGTCTATAAAGGTGGTAACTGGAAAGATAGAGTATACTGGATGGCTCCAGGAACCCGAAGGTTTTTAGATGAAGATCAAGATCAGGATAACCTAGGATTCCGTTGTGCTATGCATAGAGTTGGAAAGCCAACAAGTTGGGAATAATAAAAACTGAAATTTTACAAAAAGCCTTCTGATTATTTCAGAAGGCTTTTTATTTTTATGTCTATGGAATTGAGTAAAATCTACAAAATATATAAAGAGTGTGGTTTTAGGGTTTGTACCGACACTAGAAGAGTTGTTGTTAATTCTTTATTTTTTTCTTTAAGTGGTGAAAATTTTAACGGCAATAAATTTGCCTCCGAAGCTCTGAATAAAGGTTGTTCATACGCTGTTTGTGATGATGTTCATATAAAAGGTGATCGTATAATTCACGTTGAAGACGTTTTAAAAACTTTACAGAATCTTGCAAATTATCATCGGTCTCAATTTGATATTCCTATTTTGGCGATTACAGGAAGCAATGGAAAAACGACCACAAAAGAGCTTTTAGCTTCAGTTCTTAGTAAAAAATTCAACTTATTATATACTAAGGGTAATTTAAATAATCATATTGGGGTTCCTTTAACTCTTTTGGAGTTGCGAAATAATCATGATTTTGCTCTTATTGAAATGGGAGCAAACAAAAAGGGGGATATTAATGAGCTTTGTGAAATAGCTGATCCAACTCATGGAGTAATTACAAACATTGGTTTGGCGCATATAGAAGGATTTGGTAGCAGAGAAGGTGTGACACAAACAAAATCAGAGTTGTATCGATACATTATCTCTAGAGAGGGTTTGTTATTTGTGAATAATAATGAATCTTATTTATTGCCCNTAACTGAAAACTANCCTCATTCTGTTGAATATGGTCAGGGGACTAAAAACAACTTCGAATTACTAAAAAATGATTCAAAACTTGAATTGAGAATTAAGGATAAAATTATCCAAACTAATTTATTTGGGAAATATAACGCTAATAATGCTTTAACAGCTTTTGTTGTTGGTGAAAATTTTGGTGTTGATGTCGATAAAATTGTAAACGCTATTGGAGAGTATACGCCTACTAATAATCGGAGTCAAATAAAAAACTCTGATAAAGGAAATTATTTGGTTCTAGATGCATACAATGCTAATCCTTCAAGTATGAACCTGGCAATTGATGAGTTGCTTTTAAAAAAAGGAGAGAAAGTATTTATTCTGGGGGATATGAAAGAACTGGGAAGCGTTTCGAAGAAAGAACATCAAAAAGTAATTGAAAAAATTAAATTTTCCGATTGTAAGGCCATTTTTGTAGGGCCTGAATTTAAGAAGTTTAATCATTCAGAATTTTGTGTTTTTGAAAATGTTGAACTTTTAATTCAAAGTGGGGAACTTGACGGAATAACAAATTCTNATGTTCTAATCAAAGGATCCAGAAGTGTTCAGCTGGAGAAAATTGAAGCGCATTTATAAGCTTTTGAATACTGTATGATTTCATAGGACTTTTTTTGTTGAGTTTTTACCGTCAGTAAAGGGTGCGGTTGCCTGGTGCTTTTTTATTTGAGAAACTGTTTAAGTTGCTTGTTTTCAGTTTTTTATGTTTTATTGTTGTCTTTTTTAAGTTTTTTTAAAACCTCTACGAGTTTCTGTTTTTTATTTAATTTTTTTGAGGAAAAGTCTGTTTATATATCGTATTATTAGAAGGACTTTCTTACTTTTGCGTTGAATAAAAGATTCATTGTATGGCTAAAGGTTCAAATGCAGTTGTAGCGAAAGATAATAAAGCTTTAAAATACTCCAAGAAACAATATTTAAAGTGGTACGAGGAAATGTTGCTGTACCGTAAATTTGAAGAGAAAGCTTCTGCTTGTTACATTCAACAAAAAATCAGAGGTTTTTGTCACTTGTACATAGGTCAAGAAGCAATCATAGCAGGTTATGAAACTTCATTGGGAAAAGGAGATAGTGTTATTACTACCTATCGTGATCACTGTCAGCCTATAGGAAGAGGAGCAGATCCTAAAGTCATTATGGCTGAATTATTCGGTAAAACCTCCGGTATTTCTAAAGGTAGAGGAGGGTCTATGCACATGTTCGATAAAGAAAAAGGTTTTTTTGGAGGGCATGGAATAGTTGGAGGGCATATTCCCTTAGGTGCAGGTATTGCTTTTGCAGAAAAATATAAGGGGACTAAAAATGTCAATATTTGTTTAATGGGAGACGGAGCAGTTCGTCAGGGTGCATTTCACGAAGCTCTTAATATGGCTATGACCTGGAAACTTCCTGTTGTGTTTGTCATTGAGAATAACATGTACGCTATGGGTACATCAGTGGAAAGAACATCTAACGTAACCGATTTATACAAATTAGGACACGCTTATGAAATGCCCTCGTTTGCTGTTAATGGAATGAAAGTTGAAGATTGTGCTGATGCTTTTGAAGAGGCTGTAGAAAGAGCAAGAAAGGGAGACGGTCCAACTTTATTGGAGATCAGAACCTACCGATACAAGGGACATTCAATGTCCGATCCTGCTAAATATAGAACAAAAGAAGAGTTAAATAATTACAAAGATAGAGACCCAATTGCCGACGTATTGAATACGATTCATGAGAATAAGTTTGCTTCTGAAAAAGAGCTCAAAGCGATTGAGGATAGAGTTAAAAATATAGTTGCTGAAGCTGAAAAGTTTGCAGAGGAAGGAGAGTTCCCGAAAGATGATGATATCTATGAAGGAGTATATGCAGATAATGATTATCCGTTCATAAAAGAATTTTAAAAACAAGAAAATAAATAAGCTATGGCTGAAGTAGTTTTAATGCCAAAATTAAGTGATACAATGACTGAAGGAGTTGTAGCAGAGTGGCATAAAAAAGTTGGTGACAAGGTTGAAAGTGGAGATTTATTGGCTGAAATTGAATCCGATAAAGCGACAATGGAATTCGAATCTTTTCAAGAGGGTGTTTTATTGCATATTGGAGTTGATGCAGGGCAAAATGCCCCAGTTGATTCCATTTTAGCCATTTTAGGAGAAGAGGGTGAGGACATTGAAGGCATTCTTAAGGATGCTGAGGATAAATCTAAAAGTAACTCTTCAGAAGAAGCTCCAAAAGAAGTTCTAAAAGAAACTCCTTCGGAGCCAGTACCTGCACCAAAAACTGAATCTGCACCAAAGGTTGCTCCTGCACCAAAAGNTGCTCCTGCACCTGTAGCATCGGCTCCTTCGGCTGCTCCTTTGGTACTTAATGATAAAGTTGTAGCATCGCCTTTGGCTCGAAAACTGGCTCAGGAAAAAAATATTCCTTTGTCTCAAGTTCCAGGTTCGGGAGATGGTGGTAGGATTGTGAAAAGAGATGTTGAGAATTTTATACCTGGTGGAGTTGTTAACGCTCGAGAAAGTTTTACTGATGTTGGCTTGAANTCTATGAGAAAGGTAATTGGCCAAAGACTGTCGGAGTCTAAATTTTCCGCGCCTCACTTTTACCTTACTTTGGATATTGACATGGATAATGCAATAGCAGCCCGAAAATCAATTATTGAAGGTAAAGGAACCAAGGTGTCATTTAACGATATGGTGGTTAAAGCTACGGCTAAGGCTTTGAAGCAGCATCCAGGTGTGAATTGTTCCTTTTTAGGAGATAGAGTGAGATATAATGATCATGTCAATATTGGAGTTGCCATGGCTGTTGAAAATGGTTTGTTGGTTCCTGTTGTTCGATTTGCTGATCAACTTACCTTACAAGAGATTTCAGCTCAAGTAAAAGACTACTCGATAAAAGCTAAAGAAAATAAACTAACACCAGACGATTGGGCTGGTTCAACGTTTACAGTTTCAAATTTAGGAATGTTTGGAATAGAACAGTTTACTTCGATTATTAATTCTCCGGATGGCGCAATTATGGCTGTTGGTGGAATTAAACAGGTCCCCGTTGTTAAAAACAATGAAATTGTTCCTGGAAATGTGATGAAAGTTACACTTTCTTGTGACCATAGAGCAATAGATGGAGCCATTGGTGCTGCCTTTTTGCAAACGTTCAAACTCATNCTGGAAAATCCGGTTTTAATGTATGAGTTATAAAAAAACATGAAATAATCCTGGGCTACCAAATGGTAGCCTTTTTTATTTTTACTTCATGAAACAATTTACTCATTTCGATTTTAAGAGTGAAAATCATGATTTGGATATTGTTGTGGTTTGCGATGGACTGAATTCTCCTGCTAATATTGGTGGTGTTTTGAGAGTAGCGGATGCTTTTGGTGTTTCTGAGGTTGTTTTTTTAAGTGAAAAAAAGAAAATGACTCCGAGAGCTAAATCCGTTTCAAGAGGAACAGAAAAATTTGTACCTCATTCATTCGTTGAAAAATTTGATTTTGATAATAGAGATTGGTTTTGTTTGGAATTTTCTTCAATAAGTAAGTCGATAGGGCATTTAAAATTGAATTCTAAAAAAATAGGCTTGATTGTAGGTAATGAAAATGAGGGCGTTCAAGAAAAATTTCTTGCAGATTTCCCGAATTTTCACATTGATATGTATGGGAAAAATAGCTCTATGAATGTAACAAATGCTTTAAGTATAGCCTTGTTTAAGGTTACATGTAAATAGCTATTGATTCAGTATGTCTTTCAAAGAGTTTGGTCTTTCGTCGTTTTTCCAAATAAATCCTTTTAGAAGTTCTTCTGATTTTGGAAAGTCCTTGAGGGGATAAAAGGTGGCTTCAGGCATGGTAATAAATTTAATTCGGTCAATTTTACCTTTTTTAAATTTAATTTCAATATCACTGCAAATAGCCTTGTTGACTCCTGTGTATTTACCGTCTTCTTCTTTAGCATAATATATGGTTTGTCCATTTCCCAAAACATCCATTACGGCAAGTTTTCCTTTTTTAAAGTGACCTATTAAATTTCTTCCTTTGACTTGATCGTACCTAAGCGGTATGGAGTCGGTTAAAGAGACTATGAATCCATTGTTTTTTACAAAAAGTTTTTGGAGTTTATTATCGTAATGGAGCAATTCAATCGAATCACCAGTTAGTTGGCTTTCTCCATTCCATATAACGGGGTCGTAAAAAAGCTTAATCAGAGAGTCCTTCATGTTGTAGGCCAGAGAGTCGCATTTACCTTGCATCTCTGCCTGAAATAGTCGAACATTCCAATAGGCATAAAAGCTTTTGTTGGTATCGTTTTCTTCTTTTAAAAGCAATGTGTCACAAACTAAATAAAGTGTATCATCATCATCTGAGCCCTGAGCAAACAAAACGTCNTGAGTGATAAAGGAAAGATTGTTTGTTCTGTCAAANTGCCCGTATTCGCCTTTGACTTTTAAATTTTCCNCCTCATCAAGTAAGACAACGTCTCTGAAGGCTTGAGAAAAGTTTGTTCTTTTTTCAAAATAGATACTATCGGCCATTAAGGATTGTTGATCTTGTTTTAGAATTGCATTTTTTTCAAATTGTCCCAATTCTAAGGTGCGATTGTAAAATCCAGATTCACAATAGATCTTCTCTTCTGTAAGTTCTATATAAGTTGGCCCCAAGAAGTATGATGTTTTAGAATTTGTAGAGTATTCAAGAGTGTCTGCTTTTATGGAATACTCTGGGTTTATGATTTGTACAGAGTCTTTTAATTTCAAGTATTTGGTGGTGGTGTTGTAGAATCCTTTTTTTGAAAAAATTTTTGATTCGTCTTGATTTGTGTGTCCGCCTGATAAATAATAAACAAGGTTACGCTTGGTGTCAAAAAACAGTAAAGAGGTCTTTAAAAGGGAGTTCTCACTTTTCATTTTTACATCGCCGTAAAGTTTTCCAAGGCCACTGGTTCCATCGTAAATTAAGGAATCGCCCCATGCTTTTACTTCTCCTTTTTGATTTATAAAAACCTTCCCCCATGCTTTAAAATCATTAGTAATTGAGTTTACTTCTGCAATATTACAGAAGAGTTTTGCATCACTGTATTGAAGTGCAACGTTACCAACTAGTTTTTGATGGTTTTCAGTTGCTCCTGGTTTAAGTTCGTTGGCGCTTAAAATTTGAACAACCTCCTTTTGTGCAAAAAGGAGGTTGTTAGTAAATAAGGTAATGAGTAAAATGTTTTTAAGCATTGACCGCTTCTCGCATTAGTGTTTGAGTTCTATCAGGTCCGACAGAAACAACAGTAATTGGAACCTCTAATTCTTTTTCTAAATAAGTTATGTAGGCGTTTAACTCGGAAGGTAATTCAGAAATATCGGTTAATCCGGTTAAGTCCTTATCCCACCCTGGAAGTGACGTGTAATTTGCGGAAAGGTTGTCTTCGTCAATGTTGTATGGAAAATGTTCCACATCTTTTCCATTGTAGTTATAGGAGGTACAAACTTTCAACTCACCAAATGCAGATAAAACATCGGCTTTTGTCATAATAAGATCTGTTACTCCATTTAACATTATAGAATATTTTAACGCTGGTAAATCGAGCCACCCGCATCTTCTTGGTCTTCCGGTTGTAGCACCAAATTCGTGACCTGCTTTTCTCAAGTCTTCTCCCGATTGATCATGAAGTTCAGTAGGAAAAGGCCCGCTTCCTACTCGAGTACAGTAGGCNTTAAATATTCCGTAAACTTTTCCGATTTTATTTGGAGCAACTCCTAACCCTGTACAGGCCCCGGCACAAACTGTATTGGATGAGGTTACAAAAGGATAAGAGCCAAAATCAATATCGAGTAATGAACCTTGAGCACCCTCTGCTAAAATTGATTTTCCAGCTTTCATTGCTTGTCCAATGTAATGTTCGCTATCAATAAAAGTCAATTCTTTCAATGTATCAAGCGATTTCATCCATTTTTCTTCTTCTTCCTTAAAGTCGTAATCAAAATCAAATTGTTTGAGTAATTCGATGTGTTTATCCACCAATGCGTTATAACGTTGCTTAAAGTCTTGAAGTTCCAAGTCACCAACCCTTAAGCCATTTCTTCCGGTTTTATCCATGTAAGTGGGTCCAATCCCTTTAAGTGTTGAGCCTATTTTATTTTTTCCTTTAGCGGCTTCGGAGGCGGCATCTAAAACTCTATGGGTAGGAAGAATTAAATGTGTTTTTCTGGAAACAAGAAGTTTATCCTTGACGTTTACATTAAGAGCTTTCAGTTCTTTGATTTCTTTTTCAAATATAATGGGATCCATTACAACACCATTTCCAATAATGTTCACTGTGTTTTCATGGAATATTCCTGACGGAATGGTGTGAAGCACATGTTTTATACCGTCAAACTCTAAAGTGTGACCAGCATTTGGTCCGCCCTGAAAGCGAGCGATAATATCATATTTCGGAGTAAAAACATCTACGATTTTACCTTTTCCTTCGTCACCCCATTGTAATCCTAATAATACGTCTACTTTCATTTTAAATTTTGGTACAGCCAAAACGGCTAATTATTTTAATACGTTTTATTTATTTTTTTTCGTTGCAATTGCCCTTGTTACAAATTCCGTATACTGTTAAGGAATGCGATTTTATTTCGAATTCCGTAAATTTTTTAAGGTTTTCCATAACGGCTCCAAGCCTTGGATCACAAAACTCAATCACTTTACCGCATTTTTGACAAATTAAGTGGTCATGATTTGCGTAACCAAATGCTTTTTCAAACTGTGCGTGGTTAGAGCCAAATTGATGTTTTACAACCAGATTGCAATCCATTAGTAAGTCAAGTGTATTGTACAAAGTTGCTCTGCTTACACGGTAATTTTTGGCTTTCATATTTTCATACAAGGTTTCTATGTCGAAATGGTTCTTGTACGAATATATTTCATCGAGTATAGCAAAGCGTTCAGGAGTTTTCCTATGGCTGTGTTCTTCTAGAAATTCGGTAAATATTTCGTTTACCTTTTTTTGAATTTCAATACTCACTTTTTCAAATCGTTTGTAAAGGCGCTAAATTAACAAAAAAAGAGATGTTTACAGCAATTCAAAGGGATTGATTGGGNGATAAATTATTAACATCAGTGGAAAACATAACTTCTTTCTCAATATTGCTTGTAAATTGAATTAATCGCGATTAATTATGTCTCCATTTCCAAGGTATGAAGTGATATTTACGATGGAAGGGTTGCCCCAGTAGTTGATGTCGCTGTCTCCGTTTTGTTCGATGTGAAGCCAGGATTTTACATTAATTTCAGTAACCCCTTTTGAACGGCTATGGCATCTAAAACTATCTACTTCAAAAGACTTGGCGTAAAAATGATTTATTCCTGAATTGTAGTAGTTGCAATATCGCGTAGAGCCATTGATCTTGATTTCATTGCTGCCGCTTTCAAGGTAAAATTTTGTGTAGTTGTTCTTGATTTTTAAATTCATGGAGCCTTGATTTGCTATACAGTTTATCCATAAATTGTTTTGGATTGTGTCCTGGAAGTTTATTTCCCCACTACCTCTTACGCTTAAAGTATCGAAAGAAGGGCAATATACTGTGACTGAGATGTTTTTTACATTTCTTCTTAAAAATTTACATCCGTTATTGTTTTCGAGAGTGAGTTTGCCGTTATTGACTTCATGAGAAATTTCGGGGATGAAATTTTCTCCGCCTTGTATTTCTACTTTATACTCGGAACTTTTTTTCCAGGAGACATCCATAAAATCATTGATTTCAATACTGGAAAANANATCCAAATCTGTTGTTTGAGAATCTGATTTTCCCGATGAAATAAAACAATTGTTTTCTTTTTTACAGGCAAGTGCAAAAAGTACAATTATATATATGGTAAGTTGTTTCTTCATTTCAATTTATATGCTATTCCGAATTCAGCGTTATCGGCTGCATCAAGGTGAGTTCTTACGGATACTTGAGCACATATTTTTTCGGTGATGTAGTATTTTATTCCAATTCTATTGTATAAAAAACCACCCTTGTTTGCAAATGATCTATATGAACCAACAAGAGCTTCGTATGGAGAGTGTAGGTAAACTCCAAGACCAATCAGGGTTCCGATTTGACCGAATTTTTTTTCGTAGGATGAAAAAATTCCCAGAATCACATTGTCAAAAGATTTGAATTCATAGTTGTACNCTTTTAAATAGGGTAGGCTTTTATCAAAAATAATATCTGTTTGAATATGTATGAAATCCCCTCTTGTAAAGCCCAGAGAATAACCTCCGGAAATTTGAAAAACATCGTAGCGATCAGCGGGAGAAAAGGTTAACGTTTTTGTTCCGTAAAAGGAGCTCAAAAAGAACGCGTTATTTTCTTCGGTTACTTTTGGTTTTTTAACTTGTATTTTATTGTCTTTTTTTTGCGCTTTTAAACAAACAGAAAGGTAGGGAAGATTGATTCCTAGGTTCGGTCGAATAAAAGCACCATTTGAAAAATGTTGCAGTCCAACTCCCAATTTGGTAACTAAACCTTGAGTAATTCGTTTTTTGTATTGAAATGCAAAATCGGTTATGTTATTTATGTAAGACCCAATGACCATATTTTTGGGGTTGGTAATATTATTGAAAGGCTTTTCTATATAGCCAATGCCAGATGCCAGTCTGAATGTCNAGTTAGATTCTTTATTTTTCAATAAATTGATATTGAGATACGGCAGTATGCCAAAGCCAAAGCCTAAGTTTTCATTTTTGGTTAAAGGTGAAAAGTTGAACATTACTCCCCAACTGTTTAAAGGGAAGTTGTTGTGGAATTTATCATTTCCAAGGTTTGGGAATTCTGCTCCAATTTCATATATCGGAAAGGTTCCGTTCATTAATGATTTAACTGCTCCTGANTGAGGCATTAAAAAGGCTCCCTTATAATTAAATTCGAAATGATACAGGAATTTTTTTTCTTCCTGAGCGAAAGTAAGGAAACTTAGGGCGACAAAAAATATGTACAAAGTCGATTTCACAGATGCAAATATAATGATTCTTAGAGGGGGGAATTATTCTTTTGTTGTTTGATCGGTATCTTCGAACAGTCTCTAAAATCAAGCTTATATTCTGTAACTTTGTACTATGAATTTTTTATCGGTATCAGAGCTGTCCAAATCGTTTGGCGAATTTAAACTGTTTAAAGAGGTTTCTTTTGGTTTAGAAAAAGGACAGAAAGTAGGTTTGGTGGCCAAAAATGGGTCAGGTAAATCAACTTTGTTTAAAATTTTGATGGGAAAAGAAATTCAGGACGAAGGTAGTGTTGTTTACAGAGATGGTATTCGAATCGGATGGTTGGAGCAAGAACCTGATTTTTCAGGTGCAAAAACGATTGGAGAATATATAGAGAATTCCGAAAACCCTAAAATTCAACTTATTAATCGCTATGAGGAATTTCTTAGAAAAGGAGACACTGAAACGGATGAGTTTAATAAGTTGATGAATCAAATCGATGAACAAGATGCTTGGAGTGTTGAGGTAAAGATTAACGAGGTTCTCACAAGTTTNAAATTTACCGATAAAAGTTTATCAATAGAAAATTTAAGTGGAGGGCAAGGGAGAAGGTTGGCATTGGCGAAGTCGTTGATTGACGAGCCGGATGTTTTGTATATGGATGAACCTACAAATCACCTTGATTTTGATATGGTAGAGTGGCTCGAGAAATTCATTTCAGAGAGTAGCTTAACACTTTTACTTATTACGCATGATCGATATTTTTTAGACAATGTTTGTAATGAGATTATTGAATTGACTCCAAATGGTATTTATCAGTACAAAGGGGATTATGAGTATTATTTGGATAAGAAGTCTGAGCGAGAGCATAACCAGCAAGTGGTTGCAGGTAAGGCGAAAAATCTTTTTAAAACAGAGCTTGAGTGGTTGCGAAGACAACCAAAGGCAAGAGGTACAAAGAGTAAAAGTAGGATAGAGGCTGCTTATGCATTAGAGAAAGTTTCAAAGAGCGTAAAGGCCAAGAGAGAGCTTGAGATTTCCTCAGTTATGACTCGAATGGGAAAAAAAATACTAGAAATAGAGTATTTGACTAAGGCTTACGGAGATTTAAAAATTCTTGAAGACTTTACTTATTTTTTTAAAAGAGGTGAAAAAATTGGGATTATAGGAAAAAATGGAACGGGTAAATCAACATTTTTGAATCTCATAACTGGGAAGGATAAAGAGTATAAGGGATCAATATCAAAAGGGAGTACAGTTAAATTTGGTTATTACAATCAAAAAGGGCTAAACTTCCGAGAGGATATGAAAGTAATTGATGTGGTGAGAGATATTGCGGAAGTTGTTCAGACCAAAGATGGTTCTCGAATTACAGCGAGTCAAATGCTTACACATTTTCAGTTCGATCCTAAAAAACAATATACTCCAGTGGAGTTGTTATCAGGTGGTGAGAAAAAAAGATTGTATTTGGTAACTGTTCTTATGCAGAATCCAAACTTTTTGATTTTGGATGAGCCGACAAACGATCTTGATTTGGAAACGTTAACTGCTTTGGAGAATTATTTGTTGGATTTTACGGGTTGCGTCATAATTGTCTCTCACGATCGGTTTTTCTTGGATAGAATTTGTGATCATCTTTTTGTTTTTAAAGGAAAAGGTCAAGTAAAAGATTTCCCTGGGAATTATACAGAATACAGAGAGTACATAAAGGTAGATAAAGAAGAGGCTGGTAGTAAAAAGAATAACAAATCAAAAGAAGAACAAAAAGAACAAGAGTTAAANCCAACACTCAAAAAATTGACTTACAAAGAGAGGTTGGAAATGGATAAACTGGCTCAGGAACTTGAAGAGCTTGAGGGGTTAAAATATGAAATAGAAAAAAAGCTTTCAAGTGGAAATATTGATGGATTGGAAATTAATGAGTTATCGGTTCAGTTGGGAGATTTGATAGTGAAAATTGATTTGGTAACTTCGTCTTGGATGGAATTGGCCGAAAAAGAAAGTTAGTGTTTTGAAAATACACAAAAAAATACTGTCTGTTGATTTTGATTATTTTGATCAAGCCGAGATGTATTCTCAAATGCCAAAAAACATAAAGGCTGTTCTGGGGGATAAAAGTTCACCTAAACGAATGTTGAGTTTGTTGGGTTGGCAACTTTTGGCTGAGAACCTGCCCGATAGCAGAATGCTCTCTGGTGTTGAGTTTGGAGATAAAGGAAAACCTTTTATTCCGAATTCGAATATTTGGTTTAATATTTCCAACACCAGAGGAATTGTTGTTTTAGCTATTCATAATCAGCCTGTTGGTATTGATGTTGAGAGGTTGCGTAAGCCTAGGGAAGTTCTTTATAAGAGAGTTTTTTGTTCGGAAGAAATCAATTCAATTTGCTCCCCTGAGGATTTTACTAATCTTTGGACACGAAAAGAAGCGGTTGTTAAATTATTTGGGGGTGGTATTTCAATGGGTTTGAATTCTTTTTCAGTTATACATGATGAGGTTAAGGCATTCGGAAAGCAAATTAAAATTGAGCCGGTTTTAATCGATGGATTTTTTAGTCATACGGCAGTTTATTTATAATTCAGATAAAAAAATGTCCCGCCTACCAAAACGGGACATACTACCTATTACTAAAATAATTTAAAAATCTACCGACNCATTTACGCAGTATATTTAAAATAGTTTTACTTTTTTAAAAAAAATTAAAATTCTTTAAAATCAATATGGTAATGTTCGTCGTGCAGAGCATTAATAGTAGGGCTTAGGGACTTTACGATGTATATTCCGCTTTCTTTTAATTTTTTTCCGTATTCGCCTTGAAAAAGCTCGTCTTTTAGTTCGGTTTTTATAATGACTTTTTGAATTTTCAAACGGTGTTTTTTTGCTTCTTTTTGGAGGAGAAGAATATGTTGGGCTATTGACTCAAAATCGATGGTAATTGAGGTGTCTTTACTGTATTGACCTTTGTTGTTAAAATTCAACCAGTAATGATTTACACCTATGGTGTCTAATCCGTAATACGGTTTTTGATTTTTAAGCTTAGGCATCATAAAATCTGCACTTAACCCATTTTGATGTGTTCTATGCGGCCAGAGTTTACCTCCGTGCTTATGNGCACATTCCATAATTTTAAATTTACGGTTGGGCTGGGCGGTTTCCAAAACCTTATATGTATCCAAAATTGTGTTTAATACTTTGGAGTTTAAAAATGCTCTTCCACTCAAATAACTTGTTTCGTCAAAGTAGGAAAAATTGTTGCCGAAAAAGGGTACCAGTTTCCCGTTTTTTAAACTTCCATTTGAAACAGAACCCAATGATTGGCTGATGGTGGTGTCGTTTTGATTCTGTTTAATATAATTTGAAAGTTTTGTATTTGGCTTTTTAGGGTTTAAAGGGTTGACGATTTCATTTTGTGAACAGCTTACAAAAGACAGTGTTATAAAGAAAAGTGTTAATCTCATTGCTTTTGAACGAGCAAATTGGGACTATATTTTTATATGAAATGTTAAATAGTGTGAATAAAATACTATTTCATTAATATCGTATACTCTTTTCCAGATCTTCCTTTTCCATGATAAAAAGTATATAAGTAGTTGTTGTAATTAACCTCTTGAAAAGCTCCTCCTATGTGATCATTTTCAAAGCTAAAAGTGGGATTCCCTCCAAAAACAGGATTCCCATCTTCTTCGATGAAGTTTTGAGAGGTAAGTTGAGAGCTGAATTTTCCTATACAAATGTCCATAGCATTTCCTTTGTTTGGGTTGTTATAGTTTCCTACATCTTTAGTTCCAGTTGCCCATAGGGTTATTTTTTTATCAATTAATTTTACTTGTGCACAAAGCATGTTTTTCATTCCTGAGTTCCAGCCCTTATTTCTTGGTAAAATATTTTCTTTAATTACTTTCCATTCAAATAAATTATTGGATTCAGCTATGCACAAAAATTCGTCGTTTTGTTTGTTTTTTGAAGTGTAATACATCAGCCAGGTTGAATCTGTTTTTATAACTTTTGGGAAATAAACGTCATGATTTGAAAATTCACTTTTTGGATTTGGTTGAATAAGAGGTTTTTTATGAATGCGATATGTTCCCTCTAATGAGTCGGAAGTTAAAAGGCCTATGTATGTTTTTTGATCTGAATCGTCTCCATATGCAAACGAGTAGTATTTTTTATTGTGGTAAATTATGTCCGAAATTAATGGGGTAACTTTCATTACATTATTTTCATCGGGAGCATTCCATGGGGTTCCTTTGAAATAATCAGGAGTTATTAATTGTTTTATCTGCCATTTAATTAAGTTTTTACTTTTGGCAATATAAAGGTGAACAATGTTTGTATCGCATTCATAAAGGTGTGTTTTAAACAAGCTGTCTTTTTCATCTAAAACAATTTTTGAAAAGCCCCAGCTCCCCCTTAGTGAATCAGAAATTTTTACAGGGTAAGTACTTAATTTCCAAAATACAACTGGCTTTTTTACATTGAAGTAATTGTTAACAGTTTTTGTTATGATTGCATTGTATTTGGGTAAAACTTTCAAGATTGGCCAATAGTATTCTTTACCAGTGTCGAAATAGGGTTTTCCGGATCCTTGACCTAAAACCCATGATCGACTGAGGTCTTGTATTATTTTCGATGATGATTCTTTAAAAAATAAAGTGTCACCATTTTTATTATTAATATATATATGAGTTCCTTCTATAGTATTGTTTCCCTCTGTATTTGAATAAAAACAGTTTTGTTTTTGAAATTCCACGATGGATGCTTGTTTTTTACAACTTGTGAAAACAAAAGNCAAAATAAGAAAAGTTAAAGAATTCAGAAGGATTTTCATATTTCAAATTTACGTTCAATATTTCAAAAAAAATTATGAGTGGGATTCTATAATCTAGAAATTTTATTTGAAGTTATTAACAATATGAAAAGTTCAATTTCGTCACGAAATCAGTTAGTTATGAATTAAATAAAACTGGATTGTTAATAAAATTATACGTATCTTGGGCGCCCACCGCGAAGTAAACAGGATAAGATGCAGGTTGTAAGGTATGGTATTTTAGCAATATTATGTGTATTCTTTTTAGGGACTATACTAGGGGGTGAAGGTTCTGTAAAGAGTAATCCTTCTAAGAAAATAGTGCCTGAAAATTACGTAGATACTTTAAGGAGTAAGATTGAAGTAGGGCTTGATAAGAATAGTCTTATATTATTGATAGACAGTCTTTTGAGTAATGAGTATATTGACCCTGATTTAGTGGTTTTGTTGAATAAAAAAATTAATGAGGAATATGGTGCTGATTGGCCTGTAGATACAAATCCATATCCTGCTCATAATTTGTACAAATCTTGGAACACGTTACTTCCGCATCCTTACAAAAATGATATTTGCAAATCAGACTCTGAAGTGACATATTGTTTAACGGATCATTACATGGGTTGCGGTTATGTGCATCCTTTTGAAGGAGTAGTAACCTCTAGGTTTGGTTGGAGAGACGGAAAACATCATAATGGAATAGATATCGACTTAATTAGAGGAGATACAGTTGTTAGTGCCTTTAGAGGTGTTGTAAGATTGGCTAAGTGGACAGGAGGATACGGTAGAACTATTGTAATAAGGCACCACAATGGTTTAGAGACTATTTACGCTCATCTCTATAAGTTCTTGGTTAAGCCTGGGGATTTTGTTGATCCAGGACAACCCATTGCAAGAGGTGGAAATTCAGGAGCGTCCAGAGGAAGCCACCTTCATTTTGAAACAAGATTTAAGGGAAAAGCCATTAATCCAGAAGCTTTAATTGATTTTAAAAAGTTTCAACTTCAATCAGATTCTATAGTTTTGAGAAAAACCAGATCAGGTTTTGTGGCTTTTCAGCCGGGAACACTTTTTCACAAAATTAAAGGTGGCGATTATTTGTATAAAATAGCCAATCAGTACGGGGTG
Source organism: Flavobacteriales bacterium (assembly GCA_002717515.1). GTDB lineage: Bacteria > Bacteroidota > Bacteroidia > Flavobacteriales_C. Next base: position 61,746 of record PBEC01000012.1, read on the forward strand.
TCTGTGAATGATATTTGTAAGTGGAACGGCATTAAAAGAAATACGATATTGATTGCTGGTAAAGAGCTAAAGGTCAGCAGGTAATTGTTTTTAATGTAAATCTTTGCTTTAAATTATTATTTTACAATAAGGAAGTAATATTTTAAGTATTTCAACATCCGAAACAGGTATTTTATTTCCTGTTAAATCCAATAATTCCAACCCTTTTAGTTTTGCAACTTTTTCCGGTAGTGAAATTAAATTATTATCCCTTAGGCTTAATTCTTTTAATGTTTTTAAATCAAGAATCTCTTCGGGAAATGTTTCGAAATTATTCTTATCGAGTATTAAGGTTTCAATTTTTTTCATCCCGGAAAAGGAAGAGTCAAGGGCGTTAAGATTAGAGTTGACAATTAGTATTTTTTCCAGTTTAAGATTTTTGTCAAGGCCTATGGGAAATGATTTTAAATTGCTTTTATAAATCATTAATGTTTTTAGGTTATAAAGTCCCGACAGTCGATCACCAACATCAAACGTATCAGCATTATTAATTTGTATTTCAAGTTCCATTAAGCTTCCTAATTTATTAAAGGAATTGGGCAAGCTGTCGATACTGACATGGTGAAGAATTAAGGATTTAATGGTAGGTGTAAAACCCAATGATTGAGGGAGTTTCTTTAAAGAATTACCGGATGATTTTATGTACATGAGGTTTCTGAAGCTTGATATTTCCTCAGGAAACGAATCGATGTTGTTGTTTTTCAGTTCAATTACATAAAGTTTTTTAAGTTTTTTCAGCCTTTTAAGGTTCTTGCTCAAGTCCTGGTTGTGACACTTTAATCGATAACAGTTTTCAATATTTAAAAGCGCTTGACTGAAGTTCTCGTATGTTTTTGAACCATAAGGCCCATATATTTGAAACGGGTCTAGTTTATCTTGACAATGCGAATTAAAAGGAAGAAAAACCAAAACTAATAATATAGGAAGTAAACGCATGAAATTCTTATCTAAAAATCAAAATGAAGTTTTTGTAAAATTTTATGTTATTTTAAGGAGGTTTTGATTAGTTTGAGCTGATCTTTAAGGCTTGATATTTGCTCTTTCAAATCATCCATTTTTTGATAAACATCTTTCATTAGCTCATTTGATCCTTTAGAATTACCAAAAAAACTTAAATTATTTTCATATTGGGTAATGTCTTTTTGTAAAGATGATATTTTATCCTTTATGGCCTTACTCTCCTTAAACAGCATTTCTCCATCATCATTAAAGTCTTTGTAAATTCCAATTTTGGCTTGTATGTTTTCGTTTTCAAATTCTCGTACAGTTTTGTTTTCAAGTTTACTTTCAAGGACTTCTTGAAATTTAATTTCAAGCTGGTTGGATTTTCTCGTATGATTTCTATTTGTTTTCCACCATCTTGAAAGGTGATCGAGAAGTTGTTTTTCCGATTCAATCGAGGTTTCTTTCAATTGATTGATTATGTTTTCTTTTTCAATGTTCAAAGAATCCCTTTCTGCGTCAAGTTGTTTTTTAGAATCTTTTCTTTTTTGAAAAAAGGCATTACACGTTTTATGGAATTTATGCCATAAGTATTGTTCATCTCTTTGATGAACAGGACCTATTTTTTTCCATTGAGATTGCAAATCGATAAATTCTTTGGTAAGCTCATAGTTGTTTTCGGAATTCAGTAACTGTTCTGCTTTTTTACAAAGTTCATTTTTTAAAACCTTATTCGCTTTGTATATTTTTTTTTGTTCATCAAAAAAAACTTTTTTGGCTCCAAAGAATGTATCACATGCTAATCTATAGGATTTCCACAGTTCATCCTTAGATTCTTTTGGAACAAAACCTATTGACCTCCATTCCTCTTGTTTTGACAAAACCTTTTTTACTTTAATGTTCCAGTCCTTAACTGAAATTAAGTCGGAAACATTAATCTCTTTAATACATCGAATTATATCAAGTTTCTTATTTAAATTAACGAGTTGTTCTTCTTTTTCGGAGGCTTTAAAATCTTTAAAGTTTAAATATAGAATATCAAGTAAACTTCGATATTTTGACCAAAAATCATCTTGTAAATCTCTGGTTACGGGACCAATACTTTCCCATTCTGTTCTCAGTTGTTTTATTTCAAGGATTAGGTTTTTTGAAGCGGTTTCAGAAGAGTGCTTTTTTAATTTTTCCAAAATAACTTCCTTAAGTTGTTGATTTCTTTTTAAATCATGCTCCTGGATAGCTTTGTAAATATTAATGTTATAATAAAAATCTTCCAGTTTTTTTGAAAACTTTCTATCTATCTCTTTTTGTTCAAGAGGTGATTTTTCAGTGAGTTTTGTCCAATTATCTCTTATTGATTTTAAATCGGCAAATGCTTTACCAATATTCTGTTCATTTTCAATCAACTCTTCGAGTTGATGAATAATTTCCATTTTTTGCTCTTTTATGATTTCATTCTGTTTTTTTTGAGCTTCCCTTTCTGTTTTGAGTTTTTGCTTCAATTCGTTTATCAAATCTTTAGCAAGAAGTTCATTGACGTCCTCGCTTTCATTAATAGATTGATTCTTCATTTGATTGTACTGTTGAATCAATTCATCTAATTTTTTACTTTCATTTAAAACGGAATTTGAAGAAAGCAGCCCTTTTAAATCTTGGACAATAGAAGTGAACATAACATAACTGGTTTTCAATAGTTAACAGCACTAATATAAAAGTAAAGGAGTCACAATTCAACAAATGTTTGTAAAAAAGCAGGTAAATTTTTTTATTAGTAAAATACTAATTTCATTTTCTCTCTTAAAACAAACCGCTTTTGCATAAATTTGCTTTGTGTGTAAGAGGATTATAGTTTCTGTAATTAATGATTTAAGTAGCGATCAAAGAGTCGATAGAACCTGTACCACATTGCATGAAATGGGGTATAATGTTTTGTTGGTGGGAAGGAAAATGAAAAATAGTATTCCCTTAAGAGGTAGGGTGTATAAAACAACTCGTATGAAACTATTTTTCCAAAATGGAGCCTTATTTTATGCAGAGTTTAATTTTAGGTTGTTTTTGTTTCTTCTTTTTAAAAAATACGATGCCTTGCATTCAAACGATTTGGATACACTTTTGGCAAACCGAATGGCTCAAAAGTTCAAAGGAGGGGAGCTTATATACGATTCACACGAATATTTTACAGAGGTTCCCGAGTTGATTGATGGATCTTTTGCAAAAAGGGCCTGGTTAAAAATTGAACGCAGTATACTTCCCGGTTTAAAACATGTTTTAACCGTAAATCAATCCATTGCAAATATTTATAAAAGTTTATACGGCTTAAACTTTAAGGTTATGAGGAATTTGCCAATTTCCGGAAAGTTTAATTCGGAGTTTAAAGTAAAAACACGTTTTGACTTGGGCTTACCTTCAAATAAAAAGATAATTTTGCTTCAGGGTGCTGGAATAAACGTTGATCGCGGAGCTGAAGAAATGGTTGAAGCTATGAAATGGATCGACGCTGTATTTTTAATCGTAGGTTCAGGAGATGTAATAGGTGTTTTAAAAAATCAAGTTCAAGAGTCAAATTTGTCCTCTAAAGTTATTTTTACGGGAAAAGTCCCTTTTGAAGAGTTGATTTCTTACACAAAAATTGCGGATGTAGGCGTGACCTTGGACAAGGATACTAACCTTAATTATAAGTACAGTTTGCCAAATAAGATTTTTGATTATTTACAGGCTGATTTACCGGTTGTTGCCTCAAACTTAATTGAGGTAAGAAAAATTGTTGATTCCTATGAAGTTGGTATAATACTATCTTCTCATGAGCCTTTAAAGATGGCGGAAGAAATAAACAACTACCTAAACAACAGTGATTTTTTTAATAAAACCAAAGAAAATGTTCAGAAAGCAAAATCTGAATTGATTTGGGAAAATGAAAAAGATGTATTAATTAAGTGTTATGAGTCGGTCTTTTAGAAATCTTCATGTTGTATCTTTTTCAATTCCTTTTCCAGCAAATTATGGAGGAGTAATTGACGTGTTTTACAAGCTTAAATCTCTTAGTGAAGCGGGAGTTAAAATAACTCTTCATTGTTTTCAGTACGATAGAATGCCGGCTCCTGAATTGGATGAGTTTTGTGAAAAAGTTTTTTATTACCCCAGAAAAATGAAAGGAGCGCATCTGTTGGGCTTTTATCCTTTTATAGTAGGCTCCAGAAGTAGTGAGCAGTTGATTGAAAACCTTATGAAAGATGACGCTCCAATATTGTTTGAAGGACTACATACCTGTATTTCAATTACGGATAATCGGCTGAAAAATAGAAAAAAGTTAATACGATCCCACAATATTGAACACGATTATTATTCTGCTTTAGCTAAACTCGAACGCAATCCGATGAAAAGGTTGTACTATAAAACAGAGGCGAGGAAACTAGAAAGGTTTGAACCTTTAGCTTATAATAAAGCTGATGCTGTTTTGGGTATATCCCAAAAGGATACTGATTACTTAAAGAAGAATTACGAAAACGCCATTCATGTTTCTGCTTTTCACGCGTTCAATAAAGTAAATATCCCGGAAAAAACAGAGGATTTCTGCCTGTATCATGGTAATTTAAGTGTTGGTGAAAACAATCAAGCTGCACTTTTTCTTGTCGGGGAAGTTTTTGAAGATTTGGAAGAGCAATTAATTATAGTTGGAAATAACCCATCTGTTCAGCTTCAAAAAATAGTTAAGCAACAACCAAATGTCGAGTTAAAAGATAATCTTTCTTCCAATCAAATAAACGATTTAATTCATCAGGCAAAAGTCAATATTCTGCCAACTTTTCAAAATACAGGAATAAAACTTAAGCTTTTGGCTGCGCTTTTTAATGGTGCGCATTGTTTGGTAAATGATCCAATGGTTGAAGGTACAGGGTTAGAAAAATTAGTAGATAGAGCAAATACACCTCAGGATTTTAAGTCAAAGATTAAATACTTGATGAATAGTTCTCATTCAAAATCTATGACTCAACAAAGACAGGCGTTACTAAAACCTTTTACGAATCAAGAAAATTCAGCATTAATTTTAAATTTAATTTAGCGTTATCTGGTAGGGACTAATTGCTTTTTTCTTTGTTGAATCTTACGTCTTTTATGAGCTGTTTTGATTCTTTCCTCTCTTGCTAAAATTTTGTTGTTTGTTACAGTAACCATTCCAAATAATAAAATTGGTAATAAAGCTCTTATCCAGAAAAAAGAACTTATTATAATTACGTGCTTAATTTGAAATTGAGGATGCTTCGAAATTGACTCGGTAATGAAAATGGCAAGAAAAATCAACCAAAAAGTAAAAATTAAAGAAACAATACCTGATATTTTTTGAAGCCTAGTAAGTGGTTTTGATATTTGTAAATTAGATTTAGAATCTATATTATCTCTTTCTTTTGGTTTTGAATTTTTATATTTCAGTGTTAGTGTTGAAAAGGAATAGTAGCAGAGTGAGAAACCGCCTAAAAAGTTTATAAATATAATGGACCCGATTCCTGTAAAGTTTTGAACTTTAAAAAGAAATCCAGAAATGTCTATAGTTATAGATGAGTATACCGTTAGTAATTTGAGAAAACCACATAAAACAAATACTAAACCAATAATTCCGCAAGATATTTTTAAAACAAAAGACATATTTTTTTTTTAAGGGCTAAATTATGTTTTTTTGATTTTTAAAACAAAAAAAACGCCCCAAAATTGGAGCGCCCTTTTCAAAATCTATATTACTAGATTTTACAAACCTTTTTCTAATTTTTCCATTTCTTTATCGAAAGTTTCTTTAAACTTTTCGTAGTCGTAATCGATTCTTAACGTCTCTTCTTTTGTAATTCGATCATTTATAGCTTCAATTAAATCGTCTGCTTTCATTTCAACCGCGATGTATGCGACGTAACCTCCCGTTTCTTTTACTGTGATTTTTTCACAAATTGTTGCAACATTTGAGAGTTTTTGATCGATTACTTCTCTTGACAAGCCTTCAAATCTTTCTTCAACTTGTTCGCGATTGTTCATTTCTCTACTGTTAACGTAGTTGTCGATTGTTGCTTTAATTCGAGTTTCTACAGTTCCTGCCAGGGCAGTTTTTGCTTCGTTTCTACTTTTCTTTAGCGCAGTCATTCTATCCATACTTTCACCAATTCCAGATGCTCTCAGTTTCTTTTTAGTTGAAAAGAAATCTGATCCAAAGCAGTGCATTGTGATTTCTGTTTCTCCTTTAATTTTTGGTGCATCTTCTTTTTTTGATTTACATCCCACCAATGCTATTGATCCAACAATTAAAAATGCTCCTAGTAATGATTTTGAAATAGTTTTCATTTTTTACGTGTTTTTAAATTCTGATTAGGCTAAAGCAAAGCCTGTGCCAAAAAAATATTTTTACAAAGTTAAAAATAGACAAAAAATTATTTTATCAAACTGTAACAAATTAATTTTTGAATTGTTTTGACTTATGCTTTTATACGTTCTTTATTCTCGAATTACCTATACTCAGAACAATACATAAACCTCTCGGTGATTGATTGTTCTGAGTTTTTTATGATTTCTATTAATGATTTTAAGCGAATTTTAGATGTTTTACCGAAAGACGGTTGTATTTAATTTCTTTCAAAGCATCAATTCCGATTTTTATATGTGTTTCAACAAAGTTGTCCGAGACTTTTTTATCCGATTTAGATGTTTTAACTCCATCAGGTACCATGGGTTGGTCACTTACTAGTAGTAGAGCGCCTGTTGGGATTTCATTGAAAAACCCGGTTGAAAAAACAGTTGCTGTTTCCATATCAATTGCCATTGCACGTGTTTCTCGTAAATAATTTTTAAATTTTTCATCGTGTTCCCAAACTCTACGGTTTGTTGTATAGCAAGTTCCTGTCCAGTAGTCTAAATCATATGCTCTTATTGTTGATGATACAGCTCTTTGAAGACTAAATGCTGGCATAGCGGGAACTTCAGGGGGGAGGTAATCGTTTGATGTACCTTCACCTCTTATGGCTGCAATAGGAAGTATTAAGTCTCCAATATTGTTTTTTCGTTTTAAACCACCACACTTACCTAAAAATAAGACAGCATCAGGATCAATAGCGGTTAGTAAATCCACTATTGTTGCAGCGTTTGGACTTCCCATTCCAAAATTAATCATTGTAATTCCGTCGTGGGAGGCTGCTGTCATTCCTTTTGTTTTGTCTTTGACTTCAGCTCCTGTGATTTTACAAAAATGGTTCATGTACTCTTTAAAGTTGGTTAACAGTATGTGTTTTCCAAATTCATTTAAAGGCATTCCTGTATATCTGGGTAACCAGTTTTTTACTATGTTATCTTTACTTTCCAAATTTTATGTTTTCATTGATTTTACAAGCATTAACTTAAAAAGGTTCGCTGATAATTTTTAAAATAAGTTAATTTGTTCAAAACAAATTCTTAAATCTGTTTTTTTGCTAAAAGCTCCTTTGTATTTTTCAACGACAAAAATCATTCCATGGATAAGGCCTCTGCAAAAATTAAGATTGAAAAATTGAGTAAAGAACTGCATGAGCATAATTACAATTATTATGTTTTGTCTCGACCAGCGATTTCTGATTATCAGTTTGACATAATGCTAAAAGAGTTGATGGATTTGGAAGAAAAATTCCCTGAATTATCTCTTGAGACTTCTCCCTCTAAACGAGTAGGTGGATCCATAACTAAAGAGTTTGATACAGTAACTCATAAATATAGAATGCTTTCCCTGAGCAATTCATATTCGAAGGACGATTTGATTGATTTTGAAAAAAGAATTCAAAAATTAATTGAGGAAAAGGTAGAGTATGTATGTGAATTAAAATACGATGGAGTAGCCATTGGTCTTAGATACATTGACGGAAATTTGGTTCAAGCGGTAACCAGAGGAGACGGAACTCAAGGTGATGATGTTACGAATAATGTTAAAACAATTCGGTCGATACCATTGAAGCTCAAAGGAGATTATCCTGATGATTTTGAAATTAGGGGGGAGATTTTTTTACCTCTGGAAGCCTTTCAAAAGCTTAATGAAGAAAAGAAAAGAGCCGGTGAGCAATTAATGGCTAACCCAAGGAATACTGCTTCAGGAACATTGAAAATGCAATCCAGTAAAACAGTAGCTGATAGAGGTCTTGATTGTTATTTGTACTATCTTTTAGGAGAAAATCTACCTGAAACAACTCATTTGGGTAACCTGAAAAAAGCTGGAAAATGGGGCTTTAAGGTTCCTTTGGAAAGGGACAGGATGATTGAAAAAACAAATTCAATTGAGGGGATATTAAGCTTTATAAATTATTGGGACAATAAACGAAAAAGCTTACCCTTTGAAATCGACGGAATTGTTATAAAAGTGAACAGTTATGAGAAGCAGGAGCTTTTAGGCTTTACTTCAAAATCACCGAGATGGGCAATAGCGTATAAGTTTGAAACAGAACAGGCCGTCACGATTTTGAACTCTATTTCTTATCAGGTAGGTAGGACTGGAGCGGTTACACCTGTGGCGAATTTAAAACCCGTTTCATTATTGGGAACGGTGGTAAAAAGAGCTTCTCTTCATAATAAGGATCAAATTGAGAAACTTGATTTACACATTGGCGATGAAGTTTTTGTTGAAAAAGGAGGGGAGATTATTCCTAAAGTAGTAGGCGTAAACTTTGCCTCAAGACCCAAAAATGCAGTTCCTGTTAAATACATTTCAAACTGTCCTGAATGTTCTTCTACTTTGCTAAGAAAAGATGGTGAAGCAAATCATTATTGCACCAACGAAAACGGCTGCCCTCCTCAAATTACGGGGAAGATTCAGCATTATATATCCAGAAAAGCTATGAATATTGATGGTTTGGGCGGAGAAACGGTTGAGCAATTTTTTAAAGCAGGGTTAATAAAGGATATTGCAGACTTATATTCTTTGGACCCAACCAAAATGTTGAGTTTGGAAAGGATGGCAGATAAATCCGTTAACAACATAATTAAAGGAGTAAAGGATTCTTTAAAAATTCCTTATGAACAGGTTTTATTTGCTATTGGTATTCGTTTTGTTGGGTCAACTGTTGCTAAAATTTTGGCCAGGCATTTTAAAAACATCGAAAATTTAAAAAATGCAACTTTGGAAGATTTAATTTCTGTAGATGAAATTGGAGATAAAATAGCAGAAAGTGTGCAAGATTTTTTTAGAGATTCAAATAACCTCAATGTTATTAGTCGATTGAAGGAAGCAGGAGTTAAATTTGCAATTGATGAATCCGGGGAAGATGCTGGATTGGAAAAAATTCTTGTTGGAAAATCCATTGTTGTTTCGGGAGTTTTTCAAAAGTTTACTCGAGATGAATTAAAAAAAACCATCGAAAAACTAGGTGGTAAAAACGTAGGTAGTATTTCAAAGAAAACTTCTTTTGTTGTTGCGGGAGAAAAAATGGGACCGAGTAAGTTAGAGAAGGCTGAAAAACTAGGTGTTCAATTGATTTCTGAGGAAGAGTTTATTCAAATGATTTCCTAGAACAAAAAGAATCCTTGAAGGTGTGTTGATAATCTCATAATAATCCGATTTATTCCTTAGTTTATATCGAAAACTAATACTATTTTTGAGTTTCGATTTCATGGGGGTGTTGAACAATATAAAACGTAAGCTTTCGGACTTCTCATATAAGCGAAAAGGTTCGCCCAAAAGAGAGGTGAAAGCAATTAATATAAAAAACGCCCAAACCGTTGGTATTGTTTATCGTGCCGATAATGATGAAACGAAAGAGTTGGTTGAGCGATATGTTAAGTTCTTAAAGGAATATAAAATAAGGTGCAAGGCCTTGGGCTATTACGATAGGGATGAGCTTCCCAGATACGTTACACCCAAGTTGGAATTTGATTATTTTCTTAAAAAGGATTTGAATTGGAAGTTGGAGACTCAGGCATCTGATGTCCTTAATTTTGTTCAAGACAAATTTGATGTTTTAATCGACACTACTGTTGACGAAGACGAGATAATCAGATTTATTGTCAAACAATCTGTTGCTTGTTTTAAAGTTGGGGCGGCAAAGAAGGGTGTAAACGAGTTGGATTTTACAATTAATTTACAACCTGAAGAAGGTGTTCGTCAATTAATGAAAGGATTAGATAATTATTTGCACTTAATTAATAAAGATTAGTATGGTTGTGAGTAAAGTTAAAGGAACGGGGGTAGCATTGGTTACTCCATTTACTTCAAATGGAGAAGTAGATTTTTCTGCTTTAGAAAAATTAGTAAACCATGTCATTGATGGTGGAGTAAACTATTTAGTTGTTCTTGGAACAACAGGAGAAAGTGCGACACTGACCAAATCAGAAAAAATCTCAGTTTTAAATAAAGTTAAAGAAGTTGCTGGTGATCGCGTTCCAATTGTATTGGGACATGGGGGTAACAATACCAAAATTTTAATTGAATCACTGAAGGAATATGATTTAGAAGGAATCAGTGCTGTTTTATCCGTCACTCCATCATACAATAAGCCATCTCAGTCTGGTTTGTACGAGCATTATAAAGCATTTATTGAGTCGTGTCCTTTGCCTGTTATTTTGTACAATGTCCCAGGAAGAACAGGGGTTAATATGCTTCCTGGAACAACACTGAAATTAGCTGAAGCATTTCCTGAAAAAGTATATGCCATAAAAGAGGCTTCCGGTGACTTGGCGCAAATGATGGAAATTATTAATAATGCTCCTGATGGCTTTGATGTTATTTCGGGGGATGATGGAATAACTTTACCTTTAATAGCTTCAGGAGGAAAAGGATTAATAAGTGTAATAGCAAATGCATTTCCTCATGAAATGAGTAGTGTGGTTAACTTTTCTTTGGAAGACGATTATACAGAAGCAAGGAAAGCGCATTATGAACTCTTGAATCTGATTGGTTTGACTTTTGCCAATGGTAATCCAGGCGGGGTAAAAGCTATGTTGAATAAAATTGGTCTAATTGAAAATGTTTTACGTTTGCCTCTTGTTCCTGTTGTTAAAGAAACTGAGGAAAAAATTCTTGCGGCAATCGACGATTTGGCAAATTCATAGGCTCATATTGAGTTTAAAATAGACTCATGTCCTTCTTTACTTCTAATTAACCATACAAACAGATATTAGACCTTCTGATGATAAACTTTTTAATTAGGTAACTTTTTGTTTAACTTTAAGTTAAATAAGTTAAACAAAATGTTTTGAAAACAGCTATCACCCGTAAAATGCATTTTAATGCGGCCCATCGTCTTCACAACAATCAATGGCCAAATATAAAAAATGCGGAAGTTTTTGGTAAGTGTAACAACGCACTGTATCATGGTCACAATTACGAATTGGAAATAAAAGTAATAGGCTTTACAAATCCTGAAACAGGTTTTGTTGTAGATGTAAAAGATTTGAAAAGAATTGTTAACGAGAAGGTCATCGAGCCGTTTGATCATAAAAACTTAAATTTGGAAGTTCCTGATTTTGAAGAAACAATTCCTACAGTAGAAAATATAGCAAGAATTATTTACAACAAAATCCGTGAAGAAATTAGTGAAGAACTTGATTTAAAAATTACGCTTTATGAAACTCCAAGAAACTTTGCAGAATATCCAGCCTGAGTCTCAAGTCGATTTACTGGACGAGATAGGGGATAACCATCTGTCTTCGAGTGTTGAAACTCCAATGGTAAAAGGAGCATTCGATATCAGTGATGAAGAAAAAAAAGAAATTATTTCTTTTCATTTTGCCGAAATTATGAAAACAATGGGCTTGGATCTAAAAGACGATTCTTTGAGCGGTACACCGAAAAGGGTTGCTAAGATGTTTATCGATGAAATTTTTTCTGGCCTCAATCCTGATAACAAACCAAAAATATCATTGTTCGAAAATAAATATGAATACAATGAAATGATACTTGAAAAAGATATTTCTTTTTATTCAAATTGTGAACATCATTTTGTACCCATTATAGGAAGAGCCCATGTTGCATACAAATCAAGTGGAAAAGTAATTGGTCTCTCCAAAATAAATAGGATTGTTCAATATTTTTCGAAAAGACCACAAGTCCAGGAAAGACTTACCAATCAAATTGCCAATGAACTTAAAAATGTTCTAAAAACGGATGATGTTGCTGTAATAATATATGCCAAACATCTTTGTGTTGCCTCAAGAGGAGTTAAAGACGATACCTCTGAAACTTTCACAGCCTATTATGGCGGTGATTTTCAAAGTAAGAGTACAAAAAACGAGCTGTTTTCAGCTATAAAAGATTGTTAAACACCTGATTTGCTTTTATGGAATATCCAATAAAGTTTAACAAAAAAGGGAAGGTTTTTCGTTTAGAAGCCAAACAAGACCTTCCCATTTCTCTAAAAGAAGCCTGGGAATTCTTTTCGAATCCTAAAAACTTAACAAAAATTACTCCAAGCAGCCTTGGATTTAAGATTATAAGTGAATTGGACTCTGCGATTTACCCATCTCAAATCATACAATATAAAGTATCTCCTCTTCCTTTTTTTAAAACAACATGGGTTTCTGAAATAACGCACTTAGAGAATCAAAGTTTTTTCGCCGACAAACAAATTTATGGCCCCTATGACTTATGGCATCACAAACATTTTTTTAAAGAAATAGAAGGGGGGGTTCAAATCATTGATGTAGTAGATTATGTTCCTCCGTTTGGTATATTTGGGCGGCTTATGAACCCTATAATTATCAAACCAAGGATTTTAAAAATTTTTGAGTATAGAAGAATCAAGGTTGAGGAATTGTTTGCAGGCAACAAAAACTAACTACTTTTAACATTCTGGTAATGTAACTGAAATATTAAAAGCTAAGCCTCCTTCAGCAGTCTCCTTGTATCGGCTGTCCATTGATTTTGCGGTGTCCCACATTGTTTTAATTACAGTATCTAAATCTACTTTTGAATTTGCAGGATCAAAAGAAAGTGCCAGGTTTGATGCTGTAATAGCTTTCATTGCACCCATTGTATTGCGCTCAATGCAAGGTATTTGTACCAATCCACCAATCGGGTCACAAGTTAACCCTAAATGATGTTCCATAGCTATTTCTGAGGCCATAAGAACTTGTTCATAGCTTCCGCCCAGTACATTGGTTAATGCACCTGCAGCCATTGCTGAAGAAACTCCAATTTCAGCTTGGCAACCGCCCATAGCGGCAGATAATGTAGCTCCTTTTTTGAACAATGAAGCAATTTCTCCAGCAACTAAGAAAAATTGTTCTATATCGTTTTCAAACTGATGTTTACAAAAGAAATAATAATATAAAAGTACTGAGGGAATAACTCCAGCGGCTCCATTCGTTGGAGCGGTAACAATTCTTCCCATTGCAGCATTCTCCTCATTAACGGCCATAGCAAAACAGGAAATCCATTGATTGATTTCGCTAAAATTCCATGTTTTCTTATAAATAGCAATTTCTAAATCTTCCCAAGTTTCTACTGTTGTTTTGCTTAAGCTTTCAAAAAGAACTTTAGACCTCCTCACAACGTTTAAACCACCAGGCAATGTGCCCTCGGTAGTTACACCGTTTAGAATCGTGTGCTTCATGGTTGAAAAGAGGAGTTCTATTTTTTCTTTAACCTCTTTTTCAGGTCTTAGCGCAGTTTCATTTGCCCAAATGACTTCCGATATGGATAATGATGATTTCTCAATATGTTTTTTCAATTGTGAGCCATTTTGGATGGGATAGGGTATTTTTTTTGAAAGATTTGAACGATTTTCTCCTTTCTTATTGATAAAACCACCGCCCACTGAATAATATGTGGTTTCTTTGATTAACTTTTCTTTTAAATAAATTTTGAATTTTATCGTGTTAGGGTGTCCCTTTTTGCTTTTATCAGTGAAAACAATATGTTTTTGGGCATCAAAAAGAAGAGTGTTCTTTTGAATAGTGATTTTCTTTTTCGAATGTAATTGTTTTAAAATTTCAGTTATTTGATGAGTTGGAATAGTTTCAGGGTCATATCCCAGTAAGCCAAGTTGAATAGCTTCGTTCGTCGCATGGCCTTTTCCTGTTTTTGAAAGTGATCCGTAAAGTCGAATTTCAATTTTATCGAAAATTAGATTTGAAATAGAAGCTGTGAAGTTTAGCGCAGCTTTCCAAGGCCCAAGTGTATGTGAGCTTGAGGGTCCAACACCTATTTTAAAGATGTCAAAAATACTAATTACCTCCATATAATTATTTTACTAGTTGAGTTTCAATGAAGTTACATCGATCAATAACACTGTGTTTGTTTATTTTTTTATTGGGTGTTTTTTTTATTTTAAATGTTTGTTTTTTGTGCAAAAAAAACAATGTTTTTTTTTATTTTTTAAAAATTTAATTTAAATTTGAATTGATAAAAAAATAAATTATGAAGAAAATATTATTTACTTTGGCTCTATCAGCGATGCTTTTAACTGGATGTGAAAAAGATGAGCCAGAAACTACGTCTGCAACTACATCCAATTCCAATTCCAATTCTGATTCTGATTCTGATTCTGATTTATTGGATTCTGAAGATGAAATAGTAGAAACTTTTACTTGTAAAATAGATGGAATAACAAGAACTTTTGATTCCAGATACATTAATTATAATTTTTTGTTTTCTGATGAGAACAGTTATGATGATAGTTATACAGGTAATCCAAGTGGTAAGTTAATTAGAATTACAAGGTTTGATGATGTGTTTGATTGTTTAAAAATTGAATTGTTTAAGGATTTGGATGACATAAATCCACCTCAGACCTTCACCACTAATTCTGATTCTGTGTCTGTTTTTACCGATAAAGAATTAGAAATTAGTTACACAGATTTAGCACAATTAGAAGAAACTTATTTTGGAGTTTATTCAAATATATCCTTCAATAAGAGTGCTAGAGCTTCTTTAACTGTTACCAGCACTGATAATGATGTAATTGAAGGTAATTTTGAGGGGGTATTGTATTTTGAAAATAATATTTATTCAAATTACGATTCTGTTAAAGTAACAGACGGGAAATTTAAAATTAAACTGGAAAGAGAAACAACATCAAACATAACTTGGTAATTTTATAAATTATTCATTGTTACTGTTATTTAAGTATATAAAAACAATTAAAGGCGATTTTGAATCGTCTTTTTTATTTTAAATACTTTTAATTTTGAAGTTCTGAATCCAACCAACACGATTATCAGGAGTTTTAATATTTACCCATTCGTTAGACTCATTAATGATTTCGAGGATAACACCTTCATGAATCTCAAAAAGTAAGGTTGAATTGGGGTTGGGCTCACTAAAAATATTAGAAGATTTTGCGATAACCACTCCAGATTCATATTCGTTTACCGCAGATTGTTGTTTCCATGCTATTAATGTGAAAAGAACGCCTAGAAAAACCATAATCCTGGAGAGGTTTATTACTTTTTTAACTTTTATCTTTTTAGCATAAAGAAAGCCTAATGCGGAAAAAATAAGAAGGATAGAACCTAATATAGAGATGTAATTGTGTGAAAAGTATTTATTTAAGCCGATTAAAATAACATTAAAAGAGAATTGAGGAACTTCATCAAATTTATCAACTCTTTTCGCCTTAACGAGTGCAAGATTGAATGCTGCGTTTTCATGCCCTGGATTTAATTTAAGAGCTTTTTTATAGTAAAGTATGGAGTTTCCAAGCTCTCCATTTCTGAAATAGCAATTCCCCAAATTATAATATAAATTGGCCGATGACAAGCCTTTACCCAGGATTGTTTGGTAGTTTTGAATGGCGATTTTAAAATTTTTCGCGGCATAATTTGATTCCGCTGAATCTAATAATGGTTCATTGGCATTAAGAGTTATACACGTAAGCGAGAGAAAGAGAAAAACGAATATTTTTTTTATCATTTCAGTTGATTTTCAAGTTCATTAATTACTTTTTCAGCTTTGGTAAACATTTCATTCGGGGCTAAAACAAGTGGGCTAAAACGAGCCATTTTACAATCTTTGGAAACTTTTAATGTTTCCTGAATTAAAGATTCATTTATGTTTTGTTTTTTTAATTCTTCGGTGATGGTTTCCTGCTTTAACTGTGATTGCTCAATCATAAGTTTCCCCAGCAGATAATTGTTAAGTGCGTTATCTACCAATTCGTAAAATTTATTTTTATCACCACTTAATTCCTTTTGTGCATCTTTTAAATGTTTTTTCGCAACTCGGTTGGCTTTTGCTTTTTTGTTGATTTTTATTTCTGAATTGGAGAGCAATCTTTTTTTGAAAGCAAAAGTTCCAAATAAAAAAGTTAAAACAGATATAGTGATTAAAAGGTATTGAAATAAAGAGCTTGTGTAATCTGATTTTTTCTCAGTTGATAATTTTTTTACGGTATTGATGTAGCGAATATCACTTCCTTGTATCTCTACATCCTGTCCACCAGAGGAAACATAGGGGTTTGCATCCAAACTGGCAGCACCATTAACTTGTATGGTTACAGGATTGGATTTTAAACTGTAATATTCTTTTTTTTGAGGATTAAATGCTGATAGAGTAATTGGGGGAATAGTAAACTTACCGGGTTGTCTTGGAATGGCTACAAATTCAAAGGTTTTACTACCGTGTATTCCCGATAGGTCGGTTTTTACGTTATTTTTAACTGAAGGAGGTAATGTTTCAAAAGCGCTTGGGTAATTAATTGATAAATCATTTAAATCATTTAAATTTCCTGATCCTGAAATAATAAGTTTTATGGTTACGGCATCATTAACATTGAGTTCTTTTTTATCGAATGTAGTTTTTAATTTGAAATTCCCCATAAGAACTGGCTCAAGTGTTCCATCAGGTGGAGTAGGTAGAGGTTTTACTGTGAGTGAAAGTTTTTCAGATGAGATTTCTCTAACTTCTGTTTGCTGAAAGAAGCCTCTTCCTGTAGTAAGGTATATGTCTCCCTTAACTTGGGGAAGTTTAATGATACCAGATTTTATAGGAGTTAAAATAAAGGAATAACTTTTTCCAGTGAGATACCTTTTACCATTAATAGTTTTTAATTTTATTTTGGTTTTTGCTTCGATACTCTTAACTACAAATCCGTCAAATTTAGGCAACTCCTTAAGTTGAAATCCTTGAGCTTGATAAGAAGAGTACCAATGCAAGTCATAGCGAATAGGCTCTCCAACGTAAACGGATGTTTTATTCGGTTTCAATTGAACCATAAGGTCACCTTTTACTCCAGTCTCTTTAGCCTTTTTTACAATAGTCACCTTTTTACTTTGAGTAGGATACGATTTTCCATTCATTTTAATTGTAACCGATGGAATGGTGAAGCTTCCCGGTTTTGATGCTTTTAAAACGTATTTATAAGTGAAAACAGAATTGTCGCCAAACCCAAAACTAAAAGATCGATCTTGTCCTTGTTTTACTATTTCAAGTCCTTTAAAATCAGCTTCACTGATGGAGAACTGGGGGTTGTTTAACGAGTAACTTCCTTTTGCTGCTAATTTATAACTGACAACAAATTGCTCTCCTACTTCAAATTCATTTCCTTCAATTTCAGTAACCCCTCTGAATGAACCTCGGGCCTCCGTGTTATTCGCTATAAGCGAAAACATAAGTAATAACGCAATACAACAAGCTTTTGTATATTTGAGTAAATGTATCTCCATCACCAGTCTTTTTCAATTTTTTTTCTAGGGACTTTCTTCATTTGAGACTTAATTATTCTTTCTCTGATTGCCTTTTCATTACTTTCCAATTGTTTTAAAAGCTGATTTGCTTTTTCTTTAGAAATCGTTTTAGATTCTTGTTTTTGTTGATTTTGTTTTTCCTCCGAACGAGATTCACTCTCTTTGTTGTTGTCTGAGCTTTTATTCTTTTTACTTTCATCTTCGGATTGACTGTCTTTTCCGTCTTCGTTCTTTTTTTTGTTGTCTTCTCCGTCTTCGTTCTTTTCTTTGTTGTCTTTTCCGTCTTCGTTCTTTTCTTTGTTGTCTTCGTTCTTTTCTTTGTTGTCTTCGTTCTTTTCTTTGTTGTCTTCGTTCTTTTCTTTGTTGTCTTTGTTGTCTTCGTTGTTTTCGTTTTCCTTATTCTGTTTTTTTTTCAATAAGCTCATTGCATAGGCAAGGTTGTATCGAGTTTCTTTGTCTTTAGGATTTATTCTCAATGCATTTTTGTAAGACTCTATTGCTTCTTTTAGTTTTTCCGATTTCAAATATGCATTTCCCAGGTTATGGTAACATTGAGCCTTTGTAGCTCCTTCATCAAGTTTGGAGATAATATTTTCATAATCAGTAATTGCCCCAATATTTTCGTTTTGGGCATACTTTGAGTTTGCAGAGTTATATTGGGCCTCTATAGAATTTGGATTGGTTTCAGAAGCTTTTTGGTACATAGAATCTGCAGCAGAGTAATTTGAATCTGCAAAAAAAGCATTTCCTGTTCTAATGTAGGAACGTTCCTCTTGACCGTAACCATTAAGAATCAATAAAATGAAAAACATCGTATTTATTAAGTGTTTTTTAGCCAAGTTCCTTTTCGTTTTAAAATCAGTAAATCCATCAAAATAAAAAGAGTTCCTATCGTCAGAAACCACTGATATCTACTATTGTATGATGTATACTCCTTAGTTTCGTATTCAGTTTTTTCAATTTCTCCAATTTTGTTGAGCATTGCTTGAAGCCCTAAACTTTGATTTGAACCTCTAACGTAACTTCCTCCCCCTGCCTCTGCGATTGCAACAAGTGCCGATTCATTTAAGCGAGTAATTACAGTGCTCCCATTTTTATCTTTCTTTACACCTGTTCGTCTTCCGTTTTTAAAGTCTGGGATGGTTGTTCCCCTAGAGCTTCCGAGTCCTATTGTGAAAACTTTAATTTTGTTTTTCTCTAAATTTCCAGCAATTTCAACGGCTTTTCCATCGTGCTCCTCTCCGTCAGTAATAACCACAATTGCCTTGTTTGTTGGAGAGGTTTCTGGGAACGATTTTTCAGCAAGTTTCAATGCTGAAGCAATATTTGTTCCGGGAACAGGAATAATCCCTGTATTGATTCCCTGTATAAATAACTCAGCAGCAGAGTGGTCGTTGGTAAGTGGTAGTTGTAAAAACGCATCCCCTGCAAAAACAATTACTCCAATTCTGTCGGAGCCTAAACTGTTAATGATTTTATTGATTGCTAATTTAGCTCGGCTTAACCTGTTGGGTTTTAAATCTTCAGCAAGCATACTTTTAGAAACATCTAAACAAAGCATCAAGTCAATACCAGCCCTCTTAACTTCTTCTTTTTTGTCTCCAAACTGTAAGTTGGCAGCGGAAAAAATAATAATTAAAAATCCCAAAGACCAAATAACAAAACGGGTTATGGATCTGTTTTTTGATAAATCTGGAAGTAAATTTTTTATTGCTGACTCTGACTTAAATTGGCGTAATTGTTTTTTCTGTGAAGAACGATTGAAAATATAAATTACAAGAAAAATAATAATTGCTAGACTAATCCATAAAACCCACTTGTTTTGCCAGCGAGCAAAATCTTGATCGCCAAAAAGATAGTTTGATATGGCTTTCATTCCATTCATTTATTCAATGGTTTTAAAAACTGTAAGTTCCAAGGTTTTTCCAATGCTTAAGAGTAAAATACCCAACAATATAAAAGGTAAAAAGAGTTCTGTTTTTTTATAATATTTTAAGCTTGCGAGTTCTGTTTTTTCAAGTTTATCGATTTCTTCGTAGATGTTTTTGAGGGCATTTGAAGTTTGAGCACGGTAGTATCTTCCTTTCGTGATTTCGGCTATATCATTGAGAGCTGCATTGTCAATTTTTGTTTTATAAATATATGGTCCCTGTTGATACTGGAAATTTTCCTTACCAATTCCAATGGTATATACTTTAATATCAAAAGTACTTGCCAACTCGGCTGCTGTTTTTGGAGAAATTGAACCGGCATTGTTCTCTCCATCGGTGAGTAAAACAATAACTTTACTTTTGGCGTCGCTGTCTTTTAATCTTTTTACGCTGGTAGCTAAACCGGAACCAATTGCTGTCCCGTCTTCCAATATCCCCATTCTAACATCGTCAAATAGTTCTGTTATTCTATTGTGGTCAATGGTTAGTGGGCATTGTGTAAAGCTTTCAGCTGCAAAAACAACAAGTCCAAAACGGTCATTGGGTCTTAAATTGATAAATTCTGCTGCAATTTTTTTTGAAGCTTCCAACCGATTGGGTTTAAAATCAGGTGCATTCATAGAGGAGGATATATCCATGGCAATGACCATGTCTATCCCTTGAGTTTTGGTTTCTTCCCAACTTTTTGCATCCTGAGGTCGAGCAAGTGCAATTATGAAAGACGAAACGGCTATAACTAAAAAGGCAAATGGGATGTGTCTTAAATATGCCAGTGCAGATGTTTTTCCGAACCCTTTAGATGAGCTGTACTTAAAACTTACATGGTCGTACAGTTCTTTAAAATAATATGCTATTAGTAAGCCAGGGATAACAAGAAATGCCCAGAACCATTCTGGATTTGCATAACTTTCGAAGGTGAAAATCTTCTCGAATGCAGCATTTATAATTTGTATAAAGTTATCCCTATTCAATGTCTTCCGTATGTGTTTCTAAAGTTTCTTTAAGAATGTTTAATGCATTTTCATGTTGCGCATAAACGCCTTTTTGCTTTGCAAACTTAACCATATCTGAAAAGTTTAAAATGAGCGAAACGTCTTCTTTGACTTTTTGGTTTAAACCAATTGAGTTCAACTGAGTAATGATGTTTTTAGTAGTTTCTTCCAATGCTCTTGTCTTGTATTTAAACTCCAAAAAGCTTCTCAAAATTAACGATAACTCAAACTGAAACTCTTTTTCGCCTCCATTTTCCCAAATTTTGCTTTTTTCCAGGGCATAATATCTCTCCCATAAAACCTCCATAATTGGTCGGGTAGGGATAGTAGTTTTGGTATGCTCTTTATGTTTATTTTTTTTCACATAATAAATGATTAGAGCAACAATTGCAGTCAAAATAACCAAAATCAGTAATGTCCAAAAAATGAGGTCTTTTATTTCTGCAAAAATGAATGGAGTTTTCATTTGTTCTTTTATGGGTTTAATGTCTTTTTGCAGGTCGACATCAGGAGTGTTGAATCTTAATAGAAATGGATCGGTCTCCGCATTTTCAGATTTTATTGGCGGAACTGTGAAATATCCAGAATCCCACGCTGTAATGTAAATGATTTGTTGATATTTTCCAGGTCTTAGAGTGTCAATTTTTTCTTTTTTGATTATCTCCAGATCTTTGGATAAAGTATCATTTAAATTGGGCCATGTAAAATTTTCATTTCCCTCGTATGAAAGGACAAATTCAGCATGATCTCCAATCGCGTAAATCGTTGAGTCGGATTTTAATTCAAATTTTTCAGCAAAGGAAAATTGGACGAAGAATAATGCTATTAAAAAGGTTCTAATTTTCATCATTTACCTTCTCTTTTTTTAAAAACTTTCATAAGTGGTGTTACGTAGTTTTCATTTGTATTTAAAACTACTCGATCAATTCCTGTTTTTTTGCAACATTCATTGAATTCACTGGAAATATTGTTCCACCAGGATTTGTAATTTTCACGAGTACTTTTAGCATTCGTATTTACCCAGTTTTCTTCTCCTGTTTCAGGATTAAGCATTTTTACTAATCCAATTTTTGGCAAATCTTTTTCCAGTTCATCAAAGCATTTGATTGCTATGATGTCGTGCTTGGATTTTGCCATTTTTAGGTTGTTAAAGTAATTACGAGTAATGAAGTCACTTACTAAAAAGGCTGTACATCTCCTTTTCACTCCATGAGTGAGTTGAACCAGCCCCGGATTTAAATCTGTTCCTTTATTTTGAGGTTTAAATTCTAACAAATCCCGAATTATTCTTAGGATATGATTTTTTCCTTTTCGAGGAGGGATGAATTTCTCAACTTGATCAGAACAAAAAATAACACCTACTTTGTCGTTGTTTGAAATTGCTGAAAATGCAAGTACTGCGCAAACCTCTGTTATATATTCTCTCTTGGTTTGGTTAATTGAACCAAATGATTCAGATGCTGAAACGTCTATAATGAGCATTACAGTTTGTTCCCTTTCTTCTTCAAATGTTTTTACAAACGGTTCATTAAATCGAGCTGTAACATTCCAGTCGATTGTTCGTGTTTCATCTCCAAAGTTATACTCCCTAACCTCGGCAAAAGTCATACCTTTTCCTTTAAAAGCACTTGAGTAGTGGCCTGAGAAAAGTTGTTTAGACATACCTCGGGCTTTGATTTCGATTTTTCTTATTTTACTTAGTAACTCTGAAGATTCCAAAAGAAAACTACTTAAGGTACTTGTACTTTGTTAATAATTTCACTTATGATTCTATCTGAGTTGATTTCTTCAGCTTCAGCTTCATAAGTTAAACCCAGCCTATGGCGGAGAACCTCAGGAGCAACCGAACGAACATCCTCAGGAATAACATAGCCTCGCCTGTTCATAAAGGCAATTGCTTTTGCTGCTTTTGCTAAATTTATACTTGCCCGGGGAGAGGCTCCAAAACTGATTAAATTTTTATGCTCAGGAAACGGGTGTCGAGTAGCAAATATTAAATCGACAATGTACTGTTCAATTTTTTCATCAATATAAACCTCTTTTATTAACTCTCTTGCTTCTAAAATTTTATCGGTGCTGATTACCTGATTTGGCTCAGGGTAATCTTTTAAAAGATTTTGGCGCATAATTTTTTGCTCTTCCAATTTGTTAGGATATTCAAGCTTGATTTTTAACATAAATCGGTCTACTTGCGCCTCTGGTAGAGGGTAGGTTCCTTCTTGCTCAATTGGGTTTTGAGTTGCCAATACAAGAAAAGGTTGTGGAAGAGGATAGGTTTCACCTCCAATAGTTACCTGTTTTTCCTGCATAGCCTCAAGTAATGCACTTTGAACTTTAGCAGGGGAACGATTGATTTCGTCGGCGAGTATAAAGTTGGCAAAGACCGGACCTTTTTTAACAATAAATTCTTCTTTCTTTTGATTGTAGATTAATGTACCAATAACATCCGCAGGAAGTAAGTCGGGTGTAAATTGAACTCGAGCAAAATTTGCATTTATAATTTTACCAAGGGTGTTTATTGCCAGTGTTTTCGCCAATCCAGGTAAACCCTCTAAAAGAATGTGTCCATCGGATAGTAACCCAATTAATAGAGCATCTGTCATTTGAGGCTGGCCAACAATAACCTTTGACATTTCTATCTTAATTAAATCGATGAAAGCACTCTCTTTCTCGATTCTCTCGTTTAATTCAGATATGTTAACCTCTGTTGAAATCGTTTCTCCCATAAGCGTTTAATATTTTACAAAATTAATAAAGAGTTCTAATAAATAAATCTACTCTATGGGTTTGCGTGTTAAAAATTGTTAACACCTACAGGTTAAATTTTTCCAGCTTAATCAATTCAGTTACCAAAACGACCGTTTCTGTCGTTAAATTTATCTTTTTAGACTATTTAAAATATAAAAGGGCATCCTTCCACATATCTTTACGTCGAAGTAGTAGATGAAAAAAATTAGCTAAATAAAGTTGGTGAGTATTCGGAAAATATGAAAATTTTAACTACCCTTTTAATCGCCTTATTTTTACTTGTTGTTCCTCACATGTCCTATGGGAGTGGTCAATTGAAGTATCGTATTCAATGCGGATTAAGCTCAGATACTGATTTACATCAAAAATTAAACGCAATACCAGATCTTAAAACGTTTACTCTTCCATCCGGTTCAAAGATTTATTTCTCCGGAGGTTATTTTAATAAATATACTCAGGCTAAAAAACGACTCGAGGAGGTGCATGGAGCAGGTTTTTCCGACGCTTTTATTCGTGTTTTTAAATACAGCAACCTACTTTCAAGGTCTGTAGGAGATTCATACATAGAAAAAGTAAAAATAAAGATTCAGGTGAGTCTGATGCGCGATACAATTTCAACCAATAGTACTGCCGTTAAGGTAAACACCTCTCCCAAAAAAATATATTCTCGAGCTGAGATTGAGAGAATAAAGGAAAAGGCTGCTTTAAGAAAAGCGAAAGAAAAAAGAGAAAACGGGAGTTCTGAACCAAAAATCAAAGAACGAAAAATTAAAGTAGACGAGGAGGAAAAAGAAAACATAGTAAAAGAACCTCCCGTTTTTAAGATTTTTCTGGGCAAGTCCAATAATGGAGAAGAAGGAAAAGAATTTAAGCAGCTTAAAAATGAAATTATTTACACGTACAGAGAAAGAAAAGAAACACTTTATGCAGTAGGGTTTTATAAAAGTGAAAAAGAGGCGCAAAAACATTTATTGAAATACAAAGGGGTTGTAAAAGAAGCAAAAATTGTTGGTTTGTATAAAGGAAAAATTATTAGCCTGAAACTTGCAAATGAGTTACTTCAACAATACCAAAGAAACAATATTACCAAAGCAAATTCTTAAGGATTTGTACATTATTAACTTTTAACTAAATATCAATTTATGGAGCCAGAAATGTCAATCGAAGAGTACAATCAAACCATTAAAAAACTTGTTAAACTTATGAATCTTCCATCAGTTTCAGAAGAAAGAAAAGGGGAGTTGGAAAAAGTTCTCGACAAAATTGATTCGTACAATGGGATGGATTTTCTTAAAATTAAATCGGCATAAGTCTTTGCCTTTAAAAATCAATAAAGGGGCTTAGAAGCCCCTTTTTATTTTTGCGTTTCAATCAATAAAAAAATATGTTGCTGTAGAATGAATTCAAACTTTGACTCCCATAACCAGAATGTCATCTACTTGAGTTAATCCGCCTTTCCATTTACTAAGTTTCTCTTGAAGTTGTTTTTGTTGCTCATTAAGAGATAGTTCGGAAATCTCTTGTAATAAGGTTTTTAGTGCTCCGACTTTAATTTTTTTTCTTTCAGGACCTCCAATTTGATCCGTAAACCCGTCTGTAAACGTATATATGATGTCGTTGGGTTTTAAATTAAATTTTTGAACTTTAAAATCATTAATTTCTCTTTCCAGAGGGTCTTGTCCCAATGTAATGTTATCGCCTTTTAATTCAATCAGCTCATTTTTTCTGATAATGTAAATTGATTGTCCAGCTCCTGCAGTTTCAAGAGTTAAGTCCTCTTGGTTTAATTTGCAAAATGAAATGTCCATACCATCCTGGGTATGGTAAAGTGAATCTGTTTTGTTGATATATCTTTTGAGATACTTGTTCATTTCCGTGAGTATTCGGTTTGGACAGGTTTCTTTTTTTACAATTACTGTTTTATTTAGTAAAACGGTGCCTATCATACTCATTAAAGCCCCAGGAACTCCATGTCCTGTGCAGTCAACGGTTGCCCAATACAGGGAGTTTGTTCGATCGTTATTGTACGCCCAATAAAAATCTCCACTTATAATGTCTTTTGGATTATAAAGAATGAAATATTCTTTGAAAACAGTTTCCATATAGCTTTTTGAAGTCAAAATGGCTTCTTGTATTTTTTTTGCGTACAAAATACTATCCAGGATTTCATTATTTTTCTTTTCAATCAAGCTGTTTTTTCGCTCGAGTCGTGCATTAATTTCTCTTGTCTCTTTATTTTTCTTTTTGAGTGCGAGAAGAATTACAACAAAAACAGCTGTTCCTATTATAAAGGTGAGAATAATGCCGAGAGTATCGGTTTCATTTTTTATTGAGTTATTATTTTTATCAAAATGGCCTTTTTTTTCTGTAAGTACTGATTCTGCTATTAATAGTTGAAGCGCATTTTCAAGACTGTCTTTTTGAGACATGCACTGAAAAGCAGAGTCAAAAATCGCTCTTTTTGCATAATACTGGGATTGGTTTTTCAAGCGTTCGATTTCTTTTTTTAAAACCTGATGAGTTTTACTTGAATTATCNTTTATNTGTTGACTTTCCTGACTTTTCGAAGACAGCGATAAAGTCAGAAGAAGGAGTATTATTTGAATGAATCTATTCATCTAAACAAAAAAACACTTCTACCCAAATGCAATTAAAAGGTTTCTTTTTTTATGTGCAAAAAGGACTTTATAATTTTGAAAAAGNCTGGGATATATATTCTTTGTAATTTTGTAAAAAAATAAAATGCTTGGATTAAAGTTACCAACCGACCCAAGATGGGTAAACNTAGTTGAAAAAAACATAAGTGAAATTTTGACTGATCATGCTTATTGTGAACAGAAAGCAGCTTCTTATGCAATATCNTTAATAACAAAATATCCTGAAATTACTGAGATTGTGGATAAAATGATAGCCTTGTCTCAGGAGGAAATGGAGCATTTTCAAATGGTACATGAGCTGATTAAAAAAAGAGGTTTTGAGTTGGGTAGAGAAAGGAGAGACCCTTATGTACATGATTTGATGTCTTTTATAAAAAGAGGTGGTAATTATGAAATGGTTCTTGTAGATCGACTTTTAATCGCAGCAATGATTGAGGCTAGAAGCTGTGAACGTTTTAGAGTCTTGTCGGAAAACATACAAGATGACGAATTGTCAAAGTTTTATCACGATTTAATGACCAGTGAGGCGAGACATTACTCGATGTTTATCAAGTTGGCAAAAAAATACGGTAAAGGGGTTGATGTCGATAAAAGATGGAAAGAGTTTTTGGCCAAGGAGGCCGAAATCATAAATAATTATGGAAAGAAGGAAACGGTACACGGGTAAGTATACCGTTTTCAATAAATTATAATGATTTTTAAAAGTATTTTTTACACCNTTTGAGGTGCTAAATTTGCTCTAAATTCATTATTTTAGCGCTCCAATTTTTTCACTATGTTTGGAAGTCTTCAGGATAAGTTAGATAGAGCGTTTAAAGTATTAAAAGGGCATGGTCAGATTTCTGAAATCAACGTTGCCGAAACCACTAAAGAAATTAGAAGGGCATTATTGGATGCCGATGTAAGTTTCAAAGTTGCTAAGGAATTTACCAACAGAGTCAAGGAAAAGGCACTAGGTCAAAATGTATTAACTACTCTTCAACCGGGTCAGGTACTTACAAAAATTGTACACGACGAATTGGTATCNCTAATGGGAGGAGAAGAAAGTGAAATTTCTGTTTCAGGGAATCCAGCTGTGATTTTAATTGCAGGTTTGCAGGGTTCNGGTAAAACAACTTTTTCGGGAAAACTTGCTCATTACTTAAAAACNAAAAAAGGTAAAAAACCTTTATTGGTNGGTGGCGATGTTTACCGACCCGCTGCAATGGATCAATTGGAGGTTTTGGCAGGTCAGGTTGATGCCGAGGTTTATCTTGAAAGAGAAAACAAAAATCCCGTTCAAATTGCTGAAAACGCAATTAAACACGCCCGCCAAAATGGATTTAATGTCGTTATTGTAGATACAGCAGGACGACTTGCTGTTGACCAGGAAATGATGGATGAGATCGGTAGGGTAAAAGACGCCGTAAAACCACAGGAAATTTTATTCGTGGTTGATTCTATGACAGGGCAAGACGCAGTAAATACTGCAAAAGCTTTCAATGACAAACTGGATTTCGACGGTGTTGTTTTAACCAAATTGGATGGAGACACCAGAGGTGGAGCGGCATTATCCATTAGAGAGGTAGTTACAAANCCAATTAAGTTTGTAGGTACTGGAGAAAAGATGGATGCTTTGGATATTTTTTATCCATCTCGTATGGCCGATAGAATTCTCGGAATGGGTGATGTTGTTTCNCTTGTTGAGAGAGCTGAAGCNCAATTTGATGAGGAGCAAGCCAAAAAACTGCAAAAGAAAATTGCAAAAAATCAATTTGACTTTAATGATTTTTACGAGCAAATTCAACAAATCAAAAAAATGGGTAACCTAAAGGATTTGGTTGGCATGATTCCAGGTATCGGTAAAATGATGAAGGATGTAGATGTTGATGATGATGCATTTAAAGGGATAGAGGCGATCATTCAATCGATGACTCCTTATGAAAGAGAAAATCCAAAATCCATCAGCGGATCAAGAAGAAAAAGAATTGCTCGTGGAAGTGGAAATGATGTTGCTGAGGTGAATAAACTCATTAAGCAGTTTGAAGGAACTTCAAAAATGATGAAGATGATGAGTAATAAGAGCAACATGGCAAAAATGATGAAAAATTTCCCAGGATTAGGAGGAGGGAAAATGTAATAACCAATTAAATCAATTAAAACAATGATTTTAATCGATGGAAAGAAAACATCGGCGGAGGTAAAAGCCGAAATAAAAAAGGATGTTGAAGACTTTGTAGGTCAAGGAGGAAAAACACCACATTTAGCNGCTATTCTTGTAGGTAATGATGGTGCCAGTGAGACTTATGTTGCGTCCAAAGTTCGTTCTTGTAATGAAGTCGGATTTAACTCTACACTTGAACGAATGCCCTCTGAAACTAGCGAAGAAGAGCTCTTGTTAAAAATTAATGAGTTCAATAACAATGACGATATCGATGGATTTATTGTTCAGCTGCCGTTGCCAAAACATATTGATGAACAAAAAGTAACCACTGCAATATTGCCTAAAAAAGATGTAGATGGTTTCCACCCTGTAAATGTTGGAAGAATGGCTTTAGGTCAACCTTCCTATATCTCAGCCACTCCTTATGGAATTGTTCAAATGTTGGAAAAATATAATATTGATACAACAGGTAAACACTGCGTTGTAATTGGACGATCTAATATTGTGGGGTCTCCAATGAGCATTCTCATGGCAAAAAATACGAAGCATGCAAATTGTACGGTTACTTTAACTCATTCTCGAACTAAAAACCTAGAGGCGTACACTAAAACAGCAGATATTGTCATCGTTGCTTTGGGTAAGCCTGCTTTTTTAACAGGAGATATGATTAAGGAAGGCGCTACGGTAATTGATGTAGGAATAACTCGAGTTCCGGATGATTCAAAGAAGAGTGGTTTTCGAATACAGGGAGATGCTGATTTTAATTCGTGTGCGGAAAAAGCCTCATATATCACTCCTGTTCCAGGAGGAGTAGGTTTAATGACTGTAGCTTCCTTGATGAAGAACACCCTTGCGGCTGCAAAAAAAGAAATTTACAGTTAAAAAATCACGTCCTTTTAAAGGGATATTATGAATCAAAATTCAGGTAGAGATTTGTTGCATTACGAAATCATGGGAGCTAATGAAGGAGCTCCATGGTTGGTTTTTGTTCATGGAGCAGGTGGTTCCATAAGAACCTGGAAGTTTCAAGTGGAACATTTTTCAAAAAACTTCAGATTACTGTTACTGGACTTGAGAGATCATGGGTATTCAAAAAATATGATACCGGATTATGATGCATACGATTTCGAAATCATCGCATCGGATATTTTAAAGGTAATTGATAAGTTAAACATAACTAAGGCACACTTCATGTCTTTGAGTGTTGGTTCAGTAATTCTTCAAAAACTAGACATTATGAGGCCAAAACTAATAGATAAACTGGTTATGGCTGGAGCTATTTTTGACGGCAGTACGTTTATGCATATTTTTGTTCACTGTGGTAAATTACTAACCTATATTCTTCCTTTTCGACTTTTTTACTCTTTATTCAGTTTTATAGTTTTACCAAGAAAAAATCATCGTTTGAGTCGTTATATATTTAGGCGACAAAGTAAGCGAATGACAACAGTTGAATATTTAAAGTGGGTGCAGCTTTATAAGCCCTTTTTTAAGCTAATTAAAAAGTATGTTACCAGAGAGTTGCCAAGGCCTTGTTTGATTGTAATGGGAGATCAAGATCACATTTTTGGTAAAGCGGCAAGGAAATTTGCGGCAAAGCAAAAAAATGCTGTTCTTTCAATAATTAAAGGTTGTGGTCATGTCGTATCGATTGAAAGTCCAAAAAACTTCAACCAATTGGCTTCAGATTTTTTAGAAAATATAGATGTTCCTGCAGAGGTAAAAGTAGATAAGCCAATACCCTATAAATGGAAAGAGTTGAGAGCTTTAGGTGCTTGATCTCAATTTTTAGTGAATGCGATTTAACTTTTTTATTAAGTTTGGATTATGAAAATTGGCTTTGATGCAAAGAGGTTTTTTAACAATACTACCGGGTTGGGAAATTACAGCCGAGCACTCATAAAAAATATAATTCGGGTTGAACCAAAAAACAACTATTTACTCTACAGTTCTAAGGTTAAATCTGAAATAGAAAAGTCTTTACAAAATGAAATGTTGGGTGTTAAATCCTCCAAAAAATTATTTTGGAGACAATGGAGGGTTGTGAACGATTTAACAAAGGATGAAGTTCAAATATATCATGGCTTAAGCAATGAAATTCCTTTAGGAATACATAAAACAAAAATCAAATCTGTTGTAACCATTCACGATTTAATTTTTAAAATTTACCCGAGGACTTACAAGTTTTTTGATACCAAAATTTACGATTTTAAGTTCAGGTATGCCTGTGAAAAATCCGATAAAATTATAGCGATAAGTGAAAGTACAAAAAATGATATTGTTCGATATTACAAAGTTTCTCCAGAAAAAATAGAGGTTGTTTATCAGTCCTGTAATCCTGACTTTTATTCAATGCTAAGCAAGGAAGCCGTAAGCAAACAGCTTGAAGAATATGATTTACCCAATCGATTCATGCTCTATGTGGGTTCTGTAATTGAGCGAAAAAATTTATTAACCATTGTCAAAGCTCAAGAAAAAATTAATCCAGACATAAGGATTCCTTTAGTTATTGTTGGAAAAGGAGGCGATTATAAAAATCAAGTAAAGCAATATATAAAAGATAAAAATTTGAGTGANTACTTCATATGGTTAGAAAACTTGGATAACAACAAACATCTTCAAGCCCTTTATCAAAAGGCAGATCTTTTTATTTATCCTTCAATCTATGAAGGATTTGGTATTCCTGTAGTTGAGGCTTTACTAAGTAAAACCCCTGTAATCACATCTAATGTTTCCTCTCTGCCTGAAGCAGCAGGTCCAGGTAGCATTTGCATAAATCCAAAGGATGAAAAATTAATGAAGGATTCTATTGAGCTTGTTTTAACCAATAAATCCATAAAATCTGAAATGGAGGAGAGGGGGTATTCTTATGCACATGAAAATTTCAATGGAACAAAATGCGCAGAAAAAGTTTTGGAAGTATATTCAAAACTTATTTTTTAAATGAAATAAAAAACCCCAACAAAATCAATAATGTATTTGATATTAGTTGGAGTCTTTTATGTTTCTTAATCCTTTATACAATTAAAGCAATCAAGGATTGTATGGAAAAGATGAGTGGTGTAAATCAATTTTTAACTCACCATCAACCAATTTGTATCCGAAAGTGTACTCTACTTTAGCTACATTTCCTTCTAAATCAGTAAAATAGTAATTACCCATCGCAATAGCACGGTTTTCCTCAAGAATTAGATTTGAGTTTTCAAAACGAACGTTTGTCCAAGGGTTTATTGCAAAACCACCATCTTCTTTACATACGCGATCTTCGCCCGCGATAAAATATGAAGCTGCTTCAGCTTTTGTAGGTCTGAATTGTTCTTCTTTACATTTAGTAGGCTTAAATAAAACCGGCCCAGCCTCAAATAAATATTGTTTGTCAATAAACGCACTTGCGTATGATTCGCACTCTAAACGATCGTCTCTTAAAGATCCGATTTTTACAACACCAGCACCCCATGCACTCTGAGCTTCAATGACTTGTTCTTTTGTTACCATTTGTTTTAGTTTATAGATGTTAATCAATTTTTTTACGGAATCTAAAATATAAAATTAGTCATCAATTCTCGCTGTCAAAATGTTAAAATTTATTTATTCCAACCCTTAAATTTTATTTTCATTTGGTCGTTGTTGTAATAAACTTTCAGAAAGTTTTGAAAGTTCAGTAAGTTTATTTAGATTTGTCTACAGATAATTAAAAGAATAGAAGATTGATAAAAAAACATTAACCAGTAAAACATCAAATTAAGTTTTTTTAAACTGAAACTAAACCAAAGATGATTAATAACCTAAACGAAATAAGCTACGCTATATATTTACCAATAACCTTATTTATCACAGTTTGGGTTGGTAAAGAGCTTCATAAAAAGGGCAGACCTTTGATGCAATCTGCTTTTGAAAAATACGGTTTCGAAAATTGGGTGTCTCCAATTAATAACAGTTTACTTGCTGGCTATTATTTATTAAATATTGGGAATCTTTTAATCTTTATTAATACATGGGAGACAACAGAGTCTTTGGAGGAGATGATAAATGCAATAGCTCAAAATGTTGGAGTGATTATCACCTTGCTGGGAGTAATTCACATCTTCAATTTAACGGTATTAATCATTATGAATTTTAAAACAAATACAAATAATAACCCATAAACACTTATAATCATGGAAAACTACATCGTAATTACTTATTTAATTTATTTACCAATTGTCCTTTTAATGACCTTCTTGGTAGCTAAAATTCTTTTTAAAAACAGCGTAATATTTATACTTGATATTTTTAAAGGAAGAAAAGAAATCGCATTGCCAACTAACCGACTTTTAGAAATCGGTTTCTATTTATTAAACATTGGAACGGCATTACTTATCTTAAAAACCAGGGGAGTAAAAACGACACAGGAAGTTGTTGAGATTTTGAGTTTTAAAATAGGAGGCTTTTCTATTTATTTAGGAATTATGCTTTTCTTTTATTTGTTTCTTTTCTTTCGCGGTAAAAAGAAAGCAAGCATTGGAATGCAAAAAATAGCATAAAAAGTAAATCAGTTGATGCAGCCTTAGGATTTTTCTTAGGGCTGCGTTCTCTTTAATTATAAATCAGATAAAAATTTGTACTCCCAATTTAACGATTTGTTTTTCAAATCGTGTGTAAAAAACAAGGCTTTATTGCTTGAGTTATTAAAGTTTATTCCCGATGCTAAAAAGTGAATTTCATCGGTTGTAAAATATTCAAATTCATCGGTTTTAAAACCAATATCTCCACCAATACAAATTACCTCAACACCTTTCAATTTTACTTTTACAAGTTCAGGGTAAATTTCAGAGTTGAAATTATTTGGATTAATGCAATAGGAACATTCTCCCGCCGGCCCATTTGAAACAGATGAAATTTGGGTTTCTAATTCGGAATGATTATCCATCCATATTAACTTGTGGTGCAATAAAATTAGATGGCTTGATTCTATAATAGTATCAAGAACTTTTTGTAAATATTTTTTTTGTGATCCAATTATATTACTTGAACTGTCTTGGGTATCGAGTACAATAAATGTTATTCCGTTTTTATAAGTAGCGTAATAGGGGGGTCTATTTGTGAATTCTTGAATTTTATTTAAATCGGTATAATCGTGATTACCAAGTGCCCATAAAGTATTCGGATTCCCTACATCAAATACTGAGTCGATACGTTGCATTGTACTGTTGTTTTCAGACGACAAATACGCTAAATCTCCACCTAACATAAGAACATCAAATTTTTTATAGTTGATGGTTTCAGTAACTGAATCAAGTTGCGGATCATTATTTGTCCTGGTGTGAGAGAGGTGGAGGTAATTTTTTATACTGGATTCAAGTGGAGGAGACTCTTCTGTTTTTTTACAAGAAACAATAATGATTGAGAGTAAAAACAAACCATATAAGACTTTTCTTTTCCAATTGTAATCGAATTTAATTTCTCCCATTACCTCATTAATTACTTGCGTCTTTTTTTTCATTCTTCTTTTAATCCTGATTACAATTAACGATGATTATACATTCTTTTATTTTCGCAATATGTTTTTTAATTCTTCTATATAGTAATTATTGTCAGTGATCCCATTATGTCCTTGCCCTTTCAAGGTTATAAGAGTTACTTTATTTTTGAAATCATCTTTGAGTCTCACTGAAGATTCATAATTTATAACATTGTCTCTTGTTCCATGAAATAAGGTTATTGGCATTTCACAAATTTTCAAGTACTCATTTGTTTCAAATTTATATTTTAAAATGAAGGTTGGTATAAATGCAAACCTTTGTTGCACAAGATCTGTCAAACTATAATATGGAGCTTGTAAAATCAATTGATTTGGCTTGTTTTCTGAAGCTAATTTTGAAGCCATTCCTGATCCAATTGAGTAGCCTAAAATTACTATGTTTTTTTCACTGTAACTTTGCTTAAGTTTATTGTAAATCAATTGGTTGTCTTCAAATAGTTGTTTTTGACTGCTTATTTCTCCCTCACTTTTACCATAGCTTCTGTAATCAAGTATGAAAACATCATAATTTAAACTTGTATATGTTTCGGCAACATTTCCCCATGAATTTAATGATCCGGAATTTCCGTGCAAATAAAAAATCAGGCCTTTAGTACTATCAGCTTTAAATAATAAACCGTTTAATACTTTTCCATCTGAAGTCTCAAAGTTTAATTCTTCAAATTTTTGCGCGAAATGGAATTGATGATTTTTTTCAAGCTTTTCAGGAAAGAATATAAACTTTTCTTGAAATAAGAACAGCGCAATACAAAGTACAGTGTATAAGACCAAAACTATTTTTAATAAACCAATAAGTTTTTTCATAAATTATTAGAATTATTTATGTGTTATAGCTTTAAATAGCATTTCTTAATTTACCAATTTCTATACTTAGCATTGGCATAAACATAGTTTCTTTTAAGTTCAAATTAATAAGAAGATCAGTCCCGATACTTAAGTTTTTTAAAGGAATAAATTTCAATCCAACTTTGGTAATTGCACCTAATGTATAAAATGATGAGCTATACCCTACACTTGTATTAATCCATGGTTGTGTTGTACCAGTAGTTGAATATTTACCCCAAAACATATTAATGCCAGCTTGATATTGTATCCTGAAATATTTATCTCCTTTATATTTTCCCATCATAATAGCTATTTGGTTTTGGTTAAGAAAATTATGTGCTATATAATCCAATGAGTAAATAAATTTATTTTTTAAAATATTAAACTCTAAGCCTGCAGAAGGAAGATTAATTCCACCAAGCATTGTAAATGCGGGGCCAATTTTAGGGTTAATTGCAAAACCATCAAATTCTTTTAAATCTTGACTTAACAATCTATTATTCAAATTAAATAGGAGGAAAATCAAGAATATTATTTTAATAATTTTCACAAATAAAACTTTATTAATTAAGCAATAACGGTTTGTTTAATTTTCTGAAGCTATAGACATGTGAGGGTCAGTAGAATTTGTCGATAGCGTAGGAAAATATCTTTAGCACCGAAGATAAATAAAAGGGGAGAACCCACCCAAAGCTTTTGTTCCACGAAGTGCATATGAGGCCTAAAGCCGAACTAAATTACACTTGTTTTATTTACTGTTTTTTAACAAGCTCAATTTTATAATGTGATTTACGTGTTTTAACTTATTATTTAAAGGGTCTTTGGTTAATTNTCTTAGTGATTTGTTGTCTAGAACTTCTATGTAGTCAATTTTTACTTTTTGGCCATTCCCACATATAAAACCACCGTATGAACAAGGTAGGTGATATGCGTCAATTGAATTGCCTGGAGTATAGGCGAAAAATACAGAGTCAACAAAAAATGACTCACCATCTGCTTTGATTTTGGGATTGTCCCCCTTGTAGTTGATTACTTCTCCAATAACGGTTTTGTAATTTCCATTTTTAAACTTGTTTTCAATACTTTTATATGTATTGTTTAGGTTCATGAAAACATAGGAAGTCCATAAGATGGATAAGAATACCCAAATTGATAAAAATATGACTTTGGTTTTATAGTTGCCTTTTTTTTGAGTTAATGTAAAAATGAGTGCAAAAATTGCGATTAAGGTAATAATTGGAGCTTCATTACCAAAACTGTTTCCAGTTTCTAAGAAGTTGTATTTTAATTCATATTCTTCCATTATCATAAATAACGGTTAAAATAAAAACAGTGCGGATTTCGGAGACGTGAATGTCCGTAGGAATTGATGTTGATTGAAAGACGAGACTATCGAAATTTGGTGGAACTTAAGCATTGGCTTTATTTATTGTTGGCAGCAGTTTTTATTTTTTCATTCAAAGTCGAAACTATTGGATGTTGATTCGAGTTTAAGTCAACTTCAAACTTAGGTATAAAGAAAAACGTGGATTCTTTTCCGTTTTTGTCAATATAATCAACATTAACCAATCGAGTAAAAAAACCAAAGGATTGCCATGCTTTATAGACGCTTTTAAAATCTATAGTTTGTACTTCTTTAAACCCTTCAAATTTAATCTCGTTGTCGTTTATATAAACACGTTTAATTCGAAGCATGGTATTCATGCAAACCACGCTAAAGCCTAGAGTGAAAATTGTTATAAAAACTTTAGTGGGAAACCCTCCTCTATATCTGTCCTCATCTAAAAGTATAGGTATTAGAATAGAAACCAAAACTAAAATGATGGATAACCACTTCTTCAAAAATCTTGTATGGCTTGATGATATTTCAGTATTCATCTTTAATTGTAGCTAACGATTAGGGTAATTATCTCACGAATTTATAAATATTTTATTGTATTCGTGTAAAGCGGCGGCTTGAAGTCTGAACTTTTGACGTGTTAGGCGGAGTCTGATGCGTTGGGAGTGAGAGACTTCATTTTGTTATACGAACACCAAATAAAAACATATTGTGGTGAGCTAATGGGATGCAAGTTATGAAGATTGTTTGAAGCACCCACAAAATGTTTGCAACCGAGCTTGCGAACAACTGAGTTTTTGACGAAGAATTACCTATGAGTTAGCTACTTTTTTTAAAATTTATACCCGATACAGAATGATGCTTGAGTAAAATGCTGTTTAATACCTTTTGGTTGCAGCGTGTTATTTTCTTTAGCTTTCCACCCAGGTTTAGTAGCTTCAAGTAAGCCGTCAAGTTTAATTCCAAAAGATGTTTTTTTAATAAAAGTTCGGAAATGAATAGTTGAAACAACTCCCCAGTAAGAATTAGAATATTTTTCATTATTTAATTCAATACTAGTTCTACCATAGGTGAAGCCACCTAGCCATATTAAATCAGTTTTTTCATTTGTATAAAAAACATCCCATCCTATAGGTTCAAAGAAAAACGACAAGGAATTTCCTGAGGTAGAGCCAGGGCTATTAAAATTTAATTGAGGACAATAATTAAAAGCTATTAATACGTCATTTTCAACTTTATCAGGCCTTTTACTTGAGCTTGCCCAAATATTTAAAGATAAAAAATAATTAAAAGGGTTAATTGAGGTACTTTCAAGATTGTCAAGGTTCTTGAGGTAAGAATATCCGTAACCTAATTCAAAAGTGTTATTTTTTGAAGGGCCTTCTGCCAATATAAAAAGTGAACTAAATATTAAAATTGTTGTTAGATATAGTTTCATGAATATAATTGTAGCTAACGTTTAGGTTAATTGTCTGAAGCTTTTAGACATGTGAAGCGCAGCTGAACTTGTCTATAGCGTAGGACAATGGCAAGTTAGCACAGCGGATTGTTATTTGCAAGGAAGTCCAGTTAAAAGCGGAGCGTTATATGAAATACCATTAAAAGAAGACAAATTGTTGAACTAAAGCTTTTGCAACCGAGCTTGCGAACAACTGAATCCTTTAGGTGAACAATTACCCCTGTGTTATATGCTTTTTCTTTTGTAAAGTTTACATCTTGGATACTGGTCACCTGCTCCAAATATAGGGAAGAATAAGGCATACATATATCCAGTTGTATTGTGACCAATTATTATTTCGTCATTTTTTGATAGACCGACAACCATGTGATTCGTATTTATCTTGCGCAATAAAACACCGTTTCTTTCTTTGCTTATTTTGGATATGAAATACCCATTAATAAACTTTCCAGTTAAAGTTAAACCTCTGTATTCTTCACCATATTTCTGATAACTGATATTTATAGCTTTTTCATGGATTGGTGTAATGACTACAGTTTTAGTTGAGTCATATTTATTAAGGTAGATTCCTTTTAATTTAGTGTATGTTTTAGAATTTATTTTGACGTCAAGCTTTTTACGGTTACTCATCAAAACGGGAGAGCAAGAACTAATGAGGATTGAAAAACAAAAGAGAATTAAGAATTTACTTTTATGTTTTGTAATTGATTGCATATAACGGTTTGTGTAATTTTCTGAAGCTTTAGACATGTGACGCGCAGCGGAACTTGTCTATGGCGTAGGAAAATTGCTTTGGCACCGAAGATAAATAAAAGGGGAGAACCTACCCAAAGCTTTTGAAATTACACCTTTGTTACCAAACGTTTTTTCTTAAATACCAATATTTTTTAATTGTTTTAGTTTTTGATCTCGTGTCATATTTTTTGTTTGAGAATAGTCTAGGTCTTTTGTGAGCCACTTTTCCCTGTACCTTTCCCAGCTTTTGTCATATGGAGGTTCACCACCATCATCAAGTCCGAATTCAAAACCACATTTACAAATGTCGTATGTAGGATGACCTTCTTTTGAATATGGACGCCATTCTTTGTTCCCTGCCTTACTACCGCAAACAGGGCAAAAGCAATATCCATCGTCACTAATTGTCAATAAGATTTTTTCACCAGATTGAGTTATGATGGTTTCTTGTTTCATTTAATGTTTGGTAACGTCTCGGGTATGGTGCGTAACGAGCTGAAAGCTGTTATGAACTATACCCATTGTTGTGCGCTTTATATTTTTTCTAGTTCTTTTCTTAAATCAGCAAGGGTTGTTGGGGTGAAATTTAAACCCTCAATAGGATCATTTGTTATTGTTCTTTCTTCAAATGCAGTCATAAATTGACCGTTATCATTCTTAATTCCAATAATCGTTACCTTTCGTCCGATAGGTACTTTATTAAAGACATATTTATTATCAATTATATTAGCTTTAAGTACACCATCAATATCGCTGAATGCCAATTTCAATTTAGTTTTTGAATCAACGGGAATTTGAGCGACTAAATCTACAGTCTCTTCAGAATCAATGAAACGGTCACAATTAATCCAACCTAATTTTGACACACTAAACACGTAATAATTCATTTCTGCATCATCCATATTTTTAATCGGAACATTTTCATATTCTGAATATTTACTGTCGAATGATTTTAGATATTCTTCATCAGTTTTATATAAAGGAATTATGTTGCCTCCCTGTATAAAAAGTAGACCTCTTCTTTCGATGATATCTCCATGTTTATTTGTGCCAGGTTCTAGTTGAGGAAGATTTTTCAAAAAACTGATTATTTCCTTTTTTGTCTCATTCGAAACTTTAGTATTTACTTTTGCATTTTTTATGTAGCCATTGGTTGTAATTCCCATTTCACATTCAACGCCATAATCATTCCAGCTCTCAAAATTAGCATAGTCATTTCTGTTGAGTGTAGTTTCAATTTCTCTTTTTGTATTCTCTGAAAAATCATAGGATTCTATATAAAAATCCAATGGATTCCAATAATACCCGGTATCTACATAGTTTTTCGGGGTAAAATCATATCCCGTGGAATCACCATATTCGGGATACCACCAACCAAAAGAACCGAGTTTAAGAGTCCGCTTAACAAGGTTTACAGTATCTACAGACCAATTATTAACTGAGCTATCTGTTGAACTTGCTTGATCAGCGTAAAATAAATTCATCTTTCCGTAATAATTTTCTTTTTTAGGCAAGTGAACCACAATTCGTTTATTAGATTTTATTTCAAGATCTTTTCCATTGGATGAAGCCAAAATATGAAGCATACCAGCTGTTTCAAGTATTTTATTATCTGAAACCGTTGAAAGGTCAGCAAGAACAATATCAGACAACTCATAAAACTCTTTAAGCTCAATTTTTATTGGGTCAGTTGCCGTATTGCCATCTGCAAATTGAAAGGTTTCTGCACCAATAAATATCCTAGTTCCTTGTGGTCCGAAAATTGTCGTGTCAGATGATGAATTTATCGTATATTCAATAATTGGAAACTCTATTCTCTCTGGAGTTATATTCGTTTCTCCTTGGTTATTCCCACAACTTGTTATTAGAGCTGTAATAA
>PBEC01000013.1 GCA_002717515.1 Flavobacteriales bacterium
TCTCCATAGAACAAAACTATAACAATAACTGATAAAGTAAAGAAAGGGCAAATAAGTATATTAATACCTCAAATAAATAGTAGGTTTGTAGGATAATAGATAATCAAATGAAAAAGATAGTAATAGGATTTATAGCGATAGGATTAATCACGTTTGTTGGGTGTATTAGTACTAAAGTAAAAGATGCTGATGGTAACACATACAAAACGGTAAAAATAGGAAGTCAAGAATGGATGGTAGAAAACCTCAATTTAGACCATTTCCAAAATGGGGATATTATTCCAGAGGCAAAAACAAAAGAAGAGTGGGTTAAAGCAGGCGAAAACAAGTTTCCTGCATGGTGTTATTACAAAAACAATCCGTCTAATGGAGAAAAATACGGTAAGCTATATAACTGGTTTGCTGTAAATGACCCAAGGGGTTTAGCTCCTGAAGGTTGGCATGTACCAACAGATGCTGAGTGGACTGTATTAACCGATTATTTAGGAGCTAATGGACATAGTGATGAAATAGTAGATGTTTTAAAAGCTACTTCAGGTTGGGATGACGATGGAAATGGAACAGATGATTATGGTTGGTTAGGCCTCCCGGGAGGTATAAGAAGATCAGCTGGTCATTTTCTCTACATTGGTAGAGGCGGTTCCTGGTGGAGTTCTTCGGAGAGCAAAAAAGGCTTTTCTTGGCACCGCTATTTTAGTAGCAGCGGCGTATATTTCTACGAAAGCCTTCATCAACACGGTTATTCTGTTCGTTGCCTCAGGGATTAATGTATCACTTTCTCTAACTTAAATACACCAACACCAGAGTACATTCTTGTATTTTAGGTAAGTGAAAAATGATAAAAGAATCATACTAACTTATCTTACTTTCTCGATCTGGGATGAGGTTGTATTTTTTCATCTTTCCATGACCTAAAAACATATTTTAATATTCTTTTTGATTAAGGATTATTTCAAGTTCCTGTGTGCTCCAAATTCCGAAAGAGAAAGCTCAGTTCTTTCACAACTATGACCTTTTTCTTTTACATCCTTATGAAAATTGCAATTTTCAACGAGCTGTAAAAGAAAAAGCCCAACATTGCATGTTGAGCTTTATCTTTCTTTGTGATCGAACCAGGATTGATTCGCTTCGCTCACTTGTTCGTCGCAAAAATGCTCCTCGGCTCGAACAGGTTCTCATCATAGTCCAATAACAAAAAAGACCCAACCGAAGTTGAGTCTTTGTTTGTGATCGAACCAGGATTCGAACCTGGGACCGTCTGCTTAGAAGGCAGATGCTCTATCCAGCTGAGCTATTCGACCATCCCTATTTTGGTGCCTGCAAAGATATATCTTTTTTTTAATAATCAAATTGTTTTTTTTGGAATTAAAATACCATCATGACCAGCCAGCTGCACACGCTACTGATAACAATAATACCAAGTATATTTAACCAGACGCCTGTATTTACCATATCTTTCATAACTATCTTCTCTGTTCCGAAAACCAATGTGTTGGGTGGAGTTGCCACGGGCAGCATAAAAGCAAACGAGGCGGCAATGGTTAATGGGATTAAAAAGTAAAAACTTGGTGTATCGATACTTTTTATGGCTTCATAAACCAGTGGAATCATTAATGTGGTTGATGCAGAGTTGCTTGTGAATTCAGTTAGGAAAATCATAAAAATGACCAAACCAATCATAATTGCAAAAGGCGGTATTCCTTGTAATAAACTCATTTTTTGTTGAATGATGTCCGAAAGTCCTGAGTTGGTTATCCCTTTTGATAATGCAAAACCGCTTCCAAATAAGAAAATAACACCAATAGGCAATCGTTTAAAATCATCCCATTTTATGAGCCCTCCTTCGTGATGTTTGCTTGGGATTAAGAATAAAATGACCGATGCTAAAAGGGCTATTGTCCCGTCTTGAATGAAGCTGGAATCTTCTAAGGGCAATAAAGTACTCCAGCCGGGTATTTCAAAACTTCCAATGGTTATGGTTTTTCTGAAAAACCAGGCGAGTACGGTGAGCACAAAAACAAGACTGACTATTTTTTCCTGTCCTTTCATTTTNCCGAGTTTCACCAACATTTTTTGACATGCAAACATNTTNATTCGCTCTATTTCANTTGNGACAAATCTTTTTTGAAGTATGTAGTANGTGATGAAAAAGAAAATAATTGAGATGGGNAGTCCAACGGCCATCCAGTTTGCAAAATTNATGTCNTGNGTAATCAATGTTTGTTCTTTTACAAAGTTGCTNAGGATNAAGTTGGGCATNGTNCCTACAAGGGTTGCNCTTCCTCCNATACTACTTGCAAAAGCGATTCCCAGTAGTAATCCGGTTTGGAATTTTTTGTCTTCGGTTTGAATGATTTGATTTATGATTGCAAGGGCCGCAGGCAATAGCATCATGGTGGTTGCTGTATTTAAAATCCACATGGACAAAAAATAACTGGACGCCATAAAACTAAAGAGTATTCTTTTGGGCGAACCTCCCAGTTTGACTATTATGTTTAATGATATTCTCTTGTGAATGTCCCAACGCTCCAATCCAAATGCCAGTAAAAATCCGCCAATGAATAAAAAGATGATATCCGACATATAGCTTGGGGATACTTCTTTCATGCTCATTATTCCAAAAAATGGAAATAGAATCAATGGAAACAGCGCGGTTATATAAATGTTTATGGCCTCGGTAACCCATAAGCTGGCCATCAAAATGACAATAGATGCCATGTTTACAATACTACTTTCAAGACCATAAGCGGATAATAAAATATAGCATAAAACGGTTACAGACAAGCATATTAATCCCTTGATTGAATTTTTCATAGGTGTATTCAATTATGATTTTAATTGCAGCTAATTTAGATTGATTTTACCTCTTTTTAAAATCAATAGAGTATGAGATTCAAAGTTCCTCTTTTTATTATATTTGGGTGTGCGAGTAATATTTATCTTACTTTTTCACTTTGTCTTTTTTTGTGCTGCAGCACAAATTGATTACGAATTCGTTGCCAACAAAGGACAATTTCATGAAAATGTCTTGTATAAGGCAAACATTCCGTCCGGAGCATTATTTCTTGAAAAGAATGGTTTAACATTTTCTTTTTACGAGGGTGGAAAATTTCATGACATGCATCATGGTGAAAAAATTGATAAGATTCGTTGCCATGCTTATAAAGTTGAATTTGTTGGAGCTAATCATAACCCAGGTACGAGTCTTAGCCGTTTAAATTCAGGAGCAATTAATTTTTATTTGGGCAACGATACATCCAAATGGGTTTCCGGTTTGAAAGGAGGAAGAGAAGTCTATTATAAGAACATATACGACGATATTGATTTTAAAATTTACACTAAAAACGGACAACTAAAATATGATTTTATTGTTCACCCAGGTGCTGATCCCAGTCAAATTGTTATGGTTTACACGGGATTAGATGAATTAATAAAAAAAGGGGAAGATTTATTACTTTCAACCTCTTTGGGTATTATTTCCGATAGTAGACCTCTGGCAATTCAAAATAACGATATTATTAAGGCTTCTTTTATTAAGAGAGGAAATCGGGTGGGGTTTAAACTTGGCGACTACAATAAAAATCAAGAGCTGATAATTGATCCGACTTTAATTTTTTCAACCTACTCAGGATCTTTTGCAAATAATTTTGGTTTTACGGCGACTTACGATGATCAAGGGAATTTATACGCAGGAGGTTCTGTTTTTGACCAAGGTTACCCGTTTACTTTAGGAGCTTTCGACGTTACTTTTAATTCTTCCTCTACTCGTGATTGTGGTTCCGTAAATTGCTGGGGCATTTCCGATATTGCAATTACAAAATACAGTTCGGATGGAAGAACCCGTTTGTACTCCACCTACTTAGGTGGAAATCGTTGTGAGGTTCCTCACAGTTTAATTGTCAACAACAGAAATGAACTTTTTGTTTTGGGAACAACAAGTTCTGACAATTATCCAGTAACTTTTAACGCTTTTGATCAAACGTTTAATGGGGGAGACACAGTAAATTTAGCCAATGGTATTTATGTTAATTATACCTATGGTTCGGATATAGTGATTTCTCGGCTATCATCAGACGGTTCGTCCATGCTTGCCTCTACTTATGTTGGCGGTACTGAAAATGATGGGTTAAATTTAAATAGTGACCTAGTAGCGAACTACGCAGACCAAATGCGTGGAGAAATAATATTGGATGAATTTCAAAATGTAGTTGTGGGTTCTTCTTCAGCTTCTCTCGATTTTCCAACTACTTCCGGAGCATTACAAACTTCATATGGAGGTGGTGAACAAGATGGTGTTGTATTTAAAATGGATGAAAATTTGTCGGGAATGATTTGGTCCAGTTATCTCGGCGGTAACGATGCAGACGGGATTTATAGTGTAATACAAAGTAATTCGAATGATGTGTATGCTGCTGGAGGAACTAAGTCACAAAACATTCCTTTTTCCTCCAATGCTTTTCAAAGTAACTATCAAGGAGGTTTTACGGATGGTTTCTATGCAAAATTATCAAATGGAGGAGATGTTATGTTAAAGGGAAGTTACTTGGGTAGTGACCAGTATGACCAAGTCTACTTTATTCGTGAGGATAGTCGAAATCGTATTTATTTTTATGGTCAATCGAATAAGTTTGGTTCATATTGGATTAGCGATGCCGCCTACAATATCCCAAATAGCGGACAATTCATTTTAAAACTAGACTCACTTCAAAACACCATTGAATGGAGTACAACATTTGGTTCTGGTGATAACAAAATTAATATAAGTCCTACTGCATTTATGGTTGATTTATGCGATAAGATTTATCTTTCAGGATGGGGATCGAACAGTTCGGGATTCGATGGGATTGGAGGTAATATTGCAGATGGTACAACCGGTATGGAGGTTACTTCTGATGCATTCAAATCGAGTACTTTAGGACATGATTTTTATTTAATGGTTTTGGAAAGCGACGCTTCAAGTTTAGTTTACGGATCTTTTTACGGTGGAGATTTGAGTAGTGAACATGTAGATGGTGGGACCTCTAGATTTGATAAAAAAGGAGTGATGTATCAATCG
Organism: Flavobacteriales bacterium; assembly: GCA_002717515.1. Taxonomy (GTDB): domain Bacteria; phylum Bacteroidota; class Bacteroidia; order Flavobacteriales_C. The sequence goes on from PBEC01000013.1 coordinate 5,057, forward strand.
GTTTGTGCGGGATGTGGTGGATATAGTGACTTTCCTATTGAACCATTCGATGCAGTAAGCCCAACGAATAATGCCAACTGTAACAATGGGGTTTTTAAGTTCGATTTTGGTTTGCCGTATATTGTAGCGGATTTTGAAATTCCTCCAGTTTCGTGTTCGCCAGCAACAATTTTATTCACAAACACGAGTAAAATATTAAATTCAACGTCTTTTTTATGGGATTTTGGAGATGGAACATTCAGTACGGATACCAACCCTTCTCATTTTTACAACAATCCTGGCAATTATGAGGTCGTTTTAAAAATTATGGATTCAACAGCGTGTAATTTTGAGGACAGCATCAGTATGGATATCGTTCTCATGGGAGGAGAGTTAGAAGATCAGCTTAATAATTACGCTTGTGCTGGGGTGAATTTACAAATAGGTATTCCTCCTTATGCAGAGACCTCTGTAACTTACAATTGGTCTCCATCGTCAGGGTTAAGCGATTCTTCAGTAGCTAATCCGATAGCAAATATAGACAGTAGTCGTCAATACCAATTAATAGTTTCAGGTAATACCTGCTCCGACACTATTTATCAAAACATCATTATCTCTCAATTTGATCTGAAAGCTTTTGGAGACACGAGTATTTGTAATCCAGTCGGAGTAGTTGCTGTTCACAATGAATCGAATAGTGGTTTGATACATCATTGGAGTATGAGTAATAGTTTCAATGACACTCTGGTTTATGGAATTGATTCTAACGAGGTTTTTGTAGAATTAGATTCTGGCGAAAATTATTACTACATAAAGGTAGAGGATTCTATTGGTTGTGAGGCTTTTGACAGTGTTTTTATTGTAGCTCATGAATATGACATCAATTATGAAAATAATTTGAGTATTTGCTTAAATGATTCGGTTGAAGTTATTCCTTTTGGTTATGAGAATTATGATTCTGTTTTTTTTAGTTGGGGTCCAAGTCCACTTTTACTCAGTTCCAGTAATGACACTAATGCTGTTTTATATGGTTTGAATACAGGAGAATTTACTGTTCCAGTAACATCGTCTTCAGCACATGGTTGTACCGATACGGATTATGTTAATATTACCTTCAAGTATTCTGATACTGAAATAAAAACCTCTGGAGATACAATTGTTTGTAATTCGACACCTATGGTCACTTTGGTTGATGAGTCGGATGGTAATTTAATTCATCATTGGAGCAGTAATAATGAGTTTTCNGACACATTACTCTATGGNTTAAATGAGCGTCAAATTACTTTGCAATCAACTTCAGGGGAAAATTATGTTTATATTAAGATTACAGATTCTGCGAATTGTTTTGCCTTTGACAGCGTTTTTATAGGTGTTTATGAGTATAATGTCAATTATGAAAATGATTTGAGTATTTGCTTAAACGATTCGATTGAANTNGNTCCNNTTGGTTATGAGAATTACGATTCTGTTTTTTTTAGTTGGGGTCCAAGTCCACTTTTACTCAGTTCCAGTAATGACACTAATGCNGTNTTNNATGGTTTTGTTCCAGGAACATATTCTGTTCCAGTAACTTCTACGTCAGCATATTCCTGTACAGATACCGACTATGTCGACATTACAATTGCAAATTTTGATACTTCTTCTATAATAAGCGTAACTACAAATTTTGATACTTTGATTAACAATCAAACAGCTATACTTACGGTTCTTCCAGACGGTTTAAGCTATGATTGGAATCCGAATGGTTCTGTTCTCAATATTTATGACAATAAAGCAGAAGTAGTTATAGAGGAAAGTACCTTGTTTACGGTTGAAATCAACGATCCACAGGTTAATCATTGTTTTAGACGAGATTCGGTTTACATTGTTTTCATAGATTCTAAATGTGAAGAGCCTTACATTTATGTGCCAAATGCATTCAGCCCAAATGGTGATGGTGAAAATGATGTTTTATTTGTTCGAGGCAACAACATCACCGATCTTTATTTTGCTGTATTTAACCGTTGGGGAGAAAAAGTATTTGAAACTAATGATCAATCAAAGGGATGGGACGGGTATTACAATAACAGAAGTTCTGATCCTGCAGTTTTCGATTACTACTTAAAATACGAGTGTGAAGGTGGTAGAAAGCATTTCCAAAAAGGAAATGTTACTTTAATTCGTTAATTTAACGATGGAGAATGAGCGAAGTTTCCAAGGAATGAATTTTCGTGCCCTGATTTATCAATTGTTTCATTCCAAAGTCCTTTTTTTTGATCTGCAAAAATATATTTATTTTCAAAATGACCGATTATCCAGGATTGTTTTTCAAATTCCCCTTCAAGCTGATTTTTTTCCCAACCGGAATAACCAATGAAAAACTTAATGTTATCAGGGTTTAATAGCTTTTTTTTGTGTAATTCCTGAAGTTCTGAAAATTCTCCTCCCCAAAATAAACCATCACCAATTTCAACGGAATTTGGCAATTGAGTACCTAAAGTATGTACATAAAACAATAGTGTTTCATCTACAGGCCCGCCATAATACATTTTTTGTTTGCAGCCTTTTAATTCAGGAATGGCTTCTTGGACTTCAAACCCCGTAGGTTGGTTTAAAATAAAACCCATAGCGCCATTTTTGGAATGGTCGGCCAAAAATATAACCGATCGCTCAAAAACAGGTCCAATTAAAAATGGATCAGCAATTAAGATTTTTCCTTTATGAAAAGCTTTAGATGAACTCATTGGGGTAAATATAGATTATTTTACGTTTACCTAGTAATGAATTGTTTCATTGGAGAGAATGCGAATTGATTTGTTGATAAAGTCTTGTGAAAACATAGCATAATCTTTAAACCTTTGTTTACTTTGTAAAATAATTAAAACAACACGAATGACTGATTTTATAAATGAAATTAGAAACCGACATGATTTGTTTTACAAAGTGTTTCTTTTCCTTTCATCTATTTTTTTGATTGTTTATTTGTTTCCCAAGGAAGCAACGTTTAAATATAATTTCCAGCGAAATCAACCTTGGAAATATGAAACATTAACTGCTCCATATGATATTCCTGTTTACAGAACAGAAACTGAAATCGAAAAAAACAGAAAGGAAGTAATAAGAAATAAGAAGTTTTATTTTGATTTCGATCAACAAAAGGCACAGGAAAAAGAAAATATGTTTGTGCGAGAGCTGGATGGAAGCTGGGATTCTTTCTATGAGAAAAACAAGAGTTTAATGGGTTTTTTTAAAGGCGATAAACTAAAAAAAAACAGTTCCGAAAAGAAAAAAAATATTTACAAAAATGCGGGGCAAAAAATCATCAAGTATGTTTACAGTAGGGGAGTTGTTGAGTTGTCCAAAGAAGTGAATCAACTTGGAGATTCTGCGAAGTTTTATGTAAAACGAAACAATTATTATGCGGCTACATTTTTAAATGATTTATTTACCCCGAAAACTGCATTTGAATATGCCGAAAATACAATTGCCCAAAATAAAAACATCAAAGCGGACTACCTTCGCGATTTGCTGGAGCAAGTATTTAATAAAAATTCATCCAACATAAGTTATAATAATAAGGAAACAAATCGAGTTTTAAATCAGGAACTCGAAAAGATTGTTTTAATGGAAAGAACCATTAAAAAAGATTATCTCATTATAGAAAAGGGTGCTCCAATTGACGAGGAAAATTTTAAAGTATTAAAGTCTTTTGAGGCTAAATACAAGAGCAAAAAAACATCTAACCTAAGTAAGTATACTATTGGTGTTGGTCAAACCCTTTTGGTGGCTATTTTGATGACGTGTTTATTTCTTTATTTGCGTTTCTTCAGAAGGAAATTTTTAGAGAATAATAAAAATTTAGTTTTTATGCTCTTTGTAATTACTGCTTTTGTCGTGCTAACAACCCTCGGATTGCGGTATGAATTGTTTAATGTATATATTGTTCCTATTTGTTTGGCGCCTATAATAGTAAGATCTTTTTTTGATACACGTACAGCTTTTTTTGTTCATCTGGTTATCGTTCTTTTACTGGGATTTATAGTGCCCAACGGATTTCACTTCATTTTTCTACAATTGGTAGCTGGAATGATGGGCATCTATGGTTTTGCCAACTTTAGAAATCGATCTCAACTTTTTTTAACAACATTTATTATTGCATTATCCTATGCAGTTTGTTACATAGCATTAAATATTATTATTGAGGGTGGTTTTTCGGAAATCGATTGGTTAACAATCGGATATTTAGGGATATCAGCGTTACTTACATTGTTAGCTTATCCTTTAATTTATGCTTTTGAAAAGGTTTTTTCCTTTATATCAGATGTTACACTTTTAGAGTTAGCTGACACTAATAATAAACTGTTACGTGAGCTATCAAGAAAGGCTCCAGGTACATTTCAGCATAGTTTACAGGTCGCTAATTTAGCTGAGGCTGCTACGGGTATAATTGGAGGAAACACGCTTCTTATTCGAACGGCTGCTTTGTATCACGACATTGGTAAAATGGAAGCGCCAATGTATTTTATTGAAAATCAGAGTACCGGATTAAATCCGCATGATGAATTAAGCTATGAAGAAAGTGCTCAGATTATTATTAATCATGTTTCAAAGGGTATAGAAATAGCTAAGAAAAATGGTGTTCCTGATAAAATTATTGATTTTATTCGAACGCATCATGGAACAACAAAAACTGCTTATTTTTTCAAGATGTACATGAAAGAAAATCCTGATATACCCGAAGAGGAGGTAACGGAGCTGTTTACTTACCCTGGTCCTATTCCTTTTAGTAAGGAGAGTGCAGCCTTAATGATGGCTGATTCAGTTGAAGCGGCCTCGCGAAGTTTAAAAGAGCCTGATGTTCAGAACATAGAAGTTTTGGTTGAAACAATCATCAGTAATCAAATTAAAGAAGGTCAATTTGAGAATGCAGACATTACACTCCGAGACATAAGGTTGATTAAGAAAATGTTTAAGAAAATGCTGATGAATATTTATCATGTAAGAATTGAGTATCCGCATTGAATGTAATTATTAATCAAAAACGATAATGATGAAAGTACAATTCTGGGTAATTGGGAAAACAACAGATACATATTTACTTCCTGGTTTGAATGATTATTTAAAACGTTTGAGAAGATATTGCCAATTCGATTATATTGAACTTCCTGCCGCTAGAATTGGCAAAAATGCTACAGAAATTGAAATAAAGAATAAAGAGGAAAAAGCTGTTTTAGAAAAACTTCAGAAAAGCGATTATCTTATTTTACTGGATGCAAGGGGGAATGAATACTCTTCTGAAAGCTTCGCTTCTTTTTTGTCCAACCATCAAATGAGAGGTACAAAAAATCTTATATTTTTAATTGGAGGAGCATACGGGTTCAGTGATCATGTTTATAAAAGGGCCGATGGTCAATTTTCTCTATCCAAAATGACTTTCACTCATCAAATGGTTCGGTTGATTTTTTTGGAACAGTTGTATCGAGGATTCACAATAACGAGAGGGGAAAAGTATCACCATTAAACAACTCGTTTCTCATTCTTTTTTCATTCTAATTTTATACTTCTATTTTAATTATATTCGTTGAGTTATTTCGGTAAAAATATTTTTTATGAATTATAACATGATTGCACTCAATGATGACTTGGAGGGAGGGAGAAAAGTTGTTGAGGTAGAAATACAAAGTGATATAATTAGTTTTACTCTGAATGAAAAGGAGTTTAGTTGGCCCATAAGTGATTTAGAGTTCCAGATAGGTGGCGCTTCAAAAGGATTGATTTATATCAAGAATTCTAATTTTTCTTCCATTATTTTATATACTAGAGACAAAAAAATTTTAAAGAATGAGTTTGTAGTTCAACATCCCAATATTCTTAAATCATCAAAAAAAATTAGTGGATTTTATAATCAAAGAAAAGTATTCTATAGCTCTTTACTTCTTTTTTTGATTGCTTTACCGATAGTTTTCTACGCATTTCGATCCTCTATTATAAAAAGTATAGCAAATAGAGTTCCTGTTGAATGGGAGATTAAGGCAGGTAATAAGCTTTTTGAAACGTTGAAAAATCAATACGATATAATTGAGGACAGTTCACTTTCGGCAAGATTTGACACGATGTTTATACCTTTGGTAAATGCAGCAGGAACACCTGATATTGATTATCAATTTTATTTGTGTTCGGATCCATCTCTAAATGCATTTGCTCTTCCCGGGGGACATATTGTTATAAATTTAGGTACAATTAATAAAATTGAGCGTATTGAGGAACTATATGGTGTTATTGGGCATGAGATAGCTCATGTAACACAGCGTCACCACCTCAGAGGGGTAATCAGTAACTTAAGTACATTTTTAATTTTTCAAGGACTTTTAGGAGATGAAGCGGGTCTAATAGGTGCTATAGGTGAATCAGCTGGTCGATTAGAATCTTTGTTTTACAGTAGAAGTTTTGAAAGAGAGTCTGATGAGATAGGATTTAATTATATGAAAGAAGCTCATATTGATCCAAAAGGTATGGTAGAGTTTTTTGAAAGAATAAAGAGAGAATATGAAATTGACGAAAATTTATTAGTACAAGAAGATGAAATGGTAAAAGATTCGACCCAGTTTGAATCAACTTCTTTGGATAAAATCAAGAGTTTTGTAAGTACTCATCCAAATATTGATGAAAGGATTGAATATTTAAATAAAAGGATTTGTGATGAAATGGTTTCTTTTGAATCGAAAGATTTTGAGTTAGATAAATTTCAAAAATATATACAACAAAAAATAAAATAAATCATGGAATTTAAAATTGTAGGAAAGCCCGCTTTTGCCTATGTAGACGTTTACATAGAGCCTGGTGAAAAGTTTGTAGCAGAAGCAGATGCAATGGCAAGTATGTCTTCTCAGTTGGATATGAAAGCAAAACTCAATGGTGGCTTACTTAAGGGATTAGTAAGGAAGTTTTTGGGCGGTGAGAGTCTTTTTATTAATCACTTTCAGAATAATGGAAACGATAAAATGAGACTAACTTTAACTCAATCGACTCCAGGAGATATCATGCAAAAAGAAATAAATGGAGAAATTATTTATTTGCAACCAGGGGCATATATCTGCTCAACAAAAGATGTAAAGGTAAAAACCGTGTGGGCCGGATTTTTGTCATGGATTGGAGGAGAGGGTTTATTTCGGTTAAAAGTTTCAGGTAATGGCACCTTTTTTTTTGGAGCATATGGTTGCTTAATCGAAAAGGAAATAAATGGAGAGTATATTGTTGACACCTCCCACCTCGTTTCTTATTCACCTGGAATGAAAATAAAACAGCAACTTTCAGGAAATTTAATCTCGAGTATAACAAGTGGTGAGGGTTTGGTTACTCGAATTGAAGGTCAAGGTAAAATCATTGTTCAAACCAGAAGTATTAGTGGTTTGACAAGTTGGTTAAATCGATATTTATATTAAGTTATGCAAATAGATATTCAAATGGGGCCAGGGAGTTCCGCAGCAAAAGTAAGCTTAGAGCCAGGCGAGATATTAACTGCAGAGGGCGGAGCAATGATCGCTATGAGTGGTGATATGTCAATGACAACCACTACGCATAAAAAGAAATCAGGAGGTATTATGAAAGCATTAAAAAGAGTAATATCAGGAGAGAGTTTTTTTATGAATCACTATGAGCCAGGACCAAATGGTGGTGACGTGTTTTTGTCTACTGCACTGCCTGGCGATATGAAGGTTATGGATTTAAATGGTCAGGGATTAATAGTTCAAGGAGGTTCGTACGTTGCTTCATCTCATGATATAAATGTTGATTTCAGTTGGCAAGGCTTTAAATCTGCTTTCTCAGGGGAGGGCTTATTTTGGTTGAATATTAACGGTATAGGTAAGGTTGTTGTCAATTCTTTTGGAGCAATTTATCCGATTGAAGTTAATGGAGAGTATATTGTGGATACAGGACATATTGTTGCTTTTGATGAAACATTAAATTTTAAAATATCCAAAGCAGGTAAAAGCCTTGTATCATCCTTTTTAGGTGGAGAAGGCTTGGTATGTAAATTTAACGGTAAAGGAACGGTGTGGTGTCAGTCCCACAATGATACTTCTTTCGGTAAAACAGTAGGTCCTAAATTAAAACCAAGAAAATAGATATGGAAAATAAGGAAATACAATCAAAAAGTTTTGACTTCGAATATGCGGGTAAACCTGATTATGGCTTTATAACTGTAAAAATCCCATCAAACCAAACGCTTAAAGTAGAAGCCTCGGCCATGGCAACGATGGATACCAATATTGTTATGAAAACTAAATTAAAAGGAGGTTTTTCTAGGATATTTCAAGGCGAGTCACTTTTTATTAACGAATTCAAAGCTCAAAACAGTAGTGGAGAACTGGGTATAGCTCCTGCATCACCTGGAGATGTTGAGCATGTTTATTTGAATAATGAAGCAATATATCTTCAGAGCTCAGCCTTTGTTGCGTCAGGGACAAATGTTGAGGCTAAAACCAAATTTCAAGGTCTCGTTAAAGGTTTTTTTTCTGGCGAAAGTTTGTTTTTAATTAAGTGTGTTGGTGAAGGAGATTTATGGTTTAATAGCTACGGAGGGATTATACCTATTGATGTTGAAGATGATTACGTTGTTGACACAGGTCATATTGTTGCTTTTACTGATGGATTAGACTATTCCATAAAGTCAGTGGGAGGTTATAAATCCTTGTTTTTTTCAGGTGAGGGATTAGTTTGTAAATTTTCCGGAAAGGGTAAGGTGTGGATTCAAACTCGAAAAGTTAAATCTTTTGCTTGGTGGGTTCATCCATTTAGACGAAAAAAATCTAAAGATTAAAGCTAAAAATATGCAGTGAATAAAAAATAGTAAAGAGTATACTTTTAACCAGGAACGAATTATAAATTATGAAAAAAATAGTGTTTGCTACAAATAACCAAAATAAATTAAAAGAGGTTAGGAAAGCATTACCCAAAATAAAAGTCTTGAGTTTGAAAGATATTAAGTGTTTTGAAGAGCTCCCTGAAGAAAAAGATACTTTAGAGGGTAATGCACAACAAAAGGCGGAGTATGTATATTTAAAGTATGGGGTTCCGTGTTTTGCTGACGATACAGGGCTTGTCATTCGAGCTCTGGATGGAAGTCCGGGGGTATATTCTGCTCGATATGCAGGTCCTGAATGCGATTCCGAAAAAAATATGGACTTAGTACTTGAAAATCTTCTAAATACAAATGATAGGAATGCGCATTTTAAAACTGTAATTTGTTTTTTTAGTGAAGAAGGGCCAAAGTTATTCGATGGCATAATAGAAGGGGTTGTTTTGAGAGAGAGAACAGGAAGTGATGGTTTTGGTTATGATCCTATTTTTAAGCCAAATGGATACAATTTATCTTTTGCTCAAATGTCGATGGATAAAAAAAATGAAATTTCCCACCGAGGAATTGCTGTAAGAAAGTTGATTCATTTTTTAAAAAGTAGTAATCAGACTTAAAATTAGAAACTTCTTTCGTTTGGAGAAACTCTCCTGAATTTGCTTTTTCCTTCTGTACTTGATTGACCGAAGGAGTAATTGAATCCAAACCAGAGTAATTGAGATTCATATCGATATCGAACCTCTCTAAGCCATCCATCTGTATTCACATCTATTCCAAATCTACGAGTGAAAAATACATCGGTGAACCTTAAAGAAAGTGTTCCTTTTCCCCCGAAAACATTGTGTTTCAGAGAAACATCTGTTCCGTACCTGGGTATAACGATTCCAACAACAGCCAACCTTCTGGAATTGTAATCACTTGTAAGAGTAAATGCGGTTGATTTCCAGGGTTTAATTTGTAGATTCAATTTTAAGTCATAACCAAAGTAAACAGCAGTAAAACCAACTCGAAAGTTTTCACCGTCAACCCAGGTATTATAAAAAGTTCCTGAACTGTTGATTTTTATTTTTTTATTGAGTTTATAGTTTGTAAATAATTCCAAGCCAAGAGTTTGGTGATAGTTGAAATTTATCCATAGTATTGTTGATACAGCATTTGAATCCGTGTAGCTTAATCTTCCCAGCCTATCTTTTCTGTACTGGTGAAACAAAGTTGAATTGAAAACAATTTTTTTACCTATTTTGAGGTAAGAAATTTCACTCATATGACTTTTTTCAGGAACCAAATCAGCATTACCAACTCTCAAAGTATAAGGGTCTAGGTATGTTGGTATTGGGTTGAGTTGCTTTCCTCTGGGTCTTTTTATCCGTTTGCTGTAGTTTAAAGCTATAGTTGTTGTTTCAGATAGATTGTGAACCAAAGATGCACTTGGAAAAATATTAATTAATGTTTTGTTGAAGTTGTTATTTTTTGTTCTGGATGTTATATCGGAGTATTCAACTCTTATTCCTGTAGATAGTTTATTGAATTTATTTCCTGACTTAAAAAGGCCATAAGCAGCATAAATTTCCTCATCGTAGTCGAGTATGTTTGTATATTCTTCTTGTAATTCATAGGCAACGAAACTGGGATTGAAATTAAATAATTCATATTCCTCTGAGAATTTTCTTGCGGCACTTTTAAAACCAGTTTCTAAGAATAAAAAATTACTTTTTGATGAATCTTTCTTGTTGTTTATTATAGGAAATTCAAAGTCAAGCTGATTAATGAAGGCTTGTGCTTTAAAATTTTTATTTTCTTTTTGTAAAACATAGGGTTCAACGAAATGAGATTCTTTTGGATTTGAAATTCCATTCATTCGAGATAAAAAAGTTACGGAATTTCCCTTTTTGTTTTTGTAAGATAAATTAAGTTGACCTAATGCATTTTTTCTAAATTCCTCATAATCACTATTTCTTGTATTTGATTTGTTGTCCAAACCATTATAATCCCAATAAAACTCTAATGAGTCTATCCTACGAGAGTAGGTGTTTCTTAGGCTGCCCTCAAAAGATACTTTTGTGCTTTTGCTTATTTTGTATTCAAGATTTAAGTTTCCATTTTGATTAGCCGTTCGTTTATTTGTTTTTGAGTAATTGTCAAAGGCTGTTAAACTGTCTGATTCTAAAAATATTCCATTGTTTGATCTTCTATACCAATATGTGCCGTCTGTATAGTTATAAGAAGTATTGATACTCCATTTTTTTTTATTGAGATTTAAAGAAACTTGAGAGTTTAATTTGTCGATTGTACTGTAAGACAGCGATACGGAGCCTCGATAACCTTTACGCCTTTCTTTTTTCAGTTTAATATTAATGATTCCTCCTATTCCTTCTGGGTCATATTTTGCGGAGGGTACAGTTATTATTTCAATAGTTTCGATTGCATTGGCAGGCAATTGTTTAATAACAGCTGTAATATCTTCTGGTGTAAGACCAGCGGGTTTTCCGTCAATTAACACCCTGATATTACTGTTGCCTCTTAAACTTACATTACCGCCATCATCTACATCAACCGATGGGAGATTGTTTAAAACATCAATCGCTGTGCCTCCAATATCAGCTCCAGTAGTTTCTACATCAAAAGTTTTTTTTGCGGGTTCAATTTTCACAGCGGTTCTTTCGACGGAGATTGTGACTTCATCCGTTTTAATAGAGCTTACTTTTAGAGGGACAGTTCCGAAATCTTTTGAAGGAGATTTTATTGAAAGGGTGAATTTTTTAGTTACGAATATTTCATGAGTCAGAGATTGAAAAGACAGGTAATAGGTGCCAAAGGATAGGTTTTCAAATCTAAAAATGCCTTTTTCATTACTTATTGTTCCCTCAATAATGGAGTCGTTAAAATCAAATAGTACAACATTACAAAAAGGTACGTCTTTATTTGTGCCTTCTTCGTTTATGTATCCGGATATTTTGCCAGTTTGAGAATACGCTGAAATGTTGCCTATTACCATTATAACTAAGGCAATAAAATAGCGCATATATTATTGCTTATGAGATCTAAATCTAATTCCAAGTCGGAAAGATATCATATAGTTAGGATTGATTAAATCCTCTTTTCGAAAAAGAGCACTATGCTGTACGGATGGCTCAAAATAAAATTTAAACTCTTCGTTAATTGAAAATTCTGTTCCGATTGTAAATTCCAGATGAAGATCTTGAAATTTAAAACCGTTTTTAGTAGTTGTGTCAATTTGAAGGATATTATCAGGATCTTGGTCTATAAAAATTTCTGTTTTGATCAATCTTTCTTGTAGCGAAAACATAGGAATTAATCGAAAACCATAATAGGATTTTGTTTGAATTTTGGCTTTGTTGGCATAGAGTTCGATACCAACAGGTAAATTAATATATCTCATATCGGATTCAGCCCAACATGAATTATCAGGTTGATCACAAATGCTATGGATCTTCTTATCGTTATTGATGAATGTTTCCAAATAATTAATTCCGAATTTTAAATTGATGTCTTTATTGTAGGATGAACTGTAATCGATACCCCCAGATAAAAAACCTCGTGGCTGAACAGGAATCGTTTTATAATTTGATAAAAAGGAACCTTGTAAATATGCTGACCAGCTACTGTAATTGAATTTTTGGCCGTAAGAAGAACTAACAATTAATACGGTTAACATCAATAAATTGACTTTTTTTATCATAGCTTGACTGTTTAGTGCAATATAGTAAGATAATAATGTGGTATTGGGGATTAAAAATTAAAAAATTCAAAGTAAATTGTTAATTACTTTCGATTGACTCATTTTTTCGATTGAAACTTAGTTTGTTTAGAATTACTAATTTGATTTTATATTGAAAAGTCTAACTTCAATAAGATTTTTTCTGAGTATAGTTTTTAGTGCTGTACTGGCGGTTGGTTCTCTAATGATTGACTTGAATTACAGTTTTTTTATCGTTTGCGTTTTTGCTGTTATTTTTTGTTTCAGTTTGATGGAAACGAGTAGTGCAATTCTTAACAAAATTGTAAGAAGTGAAAGTCATAGCTTTTTTGTTTTTTGCATAATTTTCCTGGGATTAAGCTATATTCATTATGCGGTTTTAAAAATCATTGTAAATGATAATGAACACTACATTTATGAAATTAAACTATATACTTGGTTTATAATTCTTGCGATTGGACTTTTTCAGTCTTTAAATTATTGGCTTTTAAAAAACAACAAAGAACGATCTCGCTTACTTAATCAAAAGCAGGTGTATTTGCAGCACAGTTTTAATGCGATTAAATCTCAAAATGTAATTGAATTTTTAAAAGATGCATTGATCAATACTGTCGGGTTAATCAAAAAGGATCCAAATTTAGCAGTTGTTCAAATTGAAAAATTAACCTCTATACTTAGATATTTACTACAAAGCAGAGATCAACGTTTTGTTAAACTAGGTGCTGAATTGCAAAATGCACAAGAATATTGTGAGTTGGCAGAAATTCAACTGAGCAACAAGGTTAACTTGAGTTTGAATATAACTGAAGATTTTAATCATACAAACATACCTCCTTTAGTTTTTCAAATGGTTTTGGATAATCAATTTAAAAATTTTGCAGGCTCTGAAAAAAAGGAGTTAAATATTGAGGTATATATAGAGAACAAAAAATTTGTCGTTGTAAAAACTTCTTTACCACCTTCTTTTGAGAATAATTTTAAAAATCAACAATTTATTAATAACCTAAAACAGAGATATCAGTTATATAATAAAGCATCAGGAGTTTCTGAACTTAGCACAGCAAATGATTATTTTGTGAAATTTCCTTTAGTAATAGGTTAAAATTGAGAAAATTTATATTATATGTATTTCCAATAATATTAGTACTTATAGTACTGGTAAATCTTGTTTTTTCTGAATCCAAGGAACAAACTCTTCAAGATGAACTCGATGAATATATTATCTTGGGGGATGTTCAGAATCAAAATATTACTTACTGGAAATTAATTCATGCTGACAGTACTGTGATTTCCAATCATTTTAATTTTTTGAAAACGTATTTTGATCTTCCACTTTCACAAAACGGAAGAGGTCGAGGCACATTCCTGGAATATAATGAGGTTGTTGATTATTACGGAAAACTTTTGAGTAATACCAACTCAGAAGTTAGAGATATAGGTAAGTTTGGTCGTGGGATGTTGTTTTATCATAGCGGTTACATTGAAGAATCATTGACAAGTTTTACAAATATTTACAATCAGAGATTACCCTATTTAAACTTTGTATACGGTTCTTATTTCAGATTTGGTCAATATGAAAAATCAATTGAGTATCTAAAACGTGAAATTTACATAAATCCTGAAAGTAAAGATTCCTATAAAGAATTAGCATACAATTATTTGATGATGGAACAGCCTTATAAGTTGGATAGTTTATTAATGGATTCTATCTCTTTTGAACATGTTGGTAATGGTGCAAAAAGATATGCGTATTTCAAAACAAAAAATATTAAAGCATATTCAAAAGCCATTTTCAGCCGATTTTTTAAAGGGTTTAATGCTTACGGACTTTTAGGGGCTCTTTTGATTTTAATTGTGTGGTTTGTATATCTGATTTTAATTCACAAATTTTTAAAGAAAAGATGGGGTTCAGCAATGTTGATACTTCTTTTAGGTATGGTTTTCGCTTTTGGTACATCTCTACTAACAGATTTTAATACCTATATATTAGGATATCGCCTCAAAGATGAGTTTTTTAATGATTTTATATACTGTATTCTGGGTATTGGTGCGATTGAAGAATTAATGAAAATTATACCTCTTTTCCTGGTTATGCTGTTCAGTAAAAAAATGAAGGAACCCATTGATTATGTGGTTTTTGCCTCTATATCCGCTTTAGGTTTCGCATTTATTGAGAATTTGATTTATTTTGACGAGGGAGGTTTAAAAACAATTCAGGGTAGGTCTTTGTCGTCAACAGTAACCCACATGTTTAATTCCTCACTGGTTGCCTATGGAATAGCTATTGGTAAATTTGCAAAAAAAAGAAACTGGGGATGGTACTGTTTATTGTTTTATGCTCTTGCTTCTGTTTTTCATGGATTTTATGATTTTTGGTTGATTAACAGTCTTGCTCGTACATTTAGTTTCATCACATTTATCTGGCTTCTTGCAAGTATGGTACTTTGGGTGTCTGTAATTAATAATTGCCTAAACAATAGTTATAATCGTAGTATAATTTGGACATACAATCCAGAGAAATTAAACAGTTATTTATTGTTTGGATTGTCTGCGATATTTTTACTCGAATACGTTCTCGTAGCTTGGCGATTTAACGCTGATGTAGCAAATTCAGAGCTTCAAAAAGATTTGGCTTCCGGATTTTTTTTACTGATATTTTTAACTGCAAAATTGAGTAAGTTTGATGTTATACCTAATTATTGGGCTCCTCTTAAGTTTTGGGATTGGAATACACTTTTTAGTATACCGAGAGTTGAAGCTCAAAAGTTTGATATTAAAGAAATTATAGGAGAAAAAATTGAATTGCAAAACTATGGTGATTATGGTGTGTTATCAGGGCATCTTCCTGTAACGGGAGAAGTTGTTAAGAGGGAATTGTTGTCTTGGGAAAAAGATTGGTATCTCGTTAAACTTGATACCCCAATAAAAGTAGCGTGGAAAAAACAATATTTTGTTTTTTTAAAAACCAAAGATGAAAATGAAATTTTTTTAACGCGTAATGCCCAACCTGTCCAGGTTCGTTTGGTTAATAAAATTGATGATCTCGCAAAGGTTAGAAAAAGAAAACGAGACTTTTTATTCGTTGATTTGGGAGTAGTATCAAAACTTAAATAATTTTCTCTTTTTAAGTATTTGGCAATCAGTGGTTTTTGTTTTTTTAAGGAAAATAAAATTTGACTGATATGGGAATCTCTGTTATTTTTGGGAAAAACCCTTGCAATGAGTATTAATAACACAGCTGAGTATCTAAAAATCTTAGATGAAATTGCCGAATTTATTGATAGAGATAATTTGACAAAAGAAGAGTTAAGAATTTTAAATCTCAAAAAACTTGCTGTAAGAAAATATGAAATGCAAGAGGTTACGAAATATCCTGCATCACTCTCATTACTTGATGATTTTCATAAAAATAAATTCTTTTTGAATTAATTCATTATACAATTCGCTGGGGATATAAATTTGAGGTAGCAATACAATTCACATACTTTTTGTAGAAATAATTTGATTTTATTTGTTCAATCAGTACTTCTTTTCTTGTAATTTCATGGAAATTTGGCTCAATGACAGGAAAGGAAGCTCTCTATATAATTTTAGTATATTTTGCATTATTAATCGGGATATCATATTTAACATCTTTAAAAAGTACCAAAAAATCATTTTTTACAGGAGATCGTAAGTCCCCCTGGTTTTTAGTCGCCTTTGGAATGATAGGTGCAACATTATCAGGTATTACGTTTATTTCGATACCTGGATCTGTATATGAAAAAGGAATGCTATATATGCCTATGACTTTTGGCTTTTTCTTTGGTTATTTGGCTGTTGCATTTATTTTGATTCCGCTTTATTACAGGTTGAATCTTACGTCCATATATACATATTTGAGAGGTCGATTTGGAGTTTTTTCTTTTAAAACCGGAGCAATCTCATTTTTGGTTTCGAGAATTATAGGAGCTTCTTTAAGATTATATTTAGTGGCACAAGTATTGGAAATTTTTTTATTTAAGCCCACAGGAATACCCTATTGGGTTGGTGTTCTGGTTACCATAGGTCTTATTTGGGTGTATACATTTAAAAGTGGTATTAAAACCATTGTTTGGACAGATACACTGCAAACAGCTGCAATTCTTTTTGCAGCAGGAGCAACAATTTATTTTTTATCTACTTTAAATTCTGATGGTTTTGGTGGCTTGTTTGATACGTTAGAGCAAAGCGATATGCTTTCTTTTAAAGGAGGCATGCTAAAAAGTGAAAATCCTTGGTTGGGTATGTTTAACGGTGTGGTTTTTGCAATTGTTATGTCTGGTTTAGACCAGGACATTATGCAGAAAAATTTAACGTGTAAAAATAGTAAAGAGGCAAGTAAAAACATTTTTTGGTTCAGTGTTGTTTTAGTGCCTATTAATTTTGCCTTTTTAGGTTTGGGGATTTTACTTTTTGAAACGTTTATGGACAATGGTGATTTAACGTTCCAGATGGTTGAAAAAATTAATGAATTCGGAGAGATTGTTAAAGAGCCATTATATCAATTAAGAAATGGATCAGAAATGGTTGAAGTAGCTAAAGATCAAATATATCCTTCCTTGGCTAAATTTGGTTATTTCCCAAAGTGGTTAAGTGTTGTTTTTTTAATTGGTTTAATCGCTGCTGCTTATTCCAGTGCTGATTCGGCACTAACCTCGTTGACTACAAGTATGTGTATTGATATTTTTGAGAAAGAAGATGAAAAAACAAGAATATTCGTTCATATATTAATGAGTTTTGTCCTTTTTGGGGTTATAATGGTTTTTAAGTTCATTAATGAGGATGGTATAATTTGGGCATTATTTAAATGGACTGGTTTTACCTATGGTCCTCTGTTAGGTTTGTATAGTGTAGGTATCTTAACCAAAGTTAAAGTGAATGATTTCGCAGTTCCTTTTATTGCTGTGTTTAGTGCTGTTTCCAGCTTCTTATTAGCACATTTTTTAGGTCTTGGGTTTGAAATTTTAGCTATAAATGGGGCAATTACGGTAATAGGGTTAGTTGTGTTTAAAAAAAGAAGTAAATACAACCTAGATGCGGACGTACTGAATGATTAAGATTTTTAATTAGTAACCTCAAAATAAATAAATTCCAAAAACAATAATTCAGGTAAGTATACTGTTTAATATAAATGAAGATAGTTGTCATTCTTATTTCCATCTTTCTTCTTTTTGGCTCTGTGTACGTTGAACGTATTAAAGAAAACAAAGTCGATCAAATAATAGTGCTTAAGTCAAAACGAAAAATTCAACTTTTTTATAAAAAACAAAAAGTGAAACAATATTCAATTTCCTTGGGCGGAAACCCGATTGGTCACAAACAATTCGAAGGGGATGAAAAAACACCCGAAGGTTCCTATTTCATTGATGGGAAGAATCCCAATAGCAAGTATTATAAAAATTTAGGAATATCTTATCCAAATTCGAAGGATAAAGCTTTTGCACGTTCAAAAGGCAGAAATCCGGGAGGGGCAATTAAAATTCACGGATTGCCCAATAATAAACCATGGTTAGGGAAACTACATTTACTAAAAGACTGGACACACGGATGTATCGCGGTAACAAATAAACAGATGGATGAAATCTACAGCAGTGTTAAAACAGGAACAAAAATTATTATACTGCCTTGATGTTTTTTTAAATCACTGCTTTACGAACCCTTAAAAGCTCTTCTAATAAACCTTTCAGCTCATCCAACGGAAGCATGTTTGCTCCATCTGATTTCGCTTGTGATGGGTCTGGGTGAGTTTCGATGAATAATCCATCGGCACCAGTTGCAATTGCTGCTTTTGCAATTGTAGAGATTAACTCTGGTTTTCCTCCGGTAACCCCACTTGTTTGGTTTGGCTGCTGAAGAGAATGAGTAATGTCCATTACAACAGGAGCGTATTGTTTCATAAAAGGAATACTTCTGAAATCAACTACTAAATCTTGGTAGCCAAAAGTTGTTCCTCTTTCAGTAATCCAAACGTTATTGTTCCCCGATCCTTTTACCTTATCTACTGCAAAGCGCATTGCTTCGGGGCCGGCAAATTGTCCTTTTTTAATGCTTACTACTTTTCCTGTATTGGCTGCAGCAACTAACAAATCCGTTTGTCGGAATAAAAAAGCTGGAATTTGAAGCACATCCACATATTTGGCTGCTAAAGCTGCGTCTTCAGGAATGTGGATATCGGTTATTGTTGGGATGTTATACGTTTCACCAACTTTCTTTAAAATTTCCAATGCTATTTCATCACCAATACCTGTAAAAGAATCTAATCTTGACCGATTGGCTTTTTTGAAAGATCCTTTAAAAATATATGGTATTTGTAATTCGTTGGTAATTTCTGTGATTTTACCTGCTATATCCAATGCCATTTCTTCTCCTTCTATGGCACAAGGGCCCGCTATTAAAAAGAAATTATTAGAATTTTTATGGTTGATATTTTGAAGTCCTTGAAACATGGCTACAAGTATATGTTAAATATTATTAATCGCTATATGACCTGAAGAACTAATCCTTTAAGGTAATGACTTTCAGCATGGTAAATATTAATTGGGTGATCGGCTGGTTGAGTTACCTGGTGCAATACTCGCACTTTTCTACCGGTTTGAATTGCAGCAGCCATAATGGTATTGTAAAACAATTTGGAGTCCACAACTTGTGAGCAAGAGAAGGTGAACAATAGGGCGCCTGGCTTCATTGCCTGAAGAGCTGTGGCGTTTAATCTTTTGTATCCTTTTACTGCATTGTGTTTTACATTTTGGTGTTTTGCAAAGGCAGGTGGATCCAAAACAACGATATCGTATTTGGAGGCGTCATTTTGCTCAAAAAACTTAAATGTATCTGTTGCAAAAGAGCCGTGCTTGTCTGTAAATCCGTTTAACGCAACATTCTCATCGGTTAAATCAATTGCTCGGGCAGAGGCATCTACTGAATCAACATGAGTTGCTCCGGAGTTTAATGCTGCTAATGAAAACCCTCCTGTGTAGCAAAATGTATTTAATACTTTTTTGTCTTTGGAATAAGATCCTAACAGAGCTCTGTTTTCTCGTTGATCGATAAAAAATCCAGTCTTTTGACCTTGTTCCCAGTCGATTTTAAACTGGCATCCATGTTCTAAGCCAATTGATGAATATCCTTCTGATTGATAGATGTAGTTGTCTTCAATTTGAATAGGTCCGTTTTTGGGTAGTGTATCAGAGCTTTTGTCAAAAATGGCCTTTAATGATTCTCCATATACGTTTTTAAGCGCTATAACAATATTTTCTTTTTCGTAATGCATGCCGATTGAGTGCGATTGAATTACTGCTGTCCCTGCGTAATAATCAATAATTAGTCCAGGTAATCCGTCACCTTCGGCATGAATTAGTCGATATATGTTGGTTTGTTCATTATCTGTTAAATTCAATTGAGTCCTTAAATCATAGGCTTCTTGAATTCTTTCCGTCCAAAATTCCTCATTGATTTCTTCTTCTTTGAAAGAAAGAATCCTAACCATAATGGAACCATTTTGATAATGACCGGTTCCCAGGAAGTTTCCTTTGTTATCGGTTACTTTAACAATTTCACCCTCTTGAGGTTCAACCTCTCTGCCTTCTTCTGATTTAATTTTTTTAATTGCTCCTGAAAAAACCCAAGGGTGGAATCTTCGCACTGAAGCATCTTTTCCTGATTTAAGTATTACTTGAAACATCTTGTAAAGATAGTATTACTTGTTCATTATTTTTTTAGTGAAAAACATTGTTTTTAAAAACTTTCTTTTTTTCACTCAAAGAATCAACTTATCCATTAATTTTACAGTATGGTAAAGAAAATTATAGGTTATGGATTATTAGTTATAATCGCTTTTTTTGTAGCAATATTAACAATTCCATCTACAATTTCACCCTCTGTGACCAAGGAAATTAAAGCTGATCCTAAAGCAGTAAAAAGCCTACTTACTGATATTCAAAAGTTTAAATACTGGGATCCTAAAAGTATTTCAGATTCGTCTGTTTCATACAGTTTTTCTTCTGAGAATGATATCAATTTTTTGCAGGTTACAGATTCATTAAATAACATAATCGCAACCTACGAAGTCAAAAAATCCAATTCAGAAGAAGTTCATATAACTGTTGATCTGCCCAAAGTTGATTTGTATGTGTATAAGTTTAAATTGACTAAAACAGAATTGGGAACAAAAATTAACTGGAGTATGGATTTCGAAAGTAATCTTATGATATACATGCTCGGCGCCGAAAGAAAGCTCGAAATGATGTTTTCTGAAGGCTTAAATTCTTTTCAAAAGATTTTGACAAACAATTAATAGTTGACAATTTGCGTTTTATTTTCACCTAAGAGATTAAATTAGTTTTTAAATTATCATTGGTGGAATTTAATTCAAAATGTTAAAATGAGAATTCTTGTTTTTTTACTTTTTTCATCGTGCGTTTTAAATGCACAAAATTGGCTAACAGTGAAAGCTAAGTCAGGTGATAATAGAATCTTATTGTTGAAACAATATTCAATTTCCGATGAATGCAGTAAGAATAAATTTCTTGAGCTTAATCTGCTCAAATCCGAGGACTTTTTAATTAAAGGAAAGTCATATAAGTTGCCGATAAAAGTTTATACCTATAATGGAAAAAGTATTAGGTCAACAATAGGTATCTCTGATTACAATCAAGCTAAAAGCATTCAAAATTGGAATGAGATCATCGTAAATACTAAAATTAAAAGTAAAATATATTCATCGGGTGGAAAATTATGGGTGCCTCAATATCTAATAGACTGTTATAGTAAGACCACAAAATCATCAAGTCGTTTAGAGGATTCAAAGATATTTTCAGCTAAAACAGTGACTCATGAAATTTTTGGAGAGAAGTACAAAAACGTCAAAATTGTTTCGAACAAATTGAAAGGAAGGGTTTATTATTTAGTCAGTGGACATGGTGGCCCCGATCCTGGTGCTGTAGGTAAATGTCAAGGCAAATCAATTTGCGAGGATGAATATGCCTATGATATTACCTTAAGGTTAGGGCGAAGATTGGTGGAGCAGGGTGCGACTGTTTATATGATTGTTCGGGATCAAAACGACGGAATAAGAGATGTTTCTCTTTTAGCCTGTGATAAAGATGAAGTTACGTATCCAAAAAAGAAAATCCCATTAAATCAGGTTAAAAGATTGAATCAAAGAGCAAACGCAATTAATGTTTTGTATAAAAAACATAAAAAGCAAGGTGTTAAGTATCAAAGAATGATTATTGTTCATATTGATTCTCGCAGCGTTGGAAGTAGAGTTGATATGTTTTTTTACTATTTTTCAAAAAGTAAAACAGGCAAAAAAGTCGCAAAAACCCTTTATTCAACTGTAAAATCAAAGTACGATAAATATCAGAAAGGAAGAGGATATAAAGGAACAGTAAAGCCTAGAAACCTTCATATGTTGAGAGAGGCAAGCCCTACAGGGGTATATATTGAATTGGGTAATATTCAAAATTCAAAAGATCAAAAAAGATTTACAATTGTTGAAAACAGAGCTGCAGTGGCAAAATGGTTTGCTGAAGCACTGTTGAAAACCCCCTAGGTATTTTCGTAACTAATTGATAATTATAACGTTAAACTTATTGTGTGACTCTACGTGTTTGTAAGTGTGATGTGACTAAAGCTAATGGTATGAATAATTTAAGTTACGACCAAAAGTTGAGTTTGCTTCATAGTTTGTTGACTCTAATACGGGTAGACAATATTGAGTCAGAGAGCGAAGTGGATTTTATATATCAGCTTGGAAAAAAATTAAGTGTTAAAAAAGAGGATATTGACGGTCTTGTCGATAAAACGTTGGAGTTTTCCCCTCCAAAAGCGGAACACCAAAGGATTGTATTGTTTTACACTTTTTTACTGGTGATGAAAATTGATGGTGTTCTGTCTCCTAGTGAGATTAAAATGTGTGGCGATATAGGTTTTAAATTGGGTTTAAATCCTTTTGCTGTTCAAAATTTGTTGGAAACTATGTTTGCAAATCCTGATAAAAAAGTCCCTGCAATAGATGTGATTAATTTTTTCAAATTATATCACAATTGATTTTTTCTGGGTTTTAAATCAATTAGACATGATTAATGATGTAAGACTTTGATTATATTTGTATTATGAAGTTTTTGTCCGGTTTTTTTATAATATTAATTAAACTTTATCAAGGTCTTATAAGTCCATGGTTTCCTTCTTCATGTCGTCATCAACCAACTTGCTCGAGTTACGCTATACAGGCAATTAAAACATGGGGGCCTTTTAAGGGAACGTGGTTAGGAATCAGGCGAATATCAAAATGTCATCCGTGGGGAACCTCTGGTCATGATCCTGTTCCAAAAAAATCAAAATAGTTTTTTTTAATGCATTTTTTTGATTTGTATTGCTCATAATTAATTCATCGAAGCATTTCTGTTATTTATCATAATTTATCTTGGCGCTGTCTAATTGCGCTGAAATAAAAAAGGTTGGATTTTTGATTTTTCGTTGATAAACGTTAAATTTAATGATGTACCAACCGAAAAACTACCTTATTACCTAATATTTTTCATTGGTCTTTTTTTTTAAAATAATATATTGATTTTCAGGCATTTGTAGTGTTTGGGTTAACTCTGTAACTATGAAAAAATTCAAAAAGATATTTGTTTTATTACTGTTTTTAGGAGTCGTTGCTCCCTTGTATGCTCAAAAAATAATTGGATATATACCTCGTTACAGAACAACAGCTCAGATGGACGCAGCGATCGAGTGGGATAAAATGACCGATTATTACTACTTTGGTTCAATACCCACGAGTTCTGGGGGTATTACAATTGAAGAACCGACCAGGTTTCAGTTCGTAATCGATAAAGCAACTACATATAGTAAGAATGTATGGTTGTCTGTTGGTGGTTGGGGAAAATCAAGTAACTTCATTACTATTGCCAATAGCGAGTCCAAAAGGGAGGATTTTGCTGCTGAGGCTCTACAAATATGCGAAGATTATGGTTTAAAAGGAATTGATATAGACTGGGAATTCCCAGCTGCTGGGCAAGAAGTTGCGTTTAAAAACTTTTTCAAAACTTTGTATGAAACATTAAATCCTGAAGGTTATTTGGTTTCTGCTGCATGTGGTGGAGAATCAGCTCATGCTGACAAATGGCTGGATGAAACTTTTGATTACATTGACGATCTGAACATTATGAGTTATGATGACCCAGGTCTTACTGATGGAAATCATTCTTCATTAGAGTTCATGGAGGATGCTATGGACTTATATCATGCGAGAGGTTGTCCCTATGAAAAAATGCTTGGTGGTGTCGCTTTTTACAGCAGATGTACCGCAGTTCAAATGTATAGTACAATATTAAATGGCTCGACTGATAAGCAAAATACATATGAGAATGACGTTACTGGAGGTAAGTGTTACAATGGAAGAAACACAATTGAAGAGAAGATTGATTACGTAATGGGAAAAGGAGGTGTTGGGGTTTTGATTTGGGAAGTCACCCAGGATGTTAAAGGACAGTACTCTTTATTGAATGCATGTGATGCTGCAATGGATAAACATAAATGTGCTGCACCAACTCCGGAATTGGGAGACAATGTAAGTATTTGTGGGTTGTCTTCAGTTACTTTGCAATCTGGAGTCGCTCCGCAATCAGGTGTTACTTTTACTTGGAAAGATGAGTCTCAGACTTTAGTGAACCAGTCCTCTGGTGCTGGCACTTATGATGCTCTCTCCGTAGGAGTTTATACTGTTGAAGTATGGCAAGACGGGTGCAATAGATCTGATGAAATTGAGGTTACCGGCGTTTTATCTGTTCCTGATTTAGGAGGACCTTATGAGCTTTGCGATCCTGTTTCAATATTTTTGGATGCAGCAGTGAGTGGTGGAGGTAGGAACATTGAATGGAGTAGAGATAATGAAGTTTTAACGAATGAAATAAGCTCTTCTTTATTTGTTACAAGAGGTGGGGAGTACAAAGTAACTGTCTCTGCAACTGGATGCTCACCCGTTAATTCTGTTGCAACCGTTAGTTCTGAAGTTCCCTATGCAGAATCTGATACGGTTTGTACTTCAGGTGATCAAGCTTCTCTTGAAGCAAACGAGGTCGTTAAATGGTATGATTCGGAAAATTCAATTGTTGAATTATCTACCGAACAAATTTTCACCCCAATAGTGAATTCGAGTTCTGTGTTTTGGATGGGAGGAGCTGGATCTGCGCTTACTCAAAACACTACTCTTGGGACTGGTGTTGGTGATGGCTGGAACGCAGGAACGAACAATTATGGAAGAAAAATTTCTATCTTGGCTGAGCAAGTTAACCTGGACGCTGTTTCCATTACAGCGGCTTCTGCAGGATCTGTGAAGATTAATTTAAAGGCAAGCGATGGTTCAACGGTTGTGAAAACGGCTACTGCTACAGTTAGTTCGGGTGACCAAGAAATAGCCTTGAATTGGGAAGANATTGCTGCTGGAGATTATTATCTTGATGCATTTGGTTCAAGTATAAATTTAAAAATAGGTAGTTCTCCTGCTGCTAATGCTTTTGAAATTCCCGGGGTTTTTTCATCATCAGCTAAGGGATGGGCCAACTGGGGGTCATGGGCAGAGGCAGATAATTATGGGTTTTTCTTTAATTTAAAGGTGACATCGGGTAAAGAATGTGCTAAAGTTCCAGTAAATGTAGTGGTTGATGAGAACAATGATGAATGTTTGACGGTGAGAGAAAGTCAGGTTCAAAATAAAAATATAACCATTCATCCAAACCCAACTAGTTCTGGTTTTACAATATCTAATGCAACGGGAGAGGCTTTTATTTATGATGTTAAGGGTTCGCTCATAGAAAGGATAAATTTGAGCAGTTCCTCAACTTCATTCGGAACTCAGTTAAACAAAGGAGTATATTTTTTACAAATTAGATCTTCAGGAACTACAATCATTCAAAAAATTATCAAAAAATAGTTTTTTTGTGCCGGAGGCTAATCAAGTTTTGATAAGCCTTTTTTATAGTCGAATTGTTAACAATTAATTCCAATTTTAAAATCTTACTAATCCAGTTCCTGCTAAATTTGAAGTATGATAAAAGTTTTTTCTTTTTGCTTCATTTTAGTACCTTTTTCACTCCTGGCTTTTCCGGATTCTTTGACGGTTAACCTCAATAGTAATTATGAAGGAAAGTTGATTGAAAAAACTTGGTCTAATAAGGATAGTATGGTTTTTTTTCCCGCATATGATTTGTATGGAGGATTTGATCAAGCTCAAATTTGGGGGGTGAAAGTTGATCAAACTAAAAAAGTAGATACGACAACTCTTAAGTTGCTACACGATTCATGTGACTTTCATAGTCCTTCAATTGGGCGTTTAACTTCAGGTTATGGATGGAGAAATAATCGACCTCATTATGGTGTCGATATAAAATTAAATACGGGGGATAGTGTTCGTTCAGCATTCGATGGAATGGTTCGAATCGCTCGATACAGTTCAACCTACGGTAACGTAATTGTTATTCGTCATAATAATGGTTTAGAAACACTATATGCTCATTTAAGTAAGCGTTTAATAAAAGAAGGAGATGAGGTTGCAGGAGGTGATTTAATTGGTTTAGGCGGTAATACAGGAAGAAGTTATGGGAGTCATCTTCATTTTGAAACCAGGTATCTTGGAGAGCCTATAAATCCATCCGATATTTTTCTTATAAACGATTCCACGTTTGATGTTCGACAAGACTCTCTTTTTTTGAGTTCAAAGCATTTTTCTTTTTTAAAAGAAGTCAGGAAGATAAAATATCATAGAGTAAGAAGAGGAGATAGTTTATGGAAGATCTCAAAACGTTATAATGTATCGATAAATAAACTGTGTCGTTTAAATAAAATAAGCAGAAAAAAAACCTTAAGAATTGGTCAAAAAATAAGATACAATTAGTTTTTAAAAAGAATTTTTAAAAGCTTCAAACAGGTTTTCGCAGTATCTGTTTTCTCCTGTCCAATACAAAAGTGCTCGCTGACCTAAATTGTCGATTGAAGAATTCTCAATAAAATTTAAAGTAGTATTGTTTTCGTTTTTGTGAAATTCAATTGTCCAGCTTCCTGTTACATCAAAATCACTTTGGTAAACTTTGTAGGAAATTTTGTTTGTTTTATAATTTGCTTCAATGAGAGTGAAAAATACATTTTGAGATGAGGTTACCCACGCACCCTGGCTTGTCGTCTCAATCGAGGTGGCAATCTCTCCATCAATTGTAGGTATTTTAGTTAAAAAATGATTTATGAGCTGTGTGGTATTTTGCGGTTGTTTTAACTCGAATGACAACTTAAGTGATTGTGTTGGAGATTTTAAATATCCAAAAAGGAGAAATATAACGAGGGTCAACATACCAAGGACTCCTACAACTGTAATTTTTTTTTGAATCTTTTGAATTTTCATTCTTTTGATTTCATTCTTTTTAATTTTTGCTCTTATATTCCTTGTCCTTTTTGAATTCATAATATCTTTTTAAAAAATAAATGTATTTCTATGCAATTTAATGCATCTTAAGTTATATCTTTTCAAATTATTTGAGATTTAAAAATAAGTTAAATGTATTTGAAACTTAAGAATTTTAATATCGTAGATATAGAAGTGAAAAAAGTTTTTTTATTCTGCCTAATATCTTTGTTCAGTATTTCATTGTACTCCCAAAGAACATATATTCCAAAGCCAACTCCATATAAAGACCCAACCAAAGGAGTTAATATAGATTCTCTTAAAACTGATACGACTTCAGGTCAAATAAACAATACATCTGTAGACTATGATGTATCTGATTTATTCAATCTTAATTTATCCGAGTCTGAAAGGGCTCAAGCAAAGGCGATAATTGAAGTTTTTACTGAACAAATTGATGAAGATTCTTCTAATATTGGAGCTTATGTTAATAGAGGTTCATACTGGGCGACCTTAGGGCTTCATGTTCAGGCAATCAAGGACTACGACAAGGCACTTGAAATAAATGATCAGCAACCTATAATATACTACAATAGAGCGTTGAGTAAAGCTCGGTTTTTCTATACCTTTGATGCTTGTCTGGATTTAAAACAAGCAAGTGATTTAGGCTTACAGCAGGCTCAAACATTAATGATGCAGCAATGTGGTAAACACATGACAAAGCTAAATTCATATCAAACCGATACCGTTTCAAAATAGTTTTAACTGTTGAAAACTTCTGTGACTTGATTTGTAACGTTATGTTTCTTGAGTCGTAAATTAGTGTCACACTATTTTTCGTTTTATGAGGTTGTTTTTATTAGCATTTCTGATACTTACAGTTAATGAGTCTTTTGCTCAAAAAAAGACTCAGATTGATTCGGAAATTGACTCTGCCGAAGTAAAAATTGAAAAATATTACAATACGGGTATTTCTGATTCTCTCCGGAATCATTATAAGGCGCAAATTAAACTTATAAATAAGTACATCGCTAAAGATAGTTTGAATTCAAAGGCCTTTCTACAAAGAGGCATTTATTACAGTCAACTTGGATTTCAAGTAAAAGCAATCGCCGATTACGATAAATCTTTACAGTTGGATTCTAATGAATCGGTTGCTTATTTTAATCGAGGATTGGCAAAGGCTAGATTTAGGTATTCTTTTGACGCCTGCTACGATATAAAAAAAGCGCACAGTCTGGGTATCCATGAGGCAGAAGAGATATATAAGTCTTATTGTAAGATACATCACTTACGAATTGAGAAGAAAATATTCAAAAGTAATTAAGTAATTTGTTACTAAAAAACACGATTAACACTCTACGTTTTAACCATCAAAATAAATTATTTGTGTTTTTAACTTCATTGAAACCCAATTATGCAAATTGAGGTTAACTAATATATGCTGTTTTAAAGTGTAGCCTATGAAAACATTAGATAAGATTTTAAATGGATTGATGAGGCGATACAGTAAAAGGGTTCCTGAGGTGAATAAAGTCACGAATGCTTTAATTCAACAAGGGATTATAAAATCTCAAGAGGACATTAGTAATGACCATGTAGCTTTCAGGACAATGGGGGTTAAACAACTGGGGATACAATCTTTTGAAAAAATATTTTTACATCATGGTTATGTGCCTAAGGATGAGTATTTTTTTGAAAGCAAAAGATTGAATGCCAGATGGTATGCTCCACCAAATCCCAAGTATCCAAGAATATTTATTAGTGAATTAAGAGTTGCTGATATGCCTGATAAGACTCAAAAAATCATCTTTTCTTATTTGGATGAAGTGAAATCAGACCCGGTTGAAAAATTGGATTTAGATGATTATCAGCAAGTAGATGCTTTTTTACATGAGCCTCTGTGGCGGCTTCCAAGCTGGTATGATTTTAAAGAGTTACAAAAGGTTAGTGAGTATGCCGCTTGGGTTATTTACAACCGATACTATTTAAATCATTATACAATTTCGGTACATGATCTAAAGGAAGGATACAATACAATTTCTGAGTTCAATACATTTCTAGAGTCTATAGGTTTAGTTTTGAATGATTCTGGTGGAAAGATTAAAGTAAGTAGAGATGAGCTTTTGTTGCAAAGTTCCACAGTTTCTTCAATGGTTGAGGCTAATTTTCAGGAGGGTGTTAAAAAAATGATTCCAGGTTCTTATGTAGAGTTTTGTGAAAGAAAACTTTTGCCTGAATTTAAACACCTTATAGGTAAACAAATTCAAAGAAAACATCGTAGAGATGGCTTTGAAACAGGTAACGCAGATAAAATTTTTGAAAGTACTTATTTAGATCAAACNAAAAAGAGAAAATAATATGAAAGAAATTGTAACAATGGGTTTAGGAAAAGTAGGAACCCTTGTAGGTGTATTATTAAGTAAAAAGTACAATGTATTAGGAATAGATAAGCAAAAACCTCACTATGATTTCGATTTGCCCTTTACTGTTGTTGAAGGTGATTTGTCCAATGAAGAGTTTATAAGAAAAGTTTTAAAAGGCAAAGATGCTGTAGTGTCAGCTCTTCCTTATTATTTAAACAAGTTAATCGCAAAGGTTGCTCATGATTTGGGTATACATTATTTTGATTTAACCGAGGACGTTGAAACAACAAATTACATAAGAGAACTTAGTAAAACATCAAAAGGCGTAATGGCACCTCAGTGTGGTTTAGCTCCAGGTTTCATTGGTATTGTTGGTGCTCATTTAACTAAAGACTTCACTAAGGTACGAGATATTGAATTGCGAGTAGGAGCCTTGCCACGCTATCCCAATGGTCAAATGGCTTATTCGTTTACCTGGTCTCCAGCAGGTGTAATCAACGAATACATTAATGATGCTGAGGCCATTCATCACGGTGAACGCAAAATGGTTACGTCATTGAATGGCTTTGAGTATATAAACATTGGAGGAAGAGAATTTGAAGCATTTACTACTTCAGGAGGATTAGGAACAATGTGCGAAACCTATGAAGGAAAGGTAGATACATTAAATTATAAATCAATTCGATATCCTGGGCATGGTAAGCTAATGAAGTTCTTGATTAGTGAATTAATCATGAAAGATGATAAGGAAAATTTGACCAAAATTTTAGAAAATGCTAAACCCCCAGTTAAGGAGGATGTTGTATACATCTATGCTGTAGTTGAAGGTTGGAAAAACGAAAAATTATTCAGAAATGAATACTACAAAGCATTTTATCCTTTAGAAATTGAAGGGCAGGAATGGCGAGCCATCTCGTGGACAACAGCGGCNTCTATTGCTGCAGTGATTGAGATGGTTGAACAAGGAGATTTACCCGATCAAGGATTTATAAAACAGGAGGAAATATCGTATAGTAAATTGGTTGAAACTTCTAACGGAAACTATTACATAAAAGGGGATTTAGAAGGTTCGTCAAAAGAATAATTGGTAGCTCACTTTCTCAGCTTATTAAATCTGAAATTTTTTTGATGTAATTAAAAATGTAAAAATGAAAGATATTCTTAATAAAAATAACTTGGAAGCTCCTTTTTTAGGGGTAAGTACGGGCAATCAAAGTTGGAAAGGTAATGGAGAAATTTTTACAATTCAATCTCCTGTTGATGGAAAAACAATAGGTGCAGTTCAAGGCGGAAATTCTTTCGATTTCGAAAAGATTATTGATGCGTCTTTAGAAGCATTTACAATATGGCGACAATTACCCGCTCCTCAAAGAGGTGAGGTTGTTCGTCAGTTCGGTGAAGAACTTAGAAAGCAGAAGCAATCACTGGGAGAATTGGTGAGTTATGAAATGGGTAAAAGTTTGCAAGAAGGTCTTGGTGAAGTTCAAGAAATGATTGATATCTGCGATTTTGCAGTTGGCTTGTCACGTCAACTCTATGGGCTTCAAATGCACTCTGAACGACCAGAGCATAGAATGCTTGAACAGTGGCATCCCATTGGAGTTGTTGGGATTATTTCAGCATTCAACTTTCCAGTTGCTGTGTGGGCCTGGAATACTGCATTAGCATGGATTTGCGGTAATGTATGTATTTGGAAGCCATCAGAAAAAACACCCTTTACAGCATTAGCTTGTCAGGAAATTATGAAAGTTGTTCTTACTAATAATGAACTTCCGGAGGGGATATGTTCCGTAATAATAGGAGGGAGAGATATTGGTGAGCAAATGGCTTCTAGTCATAAAATAGCTTTAGTATCTGCAACGGGTTCAACAAAGATGGGGAAAAGTGTAGCTCAAAATGTAGCGGTACGATTCGGTAAGTCAATTCTTGAATTAGGAGGCAATAATGCTATTATAATAACTGAAAATGCTGATTTATCCCATGCAGTTCCAGCTATTGTTTTTGGAGCAGTAGGGACATGTGGACAAAGGTGTACATCAACTCGCCGTTTGATTGTGCATGAATCTAAATACGACTTATTGATTGAAAAGCTGGTTAAAGCTTATGGTCAAATTAAGATAGGAAATCCTCTGGATGAAGGAAATCATGTAGGCCCATTAATTGATATAGATGCCGTTGAAAAATATAGTTCCGCAATTTCCTCTGCAATAAACCAAGGAGGAAATGTATTAACAGGAAATGAAGTTTTGACTTCAAAAGAATATGTTTCGGGTTGCTATGTGAAACCAACCATTATTGAAGCAAATCATACTATGTTGGTTGTTAAGGAAGAAACATTCGCGCCAATTCTTTATGTAATGAAATATTCTACTCTTGATGAAGCAATTGAA